>CAVUIV010000020.1:0-174437 GCA_963741595.1 uncultured Alphaproteobacteria bacterium
TGCTTTGAAACGAATCCACCGTGGCGAGGCGGGCGCCCCTGAAAGGGTCCGCCTCGTTAACTCTAGCATCTCCCTCAACGATATGACGACGCGACCGCACTGGTCACACCCAAGTAGGACAACGTCCGTGATCGAACTCTACCACAACGACATGTCGACCTGCGCTCAGAAGGTGCGCTTCACGTTGGCTGAAAAGGGACTGGCCTGGGAGAACCGCCATCTCGATCTGCGCGCGCGCGATCAGCAGCGGCCCGAGTATCCTCACGCTCAATCCCAATGCAGTCGTGCCGACCCTGGTCCATGACGGCGTCGTGGTCATCGAGTCCAACGTGATCAATGAATATCTCGACGATGCGTTTCCGACGCCGATCCTGCGACCGGCCGATCCCGGCGAGCGCGCCCGCATGCGACTGTGGACCAAGCAACTCGACGAAGGCTTGCACGCCGATACTGGCGTGCTCAGCACGGCGATCGCGTTCCGCTACCAGAAGCTGGAAAAAGGCGCCGCGGAAGTCGAGGCGCTGATCATGAATGTGCCCGATCCGGTGAAGCGCGAGCGGGTGCGCGACAACATCTATAAAGGCGTCGAGTCGCAGAATTTCCAGCAGGCGATCCTGCGTTTTGACGCCCTGCTCACGCGCATGGAACAGGCTTTGAACAAGGGCCCGTGGCTTGCCGGCGGCACCTTCTCACTCGCCGATATCGCGTATGCTCCCTACGTGACGCGGCTCGACCATCTGCAGATGGCAGCGATGTGGGCAAACCGCCCGAGACTGGCCGATTGGTACGGGCGCATTCGAGAGCGCCCCGGCTATCAAGAGGCCCTCGCACGCTGGTTCAATCCCAAATACCTGACGCTGATGGCCGACAAGGGCAAAGAATGTTGGCCCCGTATTGCCGATATTCTGGCCGGACGCAGTGCAGCGGCAGCGTGAAACACGCGATCGATGAAGGCCCACGAGGGCTTTCGCGGGAGACCGGATCGATGAAGGGCATCTCTGCAATCCGCGAACAGGGCTACAAGGACCCCTTGCTGGTCAAGGTGATGAAAGCGCATGGCTTCGATGAGCTGCCGCTTTACAAGCACCGGCCGCCCGGGCAGCAGGCGCAACGCCGCCGCTGGGCGGACCTCGCAAAGCTGCGCGACGGCGACGTCAATCCGAACACAGTCAGAAGTGGACGATCCCGGCCTTGCGGCTGATGCGATTCAAGCGATATGCGCGCGAGGTGATCGGGGCCGACGATGTCGGTATCGCTCGACTGACGCCGATCATGATCCGCGACGGCCTCGACCTGCCGCACAGCACCGTCATCTGCATGATCTTCGCGGAGGACTACGCCGAGGCCCTCAAAGGGCCGCGCGCCACCGAGGAGGAAGCCACCAAAGCCTATCTCAACTGCGCCGAGTCTTCGACCGCCCTGGCGGCCTACATTCGATCCCTCGGCTACCCGGCAATAGCGCACCACAATGGGGCCTGCGATGTGCAAGCCATCCCGGCCATGATCGCCGCGGGCCTCGGCGAACTCGGCAAGCACGGCAGCCTGGTGCACCCGATCTTCGGGGCAAGCCACCGGCCCGGCATCGTCACCACCACCATGCCGCTGGCCGTCGATGCAACAAACATATTCGGCGTGCAGGACACCTGCCTCAACTGCAACCTCTGCAGCAACAACTGCCCCGCCGACGCCATCCCGCGCACCGAATTCATCCTGACCGAAGGCATCCGCCGCTGGGTGACGGACATCGAAAAATGCTATGTCTTTTCGCGGCTGCGCGCGGAATACTGCCACATCTGCGTCGACGTCTGCCCTTATATTCACAAAGCCAATGGTGACCCGGTCAAGCGGGACCTCTACAAACGCTACACGGCGGCCCGCAAGAAGGCCGGCTACAAGACACCAACTCGGTTCGTTGAACCGGAGACTTCAACAACGTAACGTTCTTCATCTTACGTGACGTTCGTCAGCTTAGGACTCGCCGATTCGCTCTTGGAGACATCGCATGAACCTCGTTTTGTATTACGCGCCGAACACATGCGCGCTCGCGCCGTACATCACGCTCACGGAGGCGAATGCGACCTTCGAGGTCCGGCCGCTCAACTTCCGAAAAGGCGAGAACAAATCGCCCGACTATCTGCGGCTCAATCCCAAGCATAAGGTGCCGCTGCTGATCATCGACGGCGAGCCCTTGACCGAGAGCACGGCGATCCAGCTTTGGATCGCGCGCAATTTTCCCCAAGCCAAGCTCATGCCGTCCGATCCCTGGCAGGAGCTGAAGGCGATTTCGATGATGTCATGGTGTTCATCGGGCATTCACCCGTTCCTGCAGCGGATCAACTCGCCGCCCAAGGTGTGCGATGCGCCAGGCTCGGAGGCGAGCATCGTGAAGGTGGCGCGCGAGGCTCTGTTTGAGAACTACAAGATCGCCGACGACCTTCTGGCCGGCCGCGAATTCTTCTTCGACCACTTCACGGCTCCGGACGCGCACGTGTTCTGGTGTCTGCGGCGCGGCGTGCAGCTTGGCGTGGAACTGACCGGATTTCCGAACTGCCAGGCGTTCTTCGAACGGATCAAGAGTCGGCCGAGCGTTCAGAAGCTGTTGGCCTATGAAGCATCGGTGCTGGCGGGATTCGCCAAGGCGGCGTGACAGACCGCTGCAGGTGACTCACGACGTCGGTGGATCGGGATCAGGCCTGCCGCCGGGTGGAGCGAGCGGCAACCGATCTCCAATTGAACAAACGGTTGCCGATGCATCCCGCGATCGCCGCCAGAATCAGACGCTTCCCACTTGCCATACCAACACCATGACGCTGGCATCCTGCGGATGGAACATCCGCAGCCCAAAGCCACCCAGCCCGGCGGCTGCAAGGCCGCCAAGCACCGCGGTCAGATGCGGTGACAGGGGCGCACCGCGCCGCAACATCATGACGATGGCGACCGCCGGCAGCGACCCCACGGTCAGGATCGCTGGAAAGCAGAGCCAGTCGGGGTGAAGCGCCAGTCCTTCCGGGCCAACCCGCACCCATGCGTCCAGGCAACCCTGTCCCAACGTTCCAAGCCAAACGGCCAGCGGCAGCAACGGAAGCAGGACGAGCCTGCGGCTCATGCCAGGGATGGTCGATACAAACGCCGAATAAGCTGCCGCGATCCCGGTCAGCAGCGCTGCTCCCTGCTCGATCAGAAAGCGTGGCTCCGACAGCTTGAGCGTCAGATCGGCGCGCACCGATACTGCGATGACCACCAGCGCGACGAACAGCAACGACAATGATAGCCAACGCGCGGTTCGAACCCCCGGCGGTGGCAACGGCTGCCCGGCATTGAGATCACTGGCCAGTTGTTCGATCAGCTTGCTGGTCGTCATTGCGGTTGAGCTTTTGTCAGTGATTTCCGAAGCGCCGCCATGCCGCGGTGAACCGAGACTTTCAAGGCGCCGATGCTCGTGCCCGTTCGGGCCGAGGTCTCCTTGAGCGAGAACTCGCGAAGTTTCAACATTTCAATCGCGTCGCGTTGTCCCTTGGGCAGGCACGCTATCGCATGCCGAAGCGCTTCCGGGTCGCCATAGCCGTTCAAATTGTCATTCGCACCGCCATCCGCAAAGGTTACGGGCAGTTGCTCAACCTGAACCTCGTTAGCGCTGCGACGAGCATACCGGCGGGCGCCGTCCGCCATGCGGTTGTGTGTAATCGCCTGAACCCAAGGCATGAAAGGACGTTGTGGGTCATAGGTCGCGCGCACGGCGTGAAGCGAGAGTAAAACATCCTGAACGAGATCCTCGATATCGCTCACTTGCAGGAACCGACGGCGGCTCCGGATCAGATGGCGCAGACGAGGCACCAGCGCGGTTAACAGCTGCGCATAAGCACGGTCATCTCCACCCTGGGCGGCCCGCATCAAGCCCGCAAGGTGATCGTCGTCGAGGACGGTGCGCACGACAGACATAGTAAATGCAGCGCCCGATGTTGTTGTGGGCCATCGCGATCCGCCTTGTGGTAGCGCGTCTGGTCGTCACCCCAAACTCAATAAGTCGTGAACGGCTTGCGCTGGATCGTGATCGATTTCGGTGCTCCGAAAGCCACCTGAAAGCGGACCGCGTGTAACCTTTTTAAGGTCTGCAGCGAATGGGCACGGGGGATATCTCTACCTCGCCGCCTCAACCTGGAGACCACCTATGCGATCGATCCAGTTCAGGAATGCCTTTGTTGCAATAGCTTGCCTTCTGCTTGCGGCTGCCACAACGACCGCGCAAGCTGCCAGCCGCTTCGACGCGAAGGCGTTTGAAATCGCGCAAGCCGCTGGCCGCACCATCGTCATCGACGTGACCGCGCCCTGGTGCCCAACTTGCCTGCGCCAACGTCCGATCCTGGAAAGCATCCGGAAGGACAACCCGAAACTTCTCGTGTTCGAAGTCGACTTTGATACGTCAAAAGACGTTTTGAAGCGGCTTCGCGTGACGCAGCAAAGCACGCTGATCGTCTTCAAAGGCAAGAGCGAGGTCGGCCGCTCCACCGGCGACACCAACCCGGCAAGCATCCGCCGTCTGGTCACTAGCGGACTCTAACTGAAAGAGAAATCGCGGCGCGCGTAACCTTCGGAGCGCCACGGAAGAAGACTATGCCAGCAAGCCGGCGCGGCTTGCCGGGGCTGGCTCTCTCCAGCTCCATCATCATCGAGCGCGCTCTATCGAGCGGAGGATTCTGAACATGAGCAACCGTGTGATCATTGCATCGGCGCTGGCGGCAGCGGTCTTTGCCCCGACCGCCTTGATGGCCCAAGGCCCGGCGCCGACCCCGTCCTTCAAAGCCGAAAAGTGCTACGGACTGGCGCGTGCAGGCCAAAACGATTGCGCCTCCACCGGCAACAACTCCTGCGCTGGAACGTCGCGAGCCAACGCCGATCCGCGCGCATGGGTCTTCGTGCCCGCCGGCTATTGCGAACGCATTGTTGGCGCCAGCTTGAAACCCAAGTCTTAAGCCCGCACCGAACGGCAGCCATGGTTTTGGCGCACAAAACGCCTTGTTGCACGGGGGTCGGGCTACGGCTCCCGCACCTCGCTGAAGTCGTGGCTGACCGTCCGGCCGTCCCTTGGTTTGAAATTCATCCGGAAAACTTTCTTGCCAATCCCCACGCCGCCGAGCTGCTCGACGCGTCGCAGAGCATTATCCGATTTCGGTTCACACCGTGGGCGTCTCGGTCGGGAGCGCCACGGGCATCGACCGCGCACATCTGAAGCGCGTGTGCTCCCTCGTCGACCGGATCGATCCGTTCCTGGTCTCCGGGCACCTCGCATGGTCGACGCATGCCGGCGCCTATCTCAACGATCTGTTGCCGCTTCCCTATAATGACGAGTCGCTGGACGTCCTGGCGGCCCACATCGGCGAAGTTCAGGACGCGCTCGGGCGTCGGTTCCTCATCGAAAATCCTTCCAGCTATGTCGGATTCACACATTCGACGATGTCCGAAGTCGCATTTCTCAATGAGCTTGTGGCCAGGACCGGGTGCGGCCTGCTCTGCGACGTCAGCAACATCTATCTCAGCGCCCACAATATGGGCTTCGATCCCGAGTGTTACATTGCCGATCTACCGATCGATGCGATTGCCGAACTGCACCTCGGCGGGTTTCGCGTCGAGGAGGACGACGCCGGTCCCGGCCGAACCGTCCTGATCGACACGCACGACACGGCCGTGAGCAACTCAGCCTGGGCGCTGTACGCCCACGCGCTAAGGCGCTTCGGGCCGATCCCGACCCTGATCGAACGCGACAACGACATACCGGCACTGTCATCGCTGATCGCGGAGGCGAGACGCGCCGACACGATCACCGCCGCTGTCGCCACGGAGGAGCTGTGCCTTGCCGTCGCTGGTTGAACTCCAGTCGCAGTTGCGATCTGCGATCACCGGCAGCGACGCCCCGGATCTCGTATCCTTGCTTTCGGGACACGGCGCGCCAGACCGGCGCCTCACCATTCATCGACGCCACTATGAGACCAGTCTCGTCAACGCCTTGCTTCAGAAATTTCCGGCCACCGCCTGGCTGGTGGGGACGCCCTTGCTGACGGATGCCGCGCTGCCGTTTGCCCGCGCACATCCGCCGACCGCGCCCTGCATCGCAGAATATGGCGAAAGCTTTCCGACATTCCTATCAATTCTGCCGGAGGCGGCAGGGTTTCCTTACGTCCGCAGTTTCAGCGAGTTGGAATGGCATCTCGGCCAGATTGCGGTGGCCCTCGAAGAGCCCGCCATCGCGCTGGGCGATCTGGCTTCGCTCGACAGCGATCAATTGCCGGACCTGACGCTCCAACTCCAACCGGGCCTGCGTTATCTAAGATCCGACTGGCCGATCGACGACTTGATGAAGGTGTTCCTGTCGGACGCCGCGCCCAACTCCTTCGCCCTGACCAGCACAGAATGTCGGCTGGAACTGCGAGGATCGCGCGGCGCCTTCAACTTGTCACGGCTGCCGCCGCACGATTTTGCCTTTCGTACGTCAATCGCAGAAGGCGCCACGGTCGGCAAAGCGGCTCAGGCCGCCATTGCGGTCGACGCCACCTGCGATATCGCCGCGGCGTTTTCGAGACTGTTCTCGTCCGGCCTGGTCACCGCCGTCGCGCTCGCCAAGGAGGCCTCGCAATGAACGTGATGGTGCGCACGCAAGATGGTAGCGACAGCATGGTGGAACGCTATCGCACGATCTGCACCCATCTGGAGCGATTTCCTCTCGCCCTCATTCAGCTGGCGATGCGCGTTGCCGTCGGTACAGTCTTCCTCAAGTCGGGGCTGCTGAAAATCAACTCCTGGGAGTTCGCGATCAAGCTGTTCGAGGACGAATACAAATTGCCGGTGATCAGTCCGTGGCTTGGGGCGGTGCTGGCAACCTTCAACGAGCTGACCTTCTCAGTGTTGTTGATTGTCGGCTTGGCAACCCGCCTCGCGACCCTCCCGCTGCTCGGCATGGTCTTGGTCATCCAGGTCCTGGTGTATCCGCAGGCGTGGCCCGAGCACCTGCTGTGGGCCTCAATTCTGGTGTTCCTGCTGACGCGCGGCCCTGGCATCGTTTCGGTTGATGGCTTGATCGCGCGCTGGTCCGGGAGACCGGTATAGCAAAGCGTTGGGCCGCGCCGAAGAGTCCGTTGGATTATTGCCCGATGTCGTCGTCCATGAGCGCCCGCAGCGAGGCGCCCTCCAGGTCGTCGTATTGACCGGAGCGCAGCGACCACAGAAACGCCGCGAGCCCGGTCAACCCGAGACCCAGCGCAATCGGGACGAGGTAAACCAGCACGTTCATGTCGGCTGTATCTCCTGAGACGAGGTCCGCGACTCCAGGGCACTGTCGTGCCGCGACGACCGCAACCGCGCCCGCAAGGCGTTGAGCGTCACCAGGATCGACGACCCTGACATCGCCACCGCCGCGATCAGCGGCGTCACCAGGCCGGCCACCGCAATCGGAACGGCGACGGCGTTATACGCCGCAGCCAGCACCAGATTCTGCCGCATCAGGCGGCGGGCGATGCGCGCGATGGCAATCGCATCGCGCACCGGGCGCAGCCGGTCACCCATGAACACGGCATCGGCTTGCGCCTGCGTTACGTGGGCGGCGCTGATCGGCGAGATCGAGGCATACGCCGCCGCCAGCGCGGGCGCGTCGTTGAGTCCGTCGCCGACCATCAGCACGCGGCGGTCCTGCTGCTTCAAGCCCTCGATGAATGCGATCTTTTCGGCGGGCTTCAAACCGGCGCGCCATGACGAAATCCCAAGCGCCGCCGCAACAGGAGCGACCGCTTCCGCGCGGTCGCCCGACAGGATCGTCAGCTCCAACCCCATCGCCCTCAGCTCGTTCGCGACCGCAATCGCATCCGGGCGCAACGTCTGGCTGACGGCGAACACCGCACGACGATCGGCATGACTAAACGCAATGAACGACGATGCCGGGTCGCGACTGCGCAACGCTTCGGCGCCGTCAACGCCGCAGAACGCAGGGCTGCCGAGCCTCGCCTCGGTCCCGTCGACGATGGCGCGCACGCCCTGCCCCGGCTCCTCGGCAGCGCCTTCGAACGGCATCGCCGCCGCGACTTCGCGAGCCACCGCGGCAGCCAGCGGATGGCGGCTCGACAGCGCCAGGCGTGCCGCACATTCCAGCACGTCCGCGGGCACCTCCGCGCGATTCAGGACGCAGGGCTCCGGCATGGTCAGTGTGCCGGTCTTGTCGAAGATCACCACATCGGCTTCGGCGATCCGCTCGATGGCATCGCCCGAGCCGACGATCAGGCCGGCGCGGAACAGCGCACCGGATGCCACCACCTGAACTGCCGGGATCGCAAGCGCGAGCGCGCACGGACAGGTGATGATCAGCACGGAAATGGCGGTGACGATCGCGTCGTGCGCCGATGCTCCGGCGATCAGCCACCCTGCTGCGGTCAGCGCCGCGGCGGTGTGAACCACCGGCGCGTAGAGCCGCGCCGCCCGGTCAGCCAACCGGACATAGCGCGACTTGGCCGCGATTGCCCGCTCCAACAGGGTTTCGATCTCGTCAATCAACGTCGCGCGGCCGGCCGCGGTCACGGTGAGGGTCAAGGCGCCGGAGAAGTTCACGCTGCCGGCATAGACGGTGGCGCCCGCGTTGACGGCGCGTCTGAGCGTTTCACCGGTCACCAGGCTTTCGTCGATCTCCGAGGTACCGTTGATCACGACGCCGTCGGCCGGAACGCGATCGCCCGGCCGCACCAGGATGCGGTCGCCGGGCCGCAACGCCGCCGCCGGCACCACCACCACCTCGCTGCCGTCGAAACGATGCGCCAACTCGGCCTTCAAGGCGGCGAGATTTCCCGCCACCGCGCGGGTGCGCTGGCGCATGGCATGGTCGAGATAGCGCCCGCACAGCAGGAAGAACAGCAGCATCACGGCGGAATCGAAATAGGCATGCTGCGCATGGTTGGCGGTTTCGAACAGCGACAGGCCCAGCGCGAGGATGACGCCGAGCGAAATCGGCACGTCCATATTGACCTGGCGTACCCGCAACGCCCGCCACGCGCTCCGGAAAAACGGCTGGCCGGCATAGGCCGCGGCCGGCAACGCGATCAACGCCGACAACCAGTGGAACAGGTCGCGCGTTTCCTGGGTGATGTCGCTGATGTTTCCGGACCACACCGACACCGACAGCAGCATGATGTTCATGGCGGAGAAGCCCGCCACCGCCAGGCACCGAAGCAGCCAGTTGCCGTGTGCCGTTTCGGCGGCTTCCACGCCGGCAGCCTGGAACGGATGGCTGCGATAGCCGATGCGTTGCAGCGCGTCGACGACGCCGCTGGCTTCGATCGCCCCGGCGCGCCATTGCACCGCCAGCCGGCGGTTGGTGAAATTGACGCGCGCGTCGACGATGCCGGGCACCTGCTTGAGCCCGTTCTCGATCTTGCGGATGCAACCCGCGCAACCAACGCCTTCAACAGCGAGCGTCATCTGCGCGAAAGATCCCTCGTGGCGCACGAACATCGAGAGGTCGGTTACTTGCGTCATGTCGACCTCACCGCAGCGTCAAGCGGTTGCGCGAGCGGAATTTCGGAACCCCGCCCTGCGACAGCTCGATCACCAAGTCCCACTGTCCGGCCGCCTGCGCGGCATCGGCACGGAACACGCCGGGCCCGAGCTCACGAAGCGCCAGAGGCCGGTCCAGCCGCCGGTCCATCGGATGCGCCAACCGGCCGGACATTTGCAAACCGGAAATCGGTTGATCGACACGATCGCGCGCAATGATCTCGACCCCCGGCGCGGCGCCGCCGCTGGTTCGGATGCTGACCTGCCAACCCAGCCGGTCCTGGTCTTGCACAGCCGAGATTTCGCGCGCGAACGCAAGACTCGCCTGATACGAGCTCGTGGTCTCGACCCCGCCGAAGGTGGTGATCGCGGCGGTCATCATGATGCCGTTGACGCCGGCGACAACCGCAAAGAAAGCGATCAGACAGAGCAAGACCTTTCGCCCCGTCAACTCCTTATGGCCAGGATTGGTCATGATCGTCGCTCTCCTGCTCAGGGTGCGCTGAAATAATTGGTGGCCTGCGCCTCAAGGCCACTGGCGACGTCGGTGATGCGGAACGTGATCTTGGTGGAATGCGGCAATGCGGCACCGGCGCTGACCACAAGCACGCGCACTTCGCGGGTCTGATCCGGTCCGACATCGACCAACCGCCGGCCGTCTGCGCTACCCGGCACGCCGACGAATTCATAGCTGGCCTTTGGCAGCCCAACGATGTCGAGCGCAAACTCGCGTGCGACGAGCTGCTTGTTGACGATGCGGATGATGTAGCCGTTTCGCAACGAGCCATCCGACAACCGCACATAAGCGGGGTTGCGATCGTGAATGACGCTGACGGATTCGGTGGTCCGGGTCGCCAGCGCATACAGCATGACGACGCCGACCACCGCGATCAGCACGGCGTAGAGCACCGTGCGCGCCCGGACGATGCGGATTTCCGACGGCTTGCCTTCTTGCCGATGCTTGATGTTGAGATCGGTATCATAGGCGATCAGACGCAGCGGCTGGCCGACCTTCGCCATGACGGTATCGCAGGCATCGATGCACAGGCCGCATTGGATGCAGCCGAGATTGGCGCCCTGCCGGATATCGACGCCGGTCGGGCATACATAGACACACTGATGACAGTCGATGCAGTCTCCCGCCGGCAAGCCCTGCTCGCGCAGAGCGGCGTTCTTCTTGATCGAGCCGCGCGGCTCGCCGCGATCATACCGATAGGTCACGTTGAGCGCGTGCTCGTCGGTCAGCGCCGCCTGGATGCGCGGCCACGGACACATATACGTGCACACTTGTTCGCGCATGTGCCCGGCCAGCGCATAGGTCGTAGCAGTCAGGATGCCGATCCACAGATAGGCGATGAACGGCGCCTGGAAGGTTGCCAGATCTTTGACCAACGTCGGAGCGTCGGCGAAGTAGAGCACCCACGCGCCGCCGGTCCACCACGCCACCATCAGCCAGAGGAAATGCTTGAGCCCGGACCGGGCGATGCGGTCCGCGGTCCACGGCCCGCGCTCGCGCATCATGTGTTCGCGGCGGTCACCCTCCACCCAGCGCTCGATGGCGCAGAACAGATCGGTCCAGACCGTTTGCGGGCACAGATAGCCGCACCAGACGCGACCCGCGACCGCGTTCATCAGGAACAACGCCATCGCGGCGAGGATCAGAAGCCCGGTCAGGTAGTAGATTTCCTGCGGCCAGATCTCGACGAAGAAAAAATAAAACCGGCGGTTGGGAAAATCGATCAGAACCGCCTGGCCCGGCGCGTTCGGCCCGCGATCCCAGCGCACGAACGGCAGCAGATAGTAGATGCCGAGCGTGACGATCAGGACGGCCCATTTGATCCGCCGGAACGTGCCGTGCACCTTTTGCGGATAAATCTTGCGCCGCGCCGCATAGAGCGGCTCCGCATCGAACTCATCGTCAGGCGGCGCAGCATTGCGCGGCACGACCGCCGCCCCGGCCTCGACGACCGCAGGCTCGGAACCCGCGCCTTTTGGCCCCCGCTGCTTATCCGCGGCGGTGAGTGCCATCGGTCACCTCACTCCACCACCGAGTGTGTGGACATAGACAGTCAGCGCCTTGATTGTGGTTTCATCGAGCCGACCGGCCCAGGCCGGCATCACGCCGCCGCGCCCATTCCATCAAGCCGTCGATGATCGACGCGCGATCCGAACCATACAGCCAGATCGCGTCCGTCAGATTCAGCGCGCCGATCTCGCGGCGGCCCCGGCCATCCGGGCCGTGGCAGGTCGCGCAGGTCTCGGCGAACACGCGCTTGCCGTTCGCCAGATTGGCGTCCTTGCCCGTCTCCAACCTCGCGAGCGAACGCACGTAATCCGTCACATCTTCGATGTCCGGGCGCTTGAGCGTGCCGTCGCGGCCGAATGCCGGCATATTGCCCATGCGGTCCTTGCTCTGCGGCGTGCGTACGCCATCACGGATGCTCAGCGCGATATCCTCCAGCCGCCCACCCCAGATCCATTCGTCATCGAGGAGATTCGGATAGCCCTTGGCGCCGCCGCCGCCCGTGCCGTGGCACGGTGCGCAATTTTCCATAAAGGCCGGCCGTCCCTGCGCGCGCGCAAACTGGGACAGATTGTCGTCCGCGACGATCTCCTGCAACGACGCCTTGCCCAGCCGTTCAGCCAATGGACCGCGCTGCGCCCGCAGCGCATCCAGATCGGCCATCACGGCTTCGCGGGAACTCCAATTCAGCACACCGACCGTATAAGACGAGACCAGCGGCCATGCCGGATAGGCAATCCAGTATCCGATCGACCAGATGATCGTGATGTAAAACGTCCAGAGCCACCAGCGCGGCAGCGGCGTGTTGAGCTCGCGAATGCCGTCCCACTCGTGACCCGTGGTCGCCGTACCTGTCACTTGGTCGATGTCGCGTTCGTGAGTCATGCTTAGTCCTCGCGCAGGGGCATACGAGCCGCTTCGTCAAACTGCCGCTGACGCGACGGCCAAAGCGCATAGGCCAACACGACAGTAAACACCGCGACGAAATAGAGGAGCCCCCAGGTTTGGGCGAACTCCGCTACGAAACGATAAGATGTGTCCATGCGCGACCTCAGCGGATGTTTGCTCGGTTGTTGTAGAGCCGAAAATCGACCATCGTACCCAACACCTGCAGGTAGGCGATCAGCGCATCGGCTTCGCTCAGGCGCCCAGGATTTCCGTCGAAGTCGCGGGCAAGCACTTTCTTGTAACGTTCAACGAGATCGGCGGCATCGCTGGGATCGCTTGACGCCTGCGCCCGCACATCGTTGACCGCATGCTCGATCATGCCGGCCGAATAAGGTACTCCGAGCGCCGCCTGCACCTTGAGGTCGCTGGCGATGTGTTGATAGTCGAGCTCGGTCCGGACCAGCCACGGATAGGCCGGCATGATCGAGCCCGGAACGACCGAGGTCGGCCGGTTGAGATGGTCGCGGTGCCAGTCGTCCGAATATTTGCCGCCGACGCGCGCAAGATCAGGCCCGGTGCGTTTGGAGCCCCACTGGAACGGCCGGTCATACATGCTTTCGGCTGCGAGCGAGAAATGGCCATAGCGCTCGACCTCGTCGCGCAGCGTCCGCACCATCTGTGAATGGCAGTTGTAACAGCCCTCGCGCACATAGATGTTGCGGCCGGCAAGCTCCAGCGGCGTATAGGGGCGCACCCCGTCGACGGCTTCGATCGTGTTCTTCAAGTAGAACAGCGGGGCGATCTCGACGATCCCGCCGATCGCGATGACGACCAGGATTCCAATCAGAAGGAAGATCGAGTTCTTTTCGAAGATGGCGTGTTTTTGCCAGAGCGACATCGTTCCCTCCTCACGCGGCCGCCGTCACCGCACGTGCGGCCGCTGTCGCGGCCTCACGCGGATAGACCGTGCGCCAGAGATTGAAGACCATGATCAGCGCGCCGACCAGGAACAGCGCCCCGCCGATCGCGCGGATCACGTAGAACGGGTGCATCGCTTCGACAGTCTCGATGAACGAGTATTCGAGGAAGCCGAGCTGGGTATAGGCGCGCCACATCAAGCCTTGCAGGATGCCCGACACCCACATCGCCGAAATGTAGAGGACGATGCCGAGGCTCGAGATCCAGAAGTGCCAGTTGACGAGCTTGAGCGAGTAGAGCTGCTCACGATTCCACAGCCACGGCACCAGGCAATAGATCGCCCCGAACGAAACATAGCCGACCCAGCCGAGCGCGCCGGAATGCACGTGCCCGATGGTCCAATCCGTATAGTGGCTGAGCGAGTTGACCGCCCTGATCGACATCAAGGGGCCTTCGAACGTCGACATGCCGTAAAAGGCGACCGACACCACCAGCATGCGGAGCACCGGATCGGTGCGCAGCTTGTCCCACGCGCCCGACAGCGTCATCAGTCCGTTGATCATGCCGCCCCAGGACGGCATCCACAGGATGATCGAGAACGTCATGCCGAGCGTCTGCGCCCAGTCCGGCAGCGCGGTGTAGTGAAGATGATGCGGCCCCGCCCAGATGTAGAGGAAGATCAGGGCCCAGAAGTGGATGATCGACAGCCGGTAGGAGTAGATCGGCCGCTCCGCCCGCTTCGGCACGAAGTAGTACATGATGCCGAGGAAGCCGGCCGTGAGGAAGAAGCCGACCGCATTGTGCCCGTACCACCACTGCACCATCGCGTCCTGCACGCCGGCCCAGACGATGTAGGACTTCGGCGAGTACAGCGAGACCGGAATGGAGGCATTGTTGCCGAGGTGCAGAACCGCGATCGTCACGATGAACGCGAGATAGAACCAGTTCGCCACATAGATATGCGGCTCGGTCCGGCGCATGATCGTGCCGAGATAGACCAGCAGGTAGACGACCCACACGACCGTCAGCCAGAGATCGGCGTACCACTCCGGTTCGGCATACTCCTTCGACTGCGTGATCCCGAGCAGATATCCGGTGCCGGCGACGAGGATGAAGAAGTTGTAGCCGAGCACGACGAACCACGGCGCGATGTCGCCCGCGAGGCGGGCCCGGCACGTCCGCTGTACGACATAGAACGACGTTGCGATCAAAACATTGCCGCCGAAGGCAAAGATCACGGCCGACGTGTGCAGCGGCCGGATGCGCCCGAACGACAGCCAGGGCAGATCGAAATTCAGCACCGGGAAGGCGAGCTGAGCGCCGCCAGCAGTCCGACAGCAAAGCCGGCGATGCCCCAGACCATCGCCGCCACGGTCGCGAACTTGACCGGACCGAAGTTGTAGTTGGGGCGGCCGTTGAGCTCCAAAGGCGGCAAGCTGGCCGGCCGGTCGTAGTACCGACTCACGATCGCGAAGACCGCGGCGACACTGCCAGCAAGGAAGAAAAAGGCATGCAAGGCGTATTCTGGGGTATGCGCCTTGGCCAGTACGAGCAATGCAAGAAAGGCAAGCCCCACGAGGGCAATCGCGCTGCCCCCCTCGCCCAAGCTCATGGATTTTGTCGCCGCCGTGCTCATGTGCGCTGTTCCCAGTCGATGCGAATCGCGGAACCCGCCGCGCTCCGGATTGTAATCACCACCGGGCGATGACGGTCGCGTTGACCCAGATCAACGGCACTGCAGCATTGGCATTGGGCGGACCGAATCGCCTTATTTCAATCTTAGACGCGGCGCAGTTGATTTCAGTCAAGGCCGTACAAGGCGAGACGAAAGATGATAACAGGAATTGTTCAGGGGAGACTGCGAATGCGATGGTTCGTTCAATGCGCACTGCTCGCGCTACTGAGCACCTCGGCGATGGCACAGGGGCTCGAACCGGCTGCGCAACGCGGGCTCACCATCGCGCGCGCGAATTGCGCACGCTGCCACTCGATCGACCGGGTGACGGCAAGCCCGTTGGCCATCGCGCCACCGTTCCGCACCTTGCACAAAAAGTATCCGGTGGAGAATCTCGAAGAGGCAATGGCGGAAGGCATCACGACCGGCCATCCAACCATGCCCGAGTTCCAATTCGAGACCGATCAGATCAGCGACTTCCTCGCATTCCTTAAAACGCTGGAATGACGAGCGCGGGCTCGTCCCCTCGCGCGAACCCACTCGCATATCCGCCGGACTTCTCAGCTCACCTGGCCGATCGCTTTGAAGTCGCCCGTCGCAGGCATGACGATGCCCGAGATCGGCTCAATCCAGACCAAGTGATCCTCGACGCGCTTCACACCCGGCGTATTTTCCGCGAGCACGCGGATGCCTTGACGCTGCCGCTCCTCCGTCAAGGTGCCCCAGAGATGCACGACGCCATTGTGAACAATGACATCCACCAGCGCGACCGGCGCCCAACTCTGTTTGGCCAATTCCGCCAACAGCTGCTGACGGACGGACGCGTCGCTGACGTCGGCCGGTTTGGTGTCGCGGCCGATCGTGACCAGCGCCCGCAGCAGATTGGCGCGGCTGACAATCCCGACCACCATACCGTCGCGGACCACAGGCATCCGCTTGATCTGTCGAGACTCCATGATCTTGACCACGTCAGTGAGCGGCGTGTCTTCCGCAATGGTATGCACCGGCGTGGTCATGACCTCGTGGACTTTCCGCCCGGCCGCACTGACATATTCCGAGGCCAGCCGTCCCGGCCCCATCAGGAATTCGATCCATCGCGGGCGCCGTTTCTGGGTGCCGAGCTCGACGCGCCGCAACAGGTCGCCCTCGGTCAAGATTCCAACCAGCGCGCCCGTGCGATCGACAACCGGAAGACCGCTGATGCGGCGCTTGAGCATCTGCTCGACGGCGTAAGCAAGAGAATCGTCGGGTTCGACGCTGACCGTGCTCTGCGTCATGATATCGCCAGCCTTCATGACCGCACTCCTTTCAAGCGTGAGCAACGCACTCACGCGTTCAACTCGTCGAGTTCCGAGGGGTTCCGCAGCACGATGCGGCGCGATGCCAGAAACTGGATCGTCGACCCTTCGGACAGCGACGTCAGCGTGCGCGACACGGTCTCGATGGTGAGGCCGAGATAGTCGGCAATGTCTTGCCGCGACATCGGAAGTTCAACGCAGCCCTTTCCTGCCAGCCGCTTGGCCATGTCCAGGAGAAATGCCGCAAGCCGCTCCTTGGCGGTCTTGATCAGCAGCAGCGCATGGTTTTGCGACCGCCTCAGCTCGGCGGCCGTGATCTCCCACAGATGCCGCGCCACCTCGCCGTTGTTTTCCGCCATGTTGAACAGGCTGTTGCGGCGAACCAGCAAGATGACCGCTTTGTCGATCGCTTCCGCGGAGCTCGCATGCTCGTCATCGGATTCGATGCCAAACACGTCGCCTGGCAGATAGAACGCGGTCACCTGGCGACGGCCATCACTGAGGACCTTGTAGGTGCGCACCGCGCCACTCAGAACCTTGTAGACGTAATCGGCGCCCTCGCCCTCTCCGTATATTTCGGCGTTGCGCTCGAAGGTCATGGCCGCGCCGCCGATCTGCGTATTGTCGAAGAGCGGTACCGGCGCGGTCAGCATGCCTGCCTTCAATGCGGCCGGCTCGTGGGTGCTCAATCGGGTGCGCGAGATCATGGTTCACTCCCTGGTGCCACGGGAAATCTGTGAACCCAGCCTACCCACCCAGCCGGCAATGAAAATTCAGGTCGGCTCCCTAAGGGATATCCCGTAGTCGGGGGCGCAAGCGGTCGCGCGCCGGGGGGCGCTGGCGACCCCCGGCTCCGGCCTCGGCCGAATATTTCAATTTGAAATCAATGAGATAGGAAGGCGCAGTGCTTGGGCTGGCGGATCAAGTCGTTGGTCACCCCACCGAACACCCATTCCCGCAGCCGGGTGTGGCCGTAGGCCCCCGCCACGATGATCCCGGCACCGATTTCACTCGCCTGGCTGGCGAGCTGCTCGGCGGCGTTACCCCGCAGCTTGGGCACGCGATGGCCGGACCCAATGCCATGGCGGCCGAGCCACGCCGAGACATCCGCCACGCGATGGCTGGCGCCGGCGCGATCATCGTCGTCTTCGATGACCTCCAGCACGGTCACGTCCTTGGCCTTCCTCAGCAACGGCAGGGCGTCGACGATGGCCCGCCGTGACTCCCGGGTATCTTTCCATCCGACCAGGATGCTCGCGAGATTCAAGTGATCGACTTGGGACGGAACCACCAGCATCGGGCGGCCGAGCTTCATGACCAGTTCGCTCGGATCGAGCCGCCACATCGGGTCGGTCAGCGCACCGCCTTCATCGGCACCGGTGATCACGAGATCGGCCGACCGGGCCTCGTGCGCAACGAAATCAACCGGCGACACAAACGCCGAGCGCCATTCCACGTCCTTGATGCGGGTTTGGCACGCCGACTTGAACTGCTGCTGCAGCGCGTTGAGCTTCTCTTCCGCTTCCGCCCGCAGCCTCTCGACCAGACCATGCGCAAACGACCCGTCGGCATAGACCGCCGGTTGAGGCTGACAGCCGGCAATCCCTGTCAGCTTCGCGTTGAATTGCTCGGCATACTCCGCAGCAATGCGCAGCCGCGCATCATTCGATTGGTAGAGATCAAGGTGCACCATCACCGTTGAATACGTCATCACTGCCTCGTTATCGTTTATCCGCTCTGGCGCGGATTACGCATTAACACTATGAAATACGGGCCTTTCGTCATTGATCAGCGTCAAATACTCCGTCGTTTAACGTGATCGCGCCTGCAAATCAGGACAGGAACCTCGCCAGAAAATGCCCCGCTGCGAACGCGATGATAGCGGCGATGCCGCCGATGACAAGCGTTTCCAGGGCGGAATGCCACGCCGACCGGAACGTCCATCGGCTCTTGAGCGACCCGATCAACAAGAACGCCGCCGAGGTCGCGATCGCGGACAACATCAGGCCGCCGCCGAGCAGGTAGGGAATCAAGGGCACCGACCCAAACAACGCGAACGAGACAAACGTGCAGATTCCCGCCTTCGTCGGCGACCGCATCAAGGGCGCAAGGCCGTACTCCTCCAGGACCATGGTTTGCGCCCATCGATCACGATCGGCGCAAATGACATCGACCGCACGCTCCAGTATCTCGCCGTCGAATCCCTTGCGGGCGAAGATTTGACGGATCTCCTCCCGTTCGCCCTCCGGTACGGCGCCAATATGCTTGTGCTCGATCGCCAGCAGCCGCGCGTATTGCTCGTGTTCGGTCTTGGTGCCGGAATAGTTGGCAACCGCCATCGAGAACCCGTCTGCCAAGAGATTGGCAACCCCGAGGATCAACACGACCTGGGGCGACAGGTTGGCGCCCGCGACACCGGCCGCAACCGCAAACGTGGTGACGACCCCGTCGATGCCGCCATAGACCCAGTCGCGCAGATAGCTCAGCCGGTGATCGGAGCCGAGCCGCTGTCGGATCTCCTCGTGCGAGTGTCCATGTTCCAGCGGTTCGCCGCCACCCTCAGACATAGCCGAGCCACCGCCAGTAAGTCGCCCCGAGCAGCATCACCAGTGCAAACGCGATGACCGTCAGGACCAGACCAATTTGCACGAACTTGCGCGCTTCGAAGGTCTCGGTTCCGTAGGCGACCATGTTTTGCGGGGCGTTCACCACCAGGATGAATCCGAAGCTCACGACGAACTGCAGGATCAGCGTCATGCCGACCACATTGATGCCAGGCGTGGCAACGCTCTGCAACACTGCGATCACGATCGGGATCATCGCCGAGGCCAGCGCCGTCGCACTGGCAAAGCCCAGGTGAATGACGATCAGGAAGCTGCTCATCACCGCGAGGATGAACAGCGCCGTCGCGTTCTTCAGCCCGAATTGCAGCGACGGCCAAGTCGGCCAACCACACCGCCCCTTTGGTTTGCAGCAGAGCGGTGCCGAGGCTGATGCCGATGCCGAACAGGACGATGGTTCCCCACGGGATGTTCGGCTGCGCCTGCTTCCAGGTCATCACGCCGATCCCGGGCATGAACATCAACGCCACCGCCGCAATGGTCGTCGATGAGGTGTCGAACCGATGCAGGACGCCTTCGGTCGACCAGAACCCGAGTAGCGTGAGCGAGATCGCGAGCAGTTTTGCCTCTTTGGCCGTCATCGGCCCGAGGTCGGCGAGCGCCTTGCGGATCGCTTCGCGCCCGCCCGCGACGTCTTTGACCTCGGGTGGCATCATGCGGAACATGACAAAGTAGAGCGCGATCGTCATCAGGATCGCAAACGGCGCCGCCGCGATCAGCCAATCGAGCCAGGTGATCGTCGTCTGCAGCATCTTCTCGATGAACCCGACCGCCACCATGTTCTGCGCCGCGGCGGTCTTGATCCCCACGTTCCAGATGCTCGCGGTCTGCGTGGTGGTGATCATCAACATGCCCGCAAAGGCGCCCTTCTTGTCCACGCCGAACGCCGCAATGATGCCGAGCATGATCGGCACCAGGCAGGACACCCGCGCGGTGGTCGACGGCACCAGGAAGGCCAGCACGATCCCGACCAGCATGGAGCCGGCAATGACGTGGCGGGTGTCAGTGCCGACCCGCGCCAGAATGACCAGGGCGATGCGGCGGTCGAGACCGGTCGTGGTCATCGCCGCAGCCAGGAACAGCGCCGCCGCGACCAGCGCCAGCGCGGTGTTGGCGAAACCGCTGAACGCCAGGCCAAGGCCCGCGCTCGTGCCCATCAGCGCCTTGGGATTGGCGGGATTCGGCGAAATCCCGAGCAAGAACGCCATCAGCGCGGCGATCACCACCGCCGACACCGCATAGTCGAGCGCTTCCGTCATCCAGATGATGACCGCGAAGCCCAGAATCGCCAGCATGCGGTGGCCGGCGACCGGCAGACCTTCCGGAGTCGGCAGCAGGAGGACGAAAATCAGCACCGCGATCGCCGCCAGCAAGCCGGCATTGCTGATCAACCATCCAGGCTGCCTCGCCGCTGCCGATTTGGTCGCCGCGACCGGCGCTTGATTTGCCACCGACATGAACCCCTCCCGCGCTGAACGGTTGAACGCATCGCAGCGTTGGAGCGAAGACCAAGCCGGCGCATTGAGACAGGTCAAAAGCTCAAATGACGCCACCTGCGACATGGATCGGCAATACAAACAAGCTTATGACCATACCTCGACCCCGCTTGGCCATGCGCTTATGACTTGCTGATGTCGACCTACCGTCTCGATCGCCTGTTATCTCCGCGCTCGATTGCTTTGGTCGGGGCGAGTCCGCGCGAGCATTCGGTCGGCCGTGCGATCCTCAAGAATCTGAAGGCAAGCGGATTTGCCGGCGATATCCAGATCATCAACCCGCGCTACGCGGACATTGACGGTACCGCGACCGTCCCCGGCCTGGACGCGTTGGCTGCGCCGCCCGATCTGGTCATCATCGCCGCGCCGGCGGCGGCGGTGCCATCCATCGTCGCATCCGCGGCCGAGCGTGGCGCCGCGTCCGCGGTGATCATCACCGCCGGTTTGGGGCGCGGCGCCGGCTCGTTGGCGGCGACCTGCGAGCAAACCGCCCGGGCGAAAGGCTTGCGCCTGGTTGGCCCGAACTGCCTTGGCATCATGGTGCCACGCGTCGGCCTCAACGCCAGCTTCGCGGCACGCATGCCGCCTGCCGGCGACCTCGCCCTGATTTCGCAATCGGGCGCCATCGCCGCCGGCATGGTCGACTGGGCCGCCGGTCGCTCCGCCGGCTTTTCCGCGGTCGTGTCGATCGGCGACCAGATCGACGTCGACTTCGGCGACCTGCTCGACTATTTCGCGCTCGATCCTCACACGCGCGCGATCCTGCTCTACATCGAGTCGATCAAGAACGCGCACAAGTTCATGTCGGCGGCGCGCGCCGCAGCACGCGTCAAGCCGGTGATCGTCATCAAGGCCGGCCGCCATGCGGAAGCCGCCCGAGCCGCCGCAACGCACACGGGCGCGCTCGCCGGTACCGACGACGTCTACGACGCCGCCTTCCGCCGCGCCGGGCTGTTGCGGGTCATGGATCTCGGCGAACTTTTCAATGCGGCTGAAACGCTCGGTCGACTGAAAGGACCCGTCGGCCGCCGCCTTGCCATCCTGACAAATGGCGGTGGCATCGGCGTCTTGGCGATCGACCGGCTGATCGACGTCGGCGGATCGCCGGCCGAGTTGTCTGCCGACACGCTAAAGCGCCTCGACGCGGTGCTGCCGCCAACGTGGTCGCGTTCCAATCCGGTCGACATCATCGGCGACGCCGATCCTGCCCGATACGGACACGCGCTTGAGGCGCTGCTCGGTGACAGCGCCATCGATGCGGTTCTGGTCATGAATGTCGAAACCGCCCTGGCATCGGCGATCGACATTGCCCAAACCGTGGGGACCATCGCGTGCGCGCACCAGCAAGACTGGCTGCGTCCCAAACCCATCCTCGCGACCTGGGTTGGAAATAAGTCGAGGGTCGCGGACATTTTCGATCGCGCCGGCATCCCGAGCTATCCGACCGAAACTGACGCGATCCGGGGTTTCATGCATCTGGTCCGGCACGACGAGGTGGCCCGCACCTTAATGGAAACGCCGCCGAGCCTGCCGCGCGACTTCGCGCCCGACGTCGCGACCGCCCGGCGCCTGGTCATGCAAGCGATTGCGGACGGGCGCCGCTGGCTCGACCCGATTGAGGCGGCTGAGCTGATGCGATGCTATGCGATCCCGGTCGTGCCGATCTCGCTGGCAGCCAACGCAGACGAAGCCGAGGCCGCCGCCGCGCCCTTCCTGTCGCGTGGCGACGCGGTAGTCGTGAAGATCCATTCCCGCGACATCGTTCACAAATCCGACGTGGACGGCGTACGCCTGAACCTCACCAGCAGCGCGGCTGTCCGGAACGCCACCGAGCAGGTCATCGGCAACGCGGGCACGGGCAGCGCCTCAAGCGCGTATTTCCGGTGTCACCGTGCAGCCGATGATCCTGCGGCCGCAGGCGCGCGAATTGATCACCGGCATCGCGGACGATCCCACCTTTGGTCCGATCATTGTCTTCGGACGCGGCGGCACCGCAGTCGAAGTCATCGACGACAAGGCCTTGGCGCTGCCGCCACTGGATCTCAATCTGGCGCGCGAGTTTGATCGCCCGCACCCGCGTCTCGCGGATCCTAGCCGCCTATCGCAACGTTCCGGCGGTGAAACCGGACGAGGTCGCGCTCACGCTGGTCAAGCTTGCGCAGCTGGCGGCCGATATTCCGGAAGTCACGCGAGCTCGATATCAATCCGCTGCTTGCAGACGAAACCGGTGTGCTCGCCCTCGACGCACGCGTCGCAGTCGCGGCGCTCCCGGAATCGATCAAGGCGCGAGGCCACCCTCGATTCGCGATCCGGCCGTACCCCAGCGGCTGGGAGCAGCACGTGACCATCGAGGGAATTGGAGACGTCTTGATCCGGCCGATCCGGCCGCAGGACGAGCTGTTGTATCAAGAATTCTTCCGCAAGATTTCGCCAGACGATCTGCGCTTGCGGTTCTTTGCGCCGGTCAAGGAATTCAGTCATGCCTTCATTGCGCGGCTGACCCAGCTCGACTATGCGCGCGCCATGGCGTTCGCGGCGATTTCGGAGAGCGACGGGCCAGTTGCTCGGCGTGGTCCGTTTGCATGCCGACGCCAATTATGAGAGCGGCGAATACGCGATCCTTCTGCGCTCGGACCTGCAGGGCCACGGCCTCGGTTGGAGGATGATGGACTGGATCATCCGCTATGCCCGAGCCGAAGGGCTGCACCGCATCAAGGGCCAAGTCTTGCGTGAGAATGTCCGCATGCTCAAGATGTGCCGTGAGCTGGGCTTTACGGTGACCCCGGCTGCGAGCGAAAATGACGTCCTCGACGTCAGCCTTGTCCCTGTCTTAACGATGAGAAAGGCCGCGCGAAGTGCTCTTACGCACGCGGTCGGCGACATAGTACACTGCCACAATGACGACCTCGATCGCGCCCCCGGACGGCACAGCACCATCGCAAGCCGACTTTCGGGTCCTCCAACAGACCCAGGCCATGGTGCGTCACCGTGACGGGACGATCACCCATTGGTCGTCGGGCATGCGCCGTCTTTACGGCTACAGCCCGGAAGACGCTGTCGGCCGACGATCGCAGGACCTGCTGCGCACCGAATTTCCACGGCCGATAGCGGACATCACGGCCGACCTCCTCCGGACGGAAACATGGAGCGGGGAACTGTCCAACTATCACAAAGACGGCACCCGGGTGGTCGTGGCGGGTCAATGGTCGTTGTGGCACAATGGCGACGCCGCCGAAGTGATCGAGGTTCACAGCGACATCACACACTTGAAGCTGGCGGAACAGGACCTGGCATCCCGCGAAGCCCATCTTACGTCCATCCTCGAAACCGTGCCCGATGCCATGATCGTGATCAATGAGCGTGGACTCGTGCAATCATTCAGCGTCGCCGCCGAACGGTTGTTCGGCTACAGCCCGGATGAGGTGATCGGCAAGAACATTAGCCTCCTCATGCCAACGCCTTACCGGGAGAACCATGACGGGTATATCGAACGCTATCTGCGCACCGGCGACCGCCAGATCATCGGAATTGGCCGCGTCGTTGTCGGCGAGCGCAGCGACGGTTCGACGTTCCCGATGGAATTGGCGGTCGGCGAAATGCGATCCGCGGACAAGCGCTACTTCACCGGCTTCGTTCGCGACTTGACGGAACGACAGAGGACCGAGGCGCGCCTGCAGGAGTTGCAGACCGAGCTGGTGCATATTTCGCGTTTGACCGCGATGGGCGAAATGGCGTCAGCTCTCGCCCACGAGATCAATCAGCCGCTCTCGGCGATCGCCAATTACCTTAAGGGAGCCAAGCGGCTTCTGGACGGCCGCAGCGACGACGAATTCAGAAGTCGTCGGCGGCGCCATCGACAAAGCGGCCGAGCAGGCGCTGCGCGCCGGCCAGATCATCCGGCGGCTGCGGGACTTCGTCGCCCGCGGCGAGAACGAGCGGCGCATCGAAAGCCTCAGCAAGCTGATCGAAGAGGCGAACGCACTCGCTCTGGTCGGTGCGAAGGAGCACGGTGTCCGGGTGCGCCTTCAGATCGACCGAACGCAGGACCTCATTTTCGCTGACAAGGTCCAAATCCAGCAGGTGCTCTTGAATCTCCTGCGCAACGCCATCGAGGCGGTCGCCGACCACGAACGCCGGGAGCTGGTGATATCGACCCGGCCGTCGGACGACGACATGGTCGAAGTGTCGGTGGCCGATACCGGAGCCGGCATCAACGCCGACATCTCCGCGCAGCTCTTTCAACCCTTTGTCACCACGAAAGCGCAGGGAATGGGCGTGGGTCTCTCGATCTCGCGAACGATCATCGAAGCGCATGGCGGCCGGATTTGGACTGAACCGAATCCCGGCGGCGGCGCCGTATTCAAGTTTACGCTGCGGCAGGCAACCAAGGAGGATATCGGTGACGCCCTCCAGTAATCTGGTTCACGTCATCGATGACGACGACGCGGTGCGCGACTCGGTCGCATTCCTGCTGCGCTCCGCCAAGATCGATGTTCGCACCTACGACTCCGCGACGGCGTTTCTGAACGCGATCGCCGGCCGACGATACCGGTTGCGTCGTCACCGACGTCCGAATGCCCGGAATGAGCGGCGTCGATCTGCTTCGGCAATTGAAGGCCCGAGGCTCTACGATGCCGGTGATCGTGATCACCGGCCACGGCGATATTCAGCTCGCCGTCGAGGCGATGAAGAGTCGGCGCGGCCGATTTTCTGGAAAAGCCGTTTGATGACGAGGTCCTGCTCAAGTCTGTGAGATCGGCGCTCCGCCGGCTCGATCAGCATACCCAACACGAGGTCGAGCGTGCGGAACTCTGCAACAAGCTCGCTGCGCTTTCGGCCCGCGAACGGCAAGTGCTGGAACGTCTCGTCGACGGCAAAGCCAACAAAGTGATCGCATTCGATCTTGGCATCAGTCCGCGCACCGTGGAGATTTATCGCGCTCATGTCATGACCAAGATGAGCGCCGGCAGCCTTTCGGAACTCGTTCGGATGGCTCTGCTGGCGGGGGTGTTGGTTGCTGACAAGAGCCAATGACGCGATGCGGCGAAACTTGAGTTAGGTCAAGGTCACGCCGGTCGTTTTGCGATCCTCATGCCGTTTGGGCCCCAGGCTTGCGCCGCCAGATGCGTGCGCAGCGCGGGTTTGCACGGCGAGAGATCATGATCCGTCATCCCGACCTTGCCTCTTCCGGCCGTATCGTTCTGATCGTGGACGATGATCCGGCCGTGCGCAGTTCGCTGCAGTTTTGCCTGGAGGTCGAGGGCTTTCTGGTCAGGACCTATTCCAGCGCAACCGAGCTGTTGAACGACCACGACATCCCCGAATCGGGCTGTCTCGTTATCGACTACCGCCTCCCCCAGGTGAACGGCCTCGAGCTTCTGTCGGAGTTGCGGCGACGCAAGATCTTGCTTCCCGCGATCCTGGTCACGACCCATCCCAGCGCTGCCGTCCGCGCGCGCACGGCAGCGGCGGGAGCCGTTCTGATCGAGAAGCCGCTGTTGAACGAGGCGCTGCTCGAGCGCATCCGGGCGATCATGCACGCTTAAGACCCTGATCCCGTCGACTCGGATCTGGGCTGTTCTCCGAACGCATCGAGCATTGATTCAGGTCAAAGCCGAGCCGAACGACTGCGGCCATGATGCGCTCTATCATAGGAGGAGCTCGCTTATGCCGACCGAGACCATCGTCGATACTTGCCGCCATCACCGCCTCCTTCGTGCATTTTTGGTGCCGTGCTGGCATGGGCGCAGCGTCAAACCCGCCAGCGGTGACAGAGCAAAGCCCTCCCGGTCTCACGCCGCTGCTTCAACCGAGATCACCCGGAAGGTATGGACGTCGCCGTCATCTTCGGTGATCGAGACATATTCTCCGGGTACGAAGGCGTGAGCGCCGAAACGGTAGCCCGCCTCATCATCGTCAGCGCGGCTTTCGTCATAGTCGAAGACCCAGCGCGCGTGTTCGGAACCGCCCGGCTTGTGCACGAGGCGGCCGACCTGCTCGTCCGCCCCCCAGAACCGCCGCACGCGACAATTGTCGCGATGTTTGTGCCATAGCTCGGTATCGATATGCCCCGCCTCATTGATCGGGGCGACGAACTCGTAGCCGTGCCGCGACGAGCCCGTGGGAAATTCCTTCGAGCGCGCCAAATGGAGCCGGATTCGTTTGAGCGAATGGGGTAACGTCATGGAGTCTCACCTCACGTATCGCACGATGAAAAAAAAATCTCGTCCAAACAAAGACTTGGGGCATTGATCTAGCGCAACGGGAACTATTGATCTGGCTGGGGATCCGGTCAACAGGCCGCGGCTTCCGCAACGTGGCAATCGGACGGAATTGGCGATGACCTCCGCTGCGGAGCACTGGTCCGGCCGCACCGGCTTCGTCCTCGCCAATGTCGCCGCGGCCGTCGGCCTCGGCAGCATCTGGAAGTTTCCCTACGAGATCGGCGCCAATGGCGGCGGGGCGTTCGTCGTCTGCTACGTCATCGGCCTCGTGGTCATCGTCTTTCCGCTCATGCTCTGCGAGCTGGCGATCGGCCGGCGCGGCCGCTCCGATGCCATCACCAGCGTCGCAAGGGTCGCCGCGGCCGCCGGCGCATCGCGCTGGTGGTCGCTGTTTGCATTGCTGGGCGTCGTTACCGGCGTGCTGATCCTCAGCTTCTATTCGGTCATCGGCGGTTGGGCCATCGGCTACCTGATCGATACCATCCGACATGGACTTCCCGCCCACGACGCCGCGAGCGCAAAGGTCCATTTCGATGCCCTGCTCGGCTCGCCGGGCATGCTTTTGGTCTATCACCTGGCGTTCATGGCGATTGCGGTCGCCATCGTTGCGCGCGGCGTGTCCAAGGGAATCGAGCGCGCCTCGATGATTCTGATGCCGACCCTGATCGCATTGATCGTCCTCCTTGCGACCTATTCGGTTGATCCGTGGCGGCTTCTGGACGACCTGGAACTACCTGTTCGCGTTCGACGTCGCGACGATCACGCCGAAGATCGTGCTTGAAGCGCTCGGGTTGGGGTTCTTTTCGATCGGTGTCGGCCTGTCGATCCTGATCGCCTATGCCGCCTATTCCGACCGGACCATGAACCTGCACCAGGTCGCGATGTTGACGCTGGTCAGCGACACGGCGGTGTCGGTACTCGCGGCGTTCGCTATTTTCCCGATCGTGTTCGCGGAAAATCTCGATCCTTCGAGCGGCCCTGGCCTGGTCTTCATCACGTTGCCACTGGCGTTCTCGCATATGCCATTCGGCGCCGCTGCCGCGGTTGCGTTCTTCGTGTTGCTGCTGGTCGCGGCCATCGGCTCCGCCATCTCATTCATCGAGCTTGCGGCCGGACCGCTGCAGCACGCGCTGAAATGCTCGCGCACCGATGGCGAGCATCGCATGTGGCGCGGTGAGCTGGATGCTGGGAATTGCATCCGTGTTGTCGTTCAACGTCTGGGCGGACTGGTTTCCACTCTGGTTCGTTGGTGGATTTGCACGCGCCACCTGGTTCGATCTGATCGATCATCTCACCTCGAACGTGCTGCTGCCTCTGGGCGGCTTCGGCCTGGCGCTGTTCGTCGGCTTGGCGCGTTCCAAAAGACATCATGGCGGCGGAACTTCGCCTGCGCGGAGCTCCGCTCGCCGTGTTGTACGTCCTGTTGCGTTACGTGGTCCCCGTCGGGATCGCCACGGCGGCCGTGGCGATCTATTTGTGAGGTCGTCAACCGGCCTGATCAAACCGTCGCGACGGCGGTTCCCGGCTTGGATACCAGCGCGTCGCGCGCCGCATTCTCGAACGGCTGGTCCGGCGGCAGGATGACCGACGCCGAGCGGACCCGCTGGTGCGCGAGATCGACGCCTGGCGGCGTCGGCGCCCTTTTCCGCCAGCGCTTGCGCCGCCCGCATCAGGCGATGACGCGCCATGATGATGCCGTTGTCGGTCGAGACCAGGTTTTCCTTGGTGCGGTCGACGATCGGCCCCATGCTTTCCTGCAGCGACGCATCCTGCATGGCAATGCCTTCCACGCCGCTGTAGGTCTCGCCGCGCTGCTGCGCCTCGCGGTTGATCAGGTAGTCGTTGTCCTTGTTGGCCACCGGTCGGAAAGTGCCGGGCATGGTTGAGGACGTGAATGCCCTTCCCCTGCTTCATCGCTTCGCGCTCGGCATCGGTGATGCGGCGCGTCGGATGGAAATCATAGCTCCATGCCCAGCAGTTCTCGTCGTCGATCGGAATCCAGAAGTGGCCGTGCACGGTGTGGCCGCCGCGCGGCGGGATCATCGTGAACGACGGCATGACCCACTGCGTGATGCGCCAATAATACTTGCCGTCCTCCGCATTGCGGCGGGCGCCGATGTAGAGGCCGCCGGGGCTCTCGACCACTTCGAACACCGGCTTCATGTCGGCCATGTTGTACTTGTTGCCCTGCGCGCCCTGGAACAGCGGGTCACGATTGATGTTGTCGCGATGCAGCCAGGACACGTGGCTGGAATCGATGCCGCCTTCCATCGCCTGCAGCCAATTGCACTCCTGGAAGCGCTTGGAGATGAAGCGCTGCTCGGCCGGCACCATGCGCGAATTCCCATTCCGGCAGCGGCGGCTTGTGATCGGGCGGCCCCATATAGGTCCACAGAATTCCGCCGCGCTCGACCAGCGGATAGGACTTCAGCTTGATCTTCTTGGCGAAGCCGCTCTCCTCGGGCTCGGAGGGCACCTCGATGCATTGTCCGGTGAAGTCGAACTTCCAGCCATGATAGGGACAGCGCAGGCCGCATTCCTCATTGCGGCCGAACCACAGCGAGACGCCGCGATGCGGGCAGAACTCGTCGATCAGTCCATACCGGCCCTGGCTGTCGCGGAATGCCACCAGCCGCTCGGACAAGAGCTTGACCCGCACCGGCGGACAATCGTTCGCCGGCAACTCTTCGGCCAGCAGCGCCGGCATCCAGTAGCGGCGGAACAGGCCGCCCATCGGCGTGCCGGCGCCGGTCTGGGTGACGGTTCGTTTTGTTGCTTGTCTCAGCATCGCGGATCTCCGGACGATGGTTGAAGCTGGTAACCAATCGTGCGCGAGGTGGAACGATTCAGTCTTTGATCTGAATCAAACCAAACCCGCCGCTGGGCGATGACCCAAGCCCGAGATACTCCGCTCGCTTGCCGTCAAATTATGGACGCCTGTGCGTCGTGCCGCGCTCCGCGTCGGCATCAGCCGCGCGGTCTTATTTCGCCTGCACCGCCGCGTCGGTCAGATTGTTGAGCGCGTCGGCCATTTGGCGCAGCGTCGCATCCTGGCCTGCAAGTCCGTAGTCGGCCTTCAGGCGCTCGGGATTGGCGTAGGCCAGCCAGACCTGATTGCTCTCGTCTTGCCAGGCCAGCACCTTCATCGGCAGGTCCAGCCCAACCTTCTGGTTTGCCACCATCAGCGGCGTCCCGAGCTTCGGGTTGCCGAAGATCAGCACGGCGGTCGGGCGTAACGACATGCCGCTCTTGGCGGCGGCGCCAGCGTGATCGACCCGCGCCACCACGGAAATTCCGCGCGCCTTGAGAATGTCGCTCAGCCGATCGAGCGTGTCCGAAACCGTATGCGGGCTTCGTTTGACGATGAGATGGCTGTCGGCCATGGCGGCCGAGACGTCGGCCAAAAACATGGCTGCGACAACGCATCCCGCGCGGCCGATGGCAGCGATTGCCCGGGTCGACGGCTAGCGGAGCGTCCATGCGCCCTGCCCGGTCCGTACAGCGTGTTCGAGTATCGGCAACGTTCATATCAGCACCCCTCGCGTTCTGGTTACGATCGCGCGTCTGTCTATCGGCACGATCTTCTGTGGCATTTTGACCGATGATGCGAGACCCGGCGGCGGCCCTCACGGTTTGTTGATGTCGATCAAGAGAGCATTCGCTGATTTCTGAAAGGGTATGGTCGAACTCCGTTGTCGCCGAACTTCAGGAGATTGGCCATGTACAAACATATTCTCGTTGCCACCGATGGATCTGAACTCGCCACCAAGGCGGTTGAGCATGCGATGTCGCTGGCGAAACTTGCCCAAGCCCCTGTCGTCGTGGCGACGGTGACCGAAGCATGGTCCTCCTTGGATCTCGCCCGGGCGGCGCGCCACGGCAATCAGAACCCGATCACCCAATATGAAGAGATGACGATCAGCGCGGCGAACCATGTTCTCGAGAAGGCCGCGCAACTGGCCAAATCGCAGGGCGTCAGCTGTGAGCTTGTCCATGTGCAGGACCGGCACCCTGCCGAGGGCATCGTGGCGGCCGCGACCGAGAAAGGCTGCGACCTGATCGTCATGGCCTCACATGGCCGCCGCGGCATCAGCCGCATGCTGCTCGGCAGCCAAGCCAACGAAGTGCTGGCCCATAGCAAGGTCCCCATCCTGATTGTGCAATAGATATTAAACGGGCATAGAGAGGCCCTGCGCGACGCCGCTCGCCCTGGCGACAAAGGGGCTTGCCTTGCCCGGCCGCACCGATCTACTTTGCATCACAAAGTAGGAGAGCGGCGTGCCCGATTTGCACAAGGCGCTGGCGGATATCGATATCATCAAACGGCAGGTGGCGCGCGATACGCAATTCCGCGGCTACGGCCCCGCGACCATCGCATTCACCGGCGTTCTCGCCTTGACCGCAGCCGTGGTTCAGGCGCTTTGGATCGCCGATCCGCGCGAGCAATTTACCGGCTATCTTGCGATCTGGATCGGCACGGCCGCGATCTCCGTCGCCCTGATCGGCGCCGAGACCGTGACACGCTCGCACCGCCTGCATTCCGGCCTCGCGGACGAGATGATCCATTCCGCAATTGAACAACTCATTCCCGCCGGCGTTGCCGGAGCACTCCTCACCTTCGTGCTGGTGCGTTTCGCGCCCGACAGCGTGTGGATCATGCCGGGGCTTTGGCAGATCTTGTTCAGTCTCGGGGTGTTCGCCTCGTGCCGGATTTTGCCGCGCGCGCTGTTCGCCGCCGGCGCCTGGTATCTCGCGTCCGGCCTCGTCTGCATCGCGCTGGCGGCCAGCGGCGACCCCTGGTCGCCCTGGGCGATGGGAATTCCGTTTGGCGTCGGACAGTTCATCATCGCCGGCATTCTGCATCACGCATTGGGAGCCGCCGATGGCGACGAGTAGCGGTAAAGAACCGGGACCCGGACGGTTCGCCTATGACGGGCTCGATCGCGTCATTCACGAGAAGGCGCGTCTCGGCGTTCTCACCTCGCTGATGTCGCACCCGAAGGGCTTGGCGTTCGCTGACCTGAAGCAACTCTGCGGTCTCACCGACGGCAATCTGAGCCGGCACCTTCAGGTTCTGGAGGAGGCCGGTCTGGTCGATATTCTCAAGGGTTATGACGAGAAGCGCCCACAAACCCTTTGCCGGATTACGGCCAATGGGCGCCGCCGTTTCCTGAAATACCTGTCGGTTCTGGAGCAGGTGGTCCGCGACGCTGCCGACGCGTCGAAGGATCACCCCGCCCTCGCCTCCAAACCGGCCACCGCCTAGACCGCCATCACCAGAATTTTTTTGCCACGGAGCTTTACGATGCAAAGTCCTCTCGACAACAAGGAAAATCTGCACGTGGCCATCATCATGGATGGCAATGGCCGTTGGGCGGCACGGCAAGGCCTGCCGCGATCGGCCGGCCATCATGCCGGCGTCGAATCGGTCCGGCGCGTGTGCGAGGCCGCGCCATCGTTCGGAATCGCCACGCTGACGCTGTTCGCTTTCTCGGCGGACAATTGGCGCCGGCCGCAAGCCGAAGTGGCCACGCTGATGGGTCTGCTGCGCCGCTATGTGCGAAGCGAGATTGCTCGGCTGCGCGACGCCGATATCCGGCTGACCGTGATCGGACGCCGCGACCGGCTGCCGCATCGCCTCGCAAACGAGATCGATCGCGCCGAGGCCGACACCGCCCTTGGCCGGAAATTGCACCTGCGCATTGCCTTCGACTACTCGGCCCGCGACGCCATCCTGTCGGCGGCGGCCAAACTCCCCCGCGATCGCGAGCCCACGCGCGAAGACTTGGCCCGGCTCATCGCCGGTGACGCCCCGGACGTCGACCTCATGATCCGCACCAGTGGCGAGCAGCGGCTCTCGGACTTTCTGTTGTGGGAGTGCGCCTATGCCGAGCTCTATTTCACCGATCGCATGTGGCCCGATTTCGGACCCGACGATCTGGCCACCGCGATAGACGACTTTCATCGGCGCGACCGCCGCTTTGGCGCGCTTCCCGCTGTGCCCGAACCGCGCGTTCCAAGCGCCGCCTGAGTGAGCGCACAATCCAAATAGTGTAGCCCTGCGGTTTCCGATCTTGTAACGGTTGAGCAATGACCGAGGACCGCACCACCGCCGACAAGCTCCGGCCGCTGGCCAAGGTGAAGGTGCTGGAATTCTGCCACACCATCATGGGGCCGAGCGCCGGCATGCTGTTGGCCGATCTCGGCGCCGACGTCATCAAGATCGAGCCGGCGCCCGATGGCGACAAGACCCGTCGCCTTCGCGGATTTGCCGCCGGCTTTTTCTATGCGTTCAACCGCAACAAGCGCAGCTTGGCCGTCGATCTCAAGTCTGATGACGGACGCGCGCTGATCCATCGGCTGGCGTCGGGTGCCGACATCGTCCTTGAGAACTACGGACCCGGAACCATGGAGCGGCTGGGCTGCGGCTACGCCGATCTGTCCGCGCACAATCCCAAGCTCATCTATTGCGCGCTGAAGGGATTCCTGAGCGGCCCTTATGAACACCGGCCGGCGCTCGACGAAGTCGTGCAGTTCATGGCCGGGCTCGCTTACATGACCGGCCCGCCCGGCCGGCCGCTGCGCGCCGGAAGCTCCGTCATCGACATCATGGGCGGCATGTTCGCTGTCATCGGCATCCAGGCCGCGCTGCGCGAGCGCGAGCAAACCGGCCGCGGCCAGTTCGTCAAGTCGGCGCTGTTCGAGACCACCGCCTTCCTGATGACCCAGCACATGGCCGGCGAAGCGGTGACCGGACGGCCGCCGCCGCCGATGCCGGCGCGCGAGGGCGCCTGGGGCATCTATGAGCCTGTTCGCGACCGCGCGACGACCGGCAGATTTTCGTCGGCATCACCAGCGACAACCAATGGCAGCGGTTTTGCGATCACTTTCGGCGTAGCGATCTTCTGCACCGATCCGCGCTACGCCACCAACCAGGACCGCGTGCGTGAGCGGCCGACGCTGCAACCGATCGTGGCCGAGATCCTGCGTGGGCGCTCGCTGGCGGAACTGACCGAGCTGTTCGACCGCATCGATATTCCGTTTTCCCCGGTCGCCAAGCCGGGCGATCTGTTCGACGATCCGCAACTGAATGCGCAAGATCGGATGTTGACCGTCGACTTTCCGAACGGCGTGCAAGCGAAGATGCCCCGCCTGCCGGTCGAGATCGGCAGCCATGACTTCGGGCTGGTGCGTCAGGCGCCGGAGGTGGGCGAGCACACCGCCGAAATCCTGATTGAGCTTGGCTTGAGTGATGCGCAGATCGCCGACCTGCACCGGCGCAATATCGTCGCCATGCCGGCGGACGCGAGCCTGTCATCCAGCACACGGAGCCAGTAACGTGGCCGCGACCACCGCATCGTCGACATGGAGCGTCACGTGAGCGATCTTCCGGCCCGCGTCCACATTCAGGAAGAAGGCCCGCGCGAGGGCTTTCAATATGAGAAGGGGCCGATCCCGACCCAGCGCAAGATCGAGTTGATCGATCGGCTCGCCCGTACCGGCCTCGACCACATCCAAATCGTCTCGTTCGTCAATCCCAAGCTCGTGCCCGGCATGGCCGACGCGGAGGACGTGGTGCGCGGCATCGCACCGCAATCCGGCGTCGCCTACACCGCGCTCTGGCTCAACGATGTCGGCTTCAAGCGCGCGCTGGCGGTTGGGACGCTGACGATCGAAGGCTCGTTCACGCTCTGCCCCTCTGCGGCATTCTTGAAACGCAACCAAAACAAGACGCCGGAGCAGCAACTGCAGGCGCAGCACGCCATTGCTCGCATGTATAAAGAACACGCGGTCAAGACCTATCGCGCCAGCATCATGGCCGCGTTCGGCTGCAACTTTGAAGGCGAGATCCCGGTCGCGCGCGTGGCCGAGCTGGTGCAGCAGCATCTCGACGTCGCCGCGGAACACGGCATCGCGCTCAAATACATCCTGCTGGCCGACACCATGGCCTGGGCCACGCCGCGATCGATCAAGCGCATGCTCGGCGCCTTGCGCGCGAAATATCCCGCGGTGGAGTTCGCGCTGCATCTGCACGATACCCGTGGCATGGGCATCGCCAATGCATTCGCCGGACTGGAAATGGGCGTGACCCGCTACGATTCATCGGTCGCCGGGTTGGGCGGCTGCCCCTTCGCCGGCCACAAGGGCGCCGCCGGCAATGTCTGCACCGAGGACCTGGTGTTCATGTGTCACGAGATGGGGATCGACACCGGCATCGATCTCGACGCACTGATCGACTGCGCGCAACTGGCGGAGGAGATCGTCGGACACCCCCTGCCAGGTTCGGTGATGCGCGGCGGCAATTTGCAGCGGTTGCGCGATTCATTCAAAGCGTCGCGTCACTAACGCACGCATCATACTTTCGAACTAGATCGCAGCCGGCGCAGCTATCTATTTCATGTCACAACAAAAGTCATTTTCCGACTCCCGTTGATCACTTTGACCTAGCTCAAGTCGCGACGCTCATCTCGATTCCATGTTGCGCAAATAAGCAGCAGGGAGGAGAGAGGCATGCCCACCGATATCCCACCGAAAAGCGCTCCCGCGGGGCAGACGAGCGCGCTGTGGATGTCGACCCTCGCCTTCACTGTGTGTTTTGCGGTCTGGACGATCTTTTCGATCATCGGCATCCAGATCAAATCCAGACCTCGGGTCTGAACGAAACGCAGTTCGGTCTGCTGGTCGGCACGCCGATCCTCACCGGCACGTCTGATTCGTCTGGCGCTCGGCATCTGGACCGATCAATACGGCGGCCGGCTCGTCTACACGGCGGTGATGCTGTCGGCCGCGGTTGCGACCTGGCTGCTCACCTTCGCCTATGACTATCCGACGTTCCTGCTGGCGGCGCTTGGCGTCGGCATCGCCGGCGGCTCGTTCGCGGTCGGCATCGCCTATGTTTCCCGCTGGTATCCGACCGAGAAGCAGGGCACCGCGCTCGGCATTTTCGGCGTCGGCAATGTCGGCGCCGCGGTCACCAAGTTCCTCGCGCCGTTCGTGCTGGTCGCCTACGGCTGGCAGGCGGTGGCGCAGGTCTGGGCGATCGGCCTCGCGGTGATGGCGGTCGTGTTCTGGTTCACGACCCGCGACGATCCGGTGATTGTCGCGCGGCGCGCGACGGCGGCGCGAAGCCGAGCAGTTTCTGGCGCGAGCTTGAGCCGCTCAAGAACATCCAGGTCTGGCGCTTTTCGCTCTACTATTTCTTCGTGTTCGGCGCCTTCGTCGCGCTGTCGTTGTGGCTGCCGCGCTATCTGATCGGAGTTTACGGCCTCGACATCACCACCGCCGGCATGATCGGCGCCGCCTATTCGGTCCCGGCCAGCATCTTCCGCGCCTATGGCGGACATCTCTCGGACCGCTATGGCGCGCGGCGCATCATGTACTGGACCTTCATGGTCTCGGTCGTGTGCACCTTCATCCTGTCCTACCCGCCGACCGACTATGTCGTCAAAGGCATCCAGGGGCCGATCACCTTCCATCTCGAGACCAGCATCACATCATTCGTCGTGATCGTGTTCGTGCTGGGATTCTTCATGAGCCTCGGCAAGGCCGCGGTCTACAAGCATATCCCGGTCTATTACCCCAACAGTGTCGGCGCGGTCGGCGGTCTCGTCGGCATGATCGGCGGGCTCGGCGGCTTCATGCTGCCGATCGCGTTCGGCGCGCTCAACGACCTCACCGGCATCTGGACCAGTTGCTTCATGCTGCTGTTCGCTCTGGTCACGGCCGCGCTGGTCTGGATGCACGTCGCGATCCGCCACATGGAGCGCGGAGTCGCGGAGCCGGAGCTGCAGCAGGCTTCCCGAACTGCCGGAAATGCAGTCGATCCACGAACCCAAGCACGCCGGCAAGCTTGGCCCGCATCTGCATCGACGACTGGCGGCCGGAAGACCCGGCGTTCTGGGACAAGCATGGGCGCGCCATTGCCCGCCGCAATCTCTGGATCTCGATCCCGGCGCTTGCTGCTGTCGTTCGCGGTCTGGATGGTGTGGTCGGTGGTGGTCGCGAAGCTGCCCGCGGTCGGCTTCAAGTTCACCACCGATCAGTTGTTCTGGCTGGCGGCGCTGCCGGGGCTCTCGGGCGCGACGCTGCGCATCTTCTATTCGTTCATGCCGCCGATCTTCGGCGGGCGGCTGTGGACGACGCTCGCGACCTGGTCGCTGATGATTCCCGGCGATCGGCATCGGCTTCGCGGTGCAGAATCCGAACACGCCCTACTTCATCTTCCTGGGGCTGGCGCTGCTGTGCGGTTTCGGCGGCGGCAATTTCGCGTCCTCGATGGCCAATATCAGCTTCTTCTTCCCGAAGGCGGAGAAGGGCAACGCGCTCGCGCTCAATGCCGGGCTCGGCAATCTCGGCGTCAGCGTCGTGCAATTCGTGATTCCGCTGGCGATCACCGCCGGCGTGTTCGGCTGGCTCGGCGGCGATCCGCAGACCGCAACCGAAGCCGGCACCAAGACCCAGCTCTGGCTGCAGAACGCCGGCTTCATCTGGGTGCCGTTCATCGCCGCCTCCGCCTTCGCGGCGTGGTTCGGCATGAACGATATCGCGTCGATGAAGGCGTCGTTCGCCGAGCAGGCGGTGATCTTCCAGCGCAAGCACAATTGGATCATGTGCTGGCTCTATACCGGCACGTTCGGCTCGTTCATCGGCTATTCGGCCGGCTTCCCGCTGTTGGCCAAACGCAGTTCCCGGGCGTCAACGCGCTGCAGCTCGCCTTCCTCGGCCCGCTGGTCGGCGCGATCTCGCGCTCGGCGACCGGCTGGGTGTCGGACCGTTACGGCGGCGGACGCGTCACGTTCTGGGTGTTCGCGATGATGATGGCGGGCGTGCTCGGCGTCCTCTACTTCCTCGGCATCAAGGATCAGCCCTACGCGTTCTGGGGATTCTTCGCGAGCTTCATGCTGCTGTTCTTCGCCAGCGGCGTCGGCAACGCGTCGACCTTCCAGATGATCCCAGCGATCATGCGCAAGGAAATGGCGCGGCTCGATCCGGCCTTGCCGGCGGCCGAGCAGGTGCGTCAGGCCGACAGGGAAGTCGGCCGCCATCATCGGCTTCACGTCGGCGATCGCCGCCTATGGCGCCTTCTTCATCCCCAAGAGCTACGGCACCTCGATCACGCTGACCGGCGGCGTCGAGACGGCTCTGTGGGCGTTCTTCGTCTTCTACGTGAGCTGCCTCGTCATCACCTGGCACTACTACACCCGGCGCGGCGGCCTGCTCTACGACGTCGAACGCCGCTGTCGGACGCTCCCAAAACGCCGGCAGCGGCTGCGACTGCATGAGGACAACAGCGATGCGCTCCTTGAGACGCCGCCGACCCTTTCCCTCCGGAATGTCCCTTAGGGGAGACATCCGACTGTTCGTATCCGCAGCCTGCACGTATGCCCATCCACGACATCTTGAGGCAGCACGATGAGCCATTTCCTCGATCGCCTGACCTTCTTCAAGCGCGTCGTCGACGAGTTCTCCGACGGCCACGGCATCGTCACCAACGAGGACCGGCGCTGGGAGGATGGCTACCGCAAGCGCTGGCAGCACGACAAGATCGTGCGCTCCACCCATGGCGCGAACTGCACCGGCTCATGCTCCTGGAAGATCTACGTCAAGGGCGGCATCGTCACCTGGGAGACGCAGCAGACCGACTATCCGCGCACGCGGCCCGAGCTGCCCAACCATGAGCCGCGCGGCTGCTCGCGCGGCGCGAGCTACTCCTGGTATCTCTACTCCGGCAACCGCGTGAAATATCCGCTGGTGCGCGCGCGGCTGCTCAAGCTCTGGCGCGAAGCGCGCGCGATCCGCACGCCGGTCGGCGCCTGGGCCTCGATCGTCGAAGACCCGGCCAAGCGCAATGCCTATACCAGCAAGCGCGGTCTCGGCGGCTTCGTGCGCGCGACCTGGGACGAGGTGACCGAGATCATCGCCGCCGCCAACGCCTACACGGCGAAGCGCTACGGCCCCGACCGCGTGATCGGCTTCTCGCCGATCCCGGCGATGTCGATGGTGTCCTACGCGGCCGGCTCCCGCTATCTCTCGCTGCTCGGCGGCGTCTGCATGTCGTTCTACGACTGGTATTGCGACCTGCCGCCGGCATCGCCGCAGACCTGGGGCGAGCAGACCGACGTTCCGGAAAGCGCCGATTGGTACAACTCCGGCTTCCTGATCCTGTGGGGCTCGAACGTTCCGCAGACGCGCACGCCCGACGCGCATTTCTATACCGAGGCGCGCTACCGCGGCGCCAAGAGCGTCGTCATCTGGCCGGACTATTCCGAAGCGTCGAAGTTCGCCGATCTCTGGATTTCGGTGAAGCAGGGCACCGATGCTGCGCTCGCCATGGCGATGGGCCACGTGATCCTGCGCGAATTCTACATCGACCGGCAGGCCGAGTATTTCGAGGACTATGCGCGCCAATACACCGACATGCCGATGCTGGTGCGGCTGGATAAGACGGACGGCGGCTACGTGCCGGGACGGTTGCTGCGCGCCTCCGACTTCCAAGGCAACCTCGGCGAAACCAACAATCCGGAATGGAAGACGGTCGGCTTCGACGAGGTCTCGGAGGGCGTCGTCGTGCCGCGCGGCTCGGTCGGCTTCCGCTGGGGCGAGAAGGGCAAATGGAATCTGGAAGAGAAGGACGCCGACGGACGCGACACCTCCCTGAAGCTGACCTTGGCCGGACAACCATGATGAGTTTGCCGACGTCGCCTTCCCCTATTTCGGCAACCGCGAGCACGACCATTTCGCCGGCACCGACCACCCGAGCGTGCTGATGCGCAAGGTGCCGACCAAGCAAATTGCCCTCAACGACGGCGAGGCACTGGTCGCGTCCGTGTTCGACCTTTGGTCGCGAACTACGGCGTCGATCGCGGCTTCGGCGGCGAGCACGTCGCCAAGAGCTACGACGAGCAACGTGCCCTACACGCCGGCATGGGCGGAGAAGATCACCGGCGTGCCGCGCGACCAGATCATCACCGTGGCGCGCGAGTTCGCGCGCAACGCCGAGAAGACCAACGGCCGCTCGATGATCATCATCGGCGCCGCGATGAACCACTGGTACCACGCCGACATGAACTACCGCGGCGTCATCAACATGCTGGTGATGTGCGGCTGCGTCGGCCAATCGGGCGGCGGCTGGTCGCACTATGTCGGGCAGGAGAAGCTGCGTCCGCAGTCGGGCTGGCTCCCCCTCGCCTTCGCACTCGACTGGGCCGGCCGCCGCGCCAGCAGAACTCGACCTCGTTCTTCTACGCGCATACCGACCAGTGGCGCTACGAGACGCTCGGCATCGACGAGATCCTGTCGCCGACGGCGCCGCCCGGCCCGTGGGACGGCGCGCTGATCGACTACAACGTGCGCGCCGAGCGCATGGGCTGGCTGCCGTCGGCGCCGCAGCTCAAGCAGAACCCGCTCGACCGTCGCCAAGAGCGCGGCGGCGGCCGGCATGGAGCCGAAGGACTACGTCGCCAAGGCGCTCAAGTCCGGCGAGCTGCAGATGTCCTGCGAGGATCCGGACCATCCGGACAACTGGCCGCGCAACCTGTTCGTCTGGCGCTCGAACCTGCTGGGCTCGTCCGGCAAGGGGCACGAGTATTTCCTCAAGCATCTGCTCGGCACCACGCACGGCGTGCAGGGCAAGGACCTGGGCGAGGACGGCCGCAAGAAGCCGCAGGAGGTCGCCTGGCATGACGACGCGCCGAAGGGAAAGCTCGATCTCCTGGTCACGCTCGACTTCCGCATGTCGACGACCTGCGTCTATTCCGACATCGTTCTGCCGACCGCCACCTGGTACGAGAAGAACGACCTCAACACCTCCGACATGCATCCCTTCATCCATCCGCTGACCGCGGCGGTGGATCCGGTGTGGGAATGCCGCAGCGACTGGGACATCTACAAGGCGATCGCCAAGAAGTTTTCGGAAGTCGCGCCGGAGGTGCTCGGCGTCGAGAAGGACGTGGTGCTGACGCCGATCCTGCACGACACGCCGGCGGAGATCGCGCAGGCGATCGACGTCAAGGACTGGAAGAAAGGCGAGGTCGAGCCGATTCCCGGCAAGACCATGCCGGCGGTCACCGTGGTCGAGCGCGACTACCCCAATCTCTACAAGCGCTTCACCGCGCTCGGCCCGCTGATGGCCAAGCTCGGCAATGGCGGCAAGGGCATGGCCTGGAACACCGAGCACGAGGTCGAGCTGCTCGAGCGGCTCAACGGCGTCGTGACCGAGGAAGGGGTCACCAAGGGGCTGCCCAAGATCGAGACCGACATCGACGCGACCGAGGTGATCCTGACGCTTGCGCCGGAGACCAACGGCGAGGTCGCGGTCAAGGCCTGGGAGTCGCTGTCGAAGGCTTCACCGGGCGCGACCACACCCATCTCGCGCTGCCGAAGGAGGACGAGAAGATCCGCTTCCGCGACGTCGTCGCGCAGCCGCGCAAGATCATCTCGTCGCCGATCTGGTCGGGGCTGGAGTCCGAGAAGGTCTGCTACAACGCCGGCTACACCAACGTGCACGAGCTGATCCCGTGGCGCACGCTCACCGGCCGCCAGCAGCTCTACCAGGATCACCTGTGGATGCGCGCGTTCGGCGAGGCGCTCTGCGTCTATCGTCCGCCGGTCGATCTCAAGACCGTCAAGCCGGTGATCGACAAAAAGCCGAACGGCGAGAAGCAGATCGTCCTCAACTTCATCACGCCGCACCAGAAATGGGGCATCCACTCGACCTACACCGACAATCTGCTGATGCTGACGCTGTCGCGCGGCGGGCCGATCGTGTGGATCAGCGAGACCGACGCCGCAAAGGCCGGCATCGTCGATAACGACTGGATCGAGGCCTACAACGCCAACGGCGCGCTGGTGGCGCGCGCCGTGGTCTCGCAGCGCGTGAAGCAAGGCATGTGCATGATGTATCACGCGCAGGAGAAGATCGTGAACGTGCCCGGGCTCGGAGATCACCGGCCAGCGCGGCGGCATCCACAACTCGGTCACCCGCACGGTGGTCAAGCCGACCCACATGATCGGCGGCTACGCCCAGCAGTCCTACGGCTTCAACTACTACGGCACGATCGGCACCAACCGCGACGAATTCGTCATCATTCGCAAGATGGCGAAGGTCGACTGGCTCGACAAGCCGACCGCCGATCAGCCGCAACCGCTGTCCGTCGCCCCCAAGTGGAGGCCGCAGAATGAAAATCCGCGCGCAAATCGCGATGGTGCTGAACCTCGACAAGTGCATCGGGTGTCACACCTGCTCGGTCACCTGCAAGAACGTCTGGACCAACCGCGAAGGCATGGAATACGCTTGGTTCAACAACGTCGAGACCAAGCCCGGCATCGGCTATCCCAAGGACTGGGAGAACCAGAAGCGCTGGAACGGCGGCTGGCGGCGCAAGCGCAACGGCAAGATCGAGCCGCAGGATCGGCGGCAAGTGGCGCGTGCTGGCGAAGATCTTCGCCAATCCCGACCTGCCCGAGATCGACGACTACTACGAGCCATTCACCTTCGACTACGAGCATCTGCAGAAGGCGCCGGAGATGTCGGCGTTCCCGACCGCGCGGCCGCGCTCGCTGATCACCGGCGAGCGCATGGAGAAGATCGAGTGGGGCCCGAACTGGGAGGAAATTCTCGGCGGCGAATTCTCCAAGCGCTCGAAGGACGTACAACTTCGAAGGCGTGCAGAAGGAGATCTACGGCCAGTTCGAAAACACCTTCATGATGTACCTGCCGCGCCTGTGCGAGCATTGCCTCAATCCGGCCTGCGTCGCGGCCTGTCCGTCCGGCGCGATCTACAAGCGCGAGGAGGACGGCATCGTCCTGATCGACCAGGACAAATGCCGCGGCTGGCGCATGTGCGTGTCGGGCTGCCCCTACAAGAAGATCTATTACAACTGGTCGAGCGGCAAAGTCCGAGAAGTGCATCTTCTGCTATCCGCGCATCGAGGCCGGCCAGCCGACGGTGTGCTCGGAGACCTGCGTCGGCCGCATCCGCTATCTCGGCGTCGTGCTCTATGACGCCGACCGCATCGAGGAGGCGGCCAGCGTCGCGGACGAGCAGGATCTCTACGAGGCGCAGCTCGACATCTTCCTCGATCCGAACGATCCGGCGGTGATCGCGCAGGCGCGCGCCGACGGCGTGCCGGAGCATGGCTCGAAGCGGCGCGCCGCTCGCCGGTCTAGAAGATGGCGATGGAGTGGAAGGTCGCGTTCCCGCTGCATCCGGAATACCGCACGCTGCCGATGGTCTGGTACGTGCCGCCGCTGTCGCCGATCCAGTCGGCCGCTGCGGCCGGCAAGATCGGGCATCGACGGCGAGATGCCGGACGTGCGCTCGCTGCGCATCCCGCTCAAATATCTCGCCAACCTGCTGACCGCCGGCAAGGAAGAGCCGGTCGCGCTCGGGCTCGAGCGCATGCTGGCGATGCGCGCCTATATGCGCGCCAAGACCGTCGATGGCGTGATCGATGAGAGCATCGCGCGCGCGCGTCGGCCTCACCAGCGGCGCGATCGAGGACATGTACCAGATCATGGCGATCGCCAACTACGAGGACCGCTTCGTCATTCCGACCGCGCATCGCGAGCTCGACGAGGACGCCTACGACCTGCGCGGCTCGTGCGGATTCTCGTTCGGCAACGGCTGCTCCGGCGGCACGCACCGAGACCAATCTGTTCGGCACGCCGAAGCGCGCCAAGACCCCGATGGAGGTCGTGTGATGGCCAAGACGCTTCAAGGCGCTGTCGGCGCTGCTGACCTATCCGACCGCGGAACTGCAGCAGGCGTGCCGGCGAAATCAGCGAAGTGCTCGAAGCCGAGGCAGCGATCCCCGCCCGCGTGCGCGCCCAGCTGCACACGCTGCTCGACGGAACTCGCCATCGGCGACCTCTACGATCTGCAGGAGCGCTACGTCCTGCTGTTCGACCGCACGCGCTCGTTGTCGCTGCATCTGTTCGAGCACGTGCACGGCGAGAGCCGCGACCGCGGCCAGGCCATGATCGACCTGAAGAGCATGTACGAGCAACACGACCTGTTCGATCGAGCGCGGCGGAGCTGCCGGACTTCCTGCCGCTGTTCCTGGAGTTTCTGTCCATTCTGCCGCCGACCGAGGCACTGCGACCTGCTCGGGCAGCCTGCGCACATTCTTGCCGCGCTGGCGGAGCGGCTGCGCAAGCGCCAGTCCGCCTATGAGGCGGTGTTCCGCGCGCTGGTCGCGCTCGCCGCGGCCAAGCCCAAGGACGAGGCGGTGTCGGCGCTGCTCGAACGAGCCCGATCCGGACGCCAACGATCTCGCCGCGCTCGACGCGGCCTGGGAGGATGAGCCGGTCAACTTCGGCCCGGACGCCGGCGATCGCTGCAAGGACGGCCTGATCGCCAAAATCCGCGCCGGCCGCGGCCGGCGCCGGGCATGCCGATGCCGTCCGATCCTGCCGCCATCTCCCGCGCCATTGAGGAGCACATCCATGCGCGACACCATCAATCACATCGTGTTCGGCTGGTATCCCTATCTCTGCCTCACCGTGTTCCTGCTGGGCAGCCTGCTGCGCTTCGACCGCGAGCAATACACCTGGAAGGCGGGATCGAGCCAACTGCTCCGCCGCCGGCAATTGATGTGGGGCTCGAACCTGTTTCATGTCGGCATCCTGGTCATCTTCCTCGGCCACTTCGTTGGCCTGCTGACGCCGATCTGGGTGTTCGACGTGCTCGGCATCTCGCACGGCTTCAAGCAATGGATGGCGATCGTGCTTGGCGGCGTCGCCGGCATCGTCTGCTTCATCGGCATGACGTTGCTGGTGCATCGGCGGCTGTTCGACGCGCGCATCCGCGCGACATCGTCGTTCGGCGATATCGCGATCCTGCTGCTGCTCTACGCGCAGCTCATCCTCGGCCTCGCGACCATTCCGGTTTCGCTCGGTCATCTCGACGGCCACGAGATGGTGAAGTTCATGACCTGGGCGCAGGGCATCCTGACCTTGCAGCCGGACGTCTGGACGCTGGTGGCCGACGCCCATCCGATCTTCAAGCTGCACCTGTTCCTCGGCATGACGATCTTCCTGGTGTTCCCGTTCACGCGGCTGGTGCACGTCTGGAGCGCGCCGATCTGGTATCTCGGCCGCCGCGGCTATCAGGTGGTCCGCACCCGCAGAACGCGCCCTCCCCGCACGGCCGCCCTGCGTCGGCGAAGTCACGAATGCAACCTGCGGAGTAGCCACATGAGCTGCGCATCGCACGCCGCTGCCATGCCGGCGCCGAAGCCGGTGAGCGTCAACGGCGTCGTGATCGCGCGCGATGCGATCGCCCGCGAGGTTCAAAACCATCCTGCCGACAAGCCTATTCTGTCCTGGCAGTCGGCGGCGCGCGCGTTGGCAGTCCGGGAGCTGCTGCTGCAAGAAGCACGCCGGCTCGGCCGCGCGCCGGAGCCGCAAAGCGATCAACACGGCCGGCGCGAGACCGATGAGGAAGCGCTGATCCGCGCCTTAGTCGAGCAGGAAGTCAAGACGCCCGAACCCGATGATGACGCCTGCCGCCGCTACTACGACCAGAATCGCCGGCGGTTCCGCTCGCCGGCCATCTACGAGGCGTCGCACATTCTGTTTGTCGCACACCACAACGACACCGACGGCTTTGCCCGTGCGCGTGCTGAGGCGACAGCCGCGCTCGCGGCCATCAAGCGCGAGCCCGAGCGCTTCGGCGACTTCGCGCGCCAGCATTCCGGCTGTCCATCGGCGGCGCAGGGCGGCAATCTCGGCCAGATCAGCGCAGGCCAGACCACGGCCGAGTTCGAAGCGGCCCTGACGCAGCTCGAACCCGGCGAGATTACCGAGCAGCCGGTCGCAACCCGTTACGGCTTCCACATCATCCGGCTCGGTCGCAGGATCGACGGGCGCGAGCAGCCGTTCGAGTTGGTGTCGGACCGGATCGCCGACTATCTGCGCGCCTGCGTCATGCAGCGCGCGATCGCGCAATTCGTTGCCCGGCTGGTCTCACGGGCGCAGATCATCGGCGTGACGCTCGCCGATGCGCAAGCCCATCAGGTCAATTGAGGACGTCATGTTGCTATCGGACCTGATCGCTGAATTGAGTGACGCAACGGCCGCCCACGAAGTGATCATTCGCGTGGGCGACCTTGCGCTGCTCACCCAATTGCGCGAACGCGCCGAAGCCGACGGTCTCGATCTCGGCGCCTATGCGGCGCGCGCGGTGGTGCACTACGCATCGCAGGCATCGGGAGAGGACTGGGTCACGCTGATGGGCGCGATGAACCGCGCCCGCGATCCCGGCGTGGTCTTTCTCCACCATGCCCTCGCCCATGCCGCCGGCCCGCAGGGCCTGAGCGCCTAGGGCATCGCCCGGCGGCGTGAGCAACACGCGATTGAGCCGCGGCGACCTTCCAGGAGGCTGCGGGGTCAGACCCGCTGCGACCATTCGGCCGCGAGCGCTTGGCTTGCGGAACACCCAATACCGGCCCAAAAATAGAGCAAGCAAAACGTTCCGTGGGGAAAGCCGATGCTGCGGGCCACCATAGCGGTACTGCTGTCGCTCGCCGCCAGCGCGAGTGCTACGGCGCAGTCGGCGCCGCAGGTCGGCGATTGGCCCAAGCGCGTCATCCGCCTCATCGTCACCGCCGCCCCCGGTAGCGCCGGCGACACGGTGTGCCGGATCGTGGCCCAGAAGCTGAGCGAACGGCTCGGGCAGCAGTTCGTGTTCGACAACCGACCCGCCGCCGGGGGGACGGTGGCGAGCGAAGCAATCGCCCGCTCGACGCCCGACGGCTACACCATCGGGTTGATGACCACGAGCACGCACGCAATCGCGACGATTTTCACGCCCAATCTATCCTATGACCCGGTGAAGGACTTCGCGCCGATCGGCATGATCGGCAGTGCGCCCTATGTGCTGGCAATCTATCCCGGCCTACCCGCCAAGAGCGTCAGCGAACTGGTCGCGCTGGCCAAGGCCAAGCCCAAGCAGCTCAACAATGGCGTGTTCGGCACCACCAGTCTCGGCTATCTCGCCGGCGTCCTGTTTGAGCAACTTGCCGGCGTCGAATTGAACCACGTGTCGTATCGCTCGTCGGCACAAGCGGTAATCGATGCCGTCGCCGGCCGCGTGGAAATTCAGTTCAGCACGCTCGCACCCGCGATTCCGCTCATCCGCGAAGGCAAATTGCGCGCACTCGCGACCACCGGCGCCAAGCGGGTTGCCAGCCTGCCCGACGTACCGACTTTGGCCGAGGCCGGCTTCTCCGGCTACGATGTCGCGCTGTGGATGGGCCTGACCGCGCCGGCGGGCACCCCGCCGGCGATCATCGACCGGCTCAACCGCGAGCTATCCGAGATCCTCGCCCTGCCCGACGTGCAGGACAAGCTCTTGCAAGTCGGCATGGTCGCGGAGCCCAGCGCTCCGGGCGCCGCGACCGCCCGCATCCAGGCCGACATCAAAAAGTGGCGGGCCGTCGTCGACAAAGCCGGCGTCAATCGGTAGTGCCCCGTTTCCGAAGTTCGTGAAACGCCTCAGCACATTCGCACACGAACTTGGAAACAAAGGGGCACTAGTAACTCTATGATTCTCGTGCCGCTTTTCGATTTGAAGTTCCTATTCGAATTTGCTGCAATTGTCGTCGGAACTTCAAATCGGCGGCACTAGTGCCCCGTTTCCAGGCTTCGGGGTCATGCTCTACAGTGCCTCTCCGGGTGGCGGCCGTCACCCGATCAGCCCACAGGAAAGCAGCCGTCCGTGCCCTACGTCATCGCCATCGATATCGGCGGCACCTTCACCGATCTCGTCGCCTGCGATGTCGAGACCGGCGCGGTCGCCTACACCAAGAGCCCGACGACCTACGGTCAAGCTGGGCGACGCGATCTTCGACTGCATCCGCAAGGCCGCGCTCGACGCGCGCGACGCGAGCTTCGTCAAGCACGGCACCACGCTGGTCATCAACGCGCTGCTGCAGCGGGCCGGCGCCAAGACCGCGCTGCTGACCACCAAGGGCTTTCGCGACATGCTGGAGATCGGCCGCGGCAACCGCACCCAGCCGTTCAATCTGCGCTTCCACCGCGAGCCGCCGCTGGTCCCGCGCGAGCTGCGCTTCGAGGTCGACGGAGCGGGTGGAAGGCTCGGGCCAGGTGCGCACGCCGCTGGCGATCGAGCGAGCTCGGCGCCGCTGGCCGAAACGCTGCGATCGCAGCAGGTCGAGGCGCTGGCGATCAGCTTCCTCAACTCGTACCTCACGCCCGACCATGAGCAGGCCGCGGCCGCCGAGCTGCGCCGGCTGCTGCCCGGACGTCTTCGTCACCACCGGCACCGAGCTGACCCGCGAGTGGCACGAGTTCGAGCGCACCGCGACCGCGGCGGCCAACGCCTATGTCGGGCCGCAGGTCAGCAAATACATCGCCGAGTTCGACGCCGGCCTGCGCAGCGGCGGCTTCAACGGCTCGCTGCTGCTGATGGGCTCGCACGGCGGCGTGATTTCGGCCGAGCGCGGCTGCCGCGAGCCGATCACGCTGGTGGAATCCGGGCCGGTCGGCGGCTGCATCGGCGCCGCGAGCTACGGCCAGCTGCTCGGCGTCGACAATCTCGTCGCCTTCGACATGGGCGGCACCACCGCGAAATGCGCCATGATCGAGCGCGGCCGCTATGCGGTGGAATCGATCTATCACATCGGCGGCCCCGATGCCGGCTTCCCGATCCGCGGCAACGTCATCGACATCCTCGAGGTCGGCGTCGGCGGCGGCTCGATCGCCTGGCTCGACGACCAGCGCCGGCTCAACGTCGGGCCGCGCAGCGCCGGCTCGATGCCGGGCCCGGCCTGCTACGGCCGCGGCGGCGCCGAGCCGACCGTCACCGACGCCAATCTGCTGCTCGGCCGGCTCGATCCGGACAATTTCCTCGGCGGCGAGATGCAGCTCGACGCCGGCAACGGCCGCGACGCGCTGAGCGAGCGCGATCGCCGGGCCGCTCGGCTACCGCGGCGAGGACGCGGTGACGCGCGCGGCCAAGGGCGTGCTGACCATCGCCAACCTGACCATGTCGTCGATCATCAAGAAGGTCTCGATCGCGCGCGGCTACGATCCGCGCGATTTCGCGCTGTTCTGCTACGGCGGCGGCGGGCCGCTGCACGGCATCGAGCTGGCCCGCGCGCTGAAAATCCCGCGCGTGATCGTGCCGCCGGAGCCCGGCAATTTCTCCGCGATCGGCATGCTGCTGGCCGATCCGCGGCTCGACACCGCGCAGACCTTCGTGGTCCGGCTCAATCCGGAGAACCTGGCCAAGGTGTCGGCGGTCTACGACGAGCTGGAGGCGCAGGGCCGCGCCGCGCTGCGGCGCGAGTTCGGCGAAGGCACGATCACGATCGAGCGCGAGGCCGAGATGCGCTACAAGGGCCAGCATCATTCGATCAAGATCGCGCTCGCCGAGACCGACGATGCGCGCAGCGGCTGCGCGCGCGGTTCGACCAGGAGTATCTGCGGCGCTACGGCCACGCCAATGCCGCGGCCGAGGTCGAGATCGTCGTGCTGCATTCGCTCGCGACGCTGCACATGAAGCGGCCGGAGATCGCCCGCCTCGCCCGGCCGGCGAGCGGCCGCAAGACGCCGGAGCTCGAAGTGCGGCCGATCTTCTTCCTCGAAGAGGACCGCTTCCTGCCGACGCAGGTCTACGATCGCTATGCGCTCGGCGCCGGGCTTCGCAGGCGCAGGGCCCGGCGCTCATCGTCGAATACGGATCGAGCACGCTGATCGGCCCGCGCGACACCTTCACCATCGGCAAGCTCGGGGAGATCGACATTGACTGCAGCCGATTGACGCCGCGCGGCGCGCCGGCCGTCGCCGCCGAGCACGCATCGATCCGGTCACCGTCGAGGTGATCCGGCGGCGCCTGGTCGCGATCGCCGACGAGGTCGACGTCAACATCACGCGCACCGCGTTCAGCCCCTACATCTACGAATACAAGGACTATGCGGTCGGCATCGTCGACGCGAACGGCGACCTGATCTGCCAGTGCACCGCCGGCATGCCGGTGTTCGTCGCCGACGTGATGCGGCGCCGCCGTGCAGGACGGGCTTGCAGCTCTACGGCCGCGACAACCTGCACGACGGCGACGTCGTCGTCACCAACTACGCCGGCACCATCGGCCAGCATCTCAACAACGTCACCATGTACACGCCGATCTACGCGCCGCAGCGAGCGCGGTGCTGATCGGCTTCATGGTCGTGGTGATGCACTGGATCGACGTCGGCGGCCGCGACATCGGCTCGCTGTCGCAAGTTCGCCACCGACATCTTCCAGGAAGGCATCCAGTTCCGCACCGTCAAGCTGCGCTCGCGCGGCGAGCCGGTGCTCGAAATGTACCGGATGATCGAGCACAACACCCGCTTCCCGGTCGAGATGATGGGCGACATCAACTCGCAGATCGGCGGCTGCCTGATGGGCCGCGACAGCGTGGCCGAGCTGGTCGGCCGCTACGGCGTCGACACGTTCCGCGGCGCGCTCGACATCATCTGGGACCAGTCCGAGGCGGAGGCGCGCGCGGCGATCCGCGCCATTCCCGACGGCACCTACACGCGCCGAGGCCACGCTCGACGACGACGGGCTCAATCCCGGCTCGCTGCCGTGCAAGGTGACGGTCATCGTCGCCGACGACGAGATGACGATCGACCTGTCGGCAGCTGCCGGCCGAGGTCAGCGCGCCGATGAACTCGGGCCGCAGCGGCGGCGGCGCGACGGTGGCGCGGCTCGCGTTCCGCTATCTGCTGCTGCCGGAGGGCGACGCCAACGAAGGCACCTTCCGCCCGCTCAAGCTGATCCTGCCGGAAGGCACCATCGTCAGCGCCCGGCCGACCGCGCCGATGGGCTCCTACAATTCGGCGCTGCCGACGCTGATCGATCTGGTCATCCGCGCGCTCGGCCCGGCGATGCCCGACCGGGTGGCGGCCGGCGCACTACGGCACGTTCTCGACGCTCGCCTATGCCGGCCGCCACCCGGACACCGGCGCTGTTCTGGCAGTGCCACGACAGCGGCTTCGGCGGCTGGGGCGCGCTGTACGACATGGACGGGCCCGGGACCGTTCCGCACCATGTGCCACGGCGACACCCGGCTGATCCCGATCGAGGTGCACGAGGCGAGCTATCCGTTCATGATCGAGAGCTTCAGCCTGCGCACCGATTCCGGCGGCCCCGGCCAGTTCCGCGGCGGGCTCGGGCTCGAGCGCCGCTATCTGATGCTGGCGCCGTGCCGCATCTCGACGCGGTTCGAGCGCACGCTCTGCCCGGCCTGGGGCATCAACGGCGGCGGCGACGGCGCAGCCGGGCCACGTGCTGATCGAGCGCGCCGACGGCACGACGCAGGTGGCGCTGAAGGAGGTCGTCATGCTCAAGGCCGGCGACCGCGTGCGCATCCACACCGGCGGCGGCGGCGGCTACGGCGATCCGCGGCGCCGCGACCGTGACGCGTCCGCACCGACGTGATGCGCGGCTATGTGTCGGCCGACGCGGCGCGCACGATCTATGGTTTGGACGAGGCCGGCACCCGCTCCTGAGGCAATCGGACAAGGCTGGCCAGCTATTGCGCCCGACTAAACGCCCGCCGACGCTGCAGTCGAGCGTATCGGTTTCCATGTCCTGGTCGCGCACCGCCCCGATCAGCTCGGTCACTTTGGCGATGCCGCGTTCATTGCACCAGGCTTCCAGGTCATCGATGATGGTGATGAGCGCGGTCGGATTGCGGAACGCGGCGTAACCAATGCCGACGGCGCTGGCGCCCGCGAGCATATATTCGACCACGTCTTCCGCCTTGGTCACGCCACCGATGCCGATGATCGGAATTTTGACCGCCTTGGCGACCTGATAGACCATCCGCAACACGATCGGCTTCAGGGCCGGCGAGACCAGGCCGCCGAACTTGTTGCCGAGCGCCGGCCGGAAATTGTCGGTCCGGATCTTGAGCGACAAGAACGTATTCGCGATCACCAGGCAATCGGCGCCGGCGTCTTCGGCGGCTTGCCCGATCGAGACGATGTCGCCGGCATTGGGCGACAGCTTGACCCACAATGGCTTGTTGGTCTTCGCGCGAATGGCTTTGATGCAGTCGCGGGTATAGCCCTCATGCATCGCAAAATTGCCGCCGGTGGAATTGCGGGTCGGACACGAGATGTTGGCTTCGATGACGTCGACATCCGGCACGCTCAGCTCTTCGGCCAGCGCGGCGAAGTCGTCGATGCTTTCCGACGAGACGCTGACGATCAGCGGCGGCTTGAATTTCGCGTATTCGGGGACGATGTGGTCGATGAAATACTCGATCCCCTTCCCCGGCAGCCCGATGGATTGAATGATGCCGGCTTCGGTCTCGGCCATCCGCGGCGTCGGGTTGCCGAGCCGCGGCTCACGGCAGATCGTCTTCGCCACCAGCCCGCCGAGCCGATTGAGATCGATGACGTCGTTGTACTCCCACGAGAACGCACCAGACGCGGGCGTCACCGGGTTTTGCAGCGTGATGTCGCCGATCTTGACGGAAAGATCTACCATCCGACCGCCTCTTGCATATTGAACACCGGCCCATCGCGGCAGACGCGCTTCAGAACCTGCTTGCCGTCGACCTCGAACGTCCGCACGCAAACATAGCAGGCGCCAAATCCGCAGACCATGATCTGCTCCATGGCGATTTGGCCGGGAATGCTGTGCTTCTTTCCGAGCCGCTGCATCAGCTTCAACAGCCGGTTGGAGCCGCAGGTGAAAAAGGCGTCCGCCTTCCCCTCCGCGATCAGCCGCTCCAGGATTTTCTCGACGTTCTCGACCGCGCTGGAATTGTCGGAATCCAGAACGGTGATGGTGCGCGCGCCGAGCCCGTCGAACAGCTCCTTCGACATCACCACGCCTGGGTGACGCGCGCTCAGGATCGCCGTCACGCCGACACCCTGCTCCGCGGCAAGCTGCGACAGCGGAGCGAGCGTGGCCAGGCCGACGCCGCGGCCAAGCACGACGATGTTTTTCCATCCGGGCTGCAGCGTGAACCCGTGGCCGAGCGGACCGGCGATATTGAAGTCGTCGCCCGGCTTCAGCGTCGCCATGCCGCGCGTGCCGCGACCTTCGACCTTGTACAGAAATTCGACGTGACCCCGATCCTTGTCGACCCGGTAGATGCTCATCGGCCGGCGCATCCAGACTTCGGCGCCGTCGGGCGACGGACAGAGCAAATGGAACATCTGGCCGGCATAGGCCTGCAACGCCCGCTCATGCACCTTGAGCACCAAATGCTTGTACTCGTCGTTGACCCAGTCGTTGGAGACGACGGCGCCGATAAACTCGCCCACCAGGCGCTGCGGATAGGTGTCGGCGTCGCCGATCCGAAGCGCGGAATTGGTGTATTGGTCGCTCGGCTGGTGCGACATTGTCCGATATCTTAAGTCCGAGGCTCGGTTGAAGCGGCGTCAGGCTGCCGTCACCCTACATATGGGACGGCCGGCCGCTGTGTCAATTTTGGTATAGTGGATAGATTGCCCAGTTGTGGGCCATCGCGGCCCGATAGCCGTGGTCTTAAGGCGCCGCACGGCCGAACAGCAGCGTCACATTTATCCTGTGATTTTCGTAGCCTTTTGCGAAGTTCGGCGCATCCGAGGCATGCACCAGACGGGATCGGAACAACACCGCACGGTTCTCCCGGTACGGCACAAGCAGGCACTTGTCGCGATTTTGTTCCAAAAATATTACAACGCGCTCGCGATCGGAATCGTAGTCGGTCATCGCCCAATCGGCCGGTGGCGGCACCCGGCACACCACCATCCCACCGCGGCCGGGGCTCAGGTTGGCTTCGGTCGGCGCAATCCAGAAATTGACGCTAATGGCGCCATCGTCGGCATGGGCATCGACCGCGGCGTCCGGGTTGAGGCCCTTGAACGCCCAGGCCTGCGATAACGGATGCTGCGCGAGCAATTCAGGAAATGTTTGGCGCAGTTCGTGCGCGATCTGAAGCAGCAATGGGCAGGCCAGACCATCTTCCAGGTAGGACGCAACGAAGCCGCCGATGTGGTTGAAATCGTGCCAGATCGTGCTTTCCAGCAGATAACGCTTGAGCCCCAGCAAAGCTGCCGGATCAGAAGATCATCAAAGAACAGCGCTCCCGCCGGATCGCCCTGGAACGATTGCACGATCGCTTCGCGATCCGGCCGCTCGCCGAGCGCACCTGCGGCAAGCTGCGGCGCACTGCGAAGATGGATCGCGGTGTTGTAATCCTCGCCAAGACGCTCGGTTTGCGTCGTGGAGAGCGTCTTTTCCCCGTCGGCAACGTCTGCGGCCACGGCTTCGTAGTCTTGCGCCAGCATTTGGAAGCGCCGCCCGTCGCGCGACCGCGACGCCAGATAGCGGAATTGTTCAGCATCGTGCAGCAGCTTGTGGCGCGCCGTCGTCGTCAGCGACGTGATCGCAATCCCGGTCCGGTCTTCGCCGCGCCGCAGCTCATAGGTGCGCGCGAAATGATCGAGCGCGCGACCCAACTCGCCTTTCGACAACCATAGGAAGCCCAGCGCGCGGTGCGCTTCGTAATGCTGCGGATCGAGCGTGCAGGCGCGCGCGAAGCTCACGATCGCATCGTCGGTCTGACCGAGCATGATCAGCGCCAGCGCGCGGTTGTAGTGCGCCGCCCCGTAGCCGGGATCGGCCGCAATCGCCGCATCGAAATAGCCGATGGCTTCGCGGTGCCGTCCTTGCGCGGCGGCGATCACGCCGAGGTTGTGGGTCACCGCCGGGTGGCCGGGGGAAAGACCGAGCGCGGCGCGATAGAGCGCTTCCGCCTCGGTCAGGCGGCCTTCGCGATGACGCGCAACCGCGTCGGCCACGAGCGTGCGAAAATCAACGCTGGTCATGACGACGCCGACATCGCCCTGGCGCGGGCGATTCCCAGCGGCCGCCGGACAGATTGAGCCAGATCAAATCCGGCAGAAGGCCGGCCCATGTAGTCTGATTCCTGGCGTTCTTCACGCACAGAACCGGGCCCAAGTTCTGACCATGACGATGACCGACCAAACAGCCGAACCAGACGTCAAGCAATCGCCCTACGACATGATCGGCGGGGACGCCGCGGTGCGGCGGATTGTCGATCGCTTTTACGACATCATGGATACCGATCCCGCCGCCGCAGGAATTCGCGCGATGCACGCCAACGACCTGTCGCCAATGCGAGATCGTCTGTTCGAATTCCTGAGCGGCTGGCTGGGCGGCCCGCCGCTCTATTTCCAGCGCCCCGACCACAAGTGCATCGTCAGCGCGCACCGGCCGTTCGCCATCGGCGAAAAGGAGCGCGATGAATGGATGATGTGCATGCGCCGCGCGCTGGAAGATTGCGGGGTTTCCTCCGAGGTTCGAACGCTGCTCGACAAGCCGTTCCTGCGCATGGCCGAAGCGTTCCGCAATCGCTGATCGCCGGTGACGCCTAGCCACTGTTGCCGCCTGCGGTTCGGGTGGCGGGGGCCAAGTGCTTGATCAGCGCCTGCTGCGCGATACTGGGTTGACGTTCCCGGTGCTGCAGCACCACGAAGTCACGGGTCGGCAGATCGATCGGATGCGCCCGGAGCGAGCCGATCGCGAGCGCGGACGTCACCACGTGCTCCGAAATAATCGTTGCGCCAGCCCCGGCTTCGACCGCTTCGCGGACCGCTTCGTTGCCCGGCAGCACCAGAAAGATGTTGAGGTCGCGCAGCGACAATCCCTCTCGCGACGCCAGCTCTTCGAGCACATGACGCGTTCCCGACCCTTCCTCGCGCACCACCCAGGGAATCCCCCGCAGGTCAATCTGACCGGACGGCGTTCGCGGCAGTGGCGGATATTTCGCGGCGACCACCAGCAACGGGCGATCGGTATCGACTTGCAGCCGCTGCAGCGCGCGATGCTGGGTCGGCCCTTCGACCAGGCCGAGATGCGCGTCGCCGTCCACGACCGCGCTTTCCACCTCCCGGGTGTTGCGGATGACGACCTCGAGTTGCACGCCGGGATGAGCGGCATGGAACGCCGCCAGCCGCCGCGGCAGCCAATAGCTGGCCACCGTATGACTGGCGGCGATTGAGATCGCGCCGGTTGGGAAACCGGCGAGGTCTTCGAGCACGGCCCGCGCGGCCGCGGCGCGATCCAACACGGCGCGCGCCTCCTGCAGGAACCGCCGCCCGGTCTCGGTCAGTTCGATGCCGCGACCGACCCGATTGAACAAACGGGAGCGATAGCGGGTTTCGAGCGCGGCGATCGCCGCCGACGCTGCCGATTGGGTGATGCCCAAGGCGCTGGCGGCGCGGGTGACGTGGCCGCGATCGGCGACCGCAACGAAGATGCGCAATTGATCGAGCGTCATAGACTATCATCGATTTTTCTGATGGGTTTGACAAGAATTAATCATTTGATCGAACGGCAATATGGAGAATAATTTTCCATACCTCATGGGACAGCCATGGCAGCGCATTCCGCTCATTCGCAGTGTACCGGCCGTATCGCCAGGATTTACCTGGCGCTTCGCCGCGTCCTGCGGTCGGCGAACTGGGCCCGCCGCCGCGGCTACAGGCCGGAAAAGCATTACATGCGCGGCCCGGGTCCGAAGAGCCGCGACCGCCATCGCGATCGCGAGCGGGGTTCCGAGACCGGATGACGGACTCCGCGGGCGCCAACTCCTTGCCCAGCCAACGTCCGCTCGGCACTGGCGCACCGCGCGAGGGCGATGGAGTCGACACCTCACCGGCAGTCTCCGACCAAGTCCGCAAAACCACTTGCTACATGTGCGCCTGCCGCTGCGGCATCAACGTGCACATCGCAGGACGGCAAGATCCGCTACATCCAGGGCAACCGCGACCATCCGGTCAACCGCGGCGTGCTCTGCGGCAAAGGCGCCGCCGGCATCATGCAGCACTACTCGCCGGCGCGGCTGCGCAAGCCGCTGCTGCGCGTCGGCGAACGCGGCGCCGGCCAATTCCGCGAAATCGAATGGGACGAGGCGCTTGCGATCGCCACCGAGCGGCTGGCGCGAATCCGCGCAGACCGATCCGAAGAAGCTCGCCTTCTTCACCGGCCGCGACCAATCGCAGGCGTTGACCGGCTGGTGGGCGCAGCAGTTCGGCACGCCCAATTACGCCGCGCATGGCGGCTTCTGCTCGGTCAACATGGCGGCCGGCGGGCCTGTACACCATCGGCGGCAGCTTCTGGGAATTCGGCGAGCCCGACTGGGAACACACCCGCTATTTCATGCTGTTCGGCGTCGCCGAAGACCACGACTCCAATCCGATCAAGATCGGCCTGGGCAAGCTGAAGGCACGCGGCGCCAAAGTGGTCGCGATCAATCCCGTGCCGCACCGGCTACAGCGCCATCGCCGACGAATGGATCGGCATCCGGCCGGGCACCGACGGCCTGCTGGCGCTGGCGATGATCCACGAACTGCTGCGGCCGGCCGCATCGACCTCGACTATCTGGTGCGCTACACCAACGCGCACTGTGCTGGTGATCGACGAACCCGGCGCGGCGGACGACGGCCTGTTTGCGCGCGATGCCGACGGCCGCCTGCTGGCATGGGATCGCAGCCGAGCGAACCGCACGCCGACGCCTTGGCAGCCGACATCCAGCCGGCGCTCGACCGGGCAGCTCACGCTGTGCCGACGGGCGCAACGCACGCCGGTGTTCCAGCTCATCGCCGAACGCTACCTCGACGCCGCAGTATTCGCCGGACGCGGTCGCAGCGCAATGCGGCGTGCCGGCCGACACCATCCGGCGGCATCGCCGCCGAACTGGCGCACGCCGCGTTCGATCAGACGATCGAACTGCCGATCGCCTGGACGGACAGGGCCGGCCGCCGGCACGACAGCGATGCGCGGGCGCCCGGTGGCGATGCATGCGATGCGCGGCATCCGCGCGCACGCAACGGCTTCCAGACCTGCCGCGCCTGCACCTGCTGCAATTGCTGCTCGGCGCCATCGAGTGCCCGGGCGGATTCCGCTACCAGCCGCCGTTCCCGAAGCCGATGCCGCCGGCCAACGCCGGCCGGCAAGGACGCGGCAAGCGCCGATACGCCGCTGCCGGGCATGCCGCTCGGCTTCGTCACGCGCCGGAAGACCTGCTGGTCGATTCGATCGGCGAGCCGCTGCGGATCGACAAGGCCTATTCGTGGGAAGCGCCGCTCGCATCGCACGGCATGATGCATACGGTGATCCGCAACGCCTGGCGCGGCGATCCGTACCGGATCGATACGCTGTTCATGTTCATGGCCAACATGAGCTGGAACTCGGCGATGAACACGGCGGGCACGCTCGCCATGCTCACCGACAAGGACGACGACGGCGAATACAAGATCCCGTACATCATCTACTCCGATGCGTACTCCTCGGAGATGGTCGCGTATAGCCGATCTGGTGCTGCCGGACACCACCTATCTCGAACGCTTCGATTGCATCAGCCTGCTCGATCGCCCGATCGTCGATGCCGACGGGCCGGCGATGCCATCCGCCATCCGGTGATTGACGCCCGACCGCGACGTGCGGCCGTTTCCAGTCGGTGCTGCTCGATCTCGGCGCGCGGCTGGGACTGCCGGGGATGGTCGATGACGCCGGCAAGCCGCGATACCGCGACTACGCCGATTACATCGTCCGCCACGAACGCGCGCCGGGCGTCGGTCTGCTGGCCGGCTGGCGCGGCGACGACGGCGGCAGCACGGCAAGGGCGCCGCCAACTCCGGCCAGCTCGAGCGCTACATCGACAACGGCGGCTTCTGGCATCACGAGCTCGCCGGACGGCGCGCAATATTTCAAGATGGCCAACCGCGATTATCTCGCGTTCGCGGTGCAAGCATGGGTTTCTCTCGGCTCCCGATCCGATCGTGCTGCAGCTGTATTCGGAGACGCTGCAGAAATTCCGCCTCGCCGCGCAAGGCCACGGCGCGGTCCAGCCGCCGCCGAGCGAACGCGAGCGGCTCGAGCCGCTATTTCGATCCGCTGCCGATCTGGTACGCGCCGTGCCGAACAAGCCGGCGATCGACGCAATGCCTATGACCCGCTGCATGCGGTGACCCAGCGGCCGATGTTCATGTACCACTCGTGGGGCTCGCAGAACGCCTGGCTGCGGCAGATCACCAGCGCAACCGCCTGTTCGTGCATCGCGCGACGGCCGCGCGGCTCGGCATCGCCGACGACGACTGGGTGTGGATCGAGAGCGCACACGGCCGCATCACCGTGCAGGTGCAAGCTGGTCGACGGTGTGAAGCCGGACACGGTGTGGACCTGGAACGCGATCGGCAAGCGCCGCGGCGCCTGGAAGCTGGACGCCGACGCACCGGAGGCCGAGCAGGGCTTCCTGCTCAATCACGCTGATCTCCGAAACGTTACCGCCCGACGCCACGGCCAGCTTACGCCAACAGCCGATCCGATCACCGGACAGGCCGCCTGGTTCGATCTGCGCGTTCGCTGCGCAAATGCGTGGGCGCGGAATGCGGACTTTACCGAGCCGCAGTTCGCCGCGCTGCCACCGCCGCCGGCTTGGCCGACGCGCCGCGCAGTCTTGCCTTTGGCCGCGCTTTCGCGCCGCCGCGCAAGGACCGCCATGACCAGCCTGCCGGCAGCGACCAGAAGAAATCGGGTCTGGTCATCGACCTCGATACCTGCGTCGGCTGCCATGCCTGCGCATGGATTGCAAGGAATGGAACACCGGCGGCCACATGGCGCCGCTGACCGATCTCAAACCGTATGGCGCCGAAGCCGGACGGCGTCTGGTTCAACCGCGTGCACACCTATGAGCTGAAACGACCGACACCGGCAGCCGCACCGTGCACTTTCCGCGCTCCTGCCTGCATTGCGACGAGCCGGCCTGCGTGACGGTCTGCCCGACCGGCGCGTCCTACAAGCGGACGTCGAGGACGGCATCGTGCTGGTCGATGAGGACAAATGCATCGGCTGCAAATTGTGCTAGCTGGGCTTGTCCCTACGGCGCGCGCGAATACGACGTCACGGTCGGCGTCATGAAGAAATGCACGCTTTGCATCGACCGGATCTATAACGAGAACCTCGCCGCCGTCGGACCGCGTCCCGGCCTGCGTGCGCCGCCTGCCCGACCGGCGCCCGCCACTTCGGCGATCTCGGCGATCCGGCTTCGCCGGTCTCGCAGCTTGTCGAGCAACGCGGCGGCGTCGATCTGATGCCGGAGATGGGCTACCGGCCGGTCAACAAATACCTGCCGCCGCGCGTTCGCGAGGCGGCGCCGGCTCTGGCCAGTGCCGAACCGGTGACCGCCGAAGGCGGATTCCTCGGCTGGGTCGACCGGATGCTGTCGCGCTAGTGTGGCGGATTTGACGTTTCTACCAGCATTGCCGCGCGTCCGTCGTAGGAACGTCAAATCCAAAGCCACACTAGAACTCAATGAGTTTGCTAGTGTCCCTTTGGTTCCGACGCTTGTAAACGCGTGGGCGGCAAAGGGATACAAGCGTCGGAACCGAGACACTAGCCCCATGCATCCTGCATTCTCAGTCATCTTCTTCACCACGGCGAGCGGCGCCGGCTATGGGCTGCTGGTGATGCTTGGAACGCTTGCAGCCGCGGGACAACTGCCCGCCGATCGCACGTTCCGCATCGTGAGCTTAGGGTTAGCGCTGGCGCTGATCACCGCGGGACTCCTGTCGTCGACGCTGCACCTCGGCCGGCCGGAACGGGCCTGGCGCGCGTTTTCGCAGTGGCGCTCGTCGTGGCTGTCGCGCGAAGGGATCGCCAGCGTCGTCACTTTTATTCCGACCGGTCATCTTTGGACTGGCTTCGATTGTCGACCCGCCTGCGAGCGCGACGATGACGATCGCCGGCCTCGCCATGGCGGCTTGCGCGATCGCAACGCTGGTGACCACCGGCATGATCTACGCGTCGCTCAAGCCGATCGCGCAGTGGCACAGTCAGCTATACGGTGCCCGGCTATATTCTGTACGGGCTGATGAGCGGCGCGGTGTTGCTCCAGGCACTCTTGCTGGTCGCCGGCCAGCCGGGGCGCATCGCCGCTGGGATCGCCACGGCCGGTATCGCCATCGGCTGGATCTTCAAGATTGCGACCTGGCGCCACAATGATTCACTCGGCGACCTGGTGTCGGCGGGCAGCGCCACCGGCTTGGGCAAGGGCACCATTCGTTCGGTCGAATGGCCGCATTCGGAAGAAAACTATGTGATGAAGGAAATGGGCTATCGGGTCGCGCGCAAGCACGCCATCAAGCTGCGCCTACTCGTGCAGGTCTTGGCGTTTGCAATTCCGCTCGTTTTGGTCGCGCTGACATTTGTGGCCTCGCCCGTGTTGGCCGCGACCGCAGCCATCATCGCCGCCTGCGCGCAAGGCGCAGGCTTGCTGGTCGAGCGCTGGTTGTTCTTCGCCGAGGCCAAGCACGTCGTCGGCCTCTATTACGGCCGATAGCGTTCCATGGCCGGCCGCCGAGCCGGATCACTTCGGCGCGTCGAGCCCCAGTTCTTTCCAGCGCGCCTTCGCGGCCATCGACGTCGGCGGGCTCCGGCCAAACCGTCGGCGGGAAACGCGCGCCGCCGAGGTCGGGATCGGGATCGTAGTCCATGTTGATGGTGGCATCGATCAACAGCCGGTTCCATTTGCCGGTCCCGAACAGATCGGCATTGCGGTCGCGCCGGCGCACCGACGGATCGAGCCCCGCGCCGAAGGTCGCCGGCATGATGACGATGTCATTTTCGCCGGCATTGACGCGATAGGCGATCGCCCAGTCCACCGCGGCGTAGTCGTGGATGTCGATATCGTCATCGACCACCGTGACGTGCTTGTAGCGCACGTGTGCGGCTGAACTGCCCCACAGCGCGTTGGCCGCCTGCTTGGCCTGGCCGCGATAGCTTTGCTTCATGCGGACCAGACGCATTGACGCCGGCCTGCACCGGCGGGCACCACACGTCGGTGATGCCGGGAACGCCGGCGCGATCGAGCACGTTCCAGGCGGTGGCCGCGCGCATGATCGACGAGCAGACCGCGTTCTCCGAGTAACTGCCCGGCAACGACCCTTCGATGGTGCCGCGCAGGATCGGATCGTTGCGGTGGGTGATGGCCGTCACCCGGATGGTCGGCTTCGGCGATTTATCGCCGGCCACGTAGCCGGTGAACTCGGCATACGGGCCTTCGGTCATGTAGGTCGACGGATCGAGCCCGAGATAACCCTCGATCACGATCTCGGCCGAGGCCGGCACGTAGAGATCGACCGTCTCGCATTTGACGAGATCGACCGGCTCGCCGCGGATGGCGCCCATCACGTCGTATTCGCAGATGCCCTTCGGCACCGGCGATCCGGCGCAGAAGCCCAAGCTCGGCTCCCAGCCGATCGCGACCGCGATCGGCATTTCGGAGGCGCCGCCCTTCTGCTGCCAGGCGGTGTCGTGCTGGCCGATGTGCTGGGCGCGCCACAGCAGGATCGGGATCTTGTCGCGGTCGCCGACCATGCCGCGATAGATGCCGACATTCATCACGCCGGTGTCCGGGTCCTTGGTGACGACGCCGCCGTAGCTGAGGATGTAGCGGCCGCCGTCGATCCGGTTCCAATGCGGCGAGGGAAAATCGAAGAGATTGATGTCATTGCCGGTGAGGATGTTGTCCTTGCACGGACCGGTCTTGACGATCCGCGGCGGGATGCTGCCCTGCAGGATGGTGCGCCCGAGTTTCACCAGCTCGCGCGGATGGGTGTCGGCCGGCAGCCCCATCATCATGGCGATGCGCCGATAGCTGTTGAGCACGCCGCCGAAAATCTGGCGGCAGCGGCTCGACGATTCGAATTGTAGCCCTTGATGTTGTTGAACATCATCGCCGGACCGGTGCCGGGCCCCTGCGCCAACCGCATGATAGTGCCGAGCTCGACGTTCCAGTCGACCTCGGCATTGATCTCGCGCAGTTCCCCCGCTGCCTTGAGCGTATCGATCCAGCCGCGCATGTCGCCGAAGGCGACGGGCTTGCGTTGCACTGTCATGTCTTGATTACCTGTCCTTGGCCGACGGCGCCTCTGGCAGCCGGCATGATCTTTGAAAGTCCCGCGTGCGGCCGCGCCTCGCGCCCACCACCGCCCGGCTCGACTGGATTAACGCAGACGGCATTCGGCCAGAAAGTCCTCGACTGCGGCGACGCACGCGTTCGGCTTCTCGATTTGCATCAAATGCCCCGTCCCCTCGATGGAACAATAGTTGTAGCCGTTTTCCCTTCCAAGGGCTTCGTTGGCCTGCGCCGTCGCCGGCGTGCCCTTCATATTGGGGTCGGCGCCGATCAATTTGACCGGACCGCCGAAGTCCTTGGCCATCGGCCAAAGATTGAGCGTCAGCGCCTCGGCATAGATCGCCGCTTCGTTCTCCGGCGCGCAGACCAGGGCATAGCCCTCCCCGGTGGGATTCTTGCGCAACACCGAGCGCGCCATCAGTTCGTGGGCGCCGGCACCCAGCGGCCGGTCGCGCGCGATTCCAGGTACTCCTTGGTCAATTCGTCCACGGTCGCAAACTGGCGGCGGCGATTTGTCGCCCACTCGACCAGCTTGTCTTCGAACACCTTCATCAACTCGTATTTCGGATGATTGACCGGCGGCACGTTGGGCGGATCGACCAGCACCAGCGCGTCCCAGCGCCAGCCGATTTCGATCGCGTGTTTCATCGCCGCACGTCCTGACATCGAATGAAAGATGCCGACGGTGGTCTTTTCGCCAAGCTCGGACCGAACGCCCTGAATGACGCGTTCGAGATCGCGCGTGAGCTGGGAATAATTGTGGTTCGATGGTTCAGCCGGAATATTCTGGCCGTGGTTGCGGAGGTCGAAAATAATCAGATCGTATGTGGGCAGCAGTTGCTGCCAGAACGGGAGATAGGCGTCAGCCGCAAAGCCGTTGCCGTGGGTGATCAGCAGCCGAATGCCATTTGGATTGCCGTGACGCCGTAAGCGAATTTGCGATTGATCGTCCAGGGTAACATCGAAGGTCATGCTCGGCGCGGGGACGACGAAACTCACAATTGTTCTCCACGGTTGTTCGTGACGGATCGCACCGCGTCTTCGAGGCGCTGCCTTGGCAGATGGCGCGAGACCGATCCCGGATGAGACGAACGCTGCGCGTTGTTGATGATCGTTTGGATGGTGACCGAGCGCAGGATCGCGAACGTCATGCGGTCGACCTCCTTCATGACGCGGTGCAATTCGACCGCCAAGTCGTTGGGCTGCGCGATATCCTGCGGTTCGTCGCTCAATCCTTCGCCTTCGAACAGCGCAACGATGTCGAACAGCGTCAACCGCTTGGCATTGCCGCAGAACGTAAAGCCGCCCCCCGGACCGCGCACCGAGGTGACGATCTTGGCTTTTGTCAGCGTGCGCAGAACCTTGGCCAGATGGTTCTGGGAGATGCCGTAGGTCGTAGCGAGCTCCCGCGCGCCGATCTGCTCGCCCGCGCGCGACGCCAGCTCGACAATCGACCAGATCGCGCACCACGTGGCCTGCTGCAGTTTCATGACGCGCGGTTCCTGCCGAGGCCCTATCGCTCGATCGACATTTCGAGCTCGATGAACGGACCGGCCGTCATGCCGAGGCTGCGAAGAAACGACATCAGCAGATAGTCGTCGATATCGATCATGGTGCGGATGGTGTGGACACCGTGCGAGCGGAACCGGCTGGTCAACTCGGCCATCAAAGCGGTCGCCGTGCGTGACAGGCGCTGCTCCTTCTTGACGCCGATCGCGTAGAGCCATCCGCAGGCCGGCGTGCGCACCGGCCAGGCGCGGACCTCGCCCATCGCATAGCCGACGACCTCGTCGGAGATTTTTGCGATGAGCAGGCAGAGCGTCTCGCTGGCGGCGCGCTGATTGTGGAAGTCGGTCCAGAATTCGGGGCGGGCAACGCCCGTGATTTCCGCATCGAGATCGATGATGGCGGCAAGGTCGGCCGGGATCGCATCCACGACCACCGGCCCGGTGGCAGAAAATCCGCCGTTCGGCTCGGCGTGTTCAGCGACCGAAGGGGGCGTGGACTGCGCTGCCAAGATTGCCTCAATGATCTCTTTCACCTGCCCACCGTCCGCCCTCACGAATGCGACCGTACGAGCGGGATTTGGGCCGCACCGGACAATACCGATATTCTCATACGAAAATATCTTTACTTGCTCAAGGGTGCGATGTTAGCCTTTTTGCAAGCGGCAAAGCTCAGCGCGCGCCTGCGCGCTCGTGCCGTGGTTGCGCACGTGGGGGCCTTTGTCGTGCCGCCGCACTGTCCGTGCCGTTGCGAGGTGGCAAGTGTCGAAGACGTTGGGCGCCGCAATCCTTCGCAAGGAAGATCCGGCGCTGCTGTCGGGCCGCGGCCGCTATGCCGACGACCTGCCGGTCCCGGCCGGCACGCTGCACGCCCACGTCATCCGCTCGCCGCATCGCGCACGCCGAGATCGTCGCGCATCGACGCCGCCGAGGCGCTGGCGCAGGACGGCGTCTGGGCGGTCATCACCGGCGAGGACGTCCGCAAGCTCTCCGATCCGTTCCTGGTCGCGCTGAAGGCGCCGGTGCATCAATGGTCGCTCGCGGTCGAGCGCGTGCGCTATGTCGGCGAGCCGGTCGCGCTGGTGGTGGCCGAGAGCCGCTATCTCGCGGAGGACGCCGCCGAACTGGTGCAGATCGAATATGCAGCCGCTCGAAGCGGTGATCGATCCGCTCGCGGCGTGCAGGCCGTCGGCGCCGCTCCTGCACGCCGAGGCCAAGACCAACGAGATTTCGGTCCGCAAGTTCTCACTACGGCGACACCAAGACGCGCGTTCGAGCAGGCCGACACGCGCGTCGCGCTGACCTGCGACTTCCACCGGCTCTCGTTCACGCCGATGGAATGCTACGTCGTCGTCGCCGAATACAATCCGGCCGACGGCAGCTACGACGTGCTGGCGAATTTCCAGGGCCCGTTCAGCACCCATCCGGTGATGGCGCGCGCGCTGCGCGTGCCCGGGCCCGAAGCTGCGGCTGCGCATCCCGCCCGACAGCGGCGGCAGCTTCGGCATCAAGCTCTCGGTGTTTCCCTACATCGTGCTGACGGCGATCGCGGCGCAGCATCACCGGCCGGCCGGTGAAATGGGTCGAGGACCGCGCTCGAGCATCTGCTCGCCGCGAGCTCCGGGCCCGAACCGCGATCACCGAGATCGAAGCCGCGGTCACCAAGGACGGCCGCATCCTCGGCGCTGCGGCTCGATCAGCTCGAGGACTACGGCGCGTTCCTGCGCGCGCCGATGCCCGGCCCGCTCTACCGCATGCACGGCGCGCGTCACCGGCGCCTACGACATCGCCAATGTCGACGTGATCAACCGCGTCGTGCTGACCAACAAGATGCCGGCGAGCCTGATCCGCGGCTTCGGCGGGCCGCAGCTCTATCTGGCGCTGGAGCGGCTGGTGCAGCGCATCGCGGTCGAGCTCGGGCTCGATCATCTCGACGTGCATCAAGCGCAATCTCGTTCCGACGGACAAGTTTCCGTACAAGCGCCGCCGCCGGCGCGCTCTACGATTCCGGCGACTATCTGCGCGCGGTCGAGACCGCGACCGGCGACGGCCGGCTCGACGATCTCAAGCGCCGGCGCGACGCGGCGCGCGCCGCCGGCCGGCAATACGGCATCGGCTTTGCCGTCGTGGTCGAGCCCGGCATGTCGAACATGGGCTATCTCTCGACGCTGCTGACGCCCGAGGCGCGCGACAAGGCCGGCCCGAAGAACGGCGCGGTCTCGATGGTCACGGTCAACATCGATCCGCTCGGCGCGGTGTCGGTGACCGCCGACGTCACCGTGCAGGGGCAGGGCCACGAGACCGTGCTGTCGCAGATCGTCGCCGACCAGCTCGGCCTGCGGCCCGACGACATCGACGTCGTGCTGGAGATGGACACCGCCAAGGACCAGTGGTCGATCGCCGCCGGCACCTATTCCTGCCGCTTCACGCCGGGCACCGCGGTCGCCGCGCATATCGCCGGCGACGCGGATGGCCGACAAGCTCAAGGGCATCGCCGCCAAGCAGCTCAACGTGCTGCCCGACGACGTCGAGCTCGTCGGCGGCAAGATCCGCAGCACGCAGCAATCCCGACAACGCGCATGCCGTTCGGCCGCGTCGCCGGCACCTCGCACTGGTCGCCGGTGATGCTGCCGGAAGGCATGGCGCCGGCGCTGAGCGAGACCGCGGTGTGGTCGCCGCCGGAGCTCGAGCCGCCGTCGAGCGACGACCGCATCAACACGTCGCTGACCTACGGCTTCGTCTTCGACATGTGCGGCATCGAGATCGATCCGCTCACCTATCAGGTGCGGGTCGACCGCTACGTCTCGATGCACGACGCCGGCAAGCATCCTCAATCCGATGATCGCCGACGGCCAGATGCGCGGCGCCTTCGTGCAGGGCATCGCCGCCGCGCTGTACGAGGAGTTCGTCTACAACGAGGACGGCGCGTTCCTCACCGGCACCTTCGCCGACTATCTGGTGCCGACGGTGAGCGAGATCCCGCCGGTCGAGATGCTGCACCAGGAAACGCCGTCGCCGTTCACGCCGCTCGGCGCCAAGGGCCTGGCCGAAGGCAACTGCATGAGCGTGCCGGCCTGCATCGCCAACGCCATCGCCGACGCGCTCGGCGTCAAGGACGTGCAGCTGCCGGCGACGCCGCGGCGCATCCACGCGCTGATCGCCGGCGACGAAGCGCCGCCGCCTGCCGACCTCGCGCCACTGCTGGAGCGGCCCGATGAAGCCGCGCCCGTTCGACTATGCGCGGCCGGACACGGTCGACGAGGCGGTCGCGATGCTCGGCCGAGCATGGCGACGACGCGCGCGTCCTCGCCGGCGGGCAGTCGCTGATGGCGATGCTCAATCTGCGCGCTGGTCGAGCCCGGCGATGCTGGTCGACATCGCGCGCATCGCCGAACTCGACGCCATCCGCGAGCTCGACGGCACGGATCGAGGTCGGCGCCGCGGTGACGCAGAACAGGCTGCTGGCCTGGCCCGCAGCTCGCGCACAAGCTGCCGCTGCTGGCGGCGGCACTGCCGTTCGTCGGCCACTTCCAGACCCGCAACAAGGGCACGGTCTGCGGCTCGATCGCGCATGCCGACCCGAGCTCGGAAATTCCGCTGTCGCTCGCGGTGCTCGAAGGCGAGGTGGTGCTGCGCTCGCCAGCGCGGCACGCGCGTGCTCGCCGCCGACGACTTCCAGCATCGACATGCTGACGACCGCGCGCGAGCCGCGACGAACTGATCACCGCGGTGCGCTTTCCGGTCGCACGTCACGCGCGGCGTCGGCGTTCCGCGAGGTGGCGCGGCGGCACGGCGATTTCGCCATCGTCGCGGTCGCCGCCGTGGTCGAGGACGCGAGCAGCATCCGGCTCGGCGTCGGCGGCATGGCGGACCGCCCGGCGGTGCGACGCATCGAGGCCGACGGCGGCCGGCATCACGCGACGCGATCGAGCAGCTGGCCTGGCGAGCTCGAAGGCTACGAGGACCTGCACGCCTCGGCCGCGCATGCGGCGCGACCTCCTGCGCCGCCTCGCGCCGGTCGTCATCGAGGAGGCCAAGCGATGCGCCGCGTGAACAAGGACGAGCGCGCCCGGATCACGCCTGACGCTCAACGGCCGCAAGCTGTCGGCGCGAGGCCGAGCCGCGCATGCTGCTCAGCGATTTCCTGCGCCAGTCGCTCGGCGCGACCGGCACCCATGTCGGCTGCGAGCACGGCGTCTGCGGCTGCTGCACGGTGCTGCTCGACGGCACGGCGGTGCGCTCGTGCCTGACGCTCGCGATGCAGGCCGAGGGCCGCGACGGTGACGACCGTGGAGTCGCTGGCCGGCGCCGACGGCAAGCTCAACAAGCTGCAGCAGGCGTTCCAGAACAATCACGCGCTGCAATGCGGCTTCTGCACGCCCGGCATCCTGATGTCGTTCACCGATTTCCTCGCGCGCAATCCGAAACCCGACCGAGGCGGAGTTGCGTCGAGGTGCTGAGCGGCCACATCTGCCGCTGTACCGGCTATGCCGGCATCGTGGCGGCGCGTGCTCGAAGCCGCAGAGCATCGAGACCACAATCCCAGGAGAGACGCCATGAACGAGCACAGGCCAAGCAAGGACAGCGCGACCGGCCAAGCCGGTCTACCGCGAACTCGTCACCATCAACGGCAAGAACGTCGTGCTGGCGCACAACGAGCCGCCGGTGATCAACGCCGGCGTGCTGGAGAATGGCCGACATCTTCCGGATGATCAACATCTTCGCCGAGAAGTTCATCGCCGTCGAACATCGACAAGGCCGACGGCACGCCGCTGCGGCTCTACACCTCCGACCGCGTGAAGGTCGACGTCTCCAAGCGCCGCAAGCACGACATGGGCTTCTGGCACCGCAACATCGACGCCCACGAGATCATCTTCTGCGTCAAGGGCGCGCTGAAGTGGGAGACCGAGATGGGCGTCAAGATCATGCATCCCGGCGACATGCTGTTCATCCCCAAGGGCATCGGCCACCGCTCCATGCTGTGCGAGGATTCGACCGACGACAACGTGCTGATCGAGCTGAAGATCGCCGACGAGCTGACCTATGTCGGGGAGAACAAGTAACGCGTCGTTCTCCGTCGTCATTGCCGGGCTTGACCCGGCAATCCAGCGTCTTCGAAGAGATGGATCGCGGGTCAAGCCCGCGCATGACGGCTGGAACGCTACCGGAGTCCAGCGTGCAATCCGTCGATCTGCTCATCGCCGACATCGATTGGCTGATCACCGTCGATCCCGGACGCCGCATCATCCGCGACGCGGCGATCGCCGTCGACGACGGCAAGATCGTCGCCGTCGGCAAGTCGGCCGAGATCGCCAAGCGCGTATTCCGGCAAGCAGGCTGTCGACGGCCGCCACACCGTGGCGACGCCGGGCTTCGTCGACTGCCATCTGCATTCGTCGTTCCAGCTCTCGCGCGGGCTCGCCGACGAGGCCAACGCGCAGTCGTTCCTGTTCGACCGCATGTATCCTTACGAGGCGGCGCTCGACGGCGACGACGTGCGCGTCTCGGCGACGCTCGCCGCCGCCGAGCTGCTCAAGCACGGCGTCACCTGCTTCATCGATCCCGGCAACTACCATCCCGAGGCCTCGGTCGAAGGCGTGATGTCGACCGGCATCCGCATGCATCGTGTCGCGCTCGTCGTTCGACCTCACCAAGTCGGTGCTGGGCATCCTGCCCGAGCGCATGATCGAGAACACCGCGATGGCGCTGGAGCGCGCCGAGGCGGTGCTGGAGAGCTACGCCAAGTCCGGCAATCCGCGGCTCGGCGCCAGCGCCTCGTTCCGCGGCCTCAACAATGCCTCGGACGAGCTGATCGTCGGGCTCGACAAGCTCGCCGCGCAAATACGGCACGCTGCTGCAGACCCACGCCTGCTTCAGCTATTCGACCCACGATTCCAGCGTCGCGCGCACCGGCATGGCCGAGATCGAGCGGCTGGAAGCGCTCGGCGTGATCGACGAGCGCATGCTGATCGTGCATTCCGGCTGGCTCGAGCCGCGAGGAGGTCGCGATCCTGGCCAAGCGCAAGCCGTCGCTGGTCTGCGCGCCGAGCTCGAGCCTGCACAACGGCTACGGCAATTTCCTGTTCGGCAAGCTGCCGGAGCTGATCGCGCTCGGCGTCAACGTCGCGATCGGCTCCGACCATGCCAGCTCCGGCATCGTCGACATGTCGCAGGAGATCCGGCTGGCCTGCTGCTGCTACAAGGAGACGCGGCATCAACCCGCGCGTGATGCCGCCGGAGACCGGGCTCGAAATGGCGACGCGTCAACGGCGCCAAGGCGGCGCTGATGGCCGATCGGCATCGGCGCGATCGAGGTCGGCAAGGAGGCCGACATCGTGCTGTTCGACACCAACCGGCCGGAATGGCAGCCGCTGATCAACCCGGTCGCCAATCTGGTCTACAGCGCGACCGGCGATTCGGTGCGCGACGTGTTCGTCGCCGGCGAGCAGGTGGTCGCCGAACGGCACGCCTGACCAAGATCGACGAGAGCAAGCTCTATCGGCGAGATTCCGGTGGCGGTCGCGCGCTTCGGCAAGCACCTGAAGTTCGACCAGATGGTGCAACTGCGATGGCCGGTATCTTAAGGCAGGCGTCCTTAAAGCGCAGGCGCCAGAGCAATTGAATCGAAACGAGGCGACATGACCACGATCCCGACCGCATTCGACGCCACCGCCACCGACCGCGGCTATCTGCAAGACCTGCGGCAAACCCTCGCCTGGCTCAAACAACAAGGCCACCTGGTCGAAACCGACAAAGAGGTCGACCCGGATCTCGAAGTCACCGGCCTACAGAAGCTGATGGACGGCGCCTGCCCGGTCATCTTCAACAACGTCAAAGGCAAGCCGGACCACCGGGTGCTGACCAACCTGTTCGGCGACATCACGGTCGTCAACGCGATGTTCGGCTGGGAGAACGACAAGGAGCGAACCCGCAAGCTCGCGCGCGCGCTCTCGAAGCCGCTGCCGCCGGTCGAGATTCCGCAGTCCGAAGCGCCCTGCCAGGAAGTCGTGGTGACGAACCCCAACGACGTCAATCAATACCTGGTGCCGATCCGTCACACCGCGCTGGAGAAGGAGTTGACGGTCGGCTCCGGCATCCGCTGCATTTCCGGCGCGGCGTTCGATGGCGGCACCGATGTCGGTTACAACCGGATGAACTTCCGCTGGGGCAATGTCGGGACGTTCCAGATTTCGCCCGGCTCGCACATGTGGCAGGTCACCAGCGAAGCGTTCCGCCGCAACGAGAAAGTGCCGCTGACGTTCTGCTTCGGCGTGCCGCCGTCCTGCACCCTGCTCGCGGGCGCGGCGTTCGACTATGTCATTCTGCCGTATGGCTGCGACGAGCTTGGCGTTGCCGGAGCCGCGCAAGGCTTTCCGGTCCGCGTCGTCAAGGCGCGCACGGTCGACGCTTGGGCGATCGCCGATTCCGAGATCGTGATCGAGGGCTACATCGATCCGCGCGACCGGCGGTTCGAAACCGCGGAGTCGGAGGCCGATCAGACCCAGGGTCGCCACCATTTCCATCCGGAATGGGCCGGCTACATGGGCAAGGCCTACCGCGCGCCGACCTTCCATGTCACCGCCGTCACCATGCGCAAGGACGCCAAGCGCATCATCTACTGCCTCGGCGCCCATACGCTCGACGAGCACAATATCGACACCACCATTCGCGAAGCCGCGATGTTCGAACTGTGCCATCGCCTGCAGCCCGGCATCATTCAGGACGTCAACATCCCCTACTGCATGACCGATTGGGGCGGCGTCATCATCCAGGTCAAGAAGCGCAACCAGTTGGAAGAAGGCTGGCAGCGCAACTTCCTGACCTCGCTCCTCAGCACGTCGCAGGGCATGCGGGTTGCGATTGCGGTCAGCGAGGATACCGACATCTACAGCATGGACGAGGTGATGTGGTGCATCACCACCCGCGTCAATCCACGCACCGACATCCTCAATCCGACGCCGGGCGGGCGCGGCCAGACCTTCATGCCGGCCGAACGCATGACCGCCGGCGACAAGGCGTGGACCGCCAGCAACACCCGCTATGAAGGCGGCATGGGAATTGATGCCACGGTTCCCTATGGCTACGAGGACGACTTCATGCGGCCGGTCTATCCGGTCGACCGCGTCAAGCTTGCGGACTTTTTCGATCGCGAGCAGCTTGCCAACATCACCGGCCGGCTCAAGGGCTGGGCGGAGCTGCTTTCGAAGACGGGGCGCTAGAGCATGATCCCGAAAAGTGGATACCGGTTTTCGGAAAAAGATCATGCTCAAACGCAATAAGCTAACGAACAGAAGGGAGGAGGATCATGGACACTGTGTTTGGCAAGCATGAGCCGCAAATCCCCTATCGGCCGATCGCCGATCTGCTCGCGGCTTATCGGCAGCGCAGCCCCGACAAGCTTGCGATCGTCGATCTCGATCAAGAAAGCTCGATCACCTTCGGCGAGCTGGATCGCGCCGTCATCGATGCGGCGAGCGCGCTGAAAAAGCTCGGCGTCCGCAAGGGCACCCGCGTGCTGCTGCTCTCCGACGAGTGCCTCGAAAAGCTGCTGATCTGGTTCGCGACCTGGCGCTTGGGCGCGGTGATCGCCCCGCTCAATATCGAGCTCAACGAAAAGCTGATCGCCGACCTCGCGACCGCGGTCAACCCGGTGGTCACGCTGGTGCACAAGGAGCTCGACGGCAACGCGCTGCTGGCCGGAAAGCCGTTCATCCGGTTCGGCGCCTACAGCGCCGATCCCGCGAACGCCGATCCGGAGGACGATTTCTTCCGCACCATGGCGCGCGATGTCGACCCCGCGACATTGCCGGAGCGCAACGATGCCGCCGACGTCGCCTGCATCTTCTGCACCTCCGGCACGACCGATCGGCCGAAGATCGTGGTCTATGACCATTGCGCCTATTGGCTCAACGGCCTGTCCACGCTGGAATGCCTCGGCCTGACCGAGGACGACCGCACGCTGGAATATCGCTCGTTCGGCTGGAACTCGGCGCAGGTGCTGAGCCTGATGCCGTTCCTGGAGAAGGGCCTGACGATGCACATCGCCAAGCGCTTCTCGCACAGCCGGTTCTTCGAGTGGATTCAGAAGCACGGCATCACCTTCGCGGCCGGCGTGCCGACGGTGCTCGAACATGCTGCTGAACAAGCCGCTCGGCTACACCGCCAAGGATGTGCCGACGCTGCGGTTGATGACCTGCAGCACCGCGCCGCTGACGCTCGAGCAATGGGCGCAGTTCGAGGAGATGTACGGCGTCAAGCTGTTGCAGATGTATGGCATGTCGGAAGCCGGCTGGATGTGCGGCAACCGCCACTACAAGAGCAAGATGGGAACGGTCGGGCTGCCGGCGCTGCATCAGGAACTCGAGATCGTCGATGGCGAGGGCAACCCCTGCCCGCCCGAGGTCGAAGGCGAGGTGACCGCGGGCGGGCCGCACTGCGCCATCGGCTATCTGCTGGATGACGGCAGCATCGAGCCGATCCGCGGCAAGCGCATCAAGTCCGGCGATCTCGCGATCAGGACGACGAGGGCTTCATCCGCGTCACCGGGCGCACCAAGGATCTGATCATCCGCGGCGGCATGAACATCGCGCCGCTGGAGATCGACGCGGTGTTGCTCAAGCACCCCGACGTGCTCGACGCCGCCGCTGTCGGCGTGCCCGACCAGATCTACGGCGAGGAAGTCATCTGCTACGTCACGCCGAAGCCCGGGCACACGCTCACCGAGGACAGCGTGGCGAAGCATTGCGAATCCCTCCTTCCCGCCCCCAAGCGGCCGAAGAAGGTGATCATCCTGCCGGAGTTGCCGAAGAGCGACCGCGGCAAAGTCTTGCGCGATAGCCTGAAGCAGGACTTCGCCGAGCGCATGAAGCAGCTGGCCTGACCGCAGCCATGTCGAGTCACGCGATCCAATCCTCCGACCCGCATGCGCTCAAAATCTTGTGCGCCGGCGCGATGAGCGCGATTGTCGGCGAACTCGCCGCAGCATTCGAACAAACGACCGGGCAAGGCGTCACGATCGAAGTCGACCGCTCGGGCGTGGTGCGGGACCGTGTTCGGAACGGTGAAGCGGCCGATGTGGCGATCACCACCGATGTCGCAATCGCGGTGCTCGCCTCCGAACAGCGGGTAGTTCCGGAGACTGCCGCCGTCATCGCCCGCTCCGCGATCGGCGTCGCCATTCGCGCGGGCGCCCCCAAGCCGGACATCGGCACGGTCGACGGCTTCAAGCGGACTATTGCTGAGCGTCCAATCGATTGCCTATGCGGACCCTGCGACCGGAAGCCCGAGCGGCAATCATTTCGTCAAAGTTGTCGACCGGCTCGGCATCGCCGCCGATGTGGCCTCGCGCGCCCGGGTGATCGGCGCGGGCCATGGCAGCAGCGTCGTGGTGGTCTGCGACGCCGTCGCCAATGGCGAGGCCGAGATCGGCATTCAGCAGATCGCCGAGATCCTTCCGGTCGCCGGTGTCGGATCTGGCCGGCCCGCTGCCGGACGAGCTGCAGCAACTGACCGCCTTCTCGGCCGCCGTCACGGTCGACGCCGAAACTCCGGACGCGGCCCGGCGGTTTGTGAATTTCATCACGTCGGCATCGGCTGCGGACGTGATCAGGGCTCATGGCATGGAGCCGGCCTAGAGCTGTTTCTCTCCTCCGCTCATTCCCGCGCAAGCGGGAATCCAGCATCGTTCTTGGGGCGCACTGGGTCCCCGCTTTCGCGGGGACGAGCGGAGAGAGCGCACAATTCCTTGCGTGTCGGGCTTCTATCGCTCGACCAGGACGTACAATCCCAGTCGCGCGCCGACCAGGATCGATGCAATCGCGATAAATGATCCGATTGCCAAGGTGGAGACTCCGGTCATGCCTTGGCCGATCGTGCATCCAAGCGCCGCGATGCCGCCGAACCCCATCAGGAACGCGCCCAGCACATGGCGCTTCATCTCGCGCGCATCGTCCGGCGCCTCCCAGCGGAAGTGACCGGTCGATTTCGCCGCCAGAAACGCACCGACAACCACACCCACCACGGAGCCCACCGCGAAATCCGGCCGCAGCCCGGAGGCGAGCATCGCGTAAAGCACCGTCTCGCCCAATGGCGCAACGAAGCTGAACAACTCGACCCTGCGGGTATCGAAGGGATCATAGCCGGCGCTGCCGGTCGCCCACCAACCAAGCACCACGATCACGCCGATGGCCACGCCGGTGGCCACCGACCATCCGGAGCGGAGAAATCCGGCGGTGCACGCCACCGCGGCGAGCGCTGCCGCCACAACGATCGGGAACAACCGTCCGGTCGTGCCGGCCAGCCCCAGCAAATCTGGAATGCGTTGAGATATCGATCCCGCCGCCTCATACGAAAGCAGATCGAGCGACCGCACCCGCAGGAGACCTGTCAGCCCGCGCATCGTCATCATCGCGGTCAGCGCAATGACTAAAAACGCGACCAGCGATTTCAGATCGCCGCCCCCGAGCCGCAGCAGCGTTCCGAAGCCGCAGGTGCCGACCAGCGCCATGCCGAGGCCGAACAACAAACCGCCGATCACCGCCCCGCCCCACTCGATCCGGGCGGCGGTGTAGATCGACCGCGATAGATCAAGGTGCCCGACGCTTTCAAGCGCATGGGTCCCGGCGATCGCGACCGCGGCGGCCAACAACCACATGCGAAGTCGGCGTGTGTCCTTGCCGTAAACCGCGTCCTCGATCGCGCCCAAGGTGCAGAACTGTCCTCGCCGCGCGACAAATCCGAGCATCAATCCAAGCACCAGGCCGAGCGCGGTGCGGACGATGAACGGCGGCAGGTCCGGCATTTGATGACGGCTATCTGGAGCGGACGATCTGCTGCTCCGGCAGACCGGGCCGCGGTCATCGTTTCTTCCGCGGGCGGCAGAATGCGGTGTGCAGCGCGGCGATGATGTCGCGAACTTCCGGTCGTGCGAGCGAGTAATAGATGTTCTTGCCGTCGCGCCGGGTCTGAACGAGATCGTCGGCGCGCAGTCGCGCCAGCTGCTGGGACACTGCCGGCTGCCGCAGGCTCAGCATGCCCTCGATCTCTGCGACCGATTTCTCGCCCTCGACCAGCAGGCACAAGATCACAAGTCGCGCTTCGTGCGAGAGCGCTTTCAGAAACTCGCTTGCTTCCCGGGCATTGGCGATCATCACGTCCATATCCAGATCGCGAGATTTAACGAGAGTTTGCATGCTGATACGATCCTAATGTCCCACGACCGTGACGATCCGCACCGGCGCGGTCCTGCCGTCCGGCAACCCGGAACTCAGTTGCTCAACCAGTCGGTCTAAAGTCCCCAAAAGAAGCTGTCGCCGGGGTAGCCCTGAATGCGGCCAATCTCGCGCCCGTTCTCGACCAACACGAAGGTCGGCGTATAGATGATCGGGCTCTTGAGCGCCACGGCGGGGCGCTCGCGATCGAGATCGACCATGCGCAGCGGAATCCGGCGGCCGAGATCGGTCTTGCCGTAGATCGGACCGACCTCCCGATCCCAGGCTTGGCAATACGGGCAGCCGACGCGGCGGTACATCTGCAGCTCGGCCGCGTGCGCCAGCGATCCGCACGTGGCGGCGGCGAGCAAGGCCACGATGATCGTCCGCAACAGGGGCACTGCCAGTCCTTTCCCAGGCAACTCTCTATATAATATAGCAGAAATCGAATATGTTCCGCCAGCCGGAGAGATGAGCATGTTCGATGTTGGGCTTCTTGCGAGTTTTGGCGCCGGCATCGTGTCGTTCCTGTCGCCCTGTATCCTCCCGCTGGTGCCGCCCTATCTGTGCTTCCTCGCCGGCGCCTCGCTGCAAACGCTGTCGGAAGGCGCCGATCCGGCGGTCGGGCGTCGCGCCATTGGCCGCGCCTTGGTGTTCGTGGCCGGGTTTGCCACGGTCTTCGTCGCCCTTGGGGCGAGCGCGTCCACGCTCGGACAGTTGGTGTCCGACCACCTGACCTGGCTGTCGCGGATCGCCGGCGGCGTGATCGTGCTGCTCGGCCTCCATATGCTCGGCCTGTTCCGCTGGTCGCTGCTGATGCGGCAGGCCCGCTTCGAGGCCACCCAGCCGGTGGGCCTCCTCGGCGCGTTCGTGGTCGGGCTGGCCTTCGGCTTTGGCTGGACCCCGTGTGTCGGGCCGATCCTGGCGTCGATCCTGCTGCTCGCCGGAACACAGGATTCGGTCGGGCGCGGCGCAGCGCTGCTCGCGGCCTATGCCGCCGGAATCGGCGTGCCGTTCGTCGCCGCAGCCTTCTTCACCGGCCCGGTCCTGCGCTGGCTTGCACGCTTCCGCCGCCATCTCGGAACCATCGAAAAGGCGATGGGCCTCGCGCTCGTCCTGACCGGGCTCACGATCGCGATGGGATGGATGCCGGTGGTCGGCAATTGGCTGGTGGACATGGTCCCCGCCCTCGGCCGGATCGGCTGAACTTCGCCGCCTCCCCGCTTGGCCGTTCTTGTTGACGGCACCAAACTGCGATACACTTACAAAACTTTGAATATTAGGAGATCGCTCCCATGCTGTCGCGTCGAGCCGTGCTGACGGGATCGATTGCAGCCGCGCTGGCGTCGACGCCGCGCGCCGGCCCAAGCCGTGCTGGGCGACGACGGCCTTTATCATCAGCCCTGGTTTCTGCAGAGTCTGCTCGAGCTTGGCGACGACCTGCAAATGGCGACCGACGGGCGGCAAGCGTTTCGCCGTGATCTGGGAATTGCGCGGATGCCCGTATTGCCGGGACACCCACCTCGTGAACTTCGCCAAGCCGGAGATCGAGACTTACATCAAGACACGGTTTGAATTGTTGCAGCTCAATCTCGTCGGCGCGCGCGAGGTCATCGACTTCGACGGCGAGAAACTGTCCGAGAAGCAACTCGCGGAGAAATATGCCGTCCGCTTCACGCCGACCGTGCAGTTCTTTCCCGAGCAGATCGGCGACATCGCCAAGAAGCGGCCGCGCGAGCGCGAAATCACCCGGTCGCAAGGCTACCTTCCGCCCGCACAATTCCTGGCGACGTTCCGCTTCATCGCCGAACGGGCCTATGAGCGCGGCACCCTGCTCGACTTCCTCAAGGCCAATAGCTGACGCCGAACCGACAACGTCGCTGTCGGCTTATCCGACCTTGAGATAGCCGAAGCCTTTGGTCTGCAATTCCGCCACCGTCGCCACGCCCGACGGCACGAACTTCAACGCGGCATCGGTCTTGGTTTTGGCCGGGTCGATCTTCAGCCGCTGGTAGGTGATCTGACACAGGTAGGCTTCGACCCCGTATTGCGTCAGGCCCATGAATCGACGGTAGAGATCGGGATCGATCTTTTCATTGGCCCAGGGCGTTCCGGACAGGTCGTTCAGGAAGAACTTGAGGCCGGCGCCGTGCGCCACCACCACCAGCTTGAGCTTGAAGGTGTCGAATTCATAGGCCGAGTAGTGGTTCAACATGTTCTGCAGCATTTGCGAAAAACGCTGCGGCTCACCGAAATCGCAATGATAGAGGCAAGCGATATCGGTGTCCTTTTTTAAGGACGAAAGATCGAGCACGCTTGGATTGGCCGACGCCATCCGCGTGGCGGCAACGGCCGCACCGGTCGCCGTCATTGCACCGATGAGCTGTCGTCTGCTTGTCAGCATGGTTTCCTCCCAACGGATGTCGTTCACGGCATTTTTGCTTTAAAGCGCCGGCTTTGCTTGAAGAGCGTCAGTCTGCGCTGTGAACGCGAGCCGTCTTCCGGCTCACGCTCACAAACACATATTGCGCCGCCGCGGCTATTTATTGGCCGGGCTGTCCGGGCTCATCAACAGCGCCGACAATATCCACGATCTGCGCGATCGTCAGGACCTTGTTGGTGCCGAACCGCGGCATCAGCGAGCACGGGAATGTCGCGTGCGGATTGTAGATTTTCTCATAGACGGCTTTGGCATCGGCCTCGCTGAAGTTGCGGGCCTTGCCATATTGCAGCAGGCTCGGACCGATCGTGCCGTAGCTGACTTCCTGCCTGCGTGATCTGGTGGCAGGCATAGCAGTTGCCGCCGTTGGCCCGATTCGGTGTCGTAGTCGGTGAAGCGCAGGCCATAGCCCGATTGCGCGAGCGCCTCCCCTGCCTTCCAGTCGCCGATGAACTTGCCGTCGGCCGGATATTCGATGCTGGCTTTCGCCCGCGTCTGAATGGCCTTGAACGCCGCAGCCGGCGGCGTGTTGTTGGTGCGCCGAGCATTGCTGCATGGTCTCGTCGGGCGTCAGACGCGCCTGCCAGTCGGCCGGAGCGGTCGGAAACGCCGATTTGATCGCAGCGTCGACCCGCGCCGGATCGACTTTTTGCTTTTGCTGCCGCCGGCGCTTTTGATCCCAACGCGGCGAGAGCAATGACAATCGCGGCCGTCACTCGAACAGATCGCATGTTGCCCTCCGCTACTAGCGCTTGAGACCGGGCGCGGCGATCTCGCCGCCCGCCGCCGTGCTGACCAGATAGGCCGTGAGCGCCACGCTCGCGTCCGACCCCATCTCCAATTCCGGCATGCGCATCTGCCAGTAGCAGTCATAGAGCCGATGCTGCATCGTCATCACGTGGGTCGACGACACGCGATAGGCCGGCCATTCGCCGACGACCTTGCGGGCCGCTTCCGGATTGGACAGGAACGGCAAGCCCTGCAGGCGGATGCGCCGACCGGACTCCGCATGGCAACTGGCGCAGGCGAAATCGAATGGGCCCGAACGGCGCATGAACAATGCCTCGCCGAGCGCCACCACGTCCCGCTCCTGCGGATTGGTCGAGCTTGGCGGCGAACTTCATGCCGTTCGATTTGCTCGCGACATAGGTCGCGATCGCGCCGAGTTCCTTCACCGGCTGTCCGCCGCCGGGGTGCGGCCGCCGCACGAGTTCGGCGCGATTGAAGCCCTGCAGGGTCTCCATGCACCAGAGCAACCGCGTTTCGAGATCCATCACCTTCTTGGCGTCGGCGAAATAGCGCGGCAGTTCGGCAAAAGCGCCGTCGACCACACCGGGGCCTTTGCCGAGGTCGCACCGCGCCAGCGAAACCTTCTTCGGCCCGCGCGGCGCGTTCCAGAGATCTTCACCGCGGTCGGCATCCAGAAGCGCCGGATTGCTCCAGGGGTCTTCCCGGAGCATCTGACGGTAGCGCTCGATCGCCTTTTCGGTTGCATCATCCTGCGCAACGGCGGCAGGAATTACCGCCGCGACTGCGATCAAGCCGGCAACCAGCCATCGGCTGACACTCATCCCGCCCTCCTGCCTTTCGGCCTTTCCACGACGTTTCCGCTCCCAACGGCTTAGAATACATGCGCTTTTTTGCATGAAAAGGCCAGCGCCGCCAAGCCGCGACAAAATCACCCAAATCCTGTTGCAATCTGGTCGATGATCGGATAATAATTTCATAGAAATGAATATGTTCTGTGGGTGAATTTTATCAGCCGCACTGAACCCGTCCGAAGGCGGCCCGGCGACCCTAGTCGCGATAGCACCGCGGACGAAGAAGAGCCAGGGAGTTGCAGACCGATGATCCCGACTTCGAACTGGATGCTGAACCGACGCCAGGCCATCGCCATCGGCATGGGAGCGGCCACCGCGACCGCCCTGGGCCTTTCGGTAGAGCCGGCATCCGCGGCCAACGACTATCAAGACCTGATCAAGAAGTTCACCGGCGGCAAGACGCCGACCGAGGGCCGCATCCGCATTGACGCGCCCGAGATCGCCGAGAACGGCAACACCGTTCCGATGACCATCACCGTCGAAAGCCCGATGACGCCGGCAGTCCTACGTCACCGACGTGCTGGTGGTCGCCGACGGCAACCCGCGCGGCGGCATCGTGACGTTCCACTTCACGCCGGACAGCGGCGTGGCGGAGGCCAATATCCGCATTCGCCTCGCCAGCACCCAGTTCGTGTACGCGGTGGCGCAAGCATGAACGACGGCTCGTTCTTCACCGCCAAGAAAAGAAGTCAAGGTCACCATCGGCGGCTGCGGCGGCTAACGCAACCAGCAGCTAGACGCCACGGAGGAGAACCACGATGGCAACAAATGTCAGGCCCCGCATTCAGTCTCGACAAGAAGCAGGCGAAGAAGGGCGAATTGATCGAGGTGAAGGCGCTGGTCTCGCACATCATGGAGACCGGTCAGCGCAAGGACGCCGCCGGCAAGATCGTTCCCCGCAAGATCCTCAACAAGTTCGTCTGCACGGTGAACGGCAAGGAAGTGTTTTCCGCTGATTTCGAGCCGGCGATTTCCGCCAACCCCTACATCCAGTTCAAGTTCAGGGCGCAGGAGTCCGGCCCGGTGGTGCTGACCTGGATCGACGACGACGGCACGCAAGATCGTCGGCGAAGAGAGCATCACCGTCAGCTGACGATTTCGCATTCCGATCGGCGGTTACGGAGTGACGCATCCGTTTCTCCGCACGGGATTGCTATGTCTCGGAGCAAGAGATGATCTCTCAGGCGCGAATTCGTTCAAATGGCCGCGGCGGTCGCCGCCATCCGCCCGCCGGCTGGTCGCGCAGCTTTCGCCCAGCAGCGGCTCACGCAGGCCGAACTGCTCAAGTTCGATTCCGTCGGCAACGTCACGCTGCGTTCATATCGCCGACATTCACGGCCAGCTGCTGCCGGTCTATTTCCGCGAACCGTCGATCAATCTCGGCGTCGGCGAAGCCAAGGGCCTCGTGCCGCACCTGACCGGGCGCGCCCTGCTCGATCACTACAAGATCCCGACCGGATCGCGCGCCGCCTACGCGCTCAGCTCCGACGATTTCTCGGCGCTCGCCAAGAGTTACGGCCGGATCGGCGGCCTCGACCGCATCGCCACCATCGCTGAAGGCGATCCGCGCCGAGCGCGGCGAGCGGGTCGCTGTTGCTCGACGGCGGCGACACCTGGCAGAACAGCTACACCTCGCTGCAGACCAAGGGCCAGGACATGGTCGACTGCATGGCGCTGCTCAAGCCGGACGCCATGACCGGTCATTGGGAGTTCACCCTCGGCGAGGCGCGCGTCAAGGAACTGGTCGAGGCAGCTCGGCTTCCCGTTCCTGGCGCAGAACATCCGCGACACCGAATGGAACGAGCCGGTGTTCAAGCCGTCGGTCATGGTCGAGCGCGGCGGCGTCGAGATCGCGCATCATCGGCCAGGCCCTGCCCTATACGCCGATCGCCAATCCGCGCTGGATGATCCCGAACTGGTCGTTCGGCATCCGCGAGGACGATCTGCGCAAGCGAGGTCGAGAAGCGTGCGCAAGGACGGCGCCGCAGCTCGTGGTGCTGCTGTCGCACAACGGCTTCGACGTCGATCGCAAGCTGCCGGCCGCGTCGCCGGCATCGACGTGATCCTGACCGCGCACACCCATGACGCGCTGCCGGAGGTCGGTCAAGGTCGGCAAGACGCTCCTGGTCGCCTCCGGCAGCCACGGCAAGTTCGTGTCGCGGCTCGACCTCGACGTGCGAGACGGCGAGGTGAAGGATTATCCGCTATCAAGCTCATTCCGGTGTTCGCCGACGCGATCGCGCCGGATGCGGAGATGGCCGCGAAAATCGCAGGCGTCCGCGCGCCGCACGAGGCGATGCTGCGCGAAGTCGATCGGGCGGACCGAGACGCTGCTCTACCGGCGCGGCAACTTCAACGGCACGCTCGACGACGCTGATCTGCGACGCGATGCTGGCCGAGCGCGACGCCGAGATCGCGCTGTCGCCGGGCTTCCGCTGGGGCAACTCGCTGCTGCCCGGCCAGGACATCACCCGCGAGGACATCTACAACGCCACCGCGATCACCTATCCGGCCGCCTACCGGATGGCGATGACGGGCGCGCGCCTGAAGGAAGTGCTCGAGGACGTCGCCGACAACCTCTTCAATCCCGATCCCTACTACCAGCAGGGCGGCGACATGGTCCGCGTCGGCGGCGTGTCGCTACACCATCGACGTCGGCAAGCCGGTCGGCCAGCCGCATCTCCGACCTGACGTTGCTGACGCACCGGCAAGCCGCTCGATCCGGCCAAGGACTATGTCGTCGCCGGCTGGGCGAGCGTGAACGAGGGCACCGAAGGCCCGCCGATCTGGGACGTGGTGATGAACTACATCAAGAAGAAAGGCGTCGTTGCGCCGGTCGAGAGCCGACCACGTCGCGCGTCGTCGGCGACTTGATCGACGCAGCGTGGAGCGACCATGGCTGAGAAAGAACATCGAGACAACCGACGTTGACATCGCGCCGCGATTTCTGCGCGCGGCCTTGCGGCCGGCGGCGCGGCGGCATCGACCGGCCAGGCCGCGGCCGCGCCCAAGGCCGCAGCCGGCAATCCCGCCAACCTGCCGCCCAACGTGGCGGACTGGTCCCGCATGCTCGGCGACGGCGTCGCCGTGCGCACCTACGGCAAGCCGTCCAAGCACGAAGCCCACGTCATCCGCCGCGACGTGGCATGGCTGACGGCCTCGCCGCAAAGCTCGGTCAGCTTCACGCCGCTGCACGAGCTCGACGGCATCATCACGCCGAACGGCGCTGTGCTTCGAGCGTCACCATGCCGGCATCGCCGAGGTCGATCCCGGCCGACTACCGGCTGATGCTGCACGGCCTGGTCGACAAGCCGCTGATCTTCACGCTCGACGACCTCAAGCGCATGCCGCGCGTCAACCGCGCCTATTTCTGCGAATGCGCGGCCAACTCCGGCATGGAATGGCGCGGCGCGCAGCTCAACGGCGCGCAGTTCACCCACGGCATGGTGCATTGCGTGATGTACACCGGCGTGCCGCTCAAGGTGCTGCTGGACGAAGCCGGGCTGAGGCCGAACGCCAAGTGGCTGCTGCTGGAAGGCGGCGACGCCGCCGCCATGACCCGCTCGCTGCCGCTGCAGAAGGCGCTCGACGACGCGCTCGTCGCCTACCGCATGAACGGCGAGATGCTCTATCCGGAGAACGGCTATCCGGTGCGCATGGTGATGCCCGGCTGGGAAGCCAACATGTGGGTGAAGTGGCTGCGCCGCATCGAGGTCGGCGACCAGCCCTGGCATCACCGCGAGGAGACGTCGAAATACACCGACCTGCTGGAGAACGGCAAGGCGCGCCGCTTCACCTATCGTGATGGACGCCAAGTCCGTCATCACCAATCCGAGCCCGCAGGCGCCGCTCAATCACAAGTCGGGCTTCACCGTGCTGTCCGGGCATCGCCTGGTCGGGCCGCGGCAAGATCGCGCGCGTCGACGTCTCGCTCGACGGCGGCCGCAACTGGCGCGCCGCGCAAGATCGACGGCCCGGTCTGGGACAAGGCGCTGACGCGCTTCTACTACGAGTTCGACTGGGACGGCCGCGAGCTGCTGCTGCAATCGCGCGCGATGGACGAGACCGGCTACGTGCAGCCGACCAAGAACGAGCTGCGCAAGCATCGCGGCGTCAATTCGATCTATCACAACAACGGCATCCAGACCTGGCACGTCCACAAGAACGGCGAGGTGGAGAATGTCGAGGTCTCTTAAATCGTCGCTGTCGCCGCGCTCGCGGCGCTGCGTCGCTCGGCGCGCTCGCCGCGGCGCCGCTGGCTCCGCCGCAGCACAAGTCGACGAACGGCGACCGCAGCCAGTCGGCGACCGCCGCGCCAAGCGGCTCGGCATCGGCCGCGAGGCCAAGCCGGAGGAGATCGCCGGCTGGGACATCGACATCCGTCCCGACGGCCAGGGGCTGCCGCCCGGCAAGGGCACGGTGAAGCAGGGCGAGGCGCTCTACATGCAGCACTGCGCCGCCTGCCACGGCGAGTTCGGCGAGAGCGCCGGCCGCTGGCCGATCCTGATGCGGCGGCAACGGCACGCTCGCGAGCCACGATCCGGTCAAGTCGGTCGGCTCGTACTGGCCCTACGCCTCGACGCGTGATCGACTACATCCGCCGCTCCATGCCGTTCGGCAATGCGCAGTCGCTGAGCAATGACGAGCTCTACGCCATCACCGCCTATGTGCTCTATCTCAACGACATCATCAAGGACGAGAATTTCGAGCTGAACGCGACGACGTTCAAGACCATCAAGCTTCCGAACGAGCCCAATTTCATCGACGACGACCGCGAAATCGCCGAGAAGGAGTTCTGGCGCAAGTCGCCGTGCATGACCAATTGCGCGCCGGGCGAGGCCAAGGTCACCGGCCGCGCGCGGGCGATCGACGTGACGCCGGAAGCCGGCAAAGGGCCGAAGGTCGATTAAGCCGTATTTCAAACTTTTGATCCGTCATCCTGAGGTGCGAGCAAAGCGAGCCTCGAAGGATGCACGGCCCGGGCCGTCGCCCTTCGAGGCCCTCGCCATAGCGCGTCGAAGGCGCGCGCAAACGCGCTTATGGCTCGGGCACCTCAGGGTGACGGATAGAGATTGCATCTGAACGCTTCAATCTAAAGCAATCATGCGCTAGAAATCGAGCTTGTCGCGGATCGCGTCGATCCCCGCTTTGGCGCAGGCATCGTCGGCATCGCCGCCGGGCGCGCCCGACACGCCGACCGCGCCAACCATGGTCCCGCCCGCCTCGACCATGATCCCGCCACCGAGCACCACCGCACCCGGCAGGTTGCGGAGGCCTGCCTGGCCCATCCCGGGCTGCGTCAGCGCGATGAGTTCCGTCGTGTTGGTGCGGAAGGTGACGGCGGTCCAGGCCTTGCCGGTCGCGGTCGGCGGCGTATGCGGCCCGGCGAAGCGATCGCGCAGCATCACCTGCGTGACCCCGAACCGATCCACGACCGCGACGGCGACCTGAAAGCCGCTCTTCTGGCACGACGCCAGTGCGGCGCGGGCCAGATCGAGCGCGACCTCGGGGGTCATCGATCGATAGGTGACAAGTCCGTCCTGTGCCGAGGCCGACGCGGTCGCGAGGGCCGTCAGGCAGACTGCAATAGCCAGACGTCGGACGATCATGGCGCGGTACTCCTGCGTTTCACTAATATAACCCAATCTCGATCATTGGCTGCCCAAATCATTGATCCAGCGCAATCGCCAGTCCAGCTGAACCGCAATCAGACTGCCGCGGGATCGACGAACAATTCCTCGATCGAGAGCCGCTGCGGCATCAACCCCTGCTGCACCGAATAGTCGATCAAAGCCTCGATGCTTTTGCGATTTGGCGCGATCCCATACGGCAGCGGGTCGTCTCCCAGCAACGGGATCAGGTCGCGATACGCCTGGTCGTCGGCTGAATTGGCGTCACCCGATCGCAGGGCCGGGAGCCAGAGCGCCTTGGCCTCCAAGAACGCATGATAAAGCGACGTTGCGATCTTGGGCTGCGCTTTGAGGATGTCGTCTTTGATGACGATGACGCTATGGAACGGATGGATGCCTGTGCGCCGGTACCACGCGGCTTCGAGGCGCGGCGCGTCCGGCAATAACTCTCGGTAGCTGTCCGGCTGTTGCTTGGCTTCCCAACCCGGCTTCGGTGCGCCCTCGCGGCCGATTCCCGCGTTGCCGGTGAACGCGGCGTCGATCGTTCCTGCGCGCATCATCGCGGCGAGCGATTGTCCCTTGGGGACATGAACGACATTCGGCGGCAATTTCAGTTGGGTGACGTGTTCCTCGTCATCGACCACCCACGTGACCTTGGACGCATCCAGCCCGTATTCGCCGCTCAAAATGCCGCGCGTCCATACGCCGGTGGTGACGGAATAGGCCCGCACCCCCACCTTCTTGCCTTCAAGGTCCTTCGGCGTCGCGATGCCGGCGTCAGTCGCGCACCACCAGACCGTGGTGATGAAAATGCCGCGTCAGAAAAATCGGCAGCGCCGTGAACGGCGCGCCATAGGCACGCGCAATGTAATAGGTTGTCGGCGCCATCTCGCACATGTCGAATTCGAGATCGCGGACCATCCGCCGATAGGCTGCGATCATCGGGCTCACATCGACGAAATCGATTTCGACGCCATCGATACGCAAGCCGTCGTGCAGCGCGGCGGTGTGGCCAAGCCTGCGCAGAACCGTCTTGAGCCGCACCGCCGATGACACCTGCGTTATCCCGCCGCGCGCATCGCCAGCTGTGGCACGGACGCCGGCAGGCCGAGCAGCTTGGCGACATATTCGCCGATCGCCAGTGATGACGTCAGCCCTGGCGACTCGATACCGAACAAGTTGACGAGAGAAGGAATGCCGTGGTCGCGCGGACCTTGGATCACGAAGTCGGCGGCCGGTTCATCCGGGCCGGTGATCTTCGGCCGGATGCCCGCATAGGCCGGCGACAGCGCGCCGTCCGGCAGCCCCGGCCAGAACGTGCGAACCGAGCGGTAGAACGCTTCGGCGCGGCCTGGATCGACCGTATAGTCGAGCCGATCCACCCATTCGACGTCCGGTCCGAACCTGACATTGCCGCCGATGTCGATGACGGCGTGGATATCCATGCCGCCAGGACCGTGTACCGGATAGATCAGCCGCTTGAACGGACGGCTCGTCACGCTGAAATACACGCCGCGGCGGAAATAATTGCGCGGCACCATCTCTGCCGGCAGGCCAGCAATGGCACGCGCCAGCGGCGGCGCGCCGTGGCCGGCGCAATTGATCAGCAATTTGCACGAAGCGTCATCGGCTCGGCGCCGCCGACCTCGACCCGCAGGCCCTGCGGCGTCACCGCGCCGCCGGTAACCGGCGCGCGCAGCACCAGCGTGCCGCCATGGCTTTCCAGTTCGCCCTGATAGGACAGCATCAGCGCATGGCTGTCGACAATGCCCGACGAGGGCGACAGGTAAGCGGCATGGCACGCGAGGTTCGGCTCCAGCTCCCGCGCCTGGTCGGGCTCCAGCCATTGCAGATCGTCGAGGCCGGACTCGGTCGCGCGCACCATATGATGGCGCAGCGTTTCGACCTCCTCGGCCTGGCGGGCCACCACCAGTTTGCCGAGCCGCTTGTGCGGCACGCCATGCTCCGCGCAATAGGCGTACAGCAATTGCGGCGCGCGCGGAAACAGATGCTGCCGTAGCGTGCCTTTCTTGTAGTAGAGCCCGGCATGGATCACTTCGCTGTTGCGCGAGGAGGTGTGCTCGCCGATCCGCGGCTCGGCTTCCAGCAGCAGCACCTCGCGGCCGGCGGCCGCCAAGGTGCGCGCCACGGCGAGGCCGACCACGCCGGCGCCGACGACGATGCAGTCCGTTGTCTCCATTCAGCGTCACTCCCCTCCCGGAACTCGTTGGAGGGCAGTTTTTCACCTCCCTCGACAACTTGCAAACAAGCACCGGTATCGAAGGTCAGTGTGCGGCTCGCTCCTCCAGCACAGCCGACGAAGCGGCCTGGAACAACCTGCTGATCGAGGCTGGCCAACAACGCGGCAACGTCGTCGGAGCCGCGGCCGGCGAGGCGCAGCGCATCGTTGAATGCGCGCTTCTCAGCCGCACAAGCCGTCATCGCATTTTTGATGATGGTCTCGGACGCGTCAGGCGATCCGGCAAAGCTCCTCGCGCGCCCGACCACACAGCTCTGATAGGCCTCGAAGAGCGGCTTGGCCGAGGCCGGTACGGGCTGTGGAACCTCAGCGGAAACGAAACCGCCGCTCAAGACAAGAGCGATGGCTGTGGAGATTGTCCGGGACATGATCGGCCTGTTTGATGGTGTTGCAAAGCCTAGCAACGTCGTAAGAGTTTGCAACGGCTCGAGCCTGTGGCATCGTCGATGCAACAATGCCCGGCGGAGGAAACGGCATGCAGCGGGTCGGCCTGACGGTGATCGTCGCGGCGGCGCTCCTCGCGATCCATATCGTCGCGCCCCATATCATCCCGCTTCATGCGATCGCGACCGATGCGATCGCGGCCGACCGTATTCGGCTGGCGGTGCAGCGCACCGGCACGCTCGCCTGGGAGCTCGATATCATCAAGGCGCACGGGCTCGACCGCAAATTCGATCTCGCGATCGAGCGGCTCGAACTCGCCTCGACCGAAGCCGGCAAGATTGCGCTCAAGGCCGGATCGGTCGATCTGATGCTATCGGACTGGTTGTGGGTGGCGCGCGAGCGCTCACTCGGCGACAAGCTGGTCTTCTATCCCTCCTCCTCCACGCTCGGCGCCGTGATGGTGCCGGCCCAGTCGCCGATCAAGACCATCACCGAGCTTCGGCAGGAAGCTCGGCGTCGCCGGCGGCCCGCTCGACAAGAGCTGGCTCCTGTTGCAGGCGCTGCGCATTGCGCTCCGGTATCGATCTGCGGCGGCAGGCAAGCATCGTCTACGGCGCGCCGCCGCTGTTGTCGCAGAAGGCGCTGCAGGGCGAGCACGACGCGACGCTGACGTTTTGGAATTTCTGCGCCGACCTCGAAAGCAAAGGGCTCACGCGCGCGATCGAGATCGGCGAGGTGATGCGCCAGCTCGGCGCCAAGGCCCCGGTCGCGATCGTGGGCTACACCTTCGACGGCGGCTGGGGCGCGCGCAACCAGTCGGCGGTCGACCGCTTCTTCGCGGCCGTGCGGCAAGCCAAGACCATCCTGGCGGCATCTGCCGACGAATGGCAACGGCTGGCGCCACGCATTGGCGTCAGCGATCCGAACGCGCTCGCGATCTATCGTCAGCGTTACAGCGAGGGCATGTGGCGGCGTCCGTTGGCCGATGAGGTCGCCGACGCACGCGCGCTGTATCGCGTCCTCGCCGAGATCGGCGGCACCAAGCTCGTCGGCTCGGCCCGCGAGCTTGACGCCGACACCTTCTACCGGCCGGGAGACTAGCGGTGGCGGTGAGGATCGTCTCGCTAGCACTGCTGATCGCGGCCTGGTTTGTCGGCTCGCAGTTCGCCGGCCCGCGCATGCTGCCCGACCCGCAAGCGGTCGCGCTGATGATGATCGAGGAGGCGCGCTCGGGCGCGCTGGCGTTCAATCTCGCCGCAACCTTGGCGCGGGTGGCCGTGGCGTTCACGCTGGCGATGGCGGTCGGCTCCGTCATTGGCCTGGTGATGGGGCGCTATCGGATCGCCGATCGCTTCGGCGATCCCTGGCTGGTGGTGCTGCTCAACCTGCCGGCGCTGGTGATCATCGTGCTGGCCTATGTGTGGGTCGGTCTGACCGAGACCGCCGCCATCGCAGCCGTCGCGCTCAACAAATTGCCGATCGCGGCCGTCACCGTGCGCGAGGGCGCGCGCGCGCTCGACCGCGGGCTCGACGACATGGCGCAGGTGTTCCGGATGAACGCCTGGACGCGCATGCGTCACGTTGTGCTGCCGCAGCTTGCGCCATATTTTGCGGCGGCGGCGCGCTCCGGCCTGTCGCTGGTCTGGAAGATCGTGCTGATCGTGGAACTGCTCGGCCGACCCAATGGCGTCGGCTTTGAAATCGGGGTCGCGTTTCAACTGTTCGACGTGACCAAAATCCTCACGTATGCGCTCGCCTTCATCGCCGTGATGCTGGTGATCGAAACCTTCCTGGTGCAGCCGCTTGAACGACATGTCTCCCGCTGGCGACCCCGGACGGCTTGAGGTCGACATCAAGCAGAAATCGTACCGAACCGCGTCAGGCGGCGAGCTGGGCGTGCTCCGCGGCCTCACGCTCTCGTTGGCCGGCGGCGAGGTCGGCGCGCTGGTCGGTCCGTCCGGCTGCGGCAAGACCACGCTGTTGCGGATCATCGCCGGGCTCGATCACGATTACGACGGTCGCATCGCCCTGCCCAACCACGGCCGGCTCGGCATGGTGTTCCAAGAACCGCGCCTCCTGCCCTGGCGCACGCTTGAGCAGAACGTGCGGCTGGCGGCGCCGCAGGCCAATGACGAGACCCTCGACGACATTGTTCCACAGCCTGGGACTCGAGGCGCATCGACACCTGTTTCCGAGCGAATTGTCGCTCGGCCTGGCGCGGCGCGCGGCGGTGGCGCGGGCGTTCGCGGTCGAGCCCGATCTGCTGCTGCTCGACGAGCCGTTCGTGTCGCTCGACGACGCGCTGGCAGCGCGATTGCGCGACGAGCTCGCCGAGCTCGTCACCCGCCGTCCGGTGACGACGCTCCTGGTGACGCACAATGTCGATGAGGCGATCGGCCTTGCCGACCGGGTGTTCCTGCTGTCCGCCGGTCCGGCGCGCGTGCTGGCGGACATTGCGGTGACGCGGCCACGCGAAAGGCGCACGCGCGGCCGAGCTGTCGCAGTTACGGGCCGAGATTGCCGACAAACTCCGCGCGGTATGATCTCACACCGGCTGCGCGGTGCGGCGGATCATGCCGCGCTGCGGATCGTAGCCGAAGGTCGCCAGCACGAAGAACAGCACGGTCGCGCCGACACACCACGGCGGCCGCCACCGGTTCGAACAGGCCGTAGAGCGCGAAGCGGATCATCTCCACCGCATGCGTGAACGGGATTGAGCAGCGACACCCAGTAGATGAATTCCGAGCCGCCCTCGCGCAGCCTCCACAACGGATAGAGCGCCGAGGAAAAGAAGAACATCGGGAACATCACGAAGTTCATTGCGCCGGCGAAATTTTCCACCTGCCGAATATAGACCGACAGAAACAGCCACAGCGCGCCCAGCATCAGCCCGGACACGATCAGCGCCGGCAGGACATAGAGCCAGCCCATCACGTCGAAGGTCACACCGAACGGAATGCAGACCAGCAGGAACACGTAGCAGGTGGTGACCGACAGCGACGTGCCGGCGATGAGCTTGCAGGCCAGCAGCACCCAACGCGGCAACGGCGCGGTCAGCAAGCAGCCGCATCACCCCCATTTCGCGGTCATAGACCATCGACAGCGAGGACTGCATGCCGTGGAACAACAGGATGATGCCGAGTAAGCCTGGCACGATATAGACCTGATAGGTGATGTAGGTCTTGTAGGGCGGGATGATCGATACGCCGAACACGTTGTAGAAGCCGGCGGCGAACACCGCGAGCCACATCAGCGGCCGCACGATCGCCGACAGCAGTCGGCCGCGTTGCTGCACGAACTTGACGACTTCGCGCGTGGTGACGGCGCGCATGGCGCGGGCGGCGTGGACGAGTTGCATGGTCGGCTACCTGTTAAGCTTGCACGGCGTCTCAGGCTCGTCGTCGCCGAGCGTGTCGAGCGTGTTGGTGCGATGCAGAAACCCTCGATCGGCGCGCTCGCGACCACAGCATACGGCGTCGCCAGGAACACGGCCTGTCGCAACTGCTGGTCCCACGGGCCGCACGCTGACCGCGAGGCCTTTGTAGCCGTCGAAGCCGTTGCCGCCGAGGATGAACGCGCGCTGCTTTTGGAAGTCGGCCGAGCGCGTGCGCAGCGTCGCCTGCACCACCATCTTGACCGCGATCCACGCCGCCCAATCCTGGCTTTCCATGCGGCGGCCGCCTGACGCGCGCTGGAAGCGCGAATTGACCTGCGGCGCCGCCGTTGCGTTCCCAGGTCCAGTGCCAAGCCACCGGCTCGAGGTCGATCGCACCGACCACCGGCCGCGCCCGCACGGTCTGATACGGCACCTGGCGGGCAAACTCGAAGGCGTCGTCGGCGACGAAGATGACATCATAGTCGCGGTTGAGCGCGGTCAGCAGCCGCGGATTGTTGTGCTCGCGCTCGCGCGGATCGGTGCCGGGCTTGAACGTGCGGGTGGCGACGATGCGGGCGCCGAACTTCTTGACCGACCGTTCGAACGCCTCGATCGTCGCCGCGTCGGCCGGCGCCGGCCCTTGCAGCACCAGGAGATCGCGCCACTTGCGCGATACCAGATGCTGGACGAGGCCGTCCATGCTCATGGCGAGGCTCGGCAGGGTGTGGACGATCTCGGCGCGCACACAGCTCGCGCCGCAGCCAATCCTCCGGCGCGGTGGCGTTGAACAGCAGCACGTCGCGCCCCCGCACCGCCTTGGCCAACGGCCGGAAGGCCTCGGCCGGCGCATCGACCACAAAAAAGTGGATGCCGCGGCTCTCGCGCGCCTGCAGCACCGCCGACGGGACCGCGTCTGCGGACGTGACGGTGATGCGCTCGAGCGCGAAGTCGATCTTGAGCGCGCGGCTGAGCGCCTGCGCCTCGTCGATGCCGACTTGCGCCCCGACAAACGGATGCTCGCGGGCTCTGAGGATCATGCGCTCATAGGCACGGATCGGCTCATGGCGCGGGTCGCCTTTGATATCGACAACGCCGATCGTGACGCGCGGCGGCGGCGCATCCTGTGCGGCACTGCGATCCGCAAGACCCGCAGCGACAATGATCGCGACAGATCAATCGCCACCAGCGCCGCGGGCGCCTCCCCTCCTCCCATTCGCGAAGCGAATGGTGGGGAGGGAGCGCGCCGAGCCAGCCGCGAAACAACGCGCCCGAAAAGCATGACCGGCTAATCATCGATCACGACGCCCCAGGGAACGCGGCCGACGGGGACCGACACCGTCGCCTTACGGCTGCGCACATCGATGATGGTGATGTCGTCGCCGAGGCCATTGGCGACAAACAGCGTGCGGTCGTCGCGCGACAGCGTCACGCCCCAGGCCCGCTTGCCAACCAGGATGTAGCCTTCGACCTTTCGGCTCGCCACATCGACCACCGCCACATGCGCGGCATGGCCGAGCGTGACGAAGGCGGTCTTGCCGTCCCTGGTCATCGCCACGCCGACCGGCGTCGCATCGCTCTTGCGCATGCCGGGCGGCAGGAACTCGATCCGTCCCGACACATCGAATTTGGCGCGATCAATGATGGTCACCTCGCCGGCCAGTTCGGCCGTGACCCACAATTCCTTGCCGTCCGGTGTGGCCGCGAACCGGCGCGGGCGCGTGCCGACGATCACGTCCTGGACCACCTGACCGCGCTCGGTGTCGATCCGATGCACCAGGTTGCCGACCTCGGAGGTGACATAGAGCGTCTTGCCGTCGTCGCTGAGATGGACCCCTTCCGGCTCGCCTCCGGTTGGAATTTCGCGCACGATCCGGTTTTGGTCGATGTCGATGACCGCAACCGTCGAGGTTTCCTCGTTGGCGACGTAAATCCGCCGCTGGCGCTCATCGATCGCAAAGGTTTCCGGACTGGAGCCGGTCTTAAGCCGGCCGACCACATCGAGCTTGGCGACATCGATGATGTCGATCACGTCGTCGTCCCCGCAGGCCACATAGAGCCTGGCGCGGTCGGCGCTGAAATGCATGTCGCGCGGCCGCCGCGAGGTCTTGATGTCCTTGACCACTTTGTAGGTCTTGGGATCGAGCACGAGGAGGTTGTTCGACTTCTCGTTGCTGACGAAAATCAGACCGGTGTTCTTGGCAGCGGCGGGCACGACCACGAGGAACGCCGCCAGGATGGCAAGACACAAAGATCGTCGATCGGCGATCATCAGGCTCTCTCCCGCTTGCGGATTGTTTTGGTTGCTGCCAGCGTACGCCTGGAGAAAGCAACGGGGCAAGGTGGACCGATTGCCGGATCGATCCAGCAAGCGGCGCGACCAAGGACCAAAAGGCAGCGCACGGTGAGCCAGCAGGACACAAGCCCCCCTGCCTTGCTCATCGACAGCGTGGTCAAGAGCTACGGGGCGTTGCGCGCCCTCGACGGCGTCAGTTTCACGGCGCAGGCCGGTGAATTCATCGCCTTGCTCGGTCCGAACGGCGCCGGCAAGTCGACGCTTGTTTCAACTGCTCTCCGGGCTGTTCCTGCCCGACCAGGGCCGGATCGAGGTCATGGGCCACGACATGTCGCGCGATCCGGTGCCGGCCTTGGCCCAACTCGGCATCGTGTTCCAGCAGCCCACGCTCGATCTCGAACTCACGGTCACCGCCAACCTGATGTTCCACGCCGGCCTGCACGGCATGGCGCGCGCGGCTACGCCCAAGCGCGCATCGACAGCGAACTTGGGCGGCTCGGGTTGACGGATCGCGCCCACGACAAGGCCGCGACAGCTCAGCGGCGGCAACCGGCGCCGGGTCGAGCTGGCGCGCGCGCTGATGCACGAGCCGCGCATGCTGCTGATGGATGAAGCCGACCGTCGGGCTCGACCCGGCGAGCCGCATCGATCTCCTCAGGCTCCTGCTGGGCATGCGCGCAGAGCGCCGCGTCGCGGTGCTGTGGGCGACGCATCTGTGCGACGAGGTGCCGGACGCCGACCGGGTGATCGTGCTTCACCGCGGCAAAATGCTGGCCGATACGACGCCCGCGCAACTCGTGGCCGCGGCCGAGGTCGCGACGATCGAGGACGCGTTCCTGGCGATGACGGGAGGCCGCGGCCGCAGCTAAGCTCTGTTGCCTCTCGACAGCGGCGGCGGATGCGTTAGTCTTACATTACTCAAAATCAAATCGGGCCGGCACCCCGGCTGCCGCCCCCGAATACCATCAAAAAAACCTCAGGGAGGATTCCCATGAAAGCGATCTCTGTTGCCGCCGTCCTGTTGCTGGCGGGTTCCGCGGCGCTGGCACAAACGACCGACGAGCTCAACAACGACGGCAGAAACACCGACAATGTTCTGACCTACGGCATGGGCTATCACCAGCAGCGCTACAGCCGTCTCAAAGAGATCAACAAGAACACCGTCAAGCGCCTGGTCCCGGTCTGGAGTCTCAGCCTCGACAACCAATGGGGCGAACAGGCTCAACCGATCATCCACGACGGCGTCATGTACGTGACCAATGCAAGGCATACGGTCGCGATCGACGTTGCGACCGGCAAGCAAATCTGGCGGCACACGCTCGATTGGCCGGCCGACACGCCGCGCGTCGTCTGCTGCGGCGTCTCCAACAAGGGCGCCGCGATCTTCGACGGCAAGATTTTCCGCGCCACGCTCGATGCACATGTCATCGCGCTCGACGCCAAGACTGGCAAGGAGCTCTGGAAGTCGAAGGCCGACGAATGGAAGAACGGCTTCTCGATGACACTGGCGCCGCTGGTCGCAAATGGCGTGCTCATCACGGGCATGTCGGGCGCCGAATTCGGCATCCGCGGCTATATCGACGGCTGGGACCCCCAGACCGGCAAACGCCTCTGGCGCACCTACACCATTCCCGCGCGCGGCGAAAAAGGCAACGAGACCTGGCCGCAGGATAACGACGCCTGGAAAGTCGGCGGAGGATCGAGCTGGATCACCGGCTCCTACGACCCCGAGCTTGATCTCACCTATTGGGGCACCGGCAATCCGGCACCGTGGGCGTCGCAGAGCCGCAAGGGCGACAACCTCTATACCTCGTCCGTCATCGCCATGCGGCCGAAGACCGGCGAGATCGTCTGGCACTACCAGTTCACGCCGAACGATCCGTATGACTTCGATGCCAACTGGGAGATGATCAACGCCGACATCGACGTGGACGGCCAGCGGCGCAAGGTCATCATGCAGATGAACCGCAACGGCTTCCTCTACGTCATCGACCGTACCAACGGGAAGCTCATTTCAGCCAAGCCCTACGAAAAGGTGAACTGGGCCAGCCACGTCGACATGACGACCGGCCGTCCGGTCGAGACCGATGTGGGGACGCGGGTCCGCAACATGGAAACGGTGGAGATGTGGCCATCGACACGCGGTGGCAAGAACTGGCCGCATGCCGCGTTCAATCCTGAAACCGGCCTGCTCTATGCCAACACGATGCACCGTGGCGGCATCTACCGGCACATCGAAACCAAGCCGCATGTGTCGGGCCAACGCTATCAGTTCATCGAGAACAAGCCGACTTCGGTCGAGTCGGGAACCCCGATTGCGCATGTCGACGCGATCGAGCCGTTGACCGGCAAGCAGCGCTGGCGCTCACCACTGTTCGATCACCCGCACTGGTCGGCAATGCTTGCGACCGCGGGCGGACTGCTGTTCACCGGCAAGGAAACCGGCGAGTTCATCGCCATCGATATCGACACCGGCAAGACCGTCTGGCAGTTCCAGACCGGGTCGGGCGTCAATGCGCAGCCGGTGACGTTCACGCGCAACGGCAAGCAATACGTCACGATCCTCTCCGGGATCGGCGGCTTGTGGTGGAATGCGGCGCGCCAGCAATTGCGCAACGTTCCACAGGGCGGTTCGGTCTGGACCTTCGCCTTGATCGACTGAGGATCACGCTGCCGACCGCTTGTTCACAACCATGGCCGGCCGGGGTATCGACCTCGCGCCGGCCGTCCTTTTGTTCGCTTTTTGCGGATCGCTTGCATGCTTCGATGGGTGCGTTGGTTTTCGACCGCGACGGTCGTGTGGTGCGGCATTGCGGCCGCACAGCAGGCCACCTTCCCTCCCCAGCAGGTTCGCCGCGGCGGGGAGGTCTATTCGCTCAATTGCTCGCCGTGCCATGGGCCCCGGCTTTACGGCGAGGAAAGCGCGTTTGACCTGCGCACCTTTCCGCACGAGCAGCGCGAGCGGTTTGTCACGTCGGTCACCAATGGAAAAAACCAGATGCCCGCCTGGGGTGGGCTGTTGAAGCCGGACGATGTCGAAGCGCTGTGGGCCTACGTCGTCGCCGGCGAACGCTGACGGCATGAGCGCATGTCCGCCCGCCCAGTGCCGGACCCGCCGGCACTGCGCAGCCGATCACGGCCGTTGGAGCCACAATAATTTAGCGATATGGTTCGACCATAAGAAATCGAAACTGCGGGAGGAAATAACAATGACAAAGCGATCTGTTCACGCTGCGCTATGGGCCTGCATCACGGCGCTGCTTCTGAGCCTGGCGCCATCGGCTGTCGCGCAACCGGGCAAGCCCGGCATCGAACGCATGTACGTGCTTTACTGTGGCGACATCGCGCTCAACGATGCTTCGAGTTTCACCCCGGGCGCCAGCGGCCCCGGCGCGCTCACCGTGACCTGCTATCTGATCAAGCATGCGCGCGGCTGGGTGTTGTTCGACACCGGCCTCGGCGACGCCATCGTCAACATGCCGAACGGGCAGAAGAGCAATGCCGGAGTCTGGACCCTCAAGAAGACGCTCGCGAGCCAGCTCGGCGACCTCGGCCTCAAGCCATCCGACATCAATTACGTGGCGCTATCGCATTCGCATGGCGACCATGTCGGCAATCTTGGGCTGTTCACGGACGCGACTTTGGTGGTCCAGAAGGCGGAATTTGAGTGGAAGCCGCCGCTTGTCGCCTCGCCGTTCAAGCCCGGAATGAAGGCGATCACGCCGGACGGCGACCACGACCTGTTCGGCGATGGCAGCATCATGCTCATCGCGACGCACGGCCATTCACCCGGACATCAGAACCTGCTGGTCCGGTTGCCCAAGACCGGCGCCATCATGCTGACGGGCGACTCCGTGCATACCAAGGCCAACTGGGAGAGCAACCGCGTTCCGCAGCGCAACTTCGATGTGCCGCGCTCGCTCGCCGCGCTCGAGCGGATGCGCGCCGTGCTCAAGGAAGCCAAAGCGGAACTTTGGATCGGCCACGAGACCAGCGAAGTCCCGCTGCGCAAATACGCGCCGGCCTATTACGACTGACGGCCGCGCCATCCTGCGACAATCGCCGGCTGCGGACCGGGCGGTGAGGAGCGCGAACGGCGGAGCTCACTCACCGTCGATCGTGCTCATGCGGCTGTTCGGCGCGAGCGTGACGGTCAGTCCGTCAAGCTCCTCCGACATCAGGACTTGGCAGGCGAGCCGGGAGTTCGCGCGCCGATCGGCCAGGATCTCCAATTGATCCAGCTCCTCGTCGGTCTTGTCCGGCAACCGATCGAACCACTCGGTGTTGACGTAGACGTGGCAGGTCGCGCAGGCGCAGGCCCCGCCACACTCGGCCTTGATCGGCAGGTCCCAGTCCCGGATGATTTCCATCACGCGCCAGCCTGGCAACGCCTCGAGCTCGTGATGGCCGCCGGCATGGTCGACAACGTTGATCTTCATGCGACTTTGAGCCTCTGCTGCAGTTGGGTCGATGATGTCGTGTACTGAAAGCGGAGCTTCTCTCCGGGGCGGCAGCGCTGGAACGCCGCCTGCGCCATCAGCGCGGCCTCATGGAACCCCGACAGGATCAGCTTGAGCTTGCCCGGATAGACATTGATGTCGCCGATCGCGAAGATGCCGGGAACCGACGTCTCGAATTTTTCGGTGTCGACCGCGATCAGGCTGTTCGACAAATTCAATCCGAACTCCGCGATCGGGCCGAGCTTCATGGTCAGGCCGTAGAACGCGAGCAAGCGATCCGCGGCCACCCGTTGCTCGCCGGTGGCGGTGGCGATCGATACCGCCTCCAAATTCGGTGCCGGCCCCAGCAGCGCGTTGAGCTTGCCGATCACAAAGTCGATCTTGTCCTGCGCGACCAGCTCCTTCATGCGCGCCACCGAATGCGGTGCCGCGCGGAAGCCATCGCGGTGATGCACGAGCGTCACGTGGGCGGCGACCGGTTCCAGGTTGAGCGTCCAGTCGAGCGCGCTGTCGCCGCCGCCGGCGATGATGATCCGTTTGCCGCGGAACGCTTCGATCTTGCGAACCGCGTAACAGACGCCCTCGCCTTCATAGGCTTCGATGTTCTCAAGCACCGGCTTCTTCGGCACGAAGCTGCCGCCGCCGGCCGCAATCACCACCACCGGCGCTTCGATGACAGTGCCGACATCGGTCGCGATCCGCCACAAGCCATCAGCCGTCCTGACCAGGCTTTCGACGAGCTCGCCCAGATGGAACACGGGTGAGAACGGCCGGATCTGATCCATCAGCCGATCAGTCAATTCCTGCCCTGAGATCACGGTCCAGGCAGGAATGTCGTAGATCGGCTTCTCCGGATAGAGCTCGGCGCATTGGCCGCCGGGCTTGTCGAGAATATCGATCAGATGCGCGGACAGCCCGAGCAGCCCCAGTTCGAACACCGCAAACAGCCCGCAAGGGCCGGCGCCGATGATGATCACATCGGTCCTGTGCACTGCCGTGGTCATTCCGCTGCTTCCATGCATTGTCATCACGGCGAAGGATCGGCCGCCGGATGTGGCGAAAAATCGGTTTCGAATTTGTCGGCGATGCCGATGTAATTCTCCGCGTCGGCGGGCGCGGCCCGGGCCTCGGTGATGTTGGGCCAGAGCGTGGCGTATTTGGCGTTGATCTCGACCCAGCGCTCGGCCCCCTCCGCCGTGTCCTTGACGATGGCTTGGGCCGGGCATTCGGGCTCGCAGACGCCGCAGTCGATGCACTCGTCCGGGTGAATGACCAGCATGTTTTCACCCTCGTAGAAGCAGTCGACCGGGCACACCTCGACGCAATCGGTGTATTTGCAGCGGATGCAGGCTTCGGTGACGACGTAGGTCATGGTGGTCGGTCCGGGTTCGGCAGCAACGTGGAACACCTGACCGAAATGAAGCCGCGCGTCGGTCAACTAGTTGCTAGCCCGGTATGGCTCCGGTTTGGCACGTTTCCCGCATCAGGCTGCCTCAACGGGGGCTCCCTTAACCAGCCTGCGAAGGAACGGCAGAGCGATGACGCCCACGGAAATTCGACTGGACACCAACCGGACGCGGCTCTCGATCGTGTGGGAGAACGGCGCGGTGAGCACCTATGCCGCAGCGCTGCTGCGAGACCGGGCACGGGATGCCGGTTCCTTGCGCATGGCGATCAATGCTTGGGCGGTGCCGGCGGCGCCCGATCTGCGGATCACCGACGTACAGCCGGTCGGCAATTACGCGGTCCGGCTCGCATTTTCCGATGGCCACGATCGCGGAATCTTTCCGTGGTCGTTCCTCGCTGACATCGCCGATCTGCGGTTCGACGCCGCCGCCGGCACGTCCTGCAACTGAGCGAAAGGATTAGGCCATGGATGAAATTCGCGGCGGCCTCACCCACGCGCAATGCGATGTTCTGGTGCTTGGCGGTGGCACCGCAGGCCCGATGGCGGCGATCCGCGCGCGCCGCAAGAATCCGAATGCGAGCGTGATCCTGCTGGAGAAAGCGAACGTGAAGCGCTCCGGCGCCATTTCGATGGGGATGGATGGCCTCAACAACACGGTGATCCCGGGCTACGCCACGCCCGAGCAGTACACCAAGGAAATCACCATCGCCAACGACGGCATCGTCGATCAGGGGCCGGTCTATAAATACGCCCAGAACTGCTACAGCATGATTCAGGAGCTCGACAGCTTCGGAATCCGATTTCAGAAAAACCAGAACGGCGATTACGACGTCAAGAAAGTCCACCACATCGGCACTTATGTCCTGCCGATGCCGAATGGAAACACGGTCAAGAAGGCGCTCTACCGACAGCTGAAGCGGGAACGCGTCCTGATCTCCAACCGTTTCATGGCGACCCGGCTGCTGACCGGCAAGGACGGCCGCGTCGCCGGCGCGATCTGCATCAACACGCGAACGGCCGAAACGCTGGTGATCCGCGCCAAGGCCGTCATCATGTGCATGGGCGCCGCCGGCCGGCTCGGCTTGCCGACGTCGGGCTATCTCTACGGCACCTATGAAAACGCCGCCAATTCCGGCGACGGCTATGCCATGGCCTATCACGCCGGCGCCGGCCTCGCGAACCTCGAGTGCTACCAGATCAACCCGCTGATCAAGGACTACAACGGCCCGTCCTGCGCCTATGTCGCCGGCCCGTTCGGCGGCTACACCGCCAACAACGAGGGCAAGCGCTTCATCGAATGCGACTACTGGTCGGGCCAGATGATGCAGGAGTTCTACAACGAACTGCAGTCAGGCAAAGGGCCGGTCTTCCTCAAGCTCAATCATCTTGCGCCCGAGACCGTGACCGAAATCGAGCGCGTGCTGCATATTGTCGAGCGCCCGACGCGCGGCCGCTTCCACGCCAATCGCGGCACCGACTACAAGCAAGCGATGATCGAGATGCACATCTCGGAGATCGGATTCTGCTCCGGTCATTCCGCGTCCGGCGTCTATGTCGATGAGTTCGCGCGCACCACGGTGCCGGGGCTTTATGCCGCCGGCGACATGGCCAGCGTGCCGCACAACTACATGCTCGGCGCCTTCACCAACGGCGCCGTCGCCGGCGAGCACGCGGTCGACTTCGCCAAGGAGGTCGACTTCGCCGACTTCGAGCCGGCCGTGGTCAGTGCCGAACAGGCACGGGTGCTGGCGCCCACCAAGCGCGACGACGGCATTCCGCCGAACCAGATCGAATACAAGATCCGCCGGCTGGTGAACGACTACCTGCAGCCGCCGAAGGTCACACGCAAGATGGAGCTGGCGCAGACACGCTTCGCCGAGGTCCGCGAGGACATGAACTCGGCCATGTATGTCCGCGACAGCCACGAACTGATGCGGGCGATGGAGGTGCAGTCGATCATGGACTGCGCCGACATGGCGGCCGCGGCATCCTTGTATCGGACCGAGAGCCGCTGGGGGCTCTACCACAATCGCGTCGAATATCCCGGGCGGGACGACGACAACTGGTTCTGCCATTCGATCCTCACCAAGGGCGAGGACGGCGCGCCGTCGCTGACCACCAAGCCGGTCGCCCCTTACGTCATCCCGATCGAAGAGCACGAGCGGGACGCCTACTACAAGCAGCGCATTCAAGCCTCGGTGGCCGCCGAATAGTCCGGCGCGCGACACGACTGGAGCTCCACCATGCCTTTGGCCAATACATCCACCAGCGTCCCCGTCGTTGTCGACGAGGACAAATGCATCGCCGACAAGGGCTGCACGGTGTGCGTCGACGTCTGCCCGCTCGACGTGCTTCGCATCTCCGAGCTGACCGGCAAGGCCTATATGAAATACGACGAGTGCTGGTACTGCATGCCTTGCGAAGCCGATTGCCCGACCGGTGCGGTGACCGTCAACATTCCCTACCTGTTGAAGTAGGAGACGGTGATGAGCGCATTCGAACCCTTGCAGGAACTCGCCGACATCGAGGCGCTCGCCGAAGGGCTGCACGATGCCGACGCCGGCACCCGACGGGTCGCGGTGATGGATCTTGCCGACACCGCCGCTCCGGAGGCGATTCCCTTCCTGGCTCACGCGCTGACCGACAAGGCCGCCGACGTGCGTTTGCAGGCGGCCATCGCGCTCGGCGGCTTCGATGGCCCGGTGGTTGCGGCGGCGCTGGCCTGTGCGCTGACCGACGCCGACGACGCGGTCGCGCGCGCGGCCTCCGATAGTTTGTCCGAGCTGAAGGATCCGAAGGCGGCGGATCCGTTGTTTGCTTATCTCGCGCATGACAAGCCGTTCGTGCGCATGTCGGCATTTCGCGGCATCAAGGAACTGCGCCGGCCCGAATCGCTGAAGCCCGCCGTGACCGCGCTGACCGATCCCGCTCCGTCGGTGCGGGAGCAGGCGGTCGCCGTCATCGGCTGGCTCAAGCGCGAGGAAGCGCTGCCGGCGCTGATCAGCGCCTGCCGCGACCAGGAGGCGGTGGTGCGGCGCTCCGCGGTAGCGGCGCTCGGCTTCTCGGCAAGTCCGCATGCCGCCAACGCGGTGATGGCGGCGCTCGCCGATCCGGACTGGATGGTGCGCGAGATCGCGGCGGAGACTGCGGCGCGGACCGGCGGCGCCGAAGCCGGCAAACGGCTGATCGCCGTTCTCAGCGATGAATATTGGCAAGTCACGCTCAAGGCCGTGCGCAGCCTCGGCAAGCTCCGCGTGACGGAATGCGTGGCCTCCGTCGGGCCCCTGCTCGATCACGAGATGAGCAATCTGCGCAAGGAGATCGCCGGCGCGCTCGGCGAGATCGGCCACCCGTCGGCACTCGCGTTCCTGCAACGACATGTCGACGACCCCGATCCCGACGTCCGCAAGAATGTCCGGTCGGCCATGACTCAGTTGAGGAACGAGTAAAGGCGAGGCGCGGCATGCGTGACGGACCGAGCCGAGTTCTACCGCTCGCCCATGCCGGACCCAGCTCTGGCGAAGTCCCGCCGTCCCGTCCGAACGCCGCCTCTTTCAATCAGTCGGAAGCGCCGAAATATATCCGCGTCCGCGATTGGCTCATGGAGCAGATCCTGTCGTCGGGGTTTGCGCGCGGCGAGAAGCTGCCGTCCGAAAGCGAGCTGGTGCGACGCTTCGGCGTCAGCCGGGTCACCGTGCGCCAGGCGCTCGAGTCACTGCGCGCCGACGGCGTGATCGAGAGCCGCCACGGCAAGGGTTGGTTTCTGCGCCGATTCTGCGCCGTGCAGAATCTCGGCCGGCTGCAGGGCTTCGGGGAAATGCTCGCGCCGATGGGCGTCAAAGTTCGCTCCAAGGTGCTCGAGATCAAGGAATGCGCGATCCCGAAGCCGGTGGCGCAGGCTTTCGGCCTGCCCGAGGATTGCAACGTGATCCAGATCGCACGCCTGCGGATCGCCGGCGGCCGGGTGATGTCGTACGATCTCAGCTATTTTCCGCTCGACATCGGCCGCCGCCTGCGTGAGCAGGACTTGTCGCGCCACGATATCTTCGTCCTGCTCGAGCGCACCCTCGGCATGCCGCTCGCCTTTGCCGATGTCGCCATCGAGATTGCGCCGGCGGAGGACGATCCCGCGCGTCAGCTCGGCGTGAAGCTCGCGACCCCGATCTTCAAGATGACCCGCCTCACCCACGACCTGCGCGGCTTCCCGATCGATTTCGAGTACGTCTACGGGCTGCCGGAATCGTATTCGTTCAAGGTCCGCGTCCCGCGCCGATGAAGCCGGCGCGCCAAACTGGGGCACCGGCCGCACAAACATGAATCTTCTGATTTTTCCGACTCTTCCGATCGAAACATCCGCCAAATCGACCGCAATTTGGACTGTGCGTGACTTGAGTTGCGCGCGCTCGCGGCTACGATTTCCGACCGCGCTCGAAGCTGCAGTGTCTTGGTTGGCATGGATCGAGAAATCGGTGGTCGAGACTAGCGAATTCAAACCTTGGTCTCTCGCAGCGGGCACGCGCCCGAGCGGGGACGTTTCGACTTGTATCATCGCCCGTTTGCGCCGCTGCCTGTTCCTTCCGCTGTTCCGTCCACTCAGCGCCCAAGGGCTGGGCAGGCACTTTGGAGCTGGCAAGCCGCCGGCTCCGATCTTCATCAGGACACACAATCAATTCAATGGCTTAGAGCCGTCTTTGGACCGGCTCCGCACTTGGCATGGAGCTTGCGGCATCAGCATCAGCGCCCAAAACAAGTTCAGGCCGCAACCGAAGGATCTTCGCATGACCCGCTTCACATTGGCTCTTGCAACGGCGCTGGCCGTCGCGTTCGCCACCACCGCCGGAGCACAGACGATCGAGATCGCCATCGGTCACCAAAGCACGGTGACCAACACGGTGCCGGGCGGCATCATCCTGGAAAAGCTGAAGCTCCTGGAGAAGCATCTTCCGAAGACCGGCAAATACCAGAACGCCAAATACGAGATCATCTATCGCGACTACACGTCCGGGCCGCCGATCACCAATCAGATGTTGGCGGGGCGACTGGCGTTTGGCGTCATGGGCGACTACCCGCTGATCGTCAACGGCGCGACCTTCGAGAAGACCGGCCGTAGCGAAACCCGCTTCATCATGGTGACGGGTTATAATCTCAAAGGCACCGGCAATGCGCTGGTGGTGCCGACCAATTCCAACGTCTATTCGCTCGAACAGTTGGTCGGGAAAAACGTCTCGACGCCGTTTGGCAGCGCCTCCTGGGGAATGTTCCTCAAGGTGCTGCGCGACACCAACCTCTACGGCAAGATCACGCTGGTCAATCAGGCGCCGCCGGTCGGCGTCAACAACATCGCGCAAGGCCGCATCGACGGGCACGTCGATTTCTGTCCGTGGTCGGAAGTGATGGAGTTCCGCGGCACCGGTCGAAAAATCCTCGACGGCAGCGAAGTCGGGATTCCGACCTTCCACGGCACCGTCGTCACCACTCAGTTCGCCGAGCAACATCCCGAGATCGTGCAGGCCTATGTCAACGCCACGCTCGAAGCGCAGGACTGGATCGCCGCCGATCCGCTGCAGGCTGCGATCAAGGTGTCCGAATGGACCGGCATCGAGAAGGAGGTGCTCTACCTGTACTTCTCAAAGGGTGGCATTTCGACCTTCGAGGCCTCGATCAAGCCGCAATGGGCCGAGGCGCTCCGCTACGATCACAGCCTGCTGGCGAAGGAAAACCAGATTCCGCCGCTCACCTTCGATCGCTGGATCGAACCGCGTTTTGTGCGGGCTGCCTACGAGGCGCGCGGCCAGAATTACGACTCGCTGCGAGCAAGCGTCGTCGACACCCAGAAGCAGAACGTCGGGCTGCCGAACGAGATCTGGCATCCGCGCGACGGCATCACGCAATACGCAAGCCTGACCGAATTTCTCAAAGCCGTCGCCGCGTTCAATGCGACCGGCGTCAACCTCAACGCCTCCTACGTCTATGACAAGGCCACCGGCTTGAAGCTGTTCGGCAAGACCGCGTTCTACGTCCGCTCCGGCAAGGAGGAATTCACCACCTTCTTCCGCAAGGGCGATGCCGAGGCCTATGCCAAGCAGGTCGGTGGCGCAGTGATCAACTACGACGAAGCCTGGCGGTCGTTCTCGTCATGAGTGCCTGATCGGACACGCATCGCCGATGCGTGTCCGACCGTCCTGAGCCGGAGCCGGAATGATGCAGCACTCGTCGTTGGCCGTTCTCGCCGAACCAGCACCGCCACGCGCCGCGGCGCTCGCCGGCGACGAGGCTGCGGGATCTCGGTCGGTCGTCCAGGCCGTCGCCGCGCCTGAGCCCACCCCACACGCTGCCGTGCCGATCTGGCAAATCGCCGCCCGCATCCTCGCCCAGCCCGACTGGATCGGCTTGTTGCGATGCTGGGGCGTCCGGCTGCTGTCGCTGATCGCGGGTGTTCTGCTTTGGCATCTGGCGTGCAAATACAATTTCAAGTTCTTCATCAAATTCGAGAATGTCCCGCCGCCGCTGACGGTGTTCGATGCGTTCGTGGGGCATCTTCACGACAGCAAGTTCTATATCCACATCATGGTCAGCATTCAGCGCATCCTGATCAGCTTCGGGCTGGCAGCGTTCGTCGGCATCGTGCTCGGCATGCTGATGGGCCGTTCCAGGACAATCCGCGACCTGATCATCCCGTATATCGAGGTGCTGCGCCCGATCCCGGCCGTCGCCTGGATCCCACTCGCGATCTTGATGTGGCCGACCGAAGAATCGTCGATCGTCTACATCACCTTCCTCGGCGCGCTGTTCCCGATCATTCTCAATACCGTGCACGGCGTCGAGCAAACGCCCGAAGTTCTGGTGCGAGCGGCTCAGACGCTCGGCGCGTCGCGTATGCAAATCTTCTGGCATGTGGTGATGCCCGCCGCGCTCCCCTCGATCGCCACCGGGCTCGCCATCGGCATGGGCGTGGCATGGTTTTCGCTGCTCGCCGGCGAGATCATCTCCGGCCAATACGGCATCGGCTATTTCACCTGGAGCGCATACTCGCCTCATCAAGTACCCGGACATCGTGGTCGGCATGCTGACCATCGGAACGCTCGGGACGCTGTCGACCATGCTGGTGCGCAAGCTCACGCAACCGCTGCTCTCGTGGCAGAGGAAAGTGCGATGAGGCACCCATCGCAGCCGCCGAAGGAGGCTTTGCCATGCTGAACCGCGTGGTTTCGATGCCTGCCAAACCGCCCACCGACGTCGCCGCGCGCTCCAGCCGGCACGGCATCGACACCGGCCTGGTCGAGGTCGATCGCGTCTCGATCGTATTCGGCAAAGGCCGGCAAGGGTTCAAGGCGGTCGAAGAGACGTCGATCCGCGTCGAGCCCGGCGAGTTCGTCTGCATTCTCGGTCCCTCGGGCTGCGGCAAGTCGACCTTGCTCAACACCATTGCCGGCTACACCAAGCCGCATAGCGGCGAAGTCCGCGTCGATGGCGAGGTGGTGCAAGGCCCCGGGCCGGACCGCGGCATGGTGTTTCAGCAATACTCGCTGTTTCCCTGGAAGACCGTGAAGGAGAACGTCGCGTTCGGCCCGAAGATCGCCGGCAAGCCGGCGGATGCGGTGGCCAACACGTTTCTCGAAATGGTCGGGCTGTCGCGCTTCGCCAATCGCTACCCCGCGGAATTGTCGGGCGGCATGCAGCAGCGGGTCGGCATCGCGCGCGCGCTCGCCAATTATCCGCGCGTCCTGCTGATGGACGAGCCGTTCGGCGCGCTCGACTCGCAGACCCGCGTGATGATGCAGGAGAACCTGCTGAAGATCTGGAACGATTTCGGCACCACCGTCATCTTCGTCACCCACGACGTCGACGAAGCGATCTTCCTGGCCGACCGGGTCTTGATCATGAGCGCGAGCCCCGGCCGCATCATCGTGGATCTCAAGGTCGAACTGGACCGCCCGCGCCTGCCGGAAATGACCGCCGAAGACGCATTCCTCGAGTTGAGGAAGAAATGCTTGGCCTACATCCGGGCCGAAAGCGTCAAGGCGTTCGAGCAGCAGAACCGTTGACGCCGATGAATCGCCCCACCCCACCTTCCGCAGCGATCGCGGCCAGCGAGTTGGCGCTGTTCCTCGCCGAGACCGTCGATGAGCTGAACGAAGGCGCCAACTTCCTGGCACGCCTGACGCGGCAGGAGTGGGACGTGCTGCGGCGCGAGGGCACGGAGATTGCGATCGAGGCCGGCGGCAGCGTCTTCTTTCAAGGCGATGAGCACAAGGGAATCTGGCTGATCGAAGAAGGCAAGGTGCGGACGTTTTATGCCGCGCCGTCCGGCCGCCAGATCACCCTCGCCTACTGGACCGCTGGGCATTTTGTCGGCGGGCCGGAAATCTTCGGCGGCGGCCAACATATCTGGTCGGCCGACGTGACCCAGCACTGCCGCCTGCTGTATCTGCCGTCGGGCGTGCTGCGCAAGCTGATCGAGACCCAGCCGTCATTTGCCGTTTGCCTGATCGAAGGCTTGGTCGCCAAGGGCAAATGCTACTCCGCGCTCGCGCAGATGCTCGGCACCAGCTCCGTGGTGGAGCGGCTGGCTCAGCTCTTGGTCATCCTGGCTGAAAATCACGGGCGGCGCGACGGCAACCGGCTGGTGATCGAGCGCAAATTCACCCACGATCAAATCGCCACCATCGTCGGCTCGACGCGGCAGTGGGTGACCATCACCCTCGACAAATTTCAGAAGAGCGGCATCATTTCGGTGGCGCGGCAGACGATCGTCGTCGAGCGCTACGATTTGCTGATGGCGCAAGTGAATATCGACTGAGCACCATCAGCGACCCGTCGCTGCACCGCCTGTCACGCGACCCGCTAGTGGAGTGGATTTGACATTCGCTACCCACCTGGCAGCAAGCACGCCGCAAAATCGTCCGCGGAAATGGGATGCGAATGTTAGAATCGGACCACTAGGTGCGCCATCGGGTCGGATAAAACATCCGGGTCACGAGGATCAGGAAGCAGGCGCCCACAAATCCGGCGATCAAGAAACCAAGCCAACCCGTCTGCATGCGAACGCCCAGCAGGCCGAACAGCCAAGCTGCGACGCCGGCGCCGATCACGCCCAGGATGATGTTTGTCAGCAAGCCCATGTTGCTGGCGGTAATCTTCTCGGCGAGCCACCCGGCAAATCCACCAATGAAGATCGCCGCGATCCAACCAATGCCGGCCTGTTCCATCGTCGCCCTCCGCGAAATGTACAGACCTATAACCAGCCGCTCGGGAAAAAGTTCCATGGCGAGGAGTTCCGCCCCGATGGCGGCCTGGGCGGGCAAACTCCCTAGTCTCGCCGCTCGCCGCCGCGCTCGATGGCGGCCTTGGCCCTGGCGACGATGCTCGCCGGAGCCGTCACCGTCTCGCGGACCATTTGGGTGATGTCCTCGGCGCTGATCGCATCAATGTCCAGTTGCAGCTTCTCGGCCTCGGCCAGGAAGGCCTTGTCCGTCATTGTCGCCTCAAACGCCTTGCGCAAAGTCGCCACCCTGTCGGCCGGCGTTCCGGGCGGGGCCAGATAGGGGCGACCGAGCCCTTGCGCCGTCGAGATCAATTTGAAGACCTGGCGATCCTCTTCGCTGGCGGCGAGCTCCGTGACCAGCGGCACGTCCGGGATTTCATGCGCACGCTTGGCGCCGACCTGCGCAAGAAACGTGATCTTCTTGTCGCGCAGCCAATCGCCGCGCTGCGCCGTGATCGAGATCAGGCTGAACGCGCGCGCTTCGACCTCACCGCGTTGCAGCGCGATATTGATGTCCTCCGAGCTCTTGTAGCCGGTGACGATCTTGAATTTGGTGCCCAGGAGCGCGTTCATCACCCGCGGAATGATGACGACACCGGACCCGGCGCCGGTACCGCCGAGAATGAGCTCGCGCTTCTTGGCTTCGTCGAGCGTGCGAACGCCGGCCGTATGCCACACCAAGATCACCTCGGTCTCCGGTCCGGTAGAGCCGAGCCATTCGAATTTGCTCGCATCGAACCGGACGCCCTGCCCATCCAGCACCTGGTGCACCGGCATGGCATTGTGGACGGAGGCGATGGTGGTGCCGTCCTTGGGCGCAATCGTGTACATGAAATTGGTGGCCAGGACGTTGCCGCCACCGGGCATGTTCTGCACCTTCATCGCCGGCCGACCGGGGATGAAGCGCGCCATGTGGCGCGCGATGAGCCGCGCGGTAACGTCGTAGGTACCGCCGACGCCGGTGCTGGTGACAATCGTGACGGTCTTGCCCTCGTAGAACGATTGGGCATGCGCCGGCAACGCGAACAGCAAGGCGAGAACGCCGACAACGGTGCAGCGGATCACGTGACCTCCTCCTGGCTTCGGCAGCCGACCTCTCACGTCGGTGCAGTCATGCGGGCTATTCCGCGGCGACTTGCGTCTCGACGCGGACGTGGCGCTCGATCAATTCGGCGATCGGCTGCCCCTTCGGCGCATCGCAACGCGCCGAGCGGACGCGAAAACTCTCCGGGCGCATGCCGGGCAGCGGCTTGCCGGCGGCATGATCCTTGAGCGTCTGCAACAGGAGACGGCGTATCTTGACGATCGCCGCGTCGCTCGCCAGCAGATGTTCCTGAGCGCGATCGGCGATCCGCCCCATCGAACTCCTGAATCGCGCAGTCCTGCGTGCCCAGGCCTTTCATGCCGGTATAGGATTGGCCGCTCGCCTGCAGGGCACGGTCGATCAGATAGTCGTTCGCCATGTTGCGGATCGCGTGGTCGGACCCCGGGATGTTTTCGGTGTGAATGCCGCGGAAGCTCGTTTCGCGCGCGAGATCCACGTCGGTCAGCGGCCGCGACGGATGGAAATTGACGCTATACAGCATCGTGTTCTCGTCATCGATCGGCGCCCACACATGCGCGGCGTGCGGGACCGAGGAGATGATCTTGTGGAACGGCATCAGCATGACATTGATGTTCCACATGATCGCGCCGTCGCCGGGGTCGCGGCCGGTGGCGACCACGAAACCGAAATCGGTGGGCAGAACCTCGTACATCGTCGCGATGATCTTGCGGCTCTTCTCCGCGTCGCCGCCGTGCAGGAAGGTCAGGTGCGTGGCGTCGAAGCCACCTTCCAAGCCCTGCAGCCAGTTGCACTCCTGGATGTGGCGGGTGGCATGGCGTTGCGCGCTCGGCACCAGGGTCCATTCCAAATCGGGAAATGCCGGTTTGTGCTCGGCCGGCCCCATATAGGTCCACACCACGTCACCGCGCTCGATGCAGGGATAGGCCTTGATCCTGAGCTGTTCGCAGATCTTTTGCTGCTGCTTTTCGCCGACCTGCGGGATGCACGGCACATCGACGCAATTGCCGTCCACGTCGAACTTCAGGCCGTGATAGACGCAGCGCAGCCCCGCCTCTTCGTTGCGGCCGAAGAACATGGAGGCGGTGCGGTGCGGGCAACGCTCGTCGATGAGCCCGACACGGCCAAGGCTGTCGCGGAACAGAACCAGGCACTCGCCCAAAAGCTTCACCCGGATCGGCGGACCATCCGGTTTCGCGATCTGGTGCGAAAATGCGGCCGGTATCCAATATCGGCGCATCAGTTCGCCCATCGGCGTTCCCTGGCCGACGCGCGTGAGGGCTTCATTGTCCTTGTGTGCAAGCATCAGGATCCCCGGCCTGGTTGCAAAGTCCGCGAGGACCCGTCGGGTGCCCAACTGCCAAAACCGGCGTTTGCCTCTACCAAAGGCGTCAAGCACGTCATTGTTGCCTCCCCGATCGTCACCGCTACCTGCGCAGACTTTTCGATATGTTACCGGCAAGTTGTGGGTCGAACAATCGGCTATTCGCATGCGCCGCGGCCCGTCGACACCCGTACGCGTAAGTGCAGTCGTCAACGTCGGCTGAGGTCACGCGCGGATCTGGATTGAGGCCCAGCGGCGCTTGCCGCCTGCGCAGCGCCCAGGCCCCACGTTCCAAGTCATGGAACTTCGGAGCCGTCCCGGCGTTACAACGCGCATGACGGCGAACAATCCGAACACAAAACCGCTACTCGGAATTTTTTGGAGGACTGCAAGGGGCTTTTGGAGAGGACCAACGAGTCGCCTGGCCTGGCTTCTGACGGCACTCGTCCTATCGCTCGTCCTGGTCCAGATATTTCTCCAGTATCAGATCAACGTTTGGAATCGTCACCTCTTCGACGCGCTCGAGCAGAAAAATGCGCCCGAAGTGCTGCGACAGGCGACCATCTACGTCCCGCTGCTGATCGCCAGCGTGGTTGCCGCGATAGCCATCGTCTTTTCGCGCATGACCTTACAGCGCAATTGGCGCGCCTGGCTGACAACCCATCTCATCGATACGTGGCTCAACAAAGGTCGCTACTACCACCTCCAGCTCCTGGAGGGGGACCACAAAAATCCCGAGCAGCGGCTGTCCGAGGACGCGCGCCTGGCGGCTGACGCCCCGGTCGATTTCGTCGCCGGCATTCTGTCGGCGATCCTGTCCGCGGCTACCTTTGTCGTGGTGCTGTGGGCGATCGGCGGATCGCTGGACATCACCATCGGCGGCACCGATTTCCACATTCCGGGTTTCCTGGTCATTGCCGCGGTCATTTATGCGGCGTTCGGCACCGGCTCGATGCTGATTTTCGGCCGCAGTTTCATTCGCATCTCGGAAGCCAACAACCAGCGGGAGGCGGAATTCCGTTATACGCTGACCCGGCTCAGCGAATACGGCGAGAGCATCGCACTTCTCGACGGCGAGAAGGAGGAACGCTCGGAGCTGCTGCGGACATTTGGGCGCGTCTTGGATAGCTGGCGGCTCATGATGGGCCAGTGGATGCGAACCACGTTCGTGTCCCAGACCAGCGGATATGTCGCCAGCGTGTTGCCGATCCTGCTGTGTGCGCCAAAATATCTGGCCGGCGACATGTCGCTGGGTCAGGTGATGCAAGCCGCCTCTGCGTTCGTGATCGTGCAGAGCGCATTCGGCTGGCTGGTCGACAACTATCCTCGATTTGCCACCTGGAGCGCCAATGCCCGCCGTGTTGCGTCACTGGTGGCCTCGATCGACGCCTTGGAGCAGGCCGAAAAGACCGGCGGCATCAAAATGATCGAGCGCGCCCAACACGAGGACAAGGTGCTGCAGATTCGCGGCCTATCCGTCCGCCTGGATGATGGCACCGGCCTCATCCACGAAGCCGAGGTCGATATCGCCCCCGGCGAGCGCGTTCTCATCGTGGGTGAATCCGGTACCGGCAAAAGCACGCTGGTTCGCGCCATCGCCGGGCTGTGGCCGTGGGGCGAAGGCCAGGTCATCATGCAGCAGAAATCCAAACTGCTGATGTTGCCGCAGCGTGCTTACATTCCCCTCGGATCGCTGCGCCGAGCCGCCACCTATCCGCTGCCGCAAAACTCCATCGCGCCTGAGGAGGTCGTGAAGGCGCTGGAGGCCGTCGGCCTGGGCCACCTCGCCGATCGCGTCGAAGAAGAGGCGCCTTGGGAGCACACACTCTCGGGCGGCGAAAAACAACGTCTCGCAATCGCTCGTCTGCTCTTGCATAAGCCCGACCTCATCGTGCTCGACGAGGCCACGTCAGCGCTCGACACCGACAGCCAGGAGCGCTTGATGACCCTGATCCACGACCGCTTGCCGGAAGCGACAATCATCAGCGTCGGCCATCGGCCTGAGCTTGAGGCCTATCACGAGCGCAAGCTCGTGCTGAAACACCAGACCGGCGGCGCCAGGCTAATCGGCGACGAGTACCTGACGTTCCGGCCGGGGGCGCGGGTCCGAATGTTCCGGCGCCTGTTCAACAGACGCAAGACCGCCGAGTAAATTGCCGGGCGCGACGATCGTTGCAGCGGGTACTCTTCCCTCCCGAACGACAAGACCGGCTGCATCGACGAGACGCGATGCTGAGAACGCACTCTGTGTATTGGAAAAGATCGGCGCGTTCTCGTCGCGCGGGCTGACGAACCAGCCCAGCAACAACTTCACCCCCGGCACATCGCGTTGCGCCCGGCGAACGAGCAGCGCCAGTTGCGAGGATGTCAAACCACCGACGGATATCAGCGCGACCATCGGCGGCCGCTCGCTCTCCGGCCGCGCCACGATCTCGCCGAACGCCGTCAGTCCACCCACCGACGATACGCTCTCGTCGATCGCAATCTCACGACGCGCCACCGCGGCAACCAATCGTGCCGCCGCCTGATCAAACAGCCCGCGGCCCGGTATGAAGTGAACGGCCATCCGCTCCACGTCGTTGCCCGCGGCATCGTCAGTGTCCGTGGCCTGCTCATCGTATTTCAGATCGATCAGTTCCTTGAGCATGGTGGTGAATTCAGCGACGTCAGCCTCGAGCTTTGCCAAATGATCGCTCTCAAGAACGCCCCTGCGATGGTCGTCGGCCCCGAGGTTGAACGCCGGGATCGCGACGTTGTCCACATAATGCTCGACCGTATCGTCCTCGAGATATTTTTCGGCCTCGCGAATAGCCTGCGACACGTCGCCTGCCGACAAGAGATGGTACAGCCGTTCGTGCGCCTTCAACGCCGGCGCATTGCCGAGCAACAATGCCAGCGGCGATAGTTGCGGGACGTGCTCTCCGAACACCACGAGAGCGAGGGTCAGTGGAACCGCCAATATCAGACCCATCGGCCCCCAAATACTGGTCCAGAACACCACGGCAAACAGGACGGCGAACGCCGACAGGCGCGTTGCCCGGCCGAACAGCAGCGGCTCGATGAAGTGACCGACCGTCAGATCGGCAATGATGAACGTCGTGGCGGTCGCCGCAAGTTTCCACCAGCCCGGATCGACTGCGGCGGCCACCATAACCGGCAGCAGCGCTGCAATCAGCGAGCCGACATAGGGCACGAAGCGCATCAGACCCGCCAGCAGCCCCCATACGGCGGGATTCGGGATGCCGATGAGCCACATCATCAAACCGATGACCAGGCCGAACGTCGCGTTCAATGAGACTTGGAGAAAGAAGAACCGGCCGAGGTCGACGGCGGCCGCGCTGAGCGCTTGCGTGGAGCGGCCGATTTCATGCGACCCCATGACCCGAACCACGCGATCCCGGATCTCGTGGTACTGCAACAGCATGAAAATCGTGAACAGCAGCGCGAGCCCGAGCGTCGCGAAGGTCGGGATCGTCGAGCGGGCGAAGTCGAACAATGCTGAAAACGGCGTTGTTTGCGTCCGTTGTTCGGTTGACGCGGCTACATCGCCGCGCGGAACGCCCACCACATCTTCCGTCACCCGCCGCAACACTTCGGACGTATGCTGCCAACTGCCCGATCCGCGCGCTGCCTCCGCGAGAGACCGCACTTTGTCGCGGATCGTCATTTCGTATTTCGGAAGCTCTTCGGCGAAACTGGCGATCTGCTGCGCCAGAAACATCGCGCTTCCGACGAGGATCAGCACAACCACCAAGACGCCGCCGAAGGCAACAACGGGCCGCGGCACCCCGAGATTGACCAGGCGGCGGACAACCGGCGTCAGAAGAAAACTGAGAAAGGCCGCCAGTGTGAGCGGGATGAGGATATCGCGGCCGACATAGAGCCCGGTAATCACCAACGCGATGATGATCAAGCCCGATGCGGGGCGCGAGAGATCGAGAACAGAAGGGGACCACATGGCGCTTCCATCGTGATTGGGACAGGAAAAGCCCGCGGTCTCCGTTCCCTTGGTCGACAATCGATGCGATGCCGAGTTGGTTCCACGCCACGGAACCGGGCGTTTCCTCGGTCCACGGGTTTCAGCCAAGCCGCGACCCAAAAGGAAGACCCCGCAGCACGCGTTGCGGGGTCTTCGCACCTTCCGACCGGCGGGGGTGGAGACGGCCGAAAGTACCGTCGCCGACGTTTCGGTCAGCGACTCGTTGCGGTGATCGGAATCACGCGGACATGGCTTGGCGGAACATAGTCCGCGAAGGACGAAGCCACTCTCGCCGGAGGGCTCGCGGTCGGCGCGCTCGTCGCCTCACCCGGCCTGAGAGATCAGGGCGGCGGTGAGTAAGGCCGGTATAAGGGCCGCAGCGCCGTAAGCGATGATACGCATGATCCGGTCTCTCCACGTTCGTATGATTATAAAGTCTCGACGGCTGCGAACGGTTCCAGGCCCCTGCTCGCGTGTCGTCACATTTACAAAAAAGGCCCGGGAGATCCCGGGCCTTCCTGGTTTTGCCGCGAGCGGCGATTTACCAGAAGCGATGTCCGTAGAACGCCGGCGTCCTCGCCTCGTCCCGATGGCGACCGCCGAGACCGGCCGCCAAGCACGCTGCAACGCAGCCGATCAAGAGCGATACCGCGGCGATCAGTCCTGCAATCACCGCCGCTCTCCTGGCATTGTCCGCCTGCTGACGCGCCTTGATTTCCAGATCGCGTGCTTCGATCATTGCAGTATCGACGCGACGCTGAGCTTCGGCTTCCGGAAGGCCCGTGCGATCGCGCACGATGCTGACCAGGTAGTCTCGATCGCGCGCAACTGAACTCCTGATTACGGATGCTGGCGGCAAAGATGCGACCCGCTTCCGCACGAAGCGCGGCGTCATCGCGCTGCCCTGCAGCGCGCTGTCCTGCCGGGGTTGCAGTCGGTGCAGCTGCCGCCGCATTGGCTTCTCCCCGCAACAACAGATCAACGGCGTAGTCGGTCGGTCGAAGCGCGTTGGTCGCAGCCCCGGCCGCCGCACCACCGGCGACCGTAGCGACCGCTTGCGTTGCGGTTTGAACAGCGGCGCCAGCGGTCCAAGCCAACATCAGTCCGCCGATCAGGACGCCGAGCGCCCAAACCATGAAGCCGTGCGCGTTGTCGCGGAATTGTCCTTCCTCGGTCTCGGACTCGCCCCAGCGGCTGCGCATCCGGCCGGCCAGATAGCCGCCCGCCGCGAAACTGCCGATCTGCACGACAACCGCAAACCACGCCACCGCCAAAGCGACGACCCACAATCGTGCGCCCGCGTTCGGCCACGGCGACGTGAGCGACAGGCCGATGGCGCTGGCGAAGGTCAGCAACAGGAATGAAATGGCGGCTGCCGCGATAGCTCCGGCAAATACCGGGCCCCATTCCAGATACGGTGCCCGCGTGGTGGTGACGGCAGGTGTTGCCGGGACGATCGTGGACGTTGCCATGGGTAGCTCCAATGTGAGGGTTTTAGCGGAGTCCAAGCAGGGACAGGACCGCCAACACGACGACAACAAGTCCGACGAGGTAAATGAGCCCGTTCATCGTTCTCTCCTATTTCCGTTCGCGTTATTTGCTGCCGGGCATCTTGATCGTGAGACTTGGCCCGGGTTGCCTAAAATTCCCGGTGGCCATCAACACTGCGCCACCGACGAAGATCACCAACATCACACCGACGAGAACGCCCAAGATCCCAGTGCCGCTGCCACCTTCCGCCATCGTCATTCTCCTGCGTAAGTCGTTTCGCTGTCCGTAGCGTCACAATTGCCGAACACTGCGAAAGTTCCTTCGCGCAGCGTCGGTCGTCGGTCCGCCGACGCGGTCTGCAAAAAAAGATCGGCCCGCCGATGGCGGGCCGATCTGCACGAAGGGCCAAACGGCGCCCCAGATGCTACTTGCGCGGCGGAGGGGTCTGGGTGCGGTCCGCAGTCACCCAAACATATTTGGACTTTTCGTAACGGAACCCGGTCGAAGCCGTGAGCTCTTCCTTGGTCGAGTTCATGACCAGCCGCACGCTGCCGTCGCGCTCCGTCTGGGTGACGGCGTTGAACGGAACGATGACGTGCTTTTCGCCGATGCCGAGGAAGCCGCCGACGCCGACCACCAACGCGGCCACGCGGCCCTCGCTGGTCATCAACACGTCATCGACCTCGCCGATACGCGCATTGTTATTGTCGTAGACCGACTGCTTGTACATCTTGGTGATGGACACGGCGTTAGCGGGCGCCTGCGCCAATGGGCGCACTTGAGCACCTGGATTTGCAGTGCCGATCGTCGTCGGAGCGTCGGTGCCCTTGGCCGCCGCGCCGGTGCAGGGCGTCGCCGCACTCATCGCGGCCTGAGCTTCGGCGCGCGACGTATAGACCTTAGTTCCCGACACCAGGTTCATGGTGCCGCCGGATGGCCGCTGCTCGACAATCGAGCAACGCCGCGTCGATGAATCTTGAACAACATAGAACTCCTGAGCAGACGCGCTGGTAACCGCAGCCAGCAGCGCGGCGCTGGCGAGAAGACTTCGCTTCATGGATTCGCTCCTTGGGAAGATGGAAGATGCTCTTACCAATCGCGCTGGTGGGAAAAGGTTCCCGGTGAAGCGATCGAGCGGTACACACAAAAAAGCGACGGGCACCCCGCGTGGAGCGCCCGCCGCCAACACACAACACATCCAACTTAGAGTGCAGCGCTTTTCTTGTCGGCCGACCGGGCCATCATCCAGCCAAGCACCGTTGCCGCACTCAGAATGGCGATCATCGTGGTGCGATCGCCAGTCTGCACCAATCGCGCCGCACGCCTCACCGCTTCATCCGCCGCCACAGCGGCACTCGGTTGCATTTGCCCGAGCAACTGATCGATCGGTTCGACACCAATCTTGGGCATGCGCGCATACCGGCTGACCAGCGAGAGAAACGGCTCGACCATGTTTGCCTGTTCGGCGCGCAGCACATCCGGCTGAACCGCCGCCAGCGCCGTCGCCGGCGCCGGCAACCGCTGCGCCGGCACTTGAACGGGTGCCGCCGCAACCGGCCGTCGAGGAGTCTGTGACTTGCTGCGAGCCACCGACAGACCGGAAACCAACAGCAGCGCTGCGATCACCACGAGACCACCGCCGATGATGCCCAGCGCAACGAAAGTTCCCCATCTCGCTTCAGCCCACACGTATACCGCGATCAAACCGGTGATCAGCGCCAGCAGACCGAACAAGCCGGCGCCCATCACCAAGCCGGCGGACAGTGCAAGTTGCACGGCAACGCCCTTGAGGTGATCCAAAGCCGTGTCCGCACGGCTTTGGACATCCCGCTTCAGCTCTTCAAGCTTCTGGTCGAGGCCGGTCAGCCGCAACAGCGACGCGATCATTAGCTGCGACCTCGCCCGATCAGGCCGATCAGCACGCCGACCATCACGGCGCCCGCCATCGCACCCAACGGATTCCTGCGGCCCATCGCCTCGAGTTCCGTGGCAAAGGACTTCGCCTGGTCGGAGGCAGCGGACGCCAGCTCCGAGCCGCGCTCGGCGATGCTGGACGCCGCATCGCTCACTTGATTGGCGACGCCGGCGGTGGCCGTACGCGCGACCTTGGCCGCGTCCGAACCCGCATGCGAGACCAGCTTGGTGACGGTGTCCTTCAGGGTGGAAAGATCGTCGCGCAGCGTCTCCAGGTCGGTCGCTGCGTCATTGGCGGCTTTCTTGGTGTCGGAGGAAACGCCAGGATAGGCCGCGGAGCTACCGCTGCCGGAAGATGCAGTGCGCGAAATATCGGTGTGTGAGTTCATCGAAGGGCTCCTTGTCCGAGGAAGGGCGACATGCCCGGGCTTGTGAAGATGAGCAGGTAATGCCCGGAGTGTTCCAAAAGTTCCAATCGCTCGATCACACTCGCGCATTCACACGCGGGAACGCCGGGGGCGATGTCACTCAGGCCTGCTCGCTGGGATAAAGCCCCTGCAGAACGACGTCGAAATGGCTTTTCACTGAATCGATTGCAGCGGCACGAGCGCGCGTTCAGTGCGTCGAAACTGCACACCACCAGCGCGCCGCGCTGCGTCTGCAAGATGCCTTCGGCTTTGAAGGTTTGGATGACGCGACTGGTGTAGCTGCGCCCTACTCCCAACATCGTCGCCAACTGCTCGTGCGTCATCGGAACCGTTTGATCGCCGGTGCGCTCGATTGCAGCCAGAATCCATTTTGCCGTGCGCTGCTCAATCGAATGGATCGCGTTGCATGCCGTCGACTGGAAGATTTGGGCCAGCAGACAGTCGGCATACCGAGCGAACAGGAAACGCAACGATTTGGAGGCCGCCCGCGCCTCCTGCAAAACGCGCACGGGCAACTGAACAAACGGCCCCGGAAACTTGACGGCAATTGTGCAATACGCTGGCAGGTGGCCGAAACTGACGATGCCGCCAACTGCGCCTTCCCGCCCAACCAAAATCGTCTCGACGTCGCGGCCGTCCTCATTGGCGACCAAGTAGGAGACGAGGCTGGGGCCGCATGGAAAGTGGACCCAATCCACACTATCGCCAGGATTATAAATCAGATCGGGCGCTGATCGCTTCTTCTCCTCCAGGTGGCGAGCCAGCAGAGCATAATCTTCGGGTCGCAACCGACGCAGAAGGTTGTTAGTCGGACGGGTGTCGTCCAACTTCAGGCTAGCTTCTGACTCGCGGGTTGCTGAACGCATCAGCGGGCTCCTGAACGGCACGCATTGCGCCACTCACCAATTTTGCCTACACCGGCAATTTTGCCAGCTGTGTGCACAAGTGCACCGTTCAAACGAACTTGCCGTGCTAAAGTTCCACGATGGAACCTTGCGCTGATGCTCTACAGGCAGCGTTGGGCGGCCGTTACGAGGGCGACCGACGGAACAGGCTTTCTCAGGAAAGGTGCCGAGGCAAGATCTGACGGAACTATCTTAGGATCACTGCCCGAGACGAACAGAAATGGGATCTGGTGCTGCAACATCCGCGCTGCGAGCGGATAAGTCAGGCCATCCGCCACCTCGACATCAAGAATCCCGAGATCGACGTGCACATCTAGGAGAGCCATAGCCTCTTCTACCGTGGCGACGACGAGGGTGTCGCAGTCCAGCGAATCCTCGACCAGCGCGGCCACTGAGCCGGCGATGATCGGGTTGTCTTCAACGATGAGCACGCGTTTTTTGCTGGTCATACAGAACCAACGCTGAGGAGAGTGTCGCGTTTCATGGCAATGCCTATTTCCGCACAAATTGGTGAAAATTTTTTCAATGGCATGGGCCGGAACACGGGCGGCACCGTTGACGTCCGCCCATCGCCTGCTCCGGGCTTAGTCCGCGCCCATCTGCGCCGCGCAACCACCGAGCTACATGCGGAGTTGGATCGTTGCGTCGCGCCACTGCTGTCAGAGGGCGCTGCTGAGTATGCCGCGTTCCTGCGTGGAACTGCGGCCGCGCTATTCCCGATCGAACATGCGCTTGAGACCGCGGGCGTCGCTGCCATCATTCCCGACTGGAACGAACGATCGCGCCGCCAAACCCTTGCGCGTGATCTTGCGGAGTTCGGTGGAAACGCGCCATCCACGACGCCCTTTGCCGCCATCCCCTCTGATGCATACGCATTCGGCGTTCTCTACGTGCTCGAAGGATCGCGGCTCGGTGCAGCATCGCTGGTACGCCTCGTTGCCCGGCACCCCGATGCACGCGTTCACGCCGCCACCCGGTATTTGAACCACGGCGCGGGCCTCAAGCTGTGGCCGCGCTTCGTCGCGCAGCTTGAAATATCCGAACCTGTTCGCAACGCCCCGCAAGAAGCGGTCTCCGGTGCGATCGCGACGTTCGAGGCTTTCGCCGCAGCGTTCAAGACCGTGAGGGCTTAGCGTTATGTCCGCGCGGACCATGCCTGTCGATCTTACCAATTGTGACCGCGAGCCAATTCACTTGCTCGGCGCAGTTCAGCCGTTCGGCTTTTTGCTCATTGTGTCCAGCCCGGATTGGCTGATCGAACGCGTTTCGCACAACGTTTCCCATTGGCTTGACGCTGACCCAAGCGAATTGCTGGGCAAGCCGCTGGATTTGATCGTCGGCGCCGATGCCGTCCATACCATTCGCGGCCATCTGCAAGGAGCGGTGATGGGCGATACCACCGCCCGGATCTTCGGGCTTGCATTGGCGAACGGATTGAAAATGGACGCCGCCGTCCACGTGGTCAACGACAGCGTCGTCATCGAGTGCGAGCCGACGTCCGACGACAACCTGCTCAACGCCGCCGCCACTGTGCGCGGGATGATGGCGCGATTGCAGCAGACCGAGACCGAGCGATCGTTCCACCGGGTGGCCGCCCGCGAAATGCGCGCTCTCACCGGCTTTGATCGCGTGATGGTCTATCGTTTTGACGAGGATGGATCGGGAGAGGTGGTCGCCGAGTCCGCCCGCGCAGGGCTCGAATCCTACCTGGGCCTGCATTATCCGGCGTCCGACATCCCTCAACAGGCGCGCCTGCTCTATGCGCGCAATTGGCTGCGCATCATTCCCGATGTGAATGCTGTTCCGGTCTCGATCGAACCTCCGCTCGACCGGCAGGGGCGACCGATCGACCTTTCCATGAGCGTGCTTCGCAGCGTCTCATCCATTCACATCGAATACCTGCGCAACATGGGGGTGCAGGCCTCCATGTCGGTTTCAATTCTGCGCCAAAACCGACTGTGGGGATTGTTCGCGTGCCATCACTATGCGCCTCACCTGATCGATTTTGGACGCAGAACGGCGGCCGAGCTGTTCGGCCAGATGTTTTCTTTGCTGATGGAGAACCGCGAGCGCGAAGCGGAATCGGCATATGAGATACGCGGGCAGAAACTGCACCAGCGCCTCGTCACCCTCATGGCTGCGGAGGGGCAGCAACTGGAAAGCATCGTCACGCATCTCGACGACATTTCCGATCTTCTGGCTTGCGACGGCATCGGACTTTGGATGAGGGATCGGGCGATCCTGAAAGGTCGCACGCCCGACCAGGCTCAGTTCGAGCAGCTCGTGACGTATCTGAAGCAGCGCGAGATTGTCGAAATCCACGCTCGCAACAACATCGGGGCGGAATTTTCACCCGGGACGGAATTCGCGGACAGGGCTGCCGGCATGCTCGTCGTGCCGCTTTCAAATCCGGCTGGTGATTATTTGATCTTTTTTCGCGAGGAGGCCGCACGCCAAGTCACCTGGGCCGGCGACCCGAGCAAGCCGGTCAGCGTCGGCCGGCTTGGCGAGCGGTTGACGCCGCGACGTAGCTTCGCCCTTTGGAAAGAAACGGTCCGCGGCAGCTCGCTGCCGTGGAAGCCCGTGGAATGCCGTATCGCCGAGAACTTGCGGGTGAGCCTGCTGGAGGTGATCCTCCGTCTGACCAACCTGACGATCGATGAGCGCAAGCGCAATCAGGAGCGTCAGCACCTGCTCATCGCCGAACTCAATCACCGGGTCCGCAACATTCTCAATCTCATCCGCGGCGTCATTACTCAAAGCAAGGATGCGGCTGGCACTTTGGAATCCTTCACGAGTGTCGTCGGAGGCCGTATTCAGGCACTGGCCCGCGCCCACGGATCTCGTCACGGCTGACCGATGGGGTCCCGCTTCGTTTCACACGCTGGTCAATGCAGAAGCAGGAGCCTATCTGGGAACTCTAGGTTGAGCGCATTTTCCTCCAAGGACCCGATGCTCTGATCGAACCCGACGCTTTCACGACGATCGCCCTGGTGATCCACGAGATGATCACCAATTCCGCCAAATACGGCGCGCTGAGCGACAACCGAGGGCGCGTCGAGATCGCAACGGCGTTTGATCGCTTCGGATGTTTCAACATCCGGTGGCGTGAAGTCCGGGGGGCCGCCAGTCAAGCCGCCGACGCGGAGAGGCTTTGGCAGCACCGTGATCGAGCGATCGATCCTGCACGACCTCGGAGGCGAAGCACGCATCGACTAAGTCGTGCCCGGCCTCTTTGCCGAGTTCTTGATTCCTTCGACCTATGTGTCCGCTACGGAAGATACCAATGGCACATCGTCCAGCCGGCGGTCGAAACCGCTCAGCACGGGCGCGAATGCCCACAAGACGTCTTGCTGGTCGAGGACAACATGATCATTGCCCTCGACGCGGAAGCCATGCTCCATGAAGTCGGCGTCAACTCGGTCCGGATCGCCAGCGGCGTCGCCGAGGCCCTCCGCTTGCTCGAGCAATGTCCGACGGATTTTGCGCTGCTGGATGTCAATCTGGGCCGCGAGACAAGTTTCGAGATCGCCGCCCGACTTGTCGCGTTGCGCGCACCATTTGCATTTACGTCAGGATATGACGATCCCACCGCTTTTCCGGCGGAGTACGCACAAATCCCGCGATTGCAGAAGCCATACTCGGCGCAATCACTGCGGAACCTGTTCTCGCCCCGCGAATGACGCGCATGGTGACGGACAAGCCCGGTCTAGAACCGAGGTTAGTTTCGTCCCCCGGTTGCCATGACGGCGCGGGTGGCGTGATCGGGCCCGAAATCGTCGGATCCTTCGATACCAAGCAATTCGCATAACCGATTGCGCGCACGATTGACGCGGCTCTTGATCGTTCCGACCGCACAGCCGCAGATCGCCGCAGCCTCTTCGTAGGAGAATCCCGAAGCGCCAACCAGGATCAACGCTTCGCGCTGATCCTCCGGCAGTTTGGCCAATGCCGTTCGGAACTCTTCGAATTCCACGCGGCTGTCCTGCTCGGGCTGCGACTTGAGCGTGTTGGCATAGCTGCCATCGGCATCCTCGACCTCGCGCCGGCGCTTGCGATACTCCGACCGGAACAGGTTGCGAAGGATCGTGAACAGCCACGCCACCATGTTGGTCCCGGGCTGGAACAAATTGATGTTGGCCATCGCCCGCAGCAAGGTTTCCTGGACCAGGTCGTCGGCCCGGTCCACGCTGCCGGAAATGGAAATTGCGAATGCTCGGAGCTTTGGAACTGCGGCGAGCATCTCGTCTCTTACAGACGGGCGCGTCGTCATCCGCTCGTTTCCTTGTCCTGCAGGTTGGTGGTCGGGGGGCAGCGCCTCATGCTGGTCCCCGGTCGGCGTCGCCGCCGATCCCGACGGCGTTGCGGCCGTTGGAGGCTCCGACTGCTCCAACAACGCCTTAAAGCGGTCAGGCACCCCCTCCGAAACCACGTCGTCGTAGACCCGCTGCAGCAGGTCGCCGATCCGATGTTGGTCGGTGCGACTGAGCTTTGCTGAGTTCTTCGCCGAGCCGGTGGCCTCGTCCCCACCCGCGCCTTCGTTTTCCGAGGCGTCCCGCCCGGAACGCTTCGCAAAACGTCTTTTTTCCCGTTCATATATTGCCTCAATTCCGAACAACTCTCCCGAGGGGACCGAATTTGCGCTGTTCTCGCTCGAAATTTGGTCTCTATGACGCATAACGTGGCGCCCCTCCAATCGTTCCAAGCCGGTGGAACTTTTTACGAGGGCCGGCGTTCTTAACCCCGACCACTCATGCAGGGGGAGTTAATGGTATCCCAATTCCTACCGTTTCTTCGGCGCTATGCCCGGGCTTTGACCGGCAACCAGGCCTCGGGAGATGCCTATGTGGCAGCGACCTTGGAGGCCCTGGTAGCAGACCAGTCACTCCTCAATGACCCGCAAGGGCCGCGGGTGGCGCTCTTCCGCTTGTTCACGCGGATTTGGAATTCCCTGCCCGTCAATGGGGAGGCTGACGCACCGGAGACCACCTTACCGGGGGACAACAGGCTCGCGGTCATCACGCCCCTGCCCCGCCAAGCCTTTCTTTTGGTCGCGCTGGAAGGATTCTCGGAGCCGGACGCGGCTCGAATTCTCGACGTCGAGGTCATCAAACTACGCGCCCTGGTGGAGGAGTCCGGGCGCGAACTCGCCTCCGAAATCGCCACCGACGTGCTGATCATCGAAGACGAGACCTTCATCGCGATGGAATTGGAGACGCTGGTCGAGGCTCTCGGCCATCGCGTCATCGGCATTGCGCGAACGCACGCGGAGGCGGTCGCGCTCGCCAAGAAAAAGCGCCCCGGTCTTATCCTCGCCGACATCCAACTCGCCGACGGCAGTTCCGGCATGGAGGCCGTACACGAGCTGTTGGGCCAATTCGAAGCGCCGGTCATTTTCATCACCGCCTATCCGGAGCGTTTTCTCACCGGAATGCGTCCGGAGCCGGCATTCCTCATCGCCAAGCCATTTCAACCGGCGACTGTCTCGGCACTCGCCAGTCAGGCTTTGTTCTTTGGGCAAACGGCCAAGCGGCGTATTCCCGCGTAGTGGACGAAGCGGCCGCGGTGGCCGCCCCGTCCGCGGGGATCAGTATGAGGAGGGCGATCGTCATCAAAACATCGCGCGTCGAAACAACATTCGCTCGGCCGCGTTGAACCACTCGATCGCTTCGCTCTAAGGATCCACTGTATCAGGGAAGTCGATTTGGCCGAGTTATCGACTCAAGACCCATACCGAGAGGCTGCCAACAAGGCGGGCGAGTTAGATGTGACTGACGATCTCGCGGCCCTTCAGTCCGCGCTTGAACACAATCGGGCCGGCGTATGGTCTTGGGACGTGCGATCTCATCAGCTTGCCTGGTCCACGCAGTCAGTGGATTCTGATCGCTTCCAAGAGGGCCGTGGCGCAAGCGCGATCGCATCGGTTTCACCCGACAGGATGGCGCTGAGCGGCGGATGGCTGGCTGGGCCAATCCAAAAAGCCGCGCAGTCTGGAAGGTCCGCCGGCGTGCGGCACCGGATTTCGACGGCACCGAATCAAGCGGAAGGCTGGCTCGAAGTCACCGTCACCCCAATCGTCGAACGCGGCGCCACGGTGCAAATTCTCGGAGTTTGCCGCAATGCGACCGAACCGATGTATCTTCGATCGCGCCAGCAAGAAGCGCTGGCGCGATTGAGCGAGCGCGCGCTGGTCGAAGGCGATCTGCAATTGATGTTCGACGAGGCCGTCGTCGCGGTCGGCGACATTCTCGGCGTCGAGCTGGTGAAGGTCTTGGAGTTGCTTCCGGGCGACAACGAGCTCCTGCTCCGCTCCGGCATCGGATGGCAATCCGGGCTGGTGGGCCATGCCATCGTCTCCACCGGTCCGGGCTCACAAGCCGGATACACGCTCGCCGCGGGCCAGCCGGTTATTGTTGACGATTTGGCCTCCGAGACTCGTTTCGAAGGGCAGCCGCTCCTGCATACTCATGGCGTGGTGAGCGGGATCAGCGTCCCCATCGCCGGACAAGACGGCCGCGCCTACGGCGTTATCAGCGCCCATGCCGCCAGGCTGGTCCGATTCCACGACTACGACGCTTCATTCATCACCGCGGTCGCCAATGTGCTGGCGGGAGCGATCCACCGATCGCAACTTGATCATCGGCATGAGATGATGATCCGAGAACTTCGCCATCGCTCCGGAAACATATTTGCACAGTTGCTCGCGCTGTTTGGTCAGACGGCCAAGACCTCACGCAACATGCCCGAACTCGCGAGCAAATTCGAGGGCCGCGTTTTGGCAATGGCAACCGCCCATCGGCTGGTGACCGAAGGGGGTTGGACACCGACATCGCTCGCTCGTTTGCTCGGCACCTTGTTCGCCTCGCACCTCGGACGCGTGAGGTTTCGTGGCTCTGACGTTCTGCTCGAGCCCGATCCGGCATTCGGCCTCAGCATGGCGCTACACGAGCTTCTCACCAATGCGTGCCAACACGGCAGCCTCGCTTCCCCCGGCGGGCAGGTGGCGATTGATTGGTCGGTGACGCGAACGCGCCTCGGCCTCACGCTCAATTTGGACTGGAAGGAAACCGGGGGCGACTCCCCCAAGCGAAATCCACGCAACGGCTTTGGGCTGCGCATCATCACAATGGCGATCGAACGCCAGCTCAACGGCCAGGTCGAACAGACCTTCGATCGGGATGGTGCGTCGGTACGTTTAACCGTTCCTTTGACGCAGGATCGATGGTCGCAATTTGAAACGATGCCTAGGCCGCAACCAGCCGGTCAATAGAGTGGCGGTTAAAAATGGCGGAGGATGGCCGAGCTAGGGAGCGAGCTACGAGGATGACGAGCTACAATACGCGCATCTCGAGCGGACGTCCCGCAACGCAGGACGCCCTCCCGAGATTCTGGCGAATGCGCCGACGCCGTCGCGCATCGATGTTTAGCTCAGACCGCCGAACAACCAAATGATCAGGATGATCGGCAGCGGAATTCCAATCAGCCACAACAAAAGACCGCGTCCCATTTGTGTTTCTCCTCAGTAGAGCTGTTGGTACGTAACCGCGGACGCCGGCAAAAAGTTCCAACACGCGACCGGCGCGCCGCTAGCGCACCGCCAACTCGTCGAACTGATCGCCGTGGATTGTTTTGCGCTCGCTACGGCCGAGGCACAGCACTTGCCAGAGCTTTCTGGAGGGCTTCCGGTGTGTAGGGCTTTTCGACCACGGATGCGGCCCCGAACCGAACGCCGATATCCGATGCCACATCGCCCGTTACCAATACGATTGGAATACCCCGCGCCAGGATCGCACGCGCGGCAGGTTCCACCGTCTCGCGCGCCAGATTGACGTCCAGGATTGCAACATCGAAGTCTTTGCTGCTGCCCATCTCCAAGGCTTGGGCCACCGTCGTGGCACTCGCCACGACGTGGCATCCAAACTCATCCAGCATGTCTTCCAAGGCCATCAGCAACATCGGCTCGTCTTCCGCGGCGAGGACGCGAAGGCCTCGCAAGCCGCCGTTGGAAGATGCCTTCTCGTCCACCGTCATTTCCGCACCAACCACCGCCGTGACCTTGCGCGACCATCGCCACAGGTTCGCAGAAATATATGATATTGCACGGTATTTGACCAGCGCCCGAGCGCAGCTGCCCGATGCTTTGTTGGCTTGTGAGGCTGTTCAAATAGGCTGGCGATGCGCTTCTTGGAATGATAGCCATTCAAGATGACCAGCGGAGTGCGTCCCGGCCCTTGGCAATTCATTCGCGAACACGTCCCCGAGACGGCTGGTGTAGCACTTCTGCTGACGCTTGCTGCAGGTCTCTGGTTCGCTGCGCAATATCGCACTCAGATCACCTGGGTCGAGCACACGCTCGAGGTTCAGAAAGCCGTCAGCCAGCTTCTTGCCGCCGTGCTGGAAACCGAGACCGCTCAACGTGGTTTTTTGATAACGGGCGATGAGATCTTCCTTAAACCCGTAGAAAGCAATCTGGCAGCCGTCCCTGGCCTCATCAGCAGAGTTCGAACGATTGACGTCCGACAACCCGCGCCAGACCACCGAGCTGTCCGAGCTAAGAACGATCATTAACGCAAGACTCCGCGTCCTGCAGGACAGGATCGATCAACGCAAAAATGGGGCGTTCGACCCGAGCAATCTCAAACAAGGTCGGGAGTTGATGGACGCGATCCGTTCGCAACTCGGCGACATGACGGCTCTGGAAAACAAATTGCTGGAAGGCCGGGTCCGTACCGCGCAATCCTTGTTTGTGGCGACAACCAGCACCGCAGGCCTTGGGGCGCTCCTTGCCGCACTGACGATCTTCGGCTGGGTCTGGCAGCAGCGGCGCAGTCACCACGAGCTAAAGACGGTGAACCAAAAACTGGTCCAGACGCTGGCGGATCTGGAAACTGGCGAATTGAAGATTCGCCAGATGCAGAAAATGGAGGCGATCGGTCAGCTCGCCGGCGGGATTGCGCACGACTTCAACAACCTGCTGGCCGTGATCGTCGCGTCGCTGAATCTGCTGCAGCGACGCCTGCGCCGGGGCGATACCGATGTCCAGAAATTTGTCGACGCCGCATTGGACGGCGCGGATCGCGCCGCGACCTTGACCAAGCGGTTGCTGAACTTTTCCCGCCAATATCCTCTCGCACCCGAGCCGGTCAAAGCCAATGCTCTCGTCAGCAGCATGTCGGAGCTCGTCACGAGCGCCATGGGCGACATCAAGACCGAGACCATTCTGGCGGGCGGGCTCTGGCATATCCATGTCGACAAAAGTCTGCTCGAGAGCTCGATTCTCAATTTGTGCATCAATGCCCGGGACGCGATGCCCGAGGGCGGCAAGCTGACCATTGAAACCGCGAACACACACCTTGATGAAGCCTATTGTCGAGAGCATCCGGAAGCCACGGTCGGCCAATACGTCCTGATCGCCGTCAGCGACACGGGCACCGGAATGACGCCCGAAGTCGCCCAGCGGGCACTCGATCCCTTCTTCACCACCAAAGAGGTCGGCAAGGGCACCGGCTTGGGCCTCTCGCAGGTGCACGGTTTCGTCAAGCAGTCGGGCGGGCACATCAAGATCTATACCGAGCCCGGCCAAGGCACGGCGATCAAGCTATACTTCCCTCGATTTTTGCCGCAGGGCGAAGTGCAGCCGACCGAGAATCCTAAGCCGAGCGCCTCTGCTTCGTTAGAAAACAACGATCAGGTGGTGTTGGTGGTGGAGGACGACGAGCACGTGCGCGCCCTCACGGTCGCGATGGTGCGGGAACTGGGATACGCGGTTATCCAGGCCGATGGCGCGATGGCCGCTCTACGCGAGCTTGATGCGCATCCTAAGATCACCGTGTTATTCACGGATGTCGTGATGCCGGAGATGAACGGCCGCCGTCTCGCGGACGAGGCGCTCAAGCGGCGGCCGGCGCTGAAGGTCCTGTTCACCACCGGCTTCACCCGCAATGCCGTCATTCACAACGGCGCGCTCGATGCTGACGTACACTTTGTCGCCAAGCCGTTCACCCTCGATATGCTGTCGGCCAAGCTGAAGGACGTGCTCGACCGGTAGCGCATGACGCGGCGCGACGCTGTTGCGGCAGCGCCGGCCGACACGCATATACATATCGACGCGAACACCCGTTGCAGGACGGTCCGGCGTGGCACCCGCTTTGTGGAATTCGATCGCTGAAGCGCTGTTCGGCAACGCGCCCGACAAGACCGTGTCGGCGGACGCCGCGCGCGCCCGCGCCCAGGGTATCGCCCCGGTCGTGTGGCTGCTCGGCAAGACCGGCGCCGGCAAGACCGCGCTGGTGTCGGCGCTGACCGGCGACACGCGCGCCGCGGTCGGGGAAGGATTTGCCCCCTGCACGCGGACTGCCGCCTTCTTCGACATGCCGGCGGAGGCGCCGCTCTTGCGCTTTCTGGATACGCGCGGATTGGGCGAGGCCAGCTACGACGCATCGGCCGACATCGATTGGTGCGAGCAGCAGGCGCATCTCCTGCTGGTGGTGATGCAGGTCGCCGATCCCAGCCAGGAAGCCATGCTTGCGCGTGTTGCAGCAGGCGCGGCGGCGACATCCCGACTGGCCGGTGATCGTTGCGCAGACCGGGCTGCACCGTCTTTATCCTCCTGGCGCTCCGCACGTGGAGCCATATCCCTTCACCGGCGGTCCGGCCGATGAGACCAACGCCGCGCTGCCGCATCGGCTGCGGCAAGGCTTGGCGCACCAGCGACGCATGTTCGATGGCTTACGAGGCGCAGCGCCCCGGTTCGTCGCGGTCGACTTCACGCTGCCGGAAGACGGCTACGAGCCGAAGCACTACGGATACGATGCGCTCATGCGGGCGATCGAAACCGCGGCGCCCACGGCCTTCGAGGCGCTGCACCTCGCCCGCGCGGATGACGAGATGGGACAAATCCGCGCCCGGGCGCGGCGGACGATCTATGGCTACGGCGCCGCGTCCGCGGGCGCCGGTGCGGTCCCGATTCCGCTGGTCGGGGTAAGCGGATTGGCGGGCGTGCTCGCGCTGATGCTGCGCGCACTTGCCAACACGTATGGCACCGCTTGGACCCCGCGCACATTCGCCGAGTTCAGCGGCGTCATCGGCGGCGGCACGCTGGCATGGTGGATCGCGCGCTACGGCTTTCGTGAACTTCTGAAACTGATCCCGATCGTGGGCGCGAGCACCGCAGGCGTACTCAATGCGGCGGCGGCGTTTGCGGTCACGGTGGGTGTGGGCGAAGCGGCCTGTGTATGGCTTGGTTATCGGCGGCGTGGCTTGCTGGCGCCCAGCGAGGAAATCCGTCGCGCATTTTCCGAGGGCCTCGCCACCGGCCTGCGACAGGCGCGCAGTCAGTCGCCGACAGCGGCAAGCAGAGCATAACCGATGCGTCGATATTGGCGAGAAACGCTGCTCATCGTCGCCGTCGGATTGCCCTGGCTGTGTTTGTTCGTGCTCGGCGGTCTGTGGCTCTTCCAGTTCGGATATGTCTGGGTTTGGGCCGTGGCCGCGGCCGCGCTGGCGCTCTCGGCGTGGCCGATCGCCCGCTCGGTGCGCCGGCACGGTGACGCGCAGGCCAAGGAGGCGCTCGCAGACCTGGCCAAGCCGCTGGCAGCCTGGAACCAGAGCGAACGCAAAGCATGGGATGAGGTTCTCGCGATCGCGGACAACACGCCACCGCTGTCGTTCTTGGAGCTCGATCCCCTGCTCGAACAGGCGCGGCGGACGATTGACGCCGTCGCCCGGCAATTCAATCCCGATGTGCGCGACGCCTGGTCCGCATTCACCTTGCCCGAGGCGCTGCTGCTCGGAGAGAAGCTTTGCAATTCCATCCGCCGCGAAGCCCTGCTTCATATCCCCGGCATCCGGTCGGTGCGCCTGAGCCACGTGCTGTGGATGCAGCGTCAAACCGAACAATATGGCGACGTCGCCAAGACCGGCTGGCATTTAACATCGGGCCTCTGGCGACTGTTGCGCGCGGTGATCAATCCCGTCCAGGCGCTGGCTCAGGAGGCCAGCGGGCTGTTCGCGCAGAACACCGGACAGATCCTGGCCTATCGGGTGCGCAATTATACGACGCGCATGTTCGTGCTGGAGGTCGGTCGCGCCGCGATCGAGCTCTATAGCGGCCGCCTGACGCTTTCCGATGATGAAGTCCAAACCGCGCGCGCGCAAGACACCGCGGCCGCCGCGGCTGGAGCCGCCGTCCCCATCCGCATCATCATCGTCGGCCAAGTGAGCGCGGGCAAATCCAGTTTACTGAATGCGCTGTCGGCGGACGCGCGCGCGGCTGTCGGACCGCTGCCGACCACCACCGATATTTCCGAGCACAGGCTCGAACTCGAGCAACAGCCTCCGGTGATCTTGTTGGACATGCCGGGGATCGCAGGCGACGCCGCCAATTTGAAGGAGATCCTCGCCCAGGCCGCCCGCGCCGATCTTGTTTTGTGGGTCGCGTCCGCGATGCAGCCGGCCCGCGAGCCCGACCTGCTCGCGCTGCAATCGCTCCGCGATTGGGCCAATGCGCAACTGACGCGTCGGCCGCCACCGGTGCTGCTTGCGTTCACACATATCGATCAGCTTCATCCCGCGAGCGAGTGGAAGCCGCCGTACAATCTGATGGAGTCCCAGAATGCCAAGGCTTCGGCCATACGGGCGTCGGTCGAGTCGGTCGCGCAAGCGCTCAAAATCGCGCCCACCGACGTCGTACCGGTGGCCATGCCACCGGACTGTCCGGCTTACAACATCGACGCGCTGTGGAGCCGGATCGCCGAAGAGGTCGATGAGGCCAAGCTTGTTCAGCTCGATCGTATTCGGGTCGGATATCAACGGCTGAGCCTGCGTGAAATCACCAAGCAGATTGAAAATGCCGGCCGCTTCCTGATCAAGGGCGCGATCACATCGTCCACCCATAAGACGCCGCAATAGCGCAGTCGTCCAACCGTGGGTTCGCCACGCTGGTCACCGCCGTGCACGGGAACGCGAAATGGTTCCCTGGTTGCTGCAGAAATTCTGGCGCTCGCCCGAGCTATACTTGCCTGAGCTATCCACTAATAAGTGCATGCTTTCCACCAATAAGTGGATGCTTTCCACCCAATGGTCACAGGAACCCTCCGCCCTAAACTGCGTTTAATATCCGCGATAGCCAAAGGGCGTGTCGAGGGCAATGATGCGGGGCTGGTCCAGGATACTGGTTGGAGCGAGCGCCGCCGTCATCGGTTTCGTGACGACGCTTGAGATTCAACTGCAGATGTCGCCTTTCGTGGCAGTGGTGGCGTCCACACCTGTGGTGTCCACAGCTGGCCCGCCTTCACCCGCAAACGACCAAGCCCATCCAGCCGACACCCGATTGGCGCGCACGGTCGTTCCCGGGCCGATGCCGAGTCACCAATACGTGCGCGACAAGCTGCAACTCGCCGGAGTCCATGCTCTGGCACGCGGCAAAAATGTTCCGATCGCGGTCATCGATTCCGGGATCGACGCGCATCACCCCGACTTCAATGGAGCCGCGATCGAACGTTACGACGCGACCGGCGCCGAGAGCGCGCCGCATCCGCATGGAACAGGTGTGGTGGGAGCGATCGTCGCGCAGCACAAGCTGATGGGGGTCGCGCCCAATGCCCGCATCCTGGCCATCCGGGTGTTCCCGGCCCAACCCAACGATGCCGAGAGCGAAGCCAGCCCACGCGATATTTTGAAGGCGTTGGATTGGGCGGTTCGCAACAACGTGCGCATCGTCAATATGAGCTTCGCCGGGCCTCGTGATCCGATGCTGGAGCGCGCTTTCAAGGCCGCCTACGACAAAGGCGTGATCCTGATCGCCGCCGTCGGCAATGGCGGGCCGCACGCCCCGGCTCTCTACCCGGCAGCAGATCCACATGTGATCGCAGTCACGGCCACCGATTCCAACGACCGGCTCTTCTGGAACGCCAACCGCGGCGCGCATGTGGCGATCGCCGCGCCGGGCGTCGACGTTCTCACCGCGGCACCCCGCGGCAGCTATCAAGTCACCACCGGCACTTCGGTCGCGGCGGCTCACGTCAGCGGCGTTGTCGCGCTGATGCTCGAGCGCAACCCCGCCCTCACCGCGGCCGAGGTTCGCAACATCCTGACCTCGACCGCCAAGCCGCTCGGATCGGCGCAGCAGTTTGGCGCCGGCCTCATCGATCCCGTGCGGGCCGTCAAACTGGCGCAGCCAAGGATCGCCGCACTGATGGCAAGGCCATAACAATCGTATGTGGTTCCATCAGTGGAACTTTGAGGTTCCGACGGCGTTTCGATAAATCGTTCACGGGGTTCCACCCGCTCCCATGACACTGCAACAAGGTTTCGCCTTCGGCATCCTCGGCCTGATGATGCTGGCATTTGCATGGGGCAAGATCCGTTACGACGTCGTCGCGCTTGCTGGACTGTTTGCGGCGGTTGCGGTGGGGATCGTGCCTTATGACAAAGCGTTCTCCGGATTTTCCGACGATATCGTCATCATTGTCGCCAGCGCGTTGGTCGTCAGCACCGCCGTCGCCCGCTCCGGTGTCATCGAGCGCCTGGTCCGGCCATTGGGGCCCTATCTCGTCCGCACCCAAGTTCAGGTCATTGTCCTGACGGCGACCGTCACGGTGCTGTCGGCGATGGTCAAGAACATCGGCGCCTTGGCGATGATGATCCCGGTCGCTTTTCAGATCGCGCGCCGGAACGACACCCCTGTTTCGGCGGTGCTGATGCCGATGGCGTTCGGCTCACTGCTTGGCGGGATCGTCACCCTGATCGGCACCTCACCGAACATCATCGTGTCCCGCATCCGCGAGGACATGACAGGCGAGCCGTTCGGGATGTTCGACTTCACGCCGGTCGGAGCGATCCTGGCGATTGCCGGCGTGGTGTTCCTCAGCTTCGGCTATCGCCTGCTGCCGCGCGATCGCAAAGGCCAAGCCTCGATCGACGCCGCCTTCAATCTCGAAGGCTACACCACCGAGGTGATCATCCCGGAAGGCTCCGCGATCGCCGGCAAGACCGTCGGCGATCTGAAACAGGTCTCGGAGGATGCGTTTACGGTTCTCATGATCTTGCGGGATGGGCGGCGGCGCTACGAGCCCGCCGACGACGCGGCTCTCGCGGCCGGCGATGTGTTGTTGTTGGAAGGCGAGCCTGACGTGTTGGAACGGGCGGTCGGCACGGCCCAGCTCAAGCTCGCGCGCGACGACCGGGACAAAGAGGCCGACACCGCCCATGACGACGTCGGCGTCATGGAAGCGGTGGTGACCGATCAGTCGCTTCTGGTCGACCAGACCCCTGCGCAACTGAGGCTCTATGAGCGATTCCAAGTCAGTCTGCTGGCGGTCAGCCGGCGTGGCGAACGCATCACTCGCCAGATGCGATCGGTCCGGCTTCGGCCCGGCGACGTGCTGGTCTTGAAAGGCAACCTCACCACCATGCCGCAGGCGCTCGGCGAACTCGGCTGCCTGCCGCTTGCATCGCGCGATCTCCAGCTTGGCGCCGGCCGCCAAAGTTTCCTGCCGCTCCTGATCCTGCTGGCGGCCATGGTCGTCGTCAGCGCCCACATCGTCCCGGTGCCGATCGCCTTCTTCGGCGCCGCCGTCGCAATGGTGCTGATCCGGGCCATCCGTATGCGTGAGATCTACGAAACGATGGAGTGGCCAATCCTGATCCTGCTCGCCGCGCTGATTCCGGTGAGCGACGCGTTGCGCAGCACCGGCGGAACCGACCTGATCGCCGGGTGGCTGACGACCGCCGGCGACCTGTTGCCTCCTCTCGGGGCACTGGCGCTGATCATGATCACGGCGATGGCGGTCACGCCGTTTCTCAACAACGCGGCAACCGTCTTGGTGATGGCGCCGATCGCGGCTGGCTTCGCCAGCAAGCTCGGCTATGGACCTGACGCGTTTTTAATGGCGGTCGCGATCGGCGCCGCGTGCGATTTCCTGACGCCGATCGGTCATCAGTGCAACACACTGGTCATGGGTCCTGGCGGCTATCGCTTCAACGACTACTGGCGGCTCGGGCTTCCGCTTTCGATCATGGTTGTCGTCGTCGGGGTTCCGTTGATTTCGTTCTTCTGGCCGCTGGCGGCGAAATAACGACACCACCGATAACCGGCCCCGATCCGTGGCGGCGGAACTTCCCGCCGCGCTGCACGTTAACAAGCTGACTTTCGCTTCGCACCAGCGAAAGCGGCAAACCCATCAAACATCAAAGGAGTAAGCCATGGATTGGAATCGCGTCGAAGGCAATTGGAAGCAGGTCAAAGGCAAGGTGAAGGAGCAGTGGGGCAAGCTCACCGACGACGATCTGGACGTCATCGAAGGCCGCCGCGACCAGTTGGAAGGCAAGATCCAGGAGCGCTATGGCTTTGCCAAGGATCAGGTCCGCAAGGACATCGACACCTGGTATTCGGGGATGAAGTGGTAACCTGCAAGACGGCAGCATCACAGCAAGCTAAAGGGCGGATTTCCGCCCTTTAGTTTTATGCGCAATCGTCAGCGGATCGGCATCGCGTGGATCGGACCACACTGATCGGCCTGTTCGCGGCCGCCAATGAGGCACATTGCCCTCGCCCACCCGTTTTACCCGCCATGCCTCGCATCGCCATGCCTCGCAGGCCGATCGCCACGTCGGAAACCAGCATTTCGGCTTCAAAGACAACATCTCGTGAGCAAAGAAGTTCCTGCCACATGGAACGAATTGAGTGACGGTCAGTTGGTACTTGGAACGGTCAGTTGGAACTCGGAGAAGCGCGACACCGTCCAACCCCAAAAGCACGGGTCATAAGCTCAATGACGAATGTCGAAAACCAAACGCGGCCGCGAACTCGCCTCAATCAAGACGCGCGCGAGAAGCTCCGTGTCGTGCTCTGCGGCATGTTCGATCAGATCGTCAACCAGGGCGTGCCCGAACGTTTTGTGAAGTTGGTCGAGCAGATCGACGAACGCCGCAACGTTCAACCCGATGGCACGACGAACAAATCCGGCGAGTTCGAGGCCACAGGCATCTGCCTCCGGGACATCCGAACCGTCAGAACAGTTTGTTTCCCCCGCTGTGGACAAGAGGCTGAGCTGATGACCCTGCATCCTTCCATGCGAGAAGCTCTGCTCAGCGCGGTTCCGAGCCTGCGGGCGTTTGGGATTTCGTTGACCGGCAACGTGGATCGAGCCGACGATCTGGTCCAGGAGACGCTCGTGCGAGCGATGACGCATATCGATTCGTTCCGTCCGGGGACGAACATGTCGGCGTGGCTGTTTACGATTCTACGAAATCTATTTCGCTCCGAGTACCGCAAGCGCCGCCGCGAAGTCGAAGATCCGGATGGAAGCTACGAAGCCGGGCTGACATCGCATCCCGAACAAACCGGCCGGGTCGAACTCGAAGAACTCCGGACCGCGCTCGCAAAATTGCCGACCGATCAGCGTGAAGCCCTGATCCTGGTTGGAGCATCCGGCTTCTCATACGAAGAGGCGGCGACGATCTGCGAATGCGCGGTTGGCACCATCAAGAGCCGCGTCAACCGCGGGCGCGCCCGATTGGCAGAGTTGTTGGCGATCGGGGAAGACCGCGATTTTGGACCGGATCAGGAAACCCAGGCGGTTCTCGCTGCCGCGGGGCGCGGCTAGTCAATCCCGAAAGTTGAACCGGATCAGCGCCGCTGGCTGACAGCCGCTTTGGTGCTGAGTATCCGCTAAGCAGATGATCGGCCGCGCTTGCGAGGCACCTGATTACCTTTACGTCGCGCTTCATAAGGCTTGAGCGCCGGGAACGTTTGGCGGGCATGCGCGTTGAGTCGACGACCGGTCAGTCCCCCCTCCCCCCCGGACCGGTTCGGGCGTAGCCGACAATGTCTGCTGCGCCCTTTTTTTATCCGCGCCCCGTGGTTTCACGCAGCTACGTCAGCGCAGCGCGGAAGCGATCCCGGGGTCTTGATCCTGTCGCGATTTGCCGGTGCAGCCGCAATCTCGCTCCGAGCGGCGGGCCATCCTGCAACTAAGGATGAAGCCATTGGACCTAAGGCCAATATCGGCACCCCCTGTTGTCATCTGAGATTCCGCCGCCCTGGGCACGGTCAACCTCAACAACGGAGAACTGTGATGTCAAAGACGGCAGTCGATTCGACAAGAAGCATTTTCAAGATGTCCGTTCTTGCCGCAGCCGCCGTTGCATTCTCAGCATGGGGCTCGCAGGCCCAGGTGGAACTTTCGAAATATGCCGATGCGAAAGGATATATCGACGTGCAGAAGCTGACCTGCGCTCAACTCGCCAATACCTTTCAAGAAGATGCCGACTTCTTAGGTGTCTGGTACAGCGGTTGGTACAACGGACTTGCCAAGAAGCACGCGATTAACATCCCACGCGTCAAGCAGGGAATCCATGAGGTCATCGTTCACTGCAAAGCTAACAAGGGCAAAAGGATCATTCAGGCGATCGACTATGTCCTGAAGCAAGAACAAAAACGGAAGCAGAAGTAACGAACCGAATGCTGCATCGGGACAATGAGGGCTGGCTGAAGCTCCAATCGCGCGCGTGACGCCGGCTTGCCGAAAGCCATAGATCATGCGCATTATTCCAATCCACGTCGATTACATGTTAAATTTCACAAAACGAGAAACAAAGTGTTGAGCGTCCTCAAGATGGAGTTCGAGCGATGGTTAGAGGCATAAGCATGCGATCGGGACGTATCCCGCTGCGCTTGGTTTCAATCGCCATCTGCGTGATCTTCGGCCTGGCCGCGAATGCCGATCGTGCCGATGCGCAACCGGGTCGATCGATGCCGATCGACGATCAACCCGGCGTCGTGCCTGATCCGCAGGATGAGCGCCTGCCGCAGGCATATCAGCGGCAGGCGGTCTTCTACCGAACCAACGAGCCGCCCGGGACGATCGTCGTCGATACCGCCGATCGCTACCTGTACCTCATTCAAGGTAACAACCGGGCGATGCGCTACGGAATCGGCGTCGGGCGCGAAGGCTTCCAGTGGCAAGGACTGCTCAAGATCACCCGGAAGGCGGAATGGCCCGACTGGACGCCGCCGCCGGAGATGATCCAGCGCCAGCCATATCTGCCGCGCTTCATGGCCGGCGGTCCGGGCAATCCGATGGGAGCGCGTGCGCTCTATCTCGGCGCCACGATCTATCGCATCCATGGAACCAACCAGCCGCAAACCATCGGGAGCGCAGTGTCTTCAGGTTGCTTCCGGCTGGTGAATGGCGACGTCATCGACCTGTACGGGCGCGTCCCGGTGGGTACCAAAGTCGTTGTGCGGCAGCGACCTACTTTGTGAGGTTCACATGTCGTACAAATTTCATGACTGGGCGTGGCACCGCATGATCTTACGCGCGACTGCCATACTCCGTTTGCTACAACGAGGGACGATCATGGTTACAGCTCAGAGCGCCCGCCACATCCTTGCAAGCCTTGTGCTCGGCGGGTCGATACTGCTGGTTCCCGCCGCCGCGCCCGCGCAAACCCTGGAAAAGATCAAAGCGCGCGGAAGCGTCGCGTGCGGCGTTAATCCGAGCTTGCTGGGATTCTCCACCCGCGATCCGCAGGGAAACTGGAGCGGCTTCGATATCGACCTCTGCCGCGCGCTGGCTGCAGCGATCTTCAACGATCCAGGCAAGGTCATGTTCACTCCGCTTGGGACGAGCGGAACGCTTGCCGGCACTGGCGGCGGACAAGGTCGATGTTCTCTCCCGCAACACCACTTGGACCTTCTCGCGCGAGGCGTCGCTCAAGCTGAATTTTGCCGCCGTGACATACTACGATGGCCAGGGCTTTCTGGTGCGGCGGGCGAAGAATGCGACGTCGGCCCTCGAGCTTGATGGCGCGTCGGTGTGCGTCCAGAAAGGAACCACCAGCGAGCTCAATTTCGCCGACTATTTCCGCACCAACAACATGAAGTACCAACTCGTGAGCCTTCCAGATGCGGATCAGGCGCTCAAGGCCTATGACGACGGGAAGTGCACAGTCCTCACCAGCGACACGTCGCAACTGTTTGCGGAGCGGCTTCGAACTCAAGGCACCAGACGATCATGTCGTATTGCCGGACATCATTTCCAAGGAGCCGCTCGGCCCCTATGTGCGCTCCGGTGACAACCAGTGGCTCAGCATCGTGAAGTGGACACACTATGCGATGGTCAATGCCGAGGAGCTCGGCGTCAGCAAGCAAACGATCGACGAAGCGCTCAAATCGAACAAGCCCGACGTCAAACGCCTGGTCGGAACCGACGAGAACTACGGCGGGCAGATGGGCCTGACCAACGATTGGGCGGTCCGCATCATCCGACACGTCGGGAACTACGGGGAAGTCTTCGAGCGAAACGTCGGCACCGGCTCCAGACTGGCGATACCACGCGGCATTAACAGCCTTTGGACCAACGGTGGCATTCAGTATGCGCCGCCGATCCGCTGACGGCGTTGCAACGGAGCGTCTCCGTGGCTGACTACTATTCCATCCTATGGCGTGCCGTCGCTACGCTCGACAACAATACAGCGCAGGCGCGCGCTGAGCTGTTCGGGCGGGCGCGACACGTCCTCATCGATGGGATCAAGAATGAGCGCGAGCGGTGGACGGACGAAGCGGCGACGGCGGAAATCGCGAAATTCGATGCCGCCGCCGACCGCATCGAATCACAGATTGCGCGACATTCAACGAATGACTCGATCGAGCGACATCGACAGCCGAGCGCCGGTCGAGCCGACTGGGTACCCGCGCCGGCGCCTGATGCTTCTCCACCATCGAACTGGGGTATCGGCCGCGTCGTCGTTCTGGGCGCTGCGGGATTGTGCGGCTTGGGCCTGATCGGACTCGCGGTTTATGTCTTCTCTGGCCAACAAGCGGCCACAACCAAAGCGCCCGCAAAAGATGCCGTAGCGACTGCCCCTGGGTCCGTGAAGAAAACCGCATCTCGTGCCGCACCCGAAGGCGACGATCTCGAGCCGGGCGTTGACGGCGGTTCCACGGATGCAGGTTTGCCCTACTACCTGCGCCGGCAGGTCGTCTTCTACCGGTCGGTCTATTCCGACGGGATGATCGTGGTCGACCGGTCACAGCGATTTCTCTACCTCGTGCAGCAGCAGGCGAGAGCCTGGCGCTACGGCATCGGCGTCGGCGGCGAGTGCGACATCGGTCCGGGCCTCTACCGCATCAAAAGCAAGTCGCCGCAATGGCCCGAGTGGTCGCCCTCGCCTGTTCTGCTCAAGCGCCGCAGCTATCCACCGCGCGTCGCCGGCGGTCCCGGCAATCCGCTCGGGGCCTATGCCCTTTATTTCGAAAGCAGCCTTCCGGGAATTCATGGCACCAACGCGCCGCGATCCATCGGTCAGGCGCCGACGCTCGGCTGCTTCCGGCTCATCAACGACGACGTGATCGACCTCGAGAAGCGCATCGCCATCGGCACCGGTGTGGTGGTGATGAATTAGACGAGCCGCCGTGGCTGGACTGTCACCGATAAAGGCCGATCGGCCGGGGCCGGATACGTCGGCGATGACTTGGATCTCGCTTTCGAGCGGTCAGGCGGGACCTCCAATAGCGGTACCTTGGATCACTTGGCAGCTGCCTCAAGAACGTTTCTCGCTCGACTGTAGATCCCAGGCGGATAGCTCGTGAATTGGGCGATGACCTGCTCGGTCTGGTCGCCCGTCCATGGATCGATCGGCATGTCCTGTTTGCCGGCTTCCGCGAGGAATACTGGATCCTTCATGGTCGCGTTGAATGCGTCCCTCAGCGCCTTGACGCGGTCAGCCGGAATACCGGGCGGGGCTGAGATGGGGCGACCCAGCGCGTGCGTGCCATAGATCAGGTGCATCACCTTTTTATCGTCCTCGGTCTTCGCGTAATCGTAGACGTGAGGAACGTCCTTGAGTTCGTCGCTTTTCTCAAATCCCGTCTGGATGATCACCCTGATCTCTCCAGACTCCCAGTCCTGGCGTCGCGACGTCTTGAGCGATGACAGCGCAAATCCGCATCCGCCGTCGACTTCGCCGCGGCTCATCGCCAGCGACACGTCGGTCGAACTCGGATAGCCATTGACGATCTGAATGCGTGTCCCGAGCAGCGCGTTGAACCCACGCGCATGCGTGCTGTTGACGGCCGACGGGCCAGAAGCGCCGAAGATGGCGCTCCTGGCGAAAAGATCCTGGAATGATGCAATGTTTGCGCGTTTGTGAACGACGCATGTCCCGATCGTCTGGTCCATGTTGCCGATCCAAGTGAATTTATCGATCTCGAAATTGCCCTTGGTTTCGCCGAGCTTCACGGAAAACAAGGTGGACGAGGCAAAGATGCCGATCACCGTGCCATCCTTCGCTGCGGTGTTGTAGATGTGGTTGGCGGCGACCAGGCTCCCTGCACCCGGCATATTGCGCGGCACCACGATGGGATTGCCGGGAATATGTCGGCTGACATGCCGCGCGAGCGCACGCATATAAACGTCGTACCCTCCCCCTGGGGGATATCCGATGGTCGCGGTGATCGTCTTGCCCTTATAGAAGGCCGCGACGTCGTCCGACGCGTGCGACGGGATCGCGGCGATCGACACGACAATTGCTGCGGCCACGAGTGTGGTCGCTGCTCGCGTTGTCTTCATGTTTCTCTCCTGTCAAAGCAGAGCGACCCGAGCCGGCCGCGAGCTGAACGCGCGTTGGCGATCAGGCGACCACCACGTCAAGCACAGCTGTTCGGCCCGCACGAACGGCCTCCTGAGCGCGCCTCAGTGCGTCCGGCAATGCCTCCGGATCCTCGACGCGCTCGCCGTAACCACCGAACGCCTCGATCACCTTCACGTAGTCCGGACCATTGATGTGGGTGCCGAAATAGTTTCCAGTTTCAACGGCCGCGCCTTCCGGATACATGCGCGTGTGCATGTTCTGCATGGCGGCGTACTTCCTGTTGTTGAAGATCACCACCAGGATCGGCAGGTTGAAATCACGCGAGGCCCCGAAGCTCTGAAGGACGGGATTGTACAGGAAGGCACCGTCGCCGATCAGCGTGACCACCGGACGGTCTGGCTTGGCAAGCTTCACGCCAAGCGAGAGCCCGAGCCCCTGCCCGAGCCCGCCCTGCCGCGTGAAGAGGCTTTGCGGCTTGTTCCAGCGGATATGCTCGCGCAGCAATCCCGTATGAGTCGTCACCTCGTCGATGTAGATGGTGTCATCAGGGAGCGTGTCGCTCAATGCTGCACAGAGCCAAACCGGATCGATCGGCGTCTTCTTGCGCGCGGCGATCTGCCGGGCGCGGCGCTTCTCCACCAACGCATCGTGCGCCGCCGTCAGCTTCGTGCGACGTTCGCTGATCTTGCGATCGTCAAGCGCCATGCCGCGCAGCGCACTCGCGATGTCGCGCAGCGCCGTCGCCGTGTCGCCTTCCAGATAGATGTTGGCTTGATGACTCTGGTAGGCCATGTAGGGGCGATGCGGGACGTCGTCGATATCGATGACGACGGCGTTCGGTGGTCGCTTGCTCGGCGGATACCATGCCGTGCGCGTCTGGATCACGATGGCAAGGTCGGTCGTGCTCCAGTACTGGCTGAAGTCGTGCCCCTGGTGCATCGGATGATCTTTGGGGAAGTTGGCAAAGGTTGCGCCGGGCTTCTCCACGATCGGCAGCGCCACCAGGTCGGCCAGAGCAACCAGTGCGTCAAACCCTTCGGGGGTCCGGCCCGCGCCCTCCGTCAGCACGACCGGGTTGCTTGCCTTGGCGATCAGCTCCGCCACGCGCGCAATGTCGGTTTGCGCACTCACGAGTTTGGGCGCAGGCGGCACGGCGCGCCGCTGTTCCGGCATCGACCAGGTCGTCATCATCGTTTCGTGAGGAATCGACAGATAGGTCGGGCCGACGGGCGTGCGTTGCGCCATCTCGCCCGCCCGGACGATGCTCTCATAGATCGTGTGCGGGCTCGCCGTCTGGCAGGCGAACTTGACCAGCGGCTGGATCAAACACTGAGGCCCGCCGACGATCGACAGGTTGTCCGCCCACTGGCGGCCGGGATCGAAGTCCGGCTGCTCCCCGTAGGTGGTGGATTCGCCAGAGATCACCAGCATCGGAATGCCGGCAATCAAAGCGCCGTGCACCCCCATCAATCCCTGCAGAAGTCCTGAGCCGGCGTGCAGCAGAACGGCTTGCATTTCACCGGTTGCGAGCGTGTAGCCGGCAGCGATGTCGACGGCGAGAGTCTCGTGCCAGCAGTCCATGAACCTCGGGCCGTCCTGGCCCTGCTGGATCTGCTTGGCCATCGCCTCCCATATCGAGGACCATTCCGTGCCCGGAGAGGAAAGGATGTGCTTCACTCCAAGATCGCCAATGGCCTGGAGAATGGCGTCGCCGCCGTCGAGCGCGTTCTTCATTGAGTGTCACTTTCTCTTTTTAGATCGTTCGAGACTATCCCTCACCTGCAGCCGGCAGGCGCAGCGATGGCCGCGCTACGGCGCGAAATGTGCTCCTGCATCAACCGCGGACCGCTGGTACGATGAGGAGGTTGCGGACTGCAAGACGTCCCGTCATGGGCTTATTTCTTTAATGGCGCGCTGGACGATCGCCTCAGGCATGGACAGGATTTCACGCAGTCCGTCGGTCGTCTGCTTCCAGTCCAGCGGATTGATGATCAGCTTCATCCGTTCGGCGTCGGCTTTCGCCTCCGGCGAGTTCAGTGCGCTCCAGAACGCGCTGCGCAGGGCGGCGACGCGCTCGGCCGGGACGTTCGGCGGCGCGACAAAGGGCCGCGACAGTTCGGTGGTGCCGAAGACGATGCGCATGATGCGGCGTTGCTCTTCATCCTTCGCGAGGTCATAGGCGACCGGCGCCTCGCCGAATACCGGATGCGGCTTCGAGCCCATCTGAACGATCGGGACGAGCTTGCCGCTGTCATAGTCCTGCTTCTGCGGTCCGAGCGCCTGCGACGCCCAGAGGGCGCAGGCCGCCGAGACTTCGCCGGTTTCCATAGCCAGGCGCATCTGTGCGGTCCCCTGGTAGCCGGTGATGATCCGAAGCTTGTACCCGAGCAGGTTCGCGAGCAGGCGCGCATGCTGCGCGGCCGACGCGCTTGCGGCGGTCGCCCCGACGATCAGCTCCTTGCTGACGGCCTCCGTGATGTTCCTTACGCCGGATCGGCCGGAGGCGGCGCAGGCCTGCGTGTCCTGGGTCAGGGTGCCGATCACGTTCATCTTGAGGATGTCGTAACGAACGGACTTGCTGCCGGTGACCTGCGCGACTGCATGCGACGGCGAGATGAGCATGATGCGCGTGCCGTCGAACGGTCCGGCGTTGTACAGCGACCCGAGCGCGGTCAGGCCGCCGGCGCCGGGCATATTCTGCACGATGACGGTCGGCTGGCCGGGAATGAATTTGCCCAGATGACGCGCGAGGTAGTGCGCGAACTCGTCCGCTCCGCCGCCGGGGCCGAAGCCGATGATGATGGATACGGTCTTGTCCTTGTAGAAATCGCGCACCGTGTCGGCGCTCGCCGGCGGCGCGATGCAGGTTGCGGCGGCGACTATGGTTGCGGCAACCAAAGCGGTGCGCGCCGGATTGGTGGCCATTATACTACCTTCCATTCCGGGGCGGCTTGGCTGGACTGCGACCGAAAATCGCGCGCCGGCAATTCCTAGTGGAGTGGATTTGACATTCGCTACCCACCTGGCTGCAAGCACGCGATGCGAATGTCAAATCCAAACTCCACTAGCAGCCTATACTTGCTAGTGGTCCTTGATTCTAACATTCGCAAAATCGTCCGCGGAAATGGGATGCGAATGTTAGAATTGGACCACTAGGCCCCCGGCCAACGCGCTGCACATGAATTAAGCTTCCTGGACGATCGCATCCGCGTCAAGGCACTTGTTTGCGGGAAGCTGCGGCGATATGCGTGAGCGAAACGGTGGACAATGCCGGACACGGAGGAGACGAGCGATGGCATCCGACGGTGCCGCACGGGCCACGAACAGGCTGCAATTTGCCGATCTAGTGGTGAAGGCCACCTGCATGATACCAAAGCATTGAACACGGGCTTGAAGAATCAACCGCCAATCGAACATAAGGGCGCCCACGCGAAGGCGCATCGGCGGCATTCGGCATAGTCATAGGTTCAGAGGTGTCAGGTGTTGCAGGCGATTCATAAAAAGATAGCTGAAGCCCTCGGCGTCCGCGAGCAGCAGGTAGAGGCGGCCGTAGCCCTGCTCGATGGTGGTGCGACGGTGCCGTTTATCGCGCGCTATCGTAAGGAAGCGACTGGCGCCCTGGACGACGCCCAATTGCGCACGCTCGAAGAGCGACTGCACTATCTACGCGAGTTGGAGGAGCGGCGCACGCTGATCCTCAAGTCAATCCGCGATCAGGGCAAGCTCACCGACGCACTCGAGACTTTGATATTGGCGGCTGACACCAAAGGACGACTCGAGGACATCTATCTCCCATATAAGCCCAAGCGTCGGACAAAAGCAGAGGTCGCTAAGGAAGCCGGACTGAGCCCCCTCGCCGATCTGGTCCTGGCGCATCCCGAGATTGATCCGGCAAAGTCGGCTGCGGCTTTCATTGACGCCGAAAAGCAGGTGCCGGACGCAGTAGCCGCCCTGGACGGCGCGCGTGCCATTTTGGTCGAACGGTTCGCCGAGGATGCAGATCTGATTGGTTCGTTGCGCGAACAAGTGTGGACGAGCGGGCGACTGGTCTCGCGCGTCCGCGGCGGCAAGAGCGACGCGGGGGGAAAATTCGGCGACTATTTTGATTTCGCTGAGGACCTCACGAAGCTGCCGTCCCACCGGATCCTGGCGCTCTACCGGGGCCAGAAGGAAGAAATCCTTGACGTCGCCATAGAGCCGGACCGCCCGGAGACGGCGCAGGACGGAGCGGGTCCCTACGAACTGCGCATCATGCGGCGCTTCGCCATTGCCGATCGTGGGCGCCCCGGCGACCGCTGGCTTGTCGAGACTGCTCGCTCCGCCTGGCGTACAAAAATCCTCGCTCATCTCTCCGCCGACTTGCGCATGCGCCTGTGGAATGCAGCGGAGGATGAAGCAGCACGGGTATTCGCGACAAATTTGCGCGATCTGCTGTTAGCGGCGCCGGCCGGCGCGCGGCCAACGATGGGGCTCGACCCTGGCTTTCGTAGCGGCGTGAAGGTCGCGGTGGTCGATGCCACTGGCAAGGTCGCAGCAACGACTGCCATCTTTCCCCACGAGCCGCAGCGGCGGTGGGATGAAGCGCTCGCAGCGCTGGCGAAACTTGCCCGGGAGCATCGGGTGGAGCTGATCGCAATCGGGAACGGCACCGCATCACGGGAGACCGACAAGCTCGCGGCCGAGCTCACAAAGCTGCAGCCGGACCTGAAGCTCACGAAGATCGTCGTGTCCGAGGCCGGCGCTTCCGTTTATTCCGCCTCTGCCTTTGCCTCCAAAGAGCTGCCTGATCTCGACGTGACGCTGCGCGGTGCGGTTTCGATCGCGCGGCGGCTGCAAGATCCACTGGCCGAACTCGTCAAGATCGACCCGAAATCCATTGGCGTTGGCCAATACCAACACGATCTCAGTGAGCACAAGCTGTCGCGGTCACTTGATGCCGTGGTCGAGGACTGCGTGAACGCGGTCGGCGTCGACGCCAATACGGCCTCTGCACCGCTGTTGGCGCGGGTTGCCGGGATTGGCGCCGGCCTGGCCGAAGGCATCGTGCTGCACCGAGACGCCAATGGTCCGTTTCGGTCTCGTAAAGCGCTCAAGCAGGTACCCAGGTTGGGACCGAAGGCGTTCGAACAATGTGCCGGCTTCTTGCGCATTATGAATGGTGACGACCCGCTTGACGCCTCTGGCGTTCATCCAGAAGCCTATCCCGTGGTCAAGCGGATCATACAGGCAGCCAAGAGCAATATCGGAAGCTTGATCGGGAATTCCGCAACCTTGCGCGCGCTTAGGCCCGAGACATTCGTCGACGACACCTTCGGACTGCCGACCGTGACCGACATCTTGCGCGAGTTGGAGAAGCCGGGCCGTGATCCACGCCCAGCGTTTAAGGCGGTCGCCTTCCAGGAGGGGATTGAGACCCTGAACGATCTCAAACCAGGCATGGTCCTGGACGGGGTGGTGAGCAACGTCGCGGCCTTTGGGGCTTTCGTCGACATTGGCGTGCACCAAGACGGGTTGGTACACGTCTCAGCGATGGCAAAGACTTTCGTGAAGGATCCACGCGCCGTTGTGAAGCCAGGCGATATCGTGCGGGTTAAGGTATTGGACGTCGATACGGCCAGGAAGCGGATCGCTTTGACGCTGCGCCTCGATGATGAGCCAGGCAGCAACCAGGACCCGCGCGGGCGAACGCCCCGCACCGAGAAAGGCCCTCGCTCCTCGGCGCCAAGCCGAGCAGCGCCCGAGTTTGCCGGCGCCCTCGCTGATGCCTTACGACAGGCCGGCTTCACAGCCACTCGAACCAAGTCGTAGGTGCTTTGTCGTCAACACCGTCGCCTTCCGACGGACGACCGATGATTTGTGCGCCAAAATGGTGGTGTGATCTCCGTCGCCGCGATACGTTGGATCGAACAACCAGAGCATGATCCCGAAAAAGCCTGCCCCGGACTTGATCCGGGGTGGGAACCGGTTTTCGGAAAAGATCATGCTCAATCAAGAAGCTAAAGCGTGATTGTGATTCAACTTAAAGCAATCACGCTTTAATGGACGGCTACGATGACAAAGAAGCGTATGGTGCTCGAAATCGGCATGGGCACCGACATCCGCGGTGCAGACCCGACGAAGGCCGCCTGCAGGGCTCTGCGAGATGCACTTTGGCATAACTCCTTATCGATTGCCCCCGCGCTTGGTCATTCTCTGGATGCGATGATCGTCGACGTCCACATCGGCGTGCCGCACCCCGAATTGGTGGATAAGGAACAAGTCCTGGCCGTCCTACCTTACGGGAAGGGCACGGTGACGGTGATCGAAGGTGGTCTTGAGATCCGCAACGACGCGGGCACCAGCAGCACGTTGATTGCCAACGCTTGTGTCGTCGTCAGCCTCGACATCGCTTGACGGAGATATTGATGTCAAAGACGCGCGTCATTCTGGAACTAGGGTCCGGCAACGATTTGCATGGCTCCGACTACACCAAGGCCGCGCTGCGCGCCGTGCAAGATGCTCTGCACCACAGTTCGCTTTCGTTCGTTCGTACGTTGAAGATCGATAAGACCAAGATCGATGTGGAAGTCACCATCGGTGTCCAGCGACCCGATCAGGTCGACCTCGAAAAGATCAAGCAATCCCTGCCCCTCGGCAACGTCACCGTCAGCGCCGTCAAAGGCGGTCTGGATGTGACTGACCCAGAGAACAACGATGCCGCGGTCATTGCCAGCGCAGCCATCGCGGTTCGCATCGAGATGTGACGGCCGGTTGCGGCTTCGTCCAGCCCGGCCGATCAATCCGCGCTGACGTTGGCGAACTTGACCGCCTTGCCCCACTTCGCGGTTTCGTCGGCGATCATCTTGCCGAAGTCCTCCGGCGAGCCGCGCAGGATCAGCACGCCCATCTCGTCGAACCGCTGCTTGATCTTGGGATCGGCGAGGCCGCGGTTGATCTCGGCGTTGAGCTTGTTGACGATCTCGCTCGGCGTGCCGCGCGGTGCGCAAACTCCCCACCATGAACTCGTATCGAATCCCGGCACGGTGGCGGCGACGGTCGGGGTGCCGGGCAGCGTCGGCAGGTGGACATTGGTGGCGATGGCGAGCGAACGAATCTTGCCGACTTTCATTTGCGCGGCCATGGTCAGGACGTCGGAGAACATCACCTGCACCTGGCCGGACAGGACGTCGGCGATCGCCGGTGCGCCGCCGCGATAGGGCACGTGCACCATGTCGACCCCGGCCATCATCTTGAACATCTCGGCGGCGATGTGATTCGCCGTGCCCGTGCCGGCCGAGGCGAAATTGATTTTGCCAGGATTGGCTTTTGCATAGGCGATCAGCTCCGCGACCGTTTTGGCCGGAAATGACGGCGCGACGAACAGCACATGCGGCGCGCGCACCACGCCAGCGACAGGCACCAGGTCGCGGATGAAATTGAAGTTGAGCTTGCGGTAAAGCGTGGCATTGATCGCATTGCCCGCATTGGCCACCAGCAGGGTGTAGCCATCGGGCGCCGCGGTGGCGACCGCCTCCGTTCCGATATTGGTGCCGCCTCCTGGCCGGTTCTCGATGACGAAAGGCTGGCCGAGTCGATCCGACAGCCACTGGCCGATCAGGCGGCCGGTGATATCGGCGGCGCCGCCCGGCGGGAACGGGACGATCATGCGCACCGGCCGCGTCGGGTAGTCCTGCGCCCAGGCGCGGCGCGTGATGGCCGGCGCTGCGGCGAAGGCTGTGGCGAGCTGCAGGAATTGTCGGCGGGCATAGGTCATGGGCGTTTCTCCGGCATTGATGTGATTTGGCGTCATCGTTCGAGGCCCGCCACCGCCGGGATCTTGCTGGCTGCCGTTTGCGGATGGCGCAAGCCGGCCCGTTCCATGCGCGGGAGCACCTCCTGAACGAAGAACGGCATCTCTGAAAGATAGTTCAGAAAGACCAGCGCTGATCCGGCAATGCCGGTCGCGCTCAACTGCTTCAATCTCTCGACCACGTCGTCGGGACTTCCCACAATCGGGTACATCCCCGGAAAGATACCGGGATAGGGTTTGCCAGCGGCTTCGGCGGAACGCTTCGTGTGCTGTTGCTGATAGTGCGGGTATTCGCTTGCACTCTTCCCAACCGTTTTGAGCTTCTGGCGTCGGAAGTAAGCCAAAGCCTCCTCGTCTGCCTGCTCCTCGGCAAAGTAGTAATAGAAGTCCTCCGCTTCCTTGCGCGTGGGCCGGCAAACCACTTGGGTCTGGGTGTAGACGTCCGTTGAGCGGCCGTATTGAGCCGCCGCCTGCTGAACAGAGCGAATGAGTTGAGGCGCTTCGGCCAGGTTGGAAGGAAGCGAAGTAAACAGAATGTCAGCGGCTTGCGCTGCAAAGTCGCGGCCGGCTGACGAAATGCCGGCACTCATCACTGGCGGGCGGGGCCGCTGCACCGGCAGCGGATCGGTTGCAACCCCGCGCAATTTGTAGAACGCGCCATCCCAGTCGAAGGCGGCGTCTCCCTCGCACATCTTGGCATAGATGTTGAACCATTCGAGCCCCTGCTCGTACCGCCGTGCGTAGTCGATCTTCGCACCGTGGATATCGAATTCGTCTGGATTCCAACCGCAGACGATATTGAGCCCAGCGCGGCCATGGGTCACATGATCGATGGTGGTAATCGCCTTGGCCGCGAAAGCCGGTGTCGTGATGGGAACATGCGCGGTGACGAAAACACCAATCCGCCGTGTGATGGCGCCAGCAGCGGCACTGTGGGTGAATGTTTCGTAAGAGCGGCCCCACATGTCGGCCTTGCCGCCCAGTCCGCGCCATTTCGCGATCGGCAGGATGAACTCAATTCCGGCCTCGTCCGCGAGCTGGTAAACTTCGGTGATCTCATCCCAGTCGGCGCGCCAACGTTCTGGCGCTGCGCTGAGCGTCATGCCACCGGCACAATTCGCACCGAACAGCCCGAACTTGTAGGCGTTGCTCCCAAAAAGATTCCTCATCTTCGCGCGCCCCTGTACCCCTGTGCCCGCCGGAAGCAGAGCGAGTGAGCTGTCCACGCTCACGAGGTTGGCAGCTAGCTTAGACGATCAACTCAGCAATTGGACCCATTTTCTTGGAACAACAGTTGTTCCCGGAAAGAGGCGCGACAAATTGACAAGCAGGATTCGAACCGGCGTACACAAGAGTCAAAGGACAGCCTTTGGAAGCCGCGAACTTAGGTGCAACCCAGCATCAAGGGGCACTCGCTCGACAACACTCAGGCAACCGGCAATGCGAAGCGCGGCTGCCCGCGCGGCGATGAGTAGCAAGTGGAGAATACTATCTATGGGCACAGGGAGAGATTGAGACAGCGAAGAGGTGCATTCTGCGCCCGCCAGTCAGATACAACCAGTCTCGGATCGGGAAACGGCTTTTCACATTACCAGCTGCGAGCCAGAAGCAGATCAGACGGCAACCAACCGCCGCCACATCTCAATCGGGCTTAGCGGACGATGACGACGGCCGAGAGGCACTTGCGTCCACAGGTCCTGCTCGAAGTCGATAGGTCACTTTGGATTGCGCGGGAAGGCGATGAAATCCGTTCCGGTTTGGCATCGTCACCTTCGGCAGCGACTGCGCGTCGAGCACGTCGTTTGTTCCGATGATCCCGTTGAGATTGAGGATGTAGGCCGACACCGCATAGACCTCGTCACTGGTCAGCGATTGCGATTCCTGGAACGGCATCGCGCGCCGAATGTAGTCGAATAGCGTCGTCGCGTAAGGCCAATAGCTGCCCACGGTCTTGACCGGCGTCTTGCCGGGCGCAAGCGAGCCAATGCCGCCGACGAGCGCGTCATTCGGGACGCCCGGTTCCCTTCTCGCCGTGGCAGGCTTGGCACTTCGCGGCATAGACGGCTTGCGCCCTGCGCCGCCGTGCCGCGGCCAGGCGGAAGGCCTGCGCCGTCCGGTCCAATGCTGATATCCCAGGGCGCGATATCGGCGGGAGCGATGGGTTGTCCCAATTGCGGCGCTTGGGCTGCGGCCGGAGCCGCGACGACGATCAGTCGCCGCGCAGAGTGCAAAGCGCTCAAGCATAGACATTGGTCGCCTCCCCCTTCTCATCGATGCGCCAGCTTGCAATGGCATTGTAGTGATAGACGCCACGCAAGCCGCGCTCCGCGGCAAAAGCTGCGCGCGTCGGCTGCACCATGCCGGTGTCATCAGTGGCGCGGCTCTGCAGGACAGCCGGGCCGCCGTTCCATTGCCACGGCGCGCGGAAGCGCACCGGCGCCTTGGGCAGGATCGGGCCCTGCAGGGCCGCCGGCGCCCAGCTTTTTCCGCCGTCGGCCGAGACATCGACCTGCTGGATGCGGCCGTGTCCCGACCAGGCGAGGCCTGAAATTTCGTAGAAGCCGGGTCCTTTCAGCGCGAGCCCTGGCGATGGGCGCGTGATGACGGACTTCACCTCCATCGGGAATACGAACTGCCAAGCCTTCTCGTCCTTGAGCAGGACCGTGTATTTCGAGGTTTCGTCCTTGGTCATCGCCGGCCCAGCGGTCAGCTTGATCCGGCGCAGCCATTTCACGTTCATGTTGCCTTCGAATCCGGGCAACAGCAGCCGCATCGGATAACCGTTGGAGGGGCGTACACGCTCGCCATTCTGGTAGAGGCAGATGAGAGCGTCATCCATCGCCTTGGCGAGCGGGATGCTGCGGCTCATGGCGGCAGAATCGGCGCCCTCCGCGATCAGCCAGCGCGCCGACGGTTCGACACCGGCTTCATCAAGCAGCGTCGAGAGCTTCACGCCGGTCCATTCCTGGCATCCGAGCAATCCGTGAATGCCCAGTCGCATTGAGCGGCTGCGCTTTCGGCGCGTTGAGCGCCTGGCTGTTGCCGGCACACTCGATGAATGCAATATGCGATTGCATCGGATAGCGCGCCAGCGTTTCGACGCGTGAACACCAGCGGGCGTTTCACCAGGCCATGGATCACGAGCCGGTGCTGATCGGGATCGATGTCCGGGATGCCGGAATGGCTGCGTTCGAAATGCAGCCCGGATGGCGTGATTATCCCGTCGAGCAGATGCAGCGGCGTTCGCGCCGCGCCGACACCCTGCGTGGCCGGGTTGGGCGGCGGCGGAAGGAACCTTACGACCTTGCTCTCGAATCGTGAGGGCTGGCCGTAGCCGGCGAATCCCGCGCCCGGCTCCTTCATCCAGCGCTGAATCGTAAGCGGCTCCGCCAATGGCGTTGGAAATGCCAACGCCGGCCGCGCCGGCAACGAGCGCGCCTTCAAGAAAGATGCGACGGCTTAGAATTCCATTGCCCGCTGCGGGATCGCTCCGGCTCGGGATTATTTTGCTTTTTGGCCATGTGGATCTCCCTTGGTTGTGAGGCCCGTAGCCGCAGTTGGACGGCAGCGATAGCGCCGTGAGGGTATTTCACTCGAACTTGGCCGGCGATGAGAACGGCCTGGTGGCATCCACTACGAACATGACGAGGGCATTCAGATCGGTGGTGCCGCTGCTGAAGACTTCCATGGGCATGTCGGCACCATGTCCATGCATGGACTGGCCGGCCTCGACATGGCTCACGCCGTGCGGAGTCTTTTGGCCGAGCCGGCCGGTCAGCACGTAGAATGTTTCGGAGCCCGGATGCGTATGCACCGGGGTCTTGGCTCCGGGCGGTCCGCCGGCGTGGTTGATGCGGAGCAGATACTCGGGCGCGGTGATCGGGGGCACGGGCCCGATCTCGGCGACCTTGCTTCCGCGGCCGCGCTCGAGCCGCCCTTGGGACCGAGCGTGAAGAGCCAGACCTTGCCCGCGACTTCAGCTGCCAGCGACGTTGGGCCCCCGGCGGCTTGGCGCCTGCGCGAGCGTGGGGAAATTCTCGATCTGCCAGTAACAGCGGTCCGGCCGGCAGCTGCTTGAGCTTCTTTTCGGCTACCGGTTTGATGACAAATTGCTGTTGCGCTGCCGCTGTCGACGGGGACAGCAACGCTCCCAACGCGCATAGCGAAAGCGCCCAAGCAATGGCTGGGCTCAAGTTTGGTTTCATGTGTGGCTCCCTGTCGGTGCACCATCTGATGACCCCACTAGCCCACAGGGATCGGGCGGCTCGCTGTAACGAAAGAAGCCGAAGGAAGCGCCGAAATACCGCCGAAATTTAAAGAAAAGGGACCGGTCGCGTATGCTACGATGCGTCTTGCCGGACGGACGAACGCTCAGATCTCGGCTTTGCCCCGGTGCACGAAGGGCAAGGCACAGAGGAATTTGCCATGCACAATCTCTCTCGCCGAAACGCCGGTCCACCTCTTACTGCTGGCTGTAGCCGCACCGTTTGCGACCTCGATGCCTTGTGTTGCTGCGGAAAGCGTCCCGCTGGCGATCAAGGGCTATGATCCGGTCGCATATTTCACCATCGGAAGCGCGACGCGCGGAGTGCCAGAGATCGACTATGAGTGGGATGAGCATCGCTACCTTTTTTCGCGCGCGGAGCATCGCGAGCTATTCAAGGCCGACCCTGTGCGCTACGCGCCGCAATTCGCAAACTTCTGTGCAATGGCGCTCACCCGCGGCGAGCTTGACGAGGCCAACCCGGAGAACTGGCTGATCAGCGAGGGTCAGCTCTATATTTTTGGCAAATCGATCGGACCGAGCCTCTTTCAGCAGGCCCTTACGTGAAAATATCAGTGAAAGCGAATCAGAACCGGGCACTGATTCAGAGGCAGACGTTAGTTATCTGACGTTGCGCAGATGCCGGCCTTGCGGAAGCCGTCGCGCAAGTGTTCTAGATCGACCAGCATTGAGAAGCTTGGTCCCGAACGCTTGCGGGTCGAAGGTCGGGTCGACGCGGCGTATCATCACCACGACCCGCGCGGCGTCCTCGGCTCGGTTTTGTTGTGCATAGGCGGCCGCCAATAAGATGCGGCTAGAGTTCGCGCCCGCGGTTTTGCGAAGATCGAGCTCCGCCTGATCGATTGCTGCGTCATAACGCCGTTTCAGATAGTAGGAGAGGCTCAGCGCAAAGCGATCCATCACATTGAGCTCCGGATCGATACGCTGCGCCAGCTCCAAGGTCTCAATCGCGGCATCCGTCTGCCCCGACCACATCAGGATATTGCCGCGGCCAGCGAGGCCGAGGGCATCGTTTGGATTGGCCGCGATCGCACGATCGATCTCCGCCGTCGCCTGCTCGTATCGATGATAGAAGATATGAATACGGCCGAGTATAATGCGCGCGCGCACTTCCGCATCGCTGAGACTTAGTGCCTTGGTCGCCATTTCCTCTGCACGGCTGAGGAACGCTGTCGGCGATTCCGCCCAGCCCATCGATACAGCGATGAAAGTAGGTTTCTGCAAGCGCGGCATAGGCAGCAGCGTAGTTCGGATCGAGCTGGATTGCGCGCCTGAGATGCGCGCGCGCATCGACAATGTTCGCGCGCGTCGGGCGCTGCAGCGCCGGCCTGGCGCGCAGCACGTAATCGTAGGCTTCAAGATTTTCGGTCGGCTTGGCGAACACCCGATGTTGTTCGATCTGCGTCACGCGAACCGCCAACGCCCCGGCAATCTGAGTGGTGATCTTGTCTTGCAGGGCAAAGAGATCGGCAATCGCCTCGTCGAAACGGGCAGACCAGAGCACTCGACCATCCGTATTGACGAGCTGCGCGATCACCCGCACGCGGTCACCGGTCTGGCGGACAGTGCCTTCGACCTGATAACGCACCGCAAGATTGCGCGCGATCTCTCCAGGACTTGCGGGTTTGCCCTTGTATGGGAAAACGGCATTCCACGACATCACTGTCAGACTCGGAAAACCTGCCAAGCGCATTGATAATGTCCTGCGTCAATCCATCCGCGAAATATTCACGAGCCGGATCATCGCTTTGGTTCACAAAGGGAAGAATCGCGATCGTGGGCTTGGTGCCGACCTCGGTGCTTTTTGTGGATTGATCGCCGGAGCGCAGGGTATCGAGAGATTTCGACTCGAGAACCGAGACTGGCCACAGAACGCTCCTGCAGCAAGCAGGATCGATGAGAGCACGTGCGGCGAACAATCCTCGCCATGCCGGTGCGACCTGAGCGATGTCGATGCATGAGCCGGGGTGGCGGGCTCTGATGGTCGAGCGCCGTCGTGGGAAGTTGCCACAGTCGCCGTGCATCGCGAACATGGATGGATCGACCGGCGCAACCGATACGTTGGATTCAAAACGATAACCGCGGCGCGGAATGGTTTTGATCAGTCGGGGCCCATCGTCTCCAAGCGCCCGTCGCAGCTCGCCGATGCTTTGCACCAGCGCATCGTCGGTGATGGCGAGATTGGGCCAGACCGCTGCAAAGAGCTCGTCCTTCGAGACAAGGCGGCCGGAATTTTCGATGAGGTAATTGCAGGACCGCGAAGGTCTTTGGACGAAGCGCGATCTCGCTACCGTCGAGAAGGAGACAGCCGCGATCCCAAATCGAGGACATAGCGATCAAACCGCAGGCAGTTTGCGCGCGCCAGGACTGGATGGGTGGAATCGCGAGTAATCATGGCCTTGCTATGGAAATGTACACTGATCGACTGCGCGCTGACACTACCCTTTAATCTCTTTTTAGATCCACGCGCAGCAGCCGGGAGACTTCCGACTGCGGACTGATGCACTGCAATAGAGGCGGCAATGACCCCTTCCGCGTACTAGTGAAGCTGATGTAGCTTTACCGAAGAGCTGCCGGCGGGAGGTGCCGAAATCCCTCATTGTTGCAATGGGCAGCATGATGCCATCGGCAGGGTCCCTATCATCACATCGAGCGTTCGATCGCGTTTGCGCAACGACGCTGGGAGGACACCATGAAACTTCCTCGTAGACAATTTATAAATCTGTTGGCTGGTGTCGCCACGCTTCCGGCCGTCTCCCACTTAGCGCGCGCGCAGGCCTATCCGTCGCGGACGGTTCGCATTGTCGTCGGCTTTCCGCCCGGCCAGGCCATCGACATCTTCGCGCGCCTGATGGCGGAGCGGTTTCAACAGCGGCTCGGCCAGGCATTCATCGTGGAGAACCGTCCGGGCGCCGCCGCCAACGTCGCCACCGAGTTCGTGGCCCGCTCGCCGGCGGATGGCTACACGCTGCTCATCGTGTCGTCGAACAACGTGGTCAACACGTCGCTCTACGGAACGGCGAACGTCGATTTCGGCCGCGATATCGCGCCGATCGCAACCTTCGGCCGCGGCTATCAGGTCCTGGTGGTCAATAATTCATTCCCGGTGAAGAACGTCGCCGAGCTCATCGCCTATGCCAAGGCTCACGCCGGCAAGATCAACATGGCGTCGCCGGGGATCGGAAGCGCCGGCCACGTCTCCGGCGAGATGTTCAAGATGATGACCGGCGTGAGCATGATGCATGTGCCGTATCGCGGCTCGGTGCCGGCACTGACCGATCTGATGAGCGGACAGGTGCAGGTCATGTTCGATAACCTGCCCTCATCCATCGAGCACATCAGGGCCGGACGCATGCGTGCACTCGCCGTCACACCCGCGACGCGCTCGCAGGCGGTGCCGGATGTCCCGACCATGGGCGAGTCGGTGCCTGGTTACGTGGGCGGCGGCTGGTCCGGCATCGGCGCGCCGCGGGATACGCCGACGGACGTCATCAATCTGCTGAACCGCGAGGTCAACGCCGCGCTCGACGATCCCAAGATCAGGGGTCGGCTCGAGAACCTGGGCAGCCCGGTGCTGAAGATGTCGCCCGATGAGTTCCGCAAGCTCATTGCCTCGGAAACCGAGCGGTGGGCCAAGGTGGTGAAGTTCGCCAACATAAGGCCGGAGTAATCCGGCGAGCGGTCGCTCGCATTTTTGGAGCCACCGTCATGAACTTCCGCGGTCAGTCTCCGTGCTGTCGAACCGAGTTCTGGCGCAGCAAAACTTGGAGATCAAAAAGTCGCGACCAGAGATTTGCTTGGCTGGGTCGGCCCACGCGAATGCCACCTCAGCTCAGCGGAGCTCTGCCCTACTCCGCCGCCACCACCTGGGCGGCGGCATACCGGCTCCGCGGGCGCGCGAGGCCAAGGTTCTCCCGCAGCGTATTGCCTTCGTAGCGCGTCCGGAACAGCCCGCGCTTCTGCATCTCCGGCACGACCAGGTTGACGAAATCGTCGAGGCTGTTCGGATAAAGCGGTGGGATCATGTTGAACCCGTCGCAGGCGCCGGTCTTGAACCAATCCTCAAGGACGTCCACGACCATCGTGGGCGACCCAGTCACAAAGAAATGGCCACGCGCCGCCGCGAACCGTTTGGCGAGTTGCAGGATCGTCAGGTTTTCGCGCCGTGCCACCTCATACATCATGTACGACCGGCTCGACCGATCTCCAACCACCTTGGCAGGCGGCGTCGGAAGAGGCCCGTCCTTCGGATAGGGCCGCAGATCGAACCCGATCCGCCGAGACGCGAGACCAATCGCGATGTCGGGATGGATCAGATCCTGAAGTTGCTCGTACTTCTCGATGGCCTCCTGCTCGGTCGGAGCAACCGAGAAGGCCACGCCCGGCAACACCTTCAGTTCGTCCGGGCGACGCCCGTACCGGTCCATCCGCCCTTTGAGATCGGCGTAAAAGGCCCTGGCCTCTTCGATGTCGTTGGCTGCGGAGAAGACCACGTCAGCCGTCTCCGCAGCCATCTCGCGTCCCGCATCGGACGCGCCGGCTTGGATGATCACCGGCCGGCCCTGAGGCGAGCGCGGAACGTTGAGTGGGCCGCGCACCTTGAAGTGCTCGCCGCGGTGATCGAGGACGTGCATCTTGGTGTCATCAAAGAAGATGCCGCTCTCGCGATCCCTGATGAAAGCGTCGTCGTCCCAGCTGTCCCACAAGCCCGACACGACCTGCACGAACTCGTGGGCCCGTTTGTACCGGTCGACCTTGTCGGCGTGCACCTCGCGCCCGAAGTTTTGCGCCTCCGTCGGGTTGCCGGAGGTGATGACGTTCCATCCCCCGCGCCCACCGCTGACATGGTCAAGCGTCGCGAAGCGGCGCGCCAGCGAGTAAGGCTCCTCGTACGTCGTTGTCGCGGTGCTGGCGAGGCCGATGTTGCGCGTGTAGCCGGACAGGGCGGACATCAGGCAGAACGGCTCGAGCCACGCAACATAGTGTTGCCGGCGCATACCGTCACCCTCGGCGGTCCATGCCGACTGCGTGTCCGCCGAGAAAAGCATGTCGAAGAGACCACGCTCGGCGGTCTTCGCCATTTCGACGAAGCGATGGAAGTTGGCTCCGGCATCGGCGTGCGAGTCGGGATGGCGCCAAGACGCAATATGATTTCCTGCCGGGCGAACGAACAACCCGAGCTTGATCTGGCGTGTCGAAGACATGGTGGTCCCTTTATGCAACCGCGGGCATCCTGGCCGGCGGCAACGTCATGCTGCCCGTAAGCTGGTGCAAGCTTCACGCCGCCGAGGCGCGGTGTCAATGCGACGGCATGCGCAGCTCGGCAACGATGCGTGATTGATAACGTGCTTCAGAATGCTAGAATTCTGCGGTTCCAAAGTTCGTCTCCGCGGGCGCCGGGACATGGAACGAACTTCGGTACCGGGACACGAGCCTGCGGTTCGGGCAAGGCCATTCCTGGAGACAAAGGATCAGGAGACGAGGATGATGCGCATCAGTACATGGGTCGCCTTTGCGGTGCTGTGGTCGGCTCCTGCAATGGCGGCCTCCTCGTTCTACGAGGGAAAGAAGATCTCGTTCGTCGTCGGTCTTGCGCCGGGCGGCGGCTACGACATTTATGCGCGCCTCCTTGCACGCTACTTCCCAAAGTACGTTCCAGGCAATCCGACGGTCATTGTCGAGAACCGAGTCGGAGCCGCATCGGGGACGGCAGCCACCTATGTCTACCGCGTCGCGCCGAAGGACGGCACTGTCGTCGGCGTCACCCTCGAGATCCTTCCCCTCTACCAAAAGATATTTGCGGAACGCGTTAGTTTCGACATGTCGAAGGTCCGTTGGATCGGCAACATGGCGACGATGAACAGCATGATCGCTGTATCCGACCAATCGCCGGTCAAGACCATCGACGATATGACCAAGTACGAGACAAATCTCGGCTCCACCGGGGTGTTGTCGCTCACCTACATCGTCCCCGCGCTCCTCAACTCGCTGCACGGGGCCAAGTTCAAGATCGTGACGGGCTATCGCGGCACGTCCGAGATCGACCTTGCCATCGAGCGCGGCGAGCTGCATGGCGCCGGGGGCCAGTGGACGCGGTACGTCTCTGGCCGTCCGGACTGGATCGCCAGCGGCAAGATCATGCCGCTACTCCAGTTCGGGCTTGATGACGATCCGCTGATGAAGGGCACGCCGCAGCTCACATCTTTGGCCGTGACCGACCAGCAGCGTGCGATCTACCGCATCATATCGAGTGCGCCGCGCTTCGCACGGGCGATGTGGGTGGCGCCCGAGGTACCGGCGGACCGGGTCGAAATCCTGCGGACCGCGTTCGCGCAAGCGTTGAAGGATCCAGGCTTCCTGGCGGATGCTGGGAAGGCGAAACTCGATATCTCGCCGACCTCGGTGAACGACGTGCAGAGCGCCGCCGCGGACATCGCCGCGACGCCGCAGCAGCATCTGCAAATGCTGCGCGAGCTGCTGAAAGATCACAAGTAGTCGCGCGTTTTCGAAGAGACTGGAGCCGCCAAAAACCCGCTCACTCTGTGACCCCTACCGTGTCAAGGTAGCGCTCTTCCGCTGAGCGACGCGCCCTGTGATCGGCGCCCTTGATCGGCTCCCCCCGCCGGTGGGGAGCACTTCCCAACTCGAAAATTGATGTAGGATGGCGCCAACCACGGACGTCAATGGACCGTCGCAGACGCGGTTACCCATCCGGGGATCAGGGAGGTTTCATGCACAGACAAAAGCTGCAAATCATCGTGTCGCTGCTGGCAATCGTGGCCGCAGGCCCGGTCGTGGCGCAGATCACGAGCAAACCGATTCCGACCCGTATCGAGCAACGTGGCCTGGCGGTCCAGGTCGTGGAACTGGCGCGCCTGCCTGACACCCGCGGGATTCGCCCCGCCGATCAGGACGTGAAGCCGGCCGGCTGGGCTCGGATCAACTACGTGCGCGACCTTCCCGACGGCCGTCGTTTTGCCAACAACTCGCGCGGGTTCCTGTATCGGATCGAATTCGAACAATCAGCCGCACGTGTACGCGAATCGTGGCGGAGACGTTTCCGCTGAGCGTCTACAACCGGCTCTCGAGCGGATTCATCGCGTTTGTCTTCCATCCGGAGTTCGCGAGAAACGGCCTGTTCTATACCGTGCATGCGGAGCGTGGACCGGGCAATCCGGCGAAGCCCAACTTCATCCCGCCCGGCTACGGATTGAAGGATGTGACCCACCACAACATCGTCACGGAATGGCACGCGAAGGATCCGGCCGCCAACGTGTTTGCGGGCACCCGACGTGAGCTCCTGCGGACGGCCCACGTGGTCGCCAACCTGACGCATCCCCTGAGCGCGGTCGAGTTCAACCCGACGGCAAAGCCCGGGAGCGAAGACTATGGCCTGCTCTACATCAGCGGCAGCGATCATGGATTCAGCAATGGCGGCGGCCCGAACTCGAGCAATCCCGCCCAGACGCAGCGTCTCAATTCGATCATCACCGCCATGCTGCGCATCGATCCGCGCAGTCCGTCGGTCACAGGTGGCGTGAAAGGCCTCGGTGACTACACGATTCCCATGGCCAACAAATTCGCCGCGGACGGCGATCCGAACACACTGGGCGAGATCTACGCCTACGGATTCCGCAATGCCCACCGGCTGTCATGGGACACCGACGGCACCCTGTTCGTCAGCGACATCGGGATGAACCAGGTCGAGGAGATCAATATCGTCCACAACGGCGGCAACTATGGCTGGATGAGGCTCGAAGGGTACTGGGAAAACGGCCGCTGGCGCGGTGGCGCGATGGGCGAACTCCGCGCGCTGGCCGAACTCTACCCGCTGCCCGCGGAAATCCTGGACGGACGCAAAAAGGACGGCTTCAGGTATCCCGTCGCGATGTACGACCACGAAGAAGGACGGGCGATAACCGCTGGCTTCGCGTATCACGGCAAGATCGCCGCGCTCCGCGGCAAGTTTGTCTTTGGCGACATTCATGGCGGCCGCATCTTTGCGGCCGACCTCGCCGCGCTGAAGAAGGCCGACGACGGTATTCCCCGCACCGTGGCGCCCATCGAGGAAGTGCAGCTTACGAGCGGGACGCCGGCGGCAACCGGGTGAATGTGTCGCTGCAGGAGCTCATCGATCGGAAAATGGGCGCCAAGATCGCCCGCGCCGATCTCTTCATCAGCCAGACCCGCGACGGCGAACTGCTCATCACGTCGAGACAGGATGGCACCATCCGAATGCTCGTTCCGGATTCGGTCGCGCCGAAGTAGCGCTGATTGTATTCCCCGGCCTGCCATTGTTCGCCGGCTCATTGCCGGCGAACGTGGTGGGCGCGACCGGGATCGACGAGTTCGTCCAGGATCGTAAGAGCGGGGGGGCGATTTCTGCGCCCCCCGCTCAGGTTGACGACCAGCAAGAGATTTTCTCACTCAATGTCGATGCTGCCGCGCAAGGGATGGAACTTGCGCGCCGGATGCGATCCATTGATCGTAGGTTTGGAATTTGACGCCGAGTTTGTCGTAGAAGACCCGCAGGTAGCCGTCGCGGCCACGCACGACCGCATCCGGTCTGACGCGCTGCACCTCCTGCGCCATGACGCCGACATAGGCGGTGTCGCTGCCGTTGTAGGCGAACCGATAGAAGCCGAGGCCGTTGCCGAGGTCACCGAGCAGCGCGATGTCGTGCTTCAGCGTGATGTCGGAGCGGCGTCCGCCGCCCATGCCACCACCCATGCCACCGCGGCCGCCGCCGCCGGCCATCCCCGCCCTGGCGGCGCCACCGCCGCCCATGCCGGCGACGCCCATGCCGCCGCCCATTCCACCAGCGGCCATGCCTCCCATGCCGCCGCCACCGCCCATTCCACCTTGACCCATTCCACCTTGGCCCATTCCGCCTTGGCCCATTCCGCCTTGGCCCATTCCGCCCTGGCCCATGCCGCCTTGGCCCATTCCGCCTTGGCCCATGCCGCCTTGGCCCATTCCGCCCTGGCCCATGCCGCCTTGGCCCATTCCGCCTTGGCCCATGCCGCCTTGGCCCATGCCGCCTTGACCCATTCCACCCATGCCGCCATCACCCATGCCGCCCATCCCGCCCTTGGCGAGGTTCTGGCGGGCATTGTCACGCGCCTTGTCGCGGCCGCCGCCGAATTGCTTCGCAACGCGCGCGTTGTTGTAGGCGACGCCGTGGCGATGCGCGGCGTTGTGCGTCCACGTGTTGCTGGTGATGCGGGTGCGGTTGAACGTGTTGTAGCGGTTGACATTGATGCCGACGCGCCGGTTCCACCAGTTCACGTTGCCCCAGATCGCCGCGCCGACCGCGACGCCGGCGGCAAAGCCGAACACGCCGGTGGCGACGTAGCCCGGCGGATACCAGTAGAACGGCCGGTACGTCGCGTAAGGCCACGCGCCGAACACAACGCCGGGATCGTAGATCGGCACGAAGTATTCGCTGGGATTCGCCGACTCGATGGCGAACGCGGTCGCGGGCGCGCCGCTGCTGGCAGAAACGTTCGCCGGCCGGTTGGTCCGCGTGACCGTCTGTTGCGGTGTCGACCTCAGGTTGCCCGCGGCATCCGCACGCGCGCGCAGCCGCTGAACGGCATCAAGCACGTCGCTCTGTTGCGCGAGGAAGGCATCGCCGAGATCCTGCGTCCACTTGAGCTGGTCGTTCATCATCGCCAGCGTCTGCGGCACCGCCGTCAGCGCCTTGACGCTCGAATCCCAGGGCTGCTTCTGCATCGCGTCTTCAAGCGCCTGGCCGGTGACCTTCGGATTTTCCTTGGACCAGCGCGCGGCCTCGACCACCTCGAGCGGATAGGTCGCCGCCATCAGGATTTGTGAGATCAGCGTGTCGGGAAACAGCGCGATCGGCGCCACCATCTGCTCGAGCTGCTGGTTATTGAACGTTCCAGCAGCTTCTTCCGCCCGCACCGCACCGCTGTTCAGTCCGAAGAACAGCAGCGCCAGTAGTAGTACACACCTCCGAAAACATCCTGTCGTGCGTGCAATTGCTGTCATGTCACCCTCCTGCGTGATAGCGCTATCGCTGTTGCGACCCGCTGGTGTTGGTTTCGCCTGGAAAGATCACGCGCCAGTCGCGCTTCATGTCGGTAATGGCCCAGCCGCGGGCGCGTCCTTCGTCCAGCGCCTTGTCGAGCCGGCCGACATGCGAGGTCCGATCGTAGGCGTATTCGCGCTCGGCGTCGGTGTGATGAACGATCCCCATGAAGCGCGCGCCGCTGCCGGCCGCGGTCCATTGCAGCATCTGCAGGTCGCCGTCCGAGTTGCCGAAGGCGAAGATCGGCCGCCGGCCGATGAAGCGGTTGATGCCGACCGGCTTGCCCGGCCCGTCGTCGACGAACTCGATCTTGGGCAGTCTTCAACAGCACCGGCTTGCCGTCCGCCGCATCTCGAACTTGCGTGACGCCGGAGGAGCCCACCACCTGCTCGGGCGGAATGCCGTAGACCTTCTCGGTCCACGGCCGCATGAAATCGATGCCGCCGCCGGAGACGATGAAGGTCTTGAAGCCGTTGGCGCGCAGATACGCCGAGCAGCTCCAGCATCGGCTGGTACACCAGCTCGGTATACGGCCGGTTGAAGCGCGGATGCCGCGCGGTGTCGATCCAGTCGAGCACGATCTTGTGGAAATCGTCGACGGTCATGCCGGCATGGGTCGCCGCCATGAACGCGAGCAGGCCCTTCTCGCCCGGTCGCCGCCAGCGCCTTCATGTCGCCTTCGAAGCAGCGCCTTGAACGGCTGCTTGGTCTTCCACTCCGGATGCTTGCGGCGCCAGCGCCTTCACCCGATCGATCGCGAACGCCGATCTGGAAGTACATCGGCTGTTCGCACCACAGCGTGCCGTCGTTGTCGAAGGTGGCGATGCGCTCGGCGACCGGCACGAAATCCGGCCCGCCCTGCCGTCGTCACGCGCGCGACGAAGTCGGTGATGGACTTCTTCGCCGCGCCGTCGTTCCAGGAGGGCAGCGGGTCGGCTTGCGCAAGTGCGGCGACCGACGCCACCATCAGCATCAGGCCGACCAGTGTCGCTTGCCAAACTCGCCGCATGGCTCCGCCTCCGTTATCTCGCCTCAGCGCTTCGCCTCGTGCCTGCAGCTCAAGGCGCGACGATACCATGGGTGTCGAGCAACTCTGCGAGGCGCTTTCGCGCGTAGAACATTCTTGTCTTGACGGTGTTTCTTGCAATACCGACGATCTCTGCGACCTCGTCGATCGTCTTCTGGTGGTAATAGACGAGGTCAACTATTTCCCGGTGAGCAGGCGATAGATTTCGACAAACACCTGAATAGAATGGTGCGCCGCTCACTCTTATCGAGCGTGATCTCGGGATCGTCCGACGAGTTGGAAATCGTGTCGCAGTGATCGTCGGTCAGAGGATCGGTCGTTCGGCGCCGCAGCGTTTCGAGCGCCTTGTGGCGGGTGATCGCCAGCAGCCACGTCGTTACTCGGCATCGGCCTCCAAAGCTGAACGGCTTCCGCCATACGGCCAGAAAGACCTCGCTCGTCACTTCCTCAGCAACGACTGTGTTACGGACAAGGCGCAAAGCGAAGCGGTAGACCCGCACATTGTGTCGCGTGTACAGAACGGCCATTGAGGGCGCATCGCCCCCTGCAATGCGTTCTATCAGAGCCTCGTCTAACGTATCCCTCGCAACTGAACAGGATCGACCCATCGCTTCCGTTGCTGCGACCGCTTTCGTCGAATTCAAATTGCTCGAAATCATGACCCGCTCCCTTAATTTCTTTTGTAGGGAGAAGCTAAATACCAGCGTGTAACGCAGCTATTCCACAGTAGGAGGTGCCACCTCATCTCTAAGGCCGACGGTCCCTATACAAAGGTTTAGAGGCCAACCCTCAATCGGTCGGGCCGCCGCCAAACCGAGCACAGCGACTATGAGAGAGCGCAGCGGAAGCGATCTTTCAGCCTAAGGTTTGGCCTCGGAAAGCGCCTGATCCAGGCATGCAATCAGCTTTTCTTCGTTGAATGGCTTGTTCAAAAACCCAAACGCCCCGGCAGCCAGCGCTTGCTCCCGTGCATCCGACTCGGGATAGGCGGTAATAAATATCACCGGCAGCCTGACACCCTGCGCGAGTAGCTCGTTTTGCAACTCGATGCCGCTCATGCCAGGCATCTGTACATCGGAGATCAAGCACTCGGTGTCGTTAACTCGGTCGGAATTCAGGAATTCCTCAGCCGAGCTGAACGCCAACACTGCATGGCCGAGGGATCTCACAAGGCTCGCGGTCGCTCGACGAAACGACGCATCGTCATCGACGATCGAGATCACGGACACCTCCGTCATGCTATCGCCCATTGTGACGATACACATACAACCGGGCTCCGGATATTCAAGGCAATTGAAACGATGATTTACTGGCTGAATAGATGAGGAACCTACACCAAGGTATTAGTGGGCACGGCGAACCCCCAAAGCGTCTGCCATTCTCACCAAGTCTGCCAGCGATTTTGCACCCATCTTCTGGTCACGTTGCCACGATGCACTTTGACAGTATTTTCGGTAATGCCGATTTCCGCAGCTACCTGTTTGTTCATGAGGCCGCCCGTGACACAAATCATGACCTCCTGCTCGCGAGGAGTTAACGTTTCGTACTTGGTGCGTAGCGTTAGAACGATATCGTCCTTTTCGTGCCTGGCCCTATCGCGCTCGAGCGCGACCTGAATGGCGTCGAGCATGTCCTGATCACGAAACGGCTTGGTCAAGAACTCGACCGCGCCTGCTTTCATGGCCCGCACCGACATCGGGATATCGCCGTGCCCCGTCATGAAAATGATCGGAATTTCAATTTTGGAGCTCGCCAGCTTAGCCTGAAAATCAAGCCCACTCAGCCCGGGAAGCCTGACATCGAGGATCAAGGCAGCACGGGCCGTCTGGCGGCTTGACTGCCAGGAACTCTGGGGCAGATGCGAAGGCTTCAACCTTCAGGCCCACCGAACGAACCAGGTTGCTGAGGGCCTTCCGCATGGATTCGTCGTCATCGACGACGAAGACAATCGAATGCGCCCCGTAACCCTGCTTGTCGGTGGCGTCTTGCATTATTTGCTTTCAGGCAAGGCGACGCGAAAGACACAGCCATGCGGCGAGACTGGCGACACCGTCAAGGTGCCACCATGCACCTCGACGATCGACCGGCAAATCGCCAGGCCCATTCCCATTCCATTGGACTTCGTCGTGACGAACGCGTCGAAAATGCGCTCCATATCGTCAGGATGAATTCCGGTTCCGGAGTTTTCGACTGACAGCCCCACATGTCCGGATGGCAGAGCTGCTGACCTCAATTTCAACACGCGTTCCCGATCATCCACATCGCGCATCGCATCGATCGCGTTCGTGATGATATTCAAGATGACCTGTTGCAGTTGACCCTTGTGGGCGCACACCGCAGGCAGTTGGGCAGCAAGCGCAACGTGTAGCGTAATATTCGCGGCATCGAGTTCGCTGCGCGCAATTTCGATTGTCTCGCGGACCAGGCTATTGATGCGAATCAAACTACCTTTGTGCTCGCTCTTGTTGAACATGGCGCGGATCGATTGGATCACCTCGCTCGCCCGGTGACCGTCGGCGACGATGTCGCTGAATGTCTCCTGTGCTTCCTCGAGGCATGGCGGCGTCTTCTTCAACCAGCGCAGACCCGCATTGGCGTTTGCTACAATCGCACCCAACGGCTGTTTGATCTCATGCGCGATTGACGCTGTCATCGTTGCGATCGTCGTGCGTCGGGCGGCCTGCGCAAGATCGCGCCGAGCTTCCCGTAGTTCATTTTCGGCATCTTTGAGTTCTGTGACGTCCCGTCCCATCGAATAGATGCGCTCCGAATCTCCGGCCGCCTTCCAGGATACCCAGCGATACGAGCCGTCCTTGTGACGGAAACGCAATTCGAACCGCGTTGTTGTTCCGCCGGCGGCAAGATGAGCAATCTCGGCGCGTGTTCTTTCCCGGTCACCTGGATGCAGGAGCCATTGGGACGACTTGCCGAGCAACTCCGATTCCGACCAGCCAAGCGTCGCGGTCCAGGCCGGATTGACGCTGAGATATTTCCCCGCCAGATCAGCAATGACCAGCAAATCCTGTGAAACATTCCAAATCTGGAAGCGTTCTCGCGTCTCGGCTTCGACCCGCTGCTTCAGCGTCTCGTTGAGTGTGCGCAGCGCCTTCTCAGCATCGATCTGATCGGTGACGTCGGTATGGGTGCCGAACCAGCGAATGACGACTCCGGCCGCATCGCGGATAGGCAGGGCGCGAGAGAGGAACCAGCGATAACCGCCATCGCGGCCACGTAAAGGGAACGTGTCTTCCCACGGCTCCCCGCTCTCGAAACTTTCCCGGATGCGCTGGACCACGCGGCCGACATGATTGGGATGGTGGACTTTCTGCCAGCCCCAACCTTGCATTTCTTCGAGTGTCGTCCCGGTGAAGTCGTACCAGCGCCTGTTGTACCAGTAGACCCAACCGGATTGGTCGGCTGTCCAGGCGAACTGGCTGACGTTGTCGGCAAGTTCGTGAAAACGTGCCTCGCTATTGCGCAGTGCGACCGCGCTGGCGTTCAACACCGCTTGCGAGCGCTTACGTTCGGTAATTTCCTCAGCGACGACGTTGACCCCTACAATGGTCCCATCCGCGCTTTTCAAGGGATGCCAGTTGGTTATCCAGACGTGATCGGCGTTGCGTTTGTCCGCGCGCTGGCCATGCACTTCGATGCCCATGACAGGCTGACCGGTGCGCACGATGGCATCAACAATTTGTTCGACCTGATCCGCAACTTGGGGGACGGTTTCCCGCACCGAGTGCCCGATATGATCGGCAACCGGAATGCCGCAGATCTCCGTCAAGCGCTGGTTGATCTGCACGTAGCGGCAGTCGAGAGTGAGAAACGCCAAGCCGATCGGAGCGGTATCGTAGATCAGCTGCAGCTCCGGCAGCATTTCGTATTGCTGCATTCCGTCTAGCGACTTGGAAATCCCAACGGCCGCCAACGACGTCGATAGAACGTCAGTCATGACCCCGACCCAGATCTGTTACGCCAACAGCAATCCTATTATTGGATACCGATTATCCATGACGTTGAGAGTATTGCCCGAGCTCAGATGGGCGTCAGCTTGGACTTTGGTCCACCCAAGATTAGCACCTGGGCAAAAAGGTGCCATGCATGGCAGCAATTTAAGTTACCAGCGGCAACCATACGCATGCATTCGCCGTCGTTCGATGTCGACGATCCGAACACTGCTATTGGCACTGCCGCATCCTACGTGCTGGCGGCGTTTGCACCCAAGTCGGCGCTCACCGGTGTCGCCTGTGCCTATGAAGATCCATGGCCGCGATTGCTTGCAATCTTGCGCGCATCATCGATCGCAGCAAACAGCGAGGAGTCCTGCACGGGCTTCGAAAGAAACGCGATGACGCCGGCAGATTGGCAGCGTTCGCGTATTTCGATGCCGCCGTGCGCGGTAATAATGATGGTCGGAATTCGGATGTCCTTGCGCGTCAAATGCTGATGAAGCTCCAGGCCGCTCATCCCAGGCATTTGCAGATCAACGATCAGACTTTCAGGTAGTCCGTCCGGCAACGCCGCAAGGAACTCTTGCGCCGACTTGTATGTTTTCGCATGCAATTCGTGTGCGCGCAGCAGCCGTGTCAGGGCCTTCAGCACGGACGGGTCGTCGTCCACAATGGCGATCCAACGGGAAGCTTCCGCCATGAAGCACACTCGCAATTGCCGCAGGCAATCGTCGAGTTGGCCCTTGGGCCAATGGTGGCCGATTTAGCTTGAAATGCCGGCCTTCTCCGCCAGGCGCACGAGATCGGCGACCGTGCGCACCCCCAGCTTTTCCATCATGCGTCCGCGGTGAACCTTGATGGTCTTTTCGACTGTTCCAAGATCACCGGCAATCTGCTTGTTGAGCCGCCCGGCGACAACGTGCGTAAGCACCTCGCGTTCGCGCGGGGTTAAGGTTGCGATCTTCGCTTCGATCAACGCCAGTTCGGTATGAATTTGGCGAGACTTGGCATCCTGCTCTTGGCCTCGCGCTATCGCTCGCAGCAAATCCTTGTCACTCACCGGCTTGGTGAGGAAATCGACGGCGCCCGCCTTCATGGCGCGCACGCTCGTTGGAATATCGCCCTTCCCAGTGATGAAAATGATCGGACGATGCGAGCCCCCTGCGGTCAGTGCCTGCTGCAGCTCAAGACCATCGAGACCCGGCATGGATACGTCAAACAAAGCGCAACCGGGAACAGTCGCGTCATGCTGCGCGAGGAACTCCTGCGGCGACGTGAATGGCCGGATATCGTAACCCTTCGCGCGCAGGAGCCGCGACAGCGCCTTAAGCACGCCCGGGTCGTCGTCGACAATGAATACTGTGAACATTTTGTCCGTCACTTGGCTGCCACGAGCATTTCCTGAGCCGGCAGCGAGAAGCCCGCAACCGCTCCGCCATCGTCGTCATTCATGAGCGTAAGCGTTCCGCCGTGCGCCTGGATGATTGTCGAGCAGATCGTCAAACCGAGGCCAAGACCGTGCGCCTTGGTGGTGTAGAACGGCTCGAATAGGCGACCTTGTTCCGTGCTATCGATGCCGGTTCCTCGGTCCTTCACGAGCATCTCGACGGCTCCATTTGTCGTCGCACGCGTGGAAACCGTAACCAGCCGCTGCGTCATCGGCGTCGCGGCCATCGCATCCATTGCGTTCATGATGAGGTTGAGTAGCACTTGCTGCAATTGGACCGGATCACCCTGCGTGGCCGGCAGGGTGTGTGCCAAATTGACCCTGATGTTGATCCTGCGATTGATCAACTCGCTATTGAGCAGTGCAACCGTTGAATTGACCAGATCATTCACGTCGACCGAAACGGAATTCCTCTCGCCTTTTCTCAGCAGGTTGCGGAGTCGGTGAATGACCTCGTCGGCTCGATTGTCCTCGTGAACAATGTCCTGAAGTGTGTCGCGAACTTCGTCGAGGTCCGGCGACTCCTGCGTGAGCAGGTGCAGCGCCGCCTGAGCATTCGACAGGATCGCCGTGAGCGGCTGGTTGATTTCGTGCGCGATTGCACCTGAGAGTTCGCCGAGCACGGATACGCGCATCAGATGCGTAACTTCCTGGCGTTGCAGCGCGGCTTCGGTTTCCGCGGCTTTCTGCTCCGTGATGTCGACAGAAAATTCCACTCAATTGATGCGGCGCGCCACGATTGTCAGGATGCGACCGAGCCCGAACACGGATCCAGCGTATTTGGTCATCTGGCAGGACAACGCGAACGTCCCTGACGGCGGACCGGTCGGCATTCAAAGTCTCCCGAAAGGAAGAGATGGCGGCCTCGCGATCCTCCGGATGGACGGCCGCCAGGAGCGTGCGGCGCGTGAGGGGCACGTCGCTTCCCAGACCAAACAAGACACGACTATGCTCTGTCGCCCACAGTTCGTTGATCTGACGATCGAAGTGCCACAGTCCGACGTTTGCCGAAGCGGCGGTATATGTCATGCGGTCCTCACTCTCCTTGAGGAGCTTTTCCGCGCGCCGCCTTCTGTGCCCCTGTATCAGCAGCGCAACGACAAGTGCGGCCTGCAACGCGAAGATGGCGAGCGCCGCAAGCACAACGTTGCGATGCCGCTCCCAGATGCCTGGTTCCTTGAACAGCACGGTCGTGCCGGGGGGCAGGTCGCTTTCGCGTAAATCCCAACGCTGCATCGCCCTGAAATCGACCCGATAGGCTTGCGCAGGATTGGTTCGGGGCGGAAGCGTGGCCGGGTCCTTACCCGCCAAGATATCTAGCGCCATGTCCGCTGCGGCGATTCCAACCGACTCGAATGTTTCGACGAAGCCGCCGACAGTGCCGTTGCCGATGTAAGTGTCGTAAGGTGCATAGACGGGCGCTGGGGAGATGGCAGACAGCCTGGTTGCCATCTGCGCGGGAATAAATGTCTTTCCTTCGCTATCGGCAAAGAAGGTCAAGACGATAACAATTGCATTGCGAGGTACTTGCGACAGGGTGGCGACGAGCTTCTCGTATGGCAGATCAAACAGATAGGTCGTATCGAACTTCCTCTCGCGGCTTTCAACAATCTTGCGCGCGACCGGGTACCAGCGCTGCTCGGTGGCTCCACTGCCGGCAATGACGAAGAGACGGCCCGCAGTCGGTTGCAGCCGTTCCGCGAGTGCGAGCGTTTTGTCCATATTGAATTCGGTAATGACTCCAGTGATGTCAGGTGGCGGACGTAGGGCATCATAGGTCTGTGGCGAAATCGTCGTAAAAACGACAGGCACCTTCGGGCACAATTGCATCGCGATGCTTGACTATGAAAGGCAACGCTGCGCTGCCCAGCGTCATCACCAAGTCTGGCGGCGAACGCCCATATTTGTCGCGCAGGAAGTCCGCCATCCGCTGCTCGTGCCCAGGGTCGGTGACACGAGCAAGGTCAAGAAAATCGGCATCGATTTCGATTTTCTGTGAAGAGCGCTCCAGCAGCCGTTTTCGAGCAGCTTCTCCGACCGCCGTTGTGGCGGGAAACGTATAGTTGAATGCATGCAGCATCAGTATGCGCCGCGGCGCTTCTTCGGCTCGGGGCGATGACGATATCCATGGAAACAGGAAGACCAGCAGAAGCGGGACACCGCACGCTCTGAACGCTCGCGCGCCGCAATCGTCAAGTCTGTGATCGTGTCGCGCCATTTCTGAGAACCTGGCTGCCGATCCCCCCGTCCGATCATAGGCCAGCCGGCCGTGACGATAAACATGGGCAATCGACTTTCAGCAGGCGACCGGCCGATTTTTAAAGCGGCGAATTGTCCGACTCGATTGTTTCCGAAGCGAAGAGAATGCTTCTTTAGGGATGTTTACCGAGCGGCGTCCAAAGATCCCTCGGGCTTGCACCTATTTGAGAGCTTCTGCGCGATAGCGCCGCCCAGCGCGCATGAGCGGCGCGACATCTGGCTTCACTACGCCCATTGGCTGGTGGCCGGACTTACGTTCCAGCTGGCGGCGGATATCATCGAGACTTCCATCACGACGAGCTGGGACGCCCTTGGGCGGCTCGCGGTGATTGCCGTTATCAGGACGTTCCTCAATTTCTTTCTGGATCGCGACCTTGCCGAGGTGCGCGAGCGGCAGCACGAAGCGTTGAAGGGGTGATGCTGCGGTCGGATGGGCAGCTACCTCCACGTACCTTTCCAAGCTCAGCGCCACCAGC
>CAVUIV010000021.1:0-423017 GCA_963741595.1 uncultured Alphaproteobacteria bacterium
TCTAGCCGCGGAGTAAGCTTCTATCAGTACCCCTTGACAACACTTCGTGCGAAAGCAGCGAGCGGCGATCTCTTCGTTCTGCACCTTATAACGGAGGCGAGCCTGTTGCACGACACCGCCGAAATATTTCGAGGATATGCAATTCCTTCTATCAAGACTTCATACGAACGAGAAATTCGTGAAGCATCGTGCATAAATTGGTATATTCTTGAAAGACCAAATTTGTTGCTTTCTCACTCTACCAGAAAGCGACTCATCTGGGGCCTTCGGACGATCTTGATCGCCAGGTCTGCCGAAAACCGAACTCCGTGCTTCTCGTCAGCGGCTCTTGCTGATTTCGCGAACATTCCTGAGCTGAAGTCAGCTATTGATCAACGCTATTCGATTGAATTCAAGTTCGTTGTCCGATGTGTGCGCTGCAGTTACAATGAAATTTGGGTTGGCGCATGAAGCGTTGAGTTGGCCGACTGATGCTGACGCGCAAAAAATGCTTTTGTCGGAAATGGGAGGGGTTGCGAAGATAACCGCTGAGGGATTCCATAAGCGGGAGAAAACCGTCGCCGAGCCGCCATTAGCGGATCAGTTCTATCTATAAGTCGCCCGGATGGGTTGAGCCCTGCGAAATCCATCGCTTGTGAAATACGTGATGGGTTTCGCTACTTGTTCGGCTCACACGCGACGACTTTTCTCTTGAGCCCTACCGAAAAAGAGGCCTATACCTCGACGGCACAACCTTTGCGATAGTAGACTGGGCTTATACGGAGGGGGAGGAAAAGTTGGCCTGGCAGAACGATAATTAGATCTTATATCACGGTTGTTCAGAGCAATCGCTAAGCCCTACCAGCTCACAGGGTATAGCATTAGATCAGGTGGCTCACGGATAGACCATACTAGGGGCGCGAAGAGGCCGGACTTTGGTTCAGGCTTCTATGCAACTACTTGGCTTCGTCAGGCCGTCAATTTGGGCCAATTTGCGCCACCGAAAAGTCGGGGACCCAGCAGTGGTATGAAATTTTCTGTGAAGCGTAACGATCTCGCTAAACTCGAAGCCCTCTTCTTCGTAAGCGATAGAGCTCAGTATTACGATTTCATAGCTTATTGCCGGGCAGGGTCTAGATCTCATGCACCTCTTCTAGAACGCAATCCGCCGTATGACGTCATATCTGGGCCAGTATCTATAGGTCGACAGACACACTGCGTAGCATACAGCGACCAGTATAGCTTTCACACGGCGCGAGCCACGAGCATGATATCGATAGTCACCCGTGAACTTACGGGGACGCCTCTCATTCCGCTTCCATCGTCATGACACAGATAAACCTCTCTGACATTGAGGGTTTGGAGGCTCTAGAGCGCAAGTTCTGGCGTTTACTCGAAGCGACGGTCACGCAAGTTTTCAATGGTGATCATCACCTAGTCGAGAACTACAGAACCAATCTCTCGCATGCCCCCGCGTCCGAGCGCCTTCTCGCACTACATGATGACCCCCTTGATGTGGCGGCATTTAGTTGGCACCACACCATCACCCGAACGCATGGAGAAATACGACATATTGCTCCGAAAGAGAGTTTGCGACCTTCGATCCGTTCACGTTTTTTGTGTCGCTTACACCGATCGAACAGAAGAGAATAGGAAGTCTTGTCTCCGAGGCCGCTGTTCAACGCGTACTGTACGAGTTGGGTTATAGACGGACTGAAAAGAGTGCAGAGCTATCGATCTACGGCCTTGAAAACCAGTCGCTTCGCTCGTGGCTACCACACCTGATAGTGACAGGACCGCCAAAATTTCAAACTTCACATCGCCAACCAGCATATGACTACAATGAGGTGATTGACCTCCTCTCTGGACTTGTCATCAATATCGCGAAACGGAATCCTTCCCGCGACACACAAGACCTAATCAATCGAATGATCGAGCAATTCAAAAAAGGCTTTGTTCGATAATTTATTAACACGATATCCCCACGCCTACAATTTGAACTGCCCGCACAGTTGGCTGGATGAGCAAAGCACTGCAACTCAATGGCACTGGCAGACGTAGGGATAGGCGAAGCCAACCGCCAATCTATTCAGCCGCGACGCTTCGGTTCGGCTGGTTGAGCACGTCGAAGAAGACCCGCGCGCTGTCCAGCGCGTAGGATGGGTTGAGCCCTCGCGAAACCCATCCTCTGGCGTTCGCATGACGCCCATAGCGTTGTAAACGCGCCAACGGGCTAACCAGCCTTCGTTCTATCGCATCGAGAGGGCGAGCCCGCTCAGGTCGGCGCTGATCTGCAGCCCGCGCTGGTAGCCGGTGAGCGCGAGCACCGCGCCGTTCTGGTTGGCCAGCACAATCGCGCGCCGCGCCCGATGGCGGCGCCCGCGCCGCCGGCGCCGTAGACCTCGGCCACGCTGCCGGCCGCGTTTTTTTGCGGTCTGCGTGGGCCCGTTGATTGGGCCGCCGCCGCTTACAGGGCTGGGGAAAGCTGTTAGCGTTGCGCCAAACTGGGACGATCCGGGGACGCAGCATGACGATCACGAGATTTCCGTTTGCGCTCGCGCTTGTGCTGTTGGTGAGCGGCATGCCGTCGGGTAGCGATGCCCAGCCGGCCGCCGACTTCTACAAGAACCGGCAGATGCGCCTGATCGTTGGCCACACCGTCGGCAACGACTACGACATCGGCGCGCGGCTGCTGGCCAAGTATCTGCAGAAGCACATCCCCGAGCAGCCGACGATCATTGTGCAGAACATGACCGCGGCCCAGAGCGTCGTCGCCGCCAACTATGTCTATGCACAGGCGCCGCGCGACGGCAGCGTGATCGGCACGTTTTCGCGCAACCTTCCCAACCAGGCGCTGATGGGCCAATCCAATATCGAAGCCGATCTGCGCCAATTCAATTGGCTTGGCGCCACGTCGCTTCCCGGACGCGTCTGCGCGTCCTGGCATACAACACCGATCAAGAGCGTCGCCGACCTGCTCAAGCAGGAACTCATCGTCGGGAGTTCCGGCGCCGGCACGTCGAACTCCATCCTGCCGACCGTGGCCAACCACGTGCTCGGCACGAAATTCCGCATCATCGAGGGATACCGCGGCTCGCAGGACGTGATCCTTGCCGTCGAGCGCGGCGAGGTGCAGGGCGTGTGCGCGACCACGGGTCAGTTCCGCGGTGCCGACCGGCTGTTCAAGGAAGGGAAACTGCGCCTGCTGTTCCGCTCGGAGGAAACGCCGCTGCCGGAATTTCCGGATGCGCCCTCGATCTTCGAGTATGTGAAGTCCGACGACCAGCGCGCTTTCATGCGCTTCGTGTTCTCGAGTGTCGAGTTCGGTCGGCCGTATGTCTTCCCACCCGACGTGCCGAAAGACCGCGTCGCACTGATGCGACGCGCGCTGGCCGCCGCTGCGCAGGATCCCGATTTGATCGCGGAAGCTGCAAAGATCAGGCTCGACATGAGCTATCGGCCGCCGGAGGGCCTGGAGAAGCTGCTCGGCGACCTGTATGCGACCCCGCCGGGCGTCATCGCCGAGGTGAAGAAGCTGATCCCGAATTTGCAGTGACGATTGCTGGCAAGTAGCCCGTAGGGCGGATGAGCGAAGCGTCATCCGCCATTCCCTCTCTTCAAACGCGGCGGGTTACGCCTATAGCGCGTCAAAGACGCGCGTGGACGCACTCGTGGGCTAACCCGCCCCCCGTTCTATCGCATCGAGAGGGCGAGCCCGCTCAGGTCCGCGTTGATCTGCAGCCCGCGCTGGTAGCCGGTGAGCGCGAGCACCGCGCCGCTCTGGTTGGCCAGCACGATCGCCTGCGCGCCGCGCCCGATGGCGGCGCCCGCGCCGCCGGCGCCGTAGACCCCGGCCACGCTGCGGGGGCTGCCGTTGAAGGTGGCGGTGCCCCTGAAACGCGTCTCGGAGGCGCCGATCATGAAGCCGTAGCTCAGGCCGCCGATGGAAATCCGATAGGTGCGGTTCCCGCAGCGCATCGAGCCGCTGCCACCCTGCCCGCCGATCACAAAGCCCGCCTTGACCACCGTGAAGGCGATGGGGCAGGTCTCCGCCTGCGCGGTCGATGCAAAGCCAATGCCCGCCAGCAGGACCGCTGCGGACGCCGTGGCGCGAAGCGCTGATGAATAACCCATGGGTAATTCCTCCATTTGAGGCCACATCATAGCGCGTAAACCCGCGAGTCGGCTAATCCGCCCGATACCGTCACGCCGGCTGCATCGGCATCGGCCCAGTCTGTAGGATGGGTTGAGCCCTCGCGAAACCCATCGCTTGGTCGATGGAAGCGTGATGGATTTCGCCATAGCGCGTCAAAGACGCGCGTCGACACGCTTATGGCTCAACCCATCCTACGAGAGCACCGCCTCGATCCCGCGTCCAACCGGCTGCCGCGCCTCTCCCCTCATGGTGAGGAGCGCAGCAACGCTGCGCGTCTCGAACCATGAAGGCCCGGCTGGGTCGGCGCTGGGGCCGTCCCCATCCTTCGAGACGCGCGTCCGCCCAATTCGGGCGTGCTGCATCGGCGCGTTGCGCGCTCCTCAGGATGAGGGCGGATGCAGAGGATCGCCCGCGGCGGCCTGCAGGCGATACCGTCCGCAATCACCGATTCGGTGGTGGTCCCGCACCCCAACCAATTGTGGCGCCTCGCGAATTTCCCCTCACCGCCACACCCTGGTCACGCTATCGCCCAGCTTTGGCTGGCGAGTGACCCTGTCGTAACGATAACAAAGGGGTGTCACGTGAAATCTCAAGTGTTGTTTGCGGGCGTTATCGCTGCCGTTTTGGCCGCGCCGCTCGCGGCCCAGGCGCAGGGTATTCCCGGCGGGATCGCGCACGGTGCGAGCGAAGGTTGGCGGATCGCCGGCCCGGTCGGCGCCGTGGTCGGCGCACCGGTCGGCGGCGTGATCGGGGGCGTCGAAGGCCTGCTCGGGATCGGCCCGGCCTATCGTGAGCCGGAGCCGCAAGTCGCGCCGCGGCGCACGGTGCGCAAGAGCAAGAAGTCCCGCCGCGCGGCGCGCACTCAGTACGTGCGCTGACACGCAGCAGACGTCAAAGGTGGAGCCCGGATGTCGCTCGGCGGCATCCGGGCTCACTTTTTTCATTCACTGCTTTTTTCATTCTACTATTTTTTTTTTTTCATTCGACCGATTTCGTGTTCTGTCGAATTTTGTGTTTTGCCGAAATCCTTGCCGATCGCTCGCGACGTCTGGCGCGACGATCGATCAGCGACCTCAGCACACCTCCCAATTCGGATAGGCGCTCAGGGTCTCTCCGGGCTCGGCGGCGATACAATGCCCGCGGCCGTTGGCCAACGGCTGACGGATCAGCGGCGCGGCGGCATAGGCGTGGCGATATCCGGCGTGGCGATATCCGTGCTGCACGCTCTCAGCGCGCGCGGCATCGCGCACATAGAACGAGTGCCCGGTCGGCACCCGCGCGGATGCGGGCAGCGCCGTGATCGCCGCCAGGAACAACGTCGCGATTGCGATGGGAAGTTTCATCGGAGTGGTCCTTCTTTTTGTGGCGGGCATGGCACCAGCGGTCCGTGCCTTTCGTTTCCGAAGGACCGGCCGTTGCTGCGGTATCCGCCGCGATCGCCCGTCACGAACACCTAGGCGCGCGACCGCGAAGCGCCAGTGCGCGAGCGCACGATCGGGTTTCGCCGCGCGCAACTGTTTGTGAGCCGTCGACGTCAAAGCCGCGTAAAATTTCGATCAACCGTGCTCGCAGCGGCGCTGGCGTACTGTCGTCGCGAACGGGCCATCATCGGGACCGCCGGGAGCAAAAAAATTGCCCGCTGGTGTGGCGTTACAGCGGGCATTAAGGAGACTTGGGGGACTTGGGGTGTCTTCCGGGGACGGGAGACACGCCGCAACAGTACCCTGCCACGCGGGTTTGTCAGCCAGTACTGAGGTATGAGGCGAACCGCCGCGGCCCGCGCTCCCGGCCGCACCCCGCCGCGCGCGTCAAACGCGGCGCGCGAGCGACAAGGCCAGCATGGCGATCAGCCCGGCAAACGACGGCGTCAGCGCAAGGCCAAGCGCGCGCAGCCGCGCCATATCGGCCGGCGCCGGGGTGAGCGCGCCGAGGCTGAGCCAAGCCAGCATTTCGGCGGCGGTCGTCGCTTGCGGGTCGGCCAGCGCCACCGCCGGCAGGGTCGCCAATCGCGACTGCACGTCGCGCACTTCCAGGTCGATCGCGTCGCGCCGTTCGGCGGCAGCGCGCGCCTGCCGCAGGTCGAATACGACGGCGCAGGCCCGCGCCGAAGCGGCGCGCGTCACGTCACGGCAGCCGTCGGTGATCCGCCAGACCGCTTGCACCTCCGGCTGCGCCCTCTGCAGCTCGACGTCGATCGCCGCCAGCGGGCGCGTCTCGGCGATGCCGGCGCGCTCCTGCCGCAACCGATCGAGCCGCTCGTTCAAGACGGTGCTCTCGCCCGCGATCTTGGCGCGGCCCGCCACCGAGTCGCCGATATTGGTGGAGGCAAAGCCGGTGGCCGCGAGCCAGGTCATCGCCAGCACGCCGAGCCACAGCGTCCAGGCCGACGCCGCCGCCAGGATGGACCGGCGTTGCCAGAGTTGGACGCTGACGCTCGGCAACACGACCGCGAGCAGGTCGACGGCAAGGCCGATCGCGGCCAGCAGCAGCGCCGCCTCCGCGGTCTGGCCGAACGACGCCGCGAAGCGCGCGTTCATCACCAGCCCGACCACGGTCAATCCGATCGCGGTGAGCATGAGCAGGCCGGCCATCACCATGCCGATCGGCGAACGCGCCAGCTTGCGCTCGGGTATCGCCGAGGCGACGCCCATGGCGCGCCCGACCAATTCAAGCGCGGTTTCGCGCGAGGTGCGCGTCGGCGCGAGCACGACCTTGCCGCGGCCGCTGCCGGACTGGATGATGCGGCCATCTTGAACCCAGGCGGCGAGACGACGGCGCAGCCGCGTCAGCGGCCAGCCGAATTGCCGCGCCAGATCGCCCAGGCTGGTCTCGACGCGGCCATCGACATGGTCGCTGAGCCAGGTCAGCGCTTCGTCGTCGCTGAACGAATGCAGCGCAACGACCTTCGCCTGAGCCAAGACACCCCCTCCGAATCAGCTTCCAAGAAGCATCGGCTTCCAAGAAGCGGTTGCGGCGCATGCGCCGGTGACAACCGCGAATCATTGGGTTGTAAATTATCACAAGCATGCAGATTGAGAGAGCGGAAATCGAAGGGGCGCGCTCAGCCCCACGCGATGCGGCACGGCGTTACCGCCCAACACACAAGAACATCAGAGAAGCGACTGCGCCGCGGCTACGAACCCGGCTTGTACAGGATATCGATCAGCTTGCTCTGCACGTCCGCGACCGGCAGCGGTGACGCAAGATATTTGAACTCGACCGCCTGCTTGAGCGTGAGGTCGAGCCCCCTCACCTCGCCGAGCTGCAACGACTCCTTCGGATAGAACTCGTCGCGGGTGCGTTGCGCCAGCGCGCGCGGCACCTTGGCGATCTCGGCATAGGCGTCGATCGCGGCGTCGCCGGTATAGGCCCAGTCGATGGCACGCGACAGCGCGCGGATGTAGCGCGTCAGCGCGTCGCGCTTGGTCTTCAGCGCATTGGCGTTCGCGACGTTGACGCGGATGGTCTGGTTGCGGATCGCGGCGACGTCGGAACCGCGCGCGATGATGCGCGCTTTGCCGTCGGTCACCTGCTGCAGCACGAACGGCGGCACCGACCAGCCGACGTCGATCTGGCCGCTCATCACCTGGGTCAAGGTTCCGGGCGCGCCGCCGGTCGGAACCAATTTCGGCGTCGCCTTCTCCTGGGCGATGAGCTGCAGAATGATGAGATTGGTCGAGGAACCGGGCGAGGAGAACGCCACCGTCTTCCCGCTGGTTTCCTTGATCGACGCGATGCCGCTTTCGGCCCGCGCATACCAGAACGCATCGGGCGCGCCGGTCGCTTCCGCCGAGATGATTTTCACCGGCATGCCCTTGGCGAAGGCGGCGATCACGCCAAGCGTGCCGTTGGTCATGGCGACGTCGATCGAGCCCGACACCACCGGCAGCAAGGTCGAGGCGCCGCCCTCGGTGTAGAGGATCTCGATCTCGAGGCCCTCCTGCTTGAAGAAGCCCTGCCGCAGCGCGAATTCGACAAACGACGAGTTCCAGAAGCCGCGCTGGGCGACCGCGACCTTGAGCGTCTGCGGCGACTGCGCCATGGCGTGCGTTGCCGTCAGGCCTGCCACACCCGCGATGAGGCTGAGAGCAAACGCGATGATCCGGCGCATGATGGTACCTCTCGGTTCGGGGCGCACACGCACTATAGCGCAGACCCATTCGGCAGGGCCAAAGCGCGTGCAAAACCGCGATCTTCGCGATCGTCATCTCAAGTTGAGCGGATTCCCGTCCTCAATATGCCGCCTGAAGAGCGTTAATAGTTCCCATTAATCCTTAAGAACTGTCCGTGTTGTAACAAGAAATGGCTCCGTTATAGCCCCGGTACCGCCACATGATGACGCCAGTAAACGGCGCCTCTACTGCGGGGATTACGGGAACAACAGCGGAGCAATGTGAATGTTGACTGCTACAACGATAAAAACCTCGATCACTATCCTTGCCGTCAGCTTTGCGACGGCGACAACGGCCCAGGCTCAATTGTCCAACTGCACGCCGAGCCATCTGGCCAGCGCCATCCGGCAGGTCGAAGCCCAGTGCGGCAAAGCCAAGGTGGTCTCCGGCTATCGGCGCGGCGCCGTCATTCGCGGCACGCGCTCGGCGTCGCAGCACTCGTTTTGCAACGGCACCAACGGCGCCGTCGATGCGGTGTTCAGCAACAAAGCTTGCGCGCTGTCGGCGTTGCGCAAGACCAACTACACCATCCTGACCTATGGCTGGTCGGCGCACATCCACGTCGGCACCGACGGCTGGAGCCGCCATGGCCGCAACGGCGCACGCACCGTCCGCGTCGCCCAGAAGCAATGGCCGGTCGTTCCGGAGCAATCGAACGGTTCGAACTGGACGAGCGACCAGTAAGCCATCCGGGGTGGGTCTCGTCAGCCCAGCCTTCTGACATCGACAGTGCCGACAAAACCGCCCGGCGGATCGCCACCGGGCGGTTTTTTATTGCGCGTGTCGGAACATCGACACTTCGCTCGATCTATCGCTTCAACAGCGCTTCGAGCGCCTTCACCGCTTCCGGCGGCGCCGTTGCCGAGCGCTCGGTGATGGCGCGCGCGGCGTCGCGCAGGTAGCATTTTTTATCGATCTCGATCTTCTGCACGTCGATCTGGTATTGCGGGTCCGCGCACATCCGTTCGAGTCCGATCGACATGACGTCGATCGCCGCCTGCGGCACGCCGGGCGGAAAGAAGATGGTGTAGCGCGCATACGAGATCAGCGGCAGGAACCACGCGTCCCACAATGGACCTGACGGACTGACGCCTTTGATCTCGCGATAGAGCGCGTCGAAGGTCGGCACCTCCGGGATCGCGGGATCGGGCACGATGGTGTTGTCCTGCGGACGCCACAGGCCGGACTGAAACACCGGCGACATGATGCCGGCGGCGATCTTCGGCTTGATGTGGATCTGGTAGGCGCCTGGCGTGTTCCAGCCGACATCGAGCTCGCCGCGCTCGACCGCGAGGATCGAGGTCGTGCGAGCCTTTGTAGCCGCTGATGCCACGATACGGCACGCCAAGCATGCTGAAGCCGGCCTGCCCGAGCATCGCCGAATTGCCTTCGGGAGTCTGGAAGCCGAACGCGATCGGTCTTTCGACCTTCATGATGTCCTTGGGCTCGCGCAGCTTGAGATGCCCACCGGCATAGATCACCGCGCCGCCGCCTTCCGGATTGAAGATCGGGATCATCTCACGAAGATTGTGACGGATGCCGCGCACATCGAACAGGTGGCGCATATAGATGCCGCCGACGGTGATGCCCATCACCGTGCCGTCGCGCTCCGCGACATTGTACAGGTGGTTCATCATGATGACCGAGCCACCACCCGGCATGTTCTGCGCAACCACCGTCGCGTCGCCGGGAACATATTTGCTCAGGTAGCGCGTCATCAGCGCGCGCCAGGATGTCGGCGCTGCTGCCCGGGGTCGTGCCGATCAACAGTTGAATGCGTTTGCCGCGATAGTAGGATTTGGCGGACGACTTGCCGGCGGGCGCCGCAACGGCGACACCAAGCTGCATCCCCACCAGAGCAAGCGCGCCAAGCGCCAATCCGCGCAGCACCGCGCGGATGCCAGACATGCAGGCTGGACAGCGGGCTGGACTCATTTGGGTCGCCTCCCTGTTGCGATTTGTTATGGCATTTGCGTCGTCTTACTCGCTTGCATCTGCTGTGAGCCGCCGGCGGTTCGCGGGCGCGGCGATTATCGCTTGTGACCCTTGCGGCCGCTGTTCGCGACCTGAAACAGGTGGCCGTCTTCCGTGGTGACGAACAACGTGCCGAGATCGGCGCTGCCGAAGGCGCAGTTGGTCGGCGCATCGGACGGAACACGATGGCTCTCGATCAGTTGGCCGGACGGCGCGAACACGTAGACCATCGGTCCGGGACCGCTTTGGGTCGAGCCGGCCACGGCGATGATGTTGCCCTGGCTGTCGATGCACAAGCCGCCAAAGCCGCGATGCGGACCGCGATAGTCGCCGCCGAAGGTGTGCAGCACCACCGCCGGCCCGAGGCTGCCGTCGTCCTTGATCGGATAGGCCTTGAGCTGGCGCAGCCTGTCGGACGCCGGGCTGCTGTCCGCCACGTATAAGGTGCGCTCATCCGGCGACAGCGCCAGCCCGCGCGGCTCCACGGTGTCGTGGGTCATGCGCTTGACCGCCCATTCCCGCGGCGGCACTTCGTAGTCCAGCCGCAGGATCGAACAGTGATCGAGCGGCGGGAAGATCTGCGGACCGCGCGTGCGCAGCTCGCTGTAGGGATCGCTGAACCAGATGCGATTCTTGCGATCGACCACGAGGTCATGCGGATGGTTGTGTCGCAATCCGGCGATGCGGGCGTTGAGATAGGCGGTCGATCCGTCGTTCTTGAACCAGACCACGCGGCGCGATCCGCTTTGCGCGCCGTAGAGATCGCCATTGGGGCCGAATGCGAGGCCGCTGGTGCGCAGCGAAAACGGACGGAAGGTCGCGACCTTTCCGGACTTCGCGTCGTAGCGAAGGATTTCGCTTTTGAGCACTTTGCAGAACAGCAGGCCTTCGCCGTCCCAGGTGGGGCCGTCCAGCACGTCGTCGAAGCGTTCGCCGACCCGTTCGAAATTCCAAGCCATCTGCTTCCTCCTCGCGCACGCGTCGTGTGGTCGCGATCAACCCGAATACCGTCTGCGTCCCTTCTTCGGGGCGCTAGACCGGCACGCCTTGGATGTTCAAGCCCATGCGGTACACCGACCCGCGCGCCGTCATGTACATCGTCTTCCAGTCGGCATCGCCCCACGCCATGTTGGAGCAATGCTCGGGAATCTTGATGCGGCCGAGATATTTTCCGGATGGATCGAAGACGTGCACACCCGCCGGCCCGGTGCAGTAGACATTCCCGCGAACGTCGCACTTCATGCCGTCCGGATTGCCGGGCTCGCTGCCTTTGATGTCGACGAAGCGCCGGCTGTTCTTCACTGTCCCATCGGCCTGCACGTCATAGGCCTGGATGAAGCGCCCGCCGGTGTCGTTGACGTAGAGCAGCTTCTCGTCGGGCGAGAAGCAGAGCCCGTTGCAGACCGGGCACGTCGGTGGTGAGCAAGGTGAGCGTCTTGGTCTCCGGCTCGAGCCGGTAGACGCCGCTGAAATCGAGATACTGCTGCAGGTCCTCGCCCTCCATCTCGACGATGCCGACCCCGCCCGGCGGATCGGTGAAATAGATCGCGCCATCCGATTTGACCACGATGTCGTTCGGGGTGCCGAGCTTCTTGCCGTCGTAGTGCGTCGCCAGCGGCACGATCGCGCCGTCCGCTCCCATCCGCCACACCGTCCGATTGGTCCAGCCCGCGACGATGAGCCGGCCCTGCTGGTCGAAGGTCATGCCGTTGGCTTTTTCGCTCGGGTGCAGCACGATGCTCTTGCCGACGCCGGGCTGCCATTTCCAGATCGTGTTGCCGATGATGTCGGTGAAGTAGAGCGCGCCGTCGCGCGCATTCCACACCGGCCCTTCCGTGAAAATGTGCCCGTGCGACACCCGCTCCAGCACCGCGTCGGCGGGCACGAGCTCACGAAATTGATCGGAGGCGGCTTCACTGTACATGTCTGTTGTCCCCCTATGAGGATGTCCGACGGTCTTCTCGCGCGCCGTCGGTATGCCGCCGTCAGTCCTGCGGCGCCTTGCTGTCTTCACGAAACAAATAGCCGAGGTTGTTGCGCACGCGCGCGATCTCGACTTCGACCACCGCGGTGCGCCCGCCCTGCACGGTGGCGATCGCGCGCTCAAGCACCGCGCTGACCTGCTCGGGGTCCTCCACCCGCTCGGCGTGCGCGCCGAGCGCCTTGCACAGGTCGATGAGATTGCGGCCGCCGCTCCAGCGCGCGCGGTCGAGCGTCACGTTGCCGCGTTTGGCGAGCGTGTCGGCCCGGTTGTTGAGCAGAATGACCAGGATCGGCGTGTCGCACAGCACCGAGGTCTCGAGGTCGATCGCGGTTTCATAAAAAGCCTCGTCGCCGATGAAGGTCGCGACCAGCTTGTCGGGCGCGGCGGCCTTGGCGCCGATGGCGGCACCGATCGACCAACCCATCGCGCTTTCGACCCCGAACGCGACAAAGGAGTGCGGCACGGTCGCGACGTAGTGCTGGCACGTCGTGCCGCGGCTGCCGCCGGCGTCGTGCAGCACGATGGTGTCGTCGGGATTGACCAGCCGCGAGAACTCCCAGGTGACGCGGAACGGATTGATCGGCCGCGCTGTCGATGTCAGCAGCGGCTGCGACAGTTCCCACCAGCGGTCGCGCAGCGTCTTGATGCGCGCGACGAGCTCGGTGCGCGGCGCGAACCGCGATTTCGGCAGCAACCGTTCGGCCGCCTCGACCATCTGCGACAGCACCACCTTGGCATCGCCCAGGATGGCGAGATCGGCGCGCGACTCCTTGTGCAGCTCCTGCTGATCCGCATCGACCTGGATATGTTTCGCCGTGCTCGGCATCGGCGCCCGCGTCGCATGCTTCTTGAAACCGCACCCCACAGTCAGAACGACATCGGCCTCGGCGGCGCTGCGCTCGGCCTGCAACGTGCTGTAGGACGCTTGAGCAAAGCCGCCGATCCCGAGCGCCAGCCGATGGTTCTCCGGAAAAGCGCTCTTGCCGTTCAACGTGGTGGCGACCGGCAAAGTCAGGAGCTCGGCGAGTTTCACCAGATCGGCCGAGGCGCCCGCGTTGAGGACGCCCGCTCCGACATAGACATAAGGCCGTTCGGCGGCGGCCAGCATCGTGACCGCCTTTTCGATGTCGGCAGGGCTGCCGCCGCTCCGCGGCGGCTCCGTCACCGCCGCGTAATTTCGGACTGACGCCTCCATCCGCGACACGTCATCGGGGATGCCGATGACCACGGGCCCCGAGCGCGGCGCGCGCAGCATCATGAAGGCGCGGCGCATCATTGGCTCGACCTGGCTGGCGTCGTTCAGGATGGCGGCCCATTTGCTGACCGGGCTGAACACCTCCACCAGCGGCAATTCCTTGGTGCTGCGCCGCGCGAAATCGAAGCGGTCGTTGTGCGCCGCGAAAAACAGCACCGGAACTGAATCGCCCCAACTGTTGACGATGCCCCCCATCGCATTGGCAGCAGCCGGACCGGCGTCGGTAAACATCGCGGCCGGCTGGCCGGCGACCCTGGCGAAGCCGTCGCAGATGTCGACCAGCACCCGCTCCTGCCGGCAATAGAACAGCTTCATCCCGGGGCAGTCGGCCAAAGCCTTGGAAATTTCGGTAGCCGACTGGCCCCAAATGCCCGCGACCACCCGGACGCCTTCGGCCCGGCAGATCTCGGCGATCGCTTCCGCAACATTCATACCCACTCCCCCACGACGCTTCTCACGCTGCGGCGCCGACCGCTTTGTTTTTGACGCGGTCACTTTAGGAGCAGCGACGGCGCGGTCAAGCGCAGCGGCCCCGCACCGCTGGCATGCCTGCACGTCCGCTCGCGTTCCGGCACGGCTGGCCGTCTGACAGTAGGGTGCGCGTGCTACGCTGAATTGTATTTTTTCGATTTAGGAAAATGCTTTTTGCCAACGCGGCGTCGCAATCGACAGAAACGTTGCAAGACACGCCCTAGGATGCAACGCCTGACGAGGCCAACATCGCGTACTTTGCTTCGGTCCACCAGCGACCCTGCGCGAAGATGCAATCGCGCGACACACCCTCGCGCTCCATGCCGATCTTTTCCATCACACGGATGCACGCAACGTTCTCGAGCGCAACGTCGGCGGCGATACGGTGGAGCAAGATGTCACCGAAGCCAAAAGCGAGAATTCGGTCAGCCAACTCTGTCCCGTAGCCGCGCCCGCCATGGGCTGCAGCGACACTCAGACCAAGACTGGCGATCGCTGGTTGCGAGCGCGCGAGCGAAACGCAGCCGATCAACGCGCCGTCGCTCTTGAGGCGGGCCGCATACACAAACAAACGTCTGTCGGCACCAGTCCCGCGATATTTTTCGTAGTTGGCGATCCGCGCGGTGGCGTCGGAATACTCATCAGGCTCGACGGCCATCTGGCGCCACTGCGTCGGCGTGTTCTGCCACGCCTGAATCTCCGGCGCATCCTCAGGCGCCAGTTCGCGCAGCGTCAAGCATCCCGTTTCGAGATCAGGCAACATCGCAGCACCGGCCATCGCGTCGCGGATTCGACAGTCATGGGTCGCAAGTCATGGGTCGCAGCAAAGCGGCCGCGGGTTCAACCGATCCGCGCCCCGGTCTCACTTGCCCGCGGCCTTGCGCAGCGCCGCGTTGATGCGATCCTGCCAACCCGGCCCACGCTCCTGGAAAAAATCGAGCACGTCGCGGTCAATGCGAAGCGACACCGTTTCCTTCACGCCCGGCAGCGATGGCGTCTTGGGCGGCGCTTCCAACGGCTTGGGCGCCGTTGCCACTTTGAAAGCCGCTTCGGCGGCCTGCCGCGCATCGCTCGGTCGTCGTGCCATCGCCCATCGCTCCTCTTTATGCGGTATTTGCGGCCGTCGGCTTGCTCCGCCGCCGAGCGGACAATAGTCCGTATCAACGATTTCAATCAATCGATCATGCCGTCGAAATTGGTTTTCTCGACGCTCACCGATACAGCCAAGCGGGCAATCGCCTCGGGATTTGTGCAGTGCATGAGGCGTCACGGACGCGGCTGAGGTTCGCCGCATCCAAATTCGCCGGCTGGACGCACGGCGAGGCGCGAATCCAATGGATCAGTACCACTGCGGGCCGTCATGCAGGACGGCCCCGCAGTCGCCGCGATTGCATTCGTCAAGTCGCGGTCAGCGACGCGCGCACTTCAACGCGCCGACGCCGCTCTTGATCCGCCACTAGTAGTCGCGCACAGCCCTGCTCCGCGGCGGGGGCGATGGGCGCTTGCCTTCAATCCGGTCCCACATCAAAGCTGGATTTGCAAAGCAACCGTCGGTGCCGCCGCCACGTGACGCAAGACACTGCTCAAACGTGTGGTAGGAGCAGTCGGGAATGCCCCCGCCCGGTCCGCCACGGCCCGACTGCATACAATATGGCCGGGAGGCAGCATCAGCCACCTCTGTGCCAATGGGCACGAGCACCGATAACGCCACGAAACCGATCAGAGCCAAGCGCATGAGAAGCCTCCCATTGCCGGGGCCGCGGACGGCGGCCATTGACGACTAAACACCGCAGCCGTGCGCTCTTTTCCCCAAAAAGCGAATAAAAAGTGCGTGAACCCAACAAATGCCCAAGATCGGAACGTTAGCGGTCAGGAATCCGGCGCGCGCGTGACATTGGCGCTGCGCGTCGGCACGCCGAACTCCGCGCGGCAGACCTCGGCGAGCGCAGCGACACCGTCGCGAATCTCATCGATGGTCGGGCTGGCGAAGCACAGCCGCATCCAGCTTTTGCTGTAGCTCTTGTCGACCGACCATTCCGGCCCGGGATTGATGGCGACGCCGGCCTTGAGCGCGCTCTGGTACAGCTTCATGGTATCGACGGCGTCGGGCAGCTTCACCCACAGGAAGATGCCACCTTGCGGCTCGACGAATTCCGCCGTCGTTCCGAACTGCTCGTTGAGCGCCTCCATCAAGGCGTCGAGCTTGATGCGCAGTCCACGGGTCAATTCGGTCACGTGCGAAGAAAAATGCGGCGCACAGTATTCCGCCAGCACCATCTGCTCCAGGGCTCCGGACCCAGCGTCGGTTTTGATCGCGAGCGCGCGCGACAGAATATCCCAACCGGCGACGATATAGCCCACACGCAGCGCCGGCGCGATCGACTTGGAGAACGATCCGATATGAACGACTCCGCCATCCTGGCTCATGGCGTAGATCGCGGGCGGGCGCGAGCCGCTCCAGATGAGGTCGGCGTAGCAGTCGTCCTCGAATACCGGCACGCCGTGCGCCCGCGACAGCGTCAACAGCTCGGCGCGGCGCGCTTCGGGCATGATGGTTCCGGTCGGATTGTGCACCGTCGGGAATGGTGTAGATGTACTTGGCACGGATGCCGCGGCGCTTGAGGTCGTCGAGCGCAGTCGAGAGCGCATCCATGCGCATGCCGTCGCAATCAAGCGGAATGCCGATGACGTTGACGCCAAGCTTGGTCAGCCGGTTGATCGAACCCTGGTAGCATTCCTGTTCGATGATCACGGTGTCGCCGCGGGCGAGGAAGACGCCGTTGACAAGATCGATCGCCTGCAAAGAGCCTGAGGTGATGAGGATGTCCTCGACAGTGCAGGCAATCCCGGCATCGCGTTTCAGCTTTTGGGTGAGGAATTCGCGCAGCGGCCTGTATCCTTGCGGTCCGTGCGCCAGCCCATAGGTGGCGAGCGTCTTGCCCTCGCGCTGCAACACCGCGGCCGACGCTGCGATCAACGCATCGACCGGGACTTGCGCCGCATCGTTGTTGCCGCCGATGAAGTTGAACTTGGCGAGACCGCTCCACTTCGCCGCCGGCGCCGGCAGGCCTGGCTTGAACAGCGGCGCGTAGTCAAAAGCTGCCATCTCGCTCACCGTGCCTTCAGGTACGCATCGAAGAAGCCGATCGAATCCGCGACCGCCTGGCGCTGCACGGGATCCGGCGCGTAGACTCCCTCGCTATTGCGGCGCACGTAGACGAATCCGTGTTCGTCGTGCTCGTAGCTGGCCCAACGCGTATCCTTGCCCAGTTCAACGAGCAGGTCGTAACAAACCCGGAAGATGCCCTGGAGTTCGTCGCTGTTCCGGCCCTGAACAAAAATGGGCGTGGTGATCGGCGCCATGCGGGCCCGCGCGATGTCTTCAGTGATCCGGGGGCGGACCTTCTCCGGCTCGCGCATCAACATCCGCTCCACGTCGAGCAAACCGGTCTCCGGGTTGATGCGCGCGGTGTCATCGGGACGAAGCCGCAGGAATTCATGCGCCGCCGGCTCGCAAGCGATCATGGCGCGCAGACCGTGATATTCGGACGCGATCTTGAGCGCCATCTCGCCCCCATGACTCATGCCCATGTATCCGATCCGGTCGGGCGCGATCGATGGCAGCGTCTTGAGGTAGTCGACAATGGCGATGACGTCTTCATATTCGAGCGGGCCGCGGTTGAGCAGCTGTCTGCGTTGCCGCGTGTCGACGATCAGCTTGCCGATCTTGTCGTAGGCATAGTCGACCTCGGCACGGTAGCGCAGCCATGCAACGGCGTAGCCGGCCTTGAGAAACTGCTCCTGCGTCCAGCTCACGTTCTGTGTGAAGTCGCGAACCATGGCCATGCCGCCACCGCCATTGCCAGAGGCGAACAGCACCAGCGGAAACGGCCCGCGGCCGGGCGGCGTGCGCAAGCCGATCGGCGCGTAGACCCCGTCGATCAACTCGACATACATCAACTGGACGGGGATATCCGATCCGCGCACCGGCTCGATCACGACGACGTGCTGTGGATCAACTGTCCCGACCTCGGCCTCCCCCGGCATGCTGCCCCCTTATTTGATTGCAATCGTAGCCGGTGGGAAGCCTGGCGCAATCCTCACATCCAGCGCTGCATCTACTGAAACGTCCAAAAGCCGCCCCACCACAGAAAGCCTGCAAACAATCCGATATAGGCCACCTCCGTCAGCACGATCCCAGGCACGCCAGTGGAGTTTGGACTTGAGCGTTCGCATCGCGTACTTGTTGCCAGGTGGGTAGCGAATGTCAAATCCACCCGCACTGGCTCGAAACGATCAGCAAGAAGCCGCACTCCAGAAGCTGGCAAACAATCCGATATGGCCATCCTCTGTCATCACGATCCCAAGCACGCCATGCTCTTGAGCGTGCGGCTATCTTGCAGGTCAGCGTAATCACCCGCCGGCTCGCACGATCAGCAGGAAAATAGACTCCGAACTGCGGAATGTTGGCCATCCACGTCATCGCAACTCTCCGGGCGCCGTCTTACTAGTCCTCGTCGCGGCGTTTAAACGCCTCCAGCCGCAACGGCAATGCGGCGCCAAACCAGACCGCATGCGCGCTATGGTCGCGATAGGCGTTGCCGGTCTCGGGATGCAGCAGGACGTTCAGGCCATCGCGATTGAGCATCAGCCAGGGAACAAACTCGGCCAGCATCCCTGTCGGGAACGCGACCTGATACATCGATTGCGGATGCGGCCCGACGAGCTCGTCATGCCAGCGTCCAAGCACGGCCTGCGGGAAAGCGGCGCCGACGCGCACGCGCAGTCGTTCGGCACGATCCCGCGTCGACGCCGGATCATAGTAAATGTGCGCGTGGTAGGACTCGATCGTCGGCAGCCGGTCGGACGACGTCATGACGACCACCCGGCAGTGGAATCGCAATTGGTACCCATTGTCGGAACTGTAGGCGCAGCCGGGAGACCGGGCAACCGCGTGCTGCCATCACGGCAGGATGCCCGCTCCAGTTCAGGCCGCCGCGTCGGTGTGTCGACGCGCCGGTTTGGCCGATCGCCTTGTCAGCCGGTCTTCAGGCTGCTCGTGCGCATCGGCACAAACACGCACCGCGTATGAGCGCCGATGTGCCTGATCCAAAGGCCGGCAGCGCTGTCGTAGTCACACGCACAACGGTAGAATTTGCCGTCGGGCGACCAGTTGGTGCGCTCGCGCACCTGCCCGGTGGCGACCACCTGCCACTTGTCGTCGGAAACCGGCGCCAGATCCCGCTCCGCGACCTCCCAGCAACAGTCATTGGTGACGCAACAATAAGCAGGAATCCATGACAGCAGCCATGGATTGGAATGGTACTCGGTGGCAGTGGTGACGGTCACGACGGTCAGCGCCGCAAGCGCGGCAATCGTCACGACCGCGAGCATTCGCAGCACAAACTGGGGCCGAACGCCCGCTGCGACCCGGCCGAACCGGGATTGAGAGGCCGTCTCACACACATACGGCGTTGCTTCAAAGTTGGTCAGCAAATGTGACATGGCTTTTCTTCATTGGCCTGAGTGGCCCGGCGGGCTTCCCGTTGCAAAGACCGGGCCAAGTCACCGGGCCAAGTCACCCCGATGGAACCGCATGGGACGCGTTGCCCAGGACCGCGCGGGCCATTAACAAATGTCATCGCGACCCGATCGCCTGACACCCGTCAGGTCGCGGTCGGAACAACGAGCCGGGAGGTAAATGGATGTTCAAGAAAATCTTGCTCGGACTAGCCGCACTCATTGCGGTCTTTCTCATTGTCGTTGCCGTGCAGCCGGACGAGTTTCGCGTGTCCCGCACCGCCACCGTTGCCGCGTCGCCCGAGCGCGTCTTTGCGCAAGTCAACGACTTTCACAATTGGCAGGCTTGGTCGCCCTGGGCCAAGCTTGATCCCAACGCCAAGGCGACATTTGAAGGTCCGCAGGCCGGTGAAGGCGCGGTCTTCATTTGGGCCGGCAACAACGAGGTGGGCGAAGGCCGCATGACAGTTATGCAAAGTCGGCCGAGCGAATTGGTTCTCATCAAGCTGGACTTTGTGAAGCCGATGGAAGGCACCAGCGATGTCGAGTTCACGTTCAAGCCGCAGAACAACGACACGGTCGTCACCTGGACCATGAGCGGCCGCAATAATTTCATCGGCAAGGCGGTCTGCCTGATTATGAATCAGGACAAGATGATCGGCGGCTACTTCGAGAAGGGCCTCGCCAACCTCAAATCGGTGGTTGAGAGCACGCGCAAGATCTGACAAATACGGGAGTGTCGCGGCTCCCTGTTCAGCCAAATGATCTTTTCCGAAGCCAGTTTCGACTTTTTTTCGGTCGTGCTCTAGAACCGTATCATTCGAAACCAGCGAGCGACGTCGAGCAGCGTGGCCAGAGCGGCGGCAACATAGGTGTAGGCGGCAGCCTTGAGCACGCGGCGGGCCGCAGGCAGGTCAGTGTCGGCAAGATAGCGCCCGCGCTCCAGCACCGGCAGCGCCTTCGCGAAACTTGCATCGAATTCGAGCGGCAGCGTTGTCACATGGACGGCGACGCGGATCGAAAGCAAAGCGAGGCCGGCGAGCAACTGCAGCACCAGCAAGGCCGGGACGTGCACGAAGGCGAACACCACCGGCGCCAGCAGCAGGATCCCACTCGCAAGACGGTCGATCCAAGTCAGGTTCTTCACCAGATGATAGCGCCGCGCGAAAGCGGGTTCGCCGCGCGCATGCTGCACCGCATGCGAGACCTCATGCGCCGCCACAGCGACCGCGGCGATCGAACGCCCGTCATGATGCGGTGGCGACAATCGCACGGTGAGTGCATCCGGATCGTAGTGATCGCCGAGATCGGTCTGCTCGACCGTGACCTTCTGCAAGCCCGCTTCGTCGAGGAGGTGGCGGGCCAGCTCCGCGCCATTACCGGGCAGGTCGGGACGATCGTCGGCATGCTTGGCCAGCACGTGTCGGACCCACCATTGCGGACCGAACACCACCGCGAACAACAGGAGCGCGCCAAGGGCAATGAGGATGGGCATCGGCGATCTTCACCATCCGCACAATGAGATCAAAGTCGGCGCTCCGAGCCCCTCCCAGTCCTAGTCGTGCCGACCGTCCTTCTCTCTGGTCATTCAGCCACTCCGACAACGGCCGTGACTTTGTCTTCGCGGCCTTGGAGGTCTTCCGGCCCGACTTGGCCGGCGATGCCCGGACCGGCGCGGGCGGGGCCGTAGCCTCGCGCGCGAGCCGCGCCGCCCTCAGCTTCTCGGTCTTGGCGCGCAACGCGGCCGCTTCGGCTTCGTAATCCTGCATGGCTTTACGGCCGTCCTCGGCCTGTTGCGCCTTTCTGTGTTCCGTGCTCGCCTTGTCATTCTTCGCGTCGGCCATGCCTGTTCCTCTCGGCGGGATGGTCCCTGCCCGCTTCTTTACTAGCACGCGAATGGGGCGGTATGCGGCAACCCGCAGCCGTTTTTTCCGCGGTTGCGGTGAGCGCCGCCGCTCTAGGCCCATTTCAGCCGTTCGAGGATGCCCCGTCCCATCACCCAGTCCTTGTCGTCCTCCGACAGGAAAGTCAGCTCTCGGTGAAATGGGTGATGCGCTGGCGGTAGGTGGCCTTGTTGAACGAATTGGTGAGGTCGGTGCCCCAATGGCAGCGCCGCGGACCGTAGGCGTCGAACAGCGCGCGGATGTGCGGGGTCATGTCGCGCGAACGGATAGGATTCCGTGCGACATCAACGGCGCCGCTCGACAGTTTCACCGAACGTTCGGATATTTCGCGAGCGAAATCGTGTCCTTGATCGCCTCGCCAATGCGTCCTGCTTGTACGACCGCCGATGTGACGCCCATGTGGTCGACGATCAGCTTGAGCTGCGGGTGGCGCTCGGCGATGCGCGTCGAACGCAGGTCCTTGCATGGTCGCCAAGGAACATGACCGGAAGCCCGGCCTTCTCCGCCGCCGGCCAGAACCAGTCGGCGGTGCCGTCCTTGAGCCAGCCGGCCATCGTCGGCGTCAGGAACGTCACGCGCACGCCGAGCATGCCCGGCTGCTCCTTCCATTTCGGCAGCAGCGCGGCCGATTTCGGGTTCTGCAGCGGTATGCGGCCCATGACGGCGAAGCGGTTGGGATAGCGCTTGGCGGCTTCGATGGCGTAGTCGTTGCGGTCGCCCGGCCAGGACGGCGGCACGACGACGGCGCGGTCGACGCCGGCCTCGTCCATCAGCGGCAGCGCCCGCTCGATGGTGAACGGCTCCGGCAGCTGCGGCTTCATGCCGGGCACCCATTTCCAGTCGTCGCTTTCCGCCTTCCACAGATGGATCTGCGCATCGACGATCGTGCGCTTGCGCTGGGACGCGCACCGGCGATGCGCCCGTGGCCAGCGCCGCACCCGCTCCAAGCGCCGTTCCGACAAATTGACGTCGCGTCTGCATCGTCATCCTCCCTGCTTGCGCCGCTCTGCACCAGCAGCTTGTGTGGTTGTCCACACTGTAGCAATTAGGATCGCTCGGCTCCACCAGAGCCGCCAGTCGCCAGGGGTGGACGCGCCGCAGCCATGACCGACACCGGCATCGACACCTCCCGCACCATCGAATTCCACGCCTCTCCGGCGCGCCTGCTCACGTTGCTCGTGTTCAGTGTGATGTCGACAGGCATCGCTGCGGCACTGGCGTTGCGCCTGTACCCGAGCATGCCGAACGATCCGGCCACCGTGATCGGCCGGCTATTCCGGGCTTGGTCTTCTTCAGCTTCTGCGCCGCGCGTCGCGATCTGGCGGCTGATTGGGCAGCGAGGGGCCATGGTCACGGTTTCGCCGGCGGGGCTACGCGACGTGCGCGTGGCGGCCGAGCCGATCCCCTGGCGCGCCATCAAAAGCATTTCGACCTGGCAGATGCAGCGCCAGATGGTGCTGGTGGTCGCGGTCGATCCGGCGGTGGAAGCCGGCCTCACGCTCACCCGGCTGGCGCGCTGGACGCGCAGCGTCCAACCGCAAGCTCGGCGCCGACGGTCTGGTCGTCTCCGCCCACGGCCTGAAGGTCGGGCTACCCGACCCTGTTCTACACATGCCGGGACTACTGGGAGGCGTGGCGGAACGCGCCTGAAGGGCGTTCCGCCCGCCGGCCATCCGGGCTACGCTCCACCATCACGCCAACACAAACACAGGGACGACACGCCATCATGAGCCGCCTTCTCGACGTCTCGCCCGACCAGCTCACCGCCGAGCAGACCAAGATCTTCGAGCAACTGGTCGCCGGGCGCGGCCGCATCCTCGGCCCTTACCGGGTCTGGATCCATTCGCCGACCGTCGCCGGCGGCATGGAGCAGATCGGCACCTTCCTCAACAAGCGCTCGTCGTTGTCCGACGCGCGAGGTCGAGATGGTGATCATCATGATCGCACGCACTGGCAAGGCGACTACGTGCAGACCGCGCATGTGAGGATGGGCAAGGAGGTCGGGCTGTCGCAGGCGGTGATCGACGCACTCCTCGCCGGCGCCGAACCGCCGCTGACCGACCCGCACGAAAAGGCGGTGCACCGCTTCGCCGCCGCCATGATCGCGAGCCGGAAGGTGCCGGACGCGGAATTTGCCGAGATCGAGAAGACGCTCGGCCGCCCCGGCATCGCCGAGGTGCTGGTGCTGATCGGCTATTACACCTCGGTCGCCATGGCGATGAAGGTGCACGAGGTGCCGATCCCGCCGGCATAAGGCATGACCGCATAGGACATGTTGTCTGCTGTCGCCGGCAGTCACGCCGGCGCTATAGTTCAAAACAAAATTTGAGGGAGAGAACGACCATGACAACGCGCCGCACATTCCTGACCATTTCCGCCGCCGCGCTCGCGGCGCCGGCGCTGCCGCGGCATCGCCGTCCGCGCAGGACTGGCCGACGCGGCAGATCAGGGCCATGGTCCCGTTCGCCGCCGGAAGCTCGCTCGACATCGTCGGGCGCATCGTGATGGACCCGCTGTCGCGCCAGCTCGGCCAGACGATCGTGATCGAGAACCGCGGCGGCGCCGGCGGCTCGATCGGCACCGCCGCGGTCGCCAAGGCCGAACCCGACGGCTACACGCTGCTGATCCAGGCGGCCGCGCATTCGGCGGCGCCCGCGGCCTATCCCAATCTCAGCTACGACCCGGTGCGCGACTTCTCCGCCGTCATCCCGTTCGGCACCATTCCCAACGTGACGGTGGTGCATCCGTCGCGCGGCTTCAAGACCGTCCAGGATCTGGTGGCGCCGCGAAGAAGAGCGGCAAGTTCACCTATGGCTCGGCCGGTGTCGGCAGCGCCACCCATTGGGCGGCGGAGCGGCTGCGCCTCTCCGGCGGCTACGACGCCGTGCATGTGCCGTTCAAGGGCGGCCCGGAAGCGCTCACCGAGGTGATGGCCGGCCGCGTCGATTTCACTTGCATGGGAATCTCGGCGGCGCTGCCGCTGATCCGCGACGGCAAGCTGATCGCGCTGGCGGTGAGCTCGGCCGCACGCTCGGCGGCATTGCCGAACGTGCCGACCACGCTCGAAGCCGGACTGAAGGATTCCGACTACAACTACTGGATGGGCCTGTTCGTGCCGGCGAAGACGCCGCGCGCGATCGTCGATCGGCTCTATGCGGAAACGCAGAAGGCGCTGGCGACGCCCGCGGTGCAGGACAAGTTCAAGCCGCAGGGGATCGAACCGCTGAAGATGACGTCGGCCGAATTCGACGCCATGATCAAGCGCGAGGTCGCCGCCAACATCGCGCTGGTCAAGGCCGCCAAGCTGAAGTTCAACTAGCGTGGCTTCTGATTCCGAAGTTCGTCAGCGCTGCGAAATGGGACGAACTTCGGAATCGGGACACTAACCCGCGTGATTGCGATCGAGCAGCTCGATCGAGACGCCCTGCGGCCCGCGGATGAAGCAGATGCGCACGCCCGGGACGCACGGTCGTCGGCTCCTTGGTGAACTCGCAGCCCTTGGCCTTGAGCTCCGCGGCGACGGCGTCGATGCCGCTGACCAGCAAGCCGAAGTGCTCGAGCCCGCGATAGGGAATCTCGGGCGGCGGATTGTGGCCGTCGCTTTCGGCGATGAAGATATTGGCGCCGCCAAGCTTGACGTCGATCCGCGGCTTGCCCCCGTGCATGGTCCGCACGACTTCGCCGCCGAGCATCGTCTCGAACCACTGCGCCATCGCTTCCGGATCGGGCGTTTTCAGATGGACGTGGTCCCAGGTGAATTTGGCCATGCGTCGCTCTCTCCCCTCTTTTGCTGAATTTCGAGGATTGTCGCTGAATTCCCGCCGTCTGTCATCGGCGCTAAGTCTGTTTCTCGACCTTGCGGATCGAGCCAAGCCCGGAAGCCATTGCTGCTCGGAACGGCACCAGATCTGCACCTTCGGCACGAGCTCATTGCGCTGCCGCACGGTGCCGACGCGGATGTTGTAGGGCGCGTTGCCCTCGGCCGCGGTCGCATAGATCGGCGAGCCGCAATTCGCGCAGAACGCCTGCGCGCGCTCTGCCCCCGCTGTCGCCGATCTTCACGTAGACCTTCGGCTCGCCGGTGAGGATCTTGAACTTGTCGTGGCGGCGCGCGGATCGAGGTCCGGAACACGGTCCCCGACAATTGTCTGGCAATCGGTGCAGTGGCAGATCGACGTGTGATCGGGATCGACCTCCGCCTCGTAAGTGATTGCGCCGCAGTGGCATCCGCCGTCGATCTTCATCATCTCTCTCCCTCAAGGCGTCACTCTGCCGGACCCGCGAACAGCAGCAGATTGCCGTCCGGGTCTTTCACAACAAAATTTTTCGCGCCCCAGGGCTGGCGCATCAGGGTCTGCTGGAACTCGACGCCTGCCTTTTGGAACTCCAGATAGAGCTGCTTAATCTCGTCTGCGGTATCGACGCACATATCGGCAGAGAGCAATTGCTCGCGGTCACGCAAGTCCGGATCGATGACCGGACGATCCATGTGTTTCAGATTGAGCCGCGCCGCATCCCGCTTCACTTGCCCATAGAACGGCGGCTCGCCGTAGACATAGACCACGGTGAAGCCGAGCTTGCGGGTGAAGAAATCGCACGACCTCTGGATGTCGGAAACAAACAATTCGGCCGCCACCGCCGTGATGACAGGCCGCGTGATGCTTTGCGCTGAGGAGTCTGACATGGCTTGCAGTCCTTGTTTAAGCGCCTGCCAGCTTTCAAATCCCTGTTGCCGGGCAACCAGTTCCTGAGCATCCGCCAGCTTGAACGGATGCGCCAGGATTTCAGGGTCGCTGAGGTGCTGGAAGCGCGGCAACACCGTCCTGATCTGCGCAGCGACCGGATAGTAGCGGTCGCGGTGCCACCGCAGAACAAGCTTCGCCTGCTTCCTGAGATTTTCGAGACTCGGCATGGGCGCGCTACGATTGAGATTCGTAGGTGGGCTTTGCCCTTTCGGTCAGCGACCGATGCGCCCTACTGCAACGCCGCAAACATGACAGAGTGCCGCTCCCGCCCTCAAGGCCAGCCGATTGCGTCCGGGCCGGTCCAACGAAACGCCCGTGCGGCATCGCCTGCTTGTTAAACTCCTGTTCATAAATGCCTGCAGATACCACCAAAATTCCGACAAATTGGCAGCGCGCTTATTGACCGGCTAGTTGGGCGCATGGGGGCGTTTGGGCGTTGCAACTTCTCTCAGACCGCGTTCGGTCCAGGCCGACCCGCCTGCAGGAGATCATCATGAAGAGGACTGTGACTGCACTGGTCGCGGCCGCCGCCATCGCCGGCACGCTGGCCGTCTCGGTATCGGACGCCGCCGCCCAGTACCGCCGACACGGCGGCTGGGGCTGGGGCCCCGGCATTGCGGCCGGCATCATCGGCGGCGCCATCATCACCGGCGCCATCATCGCGTCGCGGCCGCGCGGCTATGTGGTCTACGAGGGCTACGGCCAGCCGGTGCAATACGCCGGGCTGCTACTGGGCCGCCGAGCCGGTCTATGACCGGCGCGGCCAGGTCGTTGGATACACCGGCCAGCCGGTCCAGGTCTGCCCGGGCTACTAAGTCTGCCCCGCTGCGCCGCTCCGAGATCGGGCCTGCGATAATAACCCGGCGGAGCGCATGAGCGCCGCCGGGTTTTTCATTTGACCGCATCCGCTTTGATGTCGTTAGTTTTTGCCGCGGTTCAATCGCATGTGGTCGAGCACCGCAGGCGTCGGCCAGCAATCGACCTTGAGGCGATTGGCTTTCTGATAGTGCCCGAGCGCGGCGCGCGTGAGCATGCCGGCCTTGCCGTCGATCTTGTCCTTGTAGAGCCCGAGCTTGGCGAGGGTGTTCTGCATCGTCTCGACCTGCGTGCTTCGCAATTGCGTGTTCTTGCTCCACGCCGTCTCGAACCGCCGCGGGTCGCCGATGCGATCGCTGAGATGTCCGACGAACAGCACGTAAAGGTCGGAGAAATTGTATTCCTTGATCACGAAGTAGTTGTTGAGCGTGAGGAATGACGGCCCATAGGTGCCTTCCGGCTGCAAGCAAGCGATGCCGGTTCGCTCGATCTCAGCCTGGCTCGGCCGGCGGCCATGGGTGGGCGCAAAGCCGCGCTGCAGCCACTCGCCGACCGGCCGCTTGTATTCCGGCACGCCGATGGTGCAGTCGACATTCGGCGGGACACGAACCTCATAGGCCCAGCGCTGCCCGCGCTTCCAGCCCTTGTTGACGAGTTGCTGCGCCGCAGAGGCGAGCGCGTCCGGCACCGATGTCCAAATGTTCGGCGGCCGTCGCCGTCGAAATCAACCGCATGCTTGTAGAACTCGGACGGCAAAAACTGCGTGAGGCCCATCGCGCCGCCCCATGAACTGCGCATGTTGGCGAGCGACACGTGCCCCTCTTCAAGGATCTTGAACGCGTAGAGCAGCTCCTCCCGGAACATGTCCTTGCGCCGGCCGTAATAGCCCTGCGTCGCCAGAACGCGGATCGCATTGTGTGGCAGCTTGTGCCCGCCATAGGCGGTCTCGCGGCCCCAGATCGCCAGGATAACGCTCGGCGGAACGCCTAAGCGCTGCTCGATCGCAGTCAGCGTTGCGCGGTGATCCGCCGCAAGCTTCTTGCCGCGCTCGGCGAGGCTGGCAATCGAAGACTCGCGGAGATAGTCCGCCGGTGTCTGAACGAACTCCGCTTGCCCGCGCGGCTGCTGACCCTTGCGGCTCGGCAAGTCGAGATCGGGCAGCGACAGATCGGGCTCAAGCCCGTGGATGGCGGCGGTGAACGTTTTGCGCGAGACGCCTTTGCTTTGCGCCTGCGGCCACAAGCTCTCCAGCCATGCGCCGAACGCTGCATCGGGCGCGGGCCGCGCGGGCGTCACCGCGAACAACAAGCCCGGCCGCGCAGACCAGAGCCACCATTCCCCTCACCTGCAAACGTTCCATACACCGCTCCGAATATCCCAGACCCCCAACCACAATTCGCCGGGTCGTCAATGGTCACCAAAAATGCGCCGAAAGTCTGGAGCCGCCGGATACCACGGCCATGCCCGCTACCGCACCGCCAGAATGAACAGCCGCGGAAACTTCAGAATGACCTTGCCGTCATAGCGCACGGAATAGGCCCGCGCGATCGCTTCCGTATAGGCGGCGAGATAGCGTTCGCGCATCGCGCCTTCGAGCACCGAATAGAACGGCCGCAGCGACGAGCCCTTGAACCATTCGACCACGCCGGCATGGTTCGGCATGATGTGATTGTAGTGCGTATGCCAGATATCGAGACGGCTGCAGAGCGGGCGCAGCAGATCGTAAAAGTCCTCGGGTCGCAACAGGTCGTTGCGCGCCGCATTCGAGCGCGCGATCGCATCAGCCCAAGGGCCGGCGGCGCCGACCTCCTCCATCAGCCGCAGTGCAGGCTCCTGAGTGTTGTCGGGCATCTGCACCGCCAGCACGCCGCCCGGCGGCAGCGCCGTGACCAGGCGCGCCAGCACCTTGGGATGGTCCGGAAGCCATTGGAACACGGCGTTGCCGAACAACAGATCGGTGTGCTGCTGCGGCATCCAGGTTTCGAGATCGCCTTCAACGAACGTGCAGCGCGGCAGCCGCTCGCGGGCCTGGCGCAGCATGTCGGGCGACGAGTCGAGGCCGATCACGTCGGCGCCAGGAAAGCGCTCGATCAGGAGCTCGGTCGAGTTGCCCGGCCCGCAGCCGAGGTCGACCACGCGCCGGGGCTTGTCGAGCGGCACCTGCGCCAACAGATCGCGTGGCGGACGCGTCCGCTCGTCTTCGAATTTGAGATATTGGCGCGCGGACCAGTCCTCGGCCATTTGGCAGCCTTTCAGTGTGCGACGCCCGATCGGCTTCGAGCGACGATGCTATCCAGCAAGGTCGCGACCGTGCCATCAAAGTGCGTGATGCTGCAGTCCTCGCGGATACGTTCCAGGGCCGCCGAGCGGATGCGTTCCCAGAGCCCACCGTCCTCGTGCAATCGGTAACAGGCGGCAGCGAATTCCTCGGGCGTCGAGGCTATCAGCGTGTCGCGCTCGTGCACCCAGCCGATACTGCGAGCCAGGATCGGCGTGATCACGGTCGGCACGCCATGCGCAGCCGCATCGTAGACCTTGAGCGGAATGCCGGCAGCGTAGCGCGTCGGCGCAACAAAGACCCGCGCCCGCGCATAGACGTCGTTCAGGTCCGGCAATGCCCCCTTGAGATCAAGGCCGGCGGCAGCCCGCATTCGGACCGTCGGCGCTCCGGTCATGCCGACAACGGTCAACGACACATCCCGCCCAAACCGAGCACGCAGCAATGGCAGCACCCGATCGGCAAACCAGACGACGGCGTCGGTGTTGGGTTCGCGATCGACGCGCGTCGGTCCAACGAACAGAAAGCCGGCGCGCTGTTCGTGGCTCTGCGGCGCCGGGCGCGGCACGACCGAGTGGCCGAGAATACGGACATCGCCATGCCCCGCCATCGTGAATGCATCCGCAGAACTTTGGTTGACCGTCACGACGACGTCCGCGTCGGTCGCCAGGTTCAACTCCTCATCCAGCATCCGTCGCGCCGCCTCTGCCGCAAGCGGATGTCCCAGCACCTCATGCATCATGATTTCGCGCTCGGCATAAAGCGCTTCGGCATCGTAGAGGATCGGCGGCATCCCGAGTAATCTCGGGAGACTGCGTGACGAGCGCACGAGAATACTCGCATGTTGTGCGGCCGAGAAACGATGATGCCGTCGAACGATGCTGCGTAGCGCTTCAAGAAAAATCCGAAGACGCCGGCGATCGGAGGCGTCGACGTCCAGAATTTTGCGGAACAAGGACCGGACCAACCGCTCAAGCCGCCCAAACTTTGCAATCGATGCCCCATGAGAGATCGGCCCCGTGCGCACCACTGGCCGTCCCGAATACCGGCCAGAGGGTAACCTCAGCACCGGCCGCCGACATCGCACGCAGTAGTTCGGCCATCCGGGGGATTCCCGCGCCGATCGACCGGTCGGGCAGATAGTCATCGATCATCAAGATACGAGGCGCGTTGCTTCTCGATCGTGGCAACCGCAGCCTGTCGAGACGTCCGCGCATCAAAACTCAGCGGTCATCATCTGCTGAATTTTTTGTACTTGATCCGGTGCGGGATCGTCGAGTCGGTGCCCAGCCGCCGCATCTTGTCGGCCTCGTAGTCCTGGAAATTGCCCTCGAACCATTCGACATGGCTCTCGCCTTCGAAGGCGAGGATATGGGTCGCGATGCGGTCGAGGAACCAGCGGTCGTGGCTGATGATGACGGCGCAACCGGCAAAATCCTCCAGCGCCTCCTCGAGCGCGCGCAGCGTATCGACATCGAGATCATTGGTCGGCTCGTCGAGCAGCAGCACATTGGCGCCCGACTTGAGCATCTTCGCGAGATGAACACGGTTGCGTTCGCCGCCCGAAAGCGAGCCGACCTTCTTTTGCTGATCGCCGCCCTTGAAGTTGAAGTTGGAGCAATAGGCGCGGGAATTCATCTCGCGCTTGCCGAGCATGATGATGTCGTTGCCGCCGGAGATCTCCTCCCAGACGTTCTTTGAGCCATCGAGCGAATCGCGCGACTGATCGACATAGCCGAGGTGCACGAACTCGCCGACCTTGATGGTGCCTTTGTCGGGCTTCTCCTGGCCGGTGATCATGCGAAACAGCGTGGTCTTGCCGGCGCCGTTCGGACCGATGACGCCGACGATGCCGCCGGGCGGCAGCTGGAACGTGAGGTTGTCGATCAGGAGATTGTCGCCAAAGGCCTTGGTGAGCCCCTCGAAATCGACGACGTTCTGGCCGAGGCGCTCGGACACCGGAATGACGATCTGCGCGGTCTGGGTCTGCTTCTCGGCGGCTTTCTTGACCAGTTCTTCATAGGCGTTGTAGCGCGCCTTGGACTTCGCTTGCCGGGCACGCGGGGACGCCGCGATCCATTCCTGCTCGCGAGCGAGCGTGCGCTGGCGCGCCTCTTCCTCGCGGCCCTCCTGCTCCAGCCGCTTCTGCTTCTGCGCCAGCCAGGCGGTGTAGTTGCCCTCGTAGGGAATGCCCTTGCCGCGATCCAGCTCCAGAATCCAGCCGGTGACGTTGTCGAGGAAGTAACGGTCGTGGGTCACGATCAGGATCGCGCCGGGATAGTTGCGCAGGTGCCCTTCCAGCCAGTGCACGGACTCCGCGTCGAGATGGTTGGTCGGCTCGTCGAGCAGCAGCAGCTCGGGCTGTTCCAGCAGCAGACGGCAGAGCGCGACCCGCCGGCGCTCGCCACCGGAGAGCTTGCTCACATCGGCATCGTCGGGCGGGCAGCGCAGCGCGTCCATCGCCTGGTCGACCTTGGAATCGAGATCCCAGAGGTTTTTGGCCTCGATCTCGTCCTGCAGCTTGGTCATCTCGTCGGCGGTCTCGTCCGAATAGTTCATGGCGAGCTCGTTGTAGCGGTCGAGGATGGCCTTCTGCGGCGCGACGCCCTCCATGACGTTCTCGCGCGCCGACTTGTCCGGATCGAGCTCCGGCTCCTGCTGCAGGTAGCCGACCCGGGCGCCCTCGGCGACCCAGGCTTCGCCGCTGTACTCCGTATCGATCCCGGCCATGATCCGCAGCAAGGTCGACTTGCCGGAACCGTTGACCCCGAGCACGCCGATCTTGGCGTCCGGGTAGAACTGCAAATGGATGTTCTCCAAGACTTTCCGGTTGCCCGGGTACGACTTGGAGAGGCCTTGCATGTGATAGACGAACTGTCGCGCCATGGAGCGCCCTGCCCTCGGTTTCGGGCGCTCGAGGTTGGCGCCGGTGTTGGGGGAATTGCGGCTGATTTAACTGCCCGAAGTCGATCACGGCAAGGCCGCTGCAGGGCCCCCGGGACGGTCGAATGTCTCGCCCACCCTGATCGCTGGATCAGATTTGAGGGCGTGCGACCCCATGGCTGCATCCGGCACCCGGCCTCGGACCGTAACGTCCTGGCAACACTCAACGGAAATCGCACTAACGCGCCGTTCAATTTCTGGCCGCTGCATCCGGCAACGGCCCCGGACCGTAACTTCCTGGCAACGCTGACGGGAAATTGCGTTAACGCCCCATCCAATGCCTACCGGATCTTAATGATTTTGGGCAATGTATAGAGCGAACCAGGATGCGTCTGGGCGCGACCAAGAGATGAGCAACAAGCTCCAACGGGCGTGCCGACAGGAGACCGCGATGGGTAAGGCGGGAAGACCAGTTCCAGACACCGGCGCGACACAACGGCCTCACCGAATTCGTCCGCCTGTTCCGGTCGATGGTGGATCCTTACCGTCCCGAACTGCACTACATGCGCGGTCCCGGCCCGAAGTGGCACGCCAAGCACGCGCGGCCAATGAACGAAGCGCCAGCAATCGCAGGCCTCGCCCGCATCGAGGGCTAAGTCCACCCTTCCTTCAGAGATTTGCCCCGGCTGGCGGCCCCATTGCGGCCCCGGCCGGTTTCGCGTTTGTTAGGGCGGAATTCGCCCGACCGGACTGACCCCGCTTCCCGCCCTTTCCCCGCTGGCTGGCGACCTGCCCGGCGCCCCCAATTTCGTATTTTGACCCTGCATAAGGACCAAGACCCCCATGGCCAAATATCGCTGTGCAATCCTCGATGACTTCCAAAATGTCGCGCTCAAAGTGGCGGACTGGTCGAAAGTCGCAGCCGACGTCGACATGACGGTGTTCAACGAACACCTCGGCGGGCCCGACAATGTGGTCAAGGCGCTGCAGGGGTTCCAGATCGTCTGCGCCATGCGCGAGCGCACCGGCTTTCCGCGCGCCGTCATCGAGAAGCTGCCCGACCTGAAGCTGCTGATCACCACCGGCATGCGCAACGCCTCGATCGACATGGCGGCGGCCGCCGATCGCGGGGTCACCGTCTGTGGCACGGGCTCGTTCGGCAGCCCGACCTCGGGGATCGCCATCGGCCTGATGCTCGAGCTGACCCGCCACATCGGCTACGAGAACGCCCGGCTCAAGGCCGGCGAGACCTGGCAGGTCACCATCGGTCCGGAGCTTGAAGGCATGACGCTCGGCATCCTCGGCCTCGGCAAGCTTGGCACCCGCACGGCGGCGATCGGCAAGGCGTTCGGCATGAAGGTCATCGCCTGGAGCCAGAACCTGACGCCCGAAAAGTGCAAGGAGGCCGGCGTCGACTATGTCAGCAAGGAGGACCTGTTCCGGCAGTCGGATTTCATTTCGATCCACGTGGTGCTGTCGCAGCGCTCGCGCGGGCTGGTCGGCGCTGCCGAATTCGCGCTGATGAAGCCGACGGCTTATCTGATCAACACCTCGCGCGGGCCGATCGTGGACGAGCCGGCAATGCTGGCGGCGCTCCGCGACAAGAAGATCGGCGGCGCCGGCCTCGACGTGTTCGACGTCGAGCCGCTGCCGAAGGACCATCCGCTGCGCAAGATGGACAACGTCGTGATCACGCCGCATCTCGGCTATGTCGCGCAGAAGAACTACCAGAACTATTTCGCCGGCGTGGTCGAGGATATCCGCGGCTTCATCGACGGCAAGCCGGTGCGGGTGATGACGAGCTAAGACCGGAGACAGGGCGCTATCCCAGCTATCGTCATGGCCGGAGACGGCGGAGCAGACGGAATGACCACCAATATCCTCAACGGCGGCCAGATCATCGTTGACTATCTCGTGCGCGAGAAGGTGCCTTACGTCTTCGGCCTGTGCGGGCACGGCAATATCGGACTGCTCGATGCGCTGTTCGAACGCGCGGACGACATCAAGACCATCTCGACCCACCACGAAACGGTCGCCGGCTTCATGGCCGACGTCTACTACCGGGTCGCGGGCAAGCCGGTCGCGACGTTCACATCGTGCGGCCCGGGCTCGGCCAACCTGCCGATCGCGCTCGCCAACGCGTATCTCGAACTCCGTGCCGTTCCTGGCGATCACCGGCAACGTCCCAACCAGCCAGTTCAACCGCGGCGCGTTCCAGGAACTCTATCGTCACTATCAGGCGGACTTTCCGTCGACCGTGCGCACCATGTGCAAGAAGGTGTTCCAGCCGACGCGCGGCGACATGGTGCCGCTCGCGATCCGGCAGGCCTGGAAGACGATGGTGACCGGACGTCCGGGGCCGGTGGTGCTCGACGTGCCGTTCGACATCTTCAAGGAAGCCGCCGCCGAGGAGACGCCGAACCCGGAGGACTGGAGCGCCAACATCTCGTCGCGCTGCGGCGCCGACCCGGACGGCGTCACCAAGACAGTCGATCTGTTGCTCGGCGCCAAGCGGCCGGTGATCCTGGTCGGTCAAGGGGTGCGCTACGGCGGCGCGGCGGCGGAGCTGCTGGCGCTTGCCGAAAAGCTGCAAATCCCAGTCGCGGCATCGGCGAGCGGACTCGGCGCCATCCCAAGCGATCATCCGCTGTCGCTCGGGCTCGTGTCACGCGGCGGCGTCTATCAGGCCAATCACGCCACCAGACAGGCCGATGTGCTGCTGGCGCTCGGCGTGCGCTTCGACGATCGCACGTCAAGCTCGTGGATCCCCGGCTACTCGTTCACGATCCCGCCGACCAAGCTGATCCATGTCGACATCGACCCCGAAGAGATCGCGCGCAACTATCCGGTCGAACTCGGGCTGATGGCGGACGTGCGCACATTCCTGCGCCAGGTGCTGGCCGAGCTTTCGAGCCGCAAGACCATCGATGCGCAAGCGGGCGCGCGAACGGAATGGCTCAACAAGATCGACGGCTACCGCAAGGAATGGGACGCGCTGGTCGCGCCGGGCTTCAAGGATGAAGCGACGCCGATCAACCCGCAGCGCGCTGCCTACGAGATCGACCGCGTGCTGCCCGAGGATGCGATCCTGGTCAGCGACATCGGCGTGCATCACAACTGGCTGCTGCAGTTCTGCAAGCCGAAGCGCCCGGACTCTCTGATCGGCTCGATGGGCTTTGGCCCGATGGGGTTCGGCGTGGCGGGCGTACTGGGTGCGAAACTTGCAGCACCAGATCGGCCGTGCGTCGCCGTGGTCGGGGATGGCGCCTTCTTCATGCACGCCAACGTGCTTGGCACGGCGGTCGAGTACGCGCTGCCGGTGGTCTGGGTGGTGTGGAACAATTATTCTTACGCCTCAATCCGCGGCCTGCAACGCGGCTATCTCGGCGGACGGGAGCTGGCGACCGATTTCCGCGATCCGGCGACTGGCGCGCCCTACAATCCGGACTTTGCGGCGATGGCGCGCTCGGCGGGCGTCGACGGCGTCCGCGTCGATCGCCCCGGCGATCTCGCCGATGCCGTGCGCGCGGCGATCGCCAACGGCAGGCCATGCCTGATCGATGCGAATATCGGCGCCGACAAAAACCCCGGCGGCGCCGGCGTGTGGGACCTGCCTGGGCATGGCGTGAGCGCGCCGGTCATCGGCGGACGGTACACGCCTTAGCGCGCACTCGCGCTTAGCGGACGATTTTCGACGTCGGGGCGATACTGGTGGATTGGATCGCCGACGACGGCACGACGTGCACAACACGGAAGCCGCGCTGCTTGAGCCTTGCCAGCAAAGTCGGAAGCGCGCGCACCGTGACCGCCTTGATATCGTGCAGCAGCAGGATGCCTTTGCCAACGCGATCGAGCTCGGAGATGCTGCGTTCGATCAGCTTGTCGGCCGTGGTGAACGTCCAATCCAGTAAATCGGCGTCGATGCTCCAGACCATCTGTCCGCGCGACACGACATGCCTCTCCACGTCACGCGTGATCGACAGATAGGGCGCGCGGAAAAACGGAGCCAACCGGCGCTTTTGACCAAGCGCCTCGGTCACCGCCTCAATGCCGCGATCGATGTCTTGCCGCGCCTTGTCGGCGGGAATCTTGGCGAGCGCGGGATGGCTGAACGTGTGGGTTCCGATCGTATGGCCTTCGTCATACGCGCGACGCGCCAGGTCGGGCGCTTCCGCGACATTCGTTCCAAGCATGAAGAAGGTCGCCTTCACGCACTCCGCCGCGAGAATTTCCAAAATTTTGGGCGTGGTCGCAGGAATCGGACCGTCGTCGAACGTCAGCACGACCTCGCGGTCTCGCAAAGGCAATGTCTCAAGATACTGCTCCTTGCCGACCAAGGGGAAGTCAGCAGGCGACACAGTGATGGTGCGGCTGGTGTTCAGAGCATTGGGGTTGCGCGCGCAACTGGGCGCGGCGATGGCGCTGGACGCTCCAGCAATCAGAACGCCAGCCAAAGCGATTCCGAAATATCCGGTCTTCTTCATCTTAGTCGCTCCGGTCTACACTTGGTTTTCCGAAGCTACTATGTCGTTATTTCTGTCGGCCGTTCCAGGAAGAACTGATGAATGCGATCGACTCTCGCCTTTTAACTTTAATACCGCCGACTTGGACTTCTCGATTGTGCGAGACACAGACATGCGTGAGCGCGATCCGATCATTCGATCGGATCGTGGTCATTTTTTTGAGCGCGACTTGGGATGGCGCGCTAACGCGTGGCAGGCTCGCTCGTCTTGTCGTTCTTGTATTGCTGGGCGCAAGCGAACATGCGCTGCAACGCGCCGGTCAATGACCCGCCGCCCCATGCCTTGAAGCGTTCAGCCGCCGCCGCTTCGACCTTTTGGGGCGTCCACGAGGACATCGGCCCCAGATCGGCGACGCTACCGGGAAAGGTCACGGTGAACGTCTCAACGATTCCGAGCGAGTTGGTCTGGATTGCGTTTTTGGGTACTTGCTGGAGGCCTCGCAGATTCATCACCAGCCGCAACGAGCCTTCGCCCAACAAATGACGCGGCCCGGTATCGTAGAGAAGCGCGCCCTTCCAACGACCGGTCTGCGGATTGTAGACCACCGCCAAGTCGCCGCGACCTAAGCCGCGTTCCGCAAACGGCGGAGCCACCTCGGGATCGGCATTCGGTACCGACTGTTCCTCGGAGGTGCGGTTCGGAACCACGAAGCCGGGAAACTTCAGCGCGTCGATATAGCGCTTCTGATTGCACTGCCGCAATTCCGGATTGATCTGCAAGCTGGTCGATGAAATGAGCCTGCCGCCTTGCGCCACACAGACCTTGCCGCTTTCGTCGCGCGCCACGCCATAAATATCGACGGAATAGCCAGCCGGCGCCCGCCAGCCATTGGCGACGATCTTCCGATAAATCGAAAGCCACGCGGTGTTGTTCTTTTCGTCAAGCTCGAACGTCATCGGCTCGCCGTTTCGGTAGATCGTCATGCCGTTGCCGATGTACTCGATCGCCAAGCCGCGCTTCCCGTGCGGATCGTCGCGATGATAGGCGTTCGGCGCGCCGTCGGCGTCGACCTGCAACGGCCTGACCCAAAACAGCGAGCGATCATCGTGAATGACCGCATGAGGATCATTGAAAGCCTGCGACAGTGCGCAAGCGTTCTGCGCGAGCGCCTGCCCACAACTACTCACGCACCCAATCAGCACGACGGTCGCGCGCAAGGTTCGCTTGAGAGAAGTGAGCGGCATAGTTCCAAGACCTCAGGATCAGCTCGGGCGCTTCTGCCGCCCCACTCTACCAGGCGATTCGGGTTACTCCGTACCCGAACCGCACAGCCGACGCTTATGCAATGTGGACGTCGCGAACGCCCGAATCACTTGCCTCCGACCCGTACGTTTTTCGCGCCGGCGTTGGCCTGCGGTTGGTGCGGGACGACATGAACAATCCGGTACTTCTGCTGCTTGAGTTTCTCGAGCAGCAAAGGCAGCGCCCGGGCCGTTGCAGGCTGGATGTCCTGCATCGCGACGATCCCACCGCCGAACCGCTCAAGGCCCTTCATGACCTGGTCAACGATCTGCTCCTCGGACGCGTCGTTCCAGTCGCGGGAATCAACATCGATGCTCCACACCATCATTCCACGCGAAATGACGGATCGAGCCAGTTGCGGAGACAGCTGAAGCATCGGCGCCCGGAAAAAGGACGTTGCACGATTCACCTGCAAAGCCTTGTTGAGCGCGCTGATCCCGTCGTCGATCTCCTTCGTGGCTTCAGCCTGAGGAAGACTGGTCAGCGACACGGGATTGAAGGCCTGCACGCCGATGGTATGCCCGTCCTGCACGATCCGCCGGACCTGCTCCGGATCCTCGGCGACATTGCTGCCCATGGCAAAGAACGTCGCTTTGACGCACTCGGCGGCCAGCACCTTCAGGATGGTCTCGGTGTACGGATAAGACGGACCGTTATCAAACGTCAGCACAACCTCACGGGGTCGCAGCGGAAGAGACTCCCGGTACTGGGCGCGACCGACCATCGGAAACGTCCGGGGATTGACCGTCAGAACCCGACTGGTCCCGAGCGCGTTGTCGACGCATTGAGCGGCCGCCGGCGACAACGGCACAAGGAGCGTTGTCGCGATCAGCGCAAAGGTAGCACCAGTTCGTTTCATCATGATCGTAACTCCTGTATTGGCCGATTGGCGTGACACGACCGCTCAGCCGGCGTGACGTCGTTCTTGGCTCGGCATGCTGTTTTCCAGCAGCGAAGCCGTTTCGGTGGGCTGAAGCGGACCACTCGCGACATCCGGCATGGCCGCAACATTCGCGTCGCGTCGAGATCCCACACCATTGGCCGTCGAAGCCAAGGCCTGCAGTGGCGGCGCCAGATCTGCCGAGATCACCTTGAGCTGGGGCATGCTGGCAACCAGGACCGGCTCTGGCTCCGGCACACGTCGTACCAGGAACCAGCTTCCTCCAGACCGCAACGGCGGCGCTCGAGACGGCGTAGACGAAATCCTGGCCGATGGCCCGCAGACCAATCATCGCCACCAGCCCGTAGCCGAGCGCCAGCACGTTCGAGAGCGCGAAGATCGCATGCAGTCCGTCACCGCGAGTGACGTCGGCCCAGAAGATCGAAACGGACCAGCTGAACAGCGCAATGATCGCGGCGGAAACCGTCAGAGGAACCGCCGTCCGATGCTCGATCTTCGGCGTGCGACCGAACTGCGCTTTGATCCCGAACAGCAGTTGCAGCAGCGAGTTTTTGACGCCGGTCAGCACGACCGGCAGCAAGATCAGGAACAACGCATAGGCACGGAAAATGTCGGTCCGACGATAGCCGGTGTGCACCAGGTCTCGGCAGACCAGATACAGGTACGGCGGCAGCGTCACATAGATCCAGCTGCTCACGCGCTTGAAGTCGAACGGATACACCAGCATCAGCAGCATCGAGATCGAGATGCAGGCCGGCATGATCAGGTAGTGGATGCGCAATGCCGCTTCGAGAAGATTGCGCGGGCTCGGCCGTCGCGTGAACACGTAAGCCAGAAGATTGGGCAGAATGATCAGCCCACCATTGGCCCAGCGCCGGCGCTGCACGACCAAGGCGCCGAAGTCGGACGGCGTCGCGCTGTACGACAGACGCGCCGGGTAGTTCTCGACGGTCCAGCCTTTGCGCGCCAGATCGATCGTCGCGCCGGTGTCCTCGATAACCGTCTTGTCCTGGATGTAGACGGGGAAATCATATCCCCGCTCACGGTGATACGTGACGATGTCCAGGAGCGCCTGCCGGCGAATGGTGGCGCTGGCGCCAACCCAGAAGCCGGCGCGGGCAAAGCTCATGCCCTCGGTCACGTAGTAGTAGATGTCGGTGGTGGCGCCGGCGGTACGCTCGAGGATATGCGGCGTATTCGGGATCGACGTGTACGGCGTTTGCATCACCGCCGCGCGCTCGTTGCCCGGCCCCTCCATCGCGGCGACCATGTGGGTCAGGTAGTCGCGCAACAGGAAGCTGTCCGCATCCAGGATGACCACGTACTTCGCGTCCGGCGGCTCTACCAGTTCGAACGCGGACAGATCGACGCATTCGGACTGGTCGACGAGTTCCAGACCTTTCGGGCCGGGAACGGCCGCCAGACGACGCCCCATGATCGAGAAATAGGAGTTGAGGTTGGCCGCCTTCGTCGGCAGATGCGAGAGATTCACAAATCGCTTGCGTTCGAACAGCGAAACGTCGGCCTTGAAGCGGGTCGACAGATACGCGAACTCCGCCGCGATCTGTTGGACATCATGCGGAGCGGTCCGCAGCTCCGCAGCTCGCCGGCTGTGGGTTTCGGCTGACTCCCGCAAAATGCTCCGCACGAAGAATTTGCGCGTGTGGTCGTCAGCTCCGCCGAATGCGCCGTTCTCCACCCGGGCGGCGATATCGTCGAGCCATGCCGACGCTTGGTCGTGCAGCCGGGCGGCGGCTTCCACCGCCACGCCACGTTTGCGGAAATCTTCGCAGTATCGCCGAACTCGGCGGCAACGGCAGCGAAGCTCTGCGCCATCGGCGCAAGCATGTCGCTCACCACATCAACCTGCGCTCGGGATGCCAGAAGCGTGTCGCGCTCGGCGCGATCGCTGGTGTTGGGCGGATTGTCCAGCAGCAGCACGATCCGTCGATGCGGATAGTCGGTCAACGCCGCAGACATCAGCGTCTGCCAGATGACGTGCGGCTCTTCACGGTAGCTCGGGACCACGATCTCAACGCCAGGCGCCGCGTTCGCACCGCGCGCTTGGAACTGCTGGAGGTTCTCCTCCGCGATCCGAACTCGCTTTCGCAGGTTCAAAAAGAACCACAGCCGCGACACCTGGTAGGTGAAGCTGCCGAACATGAACACCGCGAAGATGAGGTTGTAGACGGCGCGTTCAGCGCCGGTGCCCGGAACGAACCGACTGAGCACGTTCTGGCTATTGATGTAGTTTTCAACGAAGAACAGAACGAAGGCTGCCATCGTGACGATGAAGAGCACCGTGTTCACGACAACTTCGGTCCGCGCTCGCGCGCACACTTTTGGAAGGAAAACCGACATCGACGCTATCCCGCTGACAAGGTTTACTTTTTGTTAAGCAGCGGGGGTATGGATAAAGATCAACTAACGAAACGCAATTGAATATAAAAACCTCAGTGAATCTTAATCATTAACTGGCGCCTGTACTGCCCACTTTCGAACAAATACGTTGCGCGAATTTCAAATTGCTCGGCGCTCGAGCCTATTCGCGATGGTGAATAGCCTGAGATCGTTCGTTCCAAGCGCCGCTGGATTAATGTTACTGGCGCATGGAACGAGCTTACCGCGGCCACGCGAGGTCGATCTCATACGGTGCGAGCAGCATGCGCATCACCGACTCCGCGTGAAGACGCCCACCGCGCAAGAGCAATGCTTGGCACAGCGTCGACGGCGAAACGTTTTTTGCCCGCGCACGACGCGATGGCACAACACGAGAGCTTGCTTCGAGCGTGCAAGCTTGGGCGCATCGAGCGACGGCCAAATATCTGGCGACGTCACGCTCTGGTGAGCGCGGCAAGCGAAGCAGATAAGCGAAGTCGCGCGAGGCGCCGGCTCCGGCCGCTTCGCCAAGCTTGCCTATGATAGCGAAGACAACATCGCGACAAATCGACGGTCTGGATCGCCAACGATTTTGCGATCTCCCCCATGTGGGAGAAGCGGTGACCCGACGATCTCGCTAGTGGTCTGATTCTAACATTCGCATCCCATTTCCGCGGACGATTTTGCGAATGTTAGAATCCAAGAACCACTAGCAAGTATAGGCTGCTATTAGTGGAGTTTGGATTTGACATTCGCATCGCGTGCTTGCTGCCAGGTGGGTAGCGAATGTCAAATCCACTCCACTAGCGTGGCATCACATGCAGCGGAGGACGGTCATGCTCGGTCGACAAAAACAATGTGGCGGCGCCAATGGCGCCGCCACACGAAACCAGTCACCGATTTTGGTGTCAGAAGCTGAAGTCGATCGATCCCGCGACATAAGCGCCATCGCCTTCGCCGCGCTCATGCAGCCAGCCGCCCGACAACGTCACTTTGCCGCCGGCGAAAGGAACGCCACTCACGTGCGCTCCCACCCGGACCTGGTCGGTGCGGTCGTTACCCAAACCACCGACTTCCGGACCGAAGAAGATCTGGCGGCCGCCAGTGAAATCGTAACCCAATCGCCCGATCGCGTAGTAGGTATTGAACGCGGTCGAATAGGAACCCAGGGCGTAGGCCATGGTCAGCGGGGTCGGGTTCACCCAGACATCGGCCTGGACCTTAAACCCGAGTTCGCCTCCCTGCACCGAATTGTTGGCATCGAACGGCCGCACCCGATGATTTTGGTAGTTGGCGCCGATCGCCAGGGTCACCGCACCGTTGTGAAAGACATGGCTCCAGCCGATCAGGGCGTCCGTCGACACGAAGCGCCCCCGGAACTCCTCGCCGCTGCCGCCGTGATACTCGTATCGACCGCCCAGACCGAAGACGGAAATACGAACACCGGACTGATGCATGCCGGATGGCGCATACAGGATGCCCGCATAACCGGCCAAGCTGTGGTGTGAGTTCGCATCGAACCCGAAGTAGATATTGCCGTACTCGATCTTGGCCGGCGCCGCGATCGGCGCCTTGACCGGCATGTCGGCCGCATTGACGACCGCCGGCGACACGGCAATGGCAGCAGATGCCACCAAAAGTCGGAGAATGCCTCGCATCATTGCCCCCTCTAAATCCACTGCGCCGCGAATCACACAAACTCGGCGTGCGCTTAACCCCGCGATGCCGTTCTAACCGTGCCCCGGTTAAAACACGTTAGCGTCACACTTGCCCAAAGCAATTTGAAGTTAATGTGGGGTGTGGAAATGTCAGTTTTTGTTTGATCCCAGTGCCTTATTCGCAACACCAAGCGTGGATTTCGCGCGAAAGTTATTAATATTTGGTTTCGATCGCCGAGCCGGCACCGCCTTCGAGCAAGTAAATACGGTAGCAACTCAGAAAAATGCCCGGCGCATGGCCGGGCATTGCAGACTGATTCGGGCAAAACCGTCAGCGGGATTGGATGACGGCTGGCGGCTGCAGCGGAATTGGCTCGCCATAATTTTCCGCCTGCTGCCGCACGGGTGGCAGGCCAGGGCCCGCCTGCTGCGCGGACGGCGCGGGAGGCCGACCCGGCGCGGTCGAAACGGCTGCGGGCGGCTTGCCCGGAAGGACCACCACCCGAGTGCCAACCTTCACCCGCTGATACAGGTCGGCGACGTCTTCGTTGGTGAGCCGGATGCAGCCGGACGACACGAACGTGCCGATGGTCGACGGCTGGTTGGTGCCATGGATGCGGTAAAGGGTTTTACCGAGATACAGGGCGCGCGCGCCCAGCGGGTTGCCTTCGCCTCCGGCCATGAAGCGCGGCAAGTAGGGCTGCCGCTCAATCATTTCCGATGGCGGATGCCAGTCCGGCCACTCAGCCATCCTGGAGACCCGTTCCGCTCCGGTCCAGGTAAAGCCGTCGCGTCCGACACCAATGCCGTAGCGCATCGCCTTCCCGCCACCGAGCACCAGGTAAAGGTAGGTATTGGCGGTATCGATAATGATGGTGCCGGCCGGCTCTCGCGTACGGTACTCGACCATCGTGCGCCGGAACTGGGGCGGCAATTCCTTGCGCGGCCCGGTTTCCGGGCGATCGTCCATCGGCAGGCGCGAGGTGATCTCGGGATCGGTTGAACCGGGCTGCGCCGGTGCCGGCCCCGCCCCAGGTCCAGGTCCAATGATCATGGGCGGACGCATGCCATCGTCCTGCTGGGGCGGTACGGCGCCGTATTGGGGCCTCGCCGCCGGCCCGCGCTGATAGGGATCGTACGCGGGTGGAGGACCCTCCCGAAAACCCCGGTCTCCCGGAGGCGGGTCATAGGCTGGTCCGCGCTGATTGGTGTCGTACCCGGGCGCAGCTTCGCGATAGCCCCTCTCACCCGGCCGTGGATTGTAGGCAGGCTCGCGCGCGGGCGGGTAACCCGGGGCAGCGCCATAAGGGCCTGGCGGCGGCAGCGCCTCGGACTCGTAGGTCCGGCGCGGCCGTGCATACGGGTTGGACGGCTGCCGCGCGTCGTATCCGGGCGGCGGATCGTAAGCTGGAAGTTGGTCGTCGTTATCCGCGTCCGCAGGTGGCGGCAAAGGCTGGAACAGGGGCGGCACCATTCGCGGCGGGCCCGGAGGGAAGAACTGCGCCGGCGCTTCGGTTGACGCTCCCGCCAAACCGATCACCAGAACAGAAACAACAGCCGCGCGCAGGATCATTCCCCCTCCTCGGCAAAAACATAAGCCGTTGGAACCACAACAGGAAATCGCTGAGGATCAAGGCACATTCAAGACCATACCCTTAACAATCGAATAACACATTGAAAGCCAGAGGAAAAACGCATGGTTTCCACGGTCAATTCCTCGCGAGCGAGGCAGAGACTCAGTCGGATACCGACACGAACGCGTCCAGAAGCGTGGTTACCACAGGTTGAGAAAATCTGACATGCAGGCTGGCCTCATAGGCTGCGAGGTTGGCGCGCGCCGCGGCATCCGGCTCGCTATCGTCCGCGCCGAGCGCCGAGAGTGCGTACATCGCTTCCTGCTGCAGCCGTTCGGCTTCGAGCTCCACGGCCTTGATCCGGTTGCGGAACGCCTCGGCCGCGGGCGGCGCGACGAGCCCCGGCGGGGACTTCAAGGCACGCCGCATGCGGCGCATCGGGATCACTGTCAGATCCCGCCACGGCGCAATCTGCGTATCGAGCGTTGTGACGTCGGCGGCCGACAGGCGGCGGCGCTGCCGCGCTTGCCAGAGCAGGAACAGCAGCAGGTTCACGTCGACGCCGGCTTCCTCCTGCAGCGCGATGCAAGCGTCGGCGACCTTGGGCAGCCGATAGAGCCGGAGCGAGAACTGCCAGAACGGAGACCCTGCGGACGATGATCCAGGGTCGCTCATGATCGCGCCGTGAGCGGCGTGATGTTCAACGTCTTCGCCAGGTCATCGACCTGCTTGATCAGCCCGGCCGCCAGCGGCACGCCGTTCTTCTGCCGCTCGGCGCGACGCGCGACGCGGCCTTGTCCGGGAATGCGGATCTCATCAACGCCGGGCAATTTCTTTGACGAAGCAAGATCGTGGATGTGCCGGTCCATCTCGGACTTGAAGGTCTCGAACGGCAGAAACCGCGCCGGATCGAGCGCGACCACAAAATGCCCGGTGTTGGTCTCGCGCTCCTGCGGCGCGTTGGTGTCTTTCACGTCCCGGCCGAAGGCCGCGCGGTTGAGCGGCCCACCCAACAATCCGAGCACGATGGCGAGGCCCGAACCTTTGTAGGTGCCGACCGGAACAAACATGCCTTCGTCGAGCCGATTGCCGTCGGTGATCGGCTGCCCATCTTCGCGACTGATGACCCAGCCTTCCGGCAACGGCTTGCCTTGGTTGGCGTAGGTGCGGATCATCCCATTGGAGGCGACCGAGGTTGCAATATCCAACACCACCGGAGCTTCTTGGCCGGCGGGGATCGCCACCGCGATCGGATTCGTCCCGAGCAACGGCTCGGCGCCACCCCACGGCGCCATGAAGTTGGAGGCCGACACGGCGCTGTAAATTCCGATCATCCCGTGCGCCAGCGGTATCGTCGCGTAGGTGGAGCCGGCGCCAGAATGGTTGGAGCGCCGGACACCGACCCAGCCGATGCCCGAGGCGCGTGCGAGTTCGACAGCGAGATTGGCGGCAAAGGTCATCACCAGGTGGCCCATGCCATTGTCGCCGTCGACCAACGCCGTGGCCGGACTGCGCTCGATCACCTTGATGTTCGCACGGGTATTGAAAAGGCCGGCTCTGAGTTGCTTCACATAGCCCGCGAGGCGGAAGATGCCGTGCGCGTCGGAGCCCGACAGGTCGGCGTCGAGCATCGCCCCAGCGACGGTCTTGGCATCGGCTTCAGGCAGCCCGCAGGCGCGGAACGCGTCGACCATGTACGCGAGGATCGCAGCGGCTGGGATGCGCCGGTCATTGTTATTGGCAGGAGGCATCGAGCAATTCCACAAATACGGATGAGGGGTGGGCTGCGATCGGCAAATGCGATGCACGCGCCTGCCGTTCAGAGCATGAATCCGCGGTTCGCTCTAGTGTGGCGGTTCAGAAGTCCGCAATACTATCGCGGCGAGTCCAAGTTGCGGACTTCTGAACCCAAGCCACACTAGAAATCAAGGAGTTGCTAGTGTCCTTCGATTCCGAAGTTCGTATCAAATCCCGCCGCGAGATCGTACGAACTTCGGAATCGGGACACTAGCCCCCTTGCGACAGCTCGCGCCGGATCGCGTCGTTGTGCTCGCCGAGAGCCGGAGGCGCCGTGTCGACCCGCGGACCGCCATGGGCGAATTTGAACGCCGCCAGCGGCACGCCGAAGCCGCCGTCGATGCCGGCGACATGGGTATGGCGATGGATAACGCCGCGGGCTGCGAGCTGGGGATCGGCCACGGCCTCGCCCATGGTGCGCACGCGCGCCGCCGGCACATGGTTCGCCTGCAGGAACGTCTCCCACTCGTCGGCGGTGCGCGTCAGCATGATCTCGGAGAGCGCGGCGATCTCACGCGCATGATCGGCGTCGCGCTCGTCGTTGGTGTTCTTGATCATGTCGGGGCGCCCGAGCAGCGTCCATAGCCGGCGCTGTTGGCGCAGGTTGCTCGCACCCAGCATCACCAACCCGTCCTTGGTCTCGAACGCACCGTTGGTCGCGTGCGGGTGCCGGTTACCGTGCGGCTTGGGATGCGTGCCGTTGCGCAAATAGCCGGTGAGCAGAGAACTCATCAGGATCATCGCCACGTCGAGCATCGCCATGTCGATGCGCTGGCCGCGCCCGGTTCGCTCGCGCTGGAACAACGCCGCTGACAGCGCAAACGCGCCGGTCATGCCGGTCGAATAGTCGACCACCGGCGAGCCGAGCTTGACCGGATGCACGTCTTTCGTGCCGGTCATCGCCATGATGCCCGAGGTCGCTTGGATGACGTGATCGTAGGCGGTCTGCCCGCCGCGCGGCCCGTCTTGCCCAAACGCCGAGAACGACGCGTAGATCAGCCGCGGATTGATCTTCGACAACGCCTCGTAGCCGAGACCAAGCGCCTCGAAGGCGCCAGGGCGATAGTTCTCGACAAAGACGTCGGCGGTTGCCACGAGCTTCTTCAAGACGTCGCGATCCGCTTCGTCCTTCAGGTCGAGCGTGATCGAACGCTTGTTCGACGCCTGAGTGAGGAACGCGGTGCCCATATTGCGGTCGTTGAGCGCCTTGTCGGTACCGTTGCGAGCGGCTCTGGTCGGGATCGTCGGGATGCTCGACCTTGATGACATCCGCGCCGAGAACGGCGAGCTGATAGGTCGCGAATGGCCCCGCCAATACGTGGGTGGCGTCAATAACCCGGATACCCTCGAACGGTCGCATGCAGACGTTCTCCTCGTACAGAGGCCGCCAGTATAGCGCGGACGCGCCGCCGGCAAATCGAATTGCCTGCGCGCGGGGAACGCTTATGGTGCGGTCGCCATGGAAACCGCTCCCTCGTCTGCCGCGCAAACCTCGCCCGCGGTCGCGCGCAACCGCGAGCCGATCCTGGCCGTGCTGCGCGGGATTCTGCCCAGCCACGGAACCGTGCTGGAGGTGGCGAGCGGCACCGGCGAACATGCCGCATTCTTTGCCGAGCACCTCCCGCACCTGATCTGGCAACCGACCGATCCCGATCCCGCGGCCCTGGCCAGCATCGCGGCCCATCGCGCGGCCGCGAACCTGGCCAATCTGCGCGTGCCGCTGCACTCGATGTGACGGCATCGGACTGGCCGCTCGACAAGGCGGATGCCGTGGTTGCGATCAACATGATCCACATTTCGCCGTGGTCGGCGGCGCAGGGCCTGATGGCGGGAGCAGCACGGCGGCTTCCCGCCGCAGCCGCACTTTATCTCTACGGGCCGTTCAAGGAGAACGGCGTTCACACCGCGCCAAGCAATGCGGCGTTTGACGCGAGCCTGCGGGCGCGCGATCCGCAGTGGGGCGTGCGCGATGTCGGCGATGTCGTGAAGCTTGCGGCCGAGCATGGCTTCGATTTCGTCGAGCGCGTCGCCATGCCAGCCAACAATCTCAGCCTCGTCTTTCGACGGCGCATATCGTGATCAGCTCAGGGACCGCCTTCGACATGACAAACCCCGCCTCGTTTTCGCAAGCAGCCTGGAGCCGCAATGCGCGCGCCTATGAAACCATCCGCACCATGCCGTTCAATGCCGAGCTCGCGGCTGGCACGCTCAGCGAAGCGCGGTTCAAGCACTACATCACCCAGGACGCGCATTATCTGATGGGCTTTGGGCGCGCGCTGACTCTGGCCGCCGCCAAAGCGCCCTCCCCGGAGCGCCTGATCCAGTTCGCAAAGTCGGCGGAGGGCGCGATCGTGGTGGAACGCGCGCTGCATGGATCGTTCTTCGAGCGATACGGCATCACCGCCGAGGTGTTCACCGGCACACCGCTTTCGCCGGCGTGTCATCACTACGTGTCGTACCTTTTGGCCACCGCCTATGCTGAGCCTTACGAAGTGCTCCTCGGTGCGCTGCTGCCGTGCTTCTGGATTTATGCGGAGGTCGGACGTGACATCCACGCGCGCGCCGCCGCGGCCAATCCCTACCAGGCCTGGATCGATACCTATGCCGGGGAGCAATTCCACACGGCCGTTCGGGCAACCATCGAGGCCACGGACGAAGCCGCCGCCCTCGGCTCGGAGGCGTTGCGCGATCGCATGCATCGCGCGTTCACGCGCGCGACCCAGTTGGAGTGGGTATTCTGGGATTCAGCCTACCGTCTCGAAACTTGGCCGGTTTGAGCCATCCGCCGAGCCCTCCTTTGCCGACCGGCTCGCCAAGCCGCCACCGCCAGACGTAAAGTCGGCGCAATTTCGCCCTACTGACGGTTCCACAGAGCTAAGTCATGAACCAGGATTGGCACGTGATTTCAACGCGATCGGTCCGAATCGGAGCGGTCGCGCTGGTTTTTTTCGGCGCCTTGGCGCTCTGGCAGGATCGCGCCGGTGCGCAACTCGGCATCGATGTGCTGCGTCAAGTCATCGACAAAGGCAAAGGCAAAGTCGCGCCCGGCAAAGGGCCGGCCAATGTGGTGAAAGGCAAACAAGTCGCGCCGAATGTGAAAGGCGCTTTGACCAAAGGCCAGGTCACCAAAAATCCGTTGGCCAAGGACGCGATCAGTAAGGCGGCAAAGGGCAAAGGTGGGCTCGAGAAACTCACGAAGGACCGGCTGCCCCAGGGCAAGGCCAAGGACCTCGTCACCCGCGACAAGCTTGGCAAGGACGCCCTGACACGGGACAAGCTCTCGAAGGGACAACTGACCAAAGACAAACTGGGCAAGGATCAACTCACCAAGGACAAGCTCGGTCAGGGCAAACTGGCGCAAGACAAACTCGGCAAGGATAAGCTCGGAAAAGACAAGCTGGGAACGGACAAGCTCGGCAAAGATAAGCTGGGCAAAGGTAACCTCGCTCAGGACAAGCTCGGCAAGGACAAACTCGGCAAAGGTAACCTGGCTCAGGACAAGCTCGGCAAAGACAAGCTCGGCAAAGCTGGCGACCTCAAATCCGCGAAAGCGAACGCAATTCCCGACAAACGGGCCGTCCACAAAATCGCCAAGGCGAGAGATCCAGTCGAACGCGGCAAGATTCGGTTCGACCATCGCCGCGAGATCAATGTCGCGCGGCTGCGCCTGCCGCCGCGCCCCTTCCCTGGCAGCGTCGGCTTCACCGGTGTTCCGCCGGCCGGCGAGACGCGTTTCGTCGCGACCGAAATGGTGTTCCATGTCGGCCCCAACGTCTCGCGGCAGTCCGTCGACGCGACCGCGAAACGGCTGGGCCTGACCGTGGTCAGCGCACAGACCAGCGCGCTGACGGGCGGCACCCTCTATCAGTTCAGCCTGCCACCGGGTCGGCAAGTGTCGGATGTGGTGCGATCGTTGGAATCGGAGCGGGTGGGCATCGCCGCGCCGAACTACGTCTACCGCATCGTTCAAGACACCGCGTCCGACACCCAGAGCGCCGCCGGCTCCCCGGATCAGTATACGGTCGAGAAACTCAGGCTGACCGAAGTTCACAAGGTCGCCACCGGCCGAGAGGTATTGGTCGCGGTGATCAACTCCAAGATCGACGCCGATCATCCCGATCTCGCCGGTGCGATCGTCGAGCACTACGATGCCGTCGGACGGCCGGAGCAAGCGCACTCGCATGGCACCGGCATGGCGGGCGCCATCGCCTCGCACCGCAAACTTCTCGGCATCGCACCCGGGGCACGCATCCTGGCCGTCCATGCCTTCAGCACCTCGGCCCGGCAATCGCCCGAAGCGACGACGCGGCAGATCATCACCGGCATCGAATGGGCGATCAGCAAGGGCGCGCGCATCATCAATATGAGCTTCGCCGGCCCCTATGATCCGATGATCCAACTCGCCATGCGCAACGCGGCGGCCAAAGGCGTCATCCTGATCGCAGCATCCGGCAACATGGGTGCGAAGTCGCCGCCGCTCTATCCGGCCGCCGATCCGAATGTCATCGCCGTGACCGCGACCGATGAGACCGACCGTTTGTTTACGCAAGCGGTCCGTGGACCGCATTTGGCGGTCGCGGCGCCGGGCGTGGACGTCACCGTCCCGGCACCCGGCGACACGTATCAACTCACCACCGGCACATCGGTTGCCGCCGCGCATGTCAGCGGCGTCGCCGCGCTGTTGCTGGAGCGGCATCCGTCAGTGGACGCGAAAACGGTTCTCGAGGTCTTGACCTCGACCGCGCGAAACCTGAATCCGAAGGGCCGCGACGATCAATACGGCTGGGGTCTCATTGATCCGGCCGCTGCCCTCCAGGAGCTCGACAGCCGAATTGCGGATGGCAAGTTGATCGCCACCGCGAAGCCAGCGGCGCCAAAGGCCGCTGCAAAGTCCGCAACAGCGCCAAAAACTGCGGCGCCGAAAACGGCATCGCCAAATCCCAACGTCCCAAATCCATCAGCGCCGCGTCCGGCATCGGCACCGCCTGTCCGTTAACGGGGGCCACATTTGCGCGTTGAGTGGGATCAATCGGACTGACGTGCGGCACGGTTCTTCACCAGCGCGCCCGTGCCCCAAAACCAAATCCGACGCGTACATTGTCCACGTATGTTGGTAAAAGCGTCACCACGTTGGTGGCGAACTGCCATTGAACAGCCCGAAGCCGCTGAATTTCCCGTTCTCGGAAGGAAGCGATTAACGAAGCCACACAATGCTCGCCTTAGGTGAGATCGCGACAGCAATCCATTAGCGATTGTCGAGCAGCATCGACGCTCATCCCCGGCCACAGGCCGAGCGGCCGAGAATGATCGCAATGGCGAAGGCACAACACTCGCTGATCTCCGAGCTCGAACGTGCGACCCACAGCGGCTCGCACGACAAATGCGTCAGCACGCTCCAGCGCGTCACCGACCTGTTTCTCGCCGGCGCTGATCGGTTCAGCGAAGATCAGGTTCTGGTGTTCGAAGAGGTTCTCGGCTTTTTGATCCAAAGGATCGAGGCGCGGGCGCGGGCAGAACTCAGCACGCGTTTGGCGTTGGTCGACAATGCGCCGGCCCGGATCATTCAGCGTCTCGCCAAAGACGATGTGATTTTTGTTGCGGAACCGGTCCTGACCCACTCCACGCGTCTGGGCCCAGGCGACCTCATTCAAATTGCTCGCACCAAAAGCCAGGGTCACTTGCTGGCAATTTCGGGGCGTCGGCACCTCGATGAAGCTGTCACCGACCTGTTGCTGGACCGGGGCAATCGGGACGTCATCCACAAGCTCGCGCAAAATTCGGGCGCGCGCTTCTCCGACGCGGGCTTCACGACGCTTGTGGTCAAAGCCGAAGGCGACGACAGCCTGGCCGAGAAGGTGGGACTGCGGCTCGATGTGCCCAGCCATCTGTTCGAACAATTGCTGAAGCAGGCGACCAAGGCTGTCCGATCGAAATTACTGTCGGTGGCTCCGCCCGAAACCCGCCGCGATATCCAGCGCGTCCTTGCCCTCGTTTCGAAAGAAGTCGGCTGGGAGATGACGGCTCCGCGCAACCTTGAGCACGCGCAGGAACTGGTGCAGGAGATGCACGAACGCGGCGAGCTCCACGAATCGACCATCGTGGAATTTGCAAAGACTATCGATGCGATGAACTGGTCGCCGCGCTCTCGTTGCTATGTTCCGCTCCAATGAAAGTGATCGACTCTCTGATGTGCAGTCCGCGCCATGAAGGCCTGCTCATTCCATGCAGGGTCGCCAGACTGAACTGGCTGACGGTCAGTACGATCTTGCACAACAGGCTCCCCAATCAATCGCTGACAAATCGAGAGCGCGAAAGTTTGAGCGAGGAATATGCGCGGTTGTCGCAGGCGACCGCGCAACGCGTGCTTGGCTTCTGGCAAGCGCGCGAGATGGATTCGCACCAGCGGCACTGACAATTGAAGGCCGTTCTCTGCCTGCGCCGGACGGCCGTCACTCAGTCGTGAACTGGACCTTCTGCGCGCGCACCCCATATAGATGCCCAAGGTTCCATCACACATCCGTGGGGCATCATGTCCATCCGGCCGGTCAAGCGCATCGCAAAATCCACCCCGACCATGGAAGGCGCCGGCGTCAAGCTGCATCGCGCCTTCGGCTTCGGCACCACCAGCGAGTTCGACCCGTTCCTGCTGTTCGACGATTTTCGCAATGATCGTCCGAGCGACTATCAGGCCGGCTTTCCGTGGCATCCCCATCGCGGCATCGAAACCATCACCTACGTCCTGGCCGGCACCGTCGAACACGGCGACAGCCTCGGCAACAAAGGCAAAATGGGCGCGGGTGACGTGCAGTGGATGACTGCCGGCAGCGGCATCATGCATCAGGAGATGCCGCACGGCGACGAGCGCGGCCGCATGCACGGCTTCCAGCTTTGGGCCAACCTTCCGTCCTCGCTCAAGATGACCGCCCCGCGCTACCAGGACATTCCAGCGGCCGCCATCCCGGAGGTGGCTGACGACGACGGCACGCGGGTGCGCGTCATCACCGGTGAGTTCTGGGGCAAAACGGGCCCGGTCGACGGCGTCGCCGCCGACCCACGCTATCTCGATGTCTTCGTCCCTCCGGGCAAGCGCAAGACCTTGCCGGTGGAGGTCGGGCGCCATGCCTTCGCTTACGTATTCGACGGCTCCGGAGTTTTTTCCGGTGCGTCGCAGCCGTTCGGCGTCCTCACCGAAAAGGCGACGCCCGCCGGCGAGACGCTGGTCCGCGAGCAGACCGGAAACCGTTCGCTCGTGGTGTTCGACACTGGCGACGAGGTGACGGTGCAGGCCGGCGAGCAAGGCATCCGCTTCCTGCTGGTGTCGGGCAAGCCGATCGAGGAGCCGGTCGCGTGGTACGGGCCGATCGTGATGAACACGCAGGCGGAGTTGCAACAGGCAGTTGCCGAGTTGCGCAACGGGACCTTCATCAAGCACGCCTGACCGCGCCTGCCTCGCACCAACATTCAGACCGCGAATTGCTTTGCTGCTGAAATTGTGGGCAACTGCATGCCGACACGCCGTTCGCCGAACGGCGTCGTCAGCCTGACGAGTCCGGGGCAATCCCCAACCCAATCTGCGAGAGGGTGGCTGCAGGACCCTGCGGCCGCGCTGCTTGACCGCCATGCTACGCGCCTCCGCGCTCACTCCGTTTCGCGCCCGCAGCTACCGCTTCCAGTGGCCAGCCGATCTGCTGACGTCCTGGGCGCTCGAAATGGAATTCCTGATTCTTGGCTGGTACGTGCTGGTCGAAACCGGCTCGGTCGTGCTGCTGACCTTGTTTGGTGCCTTGCAGCATGGCGGCACATTGATTGCGCCGATCCTCGGCGTGGTCAGCGACCGGATCGGTCCGCGCAACCTTCTCACCGGCATGCGCGCGATCTACGCCGCCATCGCCACGACGCTGATGACGCTGGCTTTCGTTGGCGCGCTGACGCCGGTCATCGTGCTGATCCTGGTCGGCCTCATGGGTCTGGTGCGCCCATCCGATCTTGGCCTGCGCGCCGCCCTGATCGCCGACACCATGCCGGCGGAGCAACTCACCGGCGCGATGGGCATGTCGCGCATTACGTCGGATTCCGCACGCATTGCCGGTGCGCTGACCGGTGCCGGCCTGTTCGCGATGCTGGGCATGGGCCCGGCCTATATCGTCATTGCGTCGTTCTATGTGGCCAGCGCGGTTCTGACGTCGCAGGCCGATTCCGCGCATACCAAGTCCGCTGCCGATCTCGACACCCCGGCCGTCAGCGGGCCGCTCGCCGCATGGCTGGAGCTCCGCGATGGCATCTCGCATATCTGGAACACGCCGAGCCTGATGGCGATCATCTGGCTCGTGCTGCTGTTCAACCTCACCGCATTCCCTTTGACCAATGGGCTGCTGCCATACGTGGCGAAAGCCATCTATCTCACCGACCAGGCCGGCCTGAGCTACCTGATCGCCAGTATCTCGTTTGGGGCCATGCTCGGCGGCTTGCTCATGAGCCGCGTCGGCTCAGCTTCGCTGGCACGGCTGATGATCGTCTCGGCCGTGATGTGGCATATTCTGCTGTTGGTTTTCGCTCAAATGAAAAGCATGCCCGGCGGCATCGCCATGCTGCTGGCCGCCGGCATCTTCCAAAGCCTCACCATGGTGAGCCTGACGGTGATCCTGGTCCGCGAATCCGGCTACCGCTTCCGCGGCCGCGTCATGGGCGTTCGCATGATGGCGATCTACAGCCTGCCGGTCGGCCTGCTGGCCGCCGGCGCGCTGATTGAGCGCTTCGGCTTTGCCGCCACCGCGACGCTCTATGCCGCCATCGGCCTGATCTTCACGATCGTCATCGCGCTGCGCTGGCGCGCGCATATGTGGCCCACCAGCGCGAGCTAAGCAACGTTCCGTCAGCACTTGGCGACGGCGATCTCCAGCGGGAAATTGTCGACCACCTCATAGCCTTTGTCGGTCACGATGAAGGTGTGGCCGAGAAAAATCCCGAACAGACCATCGGCCGAGATCGGATTGGGCTCCGCCATGATGATCATGCCGGGCTTCAATACCTGTTCGAAATCCTCCGCCGAAACGTGCTCGGCGACCACGTGCGGCTTGTCGGTCACCAGATCGATGCCGTGCACTTGGGTGGGGCGCGACTGGTAGCCGTTATCGCGGAAAAACCGGCTGGCCTGACGCATGTTCTCGACCGGCCGGCCCGGCGCGATTTCGGCGACGATCTTGTGGTAGCCGGGCAGCGTGATCCTCTCCCAGAAATCCCGCACCATGTCGTTCGGCTCGCCAACGCAGATCGGCGAACCGATCTGCGCGGTGTAGCCGCGATAGCCGGCGGCGAGCTCCATGTTGATGATATCGCCTTTCTTGAGCTCGCGCGCCGAGGGGCGCGGATTGCCAAAGATGAGCGCCGGATTGTCCATCGGCGTCGAACCGATGATCAGGAAGTCGATGTCGCCGCCGCCTTCGAGGATGGCGGCACCGGCCGCGGCGCGCAGCTCATATTCCTTTACGCCGGGTTTCGCCCGCGCCACCATGGCGTTCATCGCGTCCTCGCAAAGCTTGCCGGCCTTGCGCACGCAATCGAGCTCCTCCGCGCTATGGATCGAGAGCAGCTCGTGCAGGAGGCCCTTGGTGAAGACCAGCTCGGCATCCGGCAAGTTATGACGCAGCACGTTGTACTGGTTGACCGGCATGTAGTCGTTGTGGCGCGGGTCGATTTCCATCAACCCGATCCGGCCGCGTTCGAGCTTCAGCTCGCGCAGACGCTCGACCATGATGTCGGCGTAGCGACCGTTGCGGCTGTGACGCACGTCCTTGACCGCGACCTCGACCTGCCGCCGCACCGCTTCCGCATGGGTACCGCCCATCGAGTAGATCAGCGTCGGCTCGCCATCGAGCGGCACCAGCACGTAAGCCGCAAGCGCGTGCCACTCCCAGTGGCCGGTGAGCCAGAGCATGGCGCCGCCGAAGCTCCAGTGGCTCGGGCCGCCCGGCGCGATGATGGCGTCAAGCTTCGCCTCCCGCATCTTGGCGCGCAGCGCGGCATAGCGCCGGTCATACTCTTTCTTCGAGAACTGCTCCCACACGCAGTCGCGGTAATATGGCGTCTCCCGCATATTCGCGAACGGCAGCGACTGGTCGAGCTTGGTGCGGACGATCTCCCACGGTTGCGGTCCGATCCGCGGCGGCTGGATATTCATGACTGGTCAACCTCTGAACGTGTGTTGTCTGTTATAGTCGTGCAGTTGCCGAAGGTGACGCGCCCGCCGGCCTTTTCGACCGCCTCTCGCGCCAGTGCGATGTTGGCGACCTGCTCAACCGTCGGCTTGGCCTCCGGCTTGATGTCGCCGTTTTCAACCGAGTTGTCGATCGACCATTGCGTGCGCTTGGGATCGAGTCCCTCGTTGACCGACCAAACGCAGTTCTTGGTCAGGACGCCGATCGCGTATTCGACGGCGTCCTTGGGCTTCTTGGTCGCATCGACGATCGCCGCGATGCCCTTGGCCGGCTCGCGATACATCGTGCGATTGGCTTCGATCATCGCCGCAACAGTATCGCGCAGCAACGGCCGGTCGCGCTCGATCCACGCGGTCGAGGCGCCGTAGGCGTTGAACATATAGAGCGGCATGAGATCGGCGAGTTGAATCAGCGGGTTCAATGTCGGTTTCTGCCGCTGTGCCAGGAATACGTCTTCCGGATGGAGCGCGACCGCGTCGACCTGATTGGCGATCAAGCCCGGCAGCCGACCCGCGGTGGGCGACGGAATGAATTGTGCATCGCTGACGTCGAGACCGACCGAGCGCAGCACCGCGCGGCCCATGCGCCAGTTGAAGCCGCCAACGCCGCCACCGGTCGCGCTCAGGCGCTTGCCCTTGAGCTGCTCGGGTCGGGTGATGCCCTCTTGCACCATGTAGATCTGCGGCATGCGTGGCGCGAGCCCCCAGATCTGCTGCACCTTCATGCCGCGACCGACCAGCACGTCATTGACGCTGATGATCGCGGAACCCTGAGCGACCGCGACGTTTGCGGTCTGCGACTGTCCGCCTTCGAATTGGACGATGTTCGCGTCGATGCAGTGCTTGGCGAACAATCCGAGCGCCTTCGCCACGTAGGGCGCGGTATGCACCACGTTGGGCGGCGCGACCGCAACACCGACGTTGATCTTGCGCATGGTCGGGCAGGTCTGCGCCGACGCCTCGCCGATCATGACGGTGGCAACGAGCAACGTTCCCAGGACCGTCGATGCCCATGTCCGCGGGTAACGATCAAAGTTCGACATGGCCTGCCTCCCTTTCTTGATTTCGCCGTCGCGGCATTCCACCGCGTCAGTCATCTTGCGACGCAGCGGTCCACGGCGCCACGCGTTTCTCCACGTAACGAAGGATCGCCGTCAACGTGACGCCGAGCAATCCGAGCGTGACGATCGGAACGAACATCCGGTCGACTTCGAGCACACCGGCGGTACGAACGATCAGGTAACCAACGCCGGAGATCGCAGTGTAGAGATCGGCCAGCACCATGCCGATCATGCCGCGCCCGACCGCCAGCCGGATGCCGGTGACGATGAAAGGCAGCGATGCCGGCAGGATGATGTTGCCCCACAGCTGCCGCTCCGAGCAGCGAAAGGCGCGGCCCACCTCCAAAAGTTTCGGGTCGACCGCCTTCACACCTTGATAGGTATTGATCACCATCGGAAAGAAGGCGAACAGGAACAGGATGATCACCTTCGCGGTGGTCTCGTAGCCGGCCCACAGCACGATCAGCGGAACCAGCGCCACCGAGGGAATCGAATAAAGGAAAGTGATGTAGACGGAGACCGCGACGTCGAAGATGTGAAATCGGGCTAGCAGGAGACCAAACGCGATCCCGAAGACGATCGCCAGCGTGAGCCCGATCGCCAGGACGATCAGGCTCGGCCACAGTGCCTGCCAAAGCTCGCCGCTCCAAACCATGTCGACGGCGGCAAAGGCGACCTTGACCGGCGTGGTGAACAGCACCGGATCCGTGTTCAGGCCGACGATCTGCCAAAGCGTCAGCGCGATCGCCAGCGCCGTCAGGCGGATCCCGAGATTCTGCAGCGCGACGCGGCGGCGGCGCGCAGCCGCCACCCGCTCGGCCCGCGCGCGGTCGTCGACCAGATCGCGCGCCTGCGTCCCCTCAGCCAGCGCCTCGACGCGGGTTTGTTCGAGCGTGGTCACGCGACCTCCCTCGGCGCCCGCAATTGCGCCGGCCGCGCGGTGTGCAGTTGGTGCCAGATGTGTTGCCGCATTTCGCCGAACCGTGGATCGGTGCGCATGTCATCGACATTGCGCGGCCGGCCGAACGGCACATCGAGCAATTCCTTGATACGGCCAGGCCTTGCACTCATCACCGCGATCCGGTCGCCGAGCAGGATCGCCTCGTCGATCGAGTGCGTGATGAACACCATGGTCTTGCGCTCATCGGGCCGTTCCATCAGGCGAAGCAATTCCTCCTGCAGGATCTCGCGCGTCTGCGCATCGAGCGCCGCGAACGGCTCGTCCATCAGCAAGACCGACGGGTTCATGGCCAGCGCGCGCACCAGCCCGACGCGCTGCTGCATGCCGCCGGAGAGCTGATAGGGATAGTGGCTCTCGAAACCGGTCAGGCCGACGAGCTCGAGATAGTGACCGACCGCCTGCTCGATCTTCTCGCGGCCGACGCCCGCCATCGCCAAGCCGAATGCCGCGTTGTCGAACACGGTCTTCCAAGGCAGCAGGCCGAAGTGTTGGAAGACCATCGCCACCCCATCGGGCGGGCGGCCACCGACCGGCTTGCCGTGCACCAATAACTGGCCGTCGCTCAGATCGGTCAACCCTGCGATGCAGCGCAACAGCGTGGTCTTGCCGCATCCCGAAGGACCGACAATGCACATGATTTCATCACGCTGAATTCGGAGCGAAAGCTGATGGAAGGCGACCACGGCGCCATCAAGGAAAAGCTTCGCCGCGCTATCGGCAACAATGGCGGGTTGGCCTGCCGTATCCACCGGACATTCATGCGTTTCCCCAACGACGCGAACGCTGCACCCGCTTGTCACGGGCTTATTGGCAGGGCGGTTCGCCACCTTCTTTGCCTCTTATTCTGCTCTTTTTAGTGCGTCCGCCTGCGAATGTCTCTGGAAAATTCCGCCGCCCAGCCCTCGCAGCCACTGTGACCGAAATACAATCCGCTACGGCGCGCGTTCGGTTCGGTCCCCTCCGTTCATCGCCCGTTCACGCCTGTTTTCGCATGGTGAATCGTGGCGATTTCCGATGCGTTGAGCAGCGATCGTTGACGCGAACCATGGCTTCGCGCGGATCGCTGCGGCGTCTCGGGGCTCGACCTGCGCTAGTTCCATTCAATTCCCAGCCGTATGCAATTCCGGTGGCGATCGAGCGCGCGCTAGCGCCTTGACCAGGAGGGACGTGTTATCAGCCAGATCGAGCAAATTGCCGGCCGCAGGGGCGTATTCCCGTCCCTCATCGAGGCGCTCCGGCTGCATCAATGGGCGAAAAACCTGCTCGTGTTCGTGCCGCTCATTCTGGCCGGGCAGGCTCAAAACATCGAGGCATGGACCGGCTGCTTGCTCGGATTCCTGGCGCTCGGGATTTTGGCGTCGTCCACCTACCTGCTGAACGACGTGCTCGACTTGCAGTCCGACCGCAGCCATTGGTCGAAGCGAGGGCGCGCCCTGGCGCGTGGCGACCTTCCAGTTCCGGTGGCCGTGACCGCCGGCGGGATCGGGGTCCTGATCAGTTTCGCGATCGCCGCCGCGGTCAACAGCCATGCGGTTTTCGTGTTGGTGGTCTATGCCGCCGCCACGGCTGCCTACTCCTTGGGCCTCAAGCGCGTGCCGGTGCTCGACGTCTTCCTGCTGGCGTTCTTGTTCACCCTGCGACTGGTCTACGGAATCTACCTGGCCGACGTGGCGGCTTCGCCCTGGCTGCTGGTGTTCTCGATGTTCCTGTTCACGTCGCTGTCGCTCGCCAAGCGCCAGACTGAAATCCGGCGGAGCGCCTCGCTCGGCAAAGAGCAGATCGACGGCCGTGGCTATCTCGCGGGCGATCTGGCCTTTGTGTTCGGCCTCGGCGTGGCGGCGGCCGCCGGCGCGGTGCTGATCATGGTCCTGTACCTGATCCACGAAGCCTTCGTCGCCGACTTCTATCGGAGCCCATTGCTGCTCTGGTCGATGCCAGCCATCATGTTCCTCTGGCTCGGACGGGTGTGGCTGCTCGCGGGACGGAACGTCCTCGATGACGATCCCCTGTGGTTTGCCGTTCGCGACAATGTGAGCCTCGGGCTCGGCGTGTCGATGGTGGTGGCCTTCATCAGCGCCTGGCAGATTTCCTGGACATGACACCCTATGGCAATCCTAGCCCGACCGCGGTTTGGCCGAGGGATCGGATTGGACCGTGGGCTCTCGTGGCTGTCGTCGGTGCTGTGGCGCAGGTGATCCTGTGGTCGATCTCCGAACCCGCCGACCTGTTCAGCGATTTCTTTAAAGCCTACTACCCGGCCGCCGACCGGCTCTGGAACGAGGGCGCAGTCGTCACTTGGGAAACCGAGGAATCCGCAGCCGTCGGATTCGTGAATTTTCCGATCCTGGCGTGGCTGTTTGTGCCGCTGGCGCTCCTCGGTGAGGCGGCGGCGGGTTGGGTCTTTCTGGCTTGCGGGCTAGTCGCGATCGCCGTCACCTATCGCCTGATGTTGCGCCTGGGCGATTTCACCGCCGCGACCGGCGCGATGCTGGCGCTGTCGTTCCTGGCCAGCGGCCCGCTCGTCAACGGTCTGCGCGAGGGCAACACAACCCATTTCGTCCTGTTGTTCCTCGTCATCGCGCTGCTGCTTTGGCGCTCCGGAAACGAATACGCTGCCGGCGCAGTGCTTGGACTGTGCGCCCTGATCAAGCTGCCGCTGCTGCTGTTTGGCTTGTATGCGTTGCTGCGGGGTCAGTGGCGTATGGTGGCAGGCGGAGCGACGGCGATCGGGGGCGCGGGACTGCTGTCGCTCGCCGTCTTCGGCGTTGAGATCAATATCGGCTGGTACCGGAACTGCATCGAACCTTTCATGGGCGGCGTCATGCCAGCCTTCAACGTGCAGTCGATCGACGGTTTCCTGGCGCGGCTCGCATCCGGCCCGGAGCACCTGATGGAATGGACACCGCTGGCCGCCCCGCTGTGGCATCGGCTGGTCCGCAGCGCGATCCTCCTGACGCTATTCTTGCTGGCGGCGGTAGCGATCGTCCGTCGTGGCGATCGACAGGCGGGCGATGGCGCGTCGTTCGAACGCCGCACGCTCGAATTCTCGATCGTTCTCGTGCTTGCGGTCGTGACCAGCCCACTGTCGTGGTCGCATTACTATTTGCTGCTGCTATTGCCTTGGGCATTGTATCTGGGCGGTGGCCTGGACCTGCCTGACGATGCCCCAACGCGCTGGTTGATGGCCGGCGGTATGGCGCTCGCCTCGATGCCGGTCATCATCCTGCCGCTTGACTCCGGCCTGATTGCAGCCATTGGATCGCGAACCCTGGTCTCGGCCTGGCTGTTTGGCGGGTTGTTGATGCTCGCGGCCCTCATTCGTGGCGCACTCTCGACCCATGCGCACGTACTCGAGCCGCGGCGACCCGCGACTGCGCCGTGACCAGGCCGCGTCAGCGGAATTCCGGTCGTGAATAGAACACCTCCTGCAGCGCGCCCCTCATCGGCTGCATTGACGCGCGGCCTGGCGATTGTGCTGCTGCTGAACGGACTTCTCCTGAACGGATTGATCTGGGTCGCCTCGCCGTCCGAATTCAAGGAGACCGTCCTGCAGCACAGCATCGATGTGCTGAAAATCGAAGGCAGCGACGATTCCTGGGGCGCGATGGCGATCGCGCTGGACCGTTTCCGATCGGGCGATCCGTCCCCGATCTACCGCTCGGTTTTTTTCGAGCGCAGCGTGAAGTTTCAATACCCGCCCTCCTCCCTGTTCGCACTGATGGGCATGCAAGCCGTGGCGCCGCCGGAACGGGTGCGCACCACCGACCATGACATCTATGCCTGGCCGACGCTCAATGACCTGGTGGCGCTCTTCTTCCTGGCGCTGGCCGCGGCTGCAACGGCGGCGCTCGTCGAGCTGCGCTTGCGGCAGGACTGGGGATTGAGCGACCGGCCGACACAGGTCGCACTGCGCACAGCGATCGTGTTCGGTCTGGCACTCACCTTTTACCCGTTGGTCAAGGCATTCTCGCTTGGACAGATCCAAGTCTGGATCAACGGCTTGTTTGCCGCCGCGATTCTGTGTTGGGCGATGGGGCACAAGACTGCCAGCGGCGTCCTCACTGCGATCGTGTGCCTGATCAAGCCGCATTATGCATTGTTCGTGCTCTGGGCATTGCTCCGCAAGGAGTGGCGATTTGCGTTCGCCTGCATCGCCACCGGCTGTGCAGGACTTATTGCATCAATCGTTGTCTTCGGCTGGAACAACCACGTCGACTACCTGCCGGTCCTCTCGTATCTGGCCGAACGCGGCGAGGCCTACTACCCGAACCAATCCATCAATGGTTTGCTCAATCGTCTGATGTCGATTGCCGAACCGAAGCTCTATCGGAACCTCGAATGGGGCGACGGCTCGTTTCCGCCATTCAATCGATGGGTCTATTGGCCGACAACAATCTCATCGGCGGCGATCATTTTGATCGCTATCCTGCGGCGCAACCGTGAGCACGATCCCAACCGGATGATCGACTTCTGCACCATGGCCGTGAGTTGCACGGTCGCCTCGCCGATTGCCTGGGAACATCACTATGGCGTGTTGTTCCCGGTGTTCGCAGTCCTGCTCGTGAGCCTGCTTCGCAGCCCGGTCCGACTGTGGTGGTTGATTGTGAGCTATGTGCTGGCGAGCAACTATTTCATCGCCGCGCAGTTGCTGGCGCCGACAGTCTGGAACGTCGTGCAGTCGTACCTGCTGGTTGCGACCGGAATTTTGCTGGTGCTGTTGCACCTTCAGCCCCCTGCCCGCGCCAATGTCCTTGCCGGCTTGCCAGCCGCGCCGGGCCGGCCCGCGCCAACCATGAATGCAAAGCCGGCATGAGCGCGCCATCGTCAGCGCTGCGCTGGCGCGTCAATGGTCTCGGCACGATCATCCTTGCCGTTCACCTGATCTTGGCCTTGCTCTCGTATTTTCAGGCTGCGGCGCTCTGGAACGCTGCCGAATTTCCGCGCGCAGGCGCCTTCTTCGAGAGCCTCGGCAGCCAGGCCGCCGCAGTCACCGCCGATCCATCCACCTGGCTTGCCGCCTCGCGCCTGTTCGCCGGCAACGCATCGGTGATGCTGAGCCAGGGTATTCCGCTCGCCATCGCGACCATCGCGGCCGCCGTTCTCATCCTGATGCTCACGCGACATGGTGACGCCGTCGATGCCGCGATGGCGCGGTTGCTGTTCCGTTGGTCGCTTGCGTTTGCGGCCGCGAACGTCGTCGCCTTTCCAGTGTTCACTCAGGATTTTTGGTTGTCGGCGGCGTGGGGCCGGATGATCGCAGGTGGCGTCAACCCGTTTCACACGCTGTTCACCGCCAAAGACCTCGTCGGCCTCCCGCTCGACCATTTCCCGATGACGATGTCTTACGGACCGCTGTGGGCCGTGCTGTCCGCACTGATCGCACTCGTTGCATTGAACAACGCCATCGCGATGGCGCTGCTGTTCAAGGGCGTGATTGCCGCCGCCTGGGTTGGGGCGCTCGTTCTCATCGACCGGCTGCAGCAAGACAAGTCACCACGCGAGCGCTGCCTTGCCATCGCGTTGTTTGGCTGGGTTCCGCTGGGCGTCTCGCAGTCGATCGCCGAGGGGCACAACGACATCGTGATGATTGCGCCTGCGCTCTTGTGGTTCTTGCTGCTCCTGCGCAACAACGCGACCGCGCCCATCGCGCTCATGGCATCCGCGCTATGCAAGTATGTGACCGCGCCATTGTTCGTGATCGACCTGATCCAGGCGCTGCGCGGAGAACGGCTCACGCCTCTGCGTTATTTGCAGCGCATGATGCTGCCCGGGCTGATCGGCGTTGCGCTGCTGGCTTTGTTTTTTCGCTCGCCCTCGTTCTTCGACGGGCTCCGGCTGGTCAGCGAATGGTACTTCCTGCGGCCGAGCGAGGCGGTCTCCGGTGCCGAACAATTGATCGGCATTCCACTGTGGCCGCTGCATCTCATAGCGCTCGCGGCGTTTCCGGTCGTCGCGGTGTATTGGCTCGCCGTCGCCGCCCGAGACGCAACCGCCGAGCACTTGACCAAAGCCACGGTCGCACTGGTCGCTGCCATCATGTTCACCGCAGCCAGTCATCTATGGCCCTGGTATCTGGTTTGGGGAGTGGCGTTTGGCGCGCTTCGGCCGCAATGGTGGGTGTCGCGCTTCGTCAGCGGCGTCGCACTGTTGATTCCTTTTACGTTGGCAACCTGGTGGGTCCCCATGCTGGAGCCGCTGCGGAATATCGCGACATTGGCGATCTATGCCGGGGCGGTGTTGTGGATTTACCTGACCCGCGAGCGCCCGGCTGCGGCCATTCAGTAGGTTTTCACCGCGCTCATTTTCAGATTGAATAGGCCTCAACAGGCCGGCAACCCGGCCCACCAGCAACAATCCAAGGAGCCGGCCATGAACGTCAATGTCACCACGGAAGGCCTGGCAAATGACAACAAGGCGGCCCCCTTCGAGGTCGAACGCTTAGGAGGCCGCCTCGGCGCCGAGATCCATGGTTTGGATCTGAAGAACGGCATGGATCCGGCGACGTTCAAAGCCTTTGAAGCGGCGCTGGTCGAGCACAAGGTGGTGGTGCTGCGCGACCAGAACCTCGACACGCAACAACACGTCGAGATCAGCCGACTATTCGGCGAGCTCGAAGTTCATCCGATGCGCCCGCAGGGCGAGTTCCCGGAAATCCTGGTGCTCGACAACCACAAAGACAATCCGGTGTTGTCGACTGATGTCTGGCACAGCGACACGACGTTCCGGCGCAACCCGACCCGCTACACCATCCTACGCTGTCAGATCATGCCCAAGGTGGGCGGCGATACGCTGTGGGCGAATATGGAGGCTGCGTACGACGGACTAAGCGCCCGCTTCCGGTCGATGATCGACGGCCTGCGCGCCGTGCACGACTTCCAGAACTTCCGCGTGTTGTTCAAAAAGACCGATGAAGATCAAGCCAAGCTCCGCAAGATGGAGGAGCTGTTCCCCAATCCCTCGCATCCGGTGGTGCGGACGCATCCCGTCACCGGCCGCCGGTCGATCTATGTGAATCCGCAATTCACCGTGCGGATCGAGGATCTCGAACCGGACGAGAGCCGAGCGATCCTGCGGGTCTTGTTCGCGCAGGCGCTGGTGCCGGAATATCAATTCCGCTTGCGCTGGACGCCCGGCGCGATCGTGTTCTGGGACAACCGCTCGACCCAGCACTACGCCGCCAACGACTACTATCCGGAGCGCCGCCGCATGGAGCGCACCGCCGTGATCGGCGAAGTGCCGTATTGATCAGAGCCAGCGCTCACAGCCGGCTTGCCGCGCCCAATATTCCCAGCCGCGCCGCATGGCGTTGGATTCCGGGTCGATCGCCAACCGCGCATCGACCTCGCCTTGTGAAATCGGCCGGATCGCACCGAACTCCAGCGATTGCGCAAGGGCGCGCGCATTCTTCGGGATGTAGACCGACGTTTTGACCGCATCGTTGAGGGTGCGTCCAGCCGTGACAAATCCGACGCCACGTCGCAGGACAACGCGGTGCCCACCGAGACGCTGCGCAAGATCGCGGGCACGCTCAATGTTTGAAACCGAAATATCGGTATCATCGCCGAACGTCTCGGCAATATCCCAGACCGGAACGGAGGTCCCCATGTCGCCGACCGTGCCGATGATCGCGCACAGCGGCGTCGCCGTGATGCTGAACGGCAGCACGTCTTCGGAGCCCGCGCACAGCACGGAGTTCACATCGGTCCGCGCCGCGTAGATCGCGCCGTGCAGAAAACGTTCCGAGCAGAGCGGCCGGTTGTCCTCGCTCGCCGGCGCACCGTCGAGGGTGAATTCGAGGATATCGCCGGGCTCGACAAACGCGGCCGCGCACGCGCGCGCGAGCAGAAAACGGCCGGGATCGCCCGGATGGCGAACGCTGACGTGCCCGTATTCGTCGAACACGCCGTGATATGCCAGGATGCGATTGGCGATGACGAGGTCGTGGATTGCGCGCTGAAGTGTCATCGTCACCGTCAAACCGGAATGTGCTCGTGGGTGAACGCCACGGCGCGCGCCATCGCCGCCTGAGATTCCGGCAATTCCGGATGGTCACTCGTGAAGTGCAGCGGCGCATCGTAGTATTCGAGGTCGATCTTGCCGCCCGCCTTGCGATAGAGCGAGACGAAGCGGGGCGCTTCAGAACCGTCGAAGCCGGACTCCGGATCGCGATAGTCGTGGATCAGGTCATTCCGGCTCTGAATCCAGAGCGCCGGCGGCATCACGACTTTCTCTCCGCGCAAGAGCGCCAGCAGCGGACTGGCCTCTGTCATGTTCTGCTCGTTGACCCAGTAGGCCATGCTGAGCTTCATGGTCCGTGGCGGCCACGGCGGCGGATTGGGACCATCGTTCAGGCGTTTGGCGTTGTGATGCCGACCGAGCGGATTGATCACCGGCCAGAACATCGCGACGCAACGAACGCTCGCGTCGACCGCCGGCGCGCCGGCAGGCAACGGGATTGCGGCATAGCGCGGATCGTTCGGCCGCATCGCCGCCAACATCGCCAGGTGACCGCCGCTCGAGGTGCCTGAAATCCCGACCAGATCCGGACGGCTGTTGAACCGCGCCGCATTCGCCTTCACGAACCGGATCGCATAATTGATGTCCGCCAGCGAATTCGGATAGCCGGCGGGCCCCTGCCGGAAATCCAATGACGCCACGGCAATGCCGTTGCTCGCAAATGCTTCGTGATGAACGTTGCCGCGGGTGCGGTCGTTCTCGGTCCAAACGCCGCCGTGCAGCTCAATCATCACGGGAAATGGGCCGGTCCCGTGCGGCCGGTAGCAGCGAATGAACAGCGGCTTGTCGCCGTGACGAAGGTATTCGATGTCCTCGACGTCGAACTGGCCGGCTCTGGTCTGAACTGCATCCATGGTCATGGGCGTGCGCCTCCCGGGCGTTTATGAAACCGTTCTTTGAATGATGGCATGATCGCGCCGCCGTTGCACCCTGCCCGGCCCGACGGTCTAGTCAGGCCGGGACAGGCGTTCGGTGCGACTGACAATGTCAGGCGGTGTCGATGCGATACCCGCCACGAGCTCGGCAATTCGCTCCCCGCTTTGCAGCGCGATTTCGAACGACATGCCGGCGGCCTCCTTGAGCAGCGCCGGGTCCTTGATGGTCGCCTCGAAAGCACGGCGCAGCAGGTTGACGCGCTCGGCCGGCACGCCCGGCGGAGCCATGATCGGACGCCCGAGCAGCACATTGCTCGCGAAAAACGTGAGGATCCTGCGCTGCTCGTCGGTTTTGACGAATTCGAACACCGTGGGGAGGTCGAGGCCGGGAACCGGTTCCGGCTCGAAATTGAACAGCACGCGCATCTGCCCCAACTCGACCCATGGCCGCCGCGCACCGGCAGCGCCGCCGATGGTGTTGGCAAAAGCTTCGACTTCGTTGCGCGATGCGGCCAGCGCCATGTCTCCTGGCGAGCGATAGCCGGTCACGACCTTGATCTTCATGCCCAGTACGTTCCTGAGCAGGTACGGTCCGACAGTGATGCCCTGCGCCAGCCCGGTGGCCCCGACGATCAACTCGCGCTCGAGGAGATCGGCCGGCTTCTTGATCGCGGACGCATTGTTGATGAAGAGGACCAGGTGATTGAGCTCGGGGCTTCCGATCCAGTTGAACTTGACCGGATCGAACCGCACGTTCGCCACCTTCATCACGGCGGCGGCCGGCATCGAGCGCGAAGGCATTCCGATCACGGTGCCGTCGCGCGGCGCGACATTGAACACGTGATTGGTCGCGACCAGTGACCCCGCGCCAGGCATGTTCTCGACGATGATGTTCGGATTGCCGGGGACGTGGCGTGTCATGTGCCGCGCCAACAGCCGCGCCCACACGTCGTAGTCGCCGCCAGCCGTCGTCCCGACAACGATCCGGATTTGCTTGCCGCGATAAAACTCATCGGCCGTCTGAGCCAAGGCCGACGCACCGAACGCCGCGCTGCCGATAGCGAACAGGATCGCCGCTCCCGTTCGTCTCATGCGCCGTCCCCCCTTGACCACCTGATGGAAACGATAGGACCGCGGCTCCCGGCGGTCCAGCAGGCCGTCACGCGCCGCTTTGACGCTCTTTTGTGCGGTGCACAATTTTTGGGCGGACCGCCCCCGAAAGCGGCAGGGCGACCCCGCCAAGCCATAGGCCGCGTCCAGGCTTCTGGCAAATAGTTGGTTTCATTTAGATTTTTTCACTACACCCGGTTGGCATGCCCCTTGGATTGGGGGCAGGAAGCCGCGGCCATGCGGCCGGAGACCCCTGTTCCTTGTCCGCCCCGACCACCTCACCGCTTCGGATCGTGATCGTCGATGACAGTCCAATCCGGGCCGCCATCCTGGAAAGCGGCCTGCGCGAGGCCGGCTATACGCAGGTCGTGCGCATGGAGGGCACCGCCAACCTCTTGGCGCGCATTTCCACAGTCGATCCCGACGTCATCCTGATCGATCTCGAGAATCCGAGCCGCGACGTGCTCGAACAGATGTTTCAGGTCAGCCGCGTGGTGAAGCGACCGATCGCGATGTTTGTCGACCAGGCGGACAGCGCATCGATCCAGGCGTCAGTCGACGCCGGCGTCTCCGCCTACATCGTCGACGGGCTGAAGAAGGAGCGGATCAAATCGATCCTCGACCTGTGCATCTCGCGCTTCAATGCGTTTTCGCGGCTGCAGACCGAACTGGAGCAGACCAAGAGCGCGCTGGAAGAGCGCAAGGTCATCGATCGCGCCAAGGGCATTCTGATGAAACGGAAAAATCTCAGCGAGGAGGACGCCTACGCGCTCCTGCGCCGAACGGCCATGAACGAAGGACAAGAAGATCGCCGAGATCGCCCAATCGGTCATCACCGCGTCGGAGTTGTTCAAATGAGTTCCCACGACGCGCGGCTGCGCATCGGCTTCATTCCGCTGACCGACGCGACCGCGCTGCTGATTGCGGTCGACAAGGGCTTCACCGCCGACGAAGGGCTGGATGTCGAGTTGGTCCGCGAGGTGTCCTGGTCCAACGTCCGCGACAAGCTCAACATCGGGCTGTTCGATGCGGCGCATCTCATCGCCCCCGTCGCGATCGCTTCCAGCCTGGGGCTCGGCCACGTCAAAGTGCCGATCGTCGCGCCGTTTGGGCTCGGCTTGAACGGCAATGCCATCACGGTTTCGCCCAGTCTTTATGGGGCTATTGCCGCGGCGGCGGACGGTGATATCGCCGACCCGATGGTGTCGGCCCGGGCGCTGGCGCAGGTCGTCGCCCATCGCAAGGCACGCGGTGACGACCCCCTCACCTTCGGAATGACGTTCCCGTTCTCCACTCATAACTACCATCTGCGATTCTGGATGGCGGCTGGCGGCGTCGACCCCGATGAGGACGTGCGCCTCGTGGTATTGCCGCCACCGTACATGGTCGAAAGCCTCGCCAGCCGTCATGTGGATGGGTTCTGCGTCGGCGCGCCCTGGAACTCGATCGCGGTCGATCTCGGCATCGGCTTCATCCTGCATTTCGTCTCGGACATCCTCTCGCGCGCGGCCGAGAAGCTGCTTGCTGTGCGCGCATCATGGGCGGGCGAGAATGCCGACACGCTACGGCGGTTGGTGCGCGCCCATCGTCGGGCAGCAGCCTTCGTCGAAGATATCGCTCACCGCGACGAGGTCGCGGCGATGCTGTCGGCTCCGAACCGGATCGGCGTGGCCGCGGAGGTGATCCGCCGCACGCTCGACGGGCGCATGAAGGTCGCGCCGGACGGCAGCGTCCGTGTCAGCGACCGCTACCTCATGATCGGCCGCAACGGCGCGGCACGGCCCGACCCGGTCCAGGCCGCCTGGCTCTACGCCCAGATGGTGCGCTGGGGACAAGCACCGCTGTCGCCGGAACTCCTGGCGACCGCCAAGGCGGTCTTCCGCCCCGACCTCTACGACGATGCGCTGAAGCCGGAGCCTGTCACGGCGTCAGACGAACCGGCCGACGGCATCGGCGCCTTTGCCGGGCCGGCGTTCGACGCGGACGACATCGCCAGCCACCTGTCGGCATGGTCGATCCGGCGGTAGCGCCTCCTGTTGCATTGCACAAATTTTCCTCTTGCTGCGCCTGCAGGCGCCACCGAATCACGCTCATTAAGCCATCTGGAATCTGCATAATTTCGATCAAGCTATTGATTTATAAACAGAAATCAGCCTGAGCCGGATGGTTGGCACGAGGCTTGAATAGGAGCTGTCGACACCGGCGGTTCTTGCGAAGCGCCGGAGCGGTCCAATGACGGGCCGCGACACAGCAACGCCGCTGCTCTGGGGGACACGTTCGAGCGTCTCTCGGGCTGCGGCTTTTTTGTTGCCTGCCAGACGCAGGGCGGTGCCAGCAAGCGAAGCGAAAGGACGCCAGAGCAATGACGACCAAGGGAACCAGCAAGACCGGCGGCATCAGCCGCCGCACATTCCTGAAATCCACCGCCGGCACCGCGGCGCTGATCGGTTCGGTTCAGTCGCAGTTTCCTTTCGGCGTGCACATCGCCGAAGCGCACGGACCTGAGGTGAAGAAAGCGGTGCTCGGCTACATCGCGCTGATGGACGCGTCGCCGCTGGTGATCGCCAAGGAGAAGGGCTTGTTCGCCAAGCACGGCATGCCCGACGTCGACGTGTCCAAGCAGGCGTCGTGGGGCGCGACGCGCGACAACCTGGTGCTCGGCTCGGAGAACAACGGCATCGACGGCGCGCACATCCTGACGCCGATGCCCTACCTGATCTCCGACCGGCAAGGTGACGCAGAACAACGTGCCGACGCCGATGTACATCCTGGCGCGGCTCAATCTCGATGCCCAGGCGATCTCGGTCTCCAACGAATACAAGGACCTCGAAGGTCACCGCCGATGCCTCGCCGCTCAAGGCTGCATTCGAAAAGAAGAAAGCCGCCGGCAAGGAGGTGAAGATCGCGATGACCTTCCCGGGCGGCACCCACGATCTGTGGATCCGCTATTGGATCGCCGCCGGCGGCATCGATCCCGACAAGGACATCTCCACCATCGTCGTGCCGCCGCCGCAGATGGTGGCGAACATGAAGGTCGGCAACATGGACGCGTTCTGCGTCGGCGAGCCGTGGAACGAGCAGCTCGTCAACCAGAACATCGGCTTCACCGCCTGCACCACCGGCGAAATCTGGTTCAAGCATCCCGAGAAAGCGCTCGGCATGCGCGCCGCATGGGTCGACAAGAATCCAAATGCCACGCGCGCACTGCTGATGGCGGTGATGGAAGCCCAGCAGTGGTGCGACAAGATGGAGAACAAGGAGGAGATGTCGACGATCGTCGGCCGGCGCCAATGGTTCAACGTGCCGGTGGCCGACATCATCGGCCGCGCGCAAGCGGCGACATCAACTACGGCCACGGCCGCGTCGAGAAGGGCACCAAGCAGTTCATGAAGTTCTGGCAGCGACCACGCGTCCTACCCGTTCAAGAGTCATGACGCCTGGTTCGTCACCGAGGACATCCGCTGGGGCAAGTTCGAGCCCGACACCGACATCAATGCGCTGGTGAACAAGGTCAATCGCGAGGACTTGTGGCGCGAAGCCGCCAAGACACTGTCGGTCGCGGCGGCCGATATTCCAGCTTCGCCCTCGCGCGGCAAGGAGACCTTCTTCGACGGCAAGGTGTTCGACCCCGCCGATCCGGCGGCTTACCTCAAGAGCCTCAGCATCAAGCGCATCGAGGTCTGACGCAACCAGCCATGCCTTCCGCCGGCCGTTGCCCGGCGGAAGGCTCCGACCAAGCCGACGGAGACCATGGAATGACGATGACAGTCCTCAAGGCGGAGACCGCCGAGGCCGCACCAGCCAAGCTCCTTGCCGATGTGGTGACACTCAAGGCGCCGAAGCCGAGTTTCATCCAGGCCCGGCTCATGCCGATGCTCGGAAACGTCGCAGCGAACGTGATCCCGCCGCTTGTCATGCTCGACGCTGCTGCTTGTCGTGTGGGAACTGCTTTGCAACCGAGCCGGGCGCGACCTTGCCGCCGCCGACCAAGATCTGGACGGAGGCCTACGATCTCATCGTCGATCCGTTCTTCATCGCCGGGCCGCAGGACATCGGCCTCGGCTGGCGCGTGCTTACCTCGCTGCAGCGTGTTGCCATCGGCTACGGCCTCGCCGGGATCATCGGCATCCTGATCGGCACCATCATCGGCCAATCGATGTGGGCCATGCGCGGCCTCGATCCGATCTTCCAGGTGCTGCGCACCATCTCGCCGCTGGCCTGGCTGCCGATCTCGCTCGCCGCGTTTCGCGATAGCCAGCCGTCGGCGATCTTCGTGATCTTCATCACGTCGGTCTGGCCGATCATCATCAACACCGCGGTCGGCATCCGCAACATCCCGCAGGACTATCGCAACGTCGCGGCGGTGCTGCGGCTCAATCATCTCGAATTCTTCGTCAAGATCATGATCCCGTCGGCGGCGCCGTACATCTTCACCGGCCTGCGTATCGGGATCGGCTTGTCCTGGCTCGCGATCGTCGCCGCCGAAATGCTCACCGGCGGCGTCGGTATCGGCTTCTTCATCTGGGACGCGTGGAACTCGTCTCGGCTCCCCGACATCGTGGTGGCGCTGGTCTACATCGGTCTGATCGGCTTCGTGCTCGATCGCATCGTGGCAGCTGTCGCCAACGTCGTCACCCGCGGCACGGCCGCAAGCTGAGGATACAGCCATGACCTCCTACCTCAAGATCGATCACGTCGACAAAACCTTCAACCGCGGATCGCGGGAAACGGAAGTGCTCAAGGACGTCTCGCTGAGCGTTGAGAAGGGCGAGTTCGTTTCCATCATCGGCCATTCCGGTTGCGGGAAGACGACGCTGCTCAACATCGTCGCAGGCCTTACATCGGTCACGCACGGCGCCGTGCTGCTGGAAAACCAGGAGGTCAACGAGCCGGGGCCCGATCGAGCGGTGGTGTTCCAGAATCACTCGCTGCTGCCATGGCTCACCGTTTACGACAACGTGCGCCTCGCGGTCGACAAGGTGTTCTCCCGCACGCGCTCCCGTGCCGAACGCGACCAATGGACGATGCACAATCTCGAGCTGGTCCAGATGGCGCACGCCAAGGACAAGCGCCCGGCGGAAATCTCCGGCGGCATGAAGCAGCGTGTCGGGCTCGCCCGCGCGCTCGCCATGGAACCGAAGGTGCTGCTGCTCGATGAGCCATTCGGCGCGCTCGATGCGCTCACCCGCGCGCACTTGCAGGACTCGGTGATGGCAATTCACCAGAAGCTCGGCAACACCGTGCTGATGATCACCCACGACGTCGACGAGGCGGTACTCTTATCCGATCGCATCGTCATGATGACGAACGGCCCCGCCGCCCACATCGGCGAGGTGCTCGACGTCCCGCTGGTCCGCCCGCGGCGGCGACTCGAACTATCGACCAACGCGATCTATCTGCGGTGCCGCCAGCGCGTACTCGAATTCCTGTACGAGCGGCATAGCTTTGTCGAAGCGGCCTGAGGGGTGAAATGTCGGGCGATTTCACCCCGGAGCAGAAGCGTTATCTCGAAGGCTTCACCGCCGGCGTGCAGATCGCACGCACCGCGCGCGGTGGAAGCAGTGCGCCGGCTGCGGAGCCGATCGGGCCAGACGCCGAGCATTGGCGGGCGCAAGACCGTACCGTCAAGGCCGGCGGCAAACTCGACGACCAGGAGAAATTCAAGCGCGAGCAGCACCCGTTCGACGCCTACAGCCGTTTGAAAGAGCAGGCGGCGAAGAACGAAGCGCCGAAGGCCGCGGACAATTTCCGCTGGCGCTATTACGGGCTGTTCTATGTCGCGCCGGCGCAGAGCTCGTATATGTGCCGGCTGCGGATTCCGAACGGCATCCTCAACCACTGGCAATTCTCCGGCCTCGCCGATCTCGCCGAGCGCTATGGCGGCGGCTACGCCCACGTCACCACCCGCGCCAACCTGCAGATCCGCGAAATCGAGCCGAAGAACGCCGTCGCCATGGTCGAGGCGATCCAGGACCTCGGCCTCTGCTCGCGCGGCTCGGGCGCCGACAATATCCGCAACGTGACGGGCTCGCCGACTGCCGGGATCGACCGGCAGGAACTGATCGACACCCGCCCCTATGCCCGCGAATGGCACTTCCACATCCTCAACGAGCGCGCGCTCTACGGTCTGCCGCGCAAGTTCAACGTCGCCTATGACGGCGGCGGCATGATCGCCGCGCTTGAGGACACCAACGATATCGGCTTCCAGGCGGTGACGGTGAACGACGGCTTCGGTGTGGAGCCCGGAGTCTGGTTCCGTTTGATGCTGGGCGGCATCACCGGTCACAAGGATTTCGCGCGCGAGACCGGCGTGATCGTGCGTCCGGCCGACGCCACCAAGGTCGCCGACGCCGTCGTGCGGATGTTCAGCGATCATGGTGACCGCACCAATCGCAACAAGGCTCGGCTCAAATACGTCATCGACAGTTTGGGCATCGACAAGGTGCTGGCGCTGACCGAGGAGAAGCTCGGCCGCACGCTCGACCGCGTTCCGTCCGAAGCGATTGCCCCGCGCCCCCCGGTCGACCGCCTCGCCCATATCGGCGTTCATCCTCAAGCACAGGAGGGTTTGAACTGGATCGGCGTCGTCCTGCCGGTCGGCAAGCTGACGCCCGATCAGATGCGCGGTCTTGCCGGCATCGCCCGCGCGCTCGGCGACGGCGATATCCGCCTGACGGTTTGGCAGAACCTCATTATTTCCGGTGTCCCGACCGACAAGGTCAAAGGCGCCGATCAGCGGCATCAAGGCGCTCGGACTGTCGGTCACGGCCAGTTCCGTCCGCGCCGGATCTGGTTGCTTGCACCGGCAATACCGGCTGCCGGTTCGCGGCCTCCGACACCAAGCGGCATGCCGACGAGATCGCGCGGTGGTGTGAAGCCCGCGTCGAACTCGATGGTCCGGTGAATATCCACCTCACCGGCTGCCATCACTCGTGCGCCCAACACTATATCGGCGACATCGGTCTCATTGCCTGCCGGGTCGCGACCAATGACGACGGCGACACCGTCGAGGGCTACCACGTGCTGGTGGGCGGCGGCGCCGGGCAGGATGCCGGGCTCGCGCGCGAGATCTTCAACGACGTTCGCGCCGAAGACGCTCCCGCGACAGTCGAGCGGCTGCTCCGCAGCTACGTCGCGCATCGTCGTTCGAGCGCCGAGACCTTCCTCGCCTTCTCCCGCCGGCACGATGTCGATGCGCTCAAGGCGATGTGCGCGGCGGTGTCGTCATGAGCGCCGCGCCGCGACCGCCGATCCCGCAGCTCATTCCGGAGAGCGCACCGTTCACCGCCGAGCAGCGCACGTGGCTCAATGGCTTCTTCTCCGGCTTCGTGTCGCTCGAAGGCGCGGTGACGCCGCTCTCGCCATCGGAATCCGCGGCACTGATGCCGGCTGCGCCCGCGTCGGCCGAGGAAGACGACGAGGCGCCCTGGCACGACCAGACACTGACACTCGTCGAACGTATGAAGCTTGCCGAAGGACGCCCGATCCGGCGTCGCATGATGGCGGCGATGGCGCAACAGGACTGCGGACAATGCGGCTACAACTGTCAGGACTATTCCGACGCTATCCATTCACGAAAAGAGGCGCGGCTGAATCTCTGCGTGCCCGGCGGCAAGGAAACCGCCCGCATGCTGAAGACGCTGTTCGAGGAGTTTGGCAGTTCGTCGCCGACAACGACGAGCGTGTCGACCGCGGCGGCTGCCGTTGTTTCGGCTGCGCCGGCCGCAGCGGCGGCGCCGGGCCGGTCACGCGATAATCCCGCCGACGCGACGTTCCTCTCGCGCGCGCGACTCAACAAGCCGGGCTCGGCCAAGGAAACCTGGCACGTCGAGTTCGATCTGACCGGCTCCGGCATCGACTACACGGTCGGCGACGCCTTCGGCCTGTTTCCGACGAACGATCCGGCACTGGCCGATGCGGTGATCGCGGCGCTCGGCGCATCGCGCGACGCGACGGTCCGAGGTCGCCCATTGCACGACGTGCTCGTCCACGACGTGTCGCTGGGAGCGGCGCCCGACCAACTGTTCCAATTGTTCTCCTACATCGCCGGCGGCGAACGGCGACAGAAGGCCAAGGCGCTGGCGGCCGGCGACGATCCCGATGGCGACGCCGCATCGCTCGACGTGCTGGCGGCGATTGAAAAATTCCGCGGCCTGCGGCCCGATCCGGAGGCCTTGATCGAGGTTCTCGACCCGTTGCAGCCGCGGCTCTATTCGATCGCGTCGTCTCCCAAGGCCGATGCCAACCGCTTGGCGCTTTGCGTCGACACCGTTCGCTATGACCTCAATGGCCGCACGCGGCTCGGCGTCGCCTCCACTTTTCTCGCCGGTCGCGCGACGCTCGGCGACCGGATGAAGGTGTACGTCCAGAAGGCGCACGCATTCGGCCTTCCTGCCGATCCGTCGGTGCCGGTGATCATGATCGGTCCAGGCACCGGGATCGCGCCGTTCCGCGCATTCCTGCAGGAGCGCATGGCCACCAAGGCGCCGGGCCGCAACTGGCTGTTCTTCGGCCACCAGCGCAGTGGCACCGATTTCTTCTATGAGGACGAATTGACCGCGATGAAGGCGGCGCGCGTGCTGACACGCCTGACGCTGGCGTGGTCGCGCGACGGCGACCAGAAGATCTACGTGCAAGACCGCATGCGCGAAGTCGGTCGCGACCTGTGGGCATGGCTTGCCGAAGGCGCCCACGTCTATGTCTGCGGCGACGCCAAGCGCATGGCCAAGGACGTCGAACGCGCGCTGGTCGACGTGGTGGCGGCGCACGGCGTGCGCTCGACCGACGAAGCGATCGCGTTCGTCGCCGATCTCAAGAAGCGCGGCCGCTATCAGCAGGACGTGTATTGAGGCCCTCATGCAACAGCCTCCAATCACGATCCGTCACCCTGAGGTGCGAGCGAAGCGAGCCTCGAAGGGCGACGGCCCGGGCCGTGCATCCTTCGAGGCCGGCCTTCGGCCGGCACCTCAGGATGACGGAGAAAGACCGATCGCCAGCTCATGCACGCGCCCCTGCCCCAATCACCCGCGGTGCGCACCACCTGCCCTTATTGCGGCGTGGGCTGCGGCCTGGTCGTGCAGCCGGATGGCCGCGGCGGCGCCGCAGTCGCCGGCGATCCGACGCACCCGGCAAACCACGGGCGGACCTGCTCGAAGGGATCGGCGCTTGGGTGAGACGCTCGCGCTCGACGCGCGCCTGCTGCATCCGATGTTGCGGCAGCCCGATGGTCTGCTGGCGCGCGCGAGTTGGCACGACGCGCTCGCGCGTGTCGCGGACGGCTTCAAGGATATCATCGAGCGCCATGGCCCCGATGCGGTCGCGTTCTATCTCTCCGGCCAACTGCTGACGGAGGACTATTACGTCGCCAACAAGCTGATGAAGGGCTTCATCGGCTCGGCCAATGTCGACACCAATTCGCGGCTGTGCATGGCGTCGTCGGTCGCAGGCCACCGCCGCGCCTTCGGCTCGGACACCGTACCCGGCACCTACGCCGATCTCGATGAGGCCGACCTGATCGTGCTGGTCGGGTCCAACGCCGCCTGGTGTCATCCGGTGCTGTTTCAACGGATGGCGCTCAATCAGACTGAACGTGGCGCGAAGATCGTGGTGATCGATCCGCGCCGGACCGCGACCGCCGCGGAAGCCGATCTGTTCCTGCCGATCGCGCCCGGCATGGATACGGCGCTGTTTTCTGGATTGCTCGTCTATCTGGCGGAACAGGACGCTTTGGACGAGCGCTACCTGCGCGCATACACGACTGGGTTTCGATGACGCGCTCGCGCGCTCCAAGACGATCGCGCCGGACATCGAGGCGACGGCGCGCGCCACCGGGCTTGACGAAGCGCAGGTCCGCGCGTTCTTCGAATTGTTCCGCACCACCGACCGCGTCGTGACCTGCTACTCGCAAGGCGTAAATCAGTCGGCGCAGGGCACCGACAAGGTCAACGCCATCATCAATTGCCACCTCGCCACCGGACGCATCGGCAAGCCCGGTTGCGGACCGCTGTCGTTGACCGGCCAACCCAATGCCATGGGTGGCCGCGAGGTCGGCGGTCTCGCCAACATGCTCGCCGCCCACATGGGCTTCTCGCCGGCGGAGGTCGATCGCGTTCGCCGCTTCTGGAACGCGCCCCACATGGCGGAGCGTGAAGGCCTCAAAGCGGTGCAGATGTTCGAAGCGATCGGGCGCGGCGAGATCAAGGCGCTGTGGGTGATGGCGACCAATCCAGCGGTGTCGCTGCCACGCGCGGCTGACGTCCGCGCAGCACTGGGCAAGCTCGAGTTGTTCGTCGTGTCCGAGAATGTCTTGTCGAACGACACCGTGAATTCTGGCGCACATGTCCTTCTGCCGGCAGCAGCCTGGGGCGAGAAGGATGGCACCGTCACCAATTCGGAGCGCCGCATCTCGCGCCAACGCGCCTTCTTGCCGCTCCCCGGCGAAGCCAAGCCGGACTGGCAGATCGTCGCGGAGGTCGCGGGCCAACTAGGGTTTGCCGATGCGTTCGCATACAAGACGGCCGCCGATGTTTTCCGCGAGCATGCCGCTTTGTCGGGCTTCGAGAACGGCGGCACCCGCGATTTCGACATCGGCGCTCTGGCCGCGATATCCGACAGCGAATACGACGCGCTCGCGCCCGTGCAGTGGCCCGCTCCCGCCGGAACGTCACCGGCAGAGCACCGCTTTTTTTCGGACGGCGGCTTCTTCACACCCGACCGCAAGGGTCGCTTGATCGCTCCCGAGCAGCCCGCACTGAAGGAAGCGACCTCGCCCGATTTTCCCCTGCACCTCAACACCGGCCGCATCCGCGACCAATGGCACACCATGACGCGCACCGGCATGAGCCCACGGCTCGCGAACCACCTGCCGGAACCGTTCGTCATCGTGCATCCGGACGATGCCGCGCGCGCCGCACTCACCGATGGCGGTTTCGCCCGCGTCTCGACCGCGCACGGCGCCTGTACCGTGAAAGTTGTCGTCAGCGACGACCAGCGCGCCGGTTCGCTCTTTCTTCCCATCCATTGGAGTGGCGAGACCGCATCGTCCGCACGCGCCGGTGACCTTGTTGCGGCGTGGACCGACCCCTATTCCGGGCAGCCGGAGGCAAAGGCCACGCCGGCCGCGATCGCTCCGGTCGCGTTCAAGATGCGCGGCTTCATCCGCAGCCGACAGCCAATTGCCTTCCCGGCCGCGACGTGGTGGACGCGTGTCGCCACCGCAGACGCGCATGAATACCGGATCGCGGCCGACCACGGCCCGATGATGTGGCACGACTTTGCCTACGGTCTGCTCGCGGCGGACGCCAAGCTCGCCGAGCATCTCGATCAGCGCACGTATCGCGCGGCGGTGGTTGTGGATGGCGACGTGGACGGCGTCATCTGCGTCGGACCTGCGGATCAACCGCTGAGTTGGGGTGGGCTCGACGGGCTCGAGGTGCACGACGACGGCGGCGCGCCGATCACCGCGATCACCATGGTGGAGACCGAACCGGTCGTGTGCGCATGTTTCGGGATCGGGCTTGACGACATCCGTCGCGCCATCGCATCCGGCTCCGCCGGCACGGTGGCGGAGATCGGACACATGACACGCGCCGGCACCAATTGCGGCTCGTGCCTACCGGAGCTGAAGCACATCGTTGCGCAGGAACGCGCGAAAGCGCGCGCGGCAGCGCTCGCCACGGAGCCAGCAGTATGAACACGCCGCGCATCCCCTTGGAAACCAAGCCGCCGCGCATGGAGCCCTTGGCGCGACTGCCGGTGTTCTTCGCGCTTGCCGGCAAACGCGTCGTGGTGGCAGGCGGCACGCCGGCCGCGGCATGGAAGGCGGAGCTCCTCGCAGCAGCCGGCGCCACCGTCGATGTCTTTGCCAGTGATGTCTCGGAGGAGATGCGGACGCTCGCCGCCGATCCACCGGGTGGTTCGATCATGATCCATGCGCGCGCCTGGGGGGACGAAGACTTCCGTTCCGCAACGCTCGCAATCGGCGCCCTGAACGATGACGAGGAGGCCACGCGCTTCGCCGCTGCGGCGCGCGCGGCCGGCGTTCCCGTGAACGTCATCGACAAACCGGCGTTCTGTGACTTCTCGTTCGGCTCGATCGTCAACCGCTCGCCATTGGTGATCGGCATCTCCACCGATGGCGCGGCGCCGGTGTTCGCACAGGCGATCCGCGCCAAACTGGAGGCGTTCATTCCCGCCGGATTTGCGCGCTGGGCGGAAGTGGCGCGGCGCTGGCGCGCAGCCGTGAAATCTTCCGACTTGCCATTCGCCGGCCGGCGCCGGTTCTGGCAGCTGTTCACCGCAATGGCATTGCGCGAACCCGACCGCGATCCGATGCAGGCGGATTACGAACGCCTCATCGCCGAAACGCAAGCCGAAGGCGAATCGCCGAGCCTCGGCTCGGTGACGCTGGTCGGTGCCGGTCCCGGCGATCCGGAACTCCTGACATTGCGAGCGGTGCGCGCGCTGCAATCAGCCGACATCATCCTGATCGACGATCTGGTCGCACCGGCGATCCTCGATTTCGCGCGCCGCGAGGCAAAAAAGATGATGGTGGGCAAGACCGGTTTCGCGCCGTCGTGCCGCCAGGACGAAATCAACACGCTTGATGGTGTCGCTGGCAAAGGCCGGACGGCGCGTGGTGCGCCTCAAGGGCGGCGATCCGATGATCTTCGGCCGCGCCGGAGAGGAAATCGCGGCCTGCCGCAAGGCCGGCGTCGCCATTGAGGTCGTGCCGGGCATCAGCGCCGCGCAAGGTGCGGCGAGCCGCATTGGCGTGTCACTCACCCACCGCAAGCTCGCCCGGCGGATTCAATACGTGACGGGTCACGGCGCCGACGGTCGTCTCCCCGGCGATCTCGATTGGACCAGTATCGCCGATCCAATGACCACCACCATCGTCTACATGCCCAAGCGCACGCTCGCGGAACTGGCCACCACGGCGCAGGCGCACGGGCTGTCCGCCGATACACCGGCCGTTGCAGTGGTCGCGGCGACCCAGCCGGATCAGGAGGTGATCACGGCAACGATCGCGACCATCGCGGCACAGTTGGATGCCGCGGCGCCCGAGCGGCCGGTGCTGGTGATGATCGGCCGTGCGCTCGCAGCGGCGGCCGCCGCGCGACCGCGCGCTGCCGCATCCCCGGCTATTTCCCGACCAGTCCTGCCGCCTCGATTACCGGCTTCCAGCGCGCCGTCTCGGCCGCAATGAACTTGTTGAACTCGTCAATCGACATTGCTTCGGAAATCATGCCATCACGCTGAATCCGTTCCTGGATGTCCGGCTTTTTCACCATCGCCGCGACCTCGCGGTTGATCCGCTCGGCGAGCGCACGCGGCATGTTTGCCGGGCCCGACAGCGAGAACCAGGTCGTGGTCGTCAGGTCGGGGTAGCCGACTTCCTTGAGGGTCGGGATGTCGGGATATTCGGGCACGCGCGTTCCGGCCGAGTGCGCGAGCGGGACCAGCGCGCCGCTGCGCAGGTGCGACGCCACCGATCCCAGCACCGGCAATCCGAAATTGATATGTCCGGCGATCAGATCGGTGATGCCGATCGCGGCGCCCTTGTAGGGGATATGCACCACGCCGATCTTGGCGAGCTTTCCGAACAACTCGCCCAACAGGTGCCCGTTGGTGCCGATGCCGGACGACGAGTAGCTCAGCGGCTTGCCCTGCTTGTTGCCAAGCGCGATCAATTGGTCGAGCGATTTGATGCCGCTCGGCCCATTGACGGCGATCACCACCGGTGCGCCGGCGACATAGGCAATGTTGGTGAGGTCGCGGGTCGGATGATACGCCAGCTTGGGGTTCATCACCGGCACCGTGACCAGCATCGAAATATTGGTGATGACCAGGTTGTAGCCGTCGGGCGGCGACGTGGCCACGCCCTGCACGCCGATCGCGCCGCCGGCGCCGGTGCGGTTCTCGACAAAGAACTGCTGCTTGAACACCGACGACAGATGGTCGGCGACCATGCGCGCGAGGATGTCGGCGGTGCCGCCAGCCGCAAATGGGCTGACGATGCGCACCGGGCGGGTCGGCCAGTCCTGCGCCGACGCCAGCGTCGGCATCACAACAACGATTGAAGCAATCAGCAATCGCACGAGATATGTCATTCGCGGGGTCTCAATCTGCTTTTTTCACGACGATGGAGAGATCAGAACTCTAGCGTCGCGCACGGCGTTTGGCACGCCAAATCGCCGCACCAGGATAAGCAATTCCCGGACCAGCGGAGACTCCCTATGTGCCTACGCTGCGTGCACGCAGCCGCTCGCCCCAGTCCTCGCCGCGGATAAAGGCATGCAACGCATCGGGGTCAGGCTTGCGCCCCCGCACGGCATCGATCGAGGCCCACGCGAGACAGAGCATGCAGGACATCACCGGCGCGCCGCCGACCTCCGGCCGTTCGAGGATCGGCTCGAGCGTCGGCATGCCGGTGCCGAGCATGACGATGGCGTCGAGGCGCTTGTCTTCCAATTCATCGAGTCCCTGCTGCGCATTGGCCGCCGCGATCGAATAGATCGGATGGAATTGATCGGGCCGGTTCGCGATCTGCACGACGCCGTCCACCTTGAAGCCGTGCTCCTCCCAATAGCCGATGCAGGTCTTGGTCAACGGCTCGGGATAGGGCGACACGAGACCGATCCGGCGCGCCTTGAGCGTGTTGAGCGCCAGCACCACGGCGAGCCCGGCCGTCACGAACGGCACGCCGGTCTTGCGAGTCAACGCTGCCACCGCATCCCGCTCGCGCGCAATTCCGGCGACATAGGATGCGCCGGTGGTGCCAAGCGCGATCGCGCCGATCGGCGCGTTGTGAAACTGCCGAACCGCCGTGTCGAGCTGCTCGAAATAATCCAGCAGCCGCCCTTCAAGCGAGGCTTGGTCGCTCATCATCCGCGCATTGATCAGCGCGACGCCGGGCGGCAGCATGATCCAGAATTCCGGCTCGACGGTCGTGTTCGCTTGCGGGGTGAGGACGCCGATCAGGCCATGGGGTGCATATTCAACAGTCATGATGATGTTTCTTTGCTCGTGGCGCCGCCGCGTCATCTTTGTTGATATGGCGATAGCCCGATGCAATGGTACGACATCATGAACGACGCGTCACATCCATCGCAGCCGGCAGCCGCGCCGGCGATCGTCACGCGCACTGGCGACGCCGAAGTGATCGTTGCCGGCGGCGGCCCGGTCGGGCTTTGCATCGCGCTGCTGCTCGCCGAGCAGGCGATTCCCGTGACGGTTGTCGAATCCGAGCCGGACATCGTCCGCGATCTGCGCGCTTCGACCTTCCATCCGCCCACGCTCGACATGCTGGAGCCGCTGGGCATCACCGCCAAGCTCTTGGAACGCGGCCTGTTGTGCCCGCATTGGCAGATCAGGCTGCACCCGTCCGGGGACCGCGCGGTCTTCGACCTCTCCGTGCTGGAAGGCGAGACCCGCCACCCCTTTCGCTTGCAATGCGAGCAATGGAAGCTCTCGGAGGCACTGCTCGAAAAACTCCGGCAGTCCCCCATGCGGAGGTGCGGTTCGCCAACCGCGTGGAAGCGGCGAACAATTCCGGCGATCATGTTCGCATCGAGATCGAAACCGACGGCCGGCGGGAGGCCTTGCGCGCTCGCTACGTCGTCGGCGCCGACGGCGCGCGCAGCACCGTGCGCCGGAGCATGGATCTCCCGTTCGAGGGCATGACCTATCCCGAGACGACGCTCCTGGTCACGACCCTGTTCCCATTCGAAGAGCACCTCGAAGGCATCTCCAATGTCTCCTATTGCTGGAAGGAGAACGGCAATTTCAGCCTGCTGAAAGTGCCGGGCCGCTGGCGGGTGTCGATCTATCCGGACGAGACCATCCCGATCGACGACCAGATGACGCCGGAAGCGCTCGACGCCAGCCTGCAAATCATCGTGCCGCGTAACGTCCCCTACGATATCGCAGAACAACGGCCCTACCGCGTGCACATGCGCATGGTGCCGAGCTATCGCACGGGCCGCATGATGCTGGCTGGCGACGCCGCGCATCTCAACACGCCGGCCGGCGGCATGGGGCTCAATGGCGGCATTCACGACGCGTTCGAACTCGCGGCCGCGCTGATCGACGTGCTGCGTCACGGCGCGTCCGAAGCGCGCCTTGATGCCTATGATCGCCGACGCCGGCCAATCGCCCGCGAGGACATCCTGGCACAGGCCGATCGCAATCGCGCGCGCATGCGGGAGCGCGATCCGGCGCGGCGGCGCGAACTGCTGCGCGAGCTGCAAGCGACTGCATCGGATCGTGAGAAGCTGCGCAGTTTCTTGCGCCGCTCATCGATGTTGGAAGGCCTCGCCAAAGCCGCGGCGCTCACCTAGCCGCGCGAACAACTCACTCCGGCTTGGCGCCGGATTCCTTCACCACCTGCCCGAGACGGACGATATCGCGCGCAACCATCGCTGCGAGATCCTGCGACGTGCCGGGAATGACGATGGAGCCCTGCGGCAGCAGCGAATTTTTGATCTCGTCGCTTTCGAGCGCTTTGACGAATTCCACATTGAGTTTGTTGATGACGGCCGCAGGCATTCCAGCGGGACCGAACAGGCCGAACCACTGGTCCATTTCAACACCCGGGAATCCCGCCGTTCCCATCGTCGGCACATCCAAAAACGACGGATGCTGCTTGGCGCCGGCGATGGCGAAGAGACGGAGCTTGCCGCTTTGGATATGCGGGCCAGCCGTCAGATACGACGAAAACATCATGTCCACCCGCCCCGCAACCATGTCGGTGACCGCGGGCGCGACGCCGCGGTAGGGCACATGCACGAGCTTGATGCCGGTTTGTTTCGCCAGCAGGATGCCGAGCAGGTGGCCGCCGGTGCCGACGCCCTGCGACGCGTATGTCAGCCCGTCCGGCTTCGACTTGGCGATCGCGACCAGCTCCTTGGCGGACTTCGCCCGACTTTCGGCCGGGACGATCAGGAAGTTGTTGAACGACACCAGTGGCGCGATCGCGGAGAAGTCCTTGATCGGATCGAACTTGAGATCGGGATAGAGCGTGGCATTGATGGCATGACTGCCGGTGTGCCCCAACATCAGCAGATAACCGTCTTTCGGCGCGTTCTTGACGGCCAACGCGGCGACGTTGCCAGCGCCGCCCGGACGGTTTTCGATCACGATGGTCTGCTTCAGGCTCTCCGAGACCTGCTTCGCCAGCAGACGCATCACCACGTCGGAGCTGCCGCCGGGCGCGAACGGGACGATGATCGTGATCGGGCGCGACGGATAGTCCGCCTGGGCATGCGCGGGAATGACTGCTGCCAAAACCAACGCCGTGATACTGCAGAACACAGCGATCAGAGCCGCCGGGCGCACACTACTCTTCATAGGAACGTCCATTCTCGAGGATCTCCGTAGTTCCCAGCATCGCGTTCAATTCCTGGAAATCGAACATCCGATCTCGAAATGGAGCGTTTGTGCCGTGAGCAATCAAGCTCGAATAATAGTCACGCGCTGTTCGCGCCAGGGCACGCACGATGCCGCCGGGGAATATCACGATCCGATACCCGATGCTCGCGAGCTCGTCGGCCGTGAGCAGCGGCGTATTGCCGCCCTCGACCATATTGGCGAGCAGCGGCGCCGTTCCACCGAGCTGTTGCGCGACCTTGAGCAGGTCCTCACGCGTGCGCGGCGCCTCGATGAACAGGATGTCGGCACCGGCCTCGGCATAGAGCCGCCCACGCTCGATCGCCCGGTCGAGGCCCTCGACCGCGGCGGCGTCGGTGCGGCCGACGATCAGCGTCGATGCCGCGTGGCGCGCATCGACCGCGGCCCTGATCTTGCCGGCCATTTCGGCAGCCGGAATCACCGCCTTGCCGGAGAGATGCCCGCAGCGCTTGGGAAACACCTGATCCTCAAGCTGGATGGCCGTAGCCCCTGCCCGCTCGAACAGTCGCACGGTCCGCTGGACGTTGAGGGCATTGCCGTAGCCGGTATCGGCGTCCACGATCAACGCGCAATCGACGCGATCGCGGATCAGCGCGATCGTTTCCGCGACCTCGGTCGCCGAAACCAGCCCGATGTCGGGCCGCCCGAGACGGCAGTAGGCGATTGCGGCGCCCGATACATAGAGCGTATCAAATCCTGCCGAAACCGCGATGCTCGCGCTCAGCGCGTCGTAGATGCCCGGCGCGACGACAATACCGCGCGTGCGCTCCGCGTCCTTCAGACGCGCCGCCAGATCATTGGTTTTGATCGCCATCGCCCACGCTCGTTTGCAGCATTTTCCGGATCAATCCGACTTGTATTATGTTTAGAAGATCGCCCGCAAGCGCAGCGCAGGCAGGCACCAACGAGGCTCCAATATGGCCATGACGCTGGCCGAGAAAATCATCGCACGGGCGGCCGGGCGCGAACGCGTCGCCGCGGGCGAAATCGTCACCTGCGCCGTCGATCTGGCGATGATCCACGATTCCGGCGGCCCGCGGCGCGTCGCTCCTATTCTCAAACGCTTCGGCGTCGGTCTCTGGGACCCCGGCAAGGTGGTGCTGATCAGCGACCATTATGTGCCAGCCGGCGACGACGAGACGCGACGCATCGGCGAGGTCACGCGCCAGTTCGCGGCCGACAACAAGCTGGCTGGCTTTTACGACGGCGAAGGCATCTGCCACGTCGTGCTGCCGGAGCGCGGCCATCTTAAACCCGGCATGTTCGTGGTCGGCGGCGACAGCCACTCACCAACCGGCGGCGCGTTCGGTGCCTATATGTTCGGCATCGGCGCCACCGAAATGGCCGGCGTGCTCGCAACCGGCGAAATCTGGCTCACCGTGCCGGAGACGATCGAGATCGAATGGAGCGGCCGGTTCAGCGATGCCGTCGTCGCGAAGGACGTGATGCTGTTCCTGTGCGGCAAGCTCGGCATGGAAGGCGGCCGCACCCAGGCGGTGCACTTCCGCGGTTCCGCGATCCGCGCACTGCCGATGCAGGAGCGCATGACGCTGTCGAACATGACGGCGGAGATCGGCGGGCAGACCGGGCTGTGCGATCCCGACGACACCACGGCAGCGTTCATCCGCGCCGCCGGCGCCGATCCCGGCGATATCGCGCGCTGGCAGTCCGACGCCGGCGCAGTGCCGGCGGAGCATCACCGCTTTGACGCGTCGGCACTCACACCGCAGGTCGCGGCGCCGCACAGCCCGGCGAACGCCGCACCGGTCGCGGACCACGGCGCAGTCAAGATCGACGTGGCGCATATCGGCGCGTGCACCGGCGCGAAGCTCGTGGACTTGCGCATGGCCGCGAAGGTACTCAAGGGTCGCAAGGTCGATGCCGGCGTCAAGCTGCTGGTCGCGCCGGCCTCGCGCCGCGATCAGGAGGCAGCGGCGGCCGAGGGCACGTTGCAAGTCCTGACCGATGCCGGCGCAACGCTTCTTCCCAATGCCTGCGGCATGTGCGCCGGCTATAACGGCACGCTCGAGGAAAACGTGACCTGCATCTCCTCGATCGCGCGCAACTTCAAAGGCCGCATGGGAACGCCAAGCGCGAACATCTATCTCGGATCGCCCTACACCGTCGCGGCCTCCGCCGTGCGCGGCCGCATCACCGACCCGCGCGAGATGCTGTCATGACCGAACGCTTTGGCCGCGCCTTCGTCTACGGCGACGGCATCAACACCGACATGCTGGCGCCGGGCATCTATATGAAGCATCCGATCGCCACGATCGCGCAGCATTGCCTGGAAAGCGTCGATGCCGATTTCGTGCGCTCCGTGCAGCCGGGCGACGTGGTCGTCGCCGGTCAAGGCTTCGGCATCGGCTCGTCGCGCGAGCAGGCTGCCGAGGCGCTCAAGCATCTGGGCGTGGCCGCGGTGCTGGCGCGTTCCTATGGCGGCATCTTCTACCGCAATGCGCTGAACTTCGGATTGCCGGTGCTGGTGTGCAGCGAGGTCGACCAGATCGGAGCGGGCGATCTCGTGAGCGTCGATGCAGCAACCGGCACGGTGCGTAACAAGACCCGTGGCGTGACACTCACCGCTTCCCCCCTGCCCCCGTTCCTGCTCGACATGATCGCGGATGGCGGGCTGGTGCCGCACCTCGAAAAGCGGTTCGCAGCCAAGCGTGCCGCGGCGCAGGCTTGAGAACTATCCCTACTGTTTCACCACGTCGCGCCAGCGCGCGCCGTCCGATTCCGCGAGCAGGCGTTCCACATCGACGCTTTCCTCGCCCGGCACCCGGATGCGCTTGAACACCATCTCGCCGGCGGACAGCGGCTTGGTCGCATCGAGCCCCATCTTGGCGCCGACGCCATTGCGCGTCGATGGATCGAGCTTCGATCCTTGGCTCTCCGGAACGACCAGCAGATCGCGGTCGGCCTGGAAGCGCGTCGCCACCGCCCACTCGACCTCGGTCGGATTGTGGATGTCGACGTCGTCATCGACCACGATGACCTGCTTGACGTCGAAGGAACCGGCGAAGGCGCCCATCATGACGTTCTTGGCCTCGCCTTCCTGCCGTTTTCTGATCTGCACATAGAGGTGATAGCGCATCGTCCCGCCGGGCGAGAGGTGCACGTCGAGCACGTTCGGAAATGTCCGCTTGCAGATGCGCGAGCAGCGTCGCCTCCTCGGGATCGCGCCGAGCAGCAGATGCTCGAGCCCGCCGCCGCCGATGGTGTGGAAGATCGCGTCCTTGCGATGCGTGACCACGTCGACTTCCATGACATGGCGGTCGGCGCGTTCGCCGTAGTATTGCGGGAACTCGCCGAACGGACCCTCGGGCTCGCGCACGCCGCGGCAGGAAGCGGCCTTCGATGACGATCTCGGCTTCGGCCGGCACGCGGATCTCGCTGCCGAGGCATTTCACCACCGGCAGCGGCTGGCCATGCAGCGCGCCGGCGATCTCCAGCTCGTCGATGATCGATCGGCACGATCGCCTGCGATGCCAGCAACGTCAGCGGATCGACGCCGACCACGATCGCGGCATCGAGCGGCTGCGCCCTGCCTGCTCCGCCATTTCGAAGAAACATGTGCGTGTGGCGCGGCAGCAGCAGCACGCCGAGCCGGTTTGGTCCGGTCAACTGGCAGCGGTGGATCGAGACGTTCTGCTTGCCGGTACTCGGGTTGCGCACGATCATCAGGCCGGCGCGTGATGTAGGGCCCGCCGTCGTGCTCGTTGTGGGTCGGCAACGGCAGCAGACTGCGCAAGATCGACGTCGCGATGCACCACCTCCTGCACCGGCGCGGTCGTCGCCTCGCGCCAGGGTAGCGGATGCGAGCGCCGCCTCCTGAAAGCGGGTGAGCAGGTCGGCCGGCTCGACGCCCATCGCCTCGGCCATCCAGCCGCGGTCGGAGATCAGCCCGGACACCACCGGGATCGCGTGTCCGCCGGGCTTGGGAAACAGCGTCGCGCGCTGGCCGTCGAGCCGCTTGGCGATAGGCGGCAAGATCGAAACGAAGGCCGATGCTGGGCTTGAGCACCGCCAGCCGATCGCGCGCCGCGAGATGATCGAGCCAATCGCGCAGCGTGCGGACCGGCTGCGGCGCATTGTCGCCGAAACGACGGCCCTGTTGGGGTGGCTTGTCCTGCTTGGTCATTGCGCCGAGATGTAGCATCGTTGGCGCACGAGGAACATCCGGACCTGATTGACACACGGCCGGCCGGCTTGGCAGATCGAGGCTAAGACGGAGGGGCAGGTTCAGGCGCCCTCCTCCGCCGGAGCGCCGATCATGCTTGATCTCGGCACCAGCTTTCTCGCCAGCGTCGCGCGCGATCCCGATGCGCTCGCGATCGTCGACGGCGACATGCGTCTCACCTATCGCGCAGTGGTACGCGCGGATTTCGCGCTGGTCGCGGCGCTTCGACGAGCTCGGCCTGCAGCCCGGCGACCATCTGGTGACGCTGCTGCAGAACCGCTGGGAGGCCGCGACCATGCACTGGGCCTGCCAGTTCGCCGGCATCATCATCACGCCGCTGAACTGGCGCTCGACCGCCGACGAACTCGACTACTGCATCGACAACGCCGAGGCCAAGGCGCTGGTCTACGAAGGCGTGTCGCGCGGAGGCCGTGCGCGCATCCAAGGCCGCGCAGGCGATCGCCGCGGATCGCGGTCGGCCTTGCCGACGCCGGCGACCTCGCCTTCGACGCGCATCGTCGCAAACGCCTGCAGCCGGATGCGCAGCCGCGCGCCGACGCCGAGGCATGGTCGGTGATGCTCTATACCTCCGGCACCACCGCGCAGCCGAAGGGCGTGCCGCGCCGCCAGCGCGCCGAGCGCGCGGCGGCGCTGGCCCATGTCGCGCAGAATCTCTATCGCACCGGCGAGCGCACGCTCGGCGTCATGCCGCTCTATCACACCATGGGCGTGCGCTCGCTGCTCGCGATGTCGCTGATCGGCGGCGCGTTCGTCTGCCTGCCGCGCTTCGATGCTGGCGCGCGCGCTGGAACTGATCGCCGCCGAGAAGATCACCAATCTCTATCTGGTGCCGACGCTCTATCACGATCTGCTGCACCATGACGCGCTTCAAGCACGACCGACGTCAGCTCGGTGCGCAAGCTCGGCTTTGCCGGCGCGTCGATGACCGACGGCCTGCTCAAGGAGCTGCAGGCGGCGTTCAAGCCCGAGCTGTTCGTCAATCACTACGGCTCGTCGGAAATCTACACCTTCACCATCGACCAGAACGCGCCGGCCAAACCCGGCTCCGCCGGCCGCGCCGGCATCAACCAGATGGTGCGCGTGGTGCGGCTCGGCGCTGCTTCGCCGGCCGAGATCGCCGCAACTGGCGAGGAAGGCGAGATCATCGCGCTCCTGGCCGGCGACGAAGCGTTCGAGGGCTACTGGCGGCGGCCCGATGCCGACGCCAAGGCGCTGCGCGACGGCTGGTACTTCACCGGCGACACCGGCTATTTCGACGCCGACGGCGACCTGTTCGTCACCGGCCGCGTCGACGACATGATCATCACCGGCGGCGAGAACGTCTCGCCGGTCGAGATCGAGAGCTGCCTGTCGCTGCATGGGGCCGTGTCGGAGGTGGCGGTGGTCGGCCTGCCGGACGAGCGCTGGGGCAAGATCGTCGCCGCCTTCATCAAGCGCAGCCGGCCGGTCGAGCACGACGAGCTCGACCAGTTCTGCCGCACCTCAGGGCTCGCCAATTTCAAGCGCCCGCGCCGCTATGTGTTCGTCGAGGCGATTCCGAAATCGCCGGTCGGCAAGCTCCTGCGCCGCAAGCTGGTGGCGGGCGAATACGAACCGGAACGGACGCCACCGGCCGATCATCACAAGGGAACTGCCGCATGACAATTGACCGACTGTTGGCCGATCCACGCTTCGCCGAGCTCGACGGCTTCCGCGTCGAGATCGATGCGGCGCGCGAGCGCGCCGACATCATCCTCGACCGGCCGCCGTTCAACATCGTGTCGATGCCGCAGCGCGACCAGCTCCGGCTGGTGTTCGAGGCGCTCGACGATCACCCGAATGTGCGCATCATCGTGCTGCGCGCGGTCGGCGAGCATTTTTCCAGCGGCGGCAACATCAAGGGCTTCATGGAGGCCACGCCCGAGACCGTCTCCAAGCTCGCCTGGAACATCGCCGCGCCGGCGCGTTGCTCGAAGCCGGTGATCGCCGCCAACCGCGGCTACTGCTTCGGCGTCGGCTTCGAATTGTCGCTCGCCTGCGACTTCCGCATCGTCTCGGAGACCTGCCTCTACGCGCTGCCGGAGCAGCGGCTCGGGCAGATCCCGGGCTCCGGCGGCTCGGCGCGACTGCAGAAGATCGTCGGCATCACCCGCACCAAGGACATCGTGATGCGCTCGCGCCGCATTCCGGCCAAGCAGGCCTTCGAATGGGGCATCGCGACCGATTGCGTGCCCGACGACAAGCTCGAGGCCGCGACCGACGCCTGGTCGACGAATTGCGCGTCTTTTCGCCGCTCGCCCAGCGCACGGCCAAGAAGCTGCTCAACGACACCGAAGATGCTATGCTTTCGACCGCGATCGAGCTCGAAGGCCATTGCTACAGCCGGCTGCGGCAATCTGACGACTTCCGCGAGGGCGTGGAGGCGTTCCATGCCAAACGGCCGGCGAAGTTCAAAGGCACCTGAAACGACAGGAATGAAGGGCACACCATGAAGACGCTTGCTGCACGGCTGATCCTGGCGGCCGCCATGTCGCTTCCGTTGACGTCCGGAAGCCTGCGCGCGCAGAACTATCCGAGCCGGCCGATCACCGTCATCATTCCGTTCGCCGGCGGCAGCGCCAGCGACGTCGTCAGCCGCATCATGCTGCGACCGGATGTCGAAATCGATGGGACAGCCGATCATCGTCGAAAATCGACCCGGCGCCGGCGGCAATACCGGCACCGCCGCGGTGGCGCGCGCCGCGCCCGACGGCTACACGCTGGTCGGCGCCGGCTCGGGGCCGGTCGCCGCCAACATATCGCTCTACAAGGACCTCGGCTACGACCCCTAGAAGGACCTGGAGATCATCTCGCCGTTCGCGGGCTTCACCATCGTCGTGGTTGCGAGCACCAACACGCCGATCAATTCGCTCAAGGAGTTGGTCGCCCACGCCAAGGCCGACTCCCGGCACGCTCAACTACGGGTCGGTCGGCATCGGCAGCTCGCAGCATCTCGCCGGCGAGTATTTCGCGCAGGTCACCGGAACGAAGCTCACGCACGTGCCCTATCGCAACATCGCACAATACGGTCCCGACCTGATCGCCGGCACCGGTGCAACTCGGCTTCCAGTGGTACCCGAACGTCGTCGGCGCCGATCCAGGCCGGCGGCGCGAAGGTGCTCGGCGTTGCCGGCGATGAGCGGCTCGGCGCACTGCCGGACACACCGACCACGACCGAGGCAGGCTTGCCCGAATACAAGGTCTCGGGCTGGTTTGCGCTGGCGGCGCCCGGCGGCACCCCGCGTCCGATCCTCGAGCGGCTCAACAAGGAGCTGAACGCGGCGCTGAAAGACCCTGCCGTGCGGGAGGGGTTCGCGAAGGCCGGCGCCGCCCCGATCGCGCTCTCGCTCGACGCCGCGAAGAAATTCCATGCCGACGAGATCGTGCACTATCGCAACATCATCACCAAGGCGGGCATCGCGCAGATTCGAGTGACGCTGTCGAACTTCGCGGCCGCCTGCAATGAGTCCTGACGAACGCGTGCTGATCGCCGGCGCCGGCCCGGTCGGGCTCGACGGCTGCGGCCAATCTGGTGCGCAACGGCATCCCGGTGACGGTGTTCGAGGCCGGCGCCGATCTCAGCACCGAGTCGCGCGCGTCGACCTTTCACCCGCCGACACTCGACATGCTCGATGCGCTGGGGGCCGTGAAGCCGCTGATCGCGCAGGGGCTGGTCGCGCCGACATTTCAGTACCGCACGATGCAGCATGGCATCCTGGCGCGCTTCGACTTCAGCGCCATCGCCGATCTCACGGCGCATCCCTATCGCTTGCAATGCGAGCAGTCCCGGCTCACCCGCATCCTGTACGAGCAGCTTCGCGAGCAACCGGAATTCACCATCGAGTTCGGCTGCGAGGTGACGGGCGTCAGCCAAGGGTCCGCTGGCGTCACCGCCACGATCCAACGCAATGGCAAGGCGGAGACACGGACCGGGCGCTGGCTGATCGGCGCCGACGGCGCACGCAGCGAGGTGCGCCGCTCGCTCGGCATCGATTTCGACGGGCTTCACCTGGCCGGAGCGATTCCTGGTGGTCAGCACGCCCTTCGATTTCTACAGCGTCATCGCGGGGCTCGCGCCGGTCAGCTATGTCGCCGACCCGCAGCGCTGGCGATTTTCTGCTGCAGATCCCGGGGCTGTGGCGGGTGATGTTTCCGGTGGCGGAGCACGAGAGCGACGAGATGGCGCTCGCGCCGGAATTCGCGCAGGCGCTGATGGCGACAATCGTGCCGGGGATCGCCGACTACGAGATCGCCCACACCACGCTCTATAGGGTGCATCAGCGGGTGGCGAAGACGCTGCGGCTTGGCAATGTGTTCCTTGCCGGCGACGCCGCCCACATCAACAATCCGCTCGGCGGCATGGGCATGAACGGCGGAATCCACGACGCCATGAACCTGACCGCGCGACTGGCGGACGCGTGGCACGGCCGCGCCGGCGACGGCACGCTCGACCTCTATGACCGCGAGCGCCGGCTGGTGACGCTGGAATACATCGACCAGCAGTCCGCCCAGAACAAGCGCAACCTCGAATCCGACGGCATTGCCTTCAAGGCACAGCTCGAAGCGATCGCGGCGGACAAGCAGCGCACCCGTGACTATCTGATGCGGGTGTCGATGATCGCGAGTCTCAAGCGCGCCAAGGAGCTCGGCGCAACTCAGTGATCGCGCCGATCAGGACTTGAACAACAGGGCGCGCACCAACTCATTAAGATGCACGACCGATTCCAACGCGGCTTTCAGCCGTGCCCGATCGCGCGCGCTCAGCCGATCGACCACGACCGTGTTGCTCGGCGCCACGCCGCGCCCGATATCATCGAGTTGCTGCGCAAGGATCAGGTCGACGAAAGCGCCGTGCGCGTCCTTGATGAGATCGAGGTCGCGTTCCGCACTGGCCCGCACCGCCTTGACGCCGTCAAGCCGCGCCGGCGTCGACCGCTCGACCACGTGATGGCAGATCGCCAGCGCGCGGGCGCCGCTGACAATGCCGAACAGGCCCGCCTTCTTCAGGTCAATGCGTCCCTGCTCGGTGCGAACGCGGCCGAACCAGCCCAGCGCCGGCTGCACGGCTCCGGCCACCTCGACCAGCAGCTTGGCGAACTCCACCCTGCCCTTCGCGGCATCGAAGGCACCGCGCCAGAGCGCATCCGCCATCTGAGCATCGCCATGCACGCAACGCAGGTCGAAGAAGATATCGACACTGAGCAGGTCCTGCGGATTCGAGCGACTGATCCAGTTTCCGATTCGCTCGCGCCAGGTCGCGATCGAGCCGCGCCAGTTCGGATTCTTCGCCATGATGCCGCCGGGGCAATATGGAATGGCCGCCTCGTGCAGCAGCCGCGCGATCTCCTCACCGAACATGGCGAACCAGCGATCCTCGGGACCGCCGGGCGCGCCTTCGGCAAAGATCAGCGCATTGTCCTGGTCGGTCGCGAGCATGCTTTCGCCACGCCCCGCCGAGCCGAGCACGACAAAGGCGTAAGGCTGCGGCGGCTCGCCGTGGCCGCGCGCCATCATCAGCCGCTCGGCGAGCACGGCGGCGCGGCGCGTCATCGCGCCGAGCTGCCGCGAAATGATCGCGGCGATGTCGCGGCCGCTCAGCCCTTCCGCCAGCAGGCCGGCGGTGACCGGATGAATGCGGGCCCAAGCGCGGGCAAGATCGGCCGATGACTCCGCCTGACCGATATCGTCGCCGAGCAGCAGCGCACCTTGCGCCCGCAACCGCAACAGGTCGCGGGCCGACAGCGCGCCGATAACCGTGCCGGCGCTGTCGACGACGCCAAGATGGCGAATGCCGAGCCGATTCATTCGGCCAATCGCGACATAGGCGAAGGCGTCCGCGTCGATCACGGCGAGCGGCTTGCTCATCGCGCCCGCCACCGGTTGCGCGAGCGCGTCGGTGCCGCGCTGTGCCAACATCCGCAACATGTCGCGCTCGGTGATGATGCCGGTGTCGGTGGCCCGCGGCTCGCCGCCGGCTATGCACATAGAGCGACGAAATCTTCGCGGCCGTGACCTGGTGGATCGCCTCGCCCAGTGTGGTTTGCGGCGGCACGAACCGTGGCGGCGAACGCATGATCTCTCGGACCCGGCTGCGATACGGCTGGGTGTCGATCCGCGATCCGGTATCGGCGAGCGGATCGGCCGGTGCCCCCGTCACGTCGGTCCAACCGGCACGAAGCTGCTCGTCGATCAATTGCCGCAGTGATGCGGTGGCACGGATCGCTTCGCCGAGCGTGCGGACGCCGCGACTGCGCAGCAGTGGCACAAGTTTCTCAAACACCCGCGCGGTGGTTTGCGCATCGCCCACCGCCGAATGCCGCTCGATCACCTCGACCTTGAGCCAGCCGGCGACATGATCGAGCGAAAAGTCCGCGAGCGCCGGGTTGACGATCTGCGTCAGCAGCCGCGTGCAAAGGCTTGGCCGGATGCGCCAGGGTATTTTGGCGCGCGTGCATTCGCGCTCGAGCACAGCAAGATCGAATCCGATCGAATGGCCGATCAATACGGTGCCGCCGACAAAGTCCTCCAGCTCCGGCCAGACCGCGGCAAAGGCCGGCGCATCGGCGACCGCGGCATCGTCGAACCCGTGAATGCGGGTCGAGTCCGGCGGGATCGGGATATCCGGCCGCACCAGCCGCCGCAGCGGCTGCTCGGCGATTTGCCCTCCGGCCAGCCGAATCGCCCCGATCTCGATGACCCGGGCGTTGGCCGGATCGAGCCCGGTCGTTTCCGTGTCCATGACCACGGCGTTGATCGCGATCAGCGGGGCCGCACCGGTCCGGTCCACCATTGAGGCGTCACCTGCTCAAACATTTGGCAGGGCACATTACCGACGAGCGGGGCTCCGTGCTATGATCCACCTCAAAATCGTGACTGGAGACTGCCATGGCCAAGACACTCCTCACCGGCTCGTTCGTCGCTCTCATCACTCCGTTCAACAAGGACGGCTCGGTCGACTTCGCGGCGTTCCGCACGCTGCTGAAATTCCAGGAGGACAACGGCACCTCGGCGGTCCTGATCATGGGCTCGACCGGCGAGACCTCGATGCTCTCGCCCGAGGAGAAGAAGAAGATCATCGTCGAGTGCGCGCAAGATGAAGTCGGCGAAGATGCCGATCTTCTTCGGCTGCACCGGCAACAACACCGAATCGACCATCGCCAATGTGCGCTTCGCCAAGGACAACGGCGCCGACGGCGCGATCCTCGCCGCGCCCGCCTATATCTGCGCGCCGGAGGACGACATCGAGCGGTTCTTCCTCGACGTCGCCGACGCGACCGACCTGCCGCTCGGCATCTACAACAATCCGCCGCGGGTGAAGAGCGACCTGCACTGGGATCACCTGCTGCGCATCTTCAAGCATCCGAACTACGTGGTGCACAAGGAATCGACCGCGCGCGTCGGCCAGGTGGCGCAGGTCCTCGCCGGCAAGCCCGGCGTGTCGGTGATGTGCTGCGACTCGCCGAACCTCGGCCTGGTGGTGCCGACGATGTCGCTCGGCGGCCACGGCACCGCGAACATGACCGGCAACATCGCGCCCGCCGAACTTGCGACGATCTCGACGCCGTGGACGAGCTACAAGGAAGCCGAGGGCTTCAAGAACGCCTATCTCGGCCTCCTGCCGCTGCTGCACTACACCTATTCGGCGATCAATCCGGTGGCGGTGAAGTCGCTGATGAAGGCGCTCGGCATGCCGGCCGGCGACCTGCGCAAGCCGCTCACCAATCTCGAAGGCGAGGCGCTCGCGAAGGGCGTGCGCATCGTGTCCGAGCTCGGCCTCGACAAGCGCTACGGCTACAAGGTGAAGCCGGTTGCGGCCGTGGCGGCCTGATAGAACACAACGCCCGCGAGTGCGGTCCTTTCCAGCAATCCGTGCCATGCGGGGCACGATCTATGCATGTCCATTGGCTTCCGCAGGTGCGGCAGACCGCGTATCCTTGTTTCCAAGATGGCCGGGACGATGCAGAGAGATCGATTGAAAGGACCACTCCTCATGCGACCGATGCGACGCATTTGTGCCGTCAGCCTCTTGCTGGCGCTGATCATGGCCTTCGCCGCTCCGGCGACAGCGCAGAAATATCCCGCGCGCACCGTGAGCGTGATCGTGCCCTACCCGGCCGGCGGATCGGTCGACGGCGTCGCCCGCATCCTGGTGCAGAAGCTCAACGAGACCGTGGGCCAGCACTTCATCGTCGAGAACCGCGCCGGCGGCGCCTCCGGCACCGTCGGCGCCAATGCGGTCGCGCGCGCGGCGCCCGACGGCTACACGCTGCTGGTGTCGGCCTCGGTGCACGTGATCAACCCGTTCCTCTACAAGAACCTGCCCTACGACGTGGTGAAGGATTTCACGCCGGTCACGCTGCTCGCCGACGGGCCGCTGATCGTCGCGACCACGCCGAGCGTCAAGGCCAACAACCTCAAGGATTTCTTCGACCAGGTGCGCAAGGCGCCGACCAAGTTCACCTTCGGCACCACCAGCCTCGGCTCCGCGAGCCATCTGGCGATCGAACTGCTCAAGCGCGACGCCGGGCTCGACACGCTGGTGGTCCCCTACAAGGGCACGGCGCCGGCACTGACCGACCTGGTGAGCGGGCAAATCCAATTGCTGGCCGATCCGATGCTGTCGTCGCTGCCGCTGGCGCGCGCCGGCAAGATCAAGGCGCTCGGCGTTGACCAGCCTGAAGCGCGCCGCCGCCGCGCCGGAGATTCCGACGGTCGAGGAATCCGGCATGAAGGGCTTCGAGTTCGTGTCATGGTACGGGCTGTGGGCGCCGAAGAACCTGCCGCCGCGACGTCAACGCGTTCCTGCAGGCGGCATCCGCCAAGGTGTTGGCGCTGCCGGAGATGAAGAAGCGGCTGGCCGAGATCGGCTTCGACCCGATCGGCTCGACCGTCGCAGCATTTCGCCAAATACATCGACAGCCGAGATGGCGAAATACGCGCAGATCATCCGCGACGCCAAGATCGGCGCACAGCAGCAATAGCCGAATCTGCTGTGAACTATCGGCCCGCCTGCGCCAGCAGCTCGGCGCGGATCGACCTTGCCGTAGTGCGAGCGCGGCAGGCTCGCGACGAAGCGCACCGCGCGCGGCTTCTTGTAGCTCGCAAGATGCGCGCGGCAGTGCTCGACCAGATCGTGCTCGGTCGCGCTCATGCCGGGCTTCAGCACCACGAACGCGGTGACCGCCTCGCCCCATTCGGCATCGGGCAGGCCGAGCACCGCGACCTCGCCGACCGCGGGATGCGCGGCGATCACGTCCTCGACCTCCTTCGGCATGATCGATGGATGAGCCCGGAGCGGATGACATCCTTCAGCCGGCCGACGATCGACGAGCCGGCCGTCGCGATCGAACGTGCCCGATGTCGCCGGTGTGCAGCCAGCCGTCGCGCAGCGCCTCGCGTGTCGCTTCCTCGTTCTGCCAGTAGCCGGCCATGACGTTGCCGCCCTGCACCAGCACTTCGCCGGACGCGTCGTCCGGCGATGCACTGTCCGCGACCGAACGCGATAGCCGGGCAACGGGCGCCCGACCAATTCCATCCGCGCCGGCTGCGTTGCGTCGAGGTCCGGCAAGCTCGTGCGGCGGCAGGTAGCAGCAGATCGGCGCTTCGGTCATGCCGTAGAGCACGCCGATGCGCGGCCCGATCAGATCGAGCGCGCGCTCGAACACCGCCGGCGGGAATGCGCGAGCCGCCGACATAGATCGCCTGCAGGCTTCGGCATGCGGTCATGCGCGCTGCAGATGATCGATCCAGCGCACGAGTTGCGTCGGCACCAGCGAGGTGCGGGTCGCGCCGCTGTCATCGATCATGCTCGCAAGCCGATCCGGCATCGAAGCGGCCGCCCAGCACCACCGTCGCGCCGGCGAACAGGTGCGACATCAGGATCACCTGCGCGATCGGCCAGAGCGGCCGCACGTTGAGGAACACCGCATCGCCCGCGATGTCGAAGCCCTGGATGGTGTTGTGCCGCGACCGTCATCAGGTTGCGATGCCGCAGCATCACCGCCTTCGGCGCGCCGGTGGTGCCGCCGCTGAAATTCAGCGTCGCGAGGTCGTCGCCGTCGCCGGCCGGCAATGCTTGATCGGAGGAACTCTCCAGCAGCGCTTCGTAGTCGAGGCCGGGGCCTTCGCCGACGCAAGACGATCGATTGCAGCGTCTCGACGTCATCCGTGCAGCCGTTCGAACTTGTCGGCAAACGCTCGGATGCGTCACCAGCGCGCGGACGCCGGCGCGCCGCAACAGCTCGACGAGCTCGCGGCGGGTGAGCCGCGGGTCGAGCGGCACCCGCACGAAGCCAGCGGCCATGGTGCCGTAGTCGGCTTCGAGATATTCGCGGCAGTCGGGCAACAGCAGCGCGACGCGGTCGCCCTTGGCGAGCCCGAGCCCGTGCATCGCGTTGCCGAAGCGCGCGATGCGCTGATGGAAGCGCCGGAACGACCAGCGGCCGCGCTCGATCGACGATCGCGATGCGGTCGGCATGCGCGTGCGCGAGCTGCGCAAGCTTGGCGCCGATATGCACGTCACCAGCCGGACGAGGACGACGCGGCCGATGACGCCGCGCTGCTCCATCATGGCGTGGCCTTCCGACACCCGCGGGAACGGCAGCACCGCGCCGATGAACGGCTTCACCGCGCCGGTGGCGAGCAGATGCAGCGCGATCTGCACGTCCTTGTAGGTCGCGTTGCCGGAGCCGGCGATGCGGATGCGCCGCGCGATGACGAGGCCCGGATCGATCTCGACCCGCTTGGCGCCGATATTGCCGAGCACCACCACCATCGCGTTCTGCGCGGTCGAGCGCAGGCTCTCGCCGAACGTGTTGGAGACGACATTTTCCAGTACCACGTCGACGCCCTGCTTGCCGGTGCGGCGCCAGACCTCGCCGCTGAACTTCAGGTCCGGGCTGACGATCACCTCGTCGGCGCCCGCCTGCCGGACGATGTCGGCCTTGTCCTCGGAACTGGTGACCGCGATCGCGCGCGCGTTCACGCTCTTGACGACCTGGATCTGATGCAGCCCGAGCCCGCCGCCCGCGCCGGTGATCAGCACCGTCTGCCCGGGCTCGACCTGCGCGACGCCGAGCGCGGCGCGCACGCTGGTGCCGACCGGACAGACCGCAAGCGCCGCGGCTGTCATGTCGAGGCCGTCCGGCATGCGGATGGCGTTGCGCGCCGGCGCGCAGGTGAACTCGGCATAGCCGCCGCCGCCGCTTTCGCCGAGCACGCGGCTGTTGCGGCAAAGGTCCTGCCGGCCGCCCAGGCAATGGCGGCACTGGCCGCAATAGAGCCGCTGGTAGATCACCACGCGCTCGCCGATGCGCTCGGCCGGCACGTTCGCTCCGGCCTCGACGATCTCGCCCGCGATCTCATGGCCGAGGATGCGGCCCGGCTCGCCGCCCGGGATCTTGCCGCCGCGCGACAGCACGTCGTGATAGCAGACGCCGGCCGCATGGATGCGGACCAGCACGTCGTCGGCGCCGGGCTCCGGCCGCTCGACCACGGTCGCCTTGCAGCACCGACGGGCGCCCCGAAATTCGCGAAGGTGACGGCTTTCATCGATGTCATGACTGACCCTATGCACGCTCGGTGAACGCGGATGCGCCCTGCTTGTAGTCGTCCTTGGATTCGACCAGGTCGCGCACCGCCGCGATTTCCGCGCGCTCGGCGTCGGTGAGACGCTGCGGAAACAAGCGCCAGCCGCTTGGTCGCCTGCACCGCGACCGGCGAATAGGACGCGATGGTCTCGGCCCAGGCCTGCGCCTCGGCCTGCACGTCATCGACCACGGCGTTGACGAGGCCGATCCGCGCGGCCTCGTCGGCCGTCATGTTGCGCGCCAGCAGCATCATCTCCAGCGCCTTGCGCGTGCGGGATCACCTGCGGCAGCCGCATCGCGCTCACGCCCGAGATCATGCCGTGCTTGACCTCGGGATAGCCGAGCACGGCGTTCCTGCGCCGCCAGCCGCAGGTCGCAATGCAGCGCGAGCGTCATGCCCATGCCGACGCAGTAGCCGTGCAGCGCGGCGATCACCGGCTTGTCGAGCGGAATGCCGACGCCGGGCAGCGCCCGCATCAGCGTCTCGGTCGTGACCATGCGGCCGGTGCGGTTGATCTCCTTGATGTCGGAGCCGGCGCAAAACGCCTTCTCGCCCGCGCCGGTCAGAATCGCGACGCGCACCTGCGGCGTCGTCGGCGATCTCCTGCCAGATCTCGCCGAGCCGTTCCTTCGCCGGAACGTCGAGCGCGTTGAGCGCCTGCGGCCGGTTGATGGTGACGACCGCCACGCCGTTTGCATGCTTTTCAGAAGAACCGACATTGTCTCACACCGACAGCGGACGTCATGCCGCAATCGCCTCTCCCAAGGGAGAGGGAGAGGGGTTAGGGTGTACGATCAATTTCGAAGCCCCGTTCAGCGATTCGCTCATGAAGTAACGTGCCGGGATAGCTGCCGCCATCGATCAGCAGGTTCTGCCCGGAAATGTATCCCGCATGCGCGGAGCAAAGGAAAGCAAAGTACGCGCCAAACTCCTCCGGCCGGCCATAGCGCTTGGCGGGACTGCCCGCCGCCCGCTCCTGCCAGACCTGATCGAAGCTCTTGCCGAGATCGTCGAGCATGCCCTCGATGTGGCGCTTCTGCGCATCGCTGTCGAAAATGCCGGGCAGCAAGTTGTTGATCGTGACATTGCGCTGCACGGTTTGCCGCGCAAGCCCGGCGACGAACCCGACAAGCCCGGCACGCGCGCCATTGGACAGGCCAAGTTCAAGCTGCGGGATTTTCACGCTGCGCGACGAGATGTTGACGATCCGGCCGAAGCCGCGCGCCATCATGCCGTCGACGGTCACCCGCATCATCTCGATCGGCGCGAGCATCATCGCATCGAGCGCTTCGATCCAGGTATCCCGGGTCCATTTGCGGAAATCGCCCGGCATCGGGCCGTCGGCATTGTTGAGCAGGATGTCGGGCTCCGGACAGGCACCGAGCGCAGCCAGCGCGCCCGGCTTCGGTGGTGATATCGGCCGCCACCGCGGTGACGCGAACGCCGGTCAGGCATCGCGGATCTCGCTGGCCGTCCGCTCCAAGCACGTCGCGGGTGCGCGCGACGATCGTCACCTCGACGCCTTCTCGCGCCACCGCCAGCGCGCAGGCTTTGCCGAGCCCACGGCTCGCGCCGCAGAGAAGCGCCTTCCGGCCGCGGATGCCAAGCTCCATCACGCCCTGCCTAAACCTTGAGGATGTGCTGGACGCTTGGCGGAAACACCTCCTCCAACGTCGACCTTGCGATGCGCAACACCCTGCTCGAACGCAAAATTCAGGAACGCCTCCAGCGTCCTGCGGTTCGGCTCGACGCCGTACGGCCAGAAGTCCTGGCCGAACATCGCGGTCGCGCGCCGCGCATTGTCCGGATTCCACGGCAACGGGAAATGAGAGATCATCATGTTCCTGATCCGCGCGATGCTGCGATCCTTCGCCTCTTCGAATGCCCGATAGAGGTTCACCGCCATCCACGGGTTGCGCTCGAACAGCGCCCGCTTGATCGCGACGAAATGCATGATCGGGAAAATGCCGGTGCGTTTGAAATAGTCGGCTTCGACCTCGACGTGGTTCGGCACCAGCCGGACCATGTCGGGATTGCCGGCGATGAAACTCTTCGGCGGGATGGCCGAGAGGATGGCGTCGATCTCGCCGGCCAGCAGCATGTCGTCGAGCGTCTTGTCGGGAACGCTCACGCGTTTGACGGTCGTCCGGAAGGTTGAGCTCCAGGTTCTCGTGCCGGCCCGGCTTGTTGGTCCCGGCCTGCACCCACTCGATCTCCTCGAGCTTGATGCCGACGTCGTGCATCAGATAGCCGCGCGCATAAATGCCGGCGGTGTGCGCGAAGTCAGGATCGCCGACCCGCTTGCCACGCAGCTTTTCGAGCGTGTCGACGCCGCTGCCCTTCTTCACATAGAGCGCGGAGTGGCGGAACACCCGCGACGGAAACACCGGGATCGGAACCAGGCTGTCGTCGCCCTGCGAGAACATGCCGGTCCACTTGCCGAGCGACATTTCGCAGACGTCCCATTCCTGATCGCGCGTGGCGCGGTCGAAGATTTCCGGCGTCGGCAGAACCTGGAAGTTGATGTCGAGACCTTCGGCAATCACCCGGCCGTAGACGAAATCCCGGACGTGATCGTAGTCGCTGATCGCCAGCGAGATTTGCAGCTTGCTCATGGGGGCGTGCCGTCTCCTACAAAGTGTCCATCAACCGATCACCGCCGGCTGGTCAAAGGCGCCGATCTCGGGCACCGGTCCATTCCAACGTTCCATCTCGACCAGCGTCGTCTGCGAAATCGGCCCCTGCGCCAGCTTCGACGTCCCCTTGTCGAGGGTGAGCACATTCGGGTTGCCGTGCCGGTCAAGCGCGCCGACGCGCCCGGGCTGGTCCGGATCGTACCAGGCGCCGGTCTGCAATTGCAGCACGCCGCGGCTCATGGCGTCAGTCACCACCGCGCCGGCAAGGCACGCGCCGCGCTCGTTGAACAGCCGCACCACGTCGCCGTCCGCAATGCCGCGCTCCGCCGCATCCGCGGGATTGATCAGCACCGGCTCGCGTCCCTTCACCTTGGAGGCGCGGCTGACCGGCCCGTTGTCGAGCTGTCCATGCAGCCGCATGGTCGGCTGATTGGAGATCAGGTGCAGCTTGCCGATCGGCCGCTGGCGACCCCAGCCACTCGGCCGGCTCGATCCAGACCGGATGGCCGGGACAATCGTCATAGCCGAACGACGCGACCTTCTCGGAGAAGATTTCGATCCGTCCGGATGGCGTGCGCAGCGCTCTTGCCGTCCGGGTCGGCGCGATAGGCGGAGAGGAAGTCGAAGTTCCGCGGCACCGGATCGGCGATGTAGCCCGTCTCCCAGAACGTCTCGAAATCCGGACGCTCGATGCCGTGACGCGCGGCCTGCTGGCGGACGACCTCGTAGAGATGGCGCAGCCATTCCATCTCGGTGCGGCCTTCGGTGAAAGTCGTCGCGGAAGCCAAGCCGCGCGGCAAGATCGGCAAAAATATCGAAATCGTTGCGTGCCTCGCCGACCGGCTCGATCGCCTGATGCATGGCGAACATGTACCGGTCGGAAGACGCGGCGATGTCGTTGCGCTCGAGCGTCGTGGTCGCGGGCAGCACGATATCGGCGTAGCGCGCGGTCGGCGTCCAGAAGATCTCGTGGACGATGACGGTTTCGGGACGCTGCCATGCCTGCACCAGGCGATTGATGTCCTGATGGTGATGGAACGGATTGCCGCCGCACCAGTAGACCAGCTTGATGTCGGGGAACGTGATCCGCTGGCCGTTGTAGTCGATGGTCATGCCCGGATGCAGCAGCAGATCGGAGATGCGCGCGACCGGGATGTAGGAATTGATCGGGCTGCGCCCGACCGGACGGTTGAGCGGCGCCACCGGCGAGCGGCCCTGCCCCATCCGATTCATCGAGCCATAGCCGAAACCGAAGCCGCCGCCCGGAAGACCGATCTGGCCGAGGATCGCGGCGAGCACGATGGTCATCCAGATCGGCTGCTCGCCATGGTCGGCGCGCTGCAGCGACCAGGTGGTGGTGATGAAGGTCCGCGTTCGCGGCCATCCGCCGCGCCAGCTTGGCGGATGGTCTCGGCGTCGATGCCGGAAATGCGCGCGGCCCAGGCGGCGTCCTTCGGCTGGCCGTCGTCCTCGCCCATCAGGTAGCGGAGGAATTTGTCGAAGCCGACGGTGTAGCGCTCGAGGAACGCCCGGTCGTGCAAACCTTCGGCGACCAGCGTATGCGCCAGGGCGATCATGATCGCGGTGTCGGTGCCGGGGATCGCCGGCAGCCATTCGGCCTTGAGCTCGTCGGCCTAATCGGTCCGCAGCGGACTGATGCAGACGAATTCGATGCCGCGTCCCGCCAGTGCAGGAATCGAGGTTTGCGACGAATGCTCGCCGGTACCGCCGGAGTCGATCTGCAGGTTCTTCAGCGGCATGCCGCCAAACGACACGAACAAGTCGCGTGTTGGCGGCGATGCGTGTCGAAAGTCGTGCCCGGACCGCTGATCGCGGTGGTGTCGCCGAGCACATGCGGCGTGATGACCGAGCCGGCGGCGTTGGAATAAGTGTCGACTTGCACCGTCGCACCGCCGACGCAGGTTCATGAAACGATGCAGCAGCGATTTCGCGTGGTGCAGGCGACCGGCGCTCGACCAGCCATAGGAGCCGGCGAAGATCGACCGGTTGCCGAATGCCGACTTCACCCGCGTCAGTTCGTCAGACGACCAGCTCCAGCGCGGTGTCCCAATCGACCGGCACGAACGGCTCGGCGCCTCGCTGCGTGCGGTCGCTGGCTGCGCGGCGCTCCAGGAAGCCCTTGCGAACATACGGCCGATCGATGCGGCTTGGGTCGTAGACCGCCTCCACCTGGGATTGCGCCAGCGGCGACGGGTGCTCGTCCTTCTCGAACGGCTTGCACGCCGACCGCGCGGCCGTCGCGGACGCTGCACCCAAAAGGCACCCCAATGGGACGCCGTTCTCACCAGACGCTCGTTCATAGCAAAACCTGCCAGTTTGGCCCGCGAATTGCTTCAAGTCGTTTCGCCATCGAACTACTACGCCTTTCACCCTTGGGCTACAATCGACCAATGATGTCGCCGGTCATTCCGATAGCGAGGGCTCAATGACGAAATCGCAAACGGTTGCCAGGATCGTCGCCACCGCGGCAATGGCACTTTTGGCTCTTTCCACCGCGAGGGCGGAATCGGTGGCCGATTTCTATCGCGGCAAGACCATCATCTACAATCTGGCGGTGCCCGACGGTGCATCCTGGGGCCTCTATGCGCGCACCTTCATCGAGCACCTGCGCAAGCATATTCCCGGCAACCCGAATATCGTCCTGCAGGTGATGCCCGGCGGCGGCGGCGTGACGGCCGGCAACCACATTTTCAATGTGGCGGTGAAGGACGGCACGGTGATCGGAACGCCGCTGTCAACCGCCATGGTATTTGCCGCCACCGATCCGAAAGAGGTTCTGTACGATCCGCGCAAATTCAGTTGGATCGGATCGATGGCCGTGGTGCAAGACACCATCACCGTCTGGCATACGGCGCCGGCGAAAACCCTGGATGACGCCAAGCGCATCGAGCTGATCATGGGAGCGACCGGCAAGGGCTCCAACTCGTTTCAGGACATCGCACTCGCCAACAACCTGCTCGGAACGAAATTCAAGCCGGTGCGCGGCTACAAAGGCGGCGCCGAAATCAACATCGCCATCGAGCGCGGCGAGGTTCATGGGCGCGCCACCACCTGGGACAGTTGGCCCGGCTCACACCCGGATTGGCTGCGCGACAAGAAGCTTATTCACTTGTTGCAGATGGGTCCCCGTAAGCTCGCCGAGATCGGTGACGATGTGCCACTCTTCCGCGATCTCGTCCCGGAAGGTGAACCGCGGGCCATCGTCGACTTCGTCGGCGTGAACCTGGCGATGGGCCGCGCTGTCTATGCGCCGCCGGGGGTTCCGCAAGACCGGCTTCAGGCGCTGCGCGCCGCGTTCCTCGCCACCATGAAAGACCCTGCCTACATCGCGCAGGCCCGGAAGCTCAAATTGGACGCCGACACCTGGCAGAGCGGCGAAGCCGTCGAGCGGATCGTCAACGACGCTTTCTCGTTGCCGCCGGCACTGATCCAAAAAGCCAAGGCAGCGATGGACCTGCCCTAGCCGGCAGCAGTCCAGCTCTAGCGGCCCTGTCAGCCCCTGACCTGTGGGCCCGACCACCCGCGGGCTCGCCGCTATTCGGCGGTTTCTGCCACGCGCCAATGTGGTATTGACCCCCATTCCTGCGCACGTTACGCGGGAAGACTGATTGCCTGCATGGCGAGGAAAGACGCCGCCGCGCTTACGAGGCGGCCAACAAGGATGGTGGAGTTCATGAGCACGGTGACGACGACGCGGCAGCCCAGCCACGAGCATTGGACGCAATCGAACGGGCGGAAACTGTTCCTGGCCGAGAAGCGATCGGTGACGCAGCCGGCCAAGGGCACCATCCTGCTGGTGCACGGATCGTCGATGGGCTCGCAAGGCTTCGATCTCGACATCCCCGGCGATCCCGATGCGTCGATCCTGGACTGGTTCGCGTCCCGCGGCTTCGACATCTGGCGGATGGACTTCATCGGCTACGGCCGCTCCGACAAGCCGGCCGACCATCTCGCGACCGTGGCGCAAGGCGTGCCGGACCTCCTGGCGGCCACCGACTTCATCATGAAGAACCGCAACAGCGGCCCGCTGATGCTGATCGGGTTCTCGTCGGGCGCGCTGCGCGCCGCGTTGTTTGCGCAGAAGCATCCTGATCGGGTGAAGCGGCTCGGCCTCGACGCGATGGTCTATACCGGCAAGGGCAGCCCGACCCTGATCAAGCGCGCACAGAAGATCGCCGAATGGAAATCGAGCGTGACGCGCCCGATCGACCGGGAGTTCCTGCTCTCGACCATGATGCGCGATCACTCCGAGACCGCGATGGAGAGCCGCAAGCAGCCGTACGTCGAGTCGATCCTCGCGATCGAGACCACGGTGCCGAATGGTACCTATATCGACATGTGCGAGAACCTGCCGCTCTGCGATCCCAAGGAGATCAAGGTGCCGACCGTGATTCTGCGCGGGCAGTACGACGGCATCGCCACCGACGAAGACCTGCTGGAGTTCTTCAAGCTGCTGCCGAATCCGGACAAGGAATTCGTCATGATGCCCGGCATCGCGCACGCCGCCGGGACTTCGAAGAACTACATGCGGTTCTATGACGCCGCCTACACGTTCTTCAGCCGGCCGGAGACCGTGTTCAAGGGCTGAACCGAACGATCAGCCAGCGGATACACGGACAGCAATGCATCGGTGCGGCGGCGTGATACGCCGCCGCAGTCCGCCGGGCCATCATGGCTGAGCGCCGTCAGTCGACGGCGTCAGCTAAATACGACGTCGAGAACCATCATCAGCACGACGCCGATCATCAGCCCGGTGGTTGCCATGCCTTCGTGGCCGTGGCGATGCGTCTCCGGAACGATCTCGTTGCTGATGACGAAGATCATCGCGCCGGCGGCAAATCCCAAACCCCACGGCAGCAACGGCTGAAACACCGCGACGGCCGCCGCGCCCATGAGGCCGGCGATCGGCTCGACCAGACCAGTCGCGCCGCCAATCGCGACCGCAACGAAGCGATTGTAGTTCAGCGCCGCCAGCGCGGCCGCCACCGCCAATCCCTCCGGCATGTTTTGCAATCCAATGCCGATGGCCAGCGTCGTTGCCCGCGCGATATCGCCGCTTCCGAACGCGACGCCGACCGCGAGCCCTTCCGGAAAATTGTGCAGCGTGATCGCCAGTACGAACAGCCAGGTGCGCCGCAGCGCCGTACCCTGCGGTCCGAAGCGGCCCATCAGGAAGTGCTCGTGCGGCACGGCTCGATTGATCAACGCCAGAGCTGCGGCGCCCAGCAACACCGCCATTGCGATCACGATGGACGCCAACGGCCGGCTGCCGAGATCCGCCTGTGCATGGTTGAGGCCGGGAATAATGAGAGAGAAGAAGGACGCCGACAGCATGACCCCTGCGGCGAATCCGAGGAACGTGTCCTGCAAGGCTTGCGACACATTCCGCACCAGCAAGATCGGCATTGCGCCCAGCGCGGTGGCGAGCCCGGCCCCAAGGCTTGCGACACCCCCCAGCAAAATCAGCGATCCGTCCAAACGGCCCCCCTGCAGGTTATGCCTTTAGAAAGTTGGGAAAGCCCCCGGTCGTCATTGACCGAAATCAAGCAGCCGCCGCGCGACCCCTATTCTCGCTTTCCCTGGATGATGGTTCCGGCCTGTCCGGTCAGGATTGCCTCGGCGTCCTCGATCGCGCCGATACCGACAAAGCGCCCGGTGCGATCGGCAAAACGACAGGCCGCCTCGACCTTCGGACCCATCGAGCCCGGATCGAAGCGATGCGCCTTGAGGCTTTCCGATGACGTGAGACCGATGCGGCTTGCCCTCCGGTGCCGGCCATTGGGTCAAGACCGCCGGCACGTCGGTCAGCAGCAGAAGCGCGTCGGCACCAAGCTCCTCGGCGAGGAGCGCCGAGGTGCGGTCCTTGTCGATCACCGCCTCGATGCCGCGCAGGCCCTGCGCATCGGCCACCACCGGGATGCCACCGCCGCCGGCGCAAACGACGGCCATGCCGGCACGCACCAGGGATTTGATGGCGCCGATTTCGACGATCCGGCGCGGCGCCGGTGACGCCACCGTGCGACGGAAGCCGTGAGCATCTCGCGCGAAGCTCCATTGCGCTTGCGCCGCAAGCCTTCGCATCTCGGCTTCGTCATAGATCGGACCGATCGGCTTGGTCGGCGTCGCGAAGGCAGGGTCGGCGGGATCGACCGCCACCTGCGTCAGCAATGTCGCGATCTCGAGGCCAGACACCGCATTGGCCAGCGCCTGCGCCACCAGATAGCCGATCATGCCCTCGCTTTCGGCGCCGAGGACATCCAGCGGATACGGCGACACGGCCTTGGTAAGCGGCGGCCTGCAGCGCCAGCAACCCGATCTGCGGTCCGTTGCCGTGGGTGATGACGACCTGATGCTTGCGCGCGATCGGCGCCAGACCACTGGTCACCGCCGCCGCGAGGTTGTTGCGCTGCACGTCGAGCTCAAGCGGCTGTCCGCGGCGCAGCAGCGCGTTGCCGCCAATGGCCAGCACGACCAGCATCAGCTTCGGCCTTCGTTGGCTTCGAACCGCGCCAGGAACTCATCGACAATGTGATGACAGCGACGGCTCGCCCGACCTCGGCGAATTCGTAGCGCGCGCGCACCACCGGCTTTTTGAGCGACACAAGGTTTTGCAGATCGAGCGGCGTCCCTGAGATGACAACGTCGGCATCGGCGCTATCGATCGTGGCCGCGAGCGCCCGCAATTGCTCGGGCCCATAGCCCATCGCCGGCAGCACCTTGCCGATGTGCGGATAGGATCGATAAACGTCCTGCAGCTCGGGAGCCGCCGACAGCCGCGGATCGACGATCTCGCGCGCCCGCGGCCAGCGCGGCCTGATAGCCGGCACCCGTCGGCATGCCGCCATGGGTGATGGTCGGCCCGTCCTCGACGACGAGCACGCGCCGCCCGCGCACCGCGGCAGCGTCGTCCAGCTGGACCGGGGATGCAGCGTGCGTGATCGTGGCCGTCGGGTTGACCGCCCTCGCCTCTTCTTCGGCGACGCGCACATCGCCGGCGCGCGGCCGCATCGACCTTGTTGATCACGATGACATCCGCCATGCGGGCGACCGCTTCTCCCGGATGATGCGTCGCGACCTGGCGCGGACGCAGCGCATCGACCACGGTGATCTGCAGGTCGGGTCGACGAACGGAGAAGTCGTTGTTGCCGCCGTCCCAGACGATCAGTTGCGCCTCCGCCTCTGCCATATGCAGAATGTCCGCATAGTCGACGCCGGCAAACACGACGTTGCCCGCGGCGATGTGCGGCTCGTACTCCTCTCGTTCCTCGGCGGTGCAGTTGGCCGCGTCGCAGATCGCGCAACGGACGCGAAGCGCTGAACGCGCGCCTTCACCAGGTCGCCATAGGGCATCGGGTGACGCAGCACTGCGACGCGCAATCCCCGCTCGCGCAGCCGCCGCGACAGCCAGCGCGCCAGAGGCGACTTGCCGCAGCCGGTTCGCACGGCGGTGATGGCGATCACCGGTAACGCGCGACGACAGCATCGTCTGACGGGGTCCGAGCAACCGGAAGTCCGCGCCGGCTCGCCAGCGCGCGGGATGCAAGATGCATCACATGCTGCGTGCGTCACGTCGCTATAGGCGAACACGACCTCATCGACGCGAGTGCTCGCGGCACAGCGTCTCGAGTTCGGCCTCCTCGCACAATCGGAATTCCCTGCGGGTAGAGCGATCCCGCCAAGTCCGGCGGATAGCGGCGGCCGGCGATGCCGGGGATCTGCGCCGCGGTAAAGGCGAGCACCTCGACCGACCGGTCATCGCGGTAGACGACGTTGAAATTGTGAAAATCCCGCCCCGCCGCACCGACAATGACAACGCGGCGGCGCCGGTCGCCAGACTTCACGGAATCCTGCATCGATCGGCCATCGGCATCGGGTTGACGGGAACACAATTCATACGGACTGCAAAGTCATTGCCCGTTGACCTTAATCAAGCCCCAGTGCCAATCCTACGTCCGTCGCCTAGTGCCCCGTTTCCGAAGTTCGTGATACGCCTCAGCACATTCTCACACGAACTTCGGAAACAAAGGAGGCACTCGCAACTCTACTGATTCTAGTGCCGCTTTTCGATTTGAAGTTCCTAGTCAATTTGCCGCAACTGCTGTAGGAACTTCAAATCGGCGGCACTAGCACACGCCGGAAATGCATGTAGATTGCCGGACGATTGAGGAGCATGGCAATGGCTACTCCGGTTTTGCCGGATCGCGCGCGCGTGGTGGTGGTTGGCGGCGGCATCATCGGCACGTCGGTAGCCTACCATCTGGCACATCTTGGCTGGAAGGATGTCGTCTTACTTGAGCGCGACCGTTTGACCTCGGGGACAACGTGGCACGCAGCCGGCTTGGTGGTGACCTTCGGCTCGACGTCCGAAACATCGACCGAGCTTCGGAAATACACCCGCGACCTCTACCAGAGGCTGGAGGCCGAGACCGGCCAGGCCACCGGCTTCAAGCCGGTCGGCTTCATCGAAGTTGCCGCGGATAAAGACCGCCTCGAAGAGTATCGGCGCGTGGCCGCTTTCAACCGCTGGTGTGGCGTCGATGTGCAGGAGATTTCACCCGCTGAGGTGAAGACGTTGTTTCCGCTCGCACGCGTCGACGACATTCTGGCCGGCTTCTACGTCGCCGACGACGGCCGCGCCAACCCCGTGGACGTGACGATGGCGCTCGCCAAGGGCGCCCGCATGGCCGGCGCGCGGCTGATCGAGAGCGTGCGCGTTGACGGCGTGTTGCAGCAACGAGGCCGGGTCACCGGCGTTCGGACCGCGCTCGGCGACATTCAGGCCGACTACGTCGTCGAATTGTGCAGGCATGTGGGCGCGCCAGCTCGGCGAGCGCGACGGCGTCTGCATCCCCAACCAGGCCGCCGAACACTACTACCTGATCACCGAGCCGATACCGGACCTGCCGCCGTCGATGCCGGTGCTCGAAGATCCCTCCTCCTACGGCTACTACCGCGAGGAGGTCGGCGGCCTGCTCATCGGCCTGTTCGAGCCGGTCTGCGCGCCGTGGCACGTCGACGGCATTCCGGAGGATTTTTCGTTTGGCGAAATCCCGCCCGACTGGGACCGCATGACGCCTTACCTCGAGACCGCGATGAAGCGCGTGCCGATCTCGCTTAAGGTCGGAATCAAGAAATTCTTCTGCGGTCCGGAAAGCTTCACGCCCGACCTGCGGCCGATCATCGGCGAAGCGCCCGAGCTCAAGAATTACTTCGTGGCGGCGGGCCTCAATTCGATCGGCATCCTCACCGGCGGCGGCATCGGCCGGCTCCTCGCCCATTGGATCGTCAACGGCGCGCCCGACGCCGACGTGACCGGCTTCAACATCGATCGCTTGCATCCGTATCAGGCCAATCCTGCGTATCGGCGCGAGCGCACCATCGAGTCGCTCGGCTTGGTCTACAAATGCCACTACCCGACCATGACGCCGCAGACCGCGCGCGGCGTGAAGACCTCGGCGATCCACGACCGGCTGGTTGCGGCCGGCGCCTATTTCCGGGACGTCAGTGGCTGGGAAGGTGCCGACTGGTACGCGCCGCAAGGCTTCGAACCGAAAGTCGAGAAGCTGTCCTGGGGCCGGCAGAACTGGTTCCCATGGTGGGAGGCCGAGCATCGCGCCGCGCGCGAAGGCGTCATCCTCATGGACATGTCGTTCATGAGCAAGTTCCTGGTGCAAGGCCGCGACGCCGGCCGCGTGCTCAATCACATCTCCGCCAATGACGTCGATGGGCCGGCGGGGCGGATCACATACACGCAATGGCTCAACGACAACGGCACGCTCGAAGCCGACCTCACGGTGACCAAGCTCGATGACGAGCAGTTCCTCGTGGTCGTGACCGACACCATGCACCGCCACGCCGAGACTTGGCTGCGGCGTCACATCCCTGACGGCGCGCACGCCATCGTCACCGACGTGAGCTCGGCTTATTGCCAGATCAACCTCCAGGGCCCCCGCTCGCGCGAGCTGTTGCAGACGCTGACCAGCGCTGATCTCTCCAACGAGGCATTCCCATTCCGCACCGCGCGCGACATCGACATCGGCTTTGCGCGCGCCTTGTGCATCCGCATCACCTATGTCGGCGAGCTCGGCTACGAGCTCTACATTCCGGCCGAGCAGGCGACGCATGTCTATGACCGGCTGGTCGAAGCCGGCGCGTCGTTCGGGCTGCGGCATGCCGGACTGAAAGCACTCGCGAGCCTGCGCCTGGAGAAGGGCTATCGCGATTACGGCCACGACATCGACAACACCGACAATGCGTTCGAGACCGGGCTCGGATTCTTCGTCGACCTGAACAAGCCGACCTTCATCGGCCGCGACGCCGCGCTGCGGCAGAAAGCGGCCGGCCCGCTGACGCGGCGGCTCGCGCAGGTGCTGGTGAAGGACCCGGAGCCGCTGCTGTTCCATGCCGAAGTCGTGCGCCGCAACGGCAAGCCGGTCGGCTATGTGCGCGCCGGATCCTATGGCCACACTCTGGGTGGCGCCGTCGGCCTCGCCATGATCGAAGCCGGCGAGCCGATCAATCCGGCGTACCTCAAGGACGGCCGCTGGGAGATCGAGATCGCCGGCAAGATCTATCCGGCCGAGGTGTCGCTGCGGCCGCTCTACGATCCCGACGGATGGATGGCATAGCGGATTTTCAGGTGCTTGAACCGCTTCGCCAGCGCGTCGGCGTTCCGCGCCAAGCAGCCCGAGGTCGGCTCCGACCGCGACGAAGGTGTAGCCCCAGTCGATGTAACTTCTTCGCCTCCTCCTCGTTGGGCGTGAGGATGCCGGCGGGCTTGCCGATCTTCTTCAGCCGCTTCACCGCGTCCTCCAGCGCCGCCTGCACCTCGGGATGCCCCGGATTGCCGATGTGGCCGAACGAGGCCGCGAGATCGTTCGGGCCGATGAACACGCCGTCGATGCCGTCGACCTAGGCGATGGCCTCGATCTGCTCCAGCGCCTCGCGGGTCTCGACCTGCACCAGCACGCAGATCTCGCTGTCCGCGTTCTTCAGATAGTCCTTCACCCGGCCGTAGCGGCTGGCGCGCGTGCTGCGGCGATGCCGCGCATGCCCTCCGGCGGATAGCGCGTCGACTCGACCGCGCGCTCGCGCCTCCTCCGGCGTTCTGCACGAACGGCACCAGCAGCGACTGCGCGCCGATGTCGAGGATGCGCTTGATCAGCACCATGTCGTTCCAGGCCGGCCGCACGATCGGCGACGCGGTGCCGCCGTTGAGCGCCTGCAGTTGCGACATCATGTCGGCACGTCGTTCGGCGAATGCTCGGTGTCGAGCAGGAGCCAGTCGAAGCCGGAGTCGGCACGACCTCGGCGCCGATGTTGCTGCACAGGCTGCACCACAGCCCGATCTGCAGCTGGCCCTCGGCGATCGCGTGCTTGAAGGTGTTGCGCGGGAGTTCCATCGGCGCGCCTCACACGAACTGCACGGCAATGCCGCCGAGCGGGCCGAAGTCGCCATGCAGCGTGTCGCCCTTGTTGGCGAACACCACGCGCGTGAACGAGCCCGCGAGCACGAGATGGCCGGGCTCCAGCGCGACGCCGTGCTGGCCGAGCTTGTTGGCGAGCCACGCCACGCCGAGCGCCGGATGGCCGAGCACGCCGGCGGCGACGCCGGTCTCCTCGATCTCGGAATTCTTGTACATGATGCCGCCGACCCAGCGCAGGTCGACGTCCATCGGCCCGACCGGCCGGCCGCCGATCACGATGCCGGCGGCGGCGCCGTTGTCGGAGACGGTGTCGAAGATCTTGCGCTGGTCCTGCACGCGCGCATCGACGATCTCGATCGCCGGCACCACGTATTCGGTCGCGCGCAGCACGTCGGTCAGGCCGACGCCCGGCCCCATCAGCTTCTTGCCGAGCACGAAGGCAAGCTCGACCTCGACCCGCGGCCGGCAAGAACGACTCGTGCGGGATTTGCGCGCCGTCGGCGATCATCATGTCGTCGAGCAGATGGCCGTAGTCGGGCTCGTCGATCTGCGACGAGCGCTGCATCGCCTTCGAGGTGAGCCCGACCTTGTGGCCGATGAGCTTCGCGCCGGCCGCGATCTTGCGGTTCGCCACCTCGGTCGAGATCGCATAGGCGTCCTCGATGGTGATGTCCGGAAAGGTCTTGGTGAGCTGGACCGCTTGCTTGCGCTCCTTCTCCGCCGCGATCAGGATATCGGCGGCTTTGTTGCGATCGGCGTCGGACAGCATGGCGATAGTCCTGTGGGCGGTGAAAGGGGCGCACTGAAGTGGCGGCGAAGATTGGCTTGTCGAAGCCGCGCAGTCAAATCGCCAGCCACGCCGGGATCGCTAGCGCGCCGCCTGAATGAGCTGCCACAGCCGGGGCGGCGACAGCGGCAGCTCGCGCGGCTCGACGCCGAGCGGGCGAAGCGCCGCTGCGACGGCATTGGCGATGAGCCCGCCGACCGGAATGATGCCGCCCTCGCCGGCACCCTTGGCGCCGAGCGGATTGTGCGGCGTCGGTTTCAGCTCCAGCGCAACCGATCGGATGCTCGGAAAGTCGCTCGCGGTTGGCATCAGGTAGTCGGCGAGCGAGCCGGTGAGCAACTGACCCTCGTCGTCATAGATGAGATGCTCCAGAAACGCGCCGCCAAGTCCCTGCACGATGGCGCCGATGCTCTGGCCGTGCAGCGTCAACGGATTGACGATGCGGCCCACGTCCTCGACCGCGACGTAATCGATCACCTGCACGTGCCCGGTTTTGGGATCGACGGCGACATGGGCGGCGTGCGCGCCGTAACTGTAAGTGCGCTTGGTGCTCGCATAGGTGCCCTCCGCCGAGATCGCATCCGCGGCAAGCGAAGTAAGCGCGATCGACGTCCGTCCTGGTCCAAACACCTGCTCGCCGTCGATCGTGACATCGTCGGCGCTACAGCGGAGGCGTTTCGCCGCGGCGGCGCGGATCGCGGTCTTGAGGTTAGCGGCGGCATCGATCACCGCCGAACCGCCCATCACCGTCGAGCGCGAGCTGAACGAGCCGAAGCCTTCGCGGACATGGGTGGTCGAACCGTGAAACACCCCGCGAATGCGGTCGAGCGGCATCTCCAATGCATCGGCCGCGATCTGGGCGAAGATGGTCTCGATCCCCTGCCCAACCGCCGACGAGCCGACATAGACCGAGACCGTGCCATCCGCCTCCAGCACCATGCGCGCATTCTCGCGCGGACCGGACGCGCCGCCTTCGATGTAGCAACCAACGGCAAGACCGTGATAGCGGCCGTCGATCAGCTTGCCCTGCGCCACCGCCTTGTTGCTCCAATCGATCTCCGCCAAACAGCGATCGAGCGTCATGCGGTAATCGCCGGTGTCGGTCTCGGTGGCGATGTTGAGCGGCTCGACCGTGGCGAGCGCATAGGGCATCTGGGCTTCGGTGACGAGATTGCGCCGCCGAAACTCGACCGGATCGAGCCCAAGGTCGTGCGCCGCCATCTCCAAAAGCCGCTCGCGGAAAAAATCCGCTTCGAACCGTCCCGGGCCGCGATAGGTGCCGACCGGCGTCTTGTTGCTCACATGGATTGAGACATCGATGCGAATATTCGGAATGCTGTAGGGCCCTGACAGCACCTGCGCGACATTGCGCGGCCCGGTCGCGCCGTTGGTCCGCAGATACGCGCCAACGTCGGCATGCGCGTGACCGCGCAGTCCCCGGATGGTGCCGTCGCGATCGCAAGCGATCTCAACCTCGCATTCGACGTCGCGCGCGTGATTGGTGGCGGTCAGGTGCTCGCGCCGGTCCTCGATCCATTTCACCGGCCGGCCGACCGTGCGCGCCGCAAATGGAATCAGGAAATCTTCCGGATAGAATTCACCGCGGACACCGAATGCGCCGCCGACGTCACCTTCGAGCATGGTGATGGCGTCTTCCGGCAACGAGAATTGATCTGCCAGGATGCGCCGAACCGCGAACGCGACTTTCGCCGCCCCATACACCGTCAAGTGACCGCGCGCCGCATCCCACTCGGCGAGCAAGCCACGCGCTTCCATCGGCACCGCGGTGTGGCGCTGCACCCGGAACCGTTCGCGCCGGACATAAGGCGCGTCTTTGAACGCCGCGTCGATATCGCCGCGCACCGCGGTCAGTGTGGCGGCGCAATTCGAGTTCGTGCGTTCGACCAACAGCGCGTCGGGTGTTTGCCGGTTGGCCGCCACCGGCAGCGGCGTGATGTCGAGCGCGATCGCATCAAGCGCATCCTCGGCCATTGCCGCGCTATCGGCGATAACGACCGCCACCGGCTCGCCGACGTAACGGACCTTGCCGTGCGCGATCACCGGCTGCTCATACGGCTTGAACGCCGGCATTTGCTCCTGTCGAAGCGGAATCGCCGGCATCCCGCCCAGCGCCGCGAGCACGTCGGCCGCCGTGATCACGGCATGCACGCCGGAACGGGCGAGCGCCGCACTGGCATCGATGGCATTGATCCGGCCGTGCGCCATCGAGCTGCGCAGGATCGCAGCATGCAGCAAGCCGTCGCGGACAATATCGTCGACGAACTCACCGCGACCGCGCAAAAAGCGCAAGTCCTCGATGCGCTCGACAGGACTACCGACCAATGAATTCGGCTTGCCGACAGTGACTTTCATAACCTGTCATTCACATGCGGTGGATCCGCAGCACGCCGGCGAACTGCGGACTCGTCCGTGCGGACCAATCTAGAACGCACCCGGGAAACTGCCGCCATCGATCAGCAGGCTTTGCCCGGTAATGAACCCTGATTGCGCGGAGCAGAGATACGCACAGGCGTCGCCGAACTCCGCCGGCTCGCCGAACCGTCGCGCCGGAACCGTCGCCGTTCGCGCCGCGATCGCCTGCTCGGTGGTGGTGCCGTTCTTCTTCGCGAGCAACTCGAGATAGCCGTAGAGACGCTCGGTTCCGAACGGCCCCGGCAGCAGGCAGTTGATCGTGACATTCGACGCCGCGACCGAGCGGGCGACGCCGCCGAGGAACGCGGTCAATCCGGCGCGGGCGCCGGATGACAAATCCAACCCCGCCAAAGGCATCTTCACCGAGCCCGAGGTGATGTTGACGATGCGACCGAATTTGCGACGCACCATCGGATCGATCGCCTTTTGGACGAGCTCGATGGCGACGATCATATTCGCGGTCACGCCCGCCAACATCTGCTCGCGCGTCAGTTCTCGGAAGTCGCGCGCGGGCGGGCCGGCATTGTTGTTCACCAGGATGTCCGGCTCCGGCGCGGCGGCGAACAAAGCGGCCTGTCCCTCGGGCGTGGCGACGTCGGCGACCACCGCCGTGACCTTGCCGCCGGTTTTCGCCCTGATCTCGTCGGCCGTGGCATTCAGGCTCTTGGCGTCGCGTCCATTGATCACGACATTGCAGCCGGCCTGGGCCAGCGAGAATGCGCAGGCGCGACCCAAGCCGCGGCTCGATGCGCATACGATGGCGGTGCGTCCGGCAATACCCAAGTCCATGTCATTCCTCTCTTACGCTTGCTGAATTCGGTCGACGATAGCCGAAACGGTTGGCCGGTGCGACTATAGTGGAGTGGATCGGACCACTAGCGTCCTTTCCATGCCGGTGGGCGCTTTTCCAGATACGCCTTGACGCCCTCTTGCTGGTCTTCCGAATTCATAGAGGTTCGGGCCGACATCCAACCGCAGCCCTGCGTGCAGCGGCATACCGGCCGTCCGGCGCGCGGTCATCTTCATCTTCTGCAGCGACAGCGGCGCCGATGAAATGATCTCGGCGGCGAGCTCCATCGCGGCATCCATCAGCTTGGCGTATGGCACGACGCGATTGACCAGCCCCCACCGCTCCGCCTCTTGCATCGGGACACGGCGCCCGGTGAAGAGCCACTCCAGCGCGATGGCCGACGGAACGGCCTGCGGCAACACGACCGAGGCAAAGTGCGCGCCGCGGCCGCGCTTGGCTTCCGGTAGCGCAAAGAACGCCGTGTCGGCGGCCACGCGCAGGTCGCACGCCAGCGCCAGTTCGAAATCCTCCGGCAACGGCCGGCCCGTTGACGATCGCCATGACCGGCTTGCGCGTATCGAGGATCACTTCCATCAGCGTCCGCTCCGGATGGTCGAGCGGCCCTTTGATGTGCTTTGCTCCATCGAACTGGTCGCGGTCCGCCCGGAGATCGGCGCCGGAGCAAAACGCCTTGTCGCCCGCCCCGGTGATCGCGATCAAGGCCACCGCCGGATCGTGGTCGGCATCGATGATGGCCTCCATCATCCGCAGGTTGGTGGCGTGATCCCGCGCATTCCTTCGGTCGGGACGGTTGATCGTGATCAGGCACACGTTGTTCTCGGTGCCGACCAGAACGTCGTTGCTGTTGCCGGTCATTTCGGCCCCTCGCCATCGCCATGTCACGAGCGCCCCTGCTGCGCCCCATGTCATCAAGCGTAGCTGCGACCGGCGGGTCAGGTCAAAATACAGCTTGCTCTGATGGTCCCATCGCGTTGCGCTCGTACCCGACGCTTGTCATCGGCCGATCGCGCTGTAATGTCCGAACTCGCCCTCCAAAGCGACGATTGCCGGAACCGATGCTTTTGCAGCTCTACCACGATCACGAACGCCGTGTGATCGGCGCCGGCACGCTCCTGGCGCTGCTGCTGCCTGGGAGGCGTTCGGCCGCAGCGGCCTGGTCGATCCGCTGTTCATCTCCTCGCCGACGCGCGTGGCGGATGCGGGCATTGCGCTTCTGCAGGAACCGGATTTCTGGAACGACCTGCGGGTCAGCGGAATGGAATTTGTTCTCGGCTATGGCGCGGCGGCCGTCGTCGGCGATCCCGCTCGGGCTCGCGGTCGGGCTGTCCAAGCGGCTGGAATACATGCTGGGCCCGTTCGTCGATACGCTCAATGCGGTGCCGCGCGTCACGCTGCTGCCGCTCATCATCATCTGGTTCGGCATCGGCATCTGGTCGAAGGTCGTGGTCGTCTTCCTCGGCGCCGTCATCCCGATCCTGATCAACACCCAGTCCGGCGTGAAGACCAGCGAGGCGCGCTTCATCCGGGTCGCGCGCAGCTTCTCCGCATCGCAGCTCAAGATCTTTTCCAGCATCATCCTGCCGGGCACCGTGCCGTTCATCTTCACCGGCTTGAAATACGGCGCCGGGCCGCGCGCTGCTCGGCGTCGTCGTCGGCGAGCTCTATGCTTCGACCGCCGGGCTCGGCCACATGATCGCGGAGGCCGGCAACACGTTGCAGACCGACGTCGTGTTCTTCGGCGTCCTGATCTTCATGGCCGCCGGACTCGATGGTCGTGGCGTTGCTCGATCGCGCTCGAGCGCCGGTTCGAGCGCTGGCGCGCCGCAGCGATCGGCGCAGCAGCGTGACGATGACGCGCAGCGCGACCGCAGCATGGACGAAGCCGGCGCAGCCGCGCCATCTCGCTGCGTGCGCTTCTACCTCGCGCACGAGCGCGCCATCCTCGGCGCGCTGATGGTGGTTCTGTTCCTGGTCGCCTGGGAAGGCCTCGAGCGCGGCTGGTGGGCCGCCTGCTGCACGCCGCTGCTCGGCGCATCGGCCGAGCGCTGGCAGCTCAAGCCGATCTTCATCTCCTCGCCGACGCTGGTCGCCGCAGGCCGCCTGGCGCATGTTCTTCGTGACCGGCGAAATCTGGCGCGACCTCGCCTGGAGCGGCGTTGAGATATGTGCTCGGGCTTGCGCTCGCGATCGCCGTCGGCATTCCGCTCGGCCTCGCCGCCGGCTGGTATCGCCGCTTCTCCTACGCGGTCGAGCCGTTGCTGTCGGCGCTCAACGCCACGCCGCAGGTGGCGTTCCTGCCGCTGCTCGTGATCTGGGTCGGCACCGGCTTCGCCACCCGGGTCCTGATCATCTTTCTGCTCGCGGTGCTGCCGATCGCCATCAACGCCCAGGCCGCGGTCCGCACCACCGACCCGCGCCTGATCAAGGTCGCGGCGAGCTTCGGCGCCAGCGACTGGCGGCTGTTCCGCACCATCATCCTGCCGAGCGCGATCCCGTTCCTGCTCGCGGGCCTGCGGCTCGCGATCGGCCGCGGCATGATCGGCATCGTGGTCGGCGAAATCTACGGCTCGGCCGCCGGCGTCGGCGCCATGATCAGCCAGGCGGGCTCGCGCTTCCAGACCGACAGGGTGTTCGTCGGCGTGCTCACCATCGTCGCCGCCGGCGATGATCCTGGTCGAGCTCGTGCGGCGGATCGAGCGCCGCGTCGAGGTCTGGCGCCCGCCGGCATGACCGGCAAAGATGCGCCGGATACGACTGATGCAGCCAAGCTCGAAGCGCAGGACATCCGGCTGGAATATTTCCAGCCGCGCACCAATACGCGGCTGACCGCGCTCGACGGCGTCGAACCTCACGATCATCGGACGGCGAATTCGTCTCGATCGTGGGGCCTTCCGGCTGCGGCAAGACCACGTTCCTCTCGGTGGTCGACGGGCTGATCGCCGCGACTTCCGGCCGCATCCTGGTCGACGGCAAGGTGGTGACGAAGCCCGGGCCGGATCGCGCGGTGGTGTTCCAGGACGCCTCGCTGCTGCCGTGGCGGACGGTGCTCAAGAACGTGCTCTATGGCCTGGAATGCCTGGGCGTCAGAACGGCCGCGAGGCCAAGGAGCGCGCCGGCGCATTTCATCGAGATGGTCGGGCTGGCCGGCTTCGAGCACCACTATCCCTACGAGCTCTCCGGCGGCATGCAGCAGCGCGTCAACCTGGCGCGCGCGCTGGTCATGGACCCGAAGATCCTGCTGATGGACGAGCCGTTCGCCTCGCTCGACGCGCAGACCCGCGAAGCTGATGCAGGAGGAATTGCTGCGGATCTGGGCGCAAGGCCGAGCAAGACCGTGCTGTTCGTCACCCACCAGATCGACGAGGCGATCTACCTGTCGGACCGGGTCGTGGTGTTCTCCGGCCGGCCGGGCCGGGTGAAGGACATCATCCCGGTCGGCGATCGAGCGGCCGCGCCGGCTGGCGATCAAGCGCGAGCCGCGGTTCCATGCGATCGAGGACCGCATCTGGGGCCTGATCGAGGAGGACGTGAAGGGCACGATCGCAACCGAGCGCGCGGTTGAACCGCGAGCGAGTCGCCGAATTCCTAACCCATTGCAGGCGGACAGCTCGATCCAACCGGGAACACGCTTCAGGGAGGACGCCATGCGAGTTGGCCCATTTCGCAGAGCCATCCGTCGTACGTTGTCGGCGCTGCTCGCGCTTGCGTTCGCGGCCGCCGGCGGCATCAGCGCCGAGCTGATCCCGTTCAAGATCGGCATCTCGGCGCCGGTCGTGACCATCTTTCCGGTCTGGATGGGCGAGGCCGGCGGCTTCTACGACAAAGAAGGGACTCAAGGTCGAGGTCATCAACATGGAAGGCGGCACCCGCGGCCTGCAGGTGCTGCTCTCCGGCGAAATCCAGGGCATGCATGTCGGCCTCGCGCCGGCGGTGCTCGCCAACAAGCAGGGCGCCGACCTGCGGCTCGTCACCTCCACCTGCAACACCATCCCGATCACCATGTTCACCAAGGCCGGGGTCGGCATGGAGCGACCTCAAGGGCAAGACCTTCGGCATCAGCACCTTCGGCTCGGAGACCGACATCGCCATCAGCATCCTGCTCAAGAAGCGCGGCCTCACCCGCCAGGACGTCACCGTCTCGCAGATCGGCGGCAGCTCGCAGCGCTTCGCCGCGCTGATCGCCGGCCGCATCGACGTCGCGCCGCTGATCGAGCCGGGGATCACGCGTGGCCAAGGAGCGCGGCTTCAACCCGCTGATCGATCTCGCCGCCGCCAACACGCCGTGGATCTTCGACTCGGTCGTCGTCACCAGCGGCTATCTCAAGCAGAACCGCGCCACCCTCACGCGCTTCGTCAAGGCCTACATCGCCGGCGCCTATCTCGCGCTCTCCGACGAGAAGAAGGCGAAGGAGGTCATCGCGCAGAGGTTCAAGACCAAGCGATCCGAAAGTCATCGACGCGACCTATGCCGATTTCAGGCGCCTGATGCCGCGCGACGCGGCGCCCTCGGTCGAGGGCGCCAAGAACGTGCTCGAGCAGCTCGAGGCGATCGGGACCGACATCGGCAGCCGCAACGTGAACGACTATCTCGATCTCAGCATCATCGACCAGCTCAAGCAGGAGGGCTATTTCGCGCAGATGGCGAAGACGTATCCGGTGAAATGACTCGATCGCCGTCACCCTGAGGTGCGATCACGCGCGCCTCGAAGGGCGACGGCTATGGCCATCGTCGATGCCCACGCGACTCTGCCAGACGGATGCCCGCTTCCCAGGATGACGGCCGTGCGCAGCTGTGAACGCCATCGACCTCGAAGTCATCTACCAGTCGACGCTGCAGATCGCGCGCGAGCTGACGCTCAACATGCTGCGCACGGGCTATTCGACCATCATCAAGGAAAGCCAGGACTTCACCTTCGCGATCTTCGACGGCGCACGGCCGCATGGTCGCGCAGGGCATTCCGCAGCCGCTGCATATCGGGCCGCTGGCGGCGCAGGTGAACGAGATCCGCCGGCGCTTCCGCGGCGCGATCGAGCCGGGCGACGCCTTCATCGTCAACCATCCCTACCAGGCCTGCCAGAACCACGCGACCGACGTCACCGTCATCTCGCCGATGTTCGCCGGCGAGCGGCTCGTCGGCTTCATCGGCAACATCGCCCACAAGCCCGACCTCGGCGGCAAGGTGCCCGGCACCAACAGCGGCGACGCCACCGACCTGTTCCAGGAGGGCCTGCTGATCCCGCCGCTCAAGATCCTCCGCCGCGGCGAGATCAACGCCGACGTGCGAGGCGATCATCTGCGCCAACACCCGCACGCCGGAGGTGACCTGGGGCGACATCAAGGCGCAGGTCAACACCAACACCTACGGCCTGAGCAAATTCGCGGAGCTGTTCGGCAAATACGGCGCCGATACCGTGCTCGCCTGCTGGCAGCGCTGGATGGACATCTGCGAGAGCCGAGCTGCGCAAGGAAATCGCCAAGGTGCCCGACGGCCTCTACGGCCCGGAGACCGACTATCTCGACGACGACGGCGTCGACCTCGCCAAGCCGCATCGCATCTCGGCGTCGCTGCGAGGTCGAGGGCGACACGCTGCACTTCATCCTCGACAGCGACGCGCAGGCGCGCGGACCCGATCAACCTGCGGCCCTGCGTGTCGCGCAACTTCATCGAGTGCCTGGTGAAGATGATCTTCATCCCGGCGCCTGCCGGTGAACGACGGCCTGTCGCGGCCGGTGCGCGTGTCCTATCCGCCGGAAGGCTCGCTGCTCAATCCGCGCTTTCCCGCGCCGGTCAACATGTATGTGCGCCCGAGCCAGGTCACGACCTCGGTCGATCATGCGCGTGCTCGCGCAGCGCCGTGCCCGGCCGCGTGCCGGCGCCCGGCAGCGCCGCCGGCGGCTCGCTGTCGAGCGCGGGCCGCCATCCCGAGATCCGGGCGCTGGTATTCGCAATACGAGATCCTCAACGGCGGCACCGGCGCGCGGCCCGACGGCGACGGCGTCAGCGCCATGGACGAGCTCGTCGTCAACGTGATGAACACGCCGGTCGAAGCGATCGAGACCGAGTTCCCGGTGCGCGTCGAGCGCTATGAGCTGGCGGCGCGATTCCGGCGGGCCGGGCACATTTCGCGGCGGCCTCGGCGTGCGCCGGCAGTGGCGCATCCTGGCCGACGAGACCAGCGTCAATCTGCGCATGGACCGGTTCAAGTTCTCCTCCCCCGGCGTGTTCGGCGCCAAGCCCGCGCGCGCCTCGAAGGCCGTGCTCGAATCCCGGCGGCCCGGCGGAGCGCGCGCTGACCTCGAAGGTCGCGGGCGTGCGCCTCAAGCGCGGCGATCTGCTGTCGGTGGAATTCGCCGGCGGCGGCGGCTGGGGCGATCCGCATCGAGCGCGAGCTCGAGCGCGTGCGCGACGGATGTCGCGCGCGGCTACGTCTCGCGCGCGGCCGCGCGCGACGACTACGGCGTCGCGCTCGACGCCGATCTCGACGTCGACGACGCCGCGACCGCGCGGCTGCGGGGCGAGAAGACCGCGCGATGAAATTGCGTGTCGGCATCGACGTCGGCGGGACCTTCACCGATGTCACCGCCTTCGACGAGGATCAGGGCGAGCTCGTCGCCGTCCGCAAATATGTCTCCAACCCGGCGCAGCCCGCCGCGGTGATGGAGACGCATCACCGCGGATCTCGCGCGCGACTTCGGCGCCGATGCGGTGTCGCTGATCCTGCACGGCTCGACCGCCGCGCTCAACACCCTGCTCGAAGGCAAGGGCGTGCGCATCGGGCTGCTCACCACGCGCGGCTTCCGCGACGTCTACGAGATCGGGCGGCAGTGGCGCGGCGAGGACGTGTTCAACATCTTCGCGCCGGCGCCGAAGATGCTGCTGACCGCGCGACCGCATCTACGAGATCGGCGAGCGGCTCGGCTCCCAGCGGCGAGGTCGTCGAGCCGCTGGCGGCGGACGACGTCGCCGCGCGCCGCGCGCAAGCTCGTGGCCGACGGCGTCGAGGCGATCGCGGTGTGCTTCCTGTTCGCCTACGCCAATCCCGCGCACGAGCAGGCCGCGGCCGAGATCATTCGCGCGCATCGCGCCCGATCTCTACGTCTCGCTGTCGCACGAGGTGAATCCGGAGTGGCGCGAATACGAGCGCACCGCGTCGACCGTCGCCAACGCCTATATCGGCCCGCCGGTCGTCGCGCTATCTGCAGACGCTGGAAGAGCTGTCGCTGCGGCGCTTTCCGCAGCTCGCGCGCGCTGATGATGAAATCGGACGGCGGCGCGGCCAGCGCGCGCATGCTGGCGCGCACGCCGATCCAGACCGTGATGTCGGGTCCGGTCGCCGGCGTCATCGGCGGCCGCCACCTCGGCGACGTCAAGGGCATCGACAATCTCATCACCTTCGACACCGGCGGCACCAGCTCCGACATGGCGGTGCTGCCGGGCCAGCCGCTGTTCAAGTCGGAGGTGACGGTGGCGCGGCATCCGCTGCGCACGCACACGGTCGACATCGAGACCATCGGCGCCGGCGGCGGCAGCATCGCGTCGGTGCAGCTCGGCGGCGTGCTCAAGGTCGGGCCGCAGAGCGCCGGCGCCGATCCCGGCCCGGCCTGCTACGGCCGCGGCGGCAGCGAGCCGACGCTGACCGACGCGCTCGTCCTGCTCGGCCATCTCAATCCCGACGCGCTGCTCGACGGCGCCATGCCGATCTCGCAGCGCCAAGGCGCGCGAGGCGGTGGTCGACCCGCGTGGCCGAGCCGCTCGGGATGACGTCCGATCGAGGCGGCGTGGGGCATCCTGCGCGTGCTCGCCACCAATGTGATGGTGGCGATGCGCACCATCACGGTCGAGCGCGGCTACGATCCGCGCGAATTCACGCTGGTGCCGTTCGGCGGCATGGGCCCGACCATCGCCGGCCTGATCGCCGCCGAGCTCGGCATCGGCCGCATCCTCGTCCCGCGCGATCCCGGCACCTTCAGCGCCTACGGCATGCTGGTGACCGACGTGCACCAGGAGCGCAGCCTCACCCGCATCACGCCGCTCGACGAGGCCGACGCCCGCCGAGCTCGACGCGATCTTCGCCGAGATGGAAGCCGCCGCGCTGCGACGACCTGATGCGCGGAGCAGTTTCCGCGCGAGCGCCTGATGCACCGCGCGGCACGCCGGCATGCGCTATCGCGGCCAGTCCTACGAGGTGGCCGTGCCGGTCGCCGAGCGCTGCACGGGCCGGACGATCTCGCCGACGCTGGCACAGCGCTTCCACGATGCGCATCAGCGCCGTTACGGCCACATGGCGCAGGCCGAAGCGGTCGAGATCGTCAATTTCCAGGTGACCGCCATCGGGCTCATTCCCAAGCCGGAGCCGAAGATCTTCGATCGCGCACCACCGGAACGCCCACCCCAGCGGCGACGCGCAACGCGCATTTCAGCGCCAGCGGGGCCAGCAAGGTGCCGGTGTTCCGCCGCGATGCGTTGCTGCCCGGCGCGCGGATCGATGGCCCGGCGATCATCGAGGAAACCACCTCGACCACCGTCATCTATCCGGGGCAGCGCGCCGTCATCGACGATTATCGCAACATCGAAATCACCTGCTGAGCGCCGACGGCGGGCAGCCGCCCGCGCGAGCGCCCTGCGGATAGGCCAGCGCAGAACCTCCGGCTTGCCGCAGGCCGGCCACAGCAAAAACAATTGGGCAGGCACCGCACAAATATCTGAGCATTTCCCCGCTCGCGGCCGAGCCATGCCGCCTATGATTTAGGCAGCCCAAGCAAGCCTTCCTGGAGCGGTCTGGCAGGAAGTGTCGGGCCAATACCCATCAATTCATCCGATCAGCAGCTTGGCCAGCATTCACACACTGGCACAAACCTTGCGTCCATTTTGCCGGCGATCCCGGTGCCGGGGTGGTTCGCTGCGTCAAACAGAGGACATCGCGATGACGACTTCTATCAAGACTGTGGGAAGGCGAACGGTGCTCCGGGGCGGATTGGCCGCTGCCGCCGGACTCATCTGTAGCCCTGCCGTTATTTTGCCCGCCCGGGCGCAAGGTCCGATCCGGATCGGAATTCTTCACTCCCTGTCAGGAACGATGGCGATCAGCGAGACCACATTGAAAGATGTGATGCTGATGCTGATCGAGGATCAGAACGCCAAAGGCGGCGTGCTCGGCAGGAAACTGGAAGCGGTCGTTACCGACCCCGCCTCCAACTGGCCGCTGTTCGCCGAAAAGGCGCGTGAGCTGATCTCCAATAACAAGGTCTCCGCCGTGTTCGGCTGCTGGACCTCAGTGTCGCGCAAGTCGGTGCTGCCGGTCTTCAAGGAGCTCAACAACATCCTGTTCTATCCGGTCCAATACGAGGGCGAAGAGAGCGAGCGCAACGTGTTCTACACCGGCGCCGCACCGAACCAGCAGGCGATCCCCGCCGTTGACTATCTGATGAAGGACGAGAAAGTCGTGCGCTGGGTGCTCGAGGGCACCGACTACGTCTATCCGCGCACCACCAACCGCATTCTCGAAGCCTATCTGAAATCGAAGGGCGTCGCGCCCGCCGACATCTCCATCAACTACACGCCGTTCGGCCATGCCGATTGGCAGACGCGCGTCAAAGCCATCAAGACGTTCGGCTCGCAGGGCCGCAAGACCGCGGTGGTGTCGACGATCAACGGCGACGCCAACGTGCCGTTCTACAAGGAACTCGGCAACCAGGGCGTCAGCGCCAAGGACATTCCGGTCGTCGCGTTCTCGGTCGGCGAGGAAGAGCTCGCCGGAATCGACACGCGGCCGTTGCTCGGCCATCTGGCCGCCTGGAACTACTTCGAGTCGATCAAGACCCCGGCCAACGCCGAGTTCATCAAGAAGTGGAAGACCTTCACCAAGAACCCGAAGCGCGTAACCAACGATCCGATGGAAGCGCACGTGATCGGCTTCCAGATGTGGGTCAACGCCGTTGCCAAGGCCAAGTCGGTCGAACCCGACGCGGTCATCGAGGCGCTGCCGGGCATCACCGCTCCCAACCTGACGGGCGGCACGTCGACCATGCTCGCCAACCATCACATCACCAAGCCGGTGTTCATCGGCGAAGTGCGCGGCGATGGCCAGTTCGATGTGGTGTGGAAGACGCCTGATCTCGTTCCCGGCGCCGCCTGGTCGGAACACCTCGAAGGCTCACGCGATCTGACCGCCGATTGGGTCAAGCTGAAGTGCGGCAACTACAACACCGTCACCAAGCGGTGCGGCGGCTAACGTTCTGCGCGTCTCTGTGCGGGAGGCTCAACGCCTCCCGCCCACCTGCCGGGGTCTGACGATGCGCTTCTTGCGCCGCGCTGTTTTATTGCTGGTTGTGATGCTGTGGGGCGCGTTGATCACCGCCCCGCGGCGCAGGCGCAGGATCTCGAAAGCGCGCTCGCGGGATTCACCACCGACAGTTTTGCCGATACCGATACGGCCGTCGCGGCCGTCGCCAAAAGCGGCAACCCGTTGGCGATTGCGCTGGTTGAAGCCCTGCAGGATGGCCGCCTCCTGTATAGCGCCCAACAAAAGCGAGTTTATTTCAGAGACAGGGCCGGCGCCGTTCTCGACGCCGCAACCGGCAAACCCGCGGCCGACGCGCCCGGCGATCTCAGCCCGGTTCGCGTCAACAACCGCGTGCGCCGCGCCATCGACGCTGCGCTCGGCGGATTGACGCTGCTCTCGCCGGATCCGGCACGACGGCTCGATGCCGCCCGCGCGGTCTTCAAATCCAAGGACGCCAATGCGCTCGAAGCGCTGGACACCGCCATCAAGCAGGAGACCAACCCGACCATCCGGCGGGCGCTGATCGAGGCGCGCGCCGCGGTGATCCTGTTCAAGCCCGACGCCAGCGAGACCGACAAGGTCGAAGCCGTCGGCATTATGCGGCAACGGGGCGACCAGGATGCGCTGGGGCTGCTGTCGAGCTTGCCGGAGGGCACCCCCGACGGCGTCAAGCGGACGGCGCAGGATGCGATCGGCACGATCCAGACCAATCTTGCGATGTGGAGCAACGTCCAGAACGTCTGGTACGGACTCTCGCTGGGTTCGGTGCTGCTGCTCGCGGCGATCGGGCTCGCCATCACCTTCGGCGTCATGGGCGTCATCAACATGGCGCATGGCGAGATGGTGATGCTGGGCGCCTACACCACATTCGTGGTCCAGGAATTGATCCGCGCGCACAATCCCGCGCTGTTCGACTACTCGCTCTTCATTGCCATTCCACTCGCGTTTCTCGTCGCGGGGATGGTCGGCATCCTGATCGAGCGCGGGGTCATCCGCTTTCTCTATGGCCGTCCGCTGGAAACGCTGCTTGCGACCTGGGGGATTTCGCTGATCCTGCAACAGGCGGTGCGCACCGCCTTCGGCCCGACCAACAAAGACGTCGGCAATCCATCCTGGATGAGCGGCGCGTTTGAGGTCGGCTATATCAGCATCACCTACAACCGGCTTTGGATCATCGTCTTCACGATGCTGATCTTTGTGCTGCTGCTCGCGCTGCTACGCTTCACGCATCTCGGTCTTGAAATGCGGGCGGTGACTCAAAATCGCGCCATGGCCGCGTCGATGGGCATCCACACCAGCCGCATCGACGCCCTCACCTTCGGGCTCGGCTCCGGCATTGCCGGTCTCGCCGGGGTGGCGCTGTCGCAGATCGACAATGTCAGCCCCAACCTCGGGCAAGGTTACATCATCGACTCGTTCATGGTGGTGGTGTTCGGTGGCGTCGGCAATCTCTGGGGGACGCTGGTCGGCGCGTTCTCGCTCGGCATCGCCAACAAATTCCTGGAACCCTATGCGGGCGCCGTGCTGGCCAAGATCGCGATCCTCGTTCTGATCATCCTGTTCATCCAGAAGCGCCCGCGCGGCCTGTTCGCACTCAAAGGCCGGGCGATCGAAGCATGACCCCGTTCCTGCTGACCCGGTCGCTCAACCGAAGCGCCATCGTCTTCATTGTGCTGGTCGCCGCGATTGCCGTCGTCGTGCCTGCACTGAATCTGCTGTTACCAGCCTCGTCGCCGTTTCACGTCTCGAGCTACTACGTCGCGCTGTTCGGGAAATATATCTGCTTTGCCCTGCTCGCGCTGTCGATCGATCTGATTTGGGGCTATTGCGGCATTCTTTCGCTCGGACACGGCGCGTTTTTCGCGCTCGGCGGCTACGCCATGGGCATGTATCTCATGCGCCAGATCGGCGGCCGCGGCGTCTACGCCAATCCCGTCCTTCCGGACTTCATGGTGTTTCTGAATTGGACCGAGTTGCCGATCTATTGGTACGGCTTCAATTGGTTTCCTTATGCCATGCTGATGGTGATTGTGGTTCCGGGCGCCCTCGCCTTCGTGTTCGGCTGGTTTGCGTTTCGCAGCCGGGTGACCGGCGTCTATCTGTCGATCATCACGCAGGCACTGACATTCGCGCTGATGCTTGCCTTCTTCCGTAACAATTTCGGATTTGGCGGCAATAACGGTCTCACCGATTTCAAGGATATCCTGGGATTCAATGTGCAGGCGCCGGGGACGCGAGCTGCGCTGTTTGCAATTTCGGCGTTCGCGCTGATCCTTGGCTTCCTGATCTGTCGCGTCATCGTGACCTCGAAGCTGGGCAAGGTCCTGGTTGCGATCCGGGACGCCGAGACCCGGACCCGCTTCCTCGGGTATCGGGTCGAGTCGTACAAGCTCTTCGTCTTTACCCTGTCGGCGTGCATGGCCGGCGTTGCCGGCGCCCTCTATGTGCCGCAGGTCGGCATCATCAATCCCTCAGAATTTTCGCCCGCAAACTCCATCGAAGCCGTGATCTGGGTCGCAGTCGGCGGACGCGGCACGTTGATCGGCGCCGTTCTGGGTGCGGTCGTGGTGAACTACGCCAAGACCTATTTTACCTCGGGCTTGCTAGCGCCCTACTGGCTGTTCCTGCTGGGCGGCATGTTCGTCGCGGTCACGCTGTTCCTGCCGCGAGGGATTGTCGGGACGATCGAACACCTCTGGGCGCGCCGACAAGACGCCCGTCGCGCCAAAGCCGATCCCGATGACGACAGCGCCGTTTCCGGCCCCGCCCCCCGGCCCGCCGAATAGGAGAGCGACATGGACGACAAAGTCGCCAATTCGATCCTCTATCTCGACGGCGTCAATGTCTCATTTGACGGATTCAGGGCGCTCAACAATCTCTCGCTCGCGATCGAGAACGGCGAAATGCGCGCGATCATCGGCCCGAACGGCGCCGGGAAAACCACGATGATGGACGTCATCACCGGCAAGACCCGGCCGGACACCGGTGACGTCCTGTTCGACGGCCGGCAGGACCTGACCAAGCTCGACGAGACGCAAATCGCGGAGCTCGGTATCGGCCGCAAGTTTCAAAAGCCCACCGTCTTCGAGATGCACACGGTGGAAGACAACATTCTGCTCGCCCTCAAAGCCGACCATAGCGTGCGGGGCACCTTGTTCTGGACCGAGGACCGTGAAAGCCAAGCGCGCATCGACAGCATTCTCGAGATCGTGCGCCTGACGATGGTGCGCGAGCGCGTCGCCGGCAGCTTGTCGCATGGCCAGAAACAATGGCTCGAAATCGCTATGTTGCTGGCGCAGGAGCCGAAGCTCCTGCTGGTTGATGAGCCGGTCGCCGGCATGACCGACGCTGAAACCCGCCAGACCGCCGACCTGCTCAAAGAGATCAACCGCGACAAGACCGTGATCGTGGTCGAGCACGACATGACCTTCGTGCGCGACCTCGGCGTCAAGGTGACGTGTCTGCATGAAGGCACCGTGATTGCGGAGGGGTCGATCGACCAGGTCTCCGCGAACGAACGCGTCATCGAAGTGTATCTGGGACGATAGCCATGCTCGACGTCCACGCAATCGATCTGCACTACGGCGCGGCCCAGGTGTTGCGCGGCGTCTCGATGACGGCGGAGCTTGGCAAGGTGACCTGCATCCTTGGCCGAAACGGCGTGGGCAAGACCAGCTTGCTGCGGGCGTTGGTGGGCCAGCATCCGGTCAGCAAGGGAAAGATCGAATTCGATGGCCGCGACATCACCAGGCTCCGGCCCTATGAGCGGGCTCGCCAGGGGATCGCTTATGTCCCGCAAGGCCGCGAGATCTTCCCGCTCCTGACCGTCGAAGAAAACCTCAAGACCGGCTATGCGCCGCTGGCGCGCGCCGACCGCAACATCCCGGACGACGTGTTTTCGTTGTTTCCGGTCCTGAACGATATGCTGGGTCGCCGTGGCGGCGATCTGTCGGGCGGTCAGCAACAGCAACTGGCAATCGGGCGCGCAATGGTGATGCGGCCGCGATTGCTTCTGCTCGACGAGCCAACCGAGGGCATCCAGCCGTCCATCATCAAGGATATCGGCCGGGCGATCTCCTACCTGCGCAACCTCGGCCAGATCGCCGTGGTGCTGGTCGAGCAATATCTCGACTTTGCCCAGGAGCTCGGCGACTATTTTGCCGTCATGGACCGTGGCAGCGTGGTCTACTCGTGCACACGCGCAACGATGGACGAAGCAACGCTCAAGCGGGCACTGGCGCTCTGAGCGCCGCTGGATGAGACTTTCTGAGTTCAGGACGCGAGCGTGATGCATTCCACACCGATCACACCCACGGCTCAAGCGTTCGACGCCAATCGCGCCCGTGGTCGCATCGCCTTCGCCGTCGAGGATATCGCGGGCATCACGCGGCGGCGGCGCGTCCACGAAAGTGGTTCGTTGCGGGTGCGCTTTCCCGGTGCGCCGAGCGACGAGCTTGAAGCGGTTCTCCTCAATACCGGCGGTGGCATGACGGGAGGCGACGCGTTCGATATCGAGGTTTCGGTCGCCGAGAAGGCCGCAACTCATCGTCACCAGCACCGCGGCGGAGAAGGTCTATCGCAGCCTCGGTCCACCGGTCGTCATCGACGTGAAGCTCGCCGTTGCAGCTGGCGCCGCCCTGACGTGGCTGCCGCAGGAGACGATTCTGTTCGACCAGGCCGTGCTCCACCGGCGTATCGACGTTGAGCTCGCGGACGACGCGCGCCTGGTCCTGGTCGAGCCGATCGTCTTTGGCCGCACCGGAATGGGCGAAGCCGTTCGCAGCGGCGCGTTATGCGACAGCTGGCGCGTGCGCCATAACGGCAGGCTCGTCTACGCAGAAGGAACCCGGCTCCGCGGTCCGATCGCGCAGGACCTCGATGAGGCCGCCGTCGCCAATGGTGGGGTGGCGGTGGCAACGGCGCTGATCGTTCCCGGTGATGAGACGCTGGTCGATGCTATTCACCGCCTGAACAGCGAGTTTCGCGGCGAGGTCGGCGCGTCGGCCTGGAATGGCCGGGCGGTCTTGCGCTTCTGCGCGCGCGACGGGGCGAGCCTGCGGCACGACATCACCTGCGCGCTCAGCGCCATTCGCACGGCGCCCCTCCCCCGACTATGGATCAACTAACAGGCTTGGATCGGAGACATGTTTCTCACCCCGAGAGAGAAGGACAAGCTGCTGATCGCGATGGCCGCCACCGTGGCCCGTCGGCGGCTCGAACGCGGCGTGAAGCTCAATCATCCAGAGGCGGTCGCGCTGATCAGTGACTTCATCCTCGAGGGCGCCCGTGATGGCCGCAGCGTGGCGGACCTCATGGAAGCCGGCGCCCATGTCATCACCCGCGCACAGGTGATGGACGGCATCCCGGACATAATTCACGACGTGCAGGTGGAAGCGACATTCCCGGACGGCACCAAGCTGGTCACCGTCCACCAACCGATCCGTTAGCGCTTGTCCCGGAAACGTGAAAAGCCGGCTTTCCGAAAAGAACATGCGCCATGCAAAGAAAGCGAGGCCTGCCATGATCCCAGGCGAGATGTTCATCAAGGCTGGCGATATCGAGCTCAATGCCGGTCGCAAGACCGTGACTCTTTCAGTCACCAACACCGGCGACCGGCCGATCCAGGTCGGATCGCACTATCATTTCTTCGAAACCAATCCGGCGCTGAAGTTCGAGCGCAAGAAAGCGCGTGGCATGCGCCTCGACATCGCCGCCGGCACCGCGGTGCGCTTCGAGCCGGGGCAAACGCGCGACGTGACACTGGTGGCGCTGGCGGGGAAGCGCACCGTTTATGGCTTCAGACAAGACGTGATGGGGAAACTCTGAAAATGCAACGGGCAGACCGTGAGGTCTGCCCGCAGAGCTAGCGTTCTGTATGGAACAAGAGCCTCATGTACCAAGTGAGCGACTGGCGGTGCGCACAGCCAATCGAAACCTGGCTTCTCGAGACGGCTCCTGTTTGTCATGCCGAACGAGCTGTAGCGATGGTGTCAGAAGTGCCGGTTGACGGCAACTCCTCGCGTGCAGTGGATATAGTGGAGAACGGGGATTACTGATGAGCACGAAACTCTCGCGCGCTGCCTATGCCGACATGTTCGGCCCGACGACCGGCGACCGCGTGCGGCTTGCCGACACCGATCTCATCATCGAGGTGGAGAAGGACTTCACCACGTATGGCGAAGAGGTGAAGTTCGGCGGCGGCAAGGTGATCCGCGACGGCATGGGCCAGAGCCAGGTGACCAACAAGCAGGGCGCGGTCGATACCGTCATCACCAACGCATTGATCCTCGACCATTGGGGGATCGTCAAAGCCGACGTCGGCATCAAGGACGGACAAGTCCACGCCGTCGGCAAGGCCGGCAATCCTGACATCCAATCCAATGTCACCATCATCATCGGCCCGGGCACCGAAGTGATCGCCGGCGAAGGCAAGATCCTGACTGCCGGCGGCTTCGACACCCACATCCACTTCATCTGCCCGCAGCAGATCGAGGAGGCGCTGATGTCGGGCGTCACCTCGCTGCTCGGCGGCGGGACTGGCCCGGCCGCGGGCACGAACGCCACGACCTGCACGCCGGGCCCGTGGCACATTGCGCGCATGATCCAGGCGGCAGACGCATTCCCGGTCAATCTTGGCTTTGCCGGCAAAGGCAATGCGTCCCGCCCTGCTGCGCTGGAGGAAATGATCAAGGCTGGCGCCTGCGCACTCAAGCTGCATGAGGACTGGGGCACGACGCCGGCCGCCATCGACAACTGCTTGAGCGTGGCTGACGACTACGACGTGCAGGTGATGATCCACACCGACACCCTCAACAAGTCCGGCTTCGTCGAAGACACCATCAAGGCTTTCAAGGGACGCACCATCCACGCCTTCCACACCGAAGGCGCCGGCGGCGGCCATGCGCCGGACATCATCAAGGTCGCAGGGCTCAAGAACGTGTTGCCCTCGTCCACCAATCCGACAAGGCCGTTCACGCGCAACACCATCGACGAGCATCTCGACATGCTGATGGTGTGCCACCACCTCGATCCATCCATCCCGGAGGATCTGGCATTCGCCGAGAGCCGCATCCGCAAGGAGACCATCGCGGCCGAAGACATCCTGCACGACATCGGCGCGCTGTCGATGATGTCGTCCGACAGCCAGGCCATGGGACGATTGGGCGAGGTCATCATCCGGACCTGGCAGACCGCCGACAAGATGAAGAAGCAGCGCGGCCGATTGAAAGATGAGAAAGGCGACAACGACAATGCGCGCGTGAAGCGCTATGTCGCCAAATACACGATCAACCCGGCCATCGCGCATGGCGTATCCAAACACATCGGCTCGATTGAGAAAGGCAAGCTCGCCGATCTGGTGCTGTGGTCGCCGGCGTTTTTCGGCGTCAAGCCGGACATGATCATCAAGGGCGGCTCGATCGTCGCGGCGCTGATGGGCGATCCCAATGCCTCGATCCCGACCCCGCAGCCGGTGCACTACCGGCCGATGTTCGGCGCGTTCGGCCGTGCGCGAACCGCATCGTCGGTCGTGTTCGCATCGAAGGCGGCGGTCAAAGCCAAGCTTGGCCGCAAACTCGGCATCCAGAAGGAACTCGTCGCGGTCGCCAACACGCGCGGCGGCATCTCCAAGAAAAGCATGATCCACAACAGCGCGACGCCGGACATCGAGGTCGATCCGGAGACCTATGAGGTCCGCGCCGATGGCGAGTTGCTCACCTGCGCGCCCGCCGACGTGCTGCCGATGGCGCAGCGCTATTTCCTGTTCTGACGATTGCGATGAAGCGGGCCCTTGCGGTGAAGGCGGCGGGAGATTGGCAGGAAGCTGCCGCGATCGATCGCGTCGTGCTCGATGCCGATGGACGATTCCGGCGGCGGATGCTGCTGATCGGCGAGAGCGGGACGGTCTTTCTGCTCGATCTGCCGCGGCCGACGCCGCTGCACGAAGGCGACGGCCTCGTGCTCGAAGACGGATCGATCGTGCGCGTCGACGGCAAGCCGGAGCGGCTGGTGGAAATCAGCGCCGCGAGCTCCACAAGAGCTCGCACGCCTCGCCTGGCATCTTGGCAATCGCCACACCGACATCCAGATCGTCAATGACAGACTGCGCATCCGGCGCGATCATGTGCTGGAAGCGATGCTGCAAGGACTTGGAGCGACGCTCACCGAAATCGAAGCGGCGTTCGATCCCGAGCCCGGCGCTTACGGACAGCACGGCCATGAGTGAGCGACGATGAGTGAGCGACCATGAGTGACAAGGAGGGCGTGCCTCGGACGTCGGACGCGGCGATGCTCTACCGGCTGATGGCCTGGCTGTCGCCGGCCTACCCGATCGGCGCGTTCTCCTATTCGAGCGGCATCGAATGGGCGGTCGAAGCCGGCGACATCGCCAACGCCATGACATTGCAGCGCTGGCTGTCGGCGATCATCGGCAGCGGCGGCGGATTCTGCGACGCAGTTATCCTGGTCCATGCGCACCGGGCAACGGCCAGTGCCAATCCGCAGGCCCTGCACGATGTGGCGGAACTGGCTGCGGCGCTCGCTCCCTCCCGGGAACGATTTCTCGAAACGACCGCGCAGGGACAAGCATTCCTCACCGCGACGCTGGCGGCGTGGCCGTGTTCGAAGCTGACCCAGCTGGCCGCGGCATGGGACGGCCCCCTCGCCTATCCGGTCGCGGTCGGAGTCGCGGCGGCCGGACACCACATCCCGTTGGAACCCGCCCTCACCGCATTCCTGCATGCGGTCGCCGCCAATCTGGTGTCGGCGGGTGTCCGGCTGGTGCCGCTTGGCCAGACCGATGGTCAGCGCACGCTCGCATCGCTCGAGCCGGTGATCGCGGCAACGGCCAGCCGCGCCGTCGAGACTGCGCTCGACGACATCGGCGGCGCGACCTTCCGCGCCGACATCGCCAGCATGCGGCACGAGCGGCAATACACGCGCCTGTTCAGGAGCTGAACCATGCAGACCAGTCCCCACGGGCCACTTCGGGTCGGAGTCGGCGGGCCGGTCGGCTCCGGCAAGACCGCGCTCATGGATGCCTTGTGCAAGCACCTGCGCGAGCGCTATCAGCTCGCCGCGATCACCAACGATATCTACACCAAATGGGACGCGGACTATCTGGTGCGCTCCGGTGCGCTCGCGCCGGATCGCATTGTCGGCGTCGAGACCGGCGGCTGCCCGCACACCGCAATCCGCGAGGATGCGTCCGCCAATCTCGCTGCTGTCGCCGATATGCGCGCAAAATTTCCCGATCTCGACCTGATCTTGATCGAATCCGGCGGCGACAATCTCGCCGCGATGTTTTCGCCCGAGCTTGCCGACCTGACCATCTATGTCATCGACGTCGCCGGAGGCGAGAAGATCCCCTCCAAGGGCGGGCCTGGCATCACGCGCTCCGACCTCCTGGTCATCAACAAGATCGACCTCGCGCCGCATGTCGGCGCCTCGCTGGAGGTGATGGAACGCGACGCCAAGCGCATGCGCGGCGCGCGTCCGTTCGTATTCAGCAACCTCCGCAGCGGCCAAGGGCTCGACGAGATCGCCCGCTTCATCGAGGACAAAGGCGGACTGGGTTAGGTTCAATATCCGAACCACACGCCAAAATCGCCATGCCCGGCCGCGAGGCCGGGCATCCACGTCTGTGCCGGGTAAAGACTGCGGATGGCCGGGCAAGCCCGGCCATGGCGACGAACGATCATTCGGCGGGTGTCGCCGCCGGTGCTCGTTCAATCGGGGTCGGCATCGCGGATTCAGCCGGCATCCGACTGAGCCCGTAGAGGAATGCGGCGACCATCGCGTAGGCGACCGCGATCGACGGCGTCACGGCAATGCCCACCAATTCGCCGTGCATGAAGCCGAAGAACGTGAGCACCGCGCCGGCGGCCGCGAAGTAGCTGGCCTCGGCGAATTTCTTCTCGATGATGAAGACGCCAACTGCGCCGAGCACCAAGCCGGACAGGATCGCGCCACCGCCCAGCACTTCGAGTCCGTGATAGAGCACGCCGACCTGTCCGAGCTTCTCCATGCCGATCGCCGCCGCGCTGGTGCCGGCCGCGGTCAACGCACCATCCATCAACGTCTTGCACCACGCGGCCAGATGCGGAACGAACGCCAAGACGATCGCGGGCGCATGACTCTTCGGCGTCTCCTGGAACGCTTGCGCGCCAATCAACATGCCAATGTAAAGCAGGATCGGTGAGATCGCGACGATCGGGATCAACGACAGCATCACCGCAATGATGCCGAACCAGGACAGCACGATCACCATCAGCCCGGTCGCGGCCGAGTAGCCGATGCGCCCACCCATCGCCTTCCAACCGGGGTGACCGATGTAGACCGCATTGATGAACGGGTTGCCCATCAGGCAGCCGATCAGGCTCACCACGCCATCCGCCGTCAGCACACGCGTGGTGGGATAAGAATCACCGGCCGCCTCCGCGCTCTCGACATTGTCCATGGCCTCGACGAGATCGTAGATGCCGAACGGAATCGCGGTGACAAGAATGATCCCAAGAAACTCGAAGCCGGAGAACACGTGATCGACCGCCGGAAGCGGGATCGAGAATCCGAAATTGGCGAACAATTCAACCAGTCTCCCGACGCTCATACCGCCATAGTTGAGACCGAACAGGGTCGAGCCCCACGCGATCAGCATTCCCGCGGCGATCGCGACCAGACCGGCCGGAATGCCCTTCGGGTATCGGTAGCCGCCGAACCAGCTCACCAGAATGATGGCGAAGCAGAGGATGCCGATGATCGGCGTCATATACATTTCGAGCGCCGGCCGCATTGCGATGAACGTGACCGAAACGCCGGCCAACGTTCCGAGCAGGGCCGCGCGCGGCGTGATCTTGCGGATATACGGCGCGACGAATCCGCCGATCATCAGGATGAAACTTTGGAAGAACACCCACACCAGGCCGGCCTCCCACCCCTTGATGGGATCGCCGGTCTTGATCGAGATTGGCAACATGATCACGAAGGTGACCACGAACATATGCGGGACGCTGACGCCTGACGGCAGCGCACAGACATCGGTGCGGCCGGTCTTTTGCGCCAACCGATAGGCCAGGAATGCGTAGTACATCGTCGACAGGCACATCATCAGCCCGAGCGCGGGCAGGATGCGGCCGAAGACGAGGGAGTCCGGCATCTTGAGGACGAAACGCAACAGGCCGGTCAGCACCAGCATGTTGACAAGAATGTTGGTCCCGAAACCGAAGAACGCGTTCCAGTCCCCCGGAGTCCAGATGGCGGGGTGGGAGTCTGCAGACTTCACAATGTCACTTGCCATCGCATGTCCCTCAGCCTGCGGGCGCGTTGGGTTCCCGCGCGTTTCGAAATTGCGAGCTGTGCACCAAGAAGCGCGTTGCTCCGGCCCTGGACTTGGAGGTTCGAGCCAACCAGGGCCGGAGCGTACGCTTCACGCGGGGGATCAGAACGTGAAGCCAAAGCCTCCGTAACCAACAACGATATTCTCGTGGGCGTTCGGGAACGTTCCGGCGACACCGGACGCTCCACCGGCGGCGCCGGTCAGGACCTGCGCGCCCAACAGCGCATCGTTGAGGATGTGGTAGTATTGAAAGCCGCCCTTGACGTACCAAGTCCCGAGTCGCTTCGGGATAACCGAGTCAAGCGTGTACTTCGCTTGCAAGCCGGTCGAGAACACACCGGCGTTGCTCAGTCCGCACGGTGCGTTCGAGAGAGCTCCGCAGAAATTCGTCGTACCATCGTTGCGGTTCCAGTAGCTCTTCGGACCGACGGTGATCCAGGTCGGAGCGGAGAAGACCAGCGGTATTCCCGAATAGCGCTTGGTATCAAACGTCGGCACCATACCGATTTCCACGTCGAAGGTGTCGCCGCGCTTGCCGAGCACGACTGTCGACGGTCCGGATGCCGCATAGAACAACTTCACATAGGGATTGATGACGATCGGATTGCCGAAATGGCTATCGTCATAGGCCAAGCTGAACTCGATATTGCGTTCCGTCGATGGGAAGCTTGTCGCCACGGTCGTTGGACTCAGAAACTCGACGTATTCGATGCCAAATTTCCAATCGCGGGCGAACTTGACGCTCATCCCGACCCACCAGTCGAATTCCGCCCAGCTTCCGACGACCGGATCGTTGTTCTTCGACCAGACGTCGTTCCAGGTGCCGGCATAAAATGACACGCCGTTGATGAATCCGCTCGGATCCTTGTAGACGTCCAATGACAGCCCGTTGGCCACCTGCGTGGTCAGGCCGCTGAATTCGCGAACCATCAGGCCGCGCGGCGTCACGCTGGTGTTCTTGAACGTCACGTCGACAAAGCCGTGCACATCCAGAACGAACGGCGTCGGCGGCGGCGCCTTCTTTGGCATCGCGGCCATGTCGGCGGCCATTGCCACCGAACCTGCCGAGCCCAACCCTATCGCCACGCTGACAAGCAGTGCGGCTCCCCTTCGGCGACCGATCATCGAAATTGCTCCTGTTGAAACCCCAACGCCTAATCCCCCGCATGTCGGATCCGCGGCGTGCTGACGGTTCGGCCTGTGGCTATGCTTTGGGCGGCGTCAGCCGCTTTCGTGAGCAAGCCAGTTCCCCGCCGAAACCGCGGGACGTGATCCGACATGTGCGCGATCTCATGATCGCGTCATCCAATTCGCAAACTACGTGCCAAGATCGCGCCGTGATTTGCGATTGCGGACCGGTGTTGCATTTTCTTCATACGTTGTAGAAACCCGCTAATGATCGAGGTTTCTCACCACGGTCTCGGTCGGCGGTTTTGCTCTCGGCGCGCCGGTGCTTGGGATGATCGTGGCGTCGCGATCAAAAAGTAACGTTTGCGACCAATATTCAGTCATCAACGTGCCGCAAACCCAAATTCCGTGACCTCGCCGCGCAACACCAAACGATCGAAGCGGAATGCTCTCTGAGGTCGAACATTGGTCAATCTATTGCAGCGCTGCCAACGATTTGAGCAGCGCGCCTGATGTCGAAACCCATCCGAAAATGCCGCCCTGGGCCTTGATCATGGCCAAGCCGGCTTCGTGGAATTCGGGGAAGTATGAGGCGCAGCAGTCGGCCAACACGATACAGCGGAAGCCGCGGTCGTTGGCCTCGCGCACCGTCGTATTGACACAGACTTCCGTGGTCACACCACAGACCAGCAACGTCTCAATCGCTCGATTGCGCAGCATGATGTCGAGGTCGGTTTGGTAGAACGCCCCCTTCCCCGGCTTGTCGATCACCGGCTCGTCGGCCAGAGGATAGAGTTCCTGGATGATGTCGTGTCCCGGCTCGCCGCGCACCAAGATCCGCCCCATCGGTCCGGGCGCACCGATCCGTAACGCCGGCTCGCCGCGCGCCAGCTTGAGCGGCGGCGCATCGGACAAATCCGGCCGGTGCCCCTCGCGGGTGTGAATGACCAGAATGCCAAGGCCACGCGCCGCAGCGAGGACATCTCGGCAGGGCGCGACGGCACACTGCAACCGCGAGACATCGTTGCCCAAGGCCGCGCCGAAACCTCCCGGCTCCAGGAAATCCCGCTGCATATCGATGATCAACAATGCCGCTGCCGAAAGATCGACAGACTGCGGTGCCGGGTCAGCGTCAATAATCGTGAGCATCACCGACTTGCGAGAGCAAGAACCGCGCCACCCGAGGATGCCGCGCTGCCGTTCCCGCAGGACGCGCCCGACAAACGAGCCCGTCTGGCCGAACAATTCACGGCCTCAATGCGAAATCATCCAAGGACGGCTGTTCGGAAAGCTCTTACCGCCATCCTTCGCACGTTGAACGCGGCGCGACGGCAGGCCTTTGCAACATCGACAGCCCGCGCCATGCTTGGCCTTCATCTCTGCAAGCGTTTGCGGTGCGTGGGCACTGCGCTCGTTGGTCGCGTGCGCCGTCCGGCGTTCGGTCGACAGGCAGGAAAAATAAGGCGCCGTCAGAAACGCGCGCGCCGCCAGGCCTCCGCAGCGCGGACAAGGCAACGGCACCTCACATTCCGCCATCGGGCGAAGATCGGTGAATGGTCCGCAGTTTGCGCAGAGATAGTCGTAGACAGGCACCGGGCTTCTCCCTCGATTTCGACGGAGGCAGATCACACCGCCCCCGTTTGCTCAGACAGCGACCGGATGTTACTTGTCGGGCGACAGCGGCATCGTGACGCCACCCTTGACATGCTTGATTGGTCCCGCCGCATTCGGCATCACGTCAAAGTCAAAGATATCGGTCGGGAGCCAAAGCGTGGCGCAGGCGTTCGGGATGTCGACCACGCCCGAGATATGACCCTGGCAGGGCGCGGTACCCAAGATCGCGTAAGCTTGCGCGCGGGTGTAACCGAACTTGGTCAAGTACTCGATTGCGTTGAGACACGCCTGCCGGTAGGCGATGTGAACGTCGAGATAATATTGCTTGCCCGCCTCGTCGACCGAGATGCCCTCGAAGATCAGATAGTCGTTGTAGGTCGGCGTGATCGGACTTGGCTTGAAGATCGGGTTCTTGATGCCGTACTTGGCGACGCCATCCTTGATCAGCTCGACTTTGAGATGCAGCCAGCCGGCCATTTCGATGGCACCGCAGAACGTGATCTCGCCATCGCCCTGGCTGAAATGCAGGTCGCCCATCGAGAGGCCACCGCCTTTGACGTAGACCGGGAAATAGATCTTTGAACCGCGCGACAAATCTTTGATGTCGCAATTGCCACCGTGCTCCCTTGGCGGCACGGTGCGCGCACCATCGGCGGCGACCTTGTCCTTCGCATCGCCCTTGGCGCGCCCGGCATGGGCGGTCGGGGCGAACGGCGGGACCGCGAGCGGCGGCACCCGATTGGGATCGGTTGCGATGAACGCCCTTTCGCGCGCGTTCCAGGTATCGAGCAGCTTTTGGTCAGGCAGGCAGCCGATCAGCCCGGGATGAATGAGACCCGCGAAGCTGACACCGGGCACATGCCTCGAATGCGTGAACATGCCCGAGATGTCCCAGATTGACTTTTGCGCCTCCGGGAAATGGTCGGTGAGAAAACCGCCGCCGTTCTTCTTGGAGAAAAAGCCGTTGAACCCCCACAGGCTCTCCGGCAGCGCGCCGACGTCAAGCAAGTCGACAACGAGGAGATCGCCCGGTTCGGCGCCTTCGACCCCGATGGGGCCAGACAGGAAGTGAACGATCGTCAGATCGATGTCGCGGACATCGTCGGCCGAATTCATTGTTCTGGATAAACCCGCCGGTCCAATCGTAGGTCTGAATGACAAAGTCGTCTCCCGGCTTGACCCACGCGACCATGGGAATGTCGGGATGCCAGCGATTATGGATCATATCATTGTTGTACGGAGAATCCGACAAATCGATTTCGATCAATGTCTTTGGTTTCGCGCCGCTCTTCGGCAACAATCTGATCCATAGCTCAACTCCCCTGTTCTCGACTTTGGTCGCCACTAGACTGATAGGAAGCGCGCGATCGCCGCCTCATTGACGTTTTGTCGTGTGTCGGCGTGAACGATATTGCCGCCTTCGATGACAAGGATGCGGTCGGCAATGTCGAGGACGAAGCTCAACACCTGCTCGCAAACAACGATGCAAAGATTGCGCAGATCGCGGATATCACGAAGCAACCGCGCGATATCCTTGATGATCGAGGGCTGGATCCCCTCGGTCGGCTCGTCGAGCAGAAGCACCTTCGGCTCGCTCGCGAGCGCGCGCGCAATCGCCAGCTGTTGCTGCTGGCCGCCGGAAAGGTTGCCGCCGCGCCGCCGTTCGAAGTCCTTCAGGATCGGGAACAGGTCGTAGATTTCGTTCGGGATGTCGCTCTTGCCGGTAACGACCCGTCCGGTCTCGATATTTTCCCTGACCGTCATCGTACCGAAAATCTGGCGGCCCTGCGGAACATACGCGAGCCCGTTGGCCACGCGCTTGTGGCTGGGCATTTTCGTGACATCGACGCCATCGACGGTGATCGGACCCCGATCGCAACGGCATCACGCCGATCATCGATTTCATCAGTGTCGACTTGCCCATGCCGTTGCGGCCGACCAACGCCACGATCTCGCCCGCACCAACCGACAGGTCGATGCCGTGCAGAACCTCGCTTTGTCCATACGCTGCCGTCAGCTTGCGCACGTCGAACATCGAAGACTCCCTTAGTGACCGAGGTAGACCTCTTTGACCTCGCGGATTGGCTTGCACGGTCTGCATGTCGCCCTCGGCAAGAACCTTGCCCTGATGCAGGACGGTGACGCGGTGTGCGATGCTTTCCACGAATTTCATGTCGTGCTCGATCACGATCACCGAACGATTCTTGATGATCTCGTTGAGCAGCTCGGCGGTTTTGACGCGTTCGGAGACGCTCATACCCGCCACCGGCTCATCGAGCATGAGTAGCTCCGGGTCTTGGATCAACAGCATCCCGATCTCAAGCCACTGCTTTTGGCCGTGGCTGAGCGTCTGTGCGAAGCGATCGAGCTGATCTTTCAGAAAGATCATCTCCGCGACTTCGTGGACGCGCTGTTTGACCTGTTCCGTCCGGTTCCAGAACAACGCTCCGATCACGTCGCGCCCAACCGGCATCGACAGCTCGAGGTTCTCGAAAACGGTCAAGTCCTCGTAGATTGTCGGGGTCTGGAACTTGCGGCCAATTCCCAGCCGGACGATCTGTTGTTCCTTGTAGGCGGTGATTTCCTGGTTCTTGAACTTGATCGAACCCTCGGAGACCCGCGTGCGCCCGCAGATCAGGTCGAGCACGGTGGTCTTGCCGGCGCCATTGGGACCGATGATGACCCGGAGCTCGCCTTTGTCGATATACAGATTGAGCGCGTTGACCGCCTTGAACCCGTCGAACGACACGCTGACGTTTTCAAGCGCAAGCAAGAAATCGGTGTTGGTCATGGCGCCGCCCCTATTCCGCCGGCGCTGGACTTGGCTGACGCGGGCGGCGCCCCCAGTCGCGCGCCTTCATCAGCCTGGGCAGGATCTGATCCGTCACCAGGCCGGCAAGTCCGCGCGGGAACGCCAGCACGACGGCGATGAAGAGCCCCCCATCGCAAACAGCCAAAGCTCCGGAAACAACTCCGAGAACAGGGTCTTGCCCCAGTTCACCACCAGCGTTCCCGCGACCGCGCCGACCAGCGAATGACGGCCGCCGACCGCGCAGAAGATCACCATCTCGATCGAAGGGACGATCCCGACAAACGATGGCGACATGAACCCGACTTGCAGCGTGAACATCGCCCCACCGAGCGCCGCGATTGCGGACGCCAGGCAAAACACGAAGACCTTGAAGTTCGACACGTCGTAGCCGGAGAACCGCACGCGATCTTCCTGGTCCCGCACCGCCACCAGAATTCGTCCAAGCTTGCTGGCAATCACAAAGCGCGCGAGAAACATCGTGCCCAGCAACAGGAAGCAGCAGACGAAATAGAGGATGTACTTGGCGCTGTCGGTGCGGATGTCCCATCCGAGCAGCGTCCGCAAATCGGTGATGCCGTTGATGCCGCCGGTATAGCCCTGTCGGCCGACAATCAAGATCGTCATCACGGCCGCAATCGCTTGGGTGATGATCGCGAAATACACGCCGCCGACCCGGCGCTTGAACATGGCCACGCCGATGATGTAGGCGAGGATCGTCGGAACGACGAGGAAAGCGATCAGCGAGAACGTCAGAGATTTGAACGGCATCCAGAAGAACGGCAATTCGGTAATCTGATTCCAGTCCATGAAATCGGGGATGCCGGGCGTGGACTGGATTTTGGTATTCGCGACGCTCGACGCTTCGAGCTTCAAGAATGCCGCCATGCAGTAGCCGCCAAGCCCGAAAAACACGCCCTGACCAAGGCTCAGGATGCCGGTGTGGCCCCAGCACAGGACGAGGCCGATCGCGACAAAGGCGTAGGTCAGGTACTTGCCGACGAGATTGAGCCGGAAGTTGTCGAGCAACAGCGGCAACACGATCAAGATCAGCGCAGCGATCAGGGCAAAGCCTACCAATTCAAGAGTGCGGAGGTCGGTGCGTGCGGCGGCCGGCATGTGTCACCTTCTGACCTTGAGGACGAACAACCCCTGCGGACGGAGCATGAGCAGCCCGATGACCGCGAGCAGCGTGAGCACCTTGGCCATCGATCCGGTCAGGAAGAACTCGAGGGTCGACTGCGTCTGCGAGATCGTCAGCGCCGAAGCGATCGTACCGATCAAGCTCTGGCGCCGCCGAACACGACCACCAGGAACGTATCGACGATGTAGAGCTGCCCGGCCGTCGGCCCGGTCGAGCCGATCATCGTGAAGGCGCGAGCCGGCGATGCCGGCAATGCCGCAACCGAGGCCGAATGTCAGTCGGTCGACGCGACGCGTGTCGATGCCGGCGGCACCGCTCATGGTCCGGTTCGACATCACCGCCCGCACCTGCAACCCCCAGCGCGAGCGATAAAGCAACAACGCGACCAGGGCGGTGATCAGCAGCGTGATCCCCATCACCAACAGCCCGTTGATCTGCACTTCGATTGAGCCGAAAACCGGCAACGAGCCCATCATCCACGGCGGCAAATCGATGCCGACTTCGCGCGCTCCGAACGTCGACCGGAACGCCTGCTGCATGATCAGGCTCAAGCCCCAGGTCGCAAGCAGGGTGTCGAGCGGCCGCGCATAGAGGTGACGGATCATCGCCCATTCGACCAACAGGCCGAGCGCGCCGGACACGATGAACGCGACGATGATGGCGACGAAGAAATAGCCGCCCATCAATCCGGGGGCGTAGGTCTGGCAGAGGTAGGAGCACAAATACGTCATGTAGGCGCCGAGGATCATGAACTCGCCATGCGCCATGTTGATCACGCCCATCTGCCCGAAGATGATCGCGAGCCCGAGCGCCATCAGCACGAAGACCGAGAACAGGATCAGCCCGGCAAAACCTTGCATTGCCAAGATCGATAGGAAATCGCCAATCGAATAGTCGCCGAGCATCCTGCGTTCCTCAAATTGCGCCGCGATCGATGAGCATCTGAGAAGGTGGGTGCCTCGGTGCCGGGTTCCGAGGCACCCGACGGCGTTACTGATAGCCCTTCGGATACGGATCGGGCTCCATCAGCTCGGCCGTCTCGTAGACCAGGTCGTACTGGCCATCCTTGCGCGCGCGTCCCACGCGGGTTTTGCTCCAGAGATGGTGGTTGTCGTGGACGCGCACGTAGCCTTCGGGCGCGCCTTTGAACTCGACGCCGGGCGAAGCAGCGGCAATCTTGTTGATATCGAAACTGCCTGCCTTCTCGACCGCGAGCTTCCAGAGCCACGGCCCGAGATATGCCGCCTGCGTGACGTCACCGATGACGGTCTTCTCGCCCCACATCTTCTTGAAGGCGGACACGAAGGCCTTGTTGTTCGCGTTGTCGAGCGACTGGAAGTACTTCATGCAGGCATACGCGCCGACGATGTTGTCGCCGCCGATGCCGTCGATCTCGTCTTCGGTGACCGAGATGGTCATCAGGGTTTGCTTGTTGAGATCGAAACCCGCGGCCTTGAGCTGCTTGTAGAAGGCGACGTTCGAACCGCCGACGATGATCGCGTAGATCACGTCCGGCTTGGCGAGCCTGATCTTGTTGATCGCCGAATTGAACTGCGTGTGTCCAAGCGGGAAATACTCCTCGCCCACCACCTTGAGCTTGAGGAAGTTCTCGATGTGCTTGCGCGCGATCTTGTTGGAGGTGCGCGGCCAGATGTAGTCGGAGCCAAGGAGGTAGAACGTCTTGGCGCCCTTTTCCTTCTGCACCCAATTGAGGCCGGCGAGAATCTGCTGCGTTGCTTCCTGGCCGGTGTAGATGACGTTCTTCGAGGCTTCGAGTCCCTCATAGAACGTCGGATAGTAGAGCATCCCGTTGTACTGCTCGAACACCGGCAGCACCGCCTTGCGCGACGCCGACGTCCAGCAACCCATCACCGAGGCGACCTTGTCGTTCACCAGGAGCTTGCGCGCTTTTTCGGCGAAGGTCGGCCAATCGCTGGCACCATCCTCTTGGATGAATTTGATCTTGCGCCCCAGCACGCCGCCAGCCGCGTTGATCTGTTCGATGGCGAGCTTCTCGGCCTGCACCGAGCCGGTTTCGCTGATCGCCATCGTACCGGTGACAGAGTGCAGAATTCCGACCGTGACCTCGGTGTCGGTGACCGCGAGGCCGGTCGTGTTTACCTGCGCGGTCGGAAATTTCTGCGCCCATGCGCTCGGCGCAAACATGGCCGTGGCCGACAGCGCGGCGGCACCCGTGAGAAGTTCCCGCCGCGACGGATGTAAGAAATCGAAACGACTTTTGTCCGATGACATGACGCCCTCTCCGCTTGATTGAGCGCGGCCCAAACGACCTGCTCCTGCCCGCGAGCGTCAGCTCAATTGCTGCAATGCAACATACGTCATTTGACGTATAGGAGTACGCGAAACATCGCATCAAAATACCCGTCAGCCTTGGAAAACTTCCAAAATCGCGTTGGATGCAGCAAGGCTGGGCTCCATGCATTATATTGCATCGCACACTGCCTGGATTTTCGTCATACGGGACGATGAGCCGCGCGTTAGGCTGGCCTGGCATGCGACGGCGCCATGGCGCCAATCGAGACGATCTCAGAACGCAGGCGCGACTAGGCCGCCGCGAGCGCGGACCGGAGGGCGTCGATGACAGCGCAGCAGCGGATTGTGCGAGTCCGCCGGAACTACAATCAATGGGTCGCAAATCAGACGCTTGAGGACTATGCGCTGCGCTTCACGGCCAAGAGCGCGCGAAAATGGTCGAGCGGCCTGGTGGCCAATACCGCCATCGGCGCAGTGTCATTCCTGGCGCTCGAAGCGATCGGCGGATCACTGGCGATCAACTACGGCTTCGTCAACGCCACCGCCGCCATCCTGGTTGTCGGCGCACTGATCTTCCTGACCAGCGTTCCGATCGCCTACTACGCATCGACTTACGGCGTCGATATCGACCTGCTGACCCGCGGGGCCGGATTCGGTTACATCGGCTCGACCATCACCTCGCTGATCTATGCATCTTTCACATTCCTGTTCTTCGCGATCGAGGCCGCGATCATGTCGCTGGCCTTGGAGATGTGCTTCGGCATTCCGTTGTTCGTTGGCTATATCGTGAGCTCGCTGGTGGTGATCCCGCTGGTGACGCATGGCATCACGTTCATCGGCGGGTTCCAGGCGTGGACCCAGCCGGTATGGCTGTTCCTGCACCTGCTGCCGTTCGCTTTCATCGCCATCCACACCCCCGGTTCATTTGGCGAGTGGACACAGTTTCACGGAACGGCCGAGGCCGCCGGCGCGACCTTCAACATTGTCTTGTTCGGCACCGCCTCAACGGTCGTGTTCTCCCTCATTGCGCAGATCGGCGAGCAGGTCGATTTTCTGCGCTTCCTGCCGCCGCGCGACGCCAACAAGAAATGGGGCTGGTGGGTCGCCTGCCTGTCCGCCGGACCAGGCTGGATCGTGCCAGGCGTGCTCAAAATGCTGGCAGGATCATTCCTTGCGTTTCTTGCCATCCAAAATCTCGTCCCCGCCGACAAGGCAGCGGAACCGACGCAGATGTATCTCGTCGCGTTTCAATATGTCTTCTCCTCGCCCGCGGTCGCGCTCGCGTTTACCGGCGCATTCGTCATCATTTCCCAACTCAAGATCAACGTTACCAACGCCTATGCCGGATCGATCGCATGGTCGAATTTCTTTTCCCGCCTGACCCATAGTCATCCAGGTCGCGTCGTATGGCTGGTGTTCAACGTCACGATCGCGTTGCTGCTGATGGAGCTCGGCATCTTCAAGATGCTCGAGCACATCCTCGGCCTTTACTCGATTGTCGCCGTTGCTTGGGTCGGGGCCCTCGTCGCCGACCTCATGATCAACAAACCGCTCGGCCTGAGCCCAGCCGGCATCGAATTCAAGCGCGCGCACCTCTATGACATCAATCCGGTCGGCGTCGGTTCGATGCTCGCGGCAACGATCGTCGGACTCGCGGCGATCACCGGAGCGCTCGGGACCACACTGCAGCCCTTGGCGGCATTTCTCGCGCTCGCGGTCGCCTTCGTCGTTGCACCCGCGATCGCTTATTTGACCAAAGGGCCGTTTCTACATTGCCCGCAAGCCGCGGCAGGAATGGAGCGGATTGACGGTCGTCCGTTGCGCGATCTGCGAGCATCAATTTGAAACCGAAGACATGGCTCACTGCCCGGCTTATTCGGGGCCGATCTGCTCGCTGTGCTGCTCATTGGAAACGCGATGCCGCGACTGCTGCAAGCCACAAGCACGCTTGTCACGACAGGCGGCCAGCTTGTTCGGCAAGATCCTCCCGGAATGGGCGCTGCGGCCACTCAAGAGCGACGTGGGGCGCTACCTCGGCACCGTCCTGTTGTTCAGCGGCATCATCGGCTCGGTCCTGCTGTTGATTTATCTGCAAGTGTCGATGGATACGGAGATTCCGAAAGACATTCTCCGGTCCACGCTGTGGAGCGTGTTCTTGATTCTGACGATCATCGCGGGTGTCGCAGCATGGCTCTTCGTGTTGGCGCAGGACAGCCGTCGCGTCGCAGAAGAGGAAACGCGGCGTCAGACCGAACTGCTGATGAACGAAATCGACGCCCACAAACGAACCGATGCAAAGCTGCAAAAGGCCAAGGAGGTCGCCGAAGCCGCCAGCAAAGCGAAGAGCCGGCAGGTGGTCGGCTTGAGCCATGAGCTGCGAACGCCGCTGAATGCCATTTTGGGCTACTCCCAACTGCTCGAGCGCGACACCGAGATACCGCCGCGGCGAATCGAGGCGATCAAGGTCGTGCGCCGCAGCGCCGAGCATCTTGCCGGCCTGATCGACGGCCTCTTGGACATCTCCAAGATCGAAGCCGGCCGCTTTCATCTCAACCGCAACGAGGTGCGTACGGCAGAATTCCTCGACCAGATCGTGGATATGGTCCGTTTGCAGGCAACCGCTAAAGGGATCGCGTTCAACTACCAACCGTCGGCGACGCTGCCTGCCGTCGTCTATGCGGATGAAAATCGCCTGCGGCAGATTCTGATCAATCTCTTGTCCAACGCGATCAAGTTCACCGAGGCTGGCGAGGTCTGTTTCCACATCAAGTATCGCCATCAGGTGGCCGAATTCGAAATCGAGGATACCGGCATTGGCATCCATCAGAGCGACCTTGAGCGCATATTCCAGCCATTCGAGCACGCCCGCACTGCCCAAACCAAGGCGACGACCGGGACCGGGCTGGGACTAACCATTACCAAGCTTCTGACGAATGTGATGGGCGGCAATATCACCGTCACCAGCGAGGTCGGCAAAGGCAGCATCTTCCGGGTCAAGCTTTTGCTGTCCGAGGTCGCGCGCCCAAGGATCGCCTCCGCTCGGGAAGATCGCGTCCGCGGCTACGTCGGCCCGCGTCAGAAGGTGCTGGTCGTTGACGACGACGAGATCCAGAGAAATTTGGTGCGCGACATGCTCGCTCCGCTCGGCTTCACGGTGGCGACGTCGGCGGGCGGCCGCGATTGCCTGAGCTTGGCCGAGCGCGAAAGGCCCAATCTGATCTTTCTCGACATTGCGATGCCGGAGATGGATGGATGGCAACTCGCCAGCCGCCTGCGCCTGTCATCACCGGAGCGCACTGCGATCGTTGTCTTGTCGGCAAACGCGATCGAGCCCGGCCGGGTGAGAGACGCCGAACGGCTCCACGATGACTACTTGATGAAGCCGATCGACCTGCGCAAGCTCCTCAAGACGATCCATGCACTCTTGAACATCGAATGGATCTATGGACCGGAGGAGATACCGAACGCACCGGCGCAAACGCTGCCGGTCCGCTTCCCGCCGCCGCATGACATCGACGAGCTTGTCAGCCTCGGCGAGATCGGCCACGTCCGCAAGATTCAGGACAAGCTAGCCAGCCTCGAGCGCGAGGCCCCCGAATACGCGCGCTTCGTCCACCAGATGCGCGCCTTCGTGAGCGCCTTCGACCTCAAGCGTTACCTGGCCGCACTCGAGCAGATCCGATAGCGGCGATGCGCAACAAGGAACGCGATATCGTGCTCGTGGTGGACGATTCACCCAATACGCTCAGCGTATTGACCGATGCCATCGAAGAAGCGGGCATGACCGTTCTGGTCGCTCGCGAAGGCGACCACGCGCTTTCGATCGTCGAGAAGGTGACGCCTGACGTGATCCTGATGGATGCGGTGATGCCCGGCACCGATGGGTTCGAGACCTGCCGGCGCCTGAAGCAGAATCGCGCACTGGCCCACGTGCCCGTCATCTTCATGACCGGATTGAGCGACACCGAGCACATCGTCGAAGGGCTGGAGGCCGGCGGCGTCGACTATGTCACCAAGCCGATCGTGCCTGGAGAGCTGTTGGCGCGAATCCGCGTTCACCTGACCAACGCACGCATGGCCCAAAGCGCGCGCACGGCACTGGATGCATTCGGCCGCTTCCTGTTTGCGGTCGACGGCGCCGGAAAAGTGCTATGGTGCACGCCGCAAGCGGTGAAATTGCTCGCAGTCACCCTGCACGACTTCGACGCGGAGGACTACGTCGTCCCCGCAACAATTCGCGATTGGCTGAGCCAAGCCGCTGCGGCGACGCCGGCATCGCCCCCCTCGCCGATCGAACTGACGAGCCGCGCATCGTCCAAACGACTGCAGTTGCTCTATGTCAGCCAGATCGGATCGAACGAACATCTGCTCCGGGTCATCGAAGGCGATGTCGGCAACGATCAGATGGTTCTGAAATCCCGGCTGATGATCACCGATCGCGAGTCCGAGGTTTTGCTTTGGATCGCCCGCGGCAAATCCAATCGCGATATCGCGGAAATCTTGAGCCTCAGCCCGCGGACCGTGAACAAGCACCTGGAACAGATCTACACCAAACTTGGCGTCGAGAACCGGACGTCGGCAGCCGCTTTGGCGGTCCGCACCCTTGGCATCCGCTGATGCCCTCGCGCAAGGACGAAACGCAGAGCGTCAGGCGTCAACAGTCTTCAAGCGCCAAAGCTGGAAACCTTGCGAGTTCGATCGCCTGTTCGATGGTCTCACGGGAGAGTTTGTTGGGGGGCGCTGCCTCGGCCTTGACAACACCGGTTGCCGTCCACGGAGCGTGATGCCCAGGAAGCCTTGATCCGCCCGCGTCGCCGGCAAATGCGCGCAAGTCTTTTGTGGTCTCAGATTTGAATATATAGAGGCGCATGGTTGATCCCTTGTTCGTTCAAAGCGCAGTCCGATCGGCGCGCAGGAATTGCGATTGCATCGCTATCAGCTCTCATTGTGCCGGCGGTCGCGGCTGGCGTAGCAGCGGATAGTTGGCATTTTCGTACAGCCGGCGGATTCCTTCGCTGTCGAAACGATCGTCGCCAACCTCAAGATGCGCACCAATGAGCAGCTGCGGAGACAACTGCTCAATCGCGAACTGAATGGCTTCGGCAGCTTTATCAAAGCGCCGATATCCCATTGGCCTGTTGCCCCTGCGACCGCGCGTCGGAAACAGCTCGGCCGGGGCGTTGTAGTCGAAACCACCGTTGTGTTCGGACATCCGTATCCTGTTCTGTTGTGGTATGGGCGACCGACTCAGGACATCGGATTCGCCCGCGGCTCATCAGTTTCGCGGCACCGCCAGCGCCCTGGAGCAGGTCGGGGGCCGCGGCGGTAGTCCGTCGATCAAATCCTGATAATGGGCCCGCTCTAGCCACGAGCACTGCATTCGCAGCAAGAGATCTCGATCGGATCGCGACACCGCATTCACGGCGAAGATACCGCAGGTGGCAGCGTTCTTGCGGCACCGCATGGCTTTGACGGACAATGACGGTTCAGACACGGGGCGCTCCTGGTTTTACAGGCGGGAGCGCAACCGGTCTCTCAGCCACCGGCGCCTGGATTCGCCCGAGTGGGCGACATGCCGGTGATTTCAATAGCATACATCAAAATGGTCCGTCGTGACCAGCAATGTTTCGACCTCGATGAGGCCCCGCCAAACACAAAAGACACACCAACAAGTGGCTTTTGGGAGCTCAAGATGTTAGTTAAGCGGCGTTTAGGATGAGTCTGGTCGACCATCCCGCGCACCGCAGAGATCGGATCGTGTCCTCCGGCCGTGGCTATCGCATGATGCACACTGCCGGGAGCCCGCGGTTCGACGAGACATCGAGCAACAGCTCACATCGGACAATGACGTGCCAGCCTGCGGCAAATCGATCAGGCGCGCTTGTCACGGACATCCGAGCACACAAAAACCGTGATTATTCGATCTTTGCCCGCCATTGTGACCTTGCCAACCCCGGGTGACCTTGCCAACCCAGGTCGTCACATCTGACAAACCGACATTCGAACCAACGGACTCGAATTTGCACACCCCCGCCAACGCTGCAGCTCCTTCAAAACCCGACGTCGCACGAAACTGGGCACAGGTCCTCGCCCGCTATCGCACCCCAAGTCATACGCGCAGCGTCGTCGAACTCGCGATCACGCTGGGTCCGCTTGCCATGATTTGGACCCTGGCTTGGGCGGCATACCATTTCGGCTACTGGTGGCTATCGCTGTTGATTGTCATACCGGCTGCCGCTTTCCTGGTGCGCTCGTTCATGATCCAACACGACTGTGGCCATGGGGCGTTCTTTCGCCGACGCGCGGCCAATGACTGGGTTGGCAGAGCCATTGGCGTTCTGACGCTGACACCCTACGACTTCTGGCGCCGGGCTCACGCCGTGCATCATGCGAGTTCAGGCAATCTCGATGAGCGTGGGCTGGGCGATATCCAAACCCTGACGGTCCGCGAATACCTGGGGCGATCCAGCTGGGGGCGGTTTTGCTACCGACTGTACCGCCACCCGATCGTGATGTTCGGCATCGGTCCGGCTTATCTCTTCATCCTGCAACACCGGCTGCCGGTCGGCATGCTGCGCGGTGGCTGGCTGCCCTGGCTGAGCACCATGGCCACCAATGTCGCGCTCGCCGCTGTCATGGCCATATTGGTTTGGTTCGTCGGGATCGGGCCGCTTCTGCTCGTCCATTTGCCGACGACGTTGCTCGCCGGCTCGATCGGCGTGTGGCTGTTCTACGTCCAGCACCAGTTCGATCCGACCTTCTGGGCGCGCAAATCGGAATGGACGTTCCAAGAGGCCGCCCTGTACGGAAGCTCGTATTATCAACTGCCGGGCATCTTGCGATGGTTCACCGCCAATATCGGCATGCACCATGTCCATCACTTGTGCAGCCGTATCCCCTATTATCGCCTCCCGAAAGCGCTGCGCGAGCACCCTGAACTGGGCACCGTGAGCCGATTGACACTGCTGGACAGCTTCAAATGCGTCCGGCTGGCGCTTTGGGATGAAGAGACACGGCGGATGATCTCGTTCCGGGACCTGCGCCATGCGCCACGAACGATGCCGCAAGCGTTGAGCCAAACATCGCCGTGACGGGTCGTCCGTCCTGTCGCCGAGGTCAGCGATGCGACAATCGATGTGGCGGAAATTCCGCAAAACGAGGCTGGCGTTCGGGCAGCCTCATGAGCCACCCCGATCCATCTGACTAGTCGGCTTTCTTAGGCTTTCGACCCTTGCTTGGGCGTTTGCTTTTTGGTTTTGCGTCAGTCGGTGCCGCAGGCGGTGCCGCGACCGTATCACGCGACAGCCGAAGGGCCCTCAAACGCGCCGTCTTTTCGATCGTCGCCTGACTCGCGGCCGCGTATTCGACCAGTGCCGCGCGGCCATCGACGCGCTCAAGTTCTCGTCGCTTGAACTTCGCTTCTGCATTCTGTCGCAATTCAGTTGTCGTTGCCATAGCCTCTCTCCGTTCTAGTTTCGTTGAGCACGGGCGAGCATTTCCGGCGTCAAAGCTTTTGGCTGAGCGGAGACGCCATGTCCAACTCCGTGACGATAATCTCGGGATCGGCGCCGGTTTCGGTGTTGCCGGCGTGATATTTGGCGCTGGCCGCGAGCTCGATTGCATCGCGGTTACGAACAAACGTTCGTTCATCGCCCGTCGGATCTTGGCTACCGAACCGATTGCGTAGCAAATCCAGCGTGGCTCTGCACGCGACCTCTCTGAGACCATCGTGCATGAGAAACTCGACGCCGTTGACGGTACTCACGAATTCCTGCTTGCCGCGGACCAGGGGCATATTTACCTCGCCCGATTGAAGGTCGCAGAGTCGTTCAGCCGTGCCGTAAAGATCGAGAGATAATGCTGATGATTTAATGCCGGACTTTGTGGCAGCAAGGCGGTTCGCCAATAAACAATCACGGTCGCCCTAGGCGCTTTGCCGCATCGTTAGCCAGCCCGTCATAAAGCAAGAGCCCTGCGGCCGCAGCGGCCGCAGGGCTCTAAACCAGACGCCTTGCCAGTACATCCGTGGTCAAGGCACATGGCTAAGTGTTATCGATCAAACGGCGCGCAGATTGTCGGCCGACGACTTGCCGGTCTTGCGATCTGCAACCAGGTCGAACTCGATCTTCTGGCCCTCATTGAGGCTATGCATGCCTGCACGCTCAACCGCGCTGATATGCACGAAGACGTCCTTGCTGCCATCGTCCGGCTGAATGAAGCCGAAACCCTTTTGACCGTTAAACCACTTGACGGTTCCTTGTGACATAACTTTTCCTTTAGATGTGTGTGTATATGGACCGCACACCGTGCAGCCGCTGAAGTTCGAGATTTGGGAAGAAGTTCGTCAGTCAGGCGCGCACGAAGCGCTGCGAGGCCAAGTCGTCCGGCCGAAAACTCGATCAGTATTACATAGTACATCTTGGCCATTTTCGCAAGCATCAAGCGTTCTTGCGACCAAAACCCCTCAATTTGAGCTGAAAAGCACCTGAAACCGGGGCTGATGTCGGCAAAAAGCGCTGGCTATTGGGGGGAACGCACCCCATATTGGCAAATCATCGGCATTCCGGTGCTGCTGGCAGAGACCGCTCGTTTGGCTCCCGAGGGAGCCCCGTGCTGGATCCCTGATCTCCTTTACGACGTGCAGCGCCGCCGCTTCGAATTCGATGGAAAGCGCGAGATCGTGGTCGCCGATGGCGGCCACGACGAGACTGCCCTATCGAGCGTCGCGGACCGTCGCTACCCATTCGGACCACCCTGGAGGATCGAGCATTGCAAGTTCTCGTGCGCGACAACAACATCGATCAGGCCATGCGTGTCCTGAAAAAGAAACTGCAGCGCGAGGGTGTGTTCCGGGAGATGAAGCGGCGCCGATTTTATGAGAAGCCGTCGGAAAAGACGACGCGGGAAAAGGCCGAAGCGATCCGCCGCTCGCGCAAGCTCGCACGCAAGCAGGCCATCCGCGAAGGTCTCATTGCAGCCCCGAAGAAGAAGCTGCTTGGGCCGAAGCGATCGCCGGGCGGCTCCCCGTTCGGAGCCCCAAGTCCACGATTCTGACCCTGGACCGCCTAACGGCTTCCCGTCAGTTCCGAAATCTTCCTGATATGCGCAACCGCGGCACGCGCCGCGACTGTTTGCGTCAACAATTCGTGCGTCTCAGCCTCGTCGTCCCGGACCGGCGTCAGCGCCAGATCCGAATACGTCGCTGCGTCACGGTCCAAACCGATGGCAAGCCGCATCAACAAAAGGCGGCTAATGGCCCCGCCAAGCCGCACGTGCTTGCTGAGGGTTTCCCAGGCGAATTTAACCCAAAACAGTACCGCGTTTTCGCGCGCGAGCCCGTGACGACGCTCGGATGGGTGCTTGAGGCGAAACAGCCCGGCCTGCAATGGGTGCACATTTTCGAGCTGCACCGACGTTGCAAACATGGCGAGCACCTTCAACAGACTATTGATTGGAACCTTGGTTGCCGCCGCGCGCCGCAGCAGGGTCCTCATATGATCGGGACTATAATAAAGCGACCAAGCCTCCCGATAGATCGCCTCCCATTCTTGCTTGCTCATCTTCGGATGAGCCGTGCAAACATGCTCAACGTCGTAGGCATTGAGATCCGAATCCATCTCAATGCCCTTCTTCCAGAGGACTTGATGATCCTCCGAACCGGGCAGCGGAGTCAGGCAAAAGAATTCAAGCACATCAATCGGCAGTTCCTTTTGAATGATCGCGATGTCGCGTCGAATTGATGCCGGCGTATCGGCAGGAAAACCCAGAATATATCCAGCCAACGTCATGATGCCCTGTGACTTCCACGCGAGCAGCATCTTCCGATACTCGGTAATCTTGTTCTGACGCTTTTTGGCTGCGACGAGATTGTCCGGATTGATGTTTTCCAACCCGATGAAAACCCGGGTCACGCCGGCTTGGTGCGCCTTCTCAATGAAATTCGGTATCTTGTGACAGAGCGTATCGACCTGAATCATCAAGCCCAGCGGGATTCCCTCCGCCCGCAAGCTGATCAAGCGATCGAAAATCGCTTCCCACTTCTCGTTTCGCGAGAAGTTGTCGTCGGTAATGAAGAACTTGCAGATGCCTTGCGCCCAATTCAGTCGAACCAGTTGCTCGACATCGTCAGGCGACCGGTAACGTGACTTACGTCCCTGCACGTTGATGATCGTGCAGAACGAGCATTGATATGGACAACCGCGACCGGCGTCGAAGCTCGCACTAAGACCGAGCGTCCGCGCGACATACGGCTTCGGAAGAAACGGAACCGGCGTGCCGGACATGGCCGGGATATCTTTGAGGATGTTGTAGACCGGCTGGAGCCGCCCGTTCGCGGCATCGCGCAAGACGTTGTCGAACTCGTTTTCGGCCTCCCCGGCAAAGATGCTGACACCCATGGCGCGGCACTCATCGAGCCCGACGGCGTGGCCGTCCAACATCGATAGGCAGCCCGAGACGTGGAAACCTCCGATCGCGACCTCGATCCCTGCTTCGCGGAACGGACGGGCGATATCGAGCGCACGCGGGTACTGGTTCGACTGAACGCCGACGAGCGCCACCAGGCCGAGGCTCCCATGCGAGCGAAAGCGACGAATCAGCGCCGGGATGTCGACGCGCGTGTTGGTTTCGTCGATGGCTTCGATGTCGATCGCGGTGTCCGAACCCAAGACCTCCCTTTGGGCACAATCGGCGGCAATCCCATACAGGGCGGCCAGCGAATTCGAGGGAATGATGGCCCGATACCAGCGGATGACATATCCGTCATCGTCATAATGTGACGGTTTGATCAGGATCAGCTGAAAGCGGCGTTTCGTGCCGGGGACGGTCATAGGCGGTGTTTACTTTCCGCTGCAAAGATTGCGGCTTGTGGGCAGGCTTTGAGCCAAGTCGAAGGGAACCAGCAACAAAAAACCCTGCTGCATCAGGCCCCAGCACCCCGCTCTCGTACCGATTTCCAAGCCACTCTACGGCTCCGCCAAGCGAGACAACCGTAGCGAGCGCCGCCAGCAATAAAACCCATAGCCGCATGACGGCCTGCACGCAATGACGAGCCCCCAGAGATGGGGCTAGTGGCGCGTACCGTCCGTCACCTTTTGCGTCCTTATCTGGATACTGATCCTGCCTTGCGGAATAGAGAACTCTGCGGCAAGGGCTGCAATCATTGCAGACGCCGTTTCGAGGGAAATCCGCTATTTCCTCGCCCCAGGCACTCCGTTCGAGTTCCGCATGATTGGTCAGCTTCACCTGCACCGTGTAGCCATCGTCTTCTTCGATAACGCGAGCGAACAGGTTCGTGTAGCGCTGTTCGCCATGGTCAGGCGCGTCATGAAATGGATCATTGTCCATGTGTTACCACACCACAATCCTACGATGTCTCCAGGCAACTCACTGCGAGCCAATATCAAAGAAATGGCAGCGGCTTGAAAACACCCGGAAGCCAATCTTCTCTGAAGAGCCGGCTATCGACAACCGGTCCATCACCTCTTCGGTTTCTTCTTGCGTTTGTATGAGCGCTGACGTTCTCCGCGCATCCATTCCACATCGTTTGCCAGCGACTTGTAGGACGCGGCGACTTCGAAATGCGCGTTGCGATCGTCGGCCGTTATTGCCTTGCGGCCTGAGCGGAGCGCGGCGGCCGCCTTGTTACGGAAATCTGCAGACCTGACCGCCACGATCATCCTTCCGTTCCCTCGCGCTTGCACACTCACGGCGCACCGAGACGCTCGACAGTTCTCACGAAAGGACTTGATCGCGATCTCGTTCAAGCAAAAACTCTTATATAGTAAGTACGCAAGACGTTCACATCAATAATTGCTGCTCGTACCGCGCGAAAAATAGCAGGGCCAGCATGCGAAAGGCCTTTCGTTTGCGTGGAGATTTCACGCGCGACGCCAAACCGGTCGCCATCCCCCAAGCCGCATTTTGGCTCGCCAAAAGCCATACTTCATGTGACGATCGGCGGCAGCGCTCGCGATCGTAAATCATGCAAAGCGATTGCACCATTGCAGGCAAGCAGTGGGCTGACAGGCAACCGCGCCGTCGTCGTCGTACCGGAGCGGCATTTTCGTGCCGAATTCCACATCGCCGGTCGAATTTCCAGCGTTTTGCCTTGCGAACGTTCTATGACCGTCCCTCACCGCCGTTGACCAGAGGAAGGCACTGGGACTTTCGAGTGAACTGCTGATAAGACTAGCGCAGCCTGGATTCTCACCGGGCCAGGTATCCCGGCCATCGCATGGTCTCGCGAACGCGAGCAGGGCCGTAACGTCGACGGAGCTTTGGGGTCTCGGACTGCTGATCTGTCGGCGCACGAGCCTTAAAGAGTGCAGCTTCTTTATCGACATGACGACCAGGTCGCCGCGAAGGCGACCGAGCTTGGCCTCGGCACCGGTGGTGCAGATCGGTTGCGCGAAGCCAAGAACAGACGTGTTTGGTGGCCCTAGCCGAGACCTTCATACAAACGACATGAAACGAAAGTCAGACCCGACGATTGCTCTCGAAGCGGCGACGGATCAGGACCGGCCCCTGAATGGAGCAACGCGTCCGCTCAAGGAGATGTTGGTGCGCGCCGGCGCGACACGCGGCCTGGTCGAGGAGATCGATCCCGTGCAGTCGGACGATGCCTCCGAGCAAACGGCTGACGAATCGGACGTGTCTTCCGAGACGGACGCTGACACGATTGACTCCGAGGAGCCGGAACTCGGCGAAGAGGATTCGGGTGATGCGTCTGAGCCAGTCGTCCGAAGGCGCGAGCAACGGGGCGCTTGAAATCTCCCAATCCAAGGTTCTGGCCAGTTCCGCGCGTCTCCACGCGGCCGACAGCGCCGAAGACCCTGTGCGTATCTACCTTCGGGAGATGGGAACAGCCGCATTGCTGTCACGCGAGGGCGAGATCGCCATCGCCAAGCAAATCGAGGCCGGCCGCGAGGCCATGATCGCGGGCCTGTGCGAAAGCCCCCTCACCTTTCAAGCGATCGTCATCTGGCGCGACGAGATCGATCAGGGGACCGCCCTGCTGCGCGACATCATCGATCTCGAAGCGACCAATGCCGGTCCCGACGCACAGATGGCGTCAGCGGCAACCAGCCCCTATGGGCAATCTCTCGTGCCACTGCCAGACGGCCTCGCGGGTGCTTTGCCGGGCCGTTCACCGGCACCAGCGCCGCTCCCCGCCAAATCGACGCCGGGAGCGAGCGCGACGCCGAGCGACGAAACCGCGCCCGACAAATCAACGAGCGACAGCGACGCGGACGACGAAGACGAGGACGGCTGGATTTCCCTTGCCGCCATCGAGGCCGAGTTGAAACCCAAAACGCTTGCGACTTTCAACGCAGTTGCCAACGACTACAAGCGGCTCCGTCGCCTGCAAGAACAGGACATCAGCAATCATCTGCACGGCCAGGCCCTGTCGCCGGCGCAAGAGCGCAAATACAAAGAGCTCAAAAATGAGATCATCGCGGCGGTGAAGTCACTTCGCCTCAAAGGGGCCCGCATCGATGCGCTCGTCGAGCAACTCTACGACATCAACAAGCGTCTCGTTGGCCACGAGACGCGGTTGCTGAGACTGGCCGAAAGTCATGGCGTGGCGCGCGAGGACTTCCTCAAGAACTATTTCGGCTCCGAGCTCGATCATCTTTGGATCAATCGCGTGTCCAAATTTACCCGTCCCGGGTGGAAAAACCTGGTGGCCCAGGACAAGGACAGGATCAAGGAACACCGCACGCAGATCCATGAGCTCGCCACCGAGACCGGACTTGACATCCGTGAGCTTCGCAAGATCGTTCAGGCGGTCCAAAGAGGCGAACGGGAGTTGACGCAGGCGAAGAAGGAAATGATCGAAGCGAACCTGCGTTTGGTCGTGTCCATCACCAAAAAATATAACAGCTACGGCCTGCAACTGCTGGACTTGATCCAGGAAGGGAACATCGGGCTGATGAAAGCTGTCGACAAGTTCGAGTACCGGCGCGGCTTCAAGTTCTCAACCTATGCGACATGGTGGATCAGGCAGGCTGTCAGCCGCTCGATCCACGATCAGGCGCGCACCATCCGGGTTCCGGTGCACATGGTCGAGAATGTCAGCAAAGTCACGCGCATGAGCCGCCACTTGTCGAACGAGTTGCGCCGCGATCCAACGCCGGAGGAATTGGCGCAGAAGCTCGGCATGCCGGTGACAAAGGTGCAGAAAATTCTCGCGATTGCCCGTGAGCCGCTTTCGCTTGAGACGCCGATGGGTGAAGAGGGAAACTCGCACCTGGGCGACTTGATCGAGGACCAGAATGCAATTCGCCCGATTGATGCCGCGATACAGTCCAACCTGCGCAATTCGACGACGCGCGTCCTCGCATCGCTCTCGGCACGCGAGGAGCGTGTGCTCCGCATGCGCTACGGCATCGGCATGAACGGCGAGCATACTCTGGAGGAGATCGGCCGCCAGTTCTCGGTGACGCGTGAGCGGATTCGGCAAATCGAGGCCAAGGCCCTGCGAAAGCTGAAGCATCCAAGTCGGTCGAAAGTCCTCCGCAGCTTCCTGGATAGCTGACGAACGCGGGCCGCCCTAGTGGAGTGGATTTGACATTCGCTACCCACCAGGCAGCAAGCACGCGATGCGAATGTTAGAATCGGACCACTAGCGCTTGATTGCTTCATTGAGAGCAGCCACATATCCGCGCACGTAGTCAATGCCATGCTGACTTAAAAGACGTTCGATCCGTTCATCGAACGCTCGCCTGGCCTCATCGGAGGAAAGTGCCGTTCGATAGCCAGCAAACTCGGCGATGAGCGATCGATCGAGCATTGACCCTCCTTATCAGCGGACGTGCCGCAGCGCGCTGCCACGGTCCTCTGGGAGATGGTGCTACAAGCCGATCGCGTCAAGCAGGCTATTTCGGGCTTTCGCCAGACAACTGGGGGGCCCGAGCCACGATGAGTGACCCGTCCAGCCCAGTCGACCGGCAGCGCCGTCGTCCCCTATCGTGGATGAAGCCACGTCGGCAGGAACGAATAGGCGTTCACGTTGTCAGCCGGTTTGAATTTGATACCGTGATCGCGCAACAGATGATGCAGTCGTCCGTCATTGAATGCATCAAAGGTTTCGGTGCATCCACCGATGTGCTGGTTACCGACGAAAATCTGCGGAATGGTGGGTGAATTGGTGCGGGCCTTCGAGCACGTTTCGAATCTGGCCGCCCCAATTGTCTTTTTGATAGGCGACGGAATCGAGATCGATCGAACGGTAAGGGATATCGAACTGCTTGAACAGTTTGCGCACAGACCAACAGAACTCGCACCATTCAAGCGCAAACAAGACGATCGGTTGGCTGGGATCGGACGTGACCTTGGTCACGAACGCGTCCGCCTCCGCACTGAGCTGCACGGGCGCTGCGGCTTCAGGGTTTGTCGGCGGCGGCGAAGACGGCTTCACGTCAAATCGATAGCGTGGCGTCGATTGGGAGATTTCGATCTCCTCGGCAGTCATTTCGACCGGAACGTCCTCGAACAGCGGCGTGCTCAGGTAACGTTCGCCGGTATCCGGCAACATGCACAGAATCTTTGCGCCCTTCTCGGCGCGTTCGGCGATTTTCAGCGCTCCGGCGAACGTGGCGCCGCCGGTTATCCCTGTGAAGATCCCCTCCTTTTGCGCCAGCTCGCGCGACAGGCGCAACGCATCGCTGCCCTTGATTGGCAACAGCTCGTCAATCAGTCTCGCGCGGACGGCATCCTCCGCGAGCTTCGGGATGAAGTCTGGCGTCCAACCCTGCATGAGGTGCGGGCGGAAGTACGGATGGCTTTCCGACGGCGCGCCGTCAGCTCCGCGCGCCTGCGCAAACCCGCTTCCGAGCAGAGGAGAATTGTCGGGCTCGCAAACAATGATTTTGGTTTCCGGCCGTTCCTTCTTCAGGACCCGCGCAACACCCTTGAGCGTGCCGCCGGTGCCCATGCCGGTGACCCAATAGTCGAGCCTGTCTCCCGCGAAGTCGTCCAGAATTTCAACCGCCGTGGTCTTGGAATGAAAGTCCGGGTTGGCTTCGTTCTCGAACTGACGGCAAAAGAACCAGCCATGCGTCTGGGCGAGTTCCAGCCGCCTTGGCGACCATTCCGCTGCCCTTCTCGGATGCCGGAGTCGAGCACCACCTTGGCGCCCAGAAACCGCATCAGCTTGCGTCGCTCGACGCTGAAGTTCTCCGCCATCGTCACGACAAGCGGATAGCCCTTTTGCGCACATACCATCGCCAGACCAATTCCGGTATTGCCGCTGGTCGCTTCGATCACGGTCTGTCCCGGCTTCAGCGCGCCGCTTCGCTCTGCCGCTTCGATAACGCCCAAGGCCAGCCGGTCCTTGACGGAGCCGAGCGGATTGAAGGCCTCCAGTTTCACGAAGACCTCAACGCCAGGCGGAGAAAACTTCGCAACTTTGACGACGGGCGTGCGCCCAATCGTCTCAAGGATATTGTTGAACCGTTTCGACATCATTTCCTCCAGGAACCGTTCAGCCAGCGGCGATCGCGGCAAACGCCGGCAACGCCCGATCGACCATTCGATCGGACGCGGTGAGACTGATCCGCAGATACCGGGGCGAGCCCATGATCGAGCCCGGCATGACGAAAACTTTGCGATCAGCAAGCGCGTTCCAATGCCGGTCGGGATCGCCCGCCGGCCATTGGCTCCACAGATAGAATGTGCCCTCCGGCCGCAGCACGTCGAAGCCCGCATGCGTCAGCGTTTCGGTGAGGCGGTCACGGCGGCGCGCAAGCGCGGCCCGGTCGATCGACAGCTCTTCGAGGTCGGGCACCGCGTACTGCATCACGGCATTGGGAAAACACCAGCCGAGCGCCATTTGCGCCGAGAACATCACGTCGCGCAGCGCCTGCCGATCGCTCAACGGCATCAACGGCGAGAGCGCAAGGTATCCGAGGCGCTGGCCCGGGGCGAGCAACACCTTGCCGTAGCTGTAGGAGATCAGCGTCCACGGATAGACCGCGGCCGGACTGACGAAACCACGTCCGTCGAACCTCAGTCGCCGATAGGGCTCATCGGACAGCAAGAAGATGCGCCGGCCGAACCGGGCCGAGGCGCGCTCAAGCAGCTCCGCCAACGCCTCGCAGCGTCTCGCGGCCATAGATGCGGCCGGTCGGGTTGTGCGGCGTGTTGACGATGACGAGCCGGGTCTTCGGCCCGATCGCCGACTCGATCGCGTCGAGATCAAGATCGAATTCCGGGCCCTTCAATCGGACCTTGCGCGGCACCACGTCGGCCGCCAGCAACATCGGCTCGTAGCAGAACCAAGCCGGCTCGGAAAACACCACCTCATCGCCGCGGTCGAGCACCAGGTGGAACGCCACCATGATCGCCGCGAAGGCGCCCGCCGTGAGCGCAAAGTCTGCGGGTTCGAACGCCAGCCCGAGTTCCCGTCCGACACGCTCGGCCAGAAATGCCTGCGGGTCTGGTTCGCTCGTCTTGTATGCGAACCAGTTCTTGTCCTGCGGCACTGCACGCTCGCGGATCGCAGAAACCAGACCGGCAAGCGGCATTTCATGCGGATTGCCGAAGGTAAAATCGCAAATATCCGGATCGTTGCGATGCTGGGCATAGCGCGATGAGACGTAAAAATCCCTGACCGGGGCAAACGCGGCATCCGCCAAATGCGCTCGCGTTGATACCACGGACGTCTTCGTCCCAGGCCGAAGGGTCACTGTTACTGCTAGCGTCATTGGTTCGATGTCCATCAGCGCGATAGCAAACGATCGTCATGACCGCTTATCGCACCGTTAGCTACGTCTCGTAGCATCGCGGCAATCGGTGTCGCCCGGCCATTCAGATAGGCCGAGCGATGCTCGCTGAGGTTGCGGGCGTCCTCGCCGGCGCGATCCATGGGTTTTCCATGAACAAGCGCGACATGCTTAGTTGCGCGAACGCGTCCATCGGTTCAAACAGAACCGAATAAATCTTGACCGGCGAAAGCCTGGCGCCGCTTCTCTCGCCGCCCGCTCTGCGCGGGATACCTGGATCGTCAGCCGTTATCTGAGCGCACGCACTTCTAAACCTTGGCGTGCGCATTGCGGCTTACTCGGCGAGCGCAACTCCAGATCCGCCCATTTCGGCTGGAAAGTCCTTCAATTTTGGCAACCCGTCCCTGATCGGCAGCACGGTCTCCGCGTAGTTGACGTGCACCGCGGGTTTGAATGCGAGTGTGGGGATCGTTGCCGCATAGACGTCGATCAGCCCGAGCGTCGGATGTTCGGTCATCACATGACCGCCGCAGCGCGTGCAGAACTTTCGGTTGCTGGTATCAGACTTCATGAAGTGTCCAAGCAGCGCCCTGCCCTTGATCACTTTGACGTGTTCCGGCTTCCACAGCGTGAAGGCATTCACCGGCCCTGCTGACCAGGATCGACAGAACTCGCAGTGGCAGTAACCCATCGCTTCGGGACCACCCATCACCTGGATCTGCACTTCGCCGCAGAAACAACCGCCTTCGTGCGCTGTCATGATCGTCTTGCTTCCTTTGAGCCGTGGTGATTAGTGAGACTGTCCTAAAGGGTGAGGACGGGACGTGCATGACCAAGCGTCCGGTTCGCTTGGCCGTTCGTCCTAATTTCACATCTTGGAAGGCGCAATTGCTCGCCCCCAACAACCAAAACCCGGCCAATGGCGGAGGATGCTCTTTCCGATCTTTTGCGGACGGTGCGGCTGACGGGGGCGGCATTCTTTGACGTCGCGGCCTCCGACACATGGGCGATTGAGTCTCCCGCACGCGAACTCATTCTTCCGAAGGTGCTGCCCGGAGCCAATCACCTTGTTGCCTATCATGTCGTGACAGCCGGCCGCTGTTTCGCCACCCCGAATGGGGGCGCGCCGGTTGCCCTTGAAACCGGCCAAGTCGTCGTCTTTACCGACGCTCATTCGCATGTCATGTCGAGCCACCCTGGCCTTTCGGGTACTCCGACAACCGCCGATGTGATCGAGATCGCAACTGCGGGCGAGTTGCCGTTCTGCATCAATTGCGGAGGTGATGGACCGGTTTCGACCAGGCTCGTGTGTGGCTATCTTGCCTGCGACGCAGGGCCGTTCAACCCGTTGTTCGATCATCTACCCAGTGTGATCACGGCCGGGAGAGCCGGCGGGAGCGAGGTCGGCTGGCTCGAACAATTCATTCGCTTTGCGGTGGAAGAGGCCTCGCAGAAACGCACTGGCCACGAGATCATCCTCACCAAGTTAAGCGAGCTGATGTTCATCGACGTTTTGCGCGAGTATATCGAAGCGCTTCCGCCGCAAGAGCGTGGATGGCTGGCGGGCCTGCGCGATCCTTTCATTGGCAAGGCGCTATCGTTGATTCATGCCAGGCCTGCGCATGCCTGGACGCTGGACGAACTCGCCAAATTGGTTGGGCAGTCGCGCTCGGTGCTGGCGGAGCGGTTTGCAGACATCGTCGGCATTCCGCCGATCCATTACCTATCGAAGTGGCGGATGCAGATCGCAGCCGAACTTCTCAAGGGCGGCACCACGAGCCTTTCCGAGATCGCTGCCGAAGTTGGCTACAAATCGGATTCAGCGTTTAGCCGCGCATTCAAGAAGATGACTGGTGTGGCTCCCTCGGCATGGCGTCGCGGATCCACGCAGAGTGGATCGCCCGAGGGCCGCAATTCCTTGCACGAAAGCTGGATGGTCAGTAGCCTGCCGCGGCTGGCGACAGGCCGCACCCGAGCCGCGTCAACAGCGCGCGGTTGACGTGCCGCCATCAGCGAACTGGTATGACCGCAACCGCCACTTCCAACCGCTGGGCACCCGACGCGAAGACGACTCCATCCATCGGCGCCACGTCGGCGTAGTCGCGGCCGATCGCGAGCACGACATGGTCGTTGCCGGCGAGGATGCCGTTGGTCGGGTCGAGGCCGATCCAGCCGGCATCCGACCCGCACCAAACCAGCGCCCAGGCGTGCATGGCATCGGCGCCTTCGAGCTTGGCTTCGCCGCGCGACTGCACGGTCCGCAGATAGCCGCTGACATAGGCCGCCGGCAATCCGAGCGACGCGCATCCCGGAAATCATGATGTGCGTGAAGTCCTGGCACACGCCGCGCCGCAGCGCGAACGACATCGGCGGCGTGGTCGAGGCCGTGGTGGCGCCGACCTCGTAGACGAATTCCGCCTTGATCCGCCTCATCAGATCGATCGCGCCTTCGAGAACGGCGCGGCCGGGCGGAAAGCTCGAGGTGGCATAGTCGCGGATTTCAGGGTCGAGCGAGACCTGCCGGCTCGGGAACAGAAAATGCGCCGGCGAGTTGCGGCGAAGATCGGTACGATGCGAACGCGGCCTCGCGCACATCTCTCCCACGGCGGCGTGTCGCCGGGCTCGAGCGCGACGCCTGCTCTTCACGGCGATGCGCGCCGCGACCCGCACCGTCAATGTATCGTGCGGCTGATCGAACGCGATCCAGGTGATCCGGTTGCCGAAGAAATCGTGACCTTCGCGCCGCTCGATCGGCGTCGGCGTGATGTCCAGGGCCGCGGCATGCACACGCTGACTCGCTCGGTCGATCGGCGTAAGCCGCAGCACATGGTGCGCATAGCGCGACCGGGGACGCGTAGTGATAGATCGTCTCCTGGCGGACGTCGTAGATCATCCGAGCGACTCCCACGGAACGCTTCGGACGCGCTCACGCGTCGTGAAATAGGTGGAGGCGACGACATCGGACAGTTTCATCAGAGCTGCTTCCGCGTCCAGCAAGGCCTGTTCGTCGATCGCCGCGACGTCGGAGGTCCGCAATTTGCGTCGACAAGCGCGATGGCGATCTGCTCGGGCGGCGTCAGGCGGCTGTCGTCGCGCTTCGGCATCGCGGCGAGATGCGTCTCGATGCGGGCAAGCTGATAGACGATCGAGCGCGGATTGTTCGGGATCGAGCGCCACGAGATCGATCACCGGCGCCGGCGCCGCCACCATCACATAGCGCAGCCGATAGGTGATCTGGCTGTCGGCAAGCTCCAGCAGCACGTCGAGCCCGCCGTCGGGCTTGGCGCCGAATGCGAACTGGCGGATGAAGCCGCAGGTCGCCAGCGTCCGCTCGATGCGGCGGCCGATCTCCAGGAAGCGCCAGCCGGCGAGCTGGCTCATGTTCTCCTGCGCCAGGCCGGAGAACGACGCGAGGATGCGGAGCGCGCCGTTGACGCGCTCGAGATCGGCGCTTTCGCTCGGCCCCTGATCGAACGGCGCGCGGATCATCTCGACTAGCTCGGTGAGCGCCCGCCACGCGTCCGGCGAGAAGCGGTCACGGATCACCGACGCCGCCGATTGCGCGGCGCCGACCAGGAACGGCAGCGCACCGGTCAATTCCGCTGCTGCAGCACGGCGGCCGCGACCAGCGCCGGCCGGACGTTCAGCATGTCCTCCGGCACCGCCTCCCAGGCGCCGAGCAGCGCGACGATGTCGCGCGTTGACGTCGCGCTCGGCCTGGGTGCTCGTCGTCGAGCGGTTGACCAAGCGCCCGCACCAGGCGCAGCGTCGCCTCGGTGCGCTCGACGTAGCGGCCAAGCCAGAACAGATTGGCGCGGCGCGGCTCGGCAGCGCGCCGGTCGTGCGATTGATCTTGATGCGGTCCGGCGTCGGCAGCAGCGTCGTCTGCGCGACCGGCTTGTCCGACAGGATCCAGGCATCGCCGGTCCGTCCGCCCTGCTGCAGATTGATGGCGCGCGCGTCGAGCTCGTCGGCGATGCGGACAAAGCCGCCGGGCATGACCTGCCAGCCATCGCCGTCGCGCGCCAGCAGCAGCCGCAGACTGAACGGCCGCGGCACGAGCTGGCCGTTCTCCCAGACCGGGGTGGTCGACAGCGTCACCGCCTCCTGCGCGACGAAGTCGATGCCGCGGCGGCCGATCGCCTCGACCACGCGCGCGCGGGCGGCGGCATCGAGATCCCTTCCGATGACGACCTGCTGTCGATCATGTGCGGCGGCAGATCGCCGGAAAAGGCCGGCGCGATCACAAGGTCGTCGAGCCGTTCGCATGACGTCCTCGCGGACGGCCGGATCGCCGAGCCACCAGGTCGCGACATTCGGCAGCATCAATTCACGGCCGAGCAAGGCCGGCGCCAGCGCCGGCAGGAAGCTCAGCATGGCGCGCGCCTCGACCACGCCGGAGCCGAGCGCATTGGCCATCACCACGGTGCCGTCACGGATCGCCTGCACCAGACCCGGGACGCCCAGCCGCGAGCGGGCGCTGAGCTCCAGCGGATCGGCGAAATCGGAATCGAGCCGGCGCAGCAGAACTTCGGCGCGCTTCAGACCGGATACGGTGCGGATGAACACGCCGTCGTCGCGGACGGTGAGGTCTTCGCCTTCGACCAGCAGAAAGCCGAGATAGCGGGCGAGATAGGCGTGCTCGAAATAAGTCTCGTTCAGCGGCCCCGGCGTCAGCACGCAGACGCGGGAATCGTCGCGTCGGCTGAGCGCGGACAGTTCGGCCTGAAATGCCTGGAAGAACGGCGCGACGCGCTCGACCCGAAGCTGCCGATAGATATCCGGCATGGCGCGCGACAGCGCGAGCCGGTTCTCCAGCGCGTAGCCCGCGCCCGACGGCGCCTGCGTGCGGTCGCCAAGCACCCACCAGCGTCCGTCCGGCGAGCGACCGACGTCAACGGCGTAAAACCGCAGGTGCGCGCCGCCCTGCCGGCGCGACGCCGACCATCGGTCGCAGAAATTCCGGATTGCCGGCGACCGACCGCCGCCGGCAGCCGACCTTCGCGCACCAGAGGTGGCGGGGCCATAGATGTCCTTGAGGAACGCTTCGAGCAATTCGGCCCGCTGGATCAGGCCGGCCTTCAGCGATTGCCATTCGGCCGCACTCGATCAGCAGCGGAACATGGCTGAGCGGCCATGGCCGCACGGCGCCGGCGGGGTCTTCATAGACCCGGTAGAACACGCCCGAATCGCGAAGATGACGGTCGGCCGCCGCAAATCGCCGGTCGACCTCGTCCGGCCCAAGCGCCGCGAGCATTTGCAGGAACGGCCGCCAGTGCTCGCGCACCCGGCCGTCATGATCCATCATCTCGTCGAAGTTGCGCGGCAGCGGCTGATAGCCCGACAGGAGCGGTTCGAGACTGCCGTCTCCTCGCGAGGCGCGGTCGAGATGGCCAGCCATGCCGGCCATCAAACCTGAGTCGGACGGCGCAGGTCGAGCGTCATCGGATATTCAAGCGAGCGCTCTTCCCGGCTGAATGGTGAAGGCGCCCGGCGTATGTCCATGGCCCTCGAAGCGCGCAAGCCGCCGGGCCTCGGCTTCGTAGGAATTGACCGGGAAGGTCTCGTAGTTGCGGCCGCCCGGATGGGCGACATGATAGACGCAGCCGCCGAGCGAACGGCCGTTCCAAGCATCGTAGATGTCGAACGTCAGCGGCGCCTGAACGTCGATGGTGGGCTGCAGCGCCGACGGCAGGCTTCCACGCCTTGAAGCGGACGCCGGCGACGTATTCGCCCGAGCGGCCGGTGGAGCGTCAGCGGCACGCGTCGGCCGTTGCAGGCGACCACATGGCGCGCGGCATTGAGGCCCTGGACCTTCACCTGCAGTCGCTCGACCGAGGAATCGACGAAACGCGCGGTGCACGCCGGCGACGCCTTCCTCCCCGAGCACATGCCAGGGCTCAAGCGCATGGCGAGCTCGAGCTCCACGCCGCCGTAGGTGACCGTGCCGTAGAACGGAAAGCGAAATTCGCGCTGCGCCGTCAAACCAGACCGGATCGAAATTGATAGCCGGCGTCGCGGAGATCGGCGAGCACGCCAGGAAGTCCTCCCAGACGAAATGCCCGAGCATGAACCGATCGTGCAGCGCCGTGCCCCAGCGCACCAGCGACCATGCTGCGGCGTCCGCCAGAACCAGGCGACCAGCGCGCGCAGCAGAGACTTGCTGCGCCAAGCTCATGCGCGCATCCGGCGGCATTTCAAACGAACGAAATTCGACCAGGCCCAAGCCTGCCGGTCGGCCCGTCGGGCGAGAACAGCTTGTCGATGCAGATTTCGGCGCGATGGGTGTTGCCGGTGACATCGACCAGCAGATTGCGCAGCAGCCGGTCGACCAGCCACGGCCGCGGCTGCTCGCCCACGCCGGGCGCCGGCACCGATCGCAAGCGCGATCTCGAGTTCGTAGAGCAGGTCGTGCCGCGCCTCGTCGATCGCGCGGCGCCTGGCTGGTCGGGCCGATGAACAGGCCGGAGAACAGGTAGGACAGCGACGGATGCCGCTGGAAATAAAGGATCAGGCTTTTCAGCAGGTCGGGCCGGCGCAGGAACGGGCTGTCCGCCGCGGACTGCCCACCGAGCACCACATGGTTGCCGCCGCCGGTGCCGGTGTGGCGGCCGTCGATCATGAACTTGTCGGTGCCGAGCCGCGACAGACGCGCTTCCTCGTAGAGCGTGCGCGTCACATCGACCGCGTCGCGCCATGACGACGCCGGATGGACGTTGACCTCGATCACGCCGGGATCGGGCGTAACCTTGATGACGTTCAGCCGCGGATCGGGTGGCGGCAGATAGCCTTCGACGTGAACGCGGCAGCTCGAGCTCGCGCAGCGGTCGCTTCGACGGCGGCGAGCAGCTCGAGATAGTCCTCGAGCCGTTCGACCGGCGGCATGAACACGCAAAGCCGGCCATCGCGCGGCTCGACGGCCAGCGCGGTGCGCACCGGAGTGTCCTTGCGTCCAGATGGCGACGCTTCGGCGCGCGCGAGGCGCTGGGCACGGCGCTCGCCACGGTCGGCGGTGCGACAGGCCGTCGCCGGCGAACGCGCGCGCCATCGCTGCGGGATCGGGCAACGCGCCGCGCTCCGTCGATACGGATCGGCCGGCACGAGGTGCGGCTCGTCGATCGGCTTGACATGCGGCAGCGAGCTGAGCGGCAAGCGAAAGCCGACCGGCGAGTCGCCCGGCACCAGGAACAAGCCTGCCGCGGCGCAGTCTGCCAGATTTCGCTGATCCAGCCGGCTGTCGGCTTGCGCGTGCCAGCGCTGCACCGGCAGCACGTAGCCGGTGGGCGTCGACAGGTGGCGCTCGAACTCCCGCATGATGCGGGCGCGCTCGACCGGATCGTCGATCTTGGGATCAGCTCGGATCGACATTCGCGCGGCAGCGCGCCTTCTTTGAGCATCCGATCGGCGGGATCCTCGAACGCCGGCAGCACGTGGTCGAGCTCGCAATGCCGAGCCGGCGCTGCAAGCTTCTCGGTGAACCGCTCGCGCATCGGCTCGGCCGGAGCGGTCGCCCGCTGGCGCTCTTCGTCGCGATCAGAGCGGCGTTCTGCCAGATCGGCTTGCCATCCTTGCGCCAGCAGCAGCGAGAACGCCCAGCGCGGCAGCGGTTCGCCGGGATACCATTTGCCCTGGCCGTAATGCAGTAGCCCGCCCGGCGCGAAGCGGTCGCGCAAGCGGCGGACCAGTCGATCGGCCATGATCCGCTTGGTCGGTCCGACCGCTGCCGTATTCCACTCCGCCGATTGATAATCGTCGATCGAAACGAAGGTCGGCTCGCCGCCCATGGTCAGACGAACATCGCTGCGCGGCAAGATCGGCATCGACCTGCTCGCCCAACGCATCGAGCGCGTGCCCAAGCTTCATCGGAAAACGGAAACGTGACGCGCGGCTGTTCGTCGATGCGCGTGATCTTCATCTCGAATGCGAAGTCTGATCTTGGCCGGCTCGACGCCGCCGGAGATCGGCGCGGCGGCGCTGAAGTGCGGCGTCGCCGCGAGCGGCAGATGGCCCTTCCCCGCACAGCAGTCCGGATGTCGGATCAAGGCCGATCCAGCCCGCGCCCGGCAGGTAGACTTCGGTCCAGGCATGCAGATCGGTGAAATCCTCGGTCGCGCCGGCCGGCCCGTCGAGCGCCTTCAGATCGGGACGCAACTGGATCAGATAGCCGGAGACAAAGCGCGACGCGAGACCGAGATGCCGCAGGATCTGGACCAGCAGCCAAGCGGAGTCGCGACATGAGCCGCGAGGCAAGCGACAGCGTCTCTTCGGGCGCCTGCACGCCGGGGTCCATCCGGACCAGATAGCGAATGTCCTGCTGCAGACGCTGATTGAGCGCGACGATGAAGTCGACGATGTGCTGCGGATCGCGCGGGATCGACGCGACAAAGTCGTCCAACAGCGGTCCGGCCGGCTCTTTGCATAGATACGGCGCAAGCTCCTCGTCGAACTCGCTCGGATAGACGAACGGATAGTTGCTGCGCCACTGGATCGACAAAGAAGTCGAACGGATTGATGACCGACATGTCGGCCAGCAGATCGACCGAGATGGTGAATTCGGTGGTGGGTTCCGGAAAAACGAAACGCGCCAGCCAGTTCCCGTTCGGATCCTGCTGCCAGTTCACGAAATGCTCGGCCGGCGTGACCTTCAGCGAATAGCTCGGAACGCGCGTGCGGCTATGCGGCGCCGGCCTCAGCCGGACGATCTGAGGGCCCGAGGCGCAATCGGCGCGCTCGTAGCGGTAACGGGTGACGTGATGGAGGCTGACCAGGATCGACATGCCGCTGGAGCTACTCTTCGCCAACGACCTCAATCATCAAGCAAAATCCAGGCCGCCCACGGGAATGGCATGGCCCCGCATGGGCTTCCCCATCTATCGGGAATTCTGATGAATTTACAAGGATCTAGTGGAGTGTGGAAACGGAGAGCGAATGTTAGAATTGGACTACTAGTTCAATTCCGGGACGCCGATCGCGCGCTTGAGGCCGGCGATGACGGCCCACAAGCCCCCAGGTCGGTACTCGGCTGCCCCTGGACCGCGTGGATGCGGTCATGGATGAACGAGAGTTTGACGATGATCGTCGGTGTCAGCACGAAGGGATAAAGATCGGCAATACCCATGCTCCGGTTGACCGAATTGACCGCGAATGTCAGCGGCAGCCAGGAGTCGATGATGCGGTCCATGGTCGCGGTGTGCGGATCGAAGTCGATGGTCGTCGTCGAGTCCTTGTTGGCTTTCGGCCGCAGGTGCAGTCCGAACGCGCCGGCCGTTTCCAAGGTGTCGACCATGTGGAAGTAGTGGGCCCAGCACTCCGCAAAGTCTTCCCACGGATGGACGCTGGCATAGGCCGTGACGAAATGCTCCGACCAATTGGCGGGCGGCCCTTGAGCATAATGTCTTTGCAGCGAAGCGGTGTAGTCCTGCCGCTCGTCGCCGAACAGGCCGCGGAATTCATCCAGGATGGGCGGATCCTTGACCAGGCGACCCCAGTAGTAGTGCGCAATCTCATGGCGGAAATGGCCCAGGAGGGTGCGGTAAGGCTCGCCCATCTCTCGGCGTTGCCGCTCGCGCTCGGAATCGTTGGCTTCGGCCAAGCTGATGGTGATCAAGCCGTTGGCATGCCCGGTCAGCACCGGCGAGGCGTTATTGGGGGAGCGGATGCGCCAGGAAATCGAAGGCCAGCCCGCCGTCGGGATCTTCGATTTTCGTCTCCATCGGCAGACCAAGCTTCAGCAACGTATAAAAGAGCCGATGCTTGGCAACCTCGATCTTCCGCCAGTTCGCCGCGTTGTCCTGCAGTGACAGGTCCGGAATAGTCCGGTTGTGGGAACACGCCACGCAGAACTGTTCCGAACCGTCCGCCGGAATGAGCCAGTTGCAGACGTCATGCTGGCGATTGGCGCAGAAGCGATAAAGTTTGAAATCAGCAATCGCCCGCAAACCGTCTTTGTCCTGCTTCAACGCGGTCACGACTTCCTTGCCTGGCAGATAGCCAAGCGACAGCCCGCAGCTTTCGCAGCGGGTATTCTCGAAATAGAGCGGCTGCCCGCAGCTTTGGCATTCAAACAATTTCATCAAGCGATCCTGACCGGCCGACTAAAGTCGTTCCCCGAAGCCAGAATATCAAGGCCGATAAATGGCTCATGGTCCATATCTTGGCCGATTTCCTGGGAAATTCCCTCGGAAGTATGACGTGGATGGAGGGACGCGTGGAACCTTCGGCATATCTCTTGCTAGTCTCTGGCACAGACATCGCTCGTAAAACGGTTTGTGACCGCGGCAGCGGCCGAAGGGCAAAATGGTGCCTGGGCTTGGGAACGAAAATTGGAAGTTCAAGTCATGGCAGAATTGGATTTTGCTCGCGGGCCGTCGACATCCGACCGATCTCTATCCGGGTCGCCGAGCGAGGAGGACCTTGCCGCGTTCAAGAGCGCCGTCCTGGCAAAGCTTGCGCTGGCAGTCGGCAAGGATCCCGCTTCCGCCACCGACCGCGACTGGTTCGTCGCAACAGCGCATGCCATTCGCGACCGGATCATTCATCGATGGCTGTCCGCGGATCGCGCGAGCAAGGCAAAGGGACAAAAGCGCGTCTATTATCTCTCGCTGGAGTTTCTGATTGGCCGCCTGCTGTCCGACACGCTCTGCAATCTTGGACTGAGCGACATCGCGCGCGACGCGCTGGGGGACCTCGGCGTCGATCCCAACCGCTTGCGGTCGGCCGAACCCGATGCCGCGCTTGGCAATGGCGGTCTCGGCCGTCTTGCCGCCTGCTTCATGGAGAGCATGGCGAGCCTGGGCATTCCGGCCCACGGCTACGGCATCCGTTACGATCACGGACTGTTCCGACAGATCATCAAGGATGGATGGCAACAGGAATATCCCGAGGATTGGCTGGCCTTCGGCAATCCCTGGGAGTTCGCGCGACCCGAAGTCTTCTATGATATTCACTTCGGCGGGCGGATCGAGGTCATTCACGAGCACGGTCGCGCGACGCGGCACATCTGGCTGCCGGACGAAACCATCGAAGCCGTCGCCTACGACACGCCCATCGTGGGATGGCGCGGGCGCAACGTGAACCCCTTACGACTTTGGAGCGCGCGCGCCGTCGATCCGGTTCGCCTCGACGCGTTCAACCGCGGGGATCATGTCGGTGCGCTGGTCGAGCAGACGCGGGCGGAAGCGATCTCGAAGGTTCTCTACCCCAGCGACGAAACTCCCGCCGGTCGCGAACTGCGTCTAAGGCAGGAATATTTTTTCGTGTCCGCCTCCTTGCAGGACCTGGTGGCGCGCCACTTGAGCACCGACGGAGATCTGCATTTCCTGCCTCAGCGAGCAGCCATCCAACTTAACGACACCCATCCGAGCATCGCGATCGCCGAACTGATGCGATTGCTGACCGACGTGCATGGCTTGCCGTGGAAAGATGCCTGGGCCATTACGGTTGGCACATTCTCCTATACCAATCACACGCTGCTGCCGGAGGCGCTCGAAACCTGGCCGGTCCATCTCTTCGAGCGCGTTCTGCCGCGACACTTGCAGATCATTTACCGGATTAATGCGGAACACATCGAAGCCGCAAAACACAAGGATCCAGACGGATTTGTCGATCGTCTTGCCGCCATTTCGCTGATTGACGAGCATGGCGACCGCAAGCTGCGGATGGGCCACCTCGCCTTCGTCGGTTCGCATCGGGTGAACGGAGTGTCCGCGCTTCACACCGGCCTGATGCGCGAAACCGTATTTCGCGACCTGCATGCGCTCTATCCTGATCGCATCGTCAACAAGACGAATGGCGTCACGTTCCGTCGCTGGCTTCTGCAAGCCAACCCCGCACTGGTGCGGGTGCTGCGCGACGTTTGCGGAGAGGCGGTTCCGACGACCCGTCATTGATCGCAAAGCTCGCCGAAAAGACCGGCGACGCCGCTGTCCGAGAGCGGGTCGCCGCCGCGAAGCGTGCAAACAAGGTCGCCTTCTCGCGTTTGGTCGCCGATCGTATGGGACTGAGAATTCGACCCCGATGCGATGTTTGACGTGCAGATCAAGCGTATTCACGAATACAAGCGTCAGCTGCTCAATATCCTCGAAACGGTCGCAACTTTATCTTGCCATTCGCGACGATCCGTCTCGGCACTGGGTTCCGCGCGTTAAGATTTTCGCCGGCAAGGCGGCGGCGAGCTACACGCAGGCGAAATTGATCATCAAGCTGATCAATGACGTCGCCAAGATCGTCAATAGCGATCCGCGTTACGCGCGACCTCCTGAAGGTCGTGTTCCTGCCCGACTACAATGTCAGCTTGGCGGAAGCGATCATTCCGGCCGCCGACTTGTCGGAACAGATATCTACCGCGGGCATGGAGGCATCCGGCACCGGCAACATGAAGCTCGCGCTCAATGGGGCGCTGACGATCGGCACGCTGGACGGCGCCAACATCGAGATTCGCGAGCACGTCGGCGCGGACAATATCTTCATCTTCGGCCTTCAGACGCAGGAGGTCGAGGAGCGGCGCAGCCGTGGCCTGGAAGCGCGCGCCACAATCGCAGCGTCGCCGATGCTGGCACGCACCATCGACGCAATCGACGCTGGCATATTCTGGCCCGGCGAAGGCGGGCTCTTCACACCCCTGATGCACGCCCTCCGGCATCATGACTACTACATGGTGACCGCAGACTTTGATGACTACGTTGCGACTCAGCGCCGCATCGACAAGCTCTGGCTATCGTCATCCGACTGGACCCAGATGAGCATGAGGAACATCGCAAACATGGCGTGGTTCTCTTCTGACCGCGCCATCGGCGAGTACGCACACGACATCTGGGACGTCCCCTTTACGACGCCCGCAGAAGCGATCGGCCGGGGGTCGTAGCAGATCGGTGTAAATCATCGGGGGGTCAGGTGCTGAATTGGTATGCAATTTGCTCAGCCAGGGGCATGAGTGCTGTGAATACCCCCGCCTGCTGAAACTGGGTGCAATGGTGCCTATTGAACAGGCAGGTTGCGGGGACTGTTGACAAGGAATCCGCTTGCCCGCTCTGACCGCAGGTGCTCCCTTTGCCCGATCGGCAATGGCCTATGTGCTGGCCGGCGGAAAAGGCACCCGTTTGCAGGAACTGACTGATTGGCGGGCCAAGCCGGCGGTTCATTTCGGCGGCAAATCCCGCATCATCGATTTTACGCTGTCGAACGCGCTCAATTCCGGCATCCGCCGTATCGGCGTCGCGACCCAATACAAGGCGCATAGCCTGATCCGCCACCTGCAGCGAGGCTGGAATTTCTTCCGGCTGGAGCGCAACGAGAGCTTCGACATCCTGCCCGCCAGCCAGCGCGTGACAGACGGCGCCTGGTATGCCGGAACCGCGGACGCGGTGTTTCAGAACATCGACATCATCGAGAGCTACGCTCCGAAATACATCGTCATCCTGGCCGGCGACCACATCTACAAGATGGACTACGAGCCGATGCTGGTGCAGCACGTCGAGCAGAACGCCGACGTCACGGTCGGATGTTTGGAAGTCGCGGTCGAGCGAAGCGTCCGCCTTCGGCATCATGCATGTCGACGACAACAACTATATCCGCTCGTTCGTCGAGAAGCCGAAAGATCCGCCGACCATGCCGGGAAAGCCGACCATGGCGCTCGCAAGCATGGGCGTCTACGTATTCGACACGGCGTTCCTGTTCGAACAGCTCCGAGCGCGACGCCGCAGACCCTCATTCCAGCCACGACTTCGGCAAGGACATCATCCCCTACATCGTGCCGCAACGGCAGCGCGGTGGCCCACCATTTCTCGCGATCCTGCGTGCGCACCAGCGGCCAGGCGGCAGCGTATTGGCGCGACGTCGGTACGCTTGACGCCTATTGGGCGGCCAACATGGACCTCACCGACATCGTGCCGCAGCTCGACCTCTATGACCGCAACTGGCCGATCTGGACATTCGCCGAGATCTCGCCGCCTGCCAAATTCGTGCACGATCAGGACGGCCGTCGAGGACAGGCGATCTCGTCGCTGGTCTCCGGCGGATGCATCATTTCGGGCGCGTCCGTCCGGCAGTCGCTGCTGTTCACAAACGTCCACCTGCACTCGTTCTCGGAGGTGGAGAACGCAGTCGTCCTGCCCGGAGGTCGATGATCGGCCGGGGGGCGCGAGCTCAAAAACGTCATCGTCGATCGCGGCGTGCGCATTCCGCCAAGGACTCGTCGTCGGCGAAGACCCGGAAATCGATGCAAGCCGGTTCCGGCGCACGGAAGGCGGCATCTGCTTGATCACCCAAGCAATGATCGACAAATTGGGCGAATGACGGAGATCAAGGTCCTCGCCGTCACCTCCGAAATCTATCCCCTCGTCAAGACCGGCGGGCTCGCCGATGTCGCGGGCGCGCTGCCGCTGGCGCTTCGTCGACACGGCGTCGCGACCACGACGCTGGTGCCGGGATATCCCGCCGTGATGGCGGCCATCGCGCAGGCGGATCGAGATTCTGGCGCTTCGACGATCTCTTTGGTGGCGCGGCGCGGGTGCTGCGGGCGCACAGGTCGCCGGTCTCGACCTTTTGGTGCTCGATGCGCCGCATCTCTTTGACCGGCCCGGCAATCCCTATACGGGCCCCGACGGCGGCGACTGGCCGGACAATGCGTTCCGTTTCGGCGCGCTGTCATGGGTCGCCGCGCGGATCGCGCTCGGCGACATCGCGGGCTTCGTCCCGGATGTCATTCATGGCCATGATTGGCAGGCCGGTCTCGCGATGGCCTACCTCGCCTATGACGGGCCGGCGGCGGCCGGCGACCGTGCTGACAGTCCACAATCTTGCCTTTCAGGGGCAGTTTCCGTCCGATCTGCTGGAGCGGCTGCGGCTTCCGGCGCACGCGTTCACGATCGACGGCGTCGAAAGTTATGGGAAGATCGGCTTTCTCAAGGCTGGTCTGCAATTTGCCGATCGTATAACGACCGTGTCCCCGACTTACGCACAGGAAATCCAGACGCAGACAACGGCTGCGGCCTCGATGGACTGCTGCGCGGCGCGTCGGCGGTGCTGTCCGGGATTCGCAACGGCATCGACATCGATATCTGGAATCCCGAAACCGATCCGCGGATCGCATCGCGATTCGGCGCTGCAACGTCTGGCACGAGAGCCGAACAAGAGCGCGCTTCAGCAGCGCTTCGGTCTTGTGCAGGACGTCCGAGCGATTGCTGTTTGCCGTGGTCAGCCGAATGGCGTGGCAGAAGGGGCTCGACCTTCTGGCCGATGCGGTGCCGACGCTGGTCGCGCGCGGCGCGCAACTCGCGGTGCTCGGCATCGGGCGATCCGGACCTGGAGCGGCGCCTCACCGCGCTCGCGCAAAGCCATGCCGGACGGTGGATGCATCGTCGGCTATGACGAGGACTTGGCGCACCTGATCCAGGCAGGTGCGGACGTCTTGCTCGTTCCGTCGCGGTTTGAGCCGTGCGGCTGACGCAGCTCTGCGCCATGCGCTATGGTGCCATGCCGATTGGTTCGAAGGTCGGGGGGCTTGCGGACACCATCATCGATACTCGGGCAGACAGGCGCCAAGGCCACCGGCCTCCACCTTTCCTGCCGGTGACACGCGAAGCGCTCGAAACGGCGCTACGACCGCGCCGTCGATCTGTGGTCCGACCGCGCAGTCTGGCGATCGATGCAATCGAACGGCATGCAGGCCGACGTCTCCTGGGAGAGCCGGCCGGCAGACTAGCCAGCTCTTTACGGGCCTGCGGGGCGTCCAAAAACTAGGCATTGCCGGGTTTCGCGGCGACTTCGGCCGCCGTCCGTCAGGCGCGCTTCTTGCAAGCCCGACCGCAAGGCTTGGTGCCATGCGGGGCGACTGGACGGGGGCGCACCATGAATATTCTGGAACTTCCCGATCGCGAACGGGCGCTGCGCGAGGATATCCGTCTGGTCGGGCGCGTGCTCGGCGACACCGTGCGCCAGCAGCAGGGCGAAGCGGTCTTCGCGACGGTCGAACGCATCCGGCAGATCTCCATTGCCTTCCGGCGGGAGGGCGACGCCGCGGCACGGCGCGAGCTGGAAGACATGCTCGACAGCCTCTCGCACGATCGCACCATCGAGGTCGTGCGCGCCTTCAGCTATTTCTCGCATCTCGCCAACATCGCCGAGGACCAGCACCACATCCGCTGCATGCGCGCGCACGCAGGACGACGGCGGCGCAGCGCTCGCGGCACGATCCATGAACGCGCTCGCGCGCTCAAGGCGGCGGGCGTGCCGCGCGCGACATTGCAGGCCTTGTTCGACACGCCCTGGTGAGCCCGGTGCTGACCGCGCATCCCGACCGAGGTGCGGCGCAAGAGCATGCTCGACCGCGAGATGGAGATCGCGCAGCTGCTCGCCGAGCGCGACGGCATGCAGCTCACGCCGGAGGAAGCCGCCGCCACCGACGAGGCGCTGCGCGCGCGCGATGCTGACGCTGTGGCAGACCAGCCTGTTGCGGCGCGGCACGGCCGACCGTGGTCGACGAGGTCGCGAACGGGCTGTCCTACTACGACCACACCTTCCTGCGCGAGCTGCCGCAGCTCTATGCCGAGCTCGAAGACGGCCTCGGCGGCCGACGATCCGGCCTGGAGCAACACCGAACTGCCGTCCTTCCTGCGCATGGGAAGCTGGATCGGCGGCGATCGCGACGGCAATCCCTTCGTCACCGCCGACGTGCTCCGCCAGGCCATCGACGATGCAGAGCAAGCGGGCGTTCGATTTCTATCTCGAGGAGCTGCATCTGCTCGGCGCCGAGCTGTCGCTCGACCGCGCGCGCGTCAGCGTGTCGGCCGCAGCTCGCAGGAGCTGGTCGGGCCGCTCGCCCGACCACTCGCCGCGCCGCGCATGCGGAGCCGTACCGGCGCGCCATCGTCGGCATCTATGCGCGGCTGGTCGCGACCGCGCGCGGCGCTCGGCCAGCGACGTGCTGCCGCGCCACGCCGTGGCCGACGCGCACGCCCTATGCCGAGCTCGGCCGAATTGCGCAGCCGATCTCGACATGCTCTATCGCTCGCTCGTCCGCCAACGGCTCGGCGCTGATCGCGCGCGGCCGGCTGCGCACGCTGCGCCGCGCGGTCGAGGTGTTCGGCTTCCATCTCGCGAGCATCGACCTGCGGCAGAACTCCGACGTGCACGAGCGCGTGTTGACCGAACTGCTCGAGATCGGCTCGGGCAGCCGACTATCGCCGCGATGCCGGAGCGATCGCGCATCGCGCTGCTGCTGGCCGAGCTGGCGACCGCGCGGCCGCTGATCTCGCCGTTCGTGACCTATTCGGAGGAGACCGCCGGCGAGCTCGCGATTCTGCGCGACCGCGGCCGACGCCCATCGGCGCTACGGCAAGGCTGCCGTCCCCAACTACGTGATCTCCAAAGCGACAGCGTCTCCGACATGCTCGAAGTGGCGCTGCTGCTCAAGGAAGTCGGGCTGCTGCGGCCGCGCGAAGGCGACGCTCGACTCAACATCGTGCCGCTGTTCGAGACCATCGACGATCTGCGCAACTGCGGCCAGGTCATGGACGCGCTGCTCGTCCTGCCGGACTACACGCGCCTGCTGGAAAGCCGCGGCAGCGTGCAGGAGGTGATGCTCGGCTATTCCGACAGCAACAAGGACGGCGGCTTCCTGACCTCGGGCTGGGAGCTGTACAAGGCCGAGATGGCGCTGATCGAGGTCTTCCGGCGCCACGGCGTCGGCTGCGCCTGTTCCACGGCCGCGGCGGCTCGGTCGGCCGCGGCGGCGGGCCGAGCTACGAGGCGATCCTGGCGCAGCCGGCCGGCGCCGTTGCAGGCCGGCATCCGCATCACCGAGCAGGGCGAGGTGATCGCCGGCAAATATCTCAATCCCGAGGTCGGCCGGCGCAATCTCGAACATCTGGCCGCGGCCACGCTGGAGGCGCGCTTGCTGCATCCGCAGAAGGCGCGCGCCGCGCCGGAATTCCTGGCGGCCATGGAGGAGCTGTCCGCGCACGCCTACCGCGCCTATCGCGCGCTGGTCTACGAGACCCACGGCTTCGAGCGCTATTTCTGGGAATCGACGGTGATCGGCGAGATCGCCAATCTCAACATCGGCAGCCGTCCGGCGTCGCGCAAGAAGTCGACGCGCATCGAGGATCTGCGCGCCATCCCCTGGGTGTTCAGCTGGGCGCAGTGCCGGCTGATGCTGCCGGGCTGGTACGGCTTCGGCGCGGCGGTGAAGGCCTGGATCGAGGCGCATCCCGACGAGCGGCATGGCGCTGCTGCAGGCGATGGCGCGCGACTGGCCGTTCTTCCGGACGCTGCTGTCCAACATGGACATGGTGCTGGCCAAGAGCGACATCGGCCATCGCCTCGCGCTACGCCGAGCTGGTCGACGACGCCGCAGCTGCGCGAGGCGATATTCTCGCGCCTGCGCGCCGAATGGCAGAGCTTCGAGCGAGGCGCTGCTCGCGATCATCGAGCCAGCAGACGCTGCTGGAGCGCAATCCCGCGCTCGCGCGCTCGATCCGCAACCGCTTCCCCTACATCGATCCGCTCAACCACGTGCAGATCGAACTGCTGAAGCGCTACCGCGCCGGCGACACCGACGAGCGCGTCGTGCAGGCCATCCACCTCACCATCAACGGCATCGCCGCCGGCTTGCGCAACAGCGGATAGGCAAGAAATGAAGGCACTCTTCATCGGCCAAAGCTACATCGACATCACCTTCCTGGCCGACGAGATTCCGACCGGCGACGAGAAGACCGTGGCGCGCGACTATGCGGTGTCGTTCGGCGGCAACGCGGTCACGGCGGCGTTCTGCTGCGCCAAGCTTGGGATTGCGCCCGACCTGATGGCCTCGGTCGCCGACGATTGGCTCGGCCGCATGTTCGTCGACATGGCGGCGAAGTACGGAATCTCCGTTCACCACCGCAAGGTGCGCGCAATCGTCGCTGTCGTTCATCATGCCGAAGGGCGGACAGCGCGCGATCGTCCGATGCCGCGACGACAATTTCAAGCATCCGTTCCCGGTGCTGAACCTCGCGGGCTGCCGCGCGCTCCATGTCGATGGGCATTTGGCCGATGCTGCAATCCACTATGCGAAGATCTGCCACGAAGCCGGCATCCTCACGTCGCTCGACGGCGGCGGACTGCGCTCCAACACCCATGATCTTCTCGGCCTTCATCAGCGCCGCGGTCGTGGCCGAGCGGCTCTGCGAGCAGATGAAGCTGACGCCCGGCGAAATGCTGACCTATCTGCGTTCGCGCGGCTGCAAGATCGGCGCCGTCACCATGGGCTCGCGCGGCATGCTCTGGTATGACGAGACCAAGACCGAGCGCTTCTTGCCCGCTCTCAGTATCCCGGACGACAAGGTCATCGACACCAATGGCGCCGGCGACATCTTCCACGGCGCCTACATGTATTCCTATCTGCGTCGATCCGGACGTCGGCTGGGAACAGCACTTCAAATTCGCGCGCGCAGCGTCGTCCTACGCGATCCAGCATCTCGGCAACGAGGCGAGCCTGCCGACGCTCGCCCAAATCAACGAGACCGCGGCACGGTTCGACGTCCGGCGGCAGAGCCCGGTCGAGCTTGAAGTGGTGTCGGATGCCTGGAGCGACGCCAAGGTCACGCGGCCCGCGGCACTTCGCCGCTGAAGACCAGGACGGAGTTCCGGAAACGCGCTCAGGCGGGTGCCCGCGGCGAAGCGCGTGCGCCTGCGGTGCAGCACGCGGTATCGAGAACTGCGGTCCAGTGCGCTGCATTCCGGGAACCTCGGCAGCGTGAAGGCGATCGGCCTCCGGCGCCGCATTGAAGACGATGAAAGCGGCGGTCTCGCCACGCTCGGGCGCCGAGCACATAAGACAGGAAGCGGCCGTTCGGAAAATTCCAGTCCTGCTCGGTCATCTCGTTCGCGTCCGGCGTGAGCCACAGGACATCGTATGAGCCGTCCGGCCGTCGGCCCTCGAGCCAACGGTCGAGCCCTGAAGCTGCGGGAAGCGCTTGCGCAATGCCGCGAGCTGGCCGATCAAGCGCAGTCATGTCTTCGCCGTCGTGGCCGAGGCTGAGACCAATCGACCCAGCCGATCTCGTTGTCTTGGCAATAGGCGTTGTTGTTGCCGTTCTGGCTGTTGCCGACCTCGTCGCCGGCGAGCAGCAGCGGCACGCCCTGCGCCAGAAACAGGCATGGACAGCAGATTGCGACGAAACGCCGCCGCATGTCGACGATCGCGGATCGTCGGTCGGGCCTTCCGCGCCGCAATTGGTGCTCAGATTGTCGTCCGATCCGTCGCGATTGTCTTCGCCATTGGCTTCATTGTGCTTGTGCTCATAGCTGACGAGATCGGCAAGCGTGAAGCCATCATGCACGGTCACGTGGTTGATGCTGGCGCGCGGCGTCCGGCCGTGGTGGTCGAAATGTCGGCGGAGCCGGTCATGCGGGCGCCAGCTCGCCGATCAGGCCTCCCTCCCCGCGCCAGTAGCGGCGCACCGTCGCGGCGGAAGAAGTCGTTCCATTCCGACCAGCCGGCGGGAAACGCGCCGACCCGATAGCCGCCGGGACCGATGTCCCAGGGCTCGGCGATCAACTTGACGTTGCCGAGCACCGGATCGTTCCGGATCGCTGCGAAGAACGGCGCGAATGGCCATCAAAACCGTCCGGCCCGCGCGCCGAGCGTCGTCGCGAGATCGAAGCGAAATCCGTCGACGTGAAAGGTCTCGACCCAATAGCCGCAGCGAATCCATCGACCATCTGCAGCACGCGCGGATGCGACAGATTCAGCGCATTGCCGCATGCCGGTGAAAGTCGTCGTAGTAGCGCGGCTGATCGCGGCTTGAGCCAGTAGTAGGAGGCGTTGTCGATACCGCGAAAGCTCAGCGTCGGGCCGAGATGGTTGCCTTCCGCCGTGTGGTTGTAGACGACGTCCAGGATCGACCTCGATGCCGGCATCATGCAGGCGCTGCGACGCGTCGCGCGAAACTCGTCGATCGCGTTGCCGATAGCGTGCGATCCGGCGGTAAAGAAGCTGAGCGTGTTGTAACCCCAATAGTTGCTCAGTCCGCGCTCGACAAGAGAACGGCTCGTCGATGAAACGCATGGATCGGCAACAGTTCGAGCGTCGTCACGCCAAGTCGTCTTGAGATGCGCGATCATCGCCGGCGCTGCCAGCGCGCCGAAACGTGCCGCGCAGCTCCGCGGGGATGTCATTGCGCAGCCGCGTCAGTCCTTTGACGTGGGCCTCATAGATGATCGTGTCCTCCCATGCCACGAGGCGGCCGCCGCCGTTCGCGGCGACGGATGGAGCAACGTCGACCACGACGGCCTTCGGCATGACGTGCGCATTGTCGCGCCGGTCGAAGGACAGGTCCTCGCGCGGGCTGTCCGGGCGATAAGCCAAAGTGTGGATCGCTCGCAGACGAATGCGCCCGCGAGTCTTTTGCATAGGGATCGAGCAGGAGCTTGTTGGCATTGAAGCGATGGCCCTGCTCCGGCTCATAGGGACCGTGCACGCGATACCCGTAGAGCTGTCCCGGCCCCACATCGTGCAAGATAGCCGTGCCAAACGTCGTCCGTGCGCTCCGGCAGGGCATGGCGTTCACGCTCCCGCGCCGTCCGTCGCATCGAACAGGCAGAATTCGACCTTCTCCGCATGCGCGGAGAACAGCGCGAAATTGGTTCCGCGCCCGTCCCAGGTGGCGCCAAGCGGATGCGGCGCGCCCGCCGAAGCGCGCATGTCAGAGCTCCGGAACGAGGAAGACTGCGGCAAGCGGTGGGACGACAAGGCGAAGATCATGACGCCCGTGCATCGCTCAGAACGGTCGCCACGCCCGCATTGCCTGCGTTGCTTCCGCCATAGATCGCGGCATCGGTGTTGAGCACCTCGCGCCATGCCCTGCGAACGGAACGCGGATGCGATAGTCATGAAGGACCTCTGGCGTGAAGTTGACGACGACGAGGCACCGCTCGCGATCGCCCTGTCCCTTTGCGCAGCCAGGCGAACACGCTGTTGCCGAAATCGTCGACGATCAGCCACTCGAACCCCGCGCCGTCGCAATCGAGTTCGTGCAGCGCAGGAGTGGCCCGGTAAAGCGCGTTGAGATCGCGCACAAGCGACTGGATGCCGGCGTGTTCGCGGTCTGGTCAAGCAGATGCCAGTCGAGCGAATGATCGTGCCGCCACTCGCCGCTCCTGGCGCGAATTCGTTGCCCATGAACAGAAGCTTCTTGCCCGGATGGCCGAACATGAAGCCGTAATAGGCGCGCAGGTTCGCGAAGCGCTGCCACTCGTCGCCCGGCATGCGGCCGAGGATCGAGCGTTTGCCGTGCACGACTTCGTCATGGGACAGCGGCAATACGAAATTTTCAGAGAAGGCGTAGTAGCAGCCCGAATGTGATCTGGTGGTGATGGTGTTTGCCGATAGATCGGGTCCTTGCTGATGAACGTCGAGCGTGTCGTTCATCCAGCCCATGTTCCACTTGTAGCCGAAGCCGAGCCCGCCATCGTCGACCGGCCGCGACACCATCGGCCAGGCGGTCGGATTCCTCGGCAATCGTCGTGGCGTCCGGAAAGCGGCCAAAGACCTCGGTATTGAATCGCCTCAGGAAGGCGATGGCCTCGAGATTTTCGCGGCCGCCATGCTTGTTTGGAATCCAGCCACCGTCCGGGCGGCTGTAGTCGAGATAGAGCATCGAGGCGACGGCATCGACGCGCAGGCCATCGATGCCATAGCGATCGAGCCAGAACAGCGCGCTGGCGATCAGGAAATTGGCGACCTCGGTCCGTCCATAGATTGTAGATCAGCGTGCCCCAATCGAGATGGCGCCCTTGGCGCGGGTCGGCATGTTCGTAAAGCGCCGTGCCGTCGAACAGCGCAAGCCCATGCGGGTCGTCCGGGAAATGTCCGGGCACCCAATCGAGAATGACGCCAAGCCCGCGCGCGGTGGCAGGCGTCGACCAGTACGGCAAAATCCGCCGGGCGTTCCGAAACGGCTGGTGGGCGCAAACTGGCCGGTCGGCTGATAGCCCCAGGAGCCATCGAACGGATGCTCGGTAACCGGCAGGAACTCCACATGGGTGAAATTCAAGTCGCGCGACATAGCCGGGAAGCTGCTCGGCAAGCTCGCGATAGGTGAGCCAGCGATCGCCTTGCTCGGGCCGCCGCCGCCAGGAGCCGAGATGCACTTCATAGATCGAGATTGGGGCGCCGAGCGCATTGCAGCCGGGCGGCGCTGCCGACGGCGGCGCGATGCTCGTTCGGGTCGACGACGATCGACGCCGTCCGTGGCCGCAATTCGTTGGCGAACGCGACAGGATCGGATTTGAGCGGCAGCAGCCGCCCATCCGGACCGACAATCTCAAACTTATATTTGTCTCCGGCGGACAACGCCGGGCAGGAAGATTTCCCAAAAGCCATTGCCGCGCACGCGCATGGCATGACGCCGACCGTCCCAGCGTTGAAGTCGCCGACGACGCTGACACGTCTGGCGTTCGGCGCGAGCACCGCAAATGCGATGCCCGCAACCCCGTCGAGCGTGCGCGGATGCGCCCCAAGCTTGTCATCGAGCTGGAGATGATTGCCTTCGCCCAACAGGTGGAGGTCGAGGTCGCTCAACATCGGTGGAAACCGATATGGGTCTTCCATCTCGACGGTCGCGTCACGAAGGCGGACCCGTAGCTGATAGCGCGTGGCGTCGCTCGGTCGCGGTCCCAGGAACAGCCCTCGCTCATGGATTCGATCGAGCAACGTTTCACGACCGTCCGCCCAGATCGCGAAGACTTCGATCGCGTCGGGCAAGAACACCCGCACGACGCCGCGACCGGCGTCGACATGAGGACCGAGATAGCGGAATGGATCCGCGTGGCAGCCATCGATCACGGCGACGGCGTCGGGCGTCAGCGCCTTCATCGGCAATCGTTCACCGGCCGCTGCGCCATCAAACAACTCCATCCCGCGCGTCACTGCGAATTCGGTTGAAAAGAAACGAGGTGCGGCGCAAGCTTTCTCGGTCGGGACCATATGGGACAAGACAAGCCCATAGCATTATCGAAGCCAGCCGTGGCAATTGGCAAGCAAGTCTGCAGTTCCATGTGCGCCGCATCTGATCCCACAATGCTTAAAATACAGGCATCAAGACCGCCCGGCTATGAACCGCAATCTTGACCAAGCGGCCGAATGGGGCATCGAAGCCTCACACTATGACGGCCTTGGACGGCATTGGCAGGTCGAACCGTCGGTGCTCGCTCGGATTCTCGAAGCGATAAGCGCGTCTGGCGCCGACCGGGGCCCGCCAGCCGAGCCGCTTGCGGCAACCAGCATCACGCCGGCTTTTCAAGGCATGGAAACGTTGCCACAGCGTTCATGGGCAATCGCCGTCCAACTCTATGGCGTCCGTTCGCGCCGCAACTGGGGCCATGGCGATTTCACCGATCTCGCCAACCTGATCGAGATCGCAGCCAGCCTCGGCGCCGCTGGACTTGGTCTTAATCCGTTGCATGCGTTGTTCGACGATCGAGCCGACGAGGCGAGCCCATACTTTCCAAGCAGCCGGCTGTTCCTCAATCCGCTTTACATCGATGTCGAAGCGATCCCTGAATTTCCGAAGGGGGCGATGCGCGCGTTCGCTCCATCGATCGATAGTTTGAGACAAAGCGAATTTGTCGACTATGAGGGCGTCGCAAAATCGAAAACAAGCGCGCTTCGCCTCTGCTTCAATAGATTTCGCGAACGCGGCACCGACGATCGGCGGCGTCAATTCGATCACTTCCGACGCGAGCGCGGAGCGCTGCTGGACGCGTTTGCCGCGTTTGAAGTCCTGCGTCGGCAATTCGACACGCCATGGTGGGAGTGGCCTGCCGAGTTTCGCAACCCTGATCCGGACATTTTGCGACGTCTGCGCTCGGCGCCGACCGATCAATTGGACTTCTACGCCTTTGTCCAATGGGTCGCGCACCAACAACTGATTGCCTGCCGAGATCAGGCCCATCGTGCCGGACTTCCGATCGGCCTCTACCTCGATGTCGCCGTCGGCGTTCGATCCGACGGGTTCGACGCCTGGAGCAATCAGTCATTCATCCTTCCCGCGCTCGAGATTGGCGCGCCACCGGACCAGCTCAACACCCAAGGGCAGAGCTGGGGCCTGGCCGGCGTCAACCCCGCAAGCCTGATCGCGAGCGACTGCGAACCGTTTCGCCAGGTTCTGCGCGCGTCCATGCAATACGCCGGCGCGATCCGGATCGACCACATCCTGGGACTGAAGCGGTTCTATCTGATCCCGAGAGGACTGCGCGCCGACCAGGGCGCCTATGTCCGCTTTCCGTTCGAATCTTTACTCGCGGCAGCGGCGCAAGAGAGCGTTGCGAACCAATGCATCGTCATCGGCGAGGATCTCGGAACCGTGCCGCCCGGCTTCCAAGACACGCTCGCTCGTTTCGGCATCTGGTCGTTCCAAGTGATGCTGTTCCAGCGCGCGGCCGACAACGGCTTCATCGCACCCGATCTCTATCGAGAGAACGCACTGGTGACATTTGCCACCCATGACCTGCCGACATTTGCCGGCTGGATGTCGGGACACGACCTCGCCGTCAAACGGAGCTTGGGTCACGATCCCGGCGAAAGCGACAGCGATCGTGCCAACGCCAAGGACGCGCTGGCGCGATCCATGGCGTGGCGCGGCCTGCCGAGCGGTAGACTGGCTCTCGATCACACGATTTCTCGCGGACACCCCGTCACGCCTGCTGGTGGTGAGCTTGGAGGACGCGCTGGGCGAGATCGAACCAGGTCAACGTGCCAGGAACAGTCCACGAGCACCCCAACTGGCGCCGACGCCTGCCGGTCATGCTGGAAGACCTCCCCGCATCGAGTGCGCTTCCTGCGGTCGCGGCGCTCATGGACACGAGCGGCCGGGGCAGCGGGCAACGAAACGCCGTCTGAACGATAGAGCGCGCCTCGTCGTGCTCGCGCCCAACATCCGACCGGGTCGACCAGCCTCGCACGACCACCATCGTCAGCAGGCCGGCGTTCTTCGCACCGGTTCAATTCCTTGCACGAAAGCTGAATGGTCAGTAGCGTGCCGCGGTTGGCGAGGACGCACGCGCGGCGCGTCAACGCGCCGGAACTATCGATAAGGCAAATACGGACATGAAGACAGGGCTCAGATTTGGCGTGGCTGCGGCGGTTCTGGTCGCAGCGCAGATTGCAGGTAGCGATCATACCAAGGCGCAATCACTTGATGAGTTTTTCAAGGCACAGCCGTTTACCATCCTCGTCGGCTATCCGCCCGGCGCTGGATACGACATGTATGCGAGGCTGATCGCGCGCCATATCGGCCAATATCTGCCCGGCACGCCAAAGGTTGTCGTGCAAAACATGCCCGGAGCCGGAAGCCTGACCGCGGCCAACAATCTCTACAACATCGCCAAGCAGGACGGATCCGTCATCGGCACATTCTCGCGTGGCATCACCATGCTGCCGATCATCGACAGCGCCGGCGTGCGCTACGACACCCTGAAATTCAACTGGATCGGCAGCCCGAGCAGCGAGGTGAGTCTCGCCATTTCATGGCACGACAGCGGGATCAGCAAATTCGAGGACCTGCAGACACGCGGGATGACGGCCGCCACCTCAGGTCCGGGTTCGGACGGCAACATCTATGGTCGCGTATTGAATTCCATTCTCGGGACAAAAATCAAAACCGTGACGGGGTATCAGGGATCCGCGGAATCAATGCTGGCGATCGAACGCAAGGAGGTCGACGGCGCAACCAGTGTGTCATACGCGGCGATCAAAACCGCCCAGAGGGATTGGCTCGATAACAAGAAGATCAACCTTCTCGTGCAGCACGCGCTGAAGGCTAATCCCGAGCTCAAGGGCGTTCCGGTCATCCTCGACTTTGCCAAGTCGGCGGAAGACAGAGGCGTGCTGGAAATCGTGTTCGCGCGGCAGTCGATCGGCTATCCTTATGCTGCTCCTCCGAATGTGCCGGCCGATCGGCTTGAGGCCATCCGCAAGGCCTTCGAGGCGACGCTCCAGAATCCGGAGTTCCTGGCAGCAAGTGCAAAGGCCGGGCTTCTGGTCGATCCCGTAACAGGCCGGCAGATCCAGGCGCTTTTGAAAGACCTGTACTCCAAGCCGGCTGCGATCATGGAGCGCGCGAGGTCGGCGATGCAGGTGCCGAAGTAGACCGGCTTGATCTGGAATCAGACATATTCGGATCTCTCAGCGCGGCCAATGCGCAGCTCGCCGGTGAAAATGACGCAATGAGAATAACCATCCTCGACGACTATTTCGACACGGCTCGCGGACTTCCTTGCTTCGCCATGCTCGACGGACATGGCGTCACCGTTTGGAATGATCATCTGCAGGATACGGATGGGCTGGCCGAGCGGCTACGGGACACCGAGGTGCTGGTTCTCATCCGAGAACGAACCAAAATCCAGGCTCCGCTCTTGGACAGGCTGGTGAACCTGCGGCTGATCAGCCAACGCAGCGTCTACCCCCATATCGACGTCGCCGCGTGCACGCGAAACGGCGTCATCCTGTCCTCGAACCAGAGTGCGGAAACGCCGAGCTATGCCGCCGCGGAATTGACGTGGGCTCTCGTGCTGGCCGCTGCGCGCGACATTCCGCGGCAGGTCAATTCATTGAAGGCCGGCGCCTGGCAATGCGGCGTTGGGACGACGCTGCGTGGAAAGGTTTACGGTGTTCACGGTTATGGCCGCATCGGTGCGGAGGTCGCGCGCTATGCCAAAGCATTCGGTATGGACGTCGTGATCTGGGCACGCGAGGCCACTCGTCAACGCGCGCGTGCCGACGGATGGAGAACTGCGGAGTTGCAGGACGCGTTCTATGCCGAATGCGACGTCATCAGCCTTCACATGCGGCTTGTCGATGCGACGAAGCACATCGTCAAAGCGACGCATCTTGCTCTGATGAAGCCGACGGCCATTTTGGTGAACACGAGTCGCGCGCCGCTCATCGAGCCGGGCGCGCTTGTTGCCGCGCTACAGTCCGGACGTCCCGGCAAGGCCGCCGTCGACGTGTTCGAGGACGAACCCGTTCGCGATACGGCGCATCCCCTGCTGAACATGGACAATGTCGTGGCGACGCCGCATATCGGCTACGTCAGCAGGGAGGCATACGATCGCCAATTTGGCGAAATCTTCGAGCAAATCCTTGCCTACGCCGCGGGCAACCCGATCAATGTGATCAACCCTGACGTTCTCAAGGCAACGCCGCTTTAGGTTCTTTGAATGACCGCCAAAGACGAACCTGACAATCATTCGACTACGTACCGGGCCCTCTTTCCCTTTCAAAGCACCCTACGTGCCCACGATGAATTGAACAGGCTCATCGGCCGCACCACTCAAGCCGAATTTAGGGAGAGGCTGATCGCGACGAGCAGCGCAATCAGGATGAGTACGCGGCGCGCTCAAATCAGGGCGCATCAGCCGGGCGATTGGCCGCCGCACGGCAACGGAAGCGGGCCGAGATCCAGATCTGCAATTGGACCAAAGACCTACCTCTTTGGCTTGCGACTTGGGGTGTCGCATTGCTTTGGGATCCCCTATAATTTACAGGTTAATGAAGTAGTTATATGGGAGTTGAAGAATGCGGCTGGGAAACCTTCATCTACGTCTGATGTCAATAACCATTGGTGCCGTGCTGGGCTTGGTTGCCGGCGCGGAGCTTGGCAGGGCGCAGCCGGGTCGCTCGTTGCAGGTCGAAGACCAGCCCGGATTTGTGCCGGACCCGAACGACGAGCAACTGCCTGCCGCGTATCGGCGGCAAGCCGTGTTCTATAGAACCAACGAACCACAGGGGACCATCGTCGTCGATACCGCCGATCGGTTTCTGTATCTGATCCAGGGAAACAATCGAGCGATCCGGTACGGGATCGGAGTCGGCCGTGAAGGCTTCCAGTGGCAAGGAGCGCTACGGATCACACGCAAGGCGGAGTGGCCCGACTGGACGCCGCCGCCGGAAATGATCCAGCGGCAACCCTATTTGCCCCGCTTCATGGCGGGCGGTCCGGGAAATCCGATGGGCGCCCGCGCGCTCTATCTGGGAACCACGGTCTACCGCATTCATGGAACCAATCAGCCGCAAACAATCGGAAGCGCCGTATCGTCCGGTTGCTTTCGCCTGGTCAATGCCGACGTCACCGATCTGTACGATCGCGTGCCTGCGGGCACCAGAGTGATTGTGCGCCAGCGCCCCACACTTTGAGGTGAGCTCGTGGCTTCAGATCAGGTTGCCTGTTGCATCGTCCCCACTTCTCTGCGTCTCTTTTTCGTAAAGCGAGATGATCCCATGATTTCAATTCAGCATCCCCGCACCGGCCATATCGCTCGGGCTTCTATCCTGCTTGGAGCTCTGCTGCTCGTTGCCGGCACAGCATCCGCGCAGACCTTGGAAAAAGTGAAAGCTCGCGGCAGCATCAATTGCGGCGTCAACCCTGGTCTGTTTGGATTCTCCTTACGCGATCAGAACGGCAACTGGAGCGGATTCGACGTCGATCTGTGTCGCGCGCTCGCTGCCGCGATCTTCGATGACCCGCGCAAGGTCCAGTTTGTTCCGCTCGAAACGACGGAGCGCTTGGCAGCTCTTCAGAAAGAAAAGATCGACGTCCTGTCGCGCAACACCACATGGACTCTCTCGCGCGAGGCGTCGCTGAAGCTGAATTTCGCGGCCGTCACCTATTACGATGGCCAGGGATTCTTGGTCCGCCGCGACAAAGGCACCACATCGGCGCTTGAACTTGGCGGCGTGAAAGTCTGTGTCCAGAAGGACACGACCAGTGAACTCAATTTCGCGGATTATTTCCGCGCCAACAACATGAAATATGAGGTCGTTGCGCTCCCCAATTCGGAGGAAGCCGTCAAGGCTTACGATGAAGGAAAGTGCACTGTCCTCACCAGCGATACGTCGCAGCTATTCGCGGAACGTCTCAGTCTCAAGTCTCCCGACGATCACGTGGTATTGCCGGACATTATCTCCAAGGAACCGCTGGGCCCATTTGTGCGCTTCGGCGATGACCAGTGGCTGGGCATCGTGAAATGGACGCACTACGCCATGGTCAACGCCGAGGAGCTTGGCGTGAGCTCGCAGAGCATCGGCGAAGCGATGAAATCGACAAAGCCAGCCGTGAGGCGGCTTGTCGGTACCGAGGATAACCACGGTGAGCAGCTCGGCCTGACCAAAGATTGGGCCGCCCGCATCATTCGGCATGTGGGGAATTACGGAGAAGTCTTCGAACGCAATGTCGGCACGGGTTCTAAGCTCGCCATTCCTCGCGGCATCAACAGCCTTTGGACGAATGGAGGCATTCAATATGCGCCGCCAATTCGATGATATCGCCGCGCGAGCCTAGTCGAGCGCGCGAAGGAAACACATGTTGACGGATTACTATTCGATCCTGTCACGCGCAGTGGCTTCGCTCGAACCGAATACGGCGCCGGCTCGCGCTGTCATTTTCGAGCGCGCGCGGCATATGCTACTCGATCAAATTCGCAGCAACCCTCAGCGCTGGTCGGATGCCCAGATCGAAGCTGAGATCGCGCGTTTCGACGCTGCTACCGATCGCATCGAATCGGATATCCGGACCCGTTCGCGAGCCAATTCAATCCCCAGGCAACGGCCATACGAACGGGCAGACGGTCAAGCCGGACAATACGATCCGCCTCCAAAGCGATCTCTTGGCCGCGTCGCGGCTTTCGTGACAGCGGGCTTGGTTGGCGCAGTCCTGATTGGAATCGCCTTCGCATATGTCTTCCAGCGACCGACTTCGCCGACTGTCAAAGCCACCGCCAGCACGACCGCGCCCAAGTCGGTCGAGAGAGCCAAGGGCAACGCTCGTGTTGACGGGGATGACTTGGAGCCCGGTATCGATGGCGGGTCGACCGATGCCGGACTTCCGTATTATCTGCGGCGCCAGGCGGTCTACTACCGCTCGGTTTATTCGGCAGGAATGATGGTCATCGACCGCTCGCAGCGGTTCCTCTACCTGGTGCAACCCCAATCAAAGGCCTTGCGATATGGCATTGGTGTCGGCGGTGAATGCGCGGTGAACGCGGGGCTCTATCGGATCGTTCACAAAGCCCAGTGGCCCGCCTGGTCGCCCTCCCCGGCCCTTCTCAAGCGCCGCGCCTATCCAGCGCAACTGGCCGGCGGGCTAGGCAATCCGCTCGGCGCCCAAGCGCTGTATTTCGAGAGCGAAATGCCGGCCATTCACGGCACTAACGCGCCCAAGACCATCGGCCAAGCTCCCATGATCGGATGCTTTCGTTTGGTGAATAACGACGTGATCGATCTCGAAAAGCGTGTAGCCGTTGGAACGGGTGTCGTGGTGCTCAACTAAACGCCCAGGCTACAGCTGCGAACGCGAGCGTCAGCTTTGGGCGACGGTTGGTCGAGGCCATCGTCGAAGCCCATGATGCGAAAGGCAGATCGCGCGATACGCTTTCTCGTGGTTACGAGTGGTGATCCGAATCCCACGGTACGATTGCCGCAGATTTGACGCTGCATCGACCGCGATGCGCCCGATAGATACGGTTGAACAAGCTGGTGGGCCCGGGAGGACTCGAACCTCCAACCAGACCGTTATGAGCGGCCGGCTCTAACCATTGAGCTACGGGCCCTCGCAACCGTTGCGGGACGCCGTTCCCATACAATGTCGCGGGCGGCGGGACAATCCGATCCCGCAACGCAGGGGCTCGGGCACACGCACGGGACTCGCATAGCGTGCATGGGACTCGCGACGCGTGTGCGGCTTTTGTTCGTCGCGCGCGAGCAACTCAGTTATTGATTGTGGTGATTCGCGGTCGACCCATCGGATGCCGCGCCGGAGCGGCGGCGGACATTGCTCCGATGGACGCGGCATGCAGGGGTGGGGCTATGATTCCGGACCTCCGATTCATCATCGGCGCGGTAACCGCAGTCGCGTTACTTGGTTTTACGCTGTTTGGCCTGGTCGCAGCCATCCACATCAGCCATCAGAGCCGGGTTGGCCCGCTCGAAGCCTCGCGCCTTCTGGCTTACACACCCGAGTTCAGGCAACCCGATGTTATGCCGGGTGTTGTTGCGCCTGCCGTGGAGGAGCCGTTCAGTCCGACACCCCTACCGGACCCGGTCGACGTCAGCGAACCGCCATCCGATCCCACCGAACCGCCGGTCCAGCAAGCGGCTCTCACCGACGCCCCGGAGAATCCCCCGGTCGCGATGCCAGCGGTCTTGGCAGCACCGGTGCCGGCCGTGGCGCCGTCGGAGCCGGCTGATGTTCGCGAGACGGCCGACGTTTCCGACCCGGCTGACGTCCGTGAGACGGCCAATGTTCAAAGTGCTCCAGACGTTCAAAGCGCCCCAGACATTCAAAGCGTCCCAGACGTTCAAAGCGCCCCAGACGTTCAAAGCGTCCCAGACGTTCAAAGCGCCCCAGACGTTCAAAGCGTCCCAGACGTTCAAAGCGCCCCGGTTGTTCAAAGCACCCCCGCTGTTCAAGGCGCGCCCGATATCCAAGAGCCGGCCGACGTCACGCACGTCGGCAGTATTCCGCGGAAGGAGGACGCAGCCGAGACGGCGAGCGAGGTCGCTCCCGACGCGGAGGAGCGCGAAGCAACCCGCCCGAAAACAAAACGCGTGCGCCGAGCCAAACGGCAGGTCCGGCGCTTCGACCCGGGTCCGCTGCCGTTTGCCTCCACCGGCTATCCCTTGTTCGCGACGACAGCGACTGCCATCGATCGTCCCGCCAAGGGGTTCTGGTTGAGCGATTGACGCAAGCCGCCGGTTACAGCCGCAGCAGGCGCTTGGCGTTTCCGCTGAGCAGTTTGACCTTGTCCTCTTCGCACAGCGGAATGTGCGGAATCCAATCGGTGCCGAGCTTGTTGGGCACGAACGGCCAATCGATCGCAAACAGGATACGGTCGATGCCGAGTTCTTGCACACAGCACAGCAGCGCCGGATTGGAGAAGTTGCCGCTGGTCGTAATGTAGAAGTGATTGCAGAAGATATCGCGGAAACTCATCGACTTGCCGCCGGGCCGTGCCAGCGCATTGTCGACGCGCCACACCAGAAACGGCAGCGTCTCGCCGAGGTGGCCGATGATGATCTTGAGGTTCGGGTGCTTGTCGAACACGCCTGACAACACCATGCGAAGCGCCTGGGTCGCGGTCTCCACCGTGAAGCCCCAGGCGGCGCGGATCACCATCGGGAAGTCTTTCACGTACTCCTTGTAATAAGCATCCATCACCGCGGGATGCGGCACCGATGGATGGAAATAGATCGGCACATCGAGCTTCTCGGCGCGTTCGTAGATCGGCCAGAATTTCTGGCCGTCGAGAAACTCGCCGTTCGACAGCCCGTGGATCATGGCGCCCTTGAAGTTCTTCTTGGTCACGCAACGCTCGAGCTCGTTGGCGGCGGCCACGGGATCGATCGTCGGCAGCGCGCAGAATGCGGCGAAGCGCTTGGGGTTGGTGGCGCAGAAGTCCGCCAGGCGATCGTTGACCCGGGCGGTGATCTCGGCGGCATCCGATCCCGTCAGTCTTTGCGCCGACGGGGCGCCGTGGGAGAGGACCTGCACGTCGACACCGGCCTCGTCCATTTCCTTGAGCCGGACCTCGCCCAGGTCGAACAGCCGGTCCGTGATCGATTTGTTGCGCTCGACGGTCGCGGCGTGAGCCGCAAGTTCCTGGTCCCAGTAGTGCTCTTCAATGGCGATGACGGGACAGTTCGGTTTTAACGGCATTGTTATTTCCCCCGATGACAGTTGCCCTGTTTCCTAGCAATCAGCGGGCCGGCTGTCACGGGAGGTATAAAGCCCGCGAGGGTTCCATAACGATCGCGCGAGAGCTGCGCCCCACCCGCAACCCTGCTTTGCTCATTTCTTCTTAGCTATCGACGCCCATTCGGCGTTAAATGCGCACAAATTCACAGACTCAGGGGTGACCTCCATGGGACACCTGCTCGAAAAAGAAGTCCTGCACCGCGCCAACTCCGCACTGATGCTGACGATCATCGGTGGCGGATTGATTGCTTGCGCGCTGGGCGCTGTCGTCTTCGATATCGGTCGCGTCATCGGCGCTTGGTGAGCGCACGCGGCGCGCACCATATCGCGCACAGATTTGCCGGGCGCCTATCTTTCATCTCAGCTTCAAAACTGCCAAATCATTGTCGCCGACGTTTCGATGGCGGCTGGTAGTTCGGATTCCGCACGCACCACCCGCCTGCACCGGACGCGCTTGCGAGGCATTGCTGCCTGTTGTGGTAGCTGCAGTCCCAGCTTCCCGAACCGAAGGTGCCGTCGCGAATGCACCAGGGATTGCGCGAACCTGAGAACTGCGCCTGAGCGGGCTGAACATCCGCAGCGAGAGTGGCCGCGATCGCAGCGATAGCAAGGATGACAGTACGCATGCGAGCCTCCTTCAATGCAGGCATAACGTAAGCCGTGAGAGACGGTTCCGACTTATAGCACCGACGGGCCCGGCGAACGAGACGGCACACGGCAGGCTACAAGCGCTTCCGCACAGTCAGCCGCAACGCGTTCGCCAAGTTTTCGAAGCCGAACGGTGCGAACCGGAATACGACATGGTGACGACCGGCCGGTACTTCAACAGCGCGGAACAGCACATCGGCGCGCAAGATCGGCACGCGTTTGCCGTCGATTTCGGCGACCCAACCCGGATACCAGGTCTCATTCAGCGCCAATACGCCGCCGACAGTGGAATCGACATCGAGCTCGATCCGCGCCGGATACCACGCGGCGATGCGCGCACTCCCCGCCGACAACGCGCCGGCGTAGCTCGCAACCGGCGGCGTGTCGTCGTCGATCAGGACCTGCCCAGGCGCCGGGCTGGTGGCAAGCAAACCCGGGCCGACCACCGCATCGGCGTCGGCCACCTGCACACGGCGGGTGAACTTCACGCGCGGTGATGAATTGCGCAGCCGGTAGACCCAGATATCCGGGCCGGCATGCAGCACATCCGCCACCGGCCGATGCGAAAGCTGCGGCACCTCTTCGATCGGACGGCCGAGCAACACCAGTTCAAGGCCGAGCGTGCGCGCCAACGCGCAATCATAGCCGTCAAACGACGGAGGGAAGCCGCGCAGCTCCAGGCTCCAGCTGGTTTCTCCGGGCGCCACCAGACGATCGTAAATGCCGATGCGCAACGGATTGTAGCCGTTGACCGCCTCGAGCGCGCGAACGATCGCGATGTTTTGCCAGGGCCCGCCGAGCCCCATGACTTCGACGCGGGGACGCTCACCTTTGCTGCGGCGGTCGGCGACATAGCGTTCGACCAGGTCGAGTGCGGCGGCAGCACCGCCGGCCGGCCGTTCCAGAACAGCATAAGCGTCGCGAGGCTCGGCATTGAGTCGAAATGCCGTGTTCCACCACAGGAGCTCGGCAACAGCGATCAAGGTCACCGCGACCGCTGCGATCCCACGCATCCGTTGACCGCGCGCGAACACGAGCATCAGGATCGCGGCTGCCGCAATCGGCGCGCCGGCGAGAACCGCGATCATGGCATCGCCGGAATGCCCGGTTCGGCCGGAGAAGCTCACGCCGCAAGCGATCAGTGCCACCGTCGCCAGACCGACGATCACGCTTGCCGCGAGGCGCCCGCGCGGCACGCCCTCCCGAACATAGTCGGCGAGCAGTGCGCCGCAGATCAGCGCGAGCATGACGACGAAAATGAAACTGCCGTCGACCGGACGGCGGAACCGGCTCACGCCCGGCACGAAGTCGAACGCCCATGCAAAGAACGGCGTATAGCGGCCGAGCGCATAGACCAGCGCCAGCCCTGCGGCGGCGGCGAGCAACAGCCGACCGCGCCGGAACAGCCGACCGCCGGCGATTCCAAACCAGAGCAGCAGGATCATCGGCACCGAACCGACGAACATATAGTTGAAGCTATCATCGGTGAGCGAAACCAATGGCTCGGTGGCGACGTTCGGTCCCCAATAGTCGGGTCGGTGCGAGCCGAAGATGTCCGCGACCGCGAGCTGCGCCAAGCCGGCGGGATGCAGCGAGCCGAGCATCGCGTGATCAAGCGTGATCTCCGGGCGATTGGATAGCGCCGCAAATTGCATGGTCAGAAGCATCGGCACGGTGATCAACACGAGGCCGGCGAGCGTCATGACGACCAGCACGGCAAGACGCTGGCGCAGATACAGGAGCGGCCGCTCAGCGTTCATGATTTCAGCGACCACCACGGCCATGAGCACGAAGCAGAGCAGCATCGCCACCTGGTTGCGCCCGAGCGCCACGGCAGCGGCAACCGTCGAAAACGCCAAACCAATCAGCAGCGAACAGCGCTCAAGCGCAAGCTGCAGCAGCAGCAGCGCCAGCGGGAACAGCCCGTAGCTGAGAATAATGCCGGTGTGCTGAAGCCTGCCGGCGGCGGCACCGCCGAACATGAACACCACCGCCGCCAGCACACAGGCGGCGACCGGCCAGCGCGCCCGCGCACCGATCGCGGCGACCGACAATCCGCCGATCAAGAGATGCACATGAACCAGGAGATCGAAGGTGCGCAACGACGGCGTCGGATCGAACAGTGCGTAAAGCACCATCAACGGCGCAAAGATCAAGGATTGCGGGTCGGCGATGCTTGGATGGCCGCCATAGTGATACGGATTCCAAAACGGCGAAGCGCCGGACTCAAGCGCCGACGCGAGGAAGCGATAGAAGGCATAGAATTGGTTTTTGGAATCCCAGGGTACCACGCTGTCGGTCAGGATCCAGCGGCTCATGGCCAGCAGCCACACCGCGCTGATCACCGAAATCGCAACGATCAGCGTACGCGCGAACGCGCTTCGCTCCGCCCAACGCAACACTGACGGCGCGCGGCGCGCGCGCCCCAGGCTTTCTTCCATCCCGGCCATGGAAAAAGTTTGCCCGTAAATCCCCTATAAACACGAGCATGACCTGGAATTTGGAGGTTGTCGAGTAAGGTCGCCGACGGTTGGGGTGCAGTGCAACAATGCAATCGCCTTAAATATGCGGCTTCCCGCTGGCGAACCATTCGGTCGGGATGGTGCGGTTGGTGCCTTCGGCCAGGAGCTTGCGGTGCAGGATCGCGCCGCAGGCGGCGAACTGCATCGCGAGGCCAGTGTTGTTCTTGTAAAAGACGATGCCGCCGGGATCGCGCTTGAGCGCGACCTTGCCAGCGACGACGTCGCCCAGCTCATGCACGTTGTCGCGCTGCACCAACCCTTTCGCGATCGGCTCCGACAATTCCACCTGGCCGTTGGCTGCAACGCTGTCCCAATCGTTGATGATGATCTCGCTGGCGCGCGCAAAGGTCGTCTCGTCGACCTCGTGGCGGGCATTGATGACGTCCGAATTCGCGATGGTGACGACCATCTGCCCGGGCTCGAGCCACTCGCCGCGCAGCACCGGCACCTTGGTATTGGTGGCGCAGGCCACGACGTGCGCACCGCGGACCACCTCGCGGGGATCGTCAACCGCAACGGTTTCGAAACGCTCCCCCGCCATCTGCTCGACGAAGGCGGCGCGATGCGCGGGATTGGGGCTGAACACCTTGACCCGTTTGATCGGACGCACCGCGCATATGGCACGACAATTGGGAGCGGCCTGCATCCCGGTGCCGAACAGGCCGAGCACCTCGGCGTCTTCGCGCGCGGCCAGCGACACCGCGAGCGCCGACGTCGCCCCGACCCGCAGACCTGAGAGATACGTTTCGTGCATGAAGGCGAGCGGCTCGCCGGTGCGCAGATCGTAGAGAATGATGATGGTGTAGTTGACGTCGTTGGCAATGGTGATCTTGCGTCCGTCGGCCGTCTGCACCGGCGTGAACGCCGACCCCGCGCGGACGCAGGCGACGCCAGCGCTTTCGACCGATCCGGCATGGATGTTGGCGGTATAGCGGCGCGTCGGATCGGGCGTGCTGGCGCTATAGCGCAGACGCGGCGGGTTGGCGGCTCGCCCTTCAGCGAAATCGCCGAAGGCGATGCGCATCGCCTCGATCGCTTCCGGGATGGAAAGGAGACGTTCGGCATCCGCGTCGGTGATAATGATGGACATGGTCTATGAGCTCCGGCCCCGCTCTCGGCCCTGGCGGCCACTCGCTGAGGAGGGTGCGGAGCACCCGTCGCGGAGCGATGGGGTCGCCCCATCCTTCGAGACGCCCGCCATAGCGCGTCGAAGACGCGCGTCAGACGCGCTTGTGGCAGTCTCCTCAGGATGAGGGCGGCGAGAGAACTGCAGTGGTTGGGGATCACAGTCATCTCCAGCTTCGGCATCACTTCGGTGCGCATCAGCTCGAGCGAGCGCAGCGATTGCTCAAGCGTCAGATTGCCGAAGAACAGATAGGCGAGCAAATAGTTCAAACCGAGCTTGTCGGCCTGGCGTTCGATTTCGGCCAGCACCGTCTTCGGGCTGCCGGCGATCGCCATGCCATCCTTCTCCCACTCCTCGAAGGTCATGCCGCGCGGCACCAATCCCCTCACCTGGGCCTCGTTCTGGGCGTGCTTTTTGCGCAGCCAGTTCAAACTGCCGACGTGGTAGTCGACATTCGGCTTGGCGAGCTTGCGCGCCTCCTCGTCGGTCTCCGCCACCACGATGTGCCGCAGCGCGCCGATCGCCGCGCCGCCTTTGAACTCCGGCTTCGGCTGCAGCGCGCCGCCACGCTTGGCCAGTGCATCGCGATACGCGTCGATGTTGACCTTGGCGTAGTCGGTCGGACCGTTGGCGACAAAATGCATGCCGTGATCGCCCGACCACGCGGCGCCGGTGGTGTTCGACGAGCCGTACCAGAATGCCGGATGCGGCTGTTGCAACGGCCGCAGCGCCATCGGCACGTCCTTGTAGGAATAGTGCGGGCCCGCATGGCTGAACGTGTCGTTGGTCAGCGCGGCGGACAGGCAGTTGAACGCATCGATAAAGATGTCGCGCGATTCCGCCGCGGCAACCTTGTGATAGGCGAGTTCATAAGGCGACACCCCGCGGCCCACGCCGACTTCGAGCCGCCCGTTGCTGAGATGGTCGAGGATGCAGATCTCCTCGGCGAGCCGCAGCGGTGAAACCAGCGTCAGCAGGTACACCAGCGGCCCGATCCGCATCCGCTTGGTCGCGCGCGCGAGCGCGCCAAGATACACGCCCGGCACCGGCACCAGGTTGAGCGGCGTCGCGTGATGCTCGGCAACATGCAGGCAGTAGATGCCGGCCGCGTCTGCGGCCGCTGCGAATTTAAGACGCTCGTCGAACGTTTGCGCGATCGTGCGGTCGGCGCTGCGCTCGACGTGATCGAAGATACCAACTTTCATAGTCTGGCCTGCATGGTGTGACGATGGCGGGGAGATAGTGAATACAGATTGCACGATCCGGGTGGGGTCGGGAAGTGCATCAAACGCATCGCCGTTGCCATCACGGATTGATCCATCAGGCGGCCGCAGCGCGTTTCGCGCGCCGTCGCTTGATGAATACGACGACGACAATGGCGGTCGCCACCCCCGTCCCCGTGAACGCCATGGCAAGAGCGCCGAGAATGGTCACAATCAGGTCGCCGACAAACCCGCGATCGATTGCCAGCACGGTTTGCGGCTGCTGACGGCCGCCATCGTACGCCGCGGAAATTTCATAGGTGCCGGCGGCGGGAATCACGACGTCGAACAGTGACCGGCCCGCTTGGGTGCCGACGGTGTAGCGCGAGCCGATGGCGTTCTGGAGCGGCATCACCTGACCGCTCGACCGGGCGCGCACCGTGATCTTGAGTCCGGACACGGTGTCCACGCGGTAAACCCGGCCTTCGAATGTGCTGTGGTGCTCGTGGAAGATGGTGTAGGTCCCCGGCTCGTTGAGCATGAGATCCGCCTGTCCCGGCACCACAACCCGCATCATGCGTTCGGCTGAGCCACCGAGGCGTGATGCCATGAAAAGACCCATTGCTGTCCAGCCCGCGACCGCGATGACCGCGGCGACGACATACCAGCGGCGTCCCGGCGGACGAACTGCGGTGGACGGACTATGATGGGTCATGGGCTTAAAGGATAACGGCGCCCGCCCAGGCACGCAAACCTTTGCGGGCGCCGCGACGAAGACGCCGGTGTTGGCCACGGAGGTGATGCGATGCACGTTTTCAATCTCGAACGCGAGCAAGCCTGGGACCCGCAGAAGCACGTCGAGAAGGTGCTCGGCAAAGTCGAGGACGGCGACGTCACCGTGGCCTGCTGGGAGCCTGGCCAGATCAGTCCCAATCACTGCCACCCCGAGGCGACCGAGATCTATTTCTGCTTTTCCGGCGGCGGCACCATGCGCACGCCGACGCAGACTGTGGCCGTGGTGCCCGGTTCGTTCGTGGTGCACCCGCCGGGCGAACTGCATGAATACGAGAACGGACAGGAGCGAACGCTGTTGTTCCGCGTGCGTTACGGCAAAGACATGCGCTCGCACTTTACCGACTGGCGCGGGCGACCGGGGTGGACCCAATCGGCGGAAGACCGCGCGTATTTCGCGTCCCCAGGGGCGCAATCGACACCTTAAGCGGCCCTCAGAAAGGCCCGAACTGGATTGCAAATCCCCCCGGCCCCGCCTATATCCCCGCCGTTCGCGATTTCGCCTGACTTGTATGCGCCCCCCGGGGCTTTCCCAAGACAACGCCAAATCCGGATATGCGGCCTGCAGGAATGGTTTTTGCGGGCCATAGACGCCTTTGAGCGTTTTCTGAAGGAGCCCACCATGGCGACAGGTACCGTCAAGTTCTTCAACACCACGAAAGGCTACGGCTTCATCCAACTGGATACAGGCGGTCCGGACGTGTTCGTTCACATTTCCGCGGTCGAACGCTCCGGCATGCGCAGCCTGGTCGAAGGTCAGAAGTTGACGTTCGAGGTCCAGGCCGATCGCAAGACCGGCAAGTCGGCGGCCACCAATCTGCAGCCCGTCTGAGCGATGGCTTGAACGATCTGGAGCCCGGCGCTAAACCCGCCGGGCTTCTTGCTTTGTGGTGACCGACAACAAGAAGGACCAACCGAAATGGCCCGCAAACCCGGATCCCGCACCGGCGGTGATTACGTTCTGTTTGACGTCGTGTATGAGGACGGTACCCAGCGTTCCAACCGCCGGGTGCCGCTGGCGGCGCTTGGCGGCCTTGAGGGCGATGAGCCGGCCCGCGCGATCATCGAGGCGCAGGATCGCGAGATCGCCGAAAAGTCCGGCCTGCCGCCGTCGCGTATCAAGAGCCTTCGCCGCGCCGGCGCCAAGCCGAGCAGGGAAGAGAAGGCCGAGATGAAGCGCTCGGAGCGCGGCCGGCGCTGAGCGCGCGCGGCCCCCTCGTCTTGCGCCGCTGACTAAAGCTTGATCCCGGCGCGCTTGATGATGTCGCCCCACCGCTGGGTCTCGCCGGCGATATGCTTGCGGAACTCGTCCGGGCTGCCGAGCGGCAGGTTCACGCCGAGCGCGGTCAGCTTCGCCCGGATATCCGGCGACGACATTGCTTTCTTGGTTTCGGCGTTGAGCCAATCGATGATCGGACGCGGCGTCTTCGCGGGCGCCAGCAGGCCAAACCATGGTCCGCCCTCAAGCTCCGGCATCCCCTGCTCGGCCATGGTCGGCACGTCCGGCACCACCGGCAGGCGCTGCGGCGACATCACGCCCAGCGCACGCACCTTGCCCGCGAGCAATTGCTCGCGCGCCAGCGGCACGATGTCGAACATCATCTGGATGTGCCCAGCGACCAAGTCGATCACCGCCGGCCCCGCGCCCTTGTAGGGCACGTGGACCAGATCGAGCTTGTGCATGATCTTGAACTGCTCGCCGACTATATGGCCGGAGGAACCGTTGCCGGGCGAGCCGAATGAGATCTTGCCCGGGTTCTTGCGCGCGTATTCGACGAGGTCCTTCGGTGTCTTCACCGGCAGCGACGGATTTACCACCAGCATATTGGGCGAAGAGCCGACCAGGATGATCGGCTCAAAGTCCTTGGCCGGGTCGTAGGGCAATTTCTGCAAGTGCTGCAGGATCGACTGGGTGGGATGGAAGCCCATGTAAATCGTGTAGCCGTCGGGCGCCGCTTTCGCGACGAAGTCGGCGGCGATCACGCCGCCGGCACCGGTGCGTTGCTCGGCGATCACGGTCTTACCGGTGTTGGCAGAAATCCCTTGCGCGACCGCGCGCGCCAGCAGATCGGCGACGCCGCCGGGCGGCGTCGGCACGATGATGCGAATGGGTTGGGTCGGAAAGGTCTGCGCCGCGGCGGGCGCGGACAGCGCCGCCAGCCCCGCGATCAGCGCGGCGGCGAAACGGAACGGCTTGAGTTGAGACACGGATCGAGACACGGCGTTTCCCCTCGGGATTATTGTCACGGCCCAACAGTAGCGCAGGCGGCCGCCCCGCGCCATGCGGCATGCGGCGGGTCCGGCGGCTCAGGAGGCGGCAATACTAGGCCGCGCGCAGCCGTGCGGTCGGCCGGTTCTCGAACACCATGGTTGCGCCGGCGGTGTTCGACACCGGGATATGGTAGTTGCGGTGCACTTCGGTCACCGCGCCGGTGAGCGCGCCGCGCATCGCCATCCAGTTGAGCAATTCGACGCCCTGGGCGCCTGCCAGTTCAACCAGATCGTGGATCGAGTGGCGCGTGATCGCCTCCGGCTCCTTCGCCAGCGCATCCATGCACTGCTTGTCGAAGTCCTTATTGATGAAGCCGGCGCGCTCGCCGTCGAGCTGGTGCGACAACCCGCCGGTGCCGACCACGACCACGCGCAGGTTCTCCGGATAGCTCTCGAGCGCGCGGCCGATCGAGCGGCCGAGTTTGAGGCAGCGCGCCAGCGACGGCAGCGGATGCTGCACGGTATTGATCTCGACCGGCACGATCCTCACCGGCCACTGGCCGGTCTTCGCCGCGGGCGGCCACATCAGCGCCAGCGGAATCGTGACGGCATGGTCGACCAGCATCTCCTGGCAGACCGTCATGTCGAAGTCGTCGGCGACCAGCGCATTGACCAGATGCCAGGACAGCTCAGGATGCCCGGCGACCGAGTGCGACACCGGAATGCCCCAGCCTTCATCTTCGTTGCGATACTCCTTGGCGGCGCCGATCGCGAAGGTCGGCAGCTTGTCGAGGAAGAAGTTGAGGCCGTGATCGTTGTAGAACACCACCGCGACATCCGGCTTGGTGTCCGCAAGCCAGCGGTGCACATAGTCGAACCCCGAGAAGAACGGCTTCCAATACGGATCGTTCTGCTTGTTGTTGGCGATCGCCCCGCCGATCGACGGAACGTGGGTCGTCGCAACGCCGCCGATGATCTCAGCCATGGCTTGTGCTCCTTGCTGCGGCGTTCCCGGCATCGGCCAGCTTCGCCTTGAACGCATCGACCGACATCCCGGTCTGCTGCGCGCCGATGTCCTGCACATTGAGCCCAAAGATGCCGGCGAGCTTGGCGAGGTAGTAGACGTTGCCGCCGGCCGCGATCAGCTTGAGCACGCTGCGCTCGCGCACGGCCGCCCGCTGCTCGGCGTTCAGGCCATACTTGGCGCAATACGCATCCTCGTCCTTCAGGAAGGCAGCGCGGTTTTCGGCCGAGTTGAACGAGAAGCACATGCGATTAAGCGCGAGACCTTTCTGCGCCTGATCGCCGTCGAAAAAAGTGGTGCCGGGGATGTCCTGTTTCATGGTCGCGCAATCCTTAAGATGCGTCGACAAATTCAGGCAGCCGCAAGGTTTGGACGTTGATCTGGATCAAACCGGCAAGCAAGGCGACAGCCTCGCAGCCGAATTGTAGACATGTTGCGGCCGCTTGAGCCGATTTCTGGAATTTCTCCAATATGCGCCCGATCGTGCACCACATCCCCGTCTGCCCGTTCTCGCAACGGCTTGAAATCCTGCTGGCACTCAAGGAGCGCAGCGACGCGGTTGAATTCCGCGTCGCGGACATCACCCGGCCGCGCGATCCGGCGTTGCTCGCGCTCACCCGCGGCTCGACCACGCTGCCGGTGATGCAGACCGAGCGCGGCGTGCTCAAGGAGAGTCTCGTCATCCTGCGCTACCTCGACGAAACCATCGACCCACCGATCACACGCGCCGACGCTCATCAACGCGCGGTCGAGGCCATGCTGATCGCGCTCGAAGGTCCGTTCACCGCGGCCGGCTACCGTCTGGTCATGAATCAAGACCCGGCGCAGCGGGACGCGCTGCATGCCGACATGCTGGCGCAATACGCCCGCCTCGATGACGCCCTCGCCGCGCACAATCCAGACGGCGTGTTTCTGTTCGAGCGTTTCGGCCTGGCCGAATGCGTGTTCGCGCCGCTGTTCGCGCGGTTCTGGTTCCTGGACTATTATGAGGACTTCGATCTGCCGGCCGACACGCTCACGCGGGTGCGGCGCTGGCGCGATGCCTGCCTCGCGCATCCGGCGGCGCAACAAGTCAGCCGCGAGGAGGTCGTGAAGTCCTACTACGACTACGCCAAAGGCTGTGGCAACGGCGCGCTGCCGCCGGGCCGGCGGGTGTCGAGCTTCGCGTTCTCGCCGCACTGGCGCTCGCGGCCGTGGCCGCCGCGCGACAAGTACGGCCATTCCGCCAGCGACGTCGAGCTTGGGTTGCGTCCCACTTGACCGTGAAGGACGCGGTTTCCCTTCCGCCGCCGGCCGCGCTAGTCTCCGCCCCGCCCGGATAGACGGGGCGTTGAGCAACGAGGCGACGGAGACGGACATGGCGAAGGCGTATTGGGTATCGTGCTATCGGTCGATCACCAACCCGGATGCGGTGGCGGAATATGCGAAGCTTGCGGGACCGGCGATCCTGGCCGCTGGCGGCAAATTCCTCGCCCGCGGCAACGCTGACGTCGCCTACGAAGCCGGCCTCAAGCAGCGCATCGTCATCGTGGAATTCCCGAGCGTCGCCGCCGCCGTCGCGTGTCACGACGGGCCGGGTTATCAGGCGGCGCTGAAGGTGTTCAACAAGGCCGGCGAGCGCGATTTCCGTATCGTCGAAGGCATGGAATAACCAAGCCCCAAAATCTGCGTGCATAAGTTCTGCGTGCCAAGATTTGCGTGTCAGCCTGCGAACCCGCAGGCATGATCTTTGCCGGCGGACAGGGCCGGCGGAGCCGGTGTCGGACCTCTGAGGGATGAGCAAGATCATCGTCTCGTACCGCCGCTCGGATTCCGCCGCCACCGCCGGCCGTATCTTCGACCGCCTGGTCGATCGCTATGGCGAGGCGTCGGTGTTCATGGACATCGACCGCATCCCGTTCGGCACCGATTTCCGCCACCACATCCAGGACGCGCTGCGCGATGCCGACATCCTGTTGGCGGTGGTCGGGCCGACCTGGCTCGGCAAAAAGGCGGAGGGCGCAAGCCGCATCCAGGACGAAGCCGATCCCGTCCGCGTCGAGATCGAGGCGGCGCTGCGACAAGGCCTCACCTTGATTCCGGTGCTGATCGACAACGCCGCGATGCCTGGCGCCGCCGAACTGCCGGAGAGCATCCGCGACTTCGCCTACATCAACGCCGCGCCGATCGATATCGGGCGCGATTTCCGCGCGCACATGGACCGCCTCACCCGCTCGATCGACGCCATTCTGGCGCCGGGTAAAGCCGATACGAAAGCCGACGCGAGCGTCGCCGTGATCGCCGCAGCCGGCAAACCGAAGCGACGGCGCGCGGTCTGGATGTCGGTGGCCGCAATCGCGCTGCTCGTGGTCGGCGCACTGGCGCTCGCGCCCGATTTTTTCCGACCGACGCCGCCGCCCGACAAAACCTCCGGCGACGAAATCATCATCGCCGCAAAGCCTGAGCCGCAGCCGCAGGCCGAGCCAAACGTCGCGGCCGAACGCCCGGCCGTGGTGGCGCGGCCGGAACCGCCGCTGCCGGTGCCAACAGCGCCGGCGGCTCTGCCTCCGCGCACGACCTTCCGCGTATTGCCGAACGTGTCGGGTGGCGTGCAGAATCTGCGCAGCGGTCCCGCGGTCAAATATCCCGTGGTCATCGCCGTTCCGGCGGGCGCGACCGGGATCGCGATCGGCGCCTGCTTCGCGGCCGAGGACAACACGCGGCCGTGGTGCGCCGCGACCTGGCGCAGCTATTCGGGCTACATCTCGAGCTGCTGCATCGTCGACGAGAAGACCGGTCTGCCGCCGAAGACCGACTGATCGTCACTGACTAGCGGCTCACAAATTCCTTCAATCCGCCGTGCGCCGGCTCAAATTCCGCCGCGCGTCCCGATTTTGCTGGTGGCATCGAACCGATCAACCGAGGCCCCCTGCATGATTCCGTTCGCTTACTCCACCGTTGCCGCGCTCGTTGCAGCAGCTGTCATTGGCAGTGCCGTTCAGCCGGCGCGCGCTGCCGACATCCCGCAGTATTACGGTGCGCCGGATTACGGCCAACCAGCCGAGCCGGAGGTCTATCCGCCGGCTCCCCCGCCAGCGCGGTATGGCTATGTGCCGGCGCCGCCGCGGGTCTACTACCCGCCGCCGGCGGTCGTGGTCGCGCCTGAGCCTTACTACGAGCCCTACTACGTGCGGCCGCGACCGGTTTATGTCTATCCGCGCTACGGCGCCTATCCGCGCTATTACGCGCGCGCGCAGGGTCCCTATGTCGCGCGCAGCTACGGCCACTATCGCGACTGGGGCCCGGGCCACCGGCGCTGGTAGTCGTCCGAGCCAAGTTGGTCGTCGCGCACAGCGCTACGGTTCTCGTGTCCCGGGCGCAGCGCAGCACGCTAGTGGTGTGCTGCAGACCCGGGACCCAGGTTCTTTCGCGGAATGAAGCTGGGTCCCGGATCGGCGGTGCACCGCACGCCGTCAGGCATACGCAGGCTACGCAAACCCATCTGTGCGTGCGCTGCACCGCGCGTCCGGGACACGAGCGCGCTACCCTTACGGCACCGCGCGGAACACGCCGTCCTTGACGAAGAAGCGGAACGGCGTGGTGCCGCTCGCGCCGCCTTCGAACGCGCGCCACTTGCCGTCACGGCAGAGCGTGCCGCCTTGCGCCGGCACCGCCTCGAACTCGGCGACGTTGGCATAGACCTTGGGATTGTCGCCCGGCTCGACCGCCATGAAGGTGGTGACGCATTTGCCGCCGGTGATGACCGGATCGTAGCCCTTGATGGTGAAGCCGTTGCCGCCGGTCGACGGGAAGGTCGAGCGCATGAGCGGCCAGCTGGCGTAGCTCTCCTGCGCCTCGGCGCGCGCCCGCGACGGCGCAATCGCGATCGCCAGAAACGCCCATAGCACGACGGTCAGCACCGCAAGCACCAGGAAAAATACGGCCGGTCGGATTTTCATGGCTCAACTCTCCGCATCATGCGCCGCCGGTGGCGGCGCGGGGTTTGGCGGAGATACGGGGGAATGGCGGGAAAGGATGCGGGCAAACGCGAGCGAGTGTCTCGCCCCCTACCCCACTTCCACATGCCGCCGGTTGGCGCGCCGCATCAGCCGGCCCATCACGCCGCCGAACGACAGCGCGGTGATCGCGTCCTTGCGATAGGTGCCGGTGCCGAGGATCTCCTGCGCCGCCATCAGGCCGCTTTCCACCGCCGGGCCGATGCCCTCGCCGAGGTCGACGGTCGCGAGCCCGGCGGAATCGCCGATCAGGAAGCAGTTGTCGCGCTTCACCTCGCCGGCCGCGGTGTAGAGGAAATACGGATGGCCGGTCTCGTCGAGATTGGCGGCGGCTCGCGGCGTCGAGCCGCCCGTCCCGCACCAGGTCGGCGATGAAGGCGCGGAAGTGGTCGTGGATCTTGGTGCCGGACTTGCGGAAGTAGCGCGCCTTGCCGCCGATGCCGATGTTCACGAAGCCGTCGCCCTTCGGCACCACCCAGGCGTAGCCGACGAGCCCGCGCCGGACGAAATACAGGTGGCAGGTGTCGGCACGCGCGGGATAGGCGAACTCGCGCTCCAGCGTCACGATCTGGCGCGACTTGATGCGGCCGTCGGGAAACAGCGCGCGCCGCACCGGACACATCGTGCCGCCGGCGCCGACCAGCGTGCGGCAGGAATAGGCGCCGTCGAGGACATAGCGCTCGCCGTCACGCACGATCGACTTGACCTCGTGCTCGACCACCTCCGCGCCCGAGCGCTTGAGCAGCCAGGCGTCGAACTCGACGCGGCGGATCGAGTAGTCCGGCCCCGGCGTCGGAAACCAGGGCAGCGCGAACGGCAGGCGGAAAAAATGCGTGCGGATATCGAGCGGCAGGATCGGATGCGGATAGTCGGCGGCGGTGAAGGCGAGATCGCGCATCACCTTGCCGGTGATCCAGCCGGCGCAAAGCTTCAGACGCGGAAACCGCGCCTTGTCGAGCACCAGCACCTCGTGGCCGTTCGCCACCAGGTGCCGCGCGCAGGTGCTACCGGCGGGACCGCCGCCGACGATGATGGTTTCGACATGCCGCATCGGTGAATTCTATAGCGGCACTGGCGCAAGCTTCAAATGACGACGCAGTCACGATCGCCCAGGCGGCGCATGTTTGTGCCGCAAACTCGGTCGGCTCCCTCTCCCATGGGGAGAGGGGTGGGGTGAGGGGTTAGGGTCTATCGATAGACCTACTCCCCCTCACCCCAACCCTCTCCCCAGCGGGAGAGGGAGCCCACCAAGTCCGCTGCTTTGTCGCGGAACTATAAGGGCTGCCTGATTTGCAGCGTCGCACCGCGCCCGCGTGGCGATCAACGTTAGACACCGCTATTTCAGCGAGATGTTGCCGCGGCGGATCACCTCGCCCCAGCGTTTCGAACTCCGTGGCGATGTGCGCGGCGAACGCTTCCGGCGTGCCGAGCGGCAGCGTGAAGCCTTGCGCGTCGTAGCGCGCCTGCACGTCCTTGGCGGTGAACGCCTTGATCGCCTCGCGATTGAGCCAATCGATCGGCCGGCCGCGGCGTGCCGGCCGCGACCACCAGGCCGAACCAGGGACTGCCCTGCATCGCCGGCAGGCCCGCTTCCGCCATGGTCGGCACCTCCGGCAGCGACTTCACCCGCGCATCCGCGCCGACCGCGAGCGCGCGCAGCTTGCCGCCCGTCACCTGCTCCTGCGAAAACGCGACGGTGTCGAACATCACCGCGACGTGGCCGGCGACCAGGTCGCGCACCGCCGGCGCCGCGCCTTTGTACGGCACGTGCACGAGGTCGACGCCGGCAAGCTGCTTGAACTGCTCGCCGGTCAACGTGGCCGGACGAGCCGTTACCCTGCGAGGCGTAGGTGAATTTGCCCGGGTTGGCCTTGGCGAGCGCGATCAAGTCCTGGAGCGATTTGGCCGGCACCGACGGATGCACGACCAGGAGCGTCGGCGTGGTGGCGAGATAGATCACCGGCGCGAATGCCTTCACCGGGTCGAAGGACAGCTTGGTGAGATGCGGGTGGATCGCCTGCGAGCCGTGCGAGGCGACATAGACGGTGTAGCCGTCGGCCGGGGAATTGAGCACATGCTCGGCGGCGATCAGCCCGCCCCCGCCCGTGCGGTTCTCGACTACCACCACGGCCCCGGTGTTTTCGGTGAGCTTTTGCCCGAAGGTGCGCGCGAGCTGGTCGATCAGGCCGCCCGGCTGGGTCTGCACGATCAGCCGGATCGGGCGGCTTGGGTAGTCCTGGGCCGGCGCGGAGGTGGCCGCGACGGCCGCAACCACGCCCGCGAGCAGCGGTAGGACCGCCGGCAAAGTCCGAAAAGCCATGGTTCGCTCCCTATTTAGCGCCCTATATCCGTTCAAACCGGTGGCTGGAGCCACCTTGTGGAGGCGCTCCTTCCGGCGGTCTTCGACCGTCCGAGGCCGAACTTTCGGCATTTTTATGCGAAAAGCTCGCGGATTAGCGCTAGTAATGAATTATTGACTGTAACCTCGCTCCCGTAACGGTAAAATACTAGATAAGATAAAGGTTCCGACGCTGGAACCGGAGACGTTGTCGCGCGTTCCATAGTGTTGCGCCGATGGGCGCACCGGGGCGGCGGCGGGTAACGTTAAAAAACATCTAACGGTGCAGCGTCAGCGACCTGATGTACTTATTGAACGTATTCGAAGACGAGTGCTCGTAACCCCAGGACCACCCATGTTCGCGTCATCATCCGGGCCCCACGTTATTCTGCTCGGCAATCAAAAAGGGGGCAGCGGCAAATCAACGCTCGCGATGCACATCGCGATTGCCCTGATCAAGGCCGGCCAGCGCGTCACCACCATCGACCTCGATCACGAGCAGCGCACGCTGACCCGCTACATGGAAAACCGGCGCGTGTCGGCCAAAGCGGAGCGCTATCCGCTGCATGTGCCGGAGCATTTCTGCATCGACGATCTCAGGCAGGCCGATGCGGTCTGGCGCGACGCCGATCGCATCGACGCGCTGGCGTCGCTGATGCGGTCCTGGGATCACGGCATGCGACTTCATCCTGATCGATACCGCCGGCACCGGCGGCTCGCTCAACCTGTTCGCGCACGGGCTCGCCGATACCCTCATCACCCCGATCAACGACAGCTTCGTCGACCTTGACGTGATCTTCAGCATGGGGCCGACCCCCGACACGATGATGCGTCCGTCGCGTTATGCCGATACCGTGCGCAAGGCGCTCGATGCGCGGCGCCGGACCCTCGACCAACGCGAGACCGACTGGATCGTGGTGCGCAACCGGATGTCGCCGCTGGCGTCCCGCAATGAGCGCGGCGTCGTCGATGCGTTGGACTCGCTGGCGCGCGAAGGCTACTTCCGGACCGCGAGCGGCCTGGTCGAGCGCGTCGTGTACCGGGAGTTCTTCCCGCTCGGGCTCACGACCTTCGATTCATTCGAAACGTCCCAGCTCGGCATCAAGCCCAGCATTTCGCATGTGCTCGCGCGCCTGGAAGTGCGCCAGCTGATCGCGACGCTCGGCCTGCCCATCTATTCAGAAAGCCCGGAGACGGCCGGACCGGCGAACCCCGAGCAGGGAACCGCCGCCGTGGACGGCGATCTGCGGCAATTGTCGATCCCAGAATAAATAAGTCGGGGTGTACGAGTTGGAGACAAGAACCATGGACCAGCATCGAGAAGAAGAACAACAAGATTTCGCACGCGAGGCGGATCCGGCCGCGGCCGGCCTCGACCTGGTCGAGCGGGCCGCGGAATTGATCCGCGCGACCGAAGACAATGCTGCGGAAGTGGTCGCGCGCGCCGAAGCGGCGGTCGCGCATATGCAGGAAGAAATGCGGCTCGCCGAACGCGTGCTCGAGGCGGCCGAAACCCGTCGCCGCGTGGCGGAAGCCGAGGCCAAGGAGTTGCGGACCCGGCTCGACCAGTCGGAAAAGATGTATCAGCAGCGGATCGACGCCCTCACCGCCGACCTGCAGGCAGCCCAGCAGCGGGGCGACGACGCGGAAGAGCGCGCCGCCGAAGCGTCGCATGCGCTCGACCGCATCCAGAACGCCATGCAGGACGTCCTGAAGGTTCGCGGCGGCGCTCTCGATCAAGAGGCGGGCGCCTGACCTGCGATTGCCGCGCGGGCTTCACCCACCCCGCAATCCTTGCACGCCATCAGTCGTCCGCGCTCAGCGGACGACGCACGCCCCATTCCGCCAGCACCCGTTCCATCTCGCCGGTGACGAAGAACCGCGCGCTGTCTCGGTCGTAGCCCTGCCCCATCAGGTCGTCATAGTCGGTCAGGGCGTGGCGCACATAAGCCACCAATGACAGCCAGGCAGCCGTCTCCGCAGCCGCGCCGCGCAGGCCGTGGCTGTCGAGCGCGTGATCGACGACTGCCCCAAACTCATGCTTGGGCATGCGGGGCGCCAAATGCCGGAGCGCCGCCTCGATCTCGGTTCGGTTCGCCATCACGATCGTTATGGCGCAAATATCCGTCGCTCGCACGCGCAGGGACGACACCTACACGGCCGCCGAAGGATATGGTCGGGTAAGTATAAGAAGGCTTCCCTTGCGCAACGCGGTTGCAATTCCGGGTGGGAACCCCCATATAGCCGTCATTCGCGATTGCCTGCCTTGATCTGCCCGCAAGGGCCTTCCCCAAGAACACGCAAACCGGATATCGACCCGCGCAAATGGTTGCGCGGGCGGCAGACGCCTTTGTGCGTTCATGGAGAGCAATATGGCTCAAGGTACCGTTAAGTTTTTCAATGCCCAAAAGGGCTTCGGCTTCATCGTGCAGGACAACGGCGGCCCGGATGTGTTCGTTCACATCTCGGCAGTCGAGCGCGCCGGCATGAGCAACCTCAACGAAGGCCAGAAGCTTTCGTTCGACGTGGAAGCCGACCGTCGCAGCGGCAAGTCGGCAGCGACCAATCTGCAGACCGTCTAATCGGCGGTTGCAAGACCGGGCCCGGCGCTTCGGCGCCGGGTTTTTGTTATTTGAAACCCGGAAAGGAATCGACACCATGGCGCGGAAACCAGGGACGCGGAGTTCGGGTGAGTTTGCGTTGTTCGATGTCGTCTACGAGGACGGCTCGCAGCGCTCCAATCGCAAGGTTCCGCTTGCGGTGCTGGGCGGCCTCGACGGCGACGACGAAGCGGCACGCGCCGCCATCGGCGAGCAGGACAGCGCGATCGCGGAAAAATCCGGCATTGCGCCGATGCGCATCGTGTCCATGCGGCGCTCCGCGAAATAGTGTCGCCGCTTATTTCGGCGCGCGCATGAGCGCCGCGCGGCCATCGTGGTCGCCAGTGGTGATCTGCGCCTCGTTGACGGCGTTGCCGAGCGGCACGAAACCCGAGGCCTTGAAGGCCGTGCGAGCGTCTAGCCCGCGCGCGAACGCGTCACGCGCCTCGTTGAACGATGCATAGCGATGTCCGGGCCACTCCAGGAGATTGACCCGCTCGCGGCTGAACGCGCCGGTGAAGACATAGCCGCCCTCGAAACGGTGCGGGCCGAAGATGCGGCCGTGGTTGTTGCTCTCCTCGAAAATCCGATTGGAGAAGGCGTCGTCGCGGCCCTGCGGGAGCTGGCCGTAGAGCGCGCCGCCGATGAAACCGTGATAGCCGGTCGAGTGCCCGAAGCGGACCGGAAAGCCCGCCGCAGCCGAAGCCGCGATGAGCCGTTGCCTGCGTCGTCGGCGCTCGCTGCGCCTTCGTCGATCAGGATCACATTGACCGGCTCGTGCAGCCGTTTGCCATCGACGATCTCGCCGAGCCAATGCGCGATCGTCCCGTCACGCGCAATCATCCACCGCCCGATCGCCGGCAGGCCCGGCGGGTTGGCGATCAATTCCGCGAGGCGAGCGTGACGGGGGTTTGCGCCTGGCCTTGCACGTCCATGGACACGGCTCCGGCGATAGCGAACAACGTCAAAATGGCGATGCGACAGGCCATCGGCATAACACGGCATCCGCGCGCCAAGGTGCGTCCAATATAGATTGGCCCGCCAGGGGCGGGCCAATGATTTTGCGGCAATGTCCGGGTGGGATAACGATCAGTTATCCAGGAAGCTCCGCAGCTTCCGGCTCCGCGACGGGTGCTTCAGCTTGCGCAGCGCCTTCGCCTCGATCTGGCGGATGCGTTCGCGCGTCACCGAGAACTGCTGGCCGACTTCTTCCAGCGTGTGGTCGGTGTTCATGCCGATGCCGAAGCGCATGCGCAGCACGCGCTCCTCGCGCGGCGTGAGCGAGGCCAGCACGCGCGTCGTGGTCTCGCGCAGGTTCGACTGGATCGCGGCGTCGATCGGCAGGATCGCGTTCTTGTCCTCGATGAAATCGCCGAGATGCGAATCCTCCTCGTCGCCGATCGGCGTTTCGAGCGAGATCGGCTCCTTGGCGATCTTGAGAACCTTGCGCACCTTCTCCAGCGGCATGCCGAGCTTCTCGGCGAGTTCCTCCGGCGTCGGCTCGCGGCCGATCTCGTTGCAGCATCTGGCGCGAGGTGCGCACGATCTTGTTGATCGTCTCGATCATGTGCACCGGGATGCGGATGGTGCGCGCCTGGTCGGCGATCGAGCGGGTGATCGCCTGCCGGATCCACCACGTCGCGTAGGTCGAGAACTTGTAGCCGCGGCGGTACTCGAACTTGTCGACCGCCTTCATCAGGCCGATGTTGCCTTCCTGGATCAGGTCGAGGAACTGCAGGCCGCGGTTGGTGTATTTCTTGGCGATCGAGATCACGAGGCGCAGGTTCGCCTCGACCATTTCCTTCTTGGCCTGGCGCGCCTCGCGCTCGCCCTTCTGCACCATGTGCACGATCTTGCGGAACTCGCCGATCTCGAGGCCGGTCTCGCCGGCGAGCGTCTGGATGTCGCTGCGCATGTCCTTGATGCTTGTCCTTGTCCTTGGCGACGAGGTTCTTCCAGCCCTTGGCGGAGAGCTTGGACACGCGGTTGAGCCAGCGCGGATCGAGCTCGGAGCCCTGATAGCTGCTTGAGGAAGTCCTCGCGCGCGACGCCGTGGCTTTCGGCGAGCCGCATCAGGCGGCCTTCGTGGCCGACGAGGCGCTTGTTGATGTCGTAGAGCTGCTCGACCAGCGAGTCGATGCGCGCCTGGTTGAGCGCGCAGCGACTTCACCGCGGTGATGATCTCGTCCTTCAGCTTCTTGTACTTGCGCTCCTGCGCGGGCGACAGCGACTGCCGCTCTTGCAGCTTGAGCTGCGATGTCCTGGTCCTGCAGGCTGCGCAGCTGCTTGTAGTCGTTGGCGACGGTGTCGAAGGTCTCCAGCACCTTCGGCTTCAGCTCGGCCTCGATCGCGGCGAGCGACAGCGAGTTCTCGCATACTCGTCGTCGTCGAAGTCGCCTTCGGCGGCGGTTCGGCCGGCCTTCTCCTCGCCATCGCCGCCTCATCGGCCGGCGCGCGGCTTGAACGGCGTCGCGCTGCGGCGGCGCGGTGGCGGGCGCCTGCGGTCTGCGGAGTCTGGCCATGGCCCGGCCGGACGCCGGGCAGCGGCTGGCCATCGGGGCCGACCGGCGCCGGCATCGCCTTGGCGTCGGGGCCGGCATAGGTCGCTTCGAGATCGATGATGTCGCGCAGGAAGATCTTGCCTGTCGTTCAGTTCGTCGCGCCAGATGATGATGGCCTGGAAGGTCAGCGGGCTTTCGCACAGGCCCGCGATCATCGCCTCGCGGCCGGCCTCGATGCGCTTGGCGATGGCGATTTCGCCTTCGCGCGACAGCAGCTCGACCGAGCCCATTTCGCGCAGATACATGCGCACGGGATCGTCGGTGCGCTCGGTCGGCTCCTTGGCTTCGGCCTTGGCCGGCAGCTTGTGCGTGGACTTCGACCAGCTCGTCCGCCCTCGTCGTCGTCGTCGCTCTTCCTTCTCGCCTTCCTCGCCGTCTCGGCCTCTTCGTTCTCGACGACGTTGATGCCCATCTCGTTGAGCATCGCCAGCGATGTCCTCGATCTGCTCGGAAGTGACCTCCTCCGAGGGCAGCACGGCGTTGAGCTCGTCATAGGTGACATAGCCGCGCTTCTTGGCGGTGCTGATCATCTTCTTGACGGCGGCGTCCGAAAGGTCGAGCAACGGCAGCGGGGTATCCGGCGTCTCGGCGCCGTCCTTCTCCGGCGCCTCGTCCTTGGCCTTGACCTTGACGTCCTTCTCCTTGGCGATGCTGGCCTTCACGCTCGTTGCCTTCGGTGGCGCGGCCTTGGTCTTGCTCGGCATCAATCTCTCTCCTCACATCCCCCACCGGGGAACAACTCACGTCCCCCTACCCTTAGGGGAATGACTCTGACCCCCTACCCTATGGGGGTCGCTCACGCATCGACCGCGGCGCCGGCCCTTCGGCGCCTGGCATCGGCACACCGGTCACGGCCTCCGACCTTGCAAATCGGCAAGCCGCTAGTCTGGCCGGAGCCCCCTAAGCTCCGATTAACCCTGTTGTCGGCGCCCCCGCCCAAGCCCTTCGCACCGAAAAATATCGCTGCGAAACCAATGCCGTAGTGCCAAGTCCTGCCAAACTCAAAGCCTGGCGACAACGTCCATGCACGACCAGGCCCGGCCGATCAAACACAACTTATAGCGTCTGTGCAGTGCGGCCTGAAGCGGCGCCAAAGCCCTCGACCAGGGCTTCGGTGCCATCGACGACCGACATTCGGGCCTTAACGTCTTGCAACCAGGAGTAGTTAGCTTCGGTCGTCTCAAGTCCCAGCGCCAGTTCGGCGTCCTTCAGCTCCCTAAGTAATGAGTGCCATTGCCGATGCAAGGCAATCAGTTGCGTCCAGGTCATCACCACATCGTCCGAACCTGCTTCGGGCCGAGCCCCCCAGACCGAAACCGTGGTGATGGCGTTGTCGATCCGCTCGATCTGATCGGCCAATCCGCGGCGGATCAGCTCCTCGCGCATGGCTTCGCCGGGCGGCGGGTGCCACCCGCCGCCTGCGCATCAGCGGCGCCATCGTGGGCCACGACATCGATCAGCGCTAATTTGAGCTTCTCCGCATCCGGGTGCCGGAATTCGATTCCGGAGAGATCTTCCAGATGGTCATGCAGCAGCCAGGGATGGTTCAGCGCCGTCTGCAGGATCAAGGCTTCCCGGCGCGGAATGCCAGCGCGATGGCCGCGATGCAGGGAACTGGCGGCGAGCTGCGGGCTGGCCACCACATAGGGCACGCCGCTCGTGAGCGGTGGCGGCGGCCAGCGCACGAACCGGCCGCGATCCTGCGGCCTGCGATCATTGCCGGCGCGACCCCCGCGCCAGTCGCGCGCGTACGCCGCAGAACGGCCGCCACCCTGGGCCTGGCGCGGCGACGGACCGGCCGGCGCGAGCAGGTTGCGAAGCCGCATCCCGAAATCCTGCCGGTAATATTTGCGGACGACGTCGTCGCCGATCGTCGCGGTCACTTCGCCGAGGCGCGATTCAAGGGCGGCCCGGCGCTCGGGCGTGTCATGCGGATTGGCTTCGGTCTCCCGCTGCCACAGCACATCGGCGAGCGCACCCGCGCTGCCGATCAGTTCAGCGGCGGCTTCGCGACCGCCACTGCGCACCAGATCGTCGGGATCGTTGCCTTCCGGAGCGTCGCGAACTTCAGGCTTTTGCCCGGCTTGAGCAGCGGCAAGGCAATATCGACGGCACGATAGGCCGCCCGCCGGCCGGCCAAATCGCCGTCGAAGCAGAGCACCGGCTCATCCGCCATCTTCCACATCAGCGCGAGCTGCTCGGCGGTGAGCGCCGTGCCGAGCGGCGCCACCGTCGCCTCGAAGCCAGCGCTCACCAGCGCGATCACGTCGACATAGCCTTCGACCGCAATGACCGGCGCGCCCTTGTGGGCGGCGGTGCGGGCGCTCGCGATGTTGTAGAGCGTCGCGCCCTTGTGGAAGAGCGGCGTCTCCGGCGAGTTCAGGTATTTCGGCTGCGCGTCCTTTTCGAGGGTGCGTCCGCCAAAGGCGATGACGCGGCCGCGCAGATCGCCGATCGGGAAGATCACGCGGTCGCGGAAGCGGTCGTACGGTACCGGGATGTCGTCGCCGCCGATCAACAGCCCGGCCGCGACCATGTCCTCAACCGACACGCCTTCCTTGCCGAGATGTTCCTTGAGGGCGAAGCGGTCGGCCGGCGCATAGCCGAGCCGGAATTTCACCTGGGTGGCGGGATCGATGCCGCGATCGGCGAGATAGCCCCGCGCCCGCGCCCCGGCCCGCGAGGCCAGCGTGGCTTCGAAGAATTTCGCCGCCAGTTCAACGACATCGTGCAGGGTCTTGCGGCGCTTGCTCGCGCGCTTCGTCTTCGGACGAGACTTTCGGCAACGGCATGCCGGCCTGCTGCGCCAGCCGCTCGACCGCCTCGGGGAACGTGACCCCCTCGGTTTGCATGACGAAATCGAAGATGTTGCCGTTCTTGCCCGACGAGAAATCGAACCACGCCATCTTCTGATCGTTGACGAAAAACGACGGGGTTTTTTCCTTGTTGAACGGCGACAGCCCTTTCCATTCCCGGCCGGCCTTGCGCAATCTCACGCGCTGACCCACGACCTCCGATACCGGAAGCCGCGCCCGCAGCTCATCGAGGAATTGTGCCGAGAATCGCATGGTGATTCGCAAGCGTAGCCGGTAATCTGAGGCAAGATAGGACGATCATCGTGCCCGCCGGCCGCGCCCGAAGTTGTCCCACTTATCCACAGCCCGCCCGACCATGTGGATTTCCAAGGAAACGCCATGACCCGAGCGCTTTGCAGCGTCCCGGCCGGCGGTCTGCTGGCCGCTGCATGGCTGACCGGCGCCGCTTGGCGGCCCCGCCTGTTATCGGCTGCACGAGACCGCGATGCGCGTGCCGGGGGTGCGGACAACCGTACCGCGCGCTACAATCCGCCAACAACAACAGGCTCATCAGGAGGATCATTCATGTCCGAGTCTGAGGAACTCTCGTTGACCCGCCGCAACGTGCTGTCGGCAGCGACCGCCGGCGTTGGCGCCGCCGCGGTCGGCGTGACGCCCGCGATAGCGCAGACGCGCAAGACCTTCGTGCTCGTGCACGGCGCCTGGCACGGCGGCTGGTGCTGGCGGCGCGTCGCCGACCTGCTTGAGCGGCAGGGCCACAAGGTGTTCACGCCGACGCTGACCGGCGTCGGCGATCGCTCGCACCTCCTGAGCAAGGATGTCATCCTCGACACCCACATCACCGACATCGTCAACCTGTTCAAATGGGAGGACCTCAAGGACGTCTGCCTCGTGGTGCATTCCTACGGCGGCTGGCCCGGCTCGGGCGCGCTCGAGCAGATCGGCGACCGCGTGTCATCGATCGTCTGGCTCGACGCCTTCAAGCCGGAGAACGGCCAGCGCGGCATCGACTTCGCCTCCGAGTTCAGCCGCAAGGCGCTGGAGGCCGCGGTTGCCAAGGGCGAACCCGGACGGCCGGCGCCACGGGCCGAAGCCTTCTTCGTCAACGAGAAGGACCGCGCCTGGGTGGACTCCAAGACCACGCAACAGCCGAACGGCGTCGCGTTGCAGCCGATCAAGCTCACCGGCGCGCGCGAGAAAGTGGCGAAGAAGACCTATATCCGCGCGTCGAAATATCCGCAGCCGGCGTTCGACAAAGCGCTCGCCGAGTGCAAGGCCGACAAGACCTGGCGAACGTTCGAAACCACCACGGCCGGACACGACGTGATGGTCGATGCGCCGGAATGGCTGACGGACATCCTGCTCAAGGTGTCGTAGCTGTCGATGCGCGCTACTTCGCCGCCAGTCCCAATTCGTTGACAATGTGCTGCGCCCGCACCCGGTCGGACACGAGATAGTCACGGAACTGCTCCGGCGTATTGAGCACCGGCTCAAGACCGCGGTCGACGAAATGGCGCTGCATGAACGCCGGTTCGTTGGCGATGGCAATGATCTCCTGGCGCAACCGATCCGTGATCGTCTTCGGCGTGCCCGCGGGCGCGAGCAGGCCGAAGAAGGCGCGGGTGTGATCGCGCGCGAAACCCATCTCGCCGAGCGTCGCAACCTCCGGAATGAAACTGACGCGCTTGTCCAAGTCGACCATGATCGGCGTGACCTGCCCGGCGCGGATATAGGACAGGAAGTTGCCGAGGCCGAGGAACCCGACCGGGGTGACGCCGGAGAGCATGTTGGTGACGGTGTCGCCGCCACCCTTGAACGGCACCCGCACCAGATCGGCGCCGGATCTTCTTTTTCCAATTCTCCATGAAGTAGACCAGCGACGTGGACGGCGACGAATACGACAGCGTGCCGGCCTTCAGCTTCGAATAGGCAGCGAGCTCATCGAGCGTCTTCACACCAAGCTTCGAGCTGACGCCGAGCGCCTGGGTGATGAAGAAGAAATTGGTGATCGGATCGAAACTCTTGATCGGATCATACGGCAGGCTCTTCTGGGTGAACTGGTTGTAGGTCAAGGGTTCGCCCGGCATGACACAGAAGGTGTAGCCGTCGGGCGCGGCATCCGCGCAGGCGCGGGCACCCAGGATCATGAAGCCGCCGGCGCGATTTTCGACCACCACCGGCTGCCCCAGCCGCTTGTGCAATGGCTCCGAGAGCGCGCGCACGAACACGTCGCTGATGCCGCCGGGGCTGGTGGTCACGATGATACGGATCGGGCGGGTCGGATAGCTCTGCGCCGCCGCACCCTCCGCGGCAAGCTGCACAGCGAGCATGGTCAGGCAGGCATAGACGGCGCGGCGTGTCATGGGCGTTCCTCCAAAATCTGTGCAAGAGTAGATCAGGAGCGCGCGGCTTGACCAATGGTATGTCAGGCTCGCCGGTGCGGCGTGCTGATGCGGGGGCCTCTCCTTGCACGACCCAGCCGTCACGCCGAGTGGTCCAATTCTAACATTCGCATCCCATTTCCGCGGACGATTTTGCGAATGTTAGATTAAGGACCACTAGCGCTCCATTCAGACGTACCGGATCGATTCCGGCCCGCGGGTTCCACCCGCGTCCCGGAACGAGCTGCGAAGGGCTGCGGAATGAAAGTCGAACGAACCATGGTGTCGATGCGCGATGGCGTGCGCATCTCGGTGTGCGTCTACCGGCCGGACGGTACCGACCGCGTTCCGGCGCTGTTCGCGGCCTCGCCCTACCAGCATGCGTTCGACACGGTCCCGGCCTTTCCGCTGTTCCTGTGGCGAGAAACCGGGCCGATCGAATGGTACGTCAGTCACGGCTACGCCTATGTGCACGCCGACGTGCGCGGCTCCGGCGGCTCCGATGGCGAATTCGGCTTCATGGATGCGACCGAGCAGCAGGACTACGTGCAACTGATCGCCTGGACCATTCGCCAGAGTTGGTGCAACGGCAAGGTCGGCGGCATCGGCCAATCCTACTACGCCATGGCGCAGTGGCTGATGGCCACGCACAATCCGCCCGGCCTCGCCTGCATCGCGCCCTATGACGGACTGGTCGACCAGTACCGCTGCTCGAACTACCACGGCGGCATCTATTGCAATTATCGCACGCACTGGTACGGCAACCTGCGCGTCGACAACATGCATCGTCCGGCTGGTCAACAGGGCCGCGCGCCGATGCGCTTCGACCTGGTCGGCGCGATCGCGGAACACACGCTCGACGATACGTTCTGGCGCGAGCGTTCGCCCTATTGGCGGCTGTCCGAGATCAAGGTCCCGGTGCTCTCGATCGGCCATTGGGGCAAGATGGGCCTGCACCTGCGCGGCAATATCCTCGGCTACGAAGGCGTGAGCGCACCGAAGAAGCTCGTCGTCACCGGCGCGAAAAATGTGCACGAGGCGCACCACCAATACGACCAGATCGAATTCCACGAGAAGGAGTTGCTGCCGTTTTACGATGCGCATCTCAAGGACATCGACAACGGCTTCATGGACGGCCCGCCGGTGCGGCTCTACGTGCGCGGGGCCAACAAATGGCGCGAAGAAGAGGAATGGCCGCTGCCGCGCGCGACCTATGTGTCGCTGCATCTGCGCCGTGGTCGGTCCGGCAGCGTCACCTCGCTCAATGACGGCAAGCTCTCGGTCGAGCCGCCGGCCGCCGACGAAGGCACCACCAGCTACGGCTATCCGGACTGGAACTGGGTGAGCGGCGTGGTCGCGAACGGCCCCGACGGACGGCCCGATCCGGTGCGCCGGGTGCTGACCTTCACCTCCGCGCCGCTGACCGGCGACATTGAGGTGACCGGACCGATCGTGCTGAAGCTCTTCGCATCGTCCGACCAGATCGACACCCGCTTCATCGTCAAGCTCGCCGACCAGCATCCGCAGGACGATGCGGCGCGGGCGCGTGGCGTGCAGCCGGCCTTCACCAACGTGTCGAAAGGCTGGCTCAAGGCCTCGCATCGGGAGAAGGATCCGCAACGCTCGACCGCGCTGCGGCCGTTCTACACCCATGCGAATCCGCAGCCGCTCACGCCCGGCGAGATCTACGAATTCGATATCGAAGTCCTGCCGGTCTCTTATGTGTTCAAGCAAGGCCATCGCATCCGGCTCGAAATCGCCAACGGCGACTCGCCGGTGACCGACGCGGTGTTCACGCATCCGTATCATCCGACCTTGATCGGCACCGATACGATCCACCACAACACGGTGCACGCATCGCGCCTATTATTGCCGGTGGTGCCGAACGGGTAGCGCGCCGGCAGTCGTTATTGCGCCCTCGCCCCGCGCTTGCGGGGAGAGGGCAAGAGGGTCGGTCCTCACGATGGATTGGGTGAGGGGCTCCTTCGCAGATGCGATCTTGCCGAAAGCCCCCCTCACCCCTTCATGACTCGTTAATCACCGTCATGCCCTCTCCCCGCAAGCGGGGCGAGGGCGCATCGGCACGACCGTTGCAAGCCTATCACTGTGGCTGCGCGCCGGATTCCTTGATGATGCGCCGTGCAATGTCGCGGTCCTCATTGATGAAGCGCGCGAATGCCTCCGGCGTGTCCACCGCCCGCTCGATCGCGCGCTCGATATACATCTTCTGCATGAAACACCGGATCGCTGGTGATGGCGGCAACCTCCTTGTGCAGCTTCGCGATGATCGCCTTCGGCGTGCCCGCCGGCGCGAACAGCCCGAACCACGACTGCGGATAGTTCTCGCCGGTCGCCTCCTTCAGCATCGGGACGTCGGGGAAAAGCGGCGAGCGGGAATTCGAATTGACCGCCAGCGCCGTGACCTTGCCGGCCTGCAAGGTCGGCACCATGTTGGACAGCCCAAGCAGCGTGATCGGCGTCGCGCCCGACAACAGTGCGGTCATCACCTCGTTGCCGCTGCGATAGGGTACGCGCACGATATCGATGCCGTATTTCTTGTTGAGACCGTCCATGTAATGGACGAGGGGAAACGAGAATGTGGAGTAGCTAAGCTTTCCCGGCCGTTCCTTGGCGAGCGCCATCAGCTCCGGAACAGTCTTCACCTTGAGCGAATTGTTGACCGCGAAGGCGAGCGTGTTGAAGAACAGGTTGGTGATCGGCTCGAAATCCTTCTCCGGATTGAACGGCAGCGATTTGAACAGGTACTGACTGTAGACGATCGGCTCCGAGGACAGCACGCAAATGGTGTAGCCGTCCGGCGCGGCCTCGCCGCAGGCGCGCGTACCGATGTTGAGACCACCGCCGGTGCGGTTCTCCACGATGAAGGTCTGACCGAGACGCTTCTGCAGTTCATCGCTGAGCGCGCGCGTGAAGATGTCGCCGCCGCCACCGGCGCCGAGCGGAATAATCACCCGCACGGTCTTGTTCGGATAGTCCTGTGCCGCCACCGGACCCGCGAAACAGGCCATCGTTGCGACAAGCGCCGCCGTAACTCCGCGCATAGCGTTTCCCCGTCCCATTTGTTTTATATTGACGGGCAGCTTATCGGGCGTGGCGCGGGCCGCAAGCGGTCGTGATGCCGCAAACGGGCCACCCGCCCCTATTGCGGCTCGACGCCGGCGTCCTTGACGATGCGGGCCGATGTCACCCGGTCTTTGGCCAGAAATTGCGCGAATTCCTCGGGCGTGTTGGCGACCGGCTCGTGGCCGCGCGACGTCAAATGCTTGTCGCGGAAGGCGGGATCGTGGATCACCACCGCCATTTCGTTGCGCAGCCGCTCGACAATCGGCTTCGGCGTGCCGGCGGGCGCGACGATGCCGAAATAGACGCGCGTCAGATCGATCTTGTAACCGAGCTCCGCCAACGTCGGAACCGTCGGCAGCAGCGGAATCCGCTTGCCGGCATCGATGGCCAGGCCAACGATTGTGCCAGCCTGCAGATAGGACACCCAGTTCGACAGGCCGGAAAACGCCACCGGCGTCGTGCCCGAGAGCACACCATTGACGGTCTCGCCGCCGCCGCGGAACGGCACCCGCACCATATCGGCGCCGGTGAGCTTCTTGAAATTCTCCATGAACACCCAGAGCGGCAGTCCGGGCGCAATGTAGCTCATGGTCTTGGGCTTGGCCTGCGACAGCGCCGCGAGTTCGACGAGGTTTTTCACCTTGAGGTCGGCATTGGCCACGATCGCCTGGGTCGAGAAAAACGGATTGGTGACCGGCGTGAAGTCTTTCTCGGGATCGTAGGGAATTTTCTTGAACAGGAGCCTGTTGTAGACGAGCGCCTCGTTCGGCAGCATGCAGATGGTGTAGCCGTCGGGCGGCGCATCGGCGCAGGCGCGCGCACCGATATTGAAATTGCCGCCCGGCCGATTTTCGATCACCAAGGGCTGCCCGAGCCGCTTGCGCAAATCCTCGCCGAGCGCCCGCATGAACACGTCCTGGGTGCCGCCGGCGCTGGCCGGGATCACCACCCGGATCGGCCGCGACGGATAGCTCTGCGCCTGTGCCGGCAGCGTGGATCCGAGCACACCCGCAACAACAAGAGCGGCAACAGCACGCATTGATTTTCCTCCCCGTCTCCGTGGCCGGTTGCGTCCAGTATTAAAGCAAGCCTGCGCCAGACACACTTGCCTTACCGCCGCACTCGTCGTACGGCCAGAGTCCCCGCACGTACCTTCTGGCCAATGCCGACATCCGCCCAACCCGTTTCTTTATTCGCACTTTACAGGCTCTGTTTCGTCGTCGGGCTGTTCAGCTTTGGCGGCGGGCTGACCGCTTGGTTTCATCGCGAGATCGTGCAGGTGCGCGGCTGGATGACCGATGACGAGTTCTTTTCCGGCTATTCGCTGGCGCAAATCCTCCCCGGCGTGAATTCCACCAACATGGCGGTCTATATCGGCCAGCACTTGCGCGGCGCCATCGGCGCCACCGCGGCGCTCGCCGGCCTGCTCACCGGCCCCTTCGTGATCGTGCTGGGGGCCGCGGCGGCCTATCACCAGCTCGTGGCCCTGCCCGGTTTCCCGGCCGTCATGGGCGGCGTCGCGGCGGCCGCGGTCGGCATGATGTTCAAGCTCGGCATGACTTCGGCGCGCGGCGCGGCGCGCCACATCCCGTCGGCGCTGGTCCTGGTGGCGACCTTCGTCGCCATCGGCATTCTGCAATGGCCGTTGCTGCCGGTCCTGTTGGTCCTGGCGCCGGCCAGCATCGCCGCCTCCTGGCTGCGCCCCTCCCCAGCGTCCGATCCGAACGCGGGACCGTCTCCCGATGCGTGACGACCCACTGATCCAACTCATCATCGTCATCGCACCGCTGTCGCTCCTGGCGATCGGCGGCGCGTCGGCGATCTATGCGCCGCTCCAGCAGCAGACCGTCGATGTCCATCAGTGGGTCAGCGGACGCGAATATCTCGAACTGTTCGCGATCGCGCGCGTCACGCCCGGTCCCGGCTCGATGCTCACCACTCTGATCGGCTGGAAGGTCGCGGGGCTTGCCGGCGCGCTGGTGGCAACGCTCGCGCTCTACGTGCCCTGCTCGGTGCTGTGCTTCGGCGTGGCGCGCACCTGGAACCGTTACCGCGGCACCCGTTGGCACACCGCGATCGAAAACGGGCTGCGTCCGATCGGGGCCGGACTGATGATTGCGGGCGGCGTGATGATCCTGCGGATTGAGAGCAGCGGATGGCTGGGCTGGGCGGTGGCTTTCGCCGTGGTCGCGGTGATGACCTGGCGGCCATCGGCGCACCCGATGCTGCTGCTGTCGATCGGCGCTGCGCTGTTTGTCGGCGTGCGCGCAATCACCGGCTGAGGCGTCGAGCACCATCGCTATTGCGGCGTCATCCCAGCGGCCTGAACCACGTCCTTCGCTTGCGCGCGGTCGCGCCTGATGTCGGCGGCAAATTCCTCCGGCGAATTGAGCGCGGGGGCGAGGCTGCGCGCGGTCAGGTGCTTGGCCGTAAAGTCCGGCCGGCTCACGATCGCATGCACCTCCTTGTTGATGCGCTCGATGATCGGCCGCGGCGTCCCCGCCGGCGCGAACAGGCCGTACCAGCCGCGCGACGGCGCGCCCTGGTAGCCGGTCTCCGACAGCAGCGGCACCTTGGGAAAATTGGGCGACCGCACGTTGTTCATCATGACCAGCGGCGTCATCGTGCCGGCGCGGATGTGGCCGATCACATTGCCCTCCCCGAACAGCCCGATCGGAGTCGAGCCGCTCATGATGGCGGTGACGGCGTCGCCGCCGCCGCGAAACGGCACCCGCACCCAGTCGGCGCCGCGCTCTTTCTTGAGCGTCTCCATGTAGAGCACCATCGGCGCTCCCGGCGTCAGATAGTTCAGCGTTCCCGCCTTTGCCTTCGACAGCGCAACCAATTCGTCGACCGTCTTCACCTTGAGGTTTGCGTTGACGATCAGCGCATGGATCAAGTGGAACAGGTTGATGATCGGCTCGAGGGCGGTCTCCGGATTAAACGGCATGCTCTTGAGCAGCCATTGGTTATAGGCGATCGGATCGGCGTTGATGATGCAGATGGTGTAGCCGTCAGGCGGTGCTTCGGCGCAGGCGCGCGCGCCGACGTTCTGCATGCCGCCGGGACGGTTTTCGATCACGAAGGTGGTTCCCATGCGCTTGCCCAACTCGTCGCCGAGCGCGCGCATGAAGACATCGCTCAGACCGCCGGCGCTGGTGGTGGTGAACACGCGGACCGGACGGCTGGGGTAGTCCTCGGCTGACGCCGAGGATGAAACCGGCAGCGCGATCGCCGCCGCAGCAATGAACGCGAGGAAGGATGGGCGTGTCACGTGCGTTCCTCCACCGATCGATTTTTTATGGTGCCGGCAGGTTGGCTCCGACAACGCCAGCATCCACCCGCCGTCCGCGCCGGGCAAGTCGGACGGTCGGGCAAGTGTCAAAATGTCCCGCCCACGAAACACGGGCGTCGCTGTCGGGACTTCGGGCTGGTTGCCGTCGTCGCCGGACCGCCGGTCAGGCTAAGCTTTTGCCTTCGCTTTGGCCTGCATCTTGCCGGCGGTGTTGCCGCATTTGACGCATTCGAGATAGAGCCGCTCCATGGCCGGATTGCCGGGCGCCGGCTCGCGCCGCGTCACCCGCATCTCACCGCCGCATTGCGGACAGCTCTGCGCCACCGGAGGTGCCTTGGAGAAATCGGAGCGGGCCATGGTCATTCCCTGCAAACGGCGTGGACCGAAACGATATGCAACAGCTCCGAGCGGGCTGGCAAGATATGCGGTCCCCCTCAGCCACTTCGGAATTGGGATTAGCCGCCCGACAGCTTGCCCTTCACCAGCCCACTCGCCTTGCCGAAGTCCATCTGCCCCGCATATTTGCCGCGCAGCAGACCGATCACCTTGCCCATGTCCTTCATCGATGCCGCACCGGTCTCGGCAATGGCAGCGGCGATCGCCGCGGTCATCTCGGCGTCCGACATCTGCTTGGGCAGGAAACCGGCGATGACCGCGATTTCACCGCGCTCCTGATCGGCAAGCTCCTGGCGGCCGGCCTTTTGGTAAATCTCAACCAACTCCTCGCGTTGCTTGATCATCTTCTGCAACAGCGCGAGCAGCGCACCGTCGTCGAGCGGCTCCTTGCCGGCGCCGCGCGCCTCGATGTCCGCGTTCTTGATCGCGGCATTGACCAGCCGCAGGGTCGAGAGCCGCAGCTTGTCCTGCGACTTCATCGATTCTTTCACGCCGTCGTTGATCTTGTCGCGCAGCATCAAGAAACCTCGTCAAACCGAGCCACGGGGAGCGAACAGAATCACAGCCGCGCCCGCCACGCAAATTGCCGCCCCGGCGAGGTCCCAGCGGTCCGGCCGGGCGCCTTCGACCACCCAGAGCCAGAGCAACGACGCCGCGATATAGACGCCGCCATAGGCGGCATAGGCGCGGCCGGCGAAGCCGCTGTCCACGAAGGTCAGAAGATAGGCGAACAGGGCAAGCGACACGATGCCCGGCACCAGCCACCAGACCGGTTTGTCGAGCCGCAGCCAAGCCCAAAATGCGAAGCAGCCGGCAATTTCCAAGACGGCAGCGCCGACAAATGCGGCTATCGAGATCATGATCGGCCGTCCCAATCAATTATCCAACAAGATCGGTCGCAACGCTTTGACCTGCCGGCATGCCGGGGCTATGTAGGCCGCTTATGAACCCTCAACAAGATGAAACCGCCTGGCCCGAGCCCAAGGCCACGGCCTTGCTCGTGCTCGCCGACGGCACCGTCCTGCACGGCTTCGGCCTCGGCGCCCCTGGCACCGCGGTCGGCGAAGTCTGCTTCAACACCGCGATGACCGGCTACGAGGAGATCCTCACCGACCCCTCTTATGCCGGGCAGATCATCACCTTCACGTTCCCCCACATCGGCAATGTCGGGACCAACGAGGAGGATATCGAGACCGTCAACATGGCGGCGACGCCGGGCGCCCGCGGCGTGGTGCTGCGCACCGACATCACCGAGCCCTCGAACTACCGGGCGACCAAGCATCTCGACCAGTGGCTCAAGGCGCGTGGCGTGGTCGGGCTGGCCGGCGTCGATACCCGCGCGCTCACCAGCCTGATCCGCACCAAGGGCATGCCCAATGCGGTGATCGCCCACGCACCCGACGGCCAATTCGACCTCGACGCCCTGCGCAAGCAAGCGCGCGCGTGGCCGGGGCTCGTCGGCATGGACCTGGTGCCGATGGTGACCTGCGGCCAGCGCTTCACCTGGGACGAGACCCCATGGGAATGGGGCAAGGGCTACGGCCGCCAGGACGCGCCCGAGTTCCACGTGGTCGCGATCGACTACGGCATCAAGCGCAACATTCTGCGCCTCTTGGCCGCCAACCGCTGCAAGGTGACGGTGGTGCCGGCCACCACGACGGCGGACGATATCGTCGCGCTCAAGCCCGATGGTGTCTTTCTCTCGAATGGCCCCGGCGATCCGGCGGAAACCGGCAAATACGCCGTGCCTGTCATTCGTAGCGTGATCGACAAAGGCATCCCTACCTTTGGCATCTGCCTTGGCCACCAGATGCTCAGCATCGCCGTCGGCGCCAAGACCATGAAAATGCACCAGGGCCACCATGGTGCGAACCACCCGGTGAAAGACCTCACCACCGGCAAGGTCGAGATCACGTCGATGAACCACGGTTTCGCGGTCGATCGTGAAACGCTGCCGGCCAACGCGGTCGAGACCCACGTTTCGCTGTTCGACGGCTCGAACTGCGGCATGGCGCTGAAGGACAAGCCGGTGTTCTCGGTGCAGTACCATCCGGAGGCTTCGCCCGGCCCGCGCGACAGCCGCTACCTGTTCGAGCGGTTCGTCGGGATGATGCAAGCCAACAAGCGACAATAGCCGTCCGTTGCAAGATGCGGTACCGGCTCGTCATCTTCGACTTCGACGGCACGCTCGCCGACTCATTTCCCTGGTTCAGCCGCGTCGTCAACGACATTGCCGATCGCTACCGCTTCAAGCGAGTCGAGCCGCACGAGATCGATGCTCTGAGAACGATGAGCGCCCGCGAATTGATGCACCGCCAGGGCGTCGCGGCTTGGAAGATGCCGTTCATCGCTCGTCACGTGCGCCAGCGCAAATCGAAAGAGCTCGATCAGACCCGGCTGTTCGATGGCGTCAACCAGATGCTGGCACGCCTGTCCGACGCAGATATCGGTCTGGCGCTGGTCAGTTCGAACTCAGAGAGAAATGTCCGCGCGGTCCTCGGCGCCGAGATCGCCAACAGGTTCCGGTTCTACGAGTGTGGCGTGTCGATGTTCGGCAAGTCCTCGCGGTACGGCAGGGTCCTGCGCCGAAGCGGGACGCCCGCGCGCGACGCGATCTGCATCGGCGACGAAATCCGCGACCTTGAGGCGGCGCGCCGGCAAGGCATCGCCTTCGGCGCCGTGACCTGGGGATATACCGCACCGGACGCGCTGATTGCCCACGCACCGGACGTGGTTTTCCGGTCCGTCGGCGAAATTGCCGACCACCTCGCGCCTTAGCGGCAGGTTTTGCGACGGCACGTGCAATCCCGCGGCCGGTCCCGCCAGGGCACTTTCCAGTAATAATTCTCCGCTAAGAGTGAGCTGCTGGACTATGGACTGGCCCCGGCAGGTACACATCCATGCCCATCGTCACGCCGAAGACGCTGATGTTTGTCGACGATGGGTCGATTCCCAACAACCCGCGTCTGCCATTCCTGCTCTATCGCAACGGCATCGACCTCACCGGCACGACCCGCCCTGAGGAGGTGATCGAGCACGCGTTCGCCCGTCATGGCTGGGGCGATATGTGGCGCAACGGCATCTATCCGTATGTCCACTACCACTCCATGATTCACGAGGCGCTCGGGATCGCCCGCGGCCGCACCCGCGTCCGCTTCGGCGGCACCCAGGGCGAAGAGATCGACCTTGGGCCTGGCGATGTCGTGGTGCTGCCGGCCGGCACCGGTCATCAGGGGTTGTGGGCGGCGCCGGAACTGATGGTGATCGGCGCTTATCCGAAATCCGGCAAATATGACCTCTGCCGCGGCAGCAAGGCGGAACACGCCAAAGCCGTCGAAGCGATCCCCCATGTGCCGCTGCCCGACACCGACCCGCTCCATGGCGCCGACGGCCCGTTGACATCGCTCTGGCGTCCGTGACTTTTAGCCAACGATAACGGGACCAAGCTTCCGTCATGTCCGACTGGCGCTCCTTCTGGGACAGCGAGCACTCGATCTACGTCAATGCACGCCACAAAGACGTGCACTATCGCGAGATCGCCGATCAGATCGCGGCGTTCGTGCCGGCAACGTCCGCGCGCGTCCTCGACTATGGCAGCGGCGATGCGATCCATGCCGACCGCGTAGCGGTGGTGGCAGCCGAAGTCACGCTCTGCGACGCCGCGCCGAGCGTGCGGGCGGCGATGGCGTCGCGCTTCGCCGGCAATCCGCGCATCAAGGTGATCGCGCCGGAAGACGTTGCGGCGCTGCCGGATGGCCGGTTCGATCTGATCGTGTCTAATTCGGTCGCGCAATATCTCACCGCGGATGAGCTGACCAAGCTGCTCGCAATGTTTCGCCGGCTGCTCGCGCCCAACGGAACGCTGGTTTTTGCCGACGTGATCCCTCCTGACGTCGGCGCTTTGAGCGACGTGCTGGCATTGCTGCGCTACGCCGCCAAGCACGGCTTCCTGATCGCGGCGCTAGCCGGGCTCGTGAAGACGATCGTGTCGCCCTACCGAAAAATCCGCGCCACGCTCGGCATCGCGCAATACACCGAAGCGCAGTTCATGCAGAAGCTTGCCGACGCCGGATTTTCCGCCGAGCGGCTCGCGCGCAACATGGAACACAATCCGGCACGGATGACGTTCCGCGCCCGACCGGTGTAGCGCGGCGCGCTACTTCGCCTTGCCGAGAATATCCAACACCCGCTGCTTCTGGGCGGGCGTTACGCTCGACACCGCCGCTTGCGCGTTGGCCAGCGAACCGGGCGGATCGAGATATTCGATGATGCGCTCGGCCTTCTCGCCGTCGGCGATGAGCTGCGGATTATGCAGCGTGATCCTGACCGCCTCCTGGAGATAGGCGAGCCGCGCCGGCGGAATACCAGGCGGCGCAACCAGGATACGGCCGAGCTTCTCGACATTGGCGAGGAACTCCATCACCCAAGTCTGCTCCGCATCCATCTTGGCCGCCTCGAAGATCGTCGGTCGATCGTGGAAGAAGCGCGACTTGGTGCGCGACATTGTCGCTAGCGCCCAGTTCTGTCCCTGGCGGACAAAATTGTTGGCGGACGATTCCGGCACATAGAGCGCGTCCATTTCGCCGCGGGTGACGGCGAGACCCGCATCCGCGCTGCCCTTGTAGCCCTGCACCACATGGCAATCGAGCTTGAGCGCCTCGCAGGTGAAGGCCGCGCCGATGCCGAGCCCGGAGGTCGCGCCTGACGACGCCCACCGCCATTTCATTTTTGCATCGACCGCCTGCTGGACCTCCCGAATGGGAGACTTCGGACCCACCAGCCAGAGGCCGGGCGGTGAGCCCACGGTCGCGAGATAGCTGAACTTGGCAAGATCGAAGCGCGCCGCTTGATCGCCGGTGAGTTGCGCGAAGGCGGCGCTGGTGCCGTTCGAGAGCGAGATCTGCAACCCGTCGGGCGTCGCGGTGTACAAACGATTGAGCGCGACCAGGCCGCCGGCGCCAGGCTGGTTTTCGACAATGACGGTGGTTCCCAGCGTCTTGGCGAGATACGGCGCGATCATGCGCGAGAACACGTCGTAGCCACCGCCGGTGCCCGAGCCGACGATCATCCGCACGGTCTTGCCGGCGTAAAACGCCTTTTCGGCTTCCTGCGCGGACGCCGTCGTTGCGACGATCGCTACGACAAAGGCCGAAAAGACCGCGCGTGGCATCCAACGCGTTGTGGCCATGAAGTGTACCTCCCGCTTTCGAATTGTTGTTCTGCCTGCGGATAGTAGGCGAAATGAATCCGCCTCACCAGCCGCCGCCACCACCCCCGCCGCCACCGCCGCCGGACGAGCCGCCACCGCTGCTGCCGTTGCTGGAACCGGGGGCAGTCGACGATGAGGAAATAGTCTGCGACAGATCGCTGCCGAGATGGTTGGCAAACGAGACCGGGTCGTTGCTCCAGTCGCGGCTGCCGACATACCACCCGGCAGCGGCCGCCGCGCCGGCTGCCGCCAGCACGCCGGCAAATTTTGCGGCCCAGGCGTTCTGGCAATCCAGCGCGACGGCATAAGGCAGGAAACGCTCGAACAGCTCCGGCGTCTTCTCCGGCGGATTATTCAAGTTGAGCCGATCCTCCTCGGCGACCGAGAGATATTCACGAAAGCCTTCGATCTGATCCATGGTCTTGCGGCCGGATCGGCTTGGCGCCTTGAGCAGTGGAAAGCCGATGGCGGCGATGGCACTGACCGTAAGCAGCGTGCCGGTCAACACCAGGTTGGCCGCGCCGGGCTGCGTCATCCAGGTGGCGAACATCGCAATCGCCGTCACCAAGGCCGACAGCACCACCCCGGAGATCAACATCCACTTCCCGCGCGCGAAGCGCTGCCAGCCCACGAACACCATGGCGGCGCCGATCATGATGAAAATGTCGCCGACTATCGCAATCACCACCAGCGTCGTCAGCAAGTCGCGACGATATCCGCTGCTGGCGACCGCAAGCAGTATGGCGCCGACGACGAGCACGGCTCAGCAACAGGCCAAAGCCCGACCAGCCAAAATTGTTGGCGAACAGCTTGCCGAGATAGGCCTTCGAGAGGTCCTCCGACAATTCGGACTTCGCCCCACCGATCGCGGCATGATTGGCTTGTTGAAGCAGCAGGCTGCTCCGCCCGGCGAACAGATTCGCCAGCAAGCCCGTCTCCTCGGGCGACAACGGTTTTCCGCCGGCTCGCTTCTTGATCGTCGTCGCGTCGTCCTCCTCGACGATCTGCAAGTGGCCTTTGACACCGAGATTGATGATGGCCGCGGTGAAGCAGTCGTTGTCGAACGACATGCGGTCGACGAAGCGCGTGGCGGCTGGCGACATCCCGTCGGGCGGCGCGAACAGCGGAATGATGGTGCCCACCGGCGGGTCACGGCCGACGACAAACCATGCGACCGCGTAATAGGCGAGCAGGAGCGCGAGCCCGAGCGCACCGACGATGAAGTCCAAGGTTGTCTTCCAGCCAATAGCGGGAGAGCTGCGCCGACGTGGGCGGCTCGACCACGCCCTTCGGCCAGGCGGCGGCAACGGTCAGGCCGTTTTGCGGCGGCAGCGATGCGGGTGGTGCGGAATACGATGCGGCCGGGCTGCTGCTCGACCACCGTCGCGTCCTTGCCCCGGCCGCCTTGCGGTCCGGTATAGAGCGCGGTCTGCCGAAACGTCACCTTCTCCGGCAGCGTGATCCGCGCCTCCGCGGTCTCGATCGGGAACGCCCAGCCATTGCCGGTCACATTCCAATAAAGCTCGTCGTAGTCGGCGAAGAAGCCGATCTGGCGGGTGGTGCGATAACGGATGACATAGGTATGCCGACCGCGCGGGATGGTGCGATCGGCATTGCCGATGCGAATGCGAACGCCATTTGCAAGCCGCTCGATGACGAAGTTCTCCGCCGACCCGTTGCGCGTCACCGACCCAACATCGAAGCCGACCACCACCCGCGTTCCATCCGGACGCGCGTAGGTGGTCGGGAAATCGCGGAAGATCCCGCGCCGGATGACGTTGCCTTCGGCCTCCACCTGGATGGTCTCGGTGACGGCCAAATCGCCGTTGCGCTGAACCGCAACGTCGCTGATGAACTGAACGATGCGCTCGACCGCTCCGGCGGGCGCAACGGCCGCAAGCAGCAGCGCAAGCCCGAGCGCCAGACGCTGCAACCCGATCATGCCGGAGCTCCCGGGAAGCCGATTTGCGGCGCGGCGGCCTCGGCACGGCTCTCCAGTTCGAAGAACGGCTCTTCGCGGAAGCCCAGCAGCCGCGCCACGATCACATCCGGGAACGATTGGATGCTGATGTTCAGATTGCGCACGGCGCCGTTATAGTAGCGGCGCGCCATCTGGATATGATCCTCGATCTCGGCAAGCTGATTTTGCAGCTCCAGGAAATTCTGGTTGGCCTTGAGCTCGGGATAGGCCTCCGCCACCGCCATCAGCTTGCCGAGCGATCCCGACAGCGCCCGCTCGGCGCTGGCTTTGCCGCCGACGTCGCCGGCCGCGACGCTGGCCGCGCGCCGCGAGGTGATCTCTTCGAACAGCGCCCGCTCATGCGTCGCGTAAGCTTTGACGGTCGCGACCAGATTGGGAATGAGATCGGTGCGGCGCTTGAGCTGCACGTCGATGCCGCTCCAGCCTTCGCGCACCACATTGCGCTGACGCACCAGCCGATTGAAAACAACAATCAAATACAGGATGACCACGGCAGCGACCGCAGCCAGAATCCACCCCGTGCCCATGAGCCTCTATTTCCTCTGAATGGCGCAGCCGGTCGCGCAATCCCGATACAATAATTCTAACACCGCGATGGCCTGAGTCGCCTGACAAATACCGCAGGCAGAGGTTGTGGCGATGCACAACTGCAGGGTGGCGCGCGAAGGAAATTATTGGATCAACTTGGAAACCTGCGCGAGCAACTGCTGGAGGTCCTTGCGCATTTTCTTCAGTGGCCCGGCGGACGTGTCGCGCGGCTTGTCGTGAACCGAGCTGCTTTCCGCGACGATCTGCGGCTTCCCGCCTGCAAGCTCCACCCGGTATTCGAAGCTGACCGTGCCGCGGGACCGACCTGCCGTCTGGGCGTTGTGATGCTTCCAGCTCATGACGCCTTTGATGCGGCAGGTTCCGCCGGACTCGGCACATGTCGCCGACAGCGAGCCTTCGCGAATAGCGTAGGTGCGCTCGGTCCAACGGCTTGCGATCGCGTTCTTGCTGAGCAGCACCGCATGCCGCGGTGTCGCCTTGCCCTGATAGACCACATTGTCCGCGTACAAGGATTCCAGGCGCGGCCCGATATCGGTGTTCGGGCCTGACCAGCGTTCGATCAGCCCGCGGACAAATTCGGTCGCGCGCCGTTCCAGGCTGCCATCGCTTTGGTCCGTCGTCGCCGACGCCAGCGCGAAACCGGGCGTCGCTTCGGCGCGCGGCAGCGGCGACACCGCAATCCCGTGGGCGGCGGCGTCCTGCATCTTCATCCACAGCATGGATGTCGGCGGCGCCTGGGTAATGTAGAGGATGGCCTTTTCCGAGAGGCCGAGCTGATTGAGATAGGCGCCCAAGATCGCGTTGCCGGAGCCGCTCTCCGTCGGCACATCCGACTTGAGCACATAGGCCGCCTGAAATCCGACCCCTGAATTCTCGCCGACGAAGCGCCGGGAGCCGCCCAGCCAAGCGAGTGCGCAAGCGGCTGCGCACGATGCCCCGTCCGGCACCACGGTGGCGAACTTCTTCTCGCGGATCACCGTCCCGATGCGGATGCCGGCCAGCAGCCGGCCACCTTTGCTTTGGAATGCGACGGTTGCTTTGCCGGGCGATAAGGCGGCGACTTTGTCTCGAAACGCCTCGACGTCAGCAAGTTCAAACTTGCCATCGATGACGATGAGCGTCGACCCGTTCTCCAGACGTCTGACGTCAATCTCGGCGGCCCGAGCCCCGACCGACGCGAATAGCAACAGGATCAGGACGCCGATGCTACGCATGACTGGATGCGACTGTTGGAATGAAGCGACGCGACTATGGGTTTAAGCTCGCCGTGTGTAACTTAGATCACAGAATGACCTTATTGGCGCCGGGCGGAAAAGAAACCTGGGCACCGATCTGTCTTGTGGATAAGAGCGTATGAGAGTGCAACTCGCTCGCAGCGTTGGCATTAAAAAGTATTTTTGTACCTGCTGGCGGTATCAATCCACCAGAAGCGGAATTCCGGACCCGGCTCGCCCACCCACTGTCGGAGCCGTTGGAGGGACCAGAGGGACCGGGCCAACCGCCAAAGACAGTTTTTGCCACATTTGAAGGGCCCGCCTGCCAGCAGAACAGCTGGAGTCGCTCGCCTTGGTTCCCCTTCCCTGCCCCGCCATAATGGTCTAAACAGCGCCCGCGCGCCGGACTCCACGTCGGCGCAGACCGAGGACGCGCGATCAGCGCGCCCTTTTTTTGTGCCCAGACCCACTTTGCGCCAGACCCGCCGCCTGCGAGCATTTGCCGAGCCCATGCCCAAACGAACCGACATCAAATCGATCCTGATCATCGGCGCGGGCCCGATCGTCATCGGCCAGGCCTGCGAATTCGACTATTCCGGCACCCAGGCCTGCAAGGCGCTCAAGGAGGAGGGCTACCGGATCGTCCTGGTCAATTCCAACCCGGCCACGATCATGACCGATCCGGACCTCGCCGACGCGACCTATATCGAGCCGATCACGCCCGAGATCGTCGCCAAGATCATCGAGAAGGAGCGGCCGGACGCGCTGCTGCCGACCATGGGCGGGCAGACCGCGCTCAACACCGCGCTGTCGCTGCGCCGCATGGGCGTGCTCGACAAGTTCGGCGTCACGATGATCGGCGCCGACGCCGACGCCATCGACAAGGCGGAAGACCGCGAGCTGTTCCGCGAGGCGATGAAGAAGATCGGCCTCGAGACGCCGAAGTCGTCGCTCGCGAATGCGTCCGACCTCAAGCAGCAGGACCGCGCAAACGCTACGCCGCCGAGATCGAGAAGATCAAGGCGCGCGGACTGTCCAAGGACGCCGAGCGCGAGGCGCTCGACGCAGTTCGAGGCGCAGTGGAACGCGCGCGAATCCGAGCGCAAGAAGCGTTACATCGAGAAGGGCCTGATCGAGGCGCTCGAAGCGCTGCCGACATCGGCCTGCCCGCGATCATCCGCCCCTCCTTCACGCTCGCCGGCACCGGCGGCGGCATCGCCTACAACAAGGCCGAATTTCATCGACATCGTCGAGCGCGGCCTCGACGCCTCGCCGACCACCGAAGTGCTGATCGAGGAATCGGTGCTGGGCTGGAAGGAATTCGAGATGGAGGTGGTGCGCGACAAGAACGACAACTGCATCATCGTCTGCTCGATCGAGAACCTCGATCCGATGGGCGTGCACACCGGCGATTCGATCACCATCGCGCCGGCGCTGACGCTCACCGACAAAGAATACCAGATCATGCGCGACGCCTCGATCGCGGTGCTGCGCGAGATCGGCGTCGAGACCGGCGGCTCGAACGTGCAGTTCGCGGTCAATCCGGCGGACGGACGTCTCGTCATCATCGAGATGAATCCGCGCGTGTCGCGCTCCTCGGCGCTGGCCTCGAAGGCGACCGGCTTCCCGATCGCCAAGGTCGCGGCCAAGCTCGCGGTCGGCTACACGCTCGACGAGATCGCCAACGACATCACCGGCGGCGCGACGCCGGCTTCGTTCGAGCCGACCATCGACTATGTCGTCACCAAAATCCCGCGCTTTGCCTTCGAGAAATTTCCCGGCGCCGAGCCGATCCTGACCACCTCGATGAAGTCGGTCGGCGAGGCGATGGCGATCGGCCGCACCTTCCAGGAGAGCCTGCAGAAGGCGCTGCGCTCGCTCGAAACCGGCCTGACCGGCCTCGACGAGATCGCGATCGAGGGCGTCGGCCAGGGCGAGAGCGACAACGAACGCCATCCGCGCGGCGCTCGGCACGCCCGACGCCCGACCGCCTGCTCAAGGTCGCGCAGGCGATGCGGCTCGGCTTTACCGACGAGCAGATTTTCGACGCCTGCAAGATCGATCCGTGGTTCCTGGCGCAGATCCGCGGCATCGTCGACACGGAAGCGCGAGATCAGGGCCAAGGGCCTGCCGGCGAGCGCGGCCGCGCTGCGGCGGCTCAAGGCGATGGGCTTTTCCGATGCGCGCCTCGGCAAGCTCACCGGTCTGCCGACCGACGCGGTCGACGGCAGCGCCGCACGAACTCGGCGTGCGGCCGGTGTTCAAGCGCATCGACACCTGCGCGGCCGAGTTCGCCTCGCCGACCGCCTACATGTATTCGACCTACGAGACGCCGTTCGCCGGCGCGCGTCGCGTGCGAGGCCGCGCCGTCGGACAAGAAGAAGGTCGTCATCCTCGGCGGCGGCCCGAACCGCATCGGCCAGGGCATCGAGTTCGACTATTGCTGCTGCCACGCCTGCGTTCGCGCTGCAAGGACGCCGGCTACGAGACCATCATGATCAACTGCAATCCGGAGACGGTCTCGACCGACTACGACACCTCCGACCGGCTCTATTTCGAGCCGCTCACCGCCGAGGACGTGCTGGAGATCATCGACACCGAGCGCCGCAACGGCACGCTGCACGGCGTGATCGTGCAGTTCGGCGGCCAGACGCCGCTCAAGCTCGCCGAAGCGCTGGAAGAGGCCGACGTGCCGATCCTCGGCACCTCGCCCGACGCCATCGATCTCGCCGAAGACCGCGACCGCTTCAAGCAGCTGCTCGACACGGCTCGAGCTGCGCCAGCCGCAAAGCGGCATCGCCACCAGCCCGCAGCGAGGCGCGCGCCATCGCCGAGCAGATCGGCTATCCGATCGTGATCCGGCCGTCCTACGTGCTCGGCGGGCGCGCCATGGAGATCGTGCACGACGCCGCCCAGCTCGACCGCTACATCGCGCGGCTCGCGGGCGATCTCGACCGGCCGTCCGAACTGGTGGTTTCCGACAAGCGCCCGCTGCTGATCGACCGCTATCTGTCCGACGCCATCGAAGTCGACGTCGATTGCCTCGCCGACGGCAAGGACACCTTCATCGCCGGCATCATGGAGCACATCGAGGAAGCCGGCATCCATTCCGGCGATAGCGCCTGCTCGCTGCCGCCGCATTCGCTCGACGCAGAAGACGATCGCCGAGCTCGAGCGTCAGACCCGCGAGCTGGCGCTCGCGCTCAAGGTCGGCGGGCTGATGAACGTGCAATACGCCATCAAGGACGGCGACATCTACGTGCTCGAGGTCAATCCGCGCGCCTCGCGCACGGTGCCGTTCGTCGCCAAGGTGATCGGCCTGCCGGTCGCCAAGATCGCGGCGCGCATCATGGCCGGCGAAACGCTCGCGAGCTTCGACTTCAAGCCGCCGCAGCTTCGACCATGTCGGGGTCAAGGAGGCGGTGTTCCCGTTCGCCCGCTTCCCCGGGGTCGATACCGTGCTCGGGCCCGGAGATGAAATCGACCGGCGAGGTGATGGGCATCGACCACGTCTTCGCCATCGCCTTCGCCAAGAGCCAGATCGGCGGCGGCATCGCGCCTGCCGCGCGCCGGCACGGTGTTCGTCTCGGTGCGGGACGCCGACAAGCCCCGCATTCTGGATGCGGTGCGGCTCCTGAACTCGCTCGGCTTCCGGGTGATCGCGACCGTCGGGCACCCAGCGCTACCTGGCCGAGCACGGCGTTCCAGCGGAACAAGGTCAACAAAGTTGCCGAAGGGCGCCCGCACATCGTGGACGCCATCAAAAACGGCGAGGTTCAGCTGGTTTTCAATACCACCGAGGGGGCAACGGCGCTGGCGGACAGCCGCTCGCTGCGCCGGGCAGCCCTCTTGCATAAAGTCCCGTACTACACCACTCTTTCAGGGGCCGTCGCCGCGGCGCAGGGAATCAAAGCCTATCTCGGGGGAGACCTCGAGGTGCGCGCGCTGCAGAGCTATTTCGGCGGCAAGGGCTGCAGGGCTGGGGTCGACCCCGGGGGCCCGCCGCCAAGACGGTACGAGTTTGGGACAGAGTTTGCGGTCGCGGCGCCGGAAGCAAGCTTCGGCCCGCGATCGGAATTTTGTCCTGTGCATCTGTTCGGAGGCTAGAGAAAGCGATGGACAAGATTCCGATGACCGCAGCCGGCTATGCTGTGCTCGAGAACGAGCTCAAGCACCGCCAGCAGGTCGAGCGGCCGCGCATCATCCAGCAGATCACCGACGCGCGCACGCACGGCGACCTGTCGGAGAACGCCGAATATCACGCCGCCAAGGAGATCGCAGTCGCACAACGAGGGCCGCATCGCCGAGCTCGAGGACAAGCTCGCGCGCGCCGAGGTGATCGACGTGTCGAAGCTGTCCGGCGACACCATCAAGTTCGGCGCGACCGTGACCTGATCGACGAGGACACCGAGAAGAAGAAGGTGTGGCAGATCGTCGGCGAGCCCGAGGCCGACGCCAAGAAGGGCAAGATCTCGATCACCTCGCCGCTCGCGCGCGCGCTGATCGGCAAGGCCAAGGGCGCCAATGTCGAGGTGGTCACGCCGGGCGGCGCCAAGGCCTACGAGATCAAGAAGGTCGAGTGGCGCTGAGCCGCCGTCCCGCGTTCCGTTGAACGCTTTTCCAATGTGACTGCTCTCATCGCCGGGCCTTTGCCCGGCGATGGCGCTTGAGAGTCACATGATCTGAGCCTCACTTGATCATCGTGTTCGGGATGATCAGCGCGATTTCCGGGAACACGATCAGGATGGCGATGCACACCATCATCGCAAGCCAGAACGGAACGATGCCGGCAAAAATCTCGCTCATCGGCACGTCCGGCACCAATCCCTTGACGATAAAGACATTGATGCCGACCGGCGGATCGATCAGCCCCATCTCCAGCACGATCACCATGATGACGCCGAACCAGATCGGATCGTAACCAAGCGCGTTGATGATCGGGAACACGATCGGCAGCGTCAGCACCAGCATCGAGAATCCTTCGAGGAAGGTTCCGAGCACGATGTAAACCGAAAGGATCATGATCAGGATCACGACCCGCGGCACGTCGAGGCCGGCGAGCGATTGCGCGATCTTCTCCGGCAATCCGCTCAGCGCGAGGAACGGCCCAAACACCAGCGCGCCGATCAGGATCAGAAACACCAACGCCGTGGTGTTCACGGTCTCGATCAGGATCGCCGACAAATTTCCGCCGCGAAGCGATCCGCGCACGAGCGCATAGGCGAACGCGAGTGCGGCACCGACCGCCGCCGCCTCCGAGGGCGTGAACGCGCCGACATAGATGCCGCCGATGCTCACCAGCACGATGAAGATCATCGGACCGGCGCGCAGCGAGGCTATATCCACGCTCGCTCCAGGAGACACGCGGCCCCGGCGGCCCGTAGTGCGGCTTGAAGCGCATCCAGATCGCGACCGTCGCCATGAAGATCGCTGTGAGCAGCAGGCCCGGCAGAATGCCCGCCAGCAGGAGCTTGCCGATCGACTGTTCCGTGAGCAGGCCGTAGATGACAAACGCCGTGCTCGGCGGGATCAGGATGCCGAGCGTCCCACCGGCGGCGATCACGCCGGTCGCGAGCCGGTGGCTGTAGTTGTAGCGGCGCATTTCGGGCAGGCAGACCTTGCCCATGGTCACCGCCGACGCCACGCTCGATCCCGACACCGCCGCAAATCCGGCGCAGGCCACGATCGTGGCATGCGCAAGCCCGCCGCGCACGTGGCCGATCCATGAATAGGCGGCGGCGTAGAGATCACGCGCCATGCCCGAGACCGAGCCCAAATTTCCCATCAGCACGAACAGCGGAATAACCGCGAAGTCGTAGACCGCGGCATATTGATAGGGATAGCTGCCAAGCGCCGCGAGTGCCGCCTGCGGTCCGTTGAGAATCGCGAAGCCGACGATACCGACCAGCAGCATGGCGATGCCGATCGGCATGCGTAGCGCCATCATCAGCAGCAGTGCGGCAATGCCAAGCAAGCCGATGACGTCATTGCGCGACATTCTGCGAGTCCCCTGCGCGCTTCCGCAGCATCCGGAAGCCCTGGATGAACAGCACGACCGCGTACATCGCCGATCCCAGCGCCACGATGAGCTGGAACGGATAATGCGGCCAGCGCATCATGTTGCTGACGCGGTTCATGGTGGTGAGCGCCTCGTCGGCGGACAGCCAGGCGATGGCCGCGAACAGGACGCCGCTGATGAAGGTCAAAATCACCGGCACGAAACGCAATCGCGGATTGTCGAGCGGCCGCTCCAGGATGTCGACCGCGACATGGCCACCGAGCCAGCCGCAATATGCGATGCCGAGGAACACGATCGCCGACATTGCAAATTCAGTGACTTCGATCGAGCCGCTGAATGGCTTGTTGAAGGCATAACGGAGAATGACGTCAAGGACGGTGTAGAGCATCAGCAACACGATGACCCAGCCGCCGGCCAGCGCCATCCAGCGCAGAACGCGTCCGAACGGCCCGCTTGGGCTTTCGGCCTGATCGGATCCGTCCACGTCGCCCCACCCCACCCCTTCTGCGTTGATGCCGCAGCGGCGCCTAACCGAGGAGACCGTAGGCCGACACCAGACCGCGTGCGGGCAGCCCCGCCTTCTCGCCGGCATCGACCTGGCGCTGGATCATCGGCCGAAATGCCGCCGCCCAGCGCTTCTGCTCCTGCGGCGACAACGAGATCAACTCGCGGGTCTTCTTCGCGGCCGCCAGCGCTTCGTCGTTCTTCTTGTCGTAGGTCTCCGCGCCCTTAAGGCTGAGCTTCAAGCCGGTGGTGTCGTCGATCACTTTCTTCAGGTTGGCGGGCAGCTTGTCGTAGCGGGCGCGGTTCATCGCCACCAGGAACGGCGAGCGGCCAAGCGGCGCATCGATGGTGAAAAACTTCGCGACCTCGATCAGCTTGAAATCGAGCGCCGCCGACATCGGGATCATGCTGGCGTCGATGACGCCGCGGTCGAGATTGTTGTAAATCTGGTTCGCCGGCATATCGATCGGTATCGCGCCCAGCGCCTCGAGCTGCGCCGACTGCGCTGCCGACGGCGTGCGGATCTTCATGCCTTTGAGATCTTCGAGCGTGCGGATCGGCTTCGAACGGCTCATCAGGCTCGCCGAATCCGAATTCCACAGCATCAGCACTTTGGTGTCCTTGAAATCGCGCGCCAGGAATTTGTCGAAGTGCGACCAGAGCTTGCGCGTGCCGTCATCCGCACTGGTGGCGGTGCCGGGCAATTCAGTCAATGCCATCATTGGGAAGTCGCTCGACGTATAGCCCGGCAACGTGAACGTGATGTCGGAGATGCCCTGCACGACCTGCCGGTAGAGCTCCGGCGGCCGCCCGCCAAGCTGCATCGCCGGAAACATCCGGACTGTGAGCTGATTGTTGCTCACCTTGGCGACCTCACGCGTCCAGGGCGTGATCACGTCGGTCCAGATGACGTGGGTCGGCGGCACGAAGCTCGCGAGCTTGAGTTCCTCCTGCGCCAAGGCGCGGCGCCAGGGCACAACACTGGCGGCAGCGACGGCAAGCGAGCCCGCAACAAGGCTCCGGCGATTGGTCGTCATGCGTTCCTCCCTGGAGGGCCTGTGGCCTCTGTTGTGATTGGACCGGATGTTATCCGGCCCGCGCCGCGCGTCAATTTGTGCGTGTCGGACGACAGATGTGCCGGACGATAGGTCGCAATCGCCGCCGGCAATCGACGATAATCAACCGTTCTCCATCGGCACCATAGCCGCGTCTTTGGAGTTGCGCAGCGTCAGCGAGGTTTTGACGTTGCGCACATTGGGCGCTCCCGTCAATTCAGCGACAAAAGCCTGGAAAGTCTTGAGATCGGGCGCAACGCATTTGAGGACAAAGTCGATCTCGCCCGAGAGCATCCAGCATTCGCGCACCAGCGGCGCCTTGCGGACGAAGTCCTCGAAGGCGTTGAGATCGGCTTCCGCTTGGCTGGTCAGGTGCACCATGGCGAAGACGGTCACCTCGTAGCCGAGCAGCTTCTCGTCGAGCAGCGCCCGGTAGCCTTTGATGTAACCCGCCTCCTCCAGCGCGCGCACCCGCCGCAGGCACGGCGGCGCGGAAATGCCGACCCGGCGCGCCAAGTCCACATTGGTCATGCGGCCGGCGTCCTGCAGCTCCTTTAGGATTTTCCGGTCGATGGCGTCGAGACGGGCAGGCACGTGGGTTCCCTTTGGGGGTTCGCTTCGGCGTGGCAACTTGGAAATTCTAGCGCAGCCCGGGCCGGCCGCGAAATATTATTGCGCGGGTAGAGCCACGATCGCATTGAATTGGACCGGATAACCTTCGCCGGCCGCTCTGCGTCTATTGCATAGCTCGACGAATGGCCTACATTAAATACACATGCGGCGCACAGCCGCCACCAATCAAACCTTCCAGGGGCTACGTTGCAAATGGGCACGACGACCCACGCCAAGGTCGTGATTATCGGCTCGGGACCGGCCGGCTATACCGCCGCCATTTATGCCGCCCGCGCCATGCTGGAACCGGTCCTGATCCAGGGCATCCAGCCCGGCGGCCAGCTCACCATCACCACCGATGTCGAGAACTATCCCGGCTTCGCGGACGTCATCCAGGGTCCGTGGCTGATGGAGCAGATGCAGAAGCAGGCCGAGCATGTCGGCACCCGGATCGTCACCGACCACGTGATGAAGGTCGAGCTCGGGCAGCGGCCGTTTCGGCTCGAATGCGACTCCGGCGACGTCTATCTGGCCGATGGCCTGATCATCGCCACCGGCGCGCAAGCGCGCTGGCTGGATCTTCCGTCCGAGCAGAAGTTCAAGGGCTATGGCGTCTCCGCCTGCGCCACCTGCGACGGCTTCTTCTATCGCGGCAAGAACGTGCTCGTGATCGGCGGCGGCAATACCGCGGTCGAGGAAGCGCTGTTCCTCACCAACTTCGCGACCAGGGTCACCGTGGTGCACCGGCGCGACGGCTTCCGCGCCGAAAAGATCCTGCAGGAGCGGCTGTTCAAGAATCCGAAGATCACCGTCATCTGGGACAGCGTGCTCGAGGACGTGGTCGGCGATGCCGAGCCGCTCAAGGTGCGCGGTGCGGTGCTGCGCAATGTGAAATCCGGTGCACGCACCGAAGTCCCCGCCGACGGCGTCTTCATCGCCATCGGGCACACGCCTGCGTCGGCGCTGTTTGAGGGCCAAGTCGAGATGAAGGGCGGCGGCTATATCAAGACCGCATCGCACTCAACCGCCACGTCGGTGCCGGGCGTATTCGCCGCCGGCGATGTCACTGACGACGTTTATCGCCAGGCGGTGACCGCCGCCGGCCTGGGCTGCATGGCCGCGCTGGAAGCCGAACGATATCTCGCCGCGCATGGCGAGACCGCGTCGCAGGTTGCGGCGGAGTGAATCCCTTCCTGGATCGCTCGACTCTCTCCGATTCAGGCAGGGGAAGGCTTAAAAATGGACTGGGACAAGCTGAAGGTTTTCCACGCCGCCGCCGAGGCGGGAAGTTTCACGCATGCCGGCGAGCAGCTCGGATTGTCGCAATCGGCGGTGTCGCGGCAGGTGTCCGCCCTCGAACAGGAACTGAATGTCTCCTTGTTTCACCGCCACGCGCGCGGATTGATCCTGACCGAACAAGGCGAGTTGCTCCAGCAGACCGCGCATGAAGTGTTCATGAAGCTGGAGGCCGCGCGCGCCAAGCTCACCGACACGCGCGAACGCCCCAACGGCGAACTCAAGATAACCACCACGCCCGGAATCGGCGTTCATTGGCTCACGCCGCGCCTCGGCGAATTCATCGACCTCTACCCGGATATCCGGATCACACTGCTGACCACCGAGGAGGAACTCGATCTCGCCATGCGCGAGGCCGACGTCGCCATCCGACTGCGCCAACCAACTCAGCCGGACCTGATCCAGCGCAAATTGTTCTCGCTGCATTTTCATGCCTGCGCATCACCGGAATACCTCAAGCGCTTTGGCACGCCGCGCTCGGTCGACGAACTCGACAAGCACCGTCTCATCGTCCTCGGCGGCACCGTGCCGCCGTGGCTGCTGCAGACCGGCAATTGGCTGCTCAGCCAAGGGCACGACGGCGGGCCGACCCGCACGCCATGGCTGACCATCAACAACGTGCTTGGCGTGTTGCGCGCCTGCCAGCGCGGCATCGGCATCGCCATGCTGCCCGACTATCTGGTCGAGGAGAGCAGCGGCCTGGTGCAACTCTTTGGCGACACATCGAGCGCGCTCGCCTATGACGCCTACTTTGTGTACCCGGAAGAACTCAAATCCGTGGCGCGCGTGCAGGTGTTCCGCGATTTCCTCGTCAGCAAGGCGCAGCGCTGGCATTTCTAAGGCGAGCCCGATCAGACTGCGAAGTCCGCATAGCTGTCATGCGGCACTTTGTATTGTCCGAACTCGTCATCGGGGTCATACTGACAATGTAGCTGCCGACAAACCGTCGCTTATCCTCCCAGATCGCGACGGATTAAATGTTGGTAGTTGTTCCCCTCTGGAAGGTGTGTCGATCTTCGGATCGACGAACTCGGCCGGGCCCGCAAGGGTCCGGTTTTTCTTTGAAACAACCAGGCCGGACCTCCGCGCGTCGCAAGTTCCATGACGCGACCGGTAATCCTGTCCGACCCTGCTGCTCAAGCAACCGCGCCCGTTGCATCGCTCGCCGGGAAGAATTCCACACATTCCAGGGGAGGAATGACGCGCCATGGCCGACGTGGTCGAGCCGATGGCGGACGAGGCGTTTGCCGACCTCGCGCACGTCCTGGCGCGGTTGAAGCAAAAATTACCAGCGCTTGATAGCGTCGAGCCCGCCGAGACGGCCGATCAACGCGTTGGCGCCGATGGCGATCACGAACAGCACGATCAGCAGCGAATACATCAGCGGCATGTTGAACAGATTGTAGGCCTGGATCACCAGGTGACCGATGCCGCGGTTGGACAATTTGGTCTCGGCCAGCAACGTGCCGATCAGGCAGACGCCGAGACCAAGGCGCACCCCATTGATGATCGGGTGGCGCATCGCCGGCATGTAAACCTTGGTCACCATCTGCCAGGTGTTGGCGCGAAAGCTACGGCCGACCCGGATCAGCACCTTGTCGATTTCGCGCATGCCGCCGGCGACATTGAGCGCGACCGGGAAGAAGCAGGAGATCGCGCCCATCGCCACTTTCGAGCCGGGGCCGACGCCGAACCACATGATCATGACCGGGAAGAAGATGATCTTCGGGCACGGACCGAGGTAATAAAGAAACGGCTCGTAGGCGCGCTGCATCAGCTTCGACCCGCCGAGCAGGATTCCGACCGCGAGCCCGCCGACGCCGCCGATGACCATCGCCACGCCGATCTCATAGAAGGTCGTGTAGAGGTGGCAGTAGAAGCTCGGATCGCTCAGCAGTTCATAGAGCGCCCGGCCGATCGCGACCAGCGACGGCACCACGTCGCGGTACAGCCAGCCGGAGCGGGCGAGCCCCTCCCAGATCGCCAGCACGGCAACGATGATGCCCACCCGCAGCGCCGTCACCGGGTGCTTGCGCAACCAACTCAGCCGATCGATCGCTCCGCTCAGCCCGCCGGTCGCAGCCATCGTTCCAACCTTTCGGTGAGCATGAAGACGACAATGCTGACCAGGATCACGAAGCAGATCGCGGCATAGGTGCCGGCGATGATCATAGCGTTCCGCCAGCTCGTTGATGAGCTGCCCGAGGCCGCCAAAATTGATCAGGATATTCGACGCCAACGATATTGATCAGCGCGAAGATCAGCCCCAGCCGCATGCCGACGAAGATCGTCGGTAGCGCGGCGGGGAACAGGATTTTCCAGAACTGCTGCGAGCGCGTGAGGTTGAAGCTCCTGCCGACATTGATCAGCACGCGCCGCGTGCCGGCGAGGCCCTCCAGCGTCTTGAGGATGATCGGCGCGAGCCCGGCGGTGAACCCCATCATCACGATGGTGGTGGCGTTGCGACCAAAGATCACGAGGTAGAGCGGATAGATCAGCACCAGCGGCGCGGCCGCGACCGCGGCGACCCAGGTTTCCGTCGCCAGCCGCAGCAGGTTGAATTGATAGAGCAGCACCCCGCCGGCGACGCCGAAGATCGTGACCAGCACGCTCGCGAGTCAACGCCTCCCCCGCCGTCAGCACGAAGCGCGACAGAACATCTTCCTCGAATGACGCGCGGCAACGCCGCGATGACGTCGCACGGCGGCGGAACGATGAAGCGGTTGAGCACGTCGTGTCCTGATACAGCGGACGCGCATGGCCAACTCGACCAGCAGCAGCGCCCCGAACAAGGAGCCCAATCCGAGCGCGCCCGGAAACCAACGCGCCTTTGCGATCGCCGACGGCTTGCTCATGCTGGACCGCCGGCACGCAGCTTGCGGCTTTCGTCGTCAAGCAAGCCCTGCGTCGCCTCCTCGCGCAGATCGCTCCAGATCTGCGCGACATAGCGCCCGAACGCCTCACTGGAGACAATTTCCGACGTGCGCGGACGCGGCAGCGCGATATCGACGATCCGCTTCACCTTGCCGGGTCGATAGGTCATCACCATGATGCGGTCGGAAAGCTGCACCGCTTCGGTGATGTTGTGGGTGATGAGCAGCGTCGTTTGCTTGAGCTCCTGCTGGATCTGCAGCACCTTGTCGCCGAGCAGGAGGCGGGTCTGCTCGTCGAGCGAGGCGAACGGCTCGTCCATCAGCATGATCTTCGGTTCCGCCGCCAATGTGCGCGCCATCGACACCCGCTGGCGCATGCCGCCGGACAGTTCGGCCGGAAACCGCCGCTCGAAGCCGTCGAGCCCGACCAGCGACACGAAATGCCGCGCGCGCTCGTAGCGTTCGTTTTTGGGCATGCCGGCGATCTCAAGCGGAAACGCCACATTGTCGATCACCGATGCGCCAGGGAAAAGTCGACTCCTCCTGGAAGATCATCCCGATCGACGGGTGCGGGCCGCGCACCAGATCGCCGGCGACCCGCACCGTACCGTCATAGCCGTCGAGCAGGCCGCCGATGATGTTGAAAAGCGTCGACTTGCCGCAGCCTGACGGGCCGATGATGCCGAAGAACTCGCCCGGCGTCGACCGACAGCGACACATTGTCGACCGCGGTGAGCACTTCCGTCCGGGGTCTCGAACTGCTTGACGATGCCGTCGACGGCCAAGATCGGCTCCGCCGTCGCCGCACGCCGGGCACCGCGTCGCGTCCGGTACGGCTTTTCGACCACAGACATCGGCATGGCGTCACTCCCCCGCTGAGCCGGCCGCCTGATCGTTGGAACATAGCCACGGGGTCGCGGCATTCGACTGGCATGCAAGCCAGTCGCGACCCTGCACCGAGCTGCACCCGTCGGATCACGCCGCCTGTCGGCGTGCACCGGCCGACCGGCGCGCCGGCACCAGTTCTCCCAGGCCCGGTTGATGGTGTAAGGGCCGGTGCGCGCGATGATCTTGTCGACCTCGCCTGCGGTCAGGAACATGATGTCGCCCATCGCCATCGCCTGCATCTGCAGCTTGGCGTTCACCTCCAGATAGACCGAGATGAAAACGCAGTGGCGGATGTTCGGTGCCGACGACGGTCGCGCCGTGGCCGCGCATCAGGATGGTCCGGCCGCCGCCCATGGCCTTGGCGAGATCGCGGCCCATGTCCACGTTCTCGACCAGCAGCGCGGTGTCGCCGAACTTGTCGTGCGAATCCCAGCTCGGCACCTCGTGGCCGATATTGGCGCACATGTGCAAGCAGCGGCTTGAGCTTGCGGCCGGTGACGCCGAACGGGATCACGCTCTGGCGAGTGGTTGTGCACCACCGAGTTGACGTCCGGCCGCGCTTCATAGAGCCGCCGTGGATGAAACGCTCGAGATAGGGCGCACGGCCGCGCGCATCGACCGGCTCGCCTTCGAGCGTGAACTCCATGATGTCGTCCTTCTCGATGCAGTCCGGCGCGCGCGCGCGCGACAGGAAGAAGCGCTGCGGATTGTCGGGATGCCGCGCGCTGACGTGACCGAAGGAGTCCACCACCCCTTCCGTGGCCAGGATGCGGTTGGCGGTGACGAGTTCTTCGAAGAGGGCGTCGAGCTTGGACATGCTGGGAGCTTCCTTGTTATCCGTCATCCTGAGGTGCGAGCGGAGCGAGCCTCGAAGGATGACCGGGCGACGGATCCGGAGCCGTCGCCCTTCGAGGGCCGCGCTTCGCGCGGCCGCCTCAGGGTGACGGTGAGAGATTAGTGGCTACAAAATAAAGCTCACCGAGCCGAGCGAGCCAAGCTCATGGGCGTCGATGAACACGCGGCGCTCCTTGATCCGGAAGCTGTCGCCGGCGATCTTGAGGATGTAGTTGATAGCCGCCGACATATTCGCGAACCCGCTCGTGGCGACGAAACCGGTAGCACACGAAGTTGGCGGCTCACGGTGACGAGATCACCGTCGACGGCGACGATCCGCACGTTGCCGATCATCCGCCGCGTGCGCGACTTCGGGTATTCGGCATGGCAGTTGGGATCCTTGATGCGGATGATCCGCTGGCGAATGCGTTCGCGATCGTCGGCGATGGTGAACAGCGTACTGCGGTGATCGCTGTCGAGCTTGTCATTGGGCGGAACGTAGTAGCCGGCATCGTCGGTGAGCAGCGCCTCCCACGCGTCCAGCTTCCATTCGTCGAGCAGCGCGGCCTCGTGGTAGAGGAAATCCTCGACCTGCGCCCGGGTGACGACGTTTCGCGTTGCGACGGTCATGCGCGCGCTCCCATCAACTCGTTGTAGCGCCGCCAGAAGATGCGCAGGTGATGCTCGTCGCTGTTGAGCTGCTCGCCGTCCTTGCCCATGCCGCGCGACATTTCCGACCAACGGTCGTCCTGCCAATTGGCGAGCCCCTGCTGCACCAATTCGAGCGCCTCGACGTCGTCGGGCGTCGCAAATCCGCCCGGGCCGTAGAACGTCAGGAAGGCATCGAGCCGCCGCGCCCGCGCGTTTTCGCTCTCCTCCACCGGCCCCAGCGCCCAGGCGGTGACGTGCATCTTGTTGGCGCCTTCGGGATAGAAGGTCCGCACCGTCACCGATGACCCATCGTTGATGACAAGGTTGGGGAAAATCACGAGGTTGCGGTTGGTATCGGCGACCCGCGCCGCGCGCTCCGGCCCGAGCCGCTGCACCAGTTCGGCGCGGATCGCCTCCATCTCGGGTTTCGCCGCTTCGCCGTAGAGCGGGATCCACTTGCAAACCGGCCGGCCACGAAAATTGACGTTGTCGGTGGTGAAGTGGCCGTTGCCGAGCTCGACCGCGAGACCCTTGGTCGGCAGAATCTGACCGGAATCCTTCGGCGGCGGCTCGAGCTTCACGCCGGAATTGGCCATGAAGTTGAGCCAGGTCGAATGGGTGGACGGCAGGTGGTAGTCGTCGACCGAGTTCTCGACCATCAGCTTCCAGTTGGCGGCGACGTCGTATTCCTGCACGCCGGCGATGATCTCCATCTGGCCGGACGGCGACTGGTCGATCACGAGATCGATGTAGTCCTTTGCCCCCGCCAGATAATCGGCGAGCGCCGGCGCGCCCTTGTCGAGGTTCATGAACCAGAAGCCGCGATACTGCTCGAACCGCGCCGGGCTCCGCAGCCCAAAATCCTTCTTGTCGAAGCTGTCGGTGTAGGCGTCGTCACCGGGCACGCGGGCGAGCGAGCCGTCGTTGTCGTACATCCAGCCGTGATAGATGCACATGAAGCGGCGCGCATTGCCGTCGCGCTGGGTGCAAACGATCGCGCCGCGGTGGCGGCAGGTGTTGAACAGGCAGTGATAGACGTCCTTGGCGTCGCGCACAGAAGATGACCGGCCGGCCGGCAACTTTACGGGTGACGAAATCGCCGGGCTTCTTGAGCTCGGAGGCGTGGCCGACATAGATCCAGCAACGGCTGAAGATGTTCGCCATCTCCTTGCGCAGGATGTCCTCCGAGACCAGGACCTCGCGGTCCAGCATGAAGGTTTTCTTTTCGCGATCGTCGATGATGTAGGATGCGGACATGGCCTGACGCTCGTTGGTTCGCCCACGGACTTCGGCGGCACTAGGTTATAGGGCCGCGCGAAACCGGGTCAAATCGGTCGCAGCGCCGCAAAGCCACGACCCTCTTGCACTTTTTGGGGAGGCCGCTAAAGCACGGGCTTCGATTCCGGCCGCAGCCGCGGCGCCCACGCTCGACCCTCAGGCCTCGACCACGACAGCCATGGCAGAAACCCAAGTCTGCGCCGCCTCCGATGTGCCGGAAAACGGCGTGATCAGCCGCGAAGTCGGCGACGAACTCGTCGCCATCTACAACATCAATGGCACGCTATTATGCCACCGAGGCGCGCTGCAGCCACGGCATGGCGGACCTCGCCGACGGCACCCTCGAAGGCGACGTGATCGAGTGCAATTTCCACTTCGGCGCGTTCCACGTGCCGAGCGGCAAGGCGGTGCAGCCCCCCTGCTTCCTCGCGATCAAGACCTTCAAGACCGAGGTCCGCGACGGCCAGGTCTTTGTCGACCTCGACACGCCGGCCCCGACCGCCGAAGCGTAGTCCTCAACACGACCGGTGCTTGCGTTAGTGCGCCCTCGCCTCTTGAGGGCAGATGGCATGACGGGAGCGCAATAACAAAACCCGCTAACGTGAAAAAGGTACGATCTTCTGCGACTGCTCGCCGAGGCCGGTCATGCCGAGCGTGACCACGTCGCCCGCCTTGAGAAATTTCGGCTCGGGTTTCATGCCGAGCGCCACGCCCGGCGGCGTGCCGGTAATGATGATGTCACCCGGCTCCATGATGAAGAATTGCGAGCAGTACCAAACCAGGTGCTCAACCCCGAAGATCATCGTTTTCGTGTTGCCGCGCTGACGCCTCTCGCCGTTGACGTCGAGCCACATGTCGAGGTTCTGAGGGTCCTTTATCTCATCCTTGGTCACGAACCAGGGTCCGATCGGCCCGAAGGTCTCGCATCCCTTGCCTTTGTTCCATTGCCCGCCTGAACGGTCGATCTGGAACGAGCGCTCGGATACGTCGTTCGACAGGAAATAACCCGCGACAACACCCATCGCCTTGTCGCGATCGAGATAACGCGCGCGCTTGCCGATCACGATGCCGAGCTCGACCTCGTAGTCGAGCTTGGTGGATTCCTTTGGAATGAGTGTGTTGTCGTTGGGACCGCAGATCGACGTCGGCGCCTTGTTGAAAATGATCGGCTCCTTCGGGACCGGCATGCCGGCTTCGGCGGCATGGTCGGAATAGTTGAGGCCGATCGCAATGAAGTTGCGGACATGGCCGATGCAAGGCCCGAGCCTCGGCTTGCCTGTCACCGGTTTCAGCTTCTTCAAGTTCGCCTTCTTGATCTTGGCGAGCCCGCCGGATGCGAACATGGCTCCGTCAATGTCAGTCACGACGCGTGATAAGTCGCGGATTTTTCCGTCGCCATCCACGATACCGGGCTTCTCGCGGCCCACTGGACCGTAACGCACAAGTTTCATTGTGAGCCTCCAACAATCATCTTGAATGAATATCTCTTACGTGATTCCGCGCGTCGTCGTCAGTCCTGCGTCACTTTCGCTGATCATTGGCGAACCGCCGCGCGAGAGGCCCGTGTAGCACGCTTACGCGCCGGAGATGAACTTGCGCACGTTGGCGATCAACGCCTCCGGCGCCTGGCCAGCGACGTCGTGTTCGGAATCCACCACCGCCTGCGCAATGTGCGGATAGTTCTTGGTGAGCCGTTCCACGGTCGCCGCGGGATAGCGCGAAGAACGGTTGCCGCGCACGACGATGGTCGGCACCTTGACTATCGCAAGCTCCTCCCACATCTCGCGCACCGGGCGGCGCGGCAATGACGCGCCCTCCCCGATCGGCTGGCGGTTGCTGCCATCGGGATCGCGCTTGAGCATGAATCCCTTTTCGACCTTGACGAAGGCCTGCTCGGCGCGCTTGCGGTCCCAGGCCAGCCGCGGCGGATTGCTGAACTTGTGCTTCGCCATCGCCGCCTCAATCGAACTCGAAGACATAAGGCGGGTTGCCGATCGACTTGCCGGTGCGCGCGCTTTCCTCGCGGTTCATCTGGCTGTCGACCAGGATCAGCTTTTCGGTCATCTGCGGAAAGTTGACCGCGAACGAGATGATGGTCGGCCCGGCGCCGGAATGGCCCATCACAATCGCCTTCGGCCATTTCATCGCGCGCATCACGGCGAGCATGTCGTCGATGAGCGCGTCGAGCGAGTTGTCCTTGCTCGGGCTCCAGGTCGACTCGCCCCAACCGCGTCGGTCGGGCGTCACCACCTCGCGGTCAGTCGCGAGCGCCGAGGCGACTTCGATCCAGTCGACCGAGTCGTAGTAGTTGGAGCCATGCAGGATCAGGATCGGCGTCGCGCCTGGCTTGCCGAAGATACGGTAGAACAGCGTCACGTCACCGGAGGTGACGCGCGCCGTGCGGTGTTCGTACGCCATGGAAATCCTCCCCGAACATTTTTTGTTTTCCGACGTTTAGCTTAGTGCAAGCGCGGCGCCTTGAGAAAGCGTCTGCGGTCGGCAGACGGCACGCGCAACTCGAAGGTCTTGCCGTCACGGTACACCGTGAGCGGCACGTCGACGCCGGCGGCGCCTTGCGCCCAAATGCGCCGGAACAGGCCGGCAAGATCGCTCACTTCGACACCACCCACGGCCAGCACGATATCGCCGGTGCGCAAATCCGCCTTGCGCGCCGGACCGCGACTCGACATACCGACCACGACCACCCGGTCATTGACCTCGGTGGCATAAAGCCCGAGCCACGGCCGCGGCGGCTGATTGCGGCGACCAAGGGTGAGGAGATCGTCGAAGATTGGCTTCAACAGATCGATCGGCACGATCATGTTGAGATGCTCGGTGCCGTTCTCGCGCGGTTGCTCGAGTTGGAGCGAGCCGATGCCTTGCAGTTCGCCTCGTGCGCCGATCAACGCAGTGCCACCCCAATTGGGATGCGCGGGCGCGGTGAAGATCGCTTCGTCCAGCACGTATTCCCAATAGCCGGCAAATTCCTGCCGCGCGGCCACGCGCGCTGCCACCGAATGCGACCGCCCGCCGGCGCCACCGACCACCACACGTTCGCCGACTTCGAGCGCGCCCGATTGGCCGAGTTGGATCGGCTGGAGTTCAAGCCGTGCGAGCGCCTGCACCAGCCCGAAACCGGTCTCTTGATCATAGCCGAGCACATGAGCGGGCGCGACGCGGCCGTCGCTGAAGGTTAGCCAGATTTGGTCGGCTTCGGTGATCAGATAGCCGATGGTCAGCACGATACCGTCCTCGCGGATCAGCACGCCATTGCCGGCCCGTTCAGTGCCTAACGTCTCGGCAGAGAAAGCATCGGCTGGCACGACCGACCGAATACCGACGACGGCGCCAAGCGCCCGATCGAGGTCGTAACCGTAATCTTCCGGTTTCGGCTGCGTTCCTGCCGGTACCGTCCAGTCAGGCAGTCGTGGCATGTCCCCGAAACTCCTTCATCGCCAAGTCCCGCGGCGCTCGCCCCTGCAGCCAAGCCCCGCGCTCGCGAGCCGACACATGGAAAGCTAACACCTCTGGAAGGCCAATTCGACCCCCGCACCAAACCGGGATGTTGCAAATACGATGAACAGTTCGAAAGGTTTCCGAACGACAAGCCACGCCAGTCGAAAATCACGTCAAGAAGGGAATGGTACAGCTGGGTGGACTCGAACCACCGGCCTCCGGTTCCACAGACCGGCGCTCTAACCAACTGAGCTACAGCTGCACAGATAGTGCGATACGATATGGCTCGCAGAGCGGCACGAACCTAGGAGCCAGCCTGTCGTTTGGCAAGCCCGGTCCGCTCCACCCTTTTCTTGGTAGCACCGCGCGACGTTTCCGTTCAAATGCAAAAAAGCCCGGGTGGTGAACCCGGGCTCTCAACGAATAGGCGAAACCTCGGTCAGCCGCTCAGGCGACCTTGGAGAATGCCTTGGTAACGCTGTCCTTGATCGGCTCGGCGGTCTCGGTCGCCATTTTCTGCATCAAGGTTGTGAACTCCTTGGTCTGCGCCGTCATCGCTTCGAACTGCTTGCGGGCATGGGCGGTCGAGAGTTCGATCATGTCCGAGTAGGACTTCACGTTCATCAGGTCGGTGTAGAAGTCGAACGCCGCATTGGTGTTGGCGCGGGACGCCTCGATCATCTTGAGGCCGCAGTCGGCGGCGCCTTTGGTGGCGGTGGCGTAGGTGTCCTCGAGGAGGTCCGTCGCTTCCTCCGCGGCGGCCTTCATCTTCTCGTAGGTCTCCTTCGCCTGGGACGCGCCCTTTTCAGCGAATTCACGGAACGCAACCGGGACTTCCATCTTCGGCATTTCGAAATTCGGAATTTCGAACTTCGGAAACTCGAATGCGGAGTGGGCGGTTGCGGCAGTGGCGGCCGCGCTGGCGGCCTTCCCTTTGGACTTATGACTGGAGCTGTATGTGGCCTCGGACATGGCGATCCTCCTTTTCGGGCGTATGACGGCAGCCAGTTTGAATAAACACATTATCTCATAGGTGTTGGTGCATTGCAACATAAAATATTGCAACGCACCACATAACGACAGCTTTTGCCCTGGGGGACGCCCTACCGGCCGAGTCCCCTCCGCCAACCCATTGAATGATGGAGGTTATCGTGGCATGGCGGGCGGATCACCGGCCCGGCCATGGACGGCGCCAGCAACCGACACTACTAAAACACCATCAAGATTCTTGCGGCCGGAATGATGCCGCGCACCGGTGAGCGATGGACGGCTTGCTCTGGTTGCGAGGCTGACGCCTTGGGCGCTCAGTCTGCCGCCAGCATGGAATGTCAAATCCACTCCACTAGCGTGTGCGGGTTTGCTTGTCGTCCGTCTGGGCCGACTGCAGCTCCTTCAGCAGATCCAATCGTTCCTGCAAGGCAGCCTGCAACAACGCCGCCTGGGCTTTGAGCGCGCCAGCATTGTCGCCGATCTTCGCGAGATAGAGATCGAGCGCTTCCTTGCCGTCGAGCGACATCGGTCGCTTTTCCGGCGCCGGAACGCTCTGCAACAATCTCGCGATGAGATCTGCAGGTGTGGCGGGGCCGCGATTGCCGTTTGAGCGATCGTTCATGGAGTTCCTGTGGCAACAACGCGATCCGAGGATCGGCCGTTCCTTTCGTGATGCGAGCGACAATTCAAAACGTCTCCCCCACAGACATCTCGAAGCTCCAGCGTGAAGTCTACGCCATGGCTAGCCGCCGCGGTATGAGCCGCGCCGTCTCAATGGAGGTGTGGTGAATCGCGTTAAGGGACAGCAGAGCGCGAGTTACGCGTCGTTAATCATGAGGCTAACCCCGCAGTATCAATCTTGGCGGACTAGAATTCCTTCCAGTCCGTCTCCTCTTTGAACGCCGTCGCCAGTTGGTTCTGCATGCGCCGGACCGGCCCACCGCTCGCCGCTGCGACAGATCGCCTGGGTGCGACCGTGTCGACACCAGCGCCGCGTTTGGCTGCGGCTTGCGACCCCTGCCCCCGGTTTGCGCCGGCCGCCGCGATTGCAACCGGTGCAACGACGGGCTCCACGGCAACCTCGTCGAGGCGGAAGAACGCGACCTGCTCGCTCATGGCCTGCGGCCTGGCGCTCGAGCGTCTTGGCGGTCGCGGCATTTTCCTCCACCAGCGCGGAGTTTTGCTGCGTCACCTCGTCCATCTGGGTCAGCGCCCGTTGACCTGCTCGATGCCGCTCGACTGCTCCGCGCTGGCGGACGCGATGTCGGCACGATCGTCGGCGACCTCCTTGATCGAGTTCGACGATCTCGTCAAGCGACTTCGCCGGCCCGGTTGACCAGATCGACGCCCGACTTCACCTGGCTGTTGCTGTTGGTGATCAGGTCCTTGATGTCCTTGGCCGCCTGCGACGAACGCTGCGCCAGGCTGCGCACTTCCGAGGCCACCACCGCAAAGCCGCGCCCGGCCTCGCCGGCGCGCGCCGCTTCAACCGCGGCGTTGAGCGCGAGCAGGTTGGTCTGGCGGGCGATCTCGTCGATGACGCCGATGATGTCGGAGATCTTGCGCGAGAGTCCTCGATCTCGCGCCATCGCTTCGACCGCCTTGGCCACCACCTGCGCCGCCGCGCTCCGCAACTCGCGCGTGGCGTTGGAGGCAGACTTGTTGGCCTGCTGCGCGTTCTCGGCGTTCTTCTTCACCGTCGACGGAGATCTCCTCCATCGACGCCGAGGTCTCCTCCAGGCTCGCGGCCTGCTCTTCGGTGCGCTGCGACAGGTCGGTCGTGCTGGTGGAAATCTCCGCCGACGCGTTGGACACTTCGCGCGCCGCCGCCTTGATGTCGGCGATCGTCTTGGCCAATCGCTCGGCCGTGGCGTTGGCGCTGTTTTTCAGGATGATCGAACGTGCCCTGATAGTTGGCGTTGATGCGCTGGGTCAGATCGCCTTCGGCAAGCGCGCCGAGCATGCCGACCAGATCGTCCATCACATTGCCGATGTTGTCGCACATGGCGTTCATGGGCTCGGCAAGATTGCGGATCACGCCCTCCTTGCCCTCGAGCGGCACGCGCTGGGAGAAATCGCCGGCCATCGCCGCCTTGGCGATGCCGCCGACCGCAGCGTCGAGGCTCTCAGCCGCGATGCGATCGTGCTCCGCCTTCTCGGCGGCGGCTCGCCGATCCTTCTCGGCAGACTCTTGTTGCAAATGGATATTGTCGATCGCCGACTGCTTGAAGCTCAAAACCGCGGCCGCCATCGCGCCCAGCTCATCCCGACGCTCGGTGCCGGGCACTTCGGCTTCGAGATTGCCGCCAGCAAGCTCGTTCATGGTGTCGGTCAGCGCTCCCACAGGCTTGGAGATGCCGCGCCCGATCGCGAAGGCAAACACCAAGCCCAACATGAACGCCATGCCGGTTCCCATGAGCATGGTCGAGGCAGTCGACGCATTGCTCGCGGTCGACGACGCGTGCATCACGGCCAGCGCCTTGATTTGCTCAGCCCGATACTTGCTCATGGCGGCGGTGATCGCATCCGCGAGCTTGGCATTGACCTCGTCGCTGATCCGATTGCGCTCGGTGATGAGCTTGACGGAGGCGCGGAAGGCCGCGAGATATTCCGGAACCTCTTTCACCAATTCCATGACCGTGTCGCGGCGCTCGCCGCGCGTCGCGCCGCCTAGCCTTTTCAGGGCCGTGTTCAGCGCCGTGAACCGCTTTTCGGCAACGTCCACAGCAGCGGTGTCATTGCTCGACAGAAAGCGATCCGCCGCGAGCCTGGCCGCCATCAACTGATCTTGCGCCGCGCCGGCATAGGCCGCGACCGTCATGTCGTTGTCCGAAATCGCCTCGCGAATGAACTCGCTGAGTGTATTGGCAAGCGTCACTCCCAACGGATTCATCACGTCATTGACCAGCCGGTCACGTTCCGGCCTGCTCTTGACGATCAGATCGACATTGCTGAGGTATTGCGAAATCCGGCCGGCGATTTGCCGCGCCGCCTCCCGGCGTTCCTCGCCGACACCGGTCTTCGTCACCACGTCGAGCTTGTCCAGTGCCGCCTTGGCCTGGGTCTTGATCCGTCCCAGCGATGGCTCGTCGCCGTTTTGCGTGTAGAGCTGCACATTACGACGCATTGCGACATAGCTGCGGTCCGCCTCAAGCAGGCTGGCGGTATTTTCGGCAACGAGCGCATATTGTTCGAAGGTGGATTCCGAGCTCTCGATGCCGAAATAACCGACACCCGCGACGACCAACAGCAGAGCAAGCACGATACCGAACCCGGCATTGATGCGGGTTCTGACTTTGAATCGGGAATTCAGGTTGGTCAGCAGCGTCATGACAGTGCCCCTCAAAACCGAGCCGTGGTGTGAAGCGTTCGCCCCGCCATTGGGCTGGCGTGTCGTCGCCGTGCAGCGGCAACGATCCGGCGCTCTCGCTCAACCGCGGCACTGACTTTGTCGTTCTTCATTTTTTTCGGGACGGACGGCTTGTGGTGGCTGAACTCGCGGCCCGGTGCCTGCCGCAGCCAATCGAGCACTTATATTGTTAATGTAGATAGACTTAATTGGTTAAAGGAGACTAAATCCGGATGCGGCTGTCCTGACTAGAACTCTTTCCAATCCAGCTCGTCCTTGAACGCGGCGGCAAGATTACTCTGCAAGTGGCGAGCCGGACCGCGTTGTTGAGCGACGGCAGCGGTTCGTTGATGTTGAACCGGCGCGGCCGAGATATTCGCGGCTGCCCGCACCACCGGTGTCTGCCGCCTCTTCGACATGGAAGAACGCGACCTGCTCGCTCATGGCCTGCGCTTGGCGCTCGAGCGTCTTGGCGGTCGCGGCATTTTCCTCCACCAGGGCGGAGTTTTGCTGCGTCACCTCGTCCATCTGCGTCAGCGCCCGACCGACGTGCTCGATGCCGCTCGACTGCTCCGCGCTGGCGGACGCGATGTCCGACACGATCGTGGCGACCTCCTTGATCGAGTTGACGATCTCAGCAAGCGCTTCGCCGGCCCGGTTGACCAGATCGACCCCCGACTTCACCTGGCTGTTGCTGTTGGTGATCAGGTCCTTGATGTCCTTGGCCGCCTGCGACGAACGCTGCGCAAGGCTGCGCACTTCCGAGGCCACCACCGCAAAGCCGCGCCCGGCCTCACCGGCCCGCGCCGCTTCGACGGCGGCGTTGAGCGCGAGCAAGTTGGTCTGGCGGGCGATCTCGTCGATGACGCCGATGATGTCGGAGATCTTGCTCGATGAGCCTGAGATCTGGCCCATCGCTTCGACCGCCTTGGCCACCACCTGCCCGCCGCGCTCCGCAACCTCGCTGGCATTGGACGCAGACTTGTTGGCCTGTTGCGCGTTCTCGGCGTTCTTCTTCACCGTCACGGAGATTTCCTCCATCGACGCCGAGGTCTCCTCCAGGCTCGCGGCCTGCTCTTCGGTGCGCTGCGAGAGGTCGCCCGTGCTGCTGGAAATCTCGGCCGACGCGCTGGTCACCTCAAGCGCCGCGGCCTTGATCTCCGAAATGGTCTTGCTGATCCGGTCCGCCATCGCATTGGCGTCATCCTTCAATTGACCGAACGCCCCCTGGTAATCGGCCGTAACGCGGCGGCGGAAGTCTCCTTCGGACAACGATCCGAACATGCCGACCATGTCCTCCAGCACTTTCGCGATGTTCCCGCATAGCGAGTTCATCTGCTGGGACAGCGACAGCATGAAGCCCTGCTTGCCGGCGGTCGGCAGGCGCCTGGAAAAGTCACCGGCGGCGGCAGCCTCGACCAGATCGCTGATCTCACTTTCGATGGCCTTCTGCACGGTCTCGTTCTTCCACTCAACGCAGGTACCGACCCGCTTGCCGTGCCCATCAAAGACCGCGGATGCGAACAAGTGGAACTTCAGACTGCCGACCGCGATTTGGGTGTCGATCACGCCGGTGAGTTCGTCCAAAAGCTGGCGTTGATGCGCCGGGTCCCGATGGAACACATCCATGTTGGTGCCGACCATGCTGCCGGCATCAAACCGCGGCAGCACCTTTTTCAGCTCCTCCTCGCCTTCACGCAGCGTCTTTTCCAGAGACTTGTTCAAGTAGATGATGTTGTACTGATCGTCCGCGATCATCACGTTCGATTCGACCGAGTCGAGCGCCGCGCGGACGCGGAAATTGATCACTTTCTGAGCGATCGACTGCTTGAATATTTCGGTCGCTTTGGCGATGTCCCCGATTTCGTCGGTGCGTTGGGTATACGGCACATCGACAATGCGATCATTGGTCAGCTCGACCAGCACCGACGTGATCTTGCGGATCGGCAGCGCGATCGCGCGCGCACTCAGATAGGCAATCGAGAGGGCTGCGGCCATTCCGAGAACCAGCAGGAGCCACTCGACCCTCGTCAGGAACGAAACGTCGTCTATGAGCGCTTGCGCTTCTTGAAACAGCAACGCTTGCTGATCGGACTTGATACCGCCCGAGCGGGTGCCGTCGGCTTGCTTGGAGCCTTCCAGCAGATCAAAAATCTTGAGCGCGCGCGGAAGCGCCTCGGTTACGAGAATATGCACCGGCATATTCCACTTCTCAGAGTCGCGGATCGCGAATAACTGCTTGGGGAGCGGCGCAAACTTTGCGCGGGCGTTGGTGAGCGATTCGAAGTACTGCTTTTGGCTCGGCGTCAGCAGCTGCTTCTGCGCATCAATCGCCCTGAACGCCCGTTCGAAATTTTCCCATCGCGGAACGAAGCCTTCCTGATCCACGACGTCGCCTGACAGCAGGTACATGCGCAGGATCGCCTCCGCTGCTGCGAGGCCGCCGCGCGCATCCGTCATCACCTTGAGCAACCGCATCCGTTCGGTGCTCGCCTCCAGTTTCTCCTCCTCGTTGATCATTTTGGTCAACTCGGTGTACATGGTCTGGACCTGCGGCGCCGCGTCGGTCAGCATCATCGTGGTTGCCGGGAAGGCGTCGGGCGTAAATGCGATTGCCTCGGCTTTTTCTTGAGCGGCACGGAACTCAGCCAATAGTTTCTTGGCTTCCGCCCATTTGCGATGCTCTTCCGGATCGGCAAGTTGCTCGGCTTTCTTGTCGAATTCCGCAATGGCCGCATTCAATTCGACCCATATCGCGATCCGATCTTGCCGGTCCTGCTGGTTGCCGGTGAGCAGATAGCCGCGCAATGCGCCAAGCGAGGAATACAGATTGCCCACCATTTGCGTGCTTTCGATCGCGACCGGCGTGCGCAATTTGACCATGCGCTCGACGCTTTGGTTCACGCCGCTGAGCGTGAACGAGGTGTAGCCGACGGCGGCTGCCAAAAGCGCAGTGAGCGTGACGTAACCAATAATCAAACGGCCGGTGATACGCAGATTGAAGGCAGACATGCGAACGTCCATTTGTGCTGAAAGCAACCGAGAACGGCGCGCTTGCAGGGGCAAACCCGGCCCGCACCTTGATGTGTATTGTTGATTGAAATTATGCAGATGAGATATTAATGCTTGCTAAAATATTTTAAGATTTGCGGGCGCTATCACAGGATCGGTTTGCATGTTGGCGATGCATGCATGGCGTTGAGGCGTTCAGCCTCTGCCGGCGTGCGTTGTTGCGCAACAAACCCGGACTAATCTTCTCCGGCGCGCGCGACATGCGGATGACGCCAAAGATAGATCGCGATACCAATCATCACGACGCTGGCCACCGCGCCGACCACGTAGAACGAGCGTTCCAGCCCCACCGCCTCGGCGATCGCGCCCATGGCAAGCGGCGACAGGATCGAGGCCACACGGTTGGCCGTGCCGCGCAAACCGACTGCCTTGCCTTGATTCTCACGCCCGGCGCCGCGCAGCACGAGCGTTATGACCAGCGGCTGCGCCAGCCCGTTGGCGCCCGACCGTAGGAACATCGCCATCTGGAGCAGGAAGTAGCTGCCGAACAGCGGCGTGGCGCAAATCAGAAGAATTCCGGCCCAGAGCGACACCAGCGCGATCCAGAGTCCGCCGATGTAGCGCACCAGCCGGGACGTGATGAGCGAGAACAACGCCGCCCCGATGGCGGCGGCCGGGCCGAGCAGTCCGATGGCTGTGCCGGTGAGGCCCATGTCGCTGAGCCAGGCGACATAGAACGAGCCTTGCACGGAATTGCCGACATGCATCAGCGCGCCGAGCATGACGATGATGACCACCGACGGAACGCTCAGCAGCCTGAACGCGGTCAAATAGTCTGACGCATTTGGAAGGAGCGCGCGCACCTTGGCGCGGCGGCCTTCGGGCGCCGCGACCGCCGGGTCGGCTGGCTGCCTGGGCAACAGCAGCGCGCACGCGACCGCGCCGAAACCCCACACCGACATCAGCGTGAACCCGCCCCACGGGCCGGCCAGATCCCAACACACGCCAGCGAGCGGCGCGCAGACCAGATGCCCGATCCGGATGATGAAACTCATGCGGCCGGCATAGACGGTCTTGCCGTACATATACTGGCCGATCATGGTCTGCGCGCCGAGCCAGCCCATCGATTCGGACAGCCCGAAGAACATCTGCAGGACCACGAGCGCCCAGATCCAGGGAAACGCCGGGTAGAGCAGCGGCACGATCGCGCCGATCACGGTGCAGACCAGCATGACCCGCCGCGCGCCCAGCCGATCCATCATCGCCCCGGTATGGATCGACAGGAACAGCGGCAGGACGTGTGCGGCGCTGAACACCAGCCCGAACATCACCGGCGACGGATTTATGGTGGCCACATAGAGCGGCACGATCACCGCGGCGATGTGGAAGATCGAAGTGCTGAACAGGCCGATGCCATAGACCGCCGCCTGAATGCGCCAGGGGACGTCGTCGCTGCCGGGGGTGGAGGTCATGGTCGGAGGGGACACCCGGATGTGCATACCCGCATCACCGGTGTCGCCTCAAGCCGTCAGGATAGAGATTTCGCCGGTCAGTGCGCCTTCAAGGCTCGCATCAGGTTGTCGAATACCGGCTTCGAACCAAAGCCAAGGCTTGAACCGAAGCCAAGGCTTGAACCAAAGCCAAGGCTTGGTCGTCCTGCTCGCCGGCATGGGTGTCGACAGGTTGTCGCTTAGGCACCCAGCAGGAAATTGTCGCGGTCGAGGTCGTCCTCCGAAAGTCCCGAGAACGTGACGGTCCCGCCGTCGGCCAGGGTCAACACCACTCCGGCGTCCGTATCCTGGAAATCCAGATTGCGGAAACGCCCGGCGTCGGCCCCGGACAGTTGGACAACATCCCATTCGGTGAAATCCGAGATGACGTCATGACCACTACCGGCCCTGAACACGAACACATCGCGATCACCCCCGCCTTCGAGAATATCGTTGCCGCTGCCGCCGGTCAGCTTGTCCCTGCCGCTGCCGCCGACGAGTTGATCATCGCCTGCTCCGCCATCCAGCCGATCCCTGCCGCCGAGGCCGATCAAAAGGTCCCTGCCGTCGCTGCCGGCAAGGCTGTCGGCGCCCTTGTCACCGCCGATACGGTCGTAGGCGAGGAAGGCGTTGTCTTGCATCGTGCCGATGTCGGTATTGTGCTCGATCACATCGGACAGCCGTGTCGACCATAAAGCCTCGAGCTCCGCCTGCGGCAGGTCGGAGTTCTGGCTCCAGAACGGATCGCCGTCGCGCAAGCGCTCGAATTGATCGATGAGCACGGTCGCGAACAGCTCCCCGACCGTGCCGCCCTCGACGTGGTCCTCCGACAGGCCGCCAACCCATAGGTCGACCAGATCGACATCGCCGTAGGCCTCCTCCAGCCTGGCAGCCACCTCGGGATCGGAGGTGATATCCGAGAAATTTTCCGCCCGGGCGAGACCTTGTGCTTCGCGCATCTCGTTGTAGCTCGGCAAACCGAGGTCGCGACCGCGCTGGATGTTGAGCGACGCAAGATCGGTGATGCCGTTCACCGGCACATCGATCTGGAGGGATCGAAGGTCATCGACAATCTGATTATCAAGCTGCTGCGACATGCCGTCGCCAAGTCCACGCAGGATCGGGTCGATGCCGCCATTGGCCGCGACCACCGCCGGCGATGCGCCAAACGCTGCGCGCAAGGTCAAGTTTCCGGCTTCGATGGTCTGACCGTTGTCAAGCAGCCTCTGGATCTCCGGCGAGACCTGGCTGTGGCCAAGCCGGAAAATCGCAGTCGCGAATTCGATCGAGATCTCCCGGGTCGACGTTGCTGTCGAACCCTTGATACTCGGACAGCGCATTTTTGCCCACGAGCATCGGCAGATATTCGTTGTAGGTGATGGACTGGATTTCCGCTTCGACGCGAGTGCGCGCGGCCTGGAAGAGTTCGTCGGCAGTCAGCGACGGGTCGCGCTCGGCGAGTTCGTCGACCAAGCGATTGTGCTCGCGGGCAAATAGCGTCTGCATTGACAGCAGACCCTGATTTTCACCGGCTCTGACATCACCAGCGAGGATGCGTCCATTGGCATCGGTTGCCAGATTGGCTTGCTCGTCGAGCAGGAGCTTGCCGCCCTCGACGCGCAGGCTCGCCGCCCGCGCCGCGTCCGAGCCATACACCATCGACGCATCGAGGAATGACGTAATGGTGTTGGGAAACTCGCGCGGATTGCCTTCGCCAGTTCCGGTTCCCGCAACGGTCGTTGCGCGGAAGAAAGGAAGCGTCACGGTTCCCGTCCCGTTGGGATCGAAATTGGGATCGCCTGCCGGGACCGGTATGTGAGCAGGTTCGGTATTCCCTTGCCGGGTCAGGTCGAGATCGTGATCGATGAACTGGCCCCAAACCCACATGAAATCGCTCGCGCCGACCGAGCTCGGCTCCGAACCTTCCTGTTCAACGACGATATTGCTGATGACGCGAGCATCGGGTCGATCGGTGACCATCTCGCCGAAGCCGTCGGTATAGTTCGCTTCCGCCAGCCGTAGCAGCGCCGAACCGGTCGCTCCGAATTCCGGATGGACGGGATTGGTGCCTCTGCCGTCGATCGGCCGGACATCGCCGATCACGACCGCGTCGGCTCCACCGCCGCCGCCGGGCCCGTTATCATCGTCATCGTCGTGACGGCCGCGTCGTCCGCTCCCATGGCCTTGGCTTCCGCGCATCGGTCCTCTCCTTTTTCAGATCGACTTCATCCGAGTGTCTCTGCCGCGGCCATGACGCGTCGAGCAAAGCAAAAGAGTCCTTTCGTCGGCGACGAGATCGCCGCACGCAAAATTGCTTCCGTGTCTTCGTTGTTTCGTGTCAGCGCCGGCTGCTTCGTGCCGGCGCAAGCGGCTGATCGATCCCAGATCAGCCTTTGTCAGCGCATGATCACTACGCGACGAATATGTGGGGAAGTTGACGATTGTGGGGAATCTTGTGGGGCCGGTATTGCGGCGCTCCTCATGGGCACAGTCGTACCATTCGGCGCTCGATATTGTGCGAGTCTGTCCCTCGCTTGAACCAAACCGACGCAGCAGAGACTGCCGTCTTGGACACGCATCGGGACTTGCTACGACCTAATTCCCCTTCAAACCCGCCGCGCGAATGATCTTGCCCCACCGTTCCCGGCCATCATTGATCGAGCGGGCGAAGGCGTCCGGCGCGATGATGTTGGGCTCCAACATGTTGGGCTCAAGAAAGCCCTTGCGGAAGCCGGAATCCTCGAAGCTTTTGGCCACGCCTGCGTGAATCCGGGCGACGATCTCGGGCGGCGTGCCGCGCGGCGCAAACAGCCCGAACCAGGAGGTGCCATCGAAACCCGGCAGTCCGCTGTCCGCGATCGTTGGAAGGTCCGGCAGGCCGGCGACGCGGTCGCGGCTACTGGTCGCGAGAATCTTCAATTTGCCGGCGCGGTATTGCTCCGCCACGATGCCGGCCGCCGCAAACACCATGTCGATGTGGCCACCATGCATGTCGACCAGCGCCTGCGACGCGCCGCGGTAATGCACGGCGGTCAGCTTCACCTGCGCCATGCTCTGCAGCATTTCCATGTTGAGATGCGAGGACGAGCCGAGGCCGGTGGTGCCGTAGGTCAGCTTGCCAGGCTGCTTGCGGGCGAGTTCGATCAGTTCCTTGATGTTATTCACCGGCACCTTCGGGCTGACGATCAGGACCTGCTTGAGCTCCACCAGCGTGGTGATCGGGATGAAGTCGTTGGCGGCGTCATAGAGCAGCTTGTCGTACAGGCTCGGGTTCATGACGAACGTGCCCTCCGAGGTGACCATCAGCGTGTAGCCATCGGGAGCCGACTTGGCGACGTGCTCAGCACCGATCTGGGTATTGGCGCCGGCGCGGTTCTCGACCACGACCTGCTGGCCCCAGATCTCCGAGAGTTGCCGCGCAACGCCACGCGCCAGCACGTCGGTGGTGCCGCCGGCAGCGAACGTGCAGATGATGCGCACCGGCTTGGCGGGATAGGTCTGCGCCTGCACTGGCGCGAGCCCCGCGAGCAGCATGGCCACCGCATAGGCGATAGGCCGCAGCACACGCATGTGTGATCTGATTGTCGCCGCGCGCATGAGTTCCCTCCCGCTTCGCCGGCAGCGCCAGCGCTTGTTTTGCCCGGGAGTGTAGCTCGCGACGCGTGAGGCGCAACGTGGCGCGGCGCTAAGACGCGATCTTGCCACCGCCGCGCCGCGTGATGGCGACCACCGAGGGCCGCGGCGGCATGTCCGGCTTGAAGTCGGGCCAGCGCGTCGCCGGCTCCTCGAACGTCGAATCGACGCCGGCGGATTCTCCTTCGCCCGGATGTTGGACGGCGACGAACAGCGTCTCGTCATCCGGCGTGAAGCAGGGACCGCACAATTCGGCGCCGACCGGGACGCGATAGAAGTGGCGCGAGGTGCCGCGCCCGGGACCTTCGGTCTCGACGCCCCACAGACCGTCGGTGCGCCCGGTCCGTTTCCTGGAGTTGCCGTCGGTCGCGACCCACAGCCGGCCTTGGCTGTCGAACGCCACATTGTCGGGCATGCCGAACCAGCCGTTGGCGGTGGTGCCGGTCGAGAATGTCGCGCCGACCTCGGCGACCGCGGGATCGCCGCATTGCACCAGAATTTCCCAGTGGAATGTCGCCGCCGCGTGATCGCCGCCGGCGGGGTCATTTCGATGATGTGTCCGAACCGATTGTCCGCACGCGGATTGGCGGCGTCGATCTGCTCGGGTTTGCGCCGGTTGTTGTTGGTGAGCGCGACATAGACTTTCTGCGTGATCGGGCTGGCCTCGACGTCCTCCGGACGGTCCATCTTGGTCGCACCGACGAAGGTCGGCGGCGCGGCGCGTTCGATCACCACATCGGCTTGGCTTGCGAAGCCGTTCGTCGGCGGTCAGCGGACCCTGGCCATGCACCAGCGACAGCCAATCGACGGTGCCATCGGCATTGTAGCGCGCGACCGACAGCACACCGTCGTCAAGAATATCGCGATTGGCTTGCGGGTTGACGCGGTCGACGCGCGCCGCGGTGACGAAACGATAGACGTATTCGAAGCGCTCGTCGTCGCCGGAATAGATGACGTAGCGGCCGTCCGCGTTGATGACGCCGGCCGCGCCTTCATGCTTGCCGCGGCCAAGCGCGGTGCGCTTCTTCGGCGTCGAGTTCGGATCGAACGGGTCGATCTCGACGATCCAGCCGAAGCGGTTCGGCCTCGTTCGGCTCCTTGAGCACGTCAAAGCGGTCGTGGAATTTGCCCCAGGCATACCAGTTGCCGGGAACGCCATAGCGGCGGTGATTGCGCGCCTCGGGATGCGCTCCGGCAGCTGGCCATGGAAATAGCCGTGGAAGTTCTCCTCGCAGGTGAGCCAAGTGCCCCACGGCGTGATGCCGCCAGCACAATTGTTGATCATGCCGAGGACGCGGCGGCCGGTCGGATCGGCCGACGTCTTGAGCCGCGGATGTCCGGCGGCCGGCCCGGTGATCTCCATCGGCGTATTGGCGTCGATGCGGCGTGCGTAGCTCGAATTTCCGACCACCTGCCACTTGCCGTTGTCGCGGCGCACTTCGACCACCGCGCCGCCATGCGCCGCCATCTCGATGTCGACGAGCTCCGCCGTCATCTCGGCGAACATGCACATTGTCGACGTCCTGGCGCCGCAGGCCGGGAAACATCAGCTCCTCGTTGGTATATTCGTGATTCACGACGAGCAGGCCGTGATGCGAGGGGTTGGCTGCCCCCGGCATCGGCAGGTAGCCGAGATAATCGCAGTTGTATCCGAACTGCAGGCGCTGCGCCGCCGCGGTTTGCTTTTGCGGATCGAACGCCGGCGCACCCACCACCACCGGATCGCCCCATCGGACCAGCACGTCGGCGTCGTAGCCCGCCGCCACGTGATGGTTGTTGTCCGCCCCGGCGTCGATCTCATCAAAACGGAAACGGGTCGCGCTTTCCGCATGGGCGCGGTCTGCCACCGCCAGCGCGAGTGGGCTGACGGTCGTAGCGATCGCGGCAACGCCGAGCGCACCCTTGAGGATATCCCGCCGATCAAACCGGGCTGCAATGACGTCGCCGATGGTCGGATTGTCCGATCGATTACGGCCGATATTTTCCGATTCCTCGTAGGCGCATGCTCGCGTCAGGGTTTCCGGCACGGCAACCTCCTTCAGCGTTGGTCAGGCGGCCTGTTCAAGGCGTTGATACGCCTAGCGCCATTCCATGACGGAGCGGCGACAAGCGCCGGACGAAGCAGACCCGGCCGCAAGCCGATGCGTCAGAACGATCCCGTCGCAGCCGACATCTGTGCAGCCGAGATATTACAGCATTTCGGCTCGAACTGTTTCGACCACAACGCGCGGTCGTTAACGTCCTTGAGCGTGACGGTCATCACCTCGGTCTCGCCGTCAATCGCGACGTGACCGAAAAACTGCAGTCCGAAGCAGGGCGCAAGATTGTCGGCCTGCCCTTTGCCGCATCCGTAGTTCGAACACGGCGCGCGGGCCGAACGTGTTGTCGAGCCGTCCCGGCGCCCAGGTGCCGGCATGGATCGGCCCCGAGATGAATTCCCAGAACGGGTCGAAATCCTGAAACGCCGCGCGGTTTGGATCGTAATAATTGGCCGCGGTGTAATGCATGTCGGCGGTGACCCACATCGTGTTGACGACGCCGGCATGCTTCATGAACGACAGCAGCGCGGCGATCTCGAGTTCGCGGCCGCGCGCGGGGCCGTCGCCCTGCGCGATGGCGTCGTGGCTGAACACGCCGAGCGGAAGATCGGCGGCGATCACCTTCCAGGTCGCGCGCGAGCGGATCAACTCGCGCTTGAGCCAGGCGAGCTGGGTCGGGCCGAGCAGATGCGCATCCGGACCGTAGCTCGAAACCTCGCTGGCATTCGCGCCACGATAGGACCGCATGTCGAGCATGAACACGTCGAGCATCGGACCGTAGGAGATCTTGCGGTAAATGCGGCCGGCCTCGGCCGGGGCCTGCCGCAACGGCAGGAATTCGTGAAAGGCGCGGCAGCCGCGCGCCACCAGGTTCAGCAGACTTTTTTCACGATAGCCGTCGCCGCCGCGAATGGTGCCGCCGGGAATCCAGTCGTCGGTGACCTCGTGGTCGTCCCATTGCGCGACGATCGGCACCTCGGCATTGAACGCGCGCAGATTGGCGTCGAGCAAGTTGTATTTGTAGTTGCCGCGAAACTCGGCGAGCGTCTCGGCGACCTTGGATTTCTCCTCGGTGACGACGTTCCGCCACGTCTCGCCGTTCGGCAGCCGGTGCTGCGTGCCGATCGGACAATCGGCATAGACGATGTCGCCGCAGTGGATGAAGAAATCCGGGCGGTTCGCCTGCATGGTCGCATAGGTGCGCATTCCGCCGCGCGCCACGTCGATGCCCCAGCCGCCACCCGCGGTGTCGCCCGACCAAATGAAGGACACCGGCTTGCGGTGCACCGGCGCGGTGCGGAAGCGGCCGACCTGCGGCTCACCCACGATCGACGGCGACGACAAGTTCTGGAACCGGATGCGGTAGAAGATGTCCTGCCCGGGCGGCAGGTCTTCGAGCAGCAGCTTGCCGGTGAAATCGCTCTCCGCCAGCACGTCGAGATAGGCGGCCTGGCGGACTTGCTTGAAGCTCTCGGTGGTCGCCACCTCGACCAGCATGCGGGCCGGCCGGTCGGCGCGCGCCCACACCATGCCGGAATCGACCGAGACATCCCCGGATTGAACGCCGTGGGTCACCCGTGGACGATCCGCCGCGAAACTCAGCGCCGGTTTGGCGATGCCGTCCGTCGCCGCTGCGGCAATCGCCGCGCACGCAGACGACAGGAAGTTGCGGCGCGACGTGGTCGCGCCACCGCGAATGCGAACCGTCATGGGGCCTCCTCCATCGATTCGCCGCGACCATGCCCGCGGTGTCTGACAGCGGCCCGACAACTGCGCGACAACGGGATGACTTACACCTCGTGCGTTCGGGCGCCGCACCGCACTTCCCCTGGGAAATCGCTCGCCCGGGCACTGCGCGGGGCCATGGAATCGGCTAGGCCTGGGGGTGCCGGAACTTGGCGGGATCGGCCGCGTTGGTCGATTTGGCGTATCGAGCCGGGACGACGACCATGATCAGGCTATTGCGAACCACCCTGGCGTTGCTGGTGCTGGCGCTGAGCATGTTCGCGGCCGCCTCGGCCCGCGCGCAAGCGGTCGACCTTCTGCTGGTGCTGGCGGCCGATGTCTCGCGCAGCGTCGATCATCCGAAATTCATGCTGCAGCGCGAGGGCTATGCGGCGGCAATCTCCAACCCGCAGGTGCTCGATGCGATCCGCTCCGGCGCGCACGGAAAAATCGCGCTGAATTTTCTCGAATGGTCGGGCGTGGGCGCGCAGAAGGTCGTCATCGACTGGACCGTGATCGATGGCCCGCAAACCGCACGCCGGTTCGGCGACCAGTTGGTCGAGGCGCCGCGCTCGTTCGCCGACCGGACCTCGATCTCAGGCGGCATCGAGTTTGCGATGGCGCAATTGAAACGCTCGCCATTCCAATCCAGCCGGCGGACCATCGACGTCTCCGGCGACGGCACCAACAATGCCGGCCGCGACGTCCGGGTCGCCCGCGACGAGGCGGTCGCACAAGGCATCACCATCAATGGGCTGGTGATCCTCAGCCAAAACCAGGTGCCGTGGAATCCAGAGCACACCAATCCGCCGGGCGGGCTGGAGAAGTATTTCCGGGACAACGTTGTCGGCGGACCGGGATCGTTCGTGGTGGCAGCCGAGGGGTTCGAGTCGTTTGGCAAGGCCATCATCAAAAAGATGATCGCCGAGATCGCGTTGCTGGAAGGCCCTCCCCTTCGACGTCAATGACGCCTTGGCGGTTCGGAAGCCTGATCAAGCCCCAAGGCACTCTTTTTGAATGGTTCTAGGCTGTTGCAGTCTAGAATGTTTCCAACCAACTGAAATCATTGATGGAATTGCGTTGACGCCAGCTGCGGGCGGCGCCTAATGCATCCAACGCATCAACATCGCGGGCGCTCCGCCTGACCGCTTCGCCCGCGTGCCGAGGAGATCATCATGACCAGCAGCACCGTCGGGCGCATTCGCTCGTGCCTGATCGTGGCGGCAGTGACCGTCGCCACAACGCCCGCCTTGGCGCAGGGCGAGGTCAATGTCTACACCTATCGCGAAACCAAACTCATCCAGCCGCTATTTGAGGCCTTCACCAAGGCGACCGGGATCAAGGTCAACGTGGTGTCCGCCGCCAATGGACTTGAACAGCGCATCAAGACCGAAGGAACCAACAGCCCGGCCGATGTGCTGTTGACGGTCGATATCAGCCGGCTCGAAGAAGCCGTGCGCGCCGGAATTACCCAGCCGATCAAATCGGAGGTGCTCGATAAAGTGGTGGCGCCGCGTTACCGCGATCCGGAGGGTCACTGGTACGCGGTGTCGATGCGCGCGCGCGTCGTCTACGCCTCGAAGGAGCGCGTGAAGCAGACCGCGTTGAACTACGAGGATCTCGCCGACCCAGCCTGGAAGGGCAAGATCTGCATCCGCTCCGGCCAGCACTATTACAACACCGCGCTGTTCGCGGCTCATATCGTCAAGCACGGCGAAGCCGCGACTGAACAATGGCTGCGCGGACTGAAGGCCAATCTGGCGCAACGGCCGTCCGGCGGAGATCGTGAGACGGCGCGCGACGTCGCCGCCGGCAAGTGCGATCTCGGCATCGGCAACACCTACTACTGGGCGCTGATGACCCACACCAACCCCGCGCAGAAACCGTGGGCGGACGCCACCCGGGTGATCCTGCCGACCTTCAAGGGCGGCGGCACGCACGTGAACGTGTCGGGCGTCGTGCTGGCCCGCCACGCGCCCAACAAGGCCAATGCGATGAAGCTGATCGAGTGGCTGGCCGGCGCACAAGCGCAGCAGATGCACGCCGATCTCAACTTTGAGTATCCGATCCGCGCCGCGGTTGCGGTCAATCCCACGGTCGCGACCTACGGTCCGCTCAATCCCGACGCCATGGCGCTCTCATCGATCGCCGGGCAGTCGAAGGCGGCGGCCGATCTGGTCGACAAGGTCGGGTTCAACAATTGATCCGCCTCAAAGCGCCCAGTCGCCCGGCCTGTTGATAATAGAGAATGTATCGACCGTGCCGGCGGGGACGATGATTGCAGCAGACGCCTCGGGCCGGCCCTCCATCGATCGAGGGCCGGCCCGTTCGTATGACCGACCGTGGACAAGCGCGCTTGGCGCCGTACCGGTTGCTGCCGCCGTGCTTGCGGTCGCTCCGCTGGTGACGCTGGTCGTCATCGCCTGGGGCCAGACCGGCGACCTCTGGCTGCACCTGATCCGTTACGTGGTGCCCGTGGCGCTGGTCCAGACCGTGCTGCTGCTCGCCGGCGTCGCCGCGGTGACGGTCGTGATCGGCGTCGGCACCGCCTGGGCGGTGACGACCTTTCAGTTTCCGGGCCGCAATGCCTTGACCTGGATGCTGGCGCTGCCGCTCGCGATCCCGACCTACATCGTGGCCTATATCTACGTCGACCTGCTCGACGCTGCGGCCCGGTGCAGTCGACGTTGCGCGCGATCGTCGGCTGGCGGACCGCCGCCGAATATTGGTTCCCCAGCGTCCGTTCGCTGGGCGGCGCGATCCTGCTGATGGGCTTCGTGCTCTACCCTTACGTCTACCTGGCCGCGCGGGCGATGTTTCAGACCCAGGCGGCGCAGTTCGCGGAGGCCGCGCGCGTGCTGGGCGCGTCGCCGCTGCGCCTGGCGCTGCAGATTTCGTTGCCGCTGGCGCGGCCGGCGATCGCGGTCGGGTCTGGCGCTCGCGCTGCTCGAAACCCTCAACGATATCGGCGCCAGCGAATATCTCGGCGTGCAGACATTGACGTTGTCGATCTTCACCACCTGGCTCAACCGCGGCAGCCTCGCCGGCGCCGCCCAGATCGCCTGCGTGATGCTCGCCTTCGTGGCGGCCCTGATCGCGCTCGAACGTTATGGACGGCACGGCCGCAACTTCACCTCGATGACCCAGCAGGGCGCGCGCTTCAGTCCGCGCATCGTGCTCAAGGGCTCTGGCGTTGGATCGCAACGCTTGCATGCTTGCTGCCGGTCACGCTCGGCTTCCTGCTGCCCGCCGGCTTTCTTGCCTACGATGTCATCCAGCGCGGCCTCCTGTTCGGTTTCGATCCCGGCCTGATCCGCCCCGCTCTCACCACCGTCGCGCTTGCCACCGTGGCCACCGCGCTGGTGTTGATGGTCGGTTTCCTGGCGGTCGCCGCCACCCGCTATCGTGCGCCAGCCGTTCGTCGACGCCTGCGTCAATGTCGCCGGCATCGGCTATGCGATCCCCGGCACGGTGCTGGCGCTCGGCCTGCTGACGCCGCTGGTTCTGGTCGACGAGGGTCTCAACGCGGTGGTGCGGACGCTCGGCGGCGGCGGTGTCGGCCTGGTGCTGGCCGGTTCGGTGGCCGCGCTGATCATCGCCTATGTGATCCGTTTTCTGGCGATCGCGCTCGGTCTGGCGCAAGCCGGTTTCACGCGCATCTCGACCGACTTCGACGATGTCGCGCGCATGCTCGGCGCCGGCCCGATGACGCTCGCCCGCACCATCCACCTGCCGCTGGTGCGCCATGCGATCTGGGGCGCGGCACTGCTGGTGTTCGTCGATTGCCTGAAGGAATTGCCGGCGACGCTGCTGCTGCGGCCGCTGAACGTCGAGACGCTGTCGACGTATATCTATCAATACGCCACGCGCGGCAGCTTCGAGGAAGGCTCGCTCGCCGCGCTGATCATCGTCGCGGTCGGAATTCCGGCGGTGCTCCTGATCACCCGGCAGGCCGACGCCCGTATCGGCAAGCCGCTGTTGGGGCGCTGAGCACCCCCGCGCCAATCCCCGCCGTTCGACCGTCAAGAAAGCGATTTCCCCTTTTGCGCATCATGCTCTAGGCTTGCCGCGGAGTCCTTGTGCGGAGCCATCATCATGGAACGCAAACGCCTCCTCGTTGCGGCGATCGTGATCGCCGCTGTCGCCATGTCCGGCGAGGCTTGGTCGCAATCCTATCCCGCACGACCCATTCGGCTGCTGGTTGGCGTTCCGCCCGGCGGCTCCACCACCGTGGTCGCACGCACCATCGGGCAACCGCTCGGCGAGCGCCTCGGCCAGAATATCGTGATCGACAACCGGCCGGGCGCCAACGGCAATGTCGCGGCGGAGATTGCCGTCAACGCGACGCCGAACGGCTACACCCTGCTCTACACCAATGACAGCGGGATCACGATCAACCCGCATATCTATTCCAAGTTGTCATTCAATCCGACGACGGATCTGATTCCGATCGCGACGACCGTCACCAATCAACTGGTGCTGGCGGTCAATCCGTCGTTGGCTCCCGTCACCGATGTTCCCGGTTTCATCGCATTGGCGCGGCGCGCCAAGCCGCGGCTGTTCTATGCCTCGATCGGCAATGGCAGCCAGCATCACCTCGGCATGGAGATGCTGAAGCTGCAAGCGGGCATCGATCTCACCCATGTGCCCTACCGCGGCGGCGGTCCTGCCGCCATCGCCGTCATCGGCGGCGAGAACGCCGTCATGTTTGGCGGCGGCTCGGTGGTCCCGCATATCCGCGCCGGGCAAGCTGCGAGGACTGGCGGTCTCCGGCAACAAAGGATGGGCGACCATGCCGGAGCTGCCAAGCATCGCAGACCACGTTCCGGGCTACCATCTGACGATCTGGCAGGGACTGTTCGCGCCGCGCGGCACGCCGCAACCGATCATCGACAAACTGCGGACCGAGGTGGCGGCTGTGCTCGCCCAGCCGGAGGTGCGCAAGGCGCTGATCGACAGCGGCGCCGGCGAGCCGTTCAACGCCTCGCCCGACGAGTTCGCCGCGTTGATCCGGTCCGACTACGAACGCTACGGCAAGGTGATTAAGTCGATCGGCTTCAAGGTGGACTAGTCGTCACCGCGAGCGCTCGGCGAGGAACGCGCGCGTCCGCTCCAGCGCCAACCGACCGGCTTCGGTGTCGAGATTGAACTGGTACTCGTGTGGCAGCGGCGGCTTGTAGACGTGGCGCTCACGGACCTTTGATTGCGTCATGCAGATTTCTGGGCCCGGGGCAGCAGCACCTTCTCGTAGGCCCACGCGAGAAACGCGCCGCAGACCACCGCTGAGATCGTCCGCCAAATTCCATACGCCGAAAAGTAATAGAGCAGAATGTCGTATGCGAGCGTGCCGGCGTGCACCGGATGGAGAAATTGCAGCCAGATCCACCCGGGCGCAGCCAACCTTCGATCAACGATCTGGGTCGCCCCGAAAAACAGCGCCACCAAATAGGGTGCAACAACCAGGAAGCACACCGCCATGATGCGATCGAACCCCCCTTGCTCCTGGAACCACCGGCGAATGATCAGCATGAACAAGATCGTTGCCGAAAATGTCAGGGGCCATGTCAATGCAATGACTTCGCCAACTGTCTTGGCGGGTTCTATCAATTTGCTGATGAAGGCGCTGATCGTGAATGTCGGAAGGGTGACGATGAAGGCGACAAACGACATCCGGTTCCAGATTTTTTTAAGATCGCCCCAAATCGACGAGAGATGGGAAGCGACCTTGTCGGACTTCACGTTATCGTCCATGGCAGCCCTCATCGGCCTCGAAAGACGGCGAGCATAGTATGCAAGTTCGACGACGCCAGCCAATCATGCTGATTTCGTGTTAGCGGACTGCGCGAGCGCTTTGGAATGACAAACGAGAAGCCGCGAAAAAACCTAACTCCGCAGTTCCGGCAAATCCTTGTAGAGCGCGAGCGCTTCCGGGTTGGCAAGCGCCTCGGTGTTCTTCACCGGGCGGCCGTGCACCACGTCGCGCACCGCGAGCTCGGTGATCTTGCCGGAGCGCGTGCGCGGGATGTCGGCGACGGCAACGATCTTTGCCGGCACGTGGCGCGGCGAGAGCGCGGCACGGATGGTGCGGCGGATTTTCTCCTGCAACGCCTCGTCCAAGGTGACGCCCGGGCTTGAGCCGCACGAACAGCACGATGCGCACGTCGCCGTCCCAGTCCTGACCGATGCAAATCGCCTCGACCACTTCGGGAATCTGCTCGACGGCCGCATAGATTTCCGCGGTGCCGATGCGCACGCCGCCTGGATTGAGCGTCGCATCGGAGCGGCCGTGGATGATCATGCCGCCGTGCGGCGTCCATTCCGCGAAATCGCCGTGATGCCAGATGCCGGGAAAACGCTCGAAATAGGCGGCGCGGTATTTCTTGCCATCGGGATCGTTCCAGAACTTCACCGGCATCGATGCGAACGGCACCGTGCAGACCAGCTCGCCCTTCCCCTCCGCGAGCGGCTTGCCGTCCTGCGAATAGACATCCATCGCCATGCCAAGCCCGGGCGCCTGGATTTCGCCCTTCCACACCGGCGAGGTCGGATCGCCGAGCACGAAACATGACACGATGTCGGTGCCGCCCGAGATCGACGCGAGATGCACATCGTCTTTGATGTCGCGATAAACGTATTCGAAGCTCTCGGGCGCCAGCGGCGAGCCGGTGGAGGTGATCATCCGCAGCGCCGGCAGCGTGTGTGTCCGCACCGGCGCAACGCCCGCCTTGCTGCAGGCGTCGATATATTTGGCCGAGGTGCCGAACACATTGATGCGCTCGCCCTGCGCATAGTCCCACAGCACGGCCGGTGTCGGCGCGAACGGCGAGCCGTCATAGAGCATCAGCGTCGCGCCGGTGGCGAGGCCGGTGATCAGCCAGTTCCACATCATCCAGCCGAGCGTGGTGAAATAGAACAGCCGTTCGCCGGACCGCAGATCGCATTGCAGGCGGTGTTCTTTCAGGTGCTGCAGCAGCGTGCCGCCGGCGCCATGCACGATGCATTTCGGCACGCCGGTGGTGCCGGACGAGAACAGGATGTAGACGGGATGTTCGAACGGTAGCCGTTCGAACGCGAGCGGCTTGGGCGTGAACGGCTGCAAGAACGCGGCCAGCGTCGTCGCGCGCGGCAGGGCCCGCGCCACCGTTTCAGCCTCGCCGAGATAGTCGGTGATGACGATCGTCTGCGCCGAGGGGAGTTCTGCGACAATCGGTTTGAGCTTGTCGAGGAGACGGATCGGCTTGCCGTTGTACCAATAGCCGTCAACCGTAATGAAAACCTTGGGCTCGATCTGCCCGAAGCGGTCGAGCACGCCGCGCTCACCGAAATCCGGCGAGCAGGACGACCAGATCGCGCCGATCGACGTCGTCGCCAACACCAGCGCGACCGCGTCCGGCCCGTTCGGCAGCATGGCGGCGACGCGATCGCCGATGCCGACCCCGGCCGCGCGCAGCGCCTGCTGCATGCGCGACACCAGCGCATTCAATTCGGCGAAGGTCATGCGGCTCTGCGCCTTGTCCTCGCCGCGAAACACGATCGCTTCGCCATCATCCGACCGGCGCAGCAGGTTCTCCGCAAAATTGAGCGTGGCGTCAGGCAGAAAGCGAGCGCCGGGCATCTTGCCGCGATCGGCGATCAGCCGTTCGCCCTTGTCCCCGATCACCCCGCAATAATCCCAGATCAAGCCCCAGAACAGGTCGGGATGCGCGACCGTCCAGGCGTGCAGTTCAGGATAGTCGGCAAGCCGCACGCCATGTCGGCGCTCGACCTCCGCGATGAAGGCCCGCACCTGGCTGGCCGCGGCCCGCTCGGCGGAAGGTATCCACAGCGGATTATCGCTCATGCTTTTGGGCTCCTTTCGCCCATTTCGCGGTGGAAAAGACTCTTGTTCACGGTGGAAAAGACTTTGGCCCCGGCCACGAAAGGGTCACAGAGCGCAATAATATTGCGCGCAATCAAGCCTCCTCGCTATAGTCTCGCGGCTCTGCCGCCAAAACTGGATCGTCTTGTGCCTGCGGCCACCGGCATCAAACGTGTTGGATTAGCCGTTGCAAGCCTGCTTGTGGCAGTTCTGGCTATTTTGCTGGTTCTGTCGCTGGTGATTCCGGCCGATAGCGTCCGTGATGCGGTCAAAGCACAGATTCGCGCCGTGACCGGCCTCGACCCGGTGTTGCGCGGGGACGTCTCGGTATCCCTGTTCCCGACCGGCAGCGTCCGTTTCAAAGACGTCAGTCTTGGCGACAACCGCACCGGCGCGCCGGCCCTCTCGGCCGAGCAGTTGCTGGTGCGGCTGCGGTTCCTGCCGTTCTTGATGGGGCGCATCGAGATCGCCGACGTGACGCTGGTGCGTCCGACCATCATGATCGCCTTCGCGCCGGATGGTGGTTCGAACTGGGCCGGGCATATCGATACGCTGGCACAGGCGCTGAAGCCCAGCCCCGATCGGATCAAGTCATTCTCGGAGATTCGCATCAGCGACGGCACCGCGATCATCCGCGACGATGCCTATCGCATCGTCGAAACGCTGACCAACGTGGAATTCGCGTTGGCTTGGCCGTCGATCTCGCAAACCTTCGCCGCGACCGGCCAGTTCACCTGGAACGACCAGCTGTTCGACGGAACGCTGAGTCTCTCGGACTTCCTTGCCGCGCTGACCGGCGAACGCACCGGGGTCAAGGCCAGGCTCACCGGACCCCCGTTCAAGGTCGCGTTCGATGGCAGCATGAGCCATCGGCCGACATTGAAGATGGAAGGCGTGCTGGCCGCCGACGCGAGTTCGCTGCGCGACGTGCTGCGCTGGACCGGCGACCGGTCGACGCCGCGGCCGGCGTTCCAGCGGTTCTCGCTGAAGGCGCAGACCACGATAGCGGGCCGCAATATCTCGCTCTCGAAGGTCAATCTCGAACTCGACGGCAATTCCGGCGAAGGGGTGCTGACCTACGTCGCGGACGGGCGGCGGACCTTGCAAGGCACGCTGGCGGTCGATTCGCTCAATCTGATGCCGTACATCGCGACACTGCGACCGCTCACCACCGAGCGGAATTGGAACCGCATGCCGCTCGAACTCGACGCTTTCAGCGGCATCGATGTCGATCTGCGGATTTCCGCGACCCGCGTCATGCTCGACGGCTTCAGCCTCGGCCAGACCGCGATCACCGCGGGGCTTCGTGCCGGCAGCCTCAGTTTGGCGATCGGAGAATGCCAGGCCTTCGGCGGCGTTATCCGGGGATCGCTCGCGCTTGCGAAATCGACCGCCGGCGCCGATCTGCAGGCGCAATTGCAGTTCGACGACGTGATGCTCGACCAGACGTTCGGCGCGTTCTTCGGCGTGCGCCGGGTCGAGGGCCGCGGCACGATCGGGGTGAGCGTCAGCGGCAACGGCGTGAGCGTCTACGACCTGACCAAGAGCCTCAACGGCACGATCACGATGACGAGCCGCAAGGGCGCGATTGCCGGGCTCAATGTCGAGCAATCGCTCAAACGCCTGGAACGCAATCCGCTCGCCGTCCGAAGCAGCGATTTCCGTGGCGGCAAGACGCCCTATGACGAGCTTTCGGTGACCTTGAAAGTCACCGACGGCACCGCGCATGCGCAAGATGTGCGGATCGAAGCGCCCGCCATGCGGGTCGGCTTGGCGGGCTCGACCTCGATCCCGTCGCGTGCCTTCGACCTGAAGGGAACCGCGAGCCTGATCGGCAACGGCGCCAGCGATCCGTTCCAGCTCCCCTTCGTGGTGATGGGAAGCTGGGATGACCCGCTGTTCTGGCCGGACATCCAGATGCTGATCCAGCGCTCGGGCGCCGCCGCGCCGCTGCTCGACGCGGTGCGCAACCGGCTGCGGCGGGACCCGCCGCAATTCCCCGCCGCACCGCCGGCGCAAGCCAATTGAGCCGGTCTAGAGCATGATCCCGAAAAGTGGAAACCGGTTTTCGGAAAAGATCATGCTCAAAAGAATGTTGACCACGATCCGATTCAATTAAATCGGATCGCGGTCTACGTCTCCCACCGGACCGCCGGCTTGCCGCTCCAAAATTTGGTCAGCAGTGAGACCGCGACGATCCCGATCGCCACCACGGCGATGATGATCGTGCAGACCGCGTTGATCTCCGGCCGCACGCCAAGCCGGACTTCCGAATAAACGCGGATCGGCAGTGTCGTCGCGCCCGGCCCGGTCACGAAGTTCGCGATCACGAAGTCGTCGAGCGACAGCATAAAGGCGAGCACCCAGCCGGCGGCGACGGCCGGCGCGATCAGCGGCAATGTCACGGTCAAGAAGGTCCGCAGCGGCGGGCAGCCGAGGTCCATGGCCGCCTCTTCGAGGCTGCGATCGAAACCGATGAGCCGCGCCTGCACGATCACGGCGACGAAGCCCATGGTGAGCGTGGTGTGCGCGATCGTCACGGTCCAGAACCCGCGTTCGATCTCGATCGCGACGAACAGCAGCAGCAGTGCAAGCCCGGTGATCACCTCCGGCATCACCAGCGGCGCGAAGACCAGCCCGCTGAACAACAGCCGCCCTCGGAAGCGGCCCGCCCGCACCAGCGCGAGCGCTGCGAGCGTTCCGAGCACGGTTGCGGCGCAGGCAGTGAGGAACGCGATGCGCAGCGACACCCAGGCCGCCTCCAGCATCGCTTCGTTGTTCAGGAGAGAAACATACCAGCGCGTCGACCAGCCGGCCCAGACCGTGACCAGCCGCGACTCGTTGAAGGAATAGATCACCAGGATCAGAATCGGCAGATAGAGAAACGCCAAACCGAGTGCGAGCGAGGTGACGTTGAAGATCGAGAGACCGCGCCGCATCGTCAGCCTCCCCGCTCCAGCCGCCGCGCCTGCAGGTGCTGGTAGACGACGAGCGGCACGATCAGGAGGGCGAGCAGCACAACCGCGACCGCCGAAGCGGCCGGCCAATCCCGGTTGCCGAAGAATTCGAGCCAGAGCGTTTGCCCGATCATCATCGTGCCGGAGCCGCCGAGCAGATCCGGGATCACGAACTCGCCGACAATCGGGATGAAGCACAACAGCGCGCCGGCGGCGACGCCCGGCAGCGCCAGCGGCACCGTCACCAGCCAGAACGCCTTCCAGCGCGGACAACCGAGATCGGCGGCGGCTTCGAGCAACGTCTCGTCCATACGTCTCGAGCGTGGCGTAGATCGGCAGCACCATGAACGGCAGATAGGTGTAGACGATGCCGATGAAGACCGCGGTGTCGGTCGACAGCCAGACCGGCGGCGTGTCGACGATGCCGAGCGCGAGCAGCGCCTGGTTGAGCAGCCCGTCGCGCTGCAGGATCGTCATCCAGGCGTAGACGCGGATCAGGAACGAGGTCCAGAACGGCAGCACGATCAGCATGAACAGCACGCCCTGCCAGCGTCGCGGCGCCCGCGCCATGGCGTAGGCAATCGGAAATCCAAGCACCAGCAGCATGGCGGTGGCGAGAGCGCGATGCCGACGCTGCGGCCGTATGACGAGAGGTAGAGCGAATCTTCGACGAGCCGCGTGTAGCTGCCGACCGTCAGCGCAGAGACGAAGTCACGCAACGCCTCCAAGCCGCCGCCGAGATCGAGCATCGGCAGGTAGGGCGGCTGGGCGGTCGCGAATTGCGACAGGCTGATCTTGAGCACGATCAGGAACGGCACCAGGAAGAAGACGCCAAGCCACACATACGGAATGCAGGATCACCAACCGTTGGCCCCACGGCCGGTCAGCGGATGCCCGTCGTTGCTGGTCGGTGGCCGTCATCCCGTCAACACCACGCCGGCGTCGGCGGCCCACGACAACCAGACTTGGTCACCGACACCGAACGGCCGCTCGACCAGGCGCGCCATGTTGGCGGCGGCGACGTTCATCACCAATCCGCCACCGAGCCGCACCTTGTAGATCGAGAAATCGCCGAGATAGCCGATCTCCCAGACCTCGCCGGCCACCCGGTTGCTCTCGGGCGGCGGCGCGTCGCGCGCGATGCTGATCTTCTCCGGACGCAGCGCGATCCAGACGGTATCGCCGGACTTAACACCTGCCGCAGCGGCCGCGCGCAGCGTCGCAATCGCGCTGACGATTGTGGTGTCGGCGCCGCCGGTCTCCACCACCCGCCCCTCGATCAGGTTCACGTCGCCGATGAAATCGGCGACCCAGCGCGAATTCGGCTGTTCGTAGATCTCGGCTGGCGTCGCAACCTGGATCAGCTGTCCTTGGTTCATGACGCCGATCCGCGTAGCGACGGTCATCGCCTCTTCCTGATCGTGGGTCACGATCACGAAAGTGAGGCCCAAGCGCTCGCGCAAGCGCATCAACTCGAACTGGGTCTCGCCGCGCAGCTTCTTGTCGAGCGCCGCCAGCGGCTCGTCGAGCAGCAAGCACGCGTGGCCGCTTCACCAGCGCGCGCGCCAGCGCCACGCGCTGGCGCTGGCCGCCGGACAATTGCTGCGGCTTGCGTGCCTCCAGGCCATCCAATTGCAGCAGCGCCAGCATTTCCGCGACGCGATCGGCGATCTCCGGTTTTGGCAGCCCATCCTGCCGGAGCCCGAACGCGACATTGCCCGCGACGGTGAGATGCGGGAACAGCGCGTAGCTCTGGAACATCATGTTGATCGGCCGCCGGTGCGGCGGCATGTCGGCGAGGTCGACCCCGTCGAGCAGCACGCGGCCGGTATCCGGCGTTTCGAACCCCGCGAGCATCCGCAACAACGTGGTCTTGCCGCAGCCGGACGGGCCGAGCAGCGCAAAGAACTCGCCCTGATAGATATCGAGCGAGACCGTATCGACGGCGGTGGTCTCCGCAAACCGCTTGCTGACGGCCTCAAAGCGCACCAGCGGTCGCGCCGCAGGGTCGGTCCAAGGCGCGAGCGCGCCGGCGAAGGACCCGCGCGCTGGTGCCGGAGTGTTGGTTTGGTCGATGCGGCCGTTCATTTCGCGTTCCGGACTATCGGCTGAAACCACCGGCAGATCAATTCAGCGCCGCACAACGGCCGGTGGACGGTTCGAGGGCCCTATGATTTTCGCGCGCGATACTCAACGCGCACTCAGCGTCCGCGCGACCGCGTCGCGCCAGCCGGCCCATTTGCGCTCGCGCGTCGCATCGTCCATCTGCGGCAGGAATCGGCGCTCGCAAGTCCAGCGCGTCGCGAATTCCGCCAGATCCGGGCAAAGCCCAGCCGTCCGTCCGGCAAGATAGGCGGCTCCGACCGCCGTGGTCTCCATCACCGCAGGGCGATCGACCGGCGCCGCGATGATGTCGGCGAGAAACTGCATGGTGATGTCGCTCGCCGCCATGCCGCCGTCGACGCGCAGCACGGTGTCGCCGCCGCTCGTCCAATCGGCGCGCATGGCGTCGAGCAGGTCGCGGGTTTGATAGCCGACCGCTTCGAGCGCGGCGCGCGCAAGCTCGGCCACGCCGGCGTTGCGCGTCAGGCCGTAGATGGCGCCGCGCGCATCGGCGTCCCACCACGGCGCGCCCAGCCCGACGAAGGCCGGCACCAGATAGACCTGCTCGGCGGGATCGGCGGCGTGCGGCAAGCGCGTTCACGTCCGGCGCCGCCGCGATCATCTTGAGCGCGTCGCGCAGCCATTGCACCGCCGCGCCGGCGATGAAGATCGCCCCTTCCAGCGCGTAAGTGCGCTTGCCGCCGAGCTGATAGGCGATGGTGGTGAGCAACCGGTTGCGCGACGCAACCGGCGCATCGCCGGTGTTCAGCAGTGCGAAGCAGCCGGTGCCGTAGGTCGCTTTCATCATGCCGGGCGCGAAAGCAGCCCTGCCCGACCGTCGCCGCCTGCTGGTCGCCGGCGATGCCAAGAATGCGGATCGGGCCGCCGAACAGCTCCGGCGCGGTGGTGCCGAACTCGGCCGCGCAATCGAGCACCTGCGGCAGCAACGACATCGGCACGCCGAACAGCTGGCACAATTCCGCGTCCCAACCGCCGTTGCCGATGTCGAGCAACAGCGTGCGCGCCGCATTGGTGGCGTCGGTCGCGTGCACGTCGCCCGCCGGTCAGCCGCCATAGCAGGAAGCTGTCGATGGTGCCGAACGCCAGCCGCCCTTGCTCGGCCGCCGCGCGCGCGCCGTCGACATGATCGAGCAGCCAGCCGATTTTCGTGGCGGAGAAATACGGATCGAGCAGCAGCCCGGTGCGCCGGCGAGATCAGCGCCTCATGGCCCTGCTTGCGCAACGCCGCACAGACATCGGCGGTGCGGCGATCCTGCCAGACGATCGCATTGTGGATCGGCCGGCCGGTGGCGCGATCCCACACCACGGTGGTCTCGCGTTGGTTGGTGATGCCGATGCCGGCGATCTCGCGCGCGGAGATCGCCGCCTTGGCGATAGCGCCGCGCACGGTGGCGACGGTCGTTGCCCAGATCTCCTCCGGGTCGTGCTCGACCTGTCCGGGTCCCGGATAGATCTGCTTGAACTCTTGCTGCGCCACGGCAACCGGCTTGAGCAGCGCATCAAACACGATCGCTCGCGTCGACGTGGTGCCTTGATCGATTGCGAGGAGATAGTCCGCCAAGGTGTCGGTTCTCGTTTGGCGCGTTCAATTGTCAGCGATAGACGGCGGTCGCGACATTCGCGACCTCGACGATGTCGAGGTCGGGATGGTTCGACAGGATGAAAATGCTGAGCGGCCGATCGATATAGCGGCAGATGTACGAGCGGTACCCGATCCAATCACCGTCATGGTCGGAAAAGCGCATGCCCTCGTATTCCCCGATGTACCAGCCGAAACCATAGTCGGTCAGTGCACCGTCGTTGGTGCGGCCGCTGGTCAAGGCGAGCTGCATGCTGGCCGCGTTGACCAGGGCGTTCGTCGCCAAGGCTTGGTCGTAGAGGCACAGGTCGGACACGGTCGTATAGAACGATCCTGAACCGACCATGTAGTCGAAGTCCGCGTCGCCGAATTCGATGAAATCGCCAGCGACATCGCCGGGTGCATAGCCGGTCGCCACCCGGCGATCGTTCCGTCTGCGGTCGGCGTAGGTGAAAGTATCTTTCATTCCCAACGGCTCGAACACGCGCCGCTCGAAGAAGTCGCCATACTGCTGGCCCGACACGCGCTCGATCACCGTACCGAGCAGATCGTAGCCGGAATTGCTGTAGACGAATTCGTCGCCGGGCTTGATGCCGGGTTTCGCCATCGGACAGCCGAGGTCGACATAGGTGCGAATGACGTCAGCATTGGCCGGCTTCTCGCAGCGGGACAGCACTTCCTCCCTGCCGCTCTCATCATAAAGATCGCGAATGCCGGAGGTGTGGTGCAGCAATTGCCGGATCGTGACTTTCGGATCGAATCCGGCGAGCGCAGGAAGGTAACGGCTGAGCGGATCGTCCAGACCGAGCTTGCCCGCTTCGGCGAGCATCAGAATCCCAATTCCGGTGACCTGCTTGCCGCAACTCGCCATGTGAAAGATCGTGTCCAGCTCGATCGCCATGCGGCTTCGCATGCCGGCCACTCCATAACCCGCCGCATGCACGCACGTTCCTGATTTGACGATGGCAATCGCCAATCCTGGCCCGCCGGAGCGCATCTGGCGTCTGACATGGTCATCGATCCGCGCCGAACGCCCGGCATCGAGGCGGATTGCTTTCCGCGGCGGCGCGATGAGGTCCCAGAATTTTCCGAACAAGGCCATGCGCAGCTCGTAAGCTCGTTCGTGGTTGCCGCCGTGGGTCGGCGTGCCATGGCCTATTCGACGTCATTCGCCCGCATGCAGCAATGGGCTTTGCGGGATATTCTAGACCGTTTCCCGGTTAGTACCGCTCTCTCCTTCGCTCATTCCCGCCCCCGATCAAGTCGGGGGCGCGGACGAGCGGAGTGAGAGCGAGCCAATTCAGTTGGGAAATGCGCTAGTTGATGGGCACGCGACTATCGGTCGGGCTGTGCTGTGCCGGCGCCGGGCCCGGCTGCTTTTCCCAAGGCATCGGTCATGAACGACAAAAGCCTGGCCCGCTCGTCGCGTGACGTGCGCAATCCGAGCTTGGTCCGGCGCCACAACACGTCGTCGGGCGTTTGCGCCCATTCGTGCATCATCAGATAGCGGACCTCGGCTGCCGTGAGATCGGCGCCCAGGTTCGGTCCGAGATCGCCAAGGCTCCTGGCGGATGCCAGGATGTCACGGACCCGCGTGCCGTAAGCGCGGGCCAGCCGGCGGGCGTGGCCGTCGCTCAGGAACGGATAGGAAAGGCGCAGCCCGGCGATCAGCCGCTCGATGCCGTCGACATGATCGAGCAGCCAGCCGATTTTCGTGGCAGAGAAATACGGATCGAGCAGCAGCCCGGTGCGCCGGGAGATCAACGCCTCATGGCCCTGCTTGCGCAACGCCGCACAGACATCGGCCGTGCGCCGATCCTGCCAGACGATCGCATGGTGGATCGGCCGCCCGGTGGCGCGATCCCACACCACGGTGGTCTCGCGTTGGTTGGTGATGCCGATGCCGGCGATCTCGCGCGCGGAGATCGCCGCCTTGGCGATGGCGCCGCGCACGGTGGCGACGGTCGTTGCCCAGATCTCTTCCGGGTCGTGCTCGACCTGTCCGGGTCCCGGATAGATCTGTTTGAACTCCTGCTGCGCCACGGCAACCGGCTTGAGCAGCGCATCAAACACGATCGCTCGCGTCGACGTGGTGCCTTGATCGATTGCGAGGAGATAGTCCGCCAAGGTCACCTGCCGCCGGGTTCAGTTGCTTGCGCGTAGCGGAGATCGCCCGGTCTTCCGGGACCTTTACTCTCCGAAGACCTCCCGCAGGAAGCGCGTCGCTGCCGCAATCGACTGAGCGTTGGCGCGCTCCTCCGCTTTGTTCTTCGGCACGGAGAAACCGTGGCCGGCGCCGCTGTAGAACTCCATCTGGAACTCGGCATTGGCCGCGCGCAGGTCGTTGTAGACTTCGGTGGCGACCTTCTCGAGCGGATAGGGTTTGTCCTCGGCGCCGTGCAGGATCAGGAATTTACCCTTGGCGTTTTTTGCCCATCCCTGCGGATGACCGGAAAACGAGCCATGGACCGGGATCACCGCGGCCAATGGCGCGCCGGTCGCGCTGAAATCGACGCCGACCATTCCACCGAAGCAATAGCCGATGAACGCCACCCGGGACGCATCGACCATCGGGTTCTTGATCAGCGCGTCGTAGCCCGCCTGGGCGCGCGCTTTCATCAGTGCGCGATCCTTGACGTAGATATCCATCTGCGCCGCGGCTTCCGGAACGTCTTTCGGCAGGATGCCCTGGCCGTAGCCGAAGAAGTCGGCCGCGAAGGTCACGTAGCCAAGCCTGGCGTAGGTCTCGGCATGCTTCAGCGTGTAGGGCTGCATGCCGGCGCGGTCATGGATCATCAGCAAGGCGGGCCGCTTGCCCTTGGCCTTGTCGTCATAGGCGAGATAGCCCTTCAGCTTGGTGCCGCCGTGGGAATACTCGATCCACTGGTTGCGGACGTCGGCCTTGGCGGTGCCGGCAGCGACGCCGAAAGCGAGTGCGAGCGCGGCCACGATCATCTGTGTGCGTGTCATTGGATCCCCCCGGGCGGTTGTTGTGGCTGGATGGACGCAGAGCCAGCCACAAATATTCGGCTTTTCCGGCCCGCCTGCAAGGTCGGGGGGCGTCATCCAAGCCACGAAACGCCTATCGACCGGGGCTGGTCTTGGCATCCCCTGCCAGATCGCCCACCGCTGCCGTCATGAAAGCCTGCAGCTTCGCCCGGTCGTCGCGCGAGACGCGCAAGCCGAGCTTGGTCCGCCGCCACAACACATCGTCGGGGGTCTGCGCCCATTCCGACCGCATCAGGTAGCGAACCTCCGCGCCGGTGAGATCGCTGCCAAGATGGGGGCCGAGATCGTTCGGGCTTGCCACCTGATCCAGGATCAGGCGGACCCGCGTGCCGTAGGCGCGCGCCAGCCGGCGCGCGTGGCGTTCGCTCAGGAACGGCCGCGCGTGCCGCAGTCCGGACACCAGCCGCTCGAGGCCGTCGACAGCGAAATCGCCGCCCGGCAACGCCGCGCCCTTGGTCCAGTCCGGCCGCTTGCCGAACACCGCCGCGAGCTCGCCGAGCGCTTCTTCCGCAAGCCGTCGATAGGTGGTGATCTTGCCGCCATAGACCGTCAATAGCGGCGCTTCGCCAGCCGCGCGGTCGAGCTCCAGCACGTAGTCGCGCGGCGTGTCCTGCGGCTTGTCGGACTTATCGCCATAGAGCGGACGCACGCCGGCGAACGACCAGACCACATCGGCAGCCGTGAGCGCGGTGCGGAAGTGATCGCTTGCGATCTTGCACAGGTAGCCGATCTCCTCGGCGCTCGCTTCGATCTTGCCGGGATCGCCGGCAAACTCGTGATCGGTGGTGCCGATCATCGTGAAGTCGTCGTCGAACGGCAGCGCAAACACCACGCGTCCGTCCGGCGCCTGGAAGATGTAGCCGCGGTCGTGCTCGAACAGCCGCCGCACCACGATGTGGCTGCCGGCGATCAGGCGGACATTGCCGGACGGCGGACGCTGCAGCACCGTCTCGCCGAATGATCCCACCCAGGGACCGGTCGCATTGACCAGCACGCGGGCGGTCTTGACGTCGCGCCGGCCGCGCACTTCGAGCACCAGCGTCCAGTCGCTGCCGCGTTCCGCGCGCACGCAGCGGGTGCGGGTGCGGATCACGGCGCCGCGCTCGGCCGCGTCGAGCGCGTTGAGCACGACCAGCCGGGCGTCATCGACCCAGCAGTCGGAATATTCGAAGCCGTGCTCGTAGCGGCCCTTCAGCGGCGCGCCGAGCGGATCGCGCGCCAGGTCGAGCGTGCGTGTCGCCGGCAGCAGCTTGCGGCCGCCGAGATGGTCGTAGACGAACAGCCCGAGCCGCAGCATCCAGCGCGGGCGCATGCCGGGCTCGACCGGCAGCACGAACCGCATCGGCCGGATCAGGTGCGGCGCCATGCGCAACAGCACTTCGCGCTCGATCAGCGCCTCGCGCACCAGCCGCAGCCAGCCGTGCTCGAGGTAGCGCAGGCCGCCATGGATCAGCTTGGTGGAGGCCGACGAGGTCCCGGACCCGAGATCGTTCTGCTCGACCAGCAGCACGCGCAGGCCGCGGCCGGCCGCATCGCGGGCGATGCCGGCGCCATTGATGCCGCCGCCGACGATCGCCAGGTCGAAATCGCTCATGATGCATTCGCTCCCGCCGCACAGCATCGCGCGGCAGGCCCTCGCTGCTCAAGCCTTGCCTCCGGCCGCCGATCGGCGAAGATAGGGAGAATTGTAAGGAGCATCCGTGAACTTCTCCGATCGTCATGTGGTGGTGACCGGCGGGACCGGCGCGCTCGGCACCGCAGTCGCCGATGCGCTGGTCAAGGCCGGCGCCATCTGCCACGTGCCGTATGTCGTCGCGGCAGAAGCCGAACGGTTCACCTTGCGCGGCCATGCCCAGGTCAAGCTGGTACCGGTCGCCGACCTGTCCGACGAGGCGTCGGTCGCGCGGCTGTTCGGCGGCGTGCCGGCGCTATGGGCCTCGATCCATCTCGCCGGCGGCTTCGCCATGAAGCCGGTGGCCGAGACGACGCGGGCCGAGCTGATGCAGCAGGTCGAGATGAATTTCGTCACGGCATTCCTGTGCTGCCGCGCCGCGGTGAACGCGATTGCGCGCACCGGCACCGGCGGGCGGATCGTCAATGTCGCGGCGCGTCCGGCGCTCGAATGGCGCAGCGGCGCCGGCATGGCCGCCTATGCCGCGAGCAAGGCCGCCACCGCCGCGCTCACCGTCGCGCTCGCCGAGGAAGTCGCGAAGGACGGCATGCTGGTCAACGCGGTCGCGCCGTCGATCATGGATACGCCGGCCAACCGCGCCGCCATGCCGAGCGCGGATCACGCCTTGTGGCCGAAGGTCGAAGAGGTCGCGGCGACGATCCTGTTCCTGGCCTCGCCGGACAACAAGGTCACGCGCGGCGCGATCGTGCCGGTGTATGGGAAGTCGTAAGCGAGCTTTCGCTTACCCCGTCAGCGACGCGAGATTGAAGGCGGCGCCGCGCACCAGGCGCGTGACCGCGTTCGACGCCACCACCGTGCGCTGCTGCGCGAAGGCCTCGTGGTTCTTCTCGATGTCGTCGAGGTCGTAGAGATAGTTCACCATCAGGCCGTGGGATTGCTCGATGCCGCGCTCGGAGGTGTCGGCGAGCCAGTTGATCCGTTCGAGCCGCGCGCCATTGCCGAGATGGAAACGCGCGACCGGATCGAGCGGCGCGCCGTTGCGGGTCTTGGCATTGAGGAAATACCAAGCCGCCGCGCGCAAGAGCGGGTCTTTCAGCGCGTCGCCCCCAGTCCGCGCTATCGATCTGGGCCAGCGCGGTGCGGTCTTCCGGCTTGAGCGCCGCGGAATTCTCCGCCGCCAGTTCACGGCGAAGCCACGCCGCAAATCCCGGCACCGGCGACAGCGTCACGAACCGCGTGAGCTTGGGATATTCGCGCGCGATCTCCTCGGCGACCTGCTTGATCAGGAAATTGCCGAACGACACGCCGGCGAGCCCGCGCTGGCAGTTGGAGATCGAATAGAACACCGCCGTCGTCGGCTGCGACGGCTCGGCCGGCCCGTCGTTCACGGCAAGGATCGGATCGATGGCGCCGGGGATCTCCGGCGTCAGCGCGACCTCGACAAAGATCAAGGGATCGTCGACCAGCGCGGGATGGAAGAACGCGTAGCAGCGCCGGTCCGGCGGATCGATGCGCCGGCGCAGATCGTCCCAGCCGTTGATGCGGTGCACCGCCTCGTAACGGATGATCCGTTCGAGCACGCTCGCGGAGGTCGACCAATCGATCCGGCGCAGCACCAGGAAGCCGCGATTGAACCAGGACGAGAACATGTGCACGAAGTCGCCGTCGACGGCGGCAAGATCGTCGCGGCGGGCGAGCGCATCGATGAGATGCTCGCGCATGCGAACCAGCGCCACGGTGCCGCCGGGAGCAAGGTTGAGCCGGCGCAACAGTTCCTGCCGGCGGGGCTCCGCCGCGACATGGACGCCGGCCGCGGTCACATCCGAAGGGCCGGCCCGCCAGGTGTCGACCGCGGCGGCGAGCCGTCCGTGGTCGGGGCCGAATTTGGAGGCGAGTGCCTCGAAGAACGCGACCCGGGCACCTGAGGTCAACTCGGCATAGAGGGCCAGAATTTCGCTCGCCAGCGCCACGCCGGAAGCCTCGCCGCGGCCGGACAGGAGCTGTTCGCACAGTTCCACCAGATTGGCCGAGCTTTGCTCGGTCCGCGGACGGCGGTCGCGGGCAATGAGCGCGCGGCCGCGATCCGCAATGGTTTGCAGCATATCGCTGAAGAATGAGGTGTTCACGGGTACATCCGTCGCTGGACCGGCCGGAAAGAGATAGGCATGTCGGTACGGGCTCGCAATTCGGCACCGGCGGCCTAAAAGGCGGATCCCCAAGCCCCAGTCCCAAGCCCAAACACTGGACAAGTTCCCACCGGCACGCCAGAGAAAACACAGAATTCGTTGGCGCAATCTTAGTCTGTCTCATCCGCGCCGCATTAGAGTTAAGGAGGCTTTTCCATGCCGGGTCCGCTGACCGGTCTGCGCGTCCTCGAACTGGCCCGCATCCTGGCGGGGCCATGGGCGGGCCAACTCCTGGCCGATCTCGGCGCCGACGTGATCAAGGTCGAGCGCAAGGGCGCCGGCGACGACACCCGCGGCTGGGGCCCGCCCTTCGTCCCGGCGGCCGACGGCAGCCACCTGGGCGCGGCGTATTTCCACGGCGCCAATCGCGGCAAGCGCTCGATCGAGCTCGATTTCGAGACCGCCGAAGGTCAGCGGCTGGTGAAGAAGCTCGCCGCGCGCTCCGACGTGCTGATCGAAAATTTCAAGGTCGGCGGCTTGAAGAAGTTCGGCCTCGACTACGAGAGCATGTCGAAGGAATTTCCGCGCCTGATCTATTGCTCGGTTTCCGGCTTCGGCCAGACCGGGCCTTATGCGTCGCGCGCCGGCTATGACCTGATGGCCCAAGGCATCGGCGGTTTCATGAGCGTGACCGGCGCCGCCGACGGCGAGCCGACGCGCGCCGGCGTCCCGATCGCCGATATCATGACCGGCGTCTACGCCGTCGTCGGCATCCTTGCTGCCGTAATCGAACGCAACACGACCGGCCGCGGCACACTGGTCGACGGCGCACTGGTGGACACGCAGGTCGGCATGCTGGCGAACCAGGCGCTCAATTATCTGGTGTCCGGGAATGTTCCGGTGCGCGTCGGCAACACGCATCCCAACATCGTGCCGTACCAGGTGTTCCCGGTCGCCGACGGCCACATCATTATCGCTACCGGCAATGACAGCCAGTTCGTAAAGTTATGCGGTGTGCTCGGTGAGCCGTCGCTTGCGGAGAACCCGGACTACAAAGACAACACGAGCCGGCTCGCGCATCGCGACGTGCTCGTCGCCCGCTTAACTGAGCTCTGCAAGCGCATGCCCGCCGCCGAGATCCTGTCCAAGCTCGAAGCGGTCGGCGTGCCGGCCGGCCCCATCAATACGCTCGAGCAGGTGTTCAACGATCCGCAGGTGATCCACCGTGGCGTCAAGCTCGACCTGCCGAGCGCCGCCGCCAAGGGCGGCACAATCCCGGGCGTGCGCACGCCGCTGATGATCGGCGGCCAGCCGATGGCGCATCCGCGGCCGGCGCCGCGACTTGGTGAGCACACCGAGGAGATTTTGCGCGAGATCGGGGAATAGCCGCTGCGGACCGCCGTTTCATCATCTCCCACGATGACAACGAACGGAAATGCCCGATAAACACGACTACGACCAAAGTAGCCGCGGCAATTTGCTTCCAGGGTGGCTCGCCCGGATTTGATCGGGTAGGCTGTCGGCAATCAACAAAAGCCACCGCCGTCCGGAAGGAAACGTTGCTGGATCAAACGCTGACAGAGAAGGGGGCGGCGTCTCCCGGCGCCGCCGCGGCTGCCGGACCGTCGCTGCTGCTCGCGGTGGAGGATCTGCACGTTCAATTCGACACGTCCCGCGGCGTCGTGCACGCGGTCGACGGCATTTCCTACACGGTCAATCGCGGCGAGGTCGTCGCCATCGTCGGCGAGTCGGGCTGCGGCAAATCGGTGTCGTCGCTGGCGATCATGGGACTGCTGGCGAAGCCCGCCGGCCGCGTCACCAAAGGCCGTGTGCTGTTCGAAGGCCGCGACCTATTGGCGCTGTCGGCCGAAGAGATGCGCGAGCTGCGCGGCCGCGACATCTCAATGATCTTCCAGGAGCCGATGACATCGCTCAACCCGGTCCTTTCGATCGGCGAGCAGATCATGGAGCCGCTGTTCATCCACCTGAAGATGACGAAGGCGCAGGCGACGGCGCGCGCGGTCGAACTGCTGCAACTCGTCGGCATCACCGACGGCGAGCGGCGCCTGGAGCAATACCCGCATCAGCTCTCCGGCGGCATGCGCCAGCGCGTGATGATCGCGATCGGGCTTGCCTGCAATCCCAAGCTCATCATCGCCGACGAACCGACCACCGCGCTCGATGTCACCATCCAGGCCCAGATCCTCGAATTGATGAAGGATCTGTCGCGGCGGCTCAACATCGCGCTGATCATCATCACCCACAACCTCGGCGTGGTCGCGCGCTATGCCGACCGCGTCAACGTGATGTATGCCGCGCACATCATCGAGCACGGCACCGCCGACGACGTTTTCCTGCGGCCGTTGCACCCCTACACCATCGGCTTGATGCGTTCGGTGCCACGGCTCGATCTGCCGCGCGGCGACCAAACTGGAGACCATCGAGGGGTTGCCGCCCGACCTGCGGTCGCCGCCGCCGGGCTGCCGGTTTGCGCCGCGCTGCCCGCACCGTCTCGATGCCTGTGTCGCAGACCGCCATGACGTTGCGCGATCTCGCGCCCGGCCACGGCAGCGCTTGCATCCGCGCCGATGAAATCCAGGCCGGCACGCTCGCACAGGCCGGTCCGCCGGCGAAGTCCGCCGCGACCGAGAGCACAACCGAAGTCCGCCGAGCCGATCCTGAAGGTCGATGCGCTTCGCAAGTATTTCTCGGTGCCGCTGCGCGGCTCCGGCGTGCTGTCGACGAAGATCGCGACAGTGAAGGCGGTCGACGACGTGTCGTTTTCGATCGCACCGGGCGAGACGCTCGGGCTGGTCGGCGAGTCCGGCTGCGGCAAGACCACGGTCGGCCGCACCGTGCTCAAGCTCGAAGACCCCACCGACGGCACGGTCCGCTTCGAGGGCGTCGATATCACGCACCGAACGCCACGAGAGATGCGCGACATTCGCCGCGGCATCCAGGTGATTTTCCAGGACCCCTATTCGTCGCTCAATCCGCGCATGACCGTCGGCCAGATCATCGGCGAACCGCTGCACGTCTACGGCCTCGTCAAGGGCAAAGCGGAACAAGACGAGCGCGTCGCCAGCCTGCTGCAGCAGGTCGGCCTGTTCGACTACATGGCGGAGCGCTATCCGCATCAGCTATCCGGCGGCCAGCGCCAACGCGTCGGCATTGCACGCGCGCTGGCGCTCGAGCCGCGCTTCATCGTCTGCGACGAGCCGGTGTCGGCGCTCGACGTCTCGATCCAGGGCCAGATCATCAACCTGCTCGAAGACCTGCAGTCGCGGCTCAAGCTGAGCTACCTGTTCATCGCGCACGACCTTGCGGTGGTGCGCCATATCTCCGACCGCGTGGCGGTGATGTATCTCGGCCGCGTGGCGGAGGTCGCCGATCGCGATGCGCTCTACGCCGACCCGAAACATCCCTATACCAAGGCGCTGCTCGACGCCGCGCCGATCCCCGATCCGAAGGTCGAACGATCGCGGGCGCCCCGCGCCCTCAAGGGCGAGATTCCCTCGCCGTTAAATCCACCATCGGGCTGCGTGTTCCATACCCGCTGCCCGATCGCCGGCGACGAATGCCGGCGCGAGATTCCGCAGCTGCGACAGATTGGTCCTCGACACATCGTCGCCTGCCATAAAGCATGACAATCGAGAGGCCCGACCGGCCGATCGGGCCGGCAACGAATGGAGGAAATGCCATGAAATCGGTTCTTGGAGTTGCCGGGCTGCTTGCATTCGTCCTTGCCGGCGCAATCGCGCCGGCGGACGCGCAGCAGCCCAAGCGCGGCGGCACGCTGAATTTCGCGATCAGCGCGGAGACCCCGCACTACGACTGCCACGGCAGCGAAACCTACGCGACGCTGCACTTCTCGGCGCCGTTCTATTCGACGCTGGCGCGCTTCAATCTCAAGAAATTCCCGGAGATCGAAGGCGACCTCGCCTCGTCGTGGACGATCGCGCCCGATCTGATGACCTATACGTTCAAGCTGCATCCAAACGTGAAGTTCCACGACGGCACGACGCTTACGTCAAACGACGTGAAGGCGACCTACGACCGCATGCGCAACCCGCCGAAGGGCGTGGTGTCGCCGCGCCAAGCGACCTTCGCCGATATCGGCACGATCGAGACACCGGACGCGCAGACCGTCATCTTCAAGATGAAGGCGGTGAACGCCTCGATGATCGAGCACTTCGCATCGCCGTGGAACTGCATCTATTCGGCCAAGGACCTCGCCGCCGACCCGAACTCGCCGCGCACCAAGATCAACGGCACCGGCCCGTTCGTCTTCGGCGAGCACGTCAAGGGCAGCCACGTCACCGGCCGCCGCAACGAGAACTACTTCAAGAAGGGCCTGCCCTATCTCGACGGCTTCCGCGGCGTGTTCACGCTGCAGGCCGCCGCGATGCTCAACGCGGTGCAGGGCGGGCAATTGCTCGGCGAGTTCCGCGGCATTTCGCCGGCCGAGCGCGACCGCCTGGTCACGGCCATGGGCGACAAGATCCGCATCGAGGAAGAGAGCTGGACGCTCAACCTGCTGGTCGCCTTCAACACCGAGAAGAAGCCGTTCGACGACGTCCGGGTGCGCCGCGCTCTGCTTGATGGCGATCGACCGCTGGGGCGGCAGCGCCGGCCTGTCGAAGATTTCGCTGTTGCGTTCGGTCGGCGGCCTGATCCGGCCGGGCTCGCCGATGGCGACGCCGCCCGAAGGAACTTGCCAAGCTCCCCGGCTACTCCAAGAACATGGCGGCCGCGCGCGCCGAGGCCCGCAAGCTCCTCAACGGAAGCCGGCGTGCCGAACCTGAAATTCGTGCTGCACAACCGCAATCTCGCCCAGCCCTATACGCCGGCCGGCATCTTTCTGGTCGACCAGTGGCGGCAGATCGGCGTGACGGCCGACCACAAGCAGTACGACACCGGGCCCTACATCGCGGCCATGAATGCCGGCAACTACGAAGTCGCGATCGACTTCTCCAACCTGTTCATGGACGACTCGACGCTCGCACTCGCCAAATACCTGTCGCGCGACCGTTCGCCGCAAAACCTCTCGCGTGCGATCGACCGCGAGCTCGACAAGCTCTACGACGACCATGTCCGCGAGCGTGACGTCGAGAAGCGCAAAGGATTGATCCGCGCGTTCGAGCGCCGCGTGTTCGAGCAAGCCTATCAGCAGCCGATCCTGTGGTGGCACCGCATCGTGCCGACCCACAAGGTGCTGATGGGCTGGGACATGTCGCCGAGCCACAATCTCGGCGCCCAGCTCGAGACGGTGTGGCTGAACCAGTAATGCGACGTGCCCTCTCTCTGCGCCGGCGGGGAGAGGGCAGAACCTTCGAACGATGACCTGATGCTCCGCTACACGCTGAACCGGCTGCTCCTGATGATCCCGACCTCCTCGGGGTGGTGGTGCTCATCTCTGTCATGCTGCAGATCCTCCCCGGCGACGTGGTGGAGGTGAAGCTGCGCGGCGACGGCGGCACCGTCTCGCAGGAAGTGATCAAGCTGAGCGCCAGCGGCTCGGTCTCGACCGGCTTGGGCGGTGCAGTTCGCCGACTACATGATGGGCTTGGCCAGGTTCGATCTCGGCATGTCGATGCGGACCGAGCGGCTCGGTGTGGGAGGAGATCAGCATCCGGCTGGAGCTTTCGCTTCAGCTTGCGATCATGGCGACCATTTTCGCGGTGCTGCTCGCGATACCATTGGGGACGACGGCCGCGCTCATGCGCGGCACCTGGGTGGACTACGTCGTGCGCATCTTCACCATCGGCGGCTTGTCGATCCCATCGTTCTGGTTCGGCATGCTGATCATGATGCTGCTGCTGCATTTCTGGAACTGGCTGCCGCCGATCACCTTCACGCCGATCTATGTCGATCCGGTCGCCAACCTCACCCAGCTGATCTGGCCGGCGATGGCGGTGGGCTACCGCTACTGCGCGGTGGTCGCGCGCATGATCCGCTCGTCGCTGCTCGAAGTCCTCAATGAGGACTACATCCGCACCGCGCGCGCCAAGGGCGTGTACGAAAAGGTCGTCATCTCGCGACATGCGTTGCGCAACGCGCTCCTGCCCGCGATCACCGTGATCGGGATCGAGTTCGCCTTCCTGATCGGCGGGCTGGTGGTCACCGAGCAGGTGTTCAACCTCAACGGCATCGGCAAGCTGCTCGTGCAGAGCGTCGCCAACAACGACTTCATGATGATCCAGGGCATAGTGATGCTGATCGCGCTGGCCTACGTCTTCGTCAATCTCGTGGTCGATCTCCTCTATGCGGTGTTCGACCCGCGCATCCGGTACGGGTGACGGCATGACCGCCATCGCGCCCTCCGCACCTGCGACCGCTGTCCTAAAGCCGCCCGCCCGCGCGGGTTCGTGCTCGACTTCGCGATCCAGCAGCCGCTCGGCACGGTGAGCTTCGTCATCATCCTGGTGATGACGGTCGCCGGTATTTTCGCGGAATGGGTCGCGCCCTACGATCCGCTGCACATCGATTTCGCCGGCATCCTGCAACCGCCTTCGTGGGAGCATTGGGGCGGCACCGACGCCTACGGCCGCGACATCTTTTCCCGCATCATCTACGGCGCGCGCACCGCGCTGGTGATCAGCCTGACCTCGTCGTTCGTCGGCTCGACCCTCGGCGCCATCCTCGGCATCGCCTCGGCCTATTTCGGCGGCCGGATCGACGACTGGATCCAGCGCTTCATGGACATCCTGCTGGCGTTCCCGATCATCGTGCTGGCGCTGGTCGTGGTGGCGGCGCTGAAGACCGTCGATCCTGTTCGGGATCGACATCAACCTGATCGTCGCCATCGCCATCCCGATCGTTCCGCGGGTGTGCCGCGTGGTGCGCGCGGCGGCGCTCTCGCGTCCGGGTGATGCCCTATATCGATGCCGCCCGCGCCGCCGGCTATTCCGACAGCCGCATCATCTTCCGCCACATGGCGCCCAACGTGGTCGCGCCCTACCTGATCATGTTCACCGCCTTCATGGCGCAGGCGATCCTGCTCGAAGCCTCGCTGTCGTTCCTCGGCCTCGGCGTCACCGAGCCGACGCCGGCCTGGGGACTGATGCTCTCCGGCAATGCCGCCGACTTCTACCGCGAGGCGCCGTGGATGATCCTGTTCCCGGGGCTGGCGATCAGCCTCGCGGTGTTCGCCTTCAACCTGTTCGGCGACAGCCTGCGCGACTATCTCGACCCGCGGTTCAAGGTGTAAGCTCCGGCTCATGCTCAGACCCTCCCGGCCTCATGGTGAGGAGCGCCCGAAGGGCGCGTCTCGAACATCGCAAGTCGGGTCTACCCGACTTGCGCATGTTGCAGAGACGATCTCGGGTAAACCCGAGATCGCGGGGCCGCCGCGATCCTTCGAGACGCCCGCCATAGCGCGACGAAGACGCGCGTCAACGCGCTTGTGGCGGGCTCCTCAGGACGAGGGCGGAAGGCCGAGCGCGTGCGCCGCTGCCGATCCGCCGTGTCGACGCCATCCCGGTGGCGCTGCCGCTCAAGACACCGATGACGATGTCGGGCATCACCATCGCCACCGCCGAAAACCTGCTGGTGCGGATCGAGACCGCCGACGGCCGCGTCGGCTGGGGCGAGGCCGCCTCGGCGCCGACCATGACCGGCGACACGCTGGGCGGGCTGGTCGCGGCGGTGCGCGATCATCTCGCGCCCTTGCTGGTCGGACAGGACGCGTTCCAGCGCCCTGCCCTGATGCCGGCGCTGCGGCGCGCGCTCATGGGCAACCCCGGCGCCCATTCCGCGGTCGAAATGGCGCTGCTCGACCTCACCGGCCGCGCCAGCAATCGGCGGCTGATCGACGCGGTGGTGGCGAAGCCGCGGCGCACGCGGTGAAGCCGATGTGGCTCCTCGGCAATGCCACGCCGGACGCGGACATCGCCGAAGCGCGCGCCAGGGAGCGCGAGGGCTTCCATCTCTTCAAGCTCAAGATCGGCGTCAAGCCGCTAGCGGACGAGATCGCCGCGACGCTCGCGGTGCGCGCGGCGCTCGGCCGCGAACATGCCGCTCTGCGCCGACGCCAATGGCGGGCTGAGCCTTGCCGACGCGAAGCGCTATATCGAGCGCACGCGCGCCGGCCAAGCTCGCCTTTGTCGAGCAGCCGCTGCCGCCCGACGACCTCGCCGGGCTCAAGACGCTGGCAGGCCTGCGCGTGCCGACTCGGGGTCGACGAGAGCATTCATTCGCTCGCCGATGTCGACGGCCAACGCCCGCGCCGGCGCCGCCGGCGTGTCGCTCAAGCTCATCAAGCTCGGCGGCTTCACCACCGCCTACGAGGCCGCGAAGCTGTGCAAGCGGCTGCAGCCTCAAGGTCAATGTCGCGGCCAAGATCGCGGAATCGAGCATCGCCACCGCCGCCGCCGTGCATCTCGCCTGCGCGGTGCCCAACGTCGACTGGGGCGTGAGCCTCACGCATTTCTATCTCGCCGAGGATATCGTGCGGCGGCCGCTGGCGATCCGCGACGGCGCCGTGGCGCTGCCGTCGGGACCGGGCCTCGGCGTCGAGGTCGACGAGGCGGCGGTCGAGCGGTTCCGGGTGAAGTGACAGTCCTACTCCCAAAAGAGATCATCATGGCACGTGTGAAACTGATCGAGCCGGAGGAATGTCCGGACCAGTCCGCGCTGATCGAGCGCATCCGCAAAGGCCGGCGCGGCACCGTGATCAATGTCTACAAGACGCTGATGCACAACCCGGACATCGCCAGCGTCTGGCTCGATCTGGTCAATGTGGTGCGCTGGAAGGTGGACGCTCGACGACCGGCTGCGCGAGATCGTGATCGTGCGCGTCGGCTATCTCAACCGCTGCCCCTATGTCGTGAACCAGCACGTGCCCGAGCTCACCGCGCCGGAGGGGCTGACCAAGGCGGAGTGCGACGCCCTCGCCGACTGGCGCGCCGCGACGTGCTTCAGCGCGCGCGAACGTGCGGCGCTGGCCTATGCCGACGCCATGAGCCGCGACATCGACGTGCCGGACGCCGTGTTCGCCGCGCTGCGCTCGCACCTCAACGAGCGCCAGATCGTCGAACTGACGGTGCTGATCGGCGTCTACAACATGCACACCCGCGTCGGTCAGGCGCTGCAGATCGATCCCGAGCCGCATCATCCGTGAGCGGATGTGCTCAACCCCTTCAATCGCGGCGATGGGCTGCCTCGGCTGCGGCGCGACGTTCGCATTCCTTGCGCACGTCGTCGAGCTCGCTGTCGCTCAGATGCTCGATGCCGACCAGGGCGTTGCGGGCTCGGCTCACCCGGATCAGCTCATCCAGCTTGACCTGGATGGCGGTCAAGTCGCGCATCTGCGCGTTTTGGATCAAGAACACCATCACAAAGGTGACAATCGTGGTCCCGGTGTTGATCACCAATTGCCATGTGTCGGAAAACCCAAACAGCGGACCCGAGAGCGCCCAGACCAGCACGGTGCCGACGGCCAGCGCGAACGCCCACGGGCGGCCGGCCGCACGCGAGATCAATTCAGCGAAACACGAAAATGACCGGTTGCGATTGCCTTTGACATCACAAGTGGCCAAAGGAACGCTGTCGTGCTCGCCTGAGGACGTCATCGTCGTCATTGGACCTGTCTCCCGCCCATGAACCGGCAACGGCCGCAATGGTTCCATAACGGCGCTGGGGGGCTGGGAGGTTGCTCTGCCCGGTGTATGCGCTATGCAATACGGCCGACCTCACCTTACAGGGAACCAGCCGGCCCTGCCGACGTTAGCGTTATTAGCCATACAAGAACCAGGAGTTGATCGATGTCGTTCTCACTTCCCGAATTGCCGTACGCCTATGACGCGTCGGCGCCCTACATGTCGCAGAGAGACGCTGGAATACCATCACGACAAGCATCACCAGGCCTACGTCAACAACGGCAACAAGCTGCTGAAGGGCACGCGAATGGGAGGGCAAATGCCTCGAACAGGTCGGTCAAGGATCGTTCGGCAAGAATGACGGCGCTATTCAACAACGCCGGCCAGCATTACAACCACATCCATTTCTGGAAGTGGATGAAGCCGAACGGGGGCGGCGACAAGATTCCGGGCGATCTGGAAAAGCAGATCGACATCCGATCTCGGCTCGCGTCGCCAAGATGAAGGAGGACTTCATCACAGGCCGGCGTCGGCCAGTTCGGCTCCGGCTGGTGCTGGCTCGCGGTCAAGGACGGCAAGCTCGTGGTGACGAAGACGCCAACGGCGAGAGCCCGCTGGTGCACGGCGCACGCCGATCCTCGGCTGCGACGTGTGGGAGCACTCCTACTACATCGACTACCGCAATCGCCGGCCGGATTACCTCAAGGCGTTCATGGATCATCTGGTGAACTGGGACTACGTGGCCGAGCATGTACGAGTCGGCCGGGCAGCCGGTGTCGGGCGCCGCCTGACGAGGCGCGGCTTTCGACAAGCGTTGCCCCGCGCCGGAGCATGCCCCGGTGCGGGAAACGGCTTCGTTCTGCAAAGGACGGATGACGAGCTGCCGGGCCATCGCCGTGATCGCCGCTGCCACGGGGCATCGTGGCGCTCCCTAGGGGAATCGAACCCCTGTTTCAGCCTTGAGAGGGCCGCGTCCTAGACCGCTAGACGAAGGGAGCTGGCTGCGAGGGCACCGAAATAGCCCCGAACGCGCGGCGGCGCAAGCGCACCCTGCCGGGAATGGCCGCCGCCAGGCATTCGCGTTAGCCTGCGGCCGGAGCGGCCACGGCCTTGGCCCGCCCGGGTGCAATCGGGGGAGACTGCATGCGCGAGAAGACATTCAACCTCATGGGGCAGCGTTTCGTCGCGCTCGCTCTCGAAGCCGAGCCCGGCGGAACCCTGGAGCAGCAGTCGCACGCGTTGTTCGAGCGGGCCGCCGCCGCACTCGCGGCGCGCGGGCTTGCGCTCGACCGCCATGTGGTGCGCTCGCGCGTGTTCGGACGAACCCGCGAGGCACGCGACGTCGTCAGCGCCATCCGCGGCAAGGTCTTTGTGGGTCCCGCCCGCGCCGCGACCTCGAGCTATATCGCGCCCGCCTATTTCTCATCCGCCGGCGATGTCGGGCTTGACCTGTTCGCGATGGCGGAGCCCGCCACCGGCGCCGCACGCCAGGTGTCGGAGCACACGCCGGTGCAGCCGTTCATCCGACATCTCACATGGGGGCCGATGGTGTTCCTCGCCGGCATGACCTGCGAGACCTTGCCGACGCTGCGCGAGCAATATGGCGACGTGCTCACGCGCGCCGGCAAACTGCTTGAGGAAACCGGATGCGGCTGGAGCGACGTCGGGCACGTCGCGTTCTTCCTGCATCGAAGCGAAGACCCGAAGGCTCTGCTCGACGGCATCGCGGCAACCGGCACCGTGCCGCTCGGCAATTGCGAAGTCGAACAGGTCGACGGCTATTCGCGGCCGGGCAAGCTGATCGAGATCGAGATCACCGCCAAGCGGTAGCGTCGATCGCCGCAGCGCGTTACTGCGGCTTGCAGATCGCCTTCAACGCGCGCCACTCGCCCTCCGACAAAAGATCGGGGCCGGTGTTCGGGCGATCGTCCTTCCGGGCCGCGGCCAGGCGGCTTTCCGTCAACGGATGGCTATTGAGAACAGTGAAGCCGCCCAATTGCTTGCCCTGCTCTCCGGTGATGCGCAGCAGCAGCTCCGCCATCGGCACCGGCGAGCGGCCAAGTTTGCGCATCGTCTCATAAGCGAAGTCGTCGGCCTCCTGCTCCGCCTCGCGCGAATGCGACGCCTGCAGCAGTTGTCGCGTGGCAAAGATGACCGCGCTGGCGCCGGTGATGTCGCCGAGGAGAAGCCCGACCAGAAACGACGTGCCGCCGTTATGGATCAGCGTGCGCATGTTGTGGCGGTGGTGCGCGTGGCCCAGCTCGTGCGCGAGGATACCGGCGATTTCATCCGGGCCCTGCGCCTTGTCCAGAAGGCTGTCGAACAGATAGATTTTCCCGCCGGGCAACGCGATGGCGTTGGGCATTTTATGAGCCAGCACCTGCGCGTTGAGCGGCCGCTCGATCGCGCCAGCGACCCTGATTTTCTCGACCAGCGAAGCGAACGCCGCGCGCCCTTCAGCGCCGTCGCAGACCTTGTTGCCGAAGAAGGTGCGGACTTGCGCATCGACGGCCTCGCCCATGCGTTCTTCCATCCAATACGGCACCAGCGGCGCCAGACGATCGGCGACCAGTGGAATGCCGTAAATGGCGATGCCAACGATCGAGCCGATTGCGGCCATCGACCAGAACACGATGCGCCATGTATGCCCTGCCCCTCGGTGATGAACATCGAGCGCCGTGGCGCGGGCGATCACCGCTTGCATGGTCGGCGCATCCTCGATTTCGAGGCGCGCGAGCGGTGGCGCGGTCGTGCAGCTCAGACGCAGCCGGCCAACCGTGCCGTCGGCGCGACGGATCTGGTCGAACGGCCAGGTCGCGACCACTGCGCCGTCTTCAATGAGCTCAAGACCGGAGCCGAACCGGACCGTGACCTGATGCTTGCGGCTTGAGCTGCCGTCGAAATAGACCGCGGCGCTGCCTTGACCGTCCTGCATCGTCATGGCGCGGAACCTCGATATTAAATCCGCCGATATCCAGACCGTCGGCAAAGCCCTCGCCCAGCGCGTTGGCCGCGGCACCCTTGGCGACGACGTTATCGGCAGCGCCGATATTGTGGACCACCGTCGACGCGACCACGCGCGCCCACACATCGCGGCGCAGATACATCCTGATCACCACGCCGAAGGCAAGAGCACAGGCAAGGTAGCCGAACACGATGGCGATCAGGAACGCCGGATTCTGCACCATCGCCGCGTAGGCCTCCGGCGTCATCTTTCCTGCTCCGCCGGCCGCCGCTGCCACGACGCCAAAGACGCCGCCAACCCAGAGCCCCAGCATGATCACGATGAGCCAGCTCCAGCCGATCACTTTCCAATAGAGGCCGGCCAAGGCGCCCGTCGTCAATTTCGATTCAAATCGCACCTCGCCAAAGCGAAGGCCACTGACCCACCAGCGCCATTCGCACGCCTTGTAGAGGGCATAGGCGAACGGTATCCACACCGCAGCGACAAAGCCGAGCAGCACCGCCGCTGGCGGCACGATCGCACCCAGAACACCGATCAGCACGATGATGACAAGCGTCACCAGCCATAGCCACCACACGTGTTTGAAAAACGCACCGCCAGTGCCGTCGAACCGGCCGGCAAGGTCGCCGAAATGGCTGTGCCGCATCTTGTAGCGTTCCAGCGCCGCCTGGCACCACGGCAGCGCCAGCCCGAGGGTGACGATCGCCAGCAGCGTCCATAAGCCGGCCCGCCACGCATAGGCCCAGCCCGAGCCGGTCATCCAGAAGCGCACGCCGCGCCATATGGTGCGAGACAGTCGATAGCGGCGCGCGCGATAGATCGCGAACTGCGCGAACAGATAGAAGAACAGCACGAGTGGAACGCTGGCGAACGCCTGGTAGCGCTCGGCTTCGAGGCCGATGAGGAAATAGACCAGATAGATCGGCACCAGGATGGCGAGCGCGACCAGGAAACCGATCAGCAGCTCTTTCGCCGTGCCGGTATATTCCGGCGCATCGCCGTCGACCGTCGTGTGCGACCAGAAATGCCGGCGCATGTCGGTCGCGAGCCAGAAACGATAAAATCCGAGCGTGATCAGTTCCAGCAACGCGCCGCGCATGATCAGGCGCCTGAAATCGCCGCGAACGCCCGTGAATGTGACCGGGCTGGCCATATTGACGGCCGGGGCTGGATTGACCGGCGGAGCTGGCGGCACGGTGGTGGCGTCAGTCATGGTTGATATCCGTTGTGCTCATAATCCGTTGCGGCAATGGGATGCGATACCCGGGCGAGATGAGTCGATTGTATTGTCGTTAGACGCAAACAAAATGTCGGTGGTTCGAAATCACGGCTCGGTGGCGAATCGTAGGCGGCCGGTTTGCTTGAGGTTTCGCAGATCGAATGTGCGAATTTCGATAATACCGTTAACGTCGACGGTCACCGCAATACGGTCCTCCGCCACGGCGGTGGCGACAATGCGAGCGCCTTTCGGCAGCAGCGCAGTGACATCGGCCACCGCCGCGCTTCCATCCGAGCGCAAAAGGCGGTAGCTCACCACCCCTAGGACCGCGACCACGGCGAGCAGCGTGGTCAGCCCCGAGATCGCCATCATCCAGCGGACCCGCGACATGAGGCGCGCGGCCTCTGGGTCAAGGGGCTTATCGTCGTCCGTTTGCGGAATGCTCATGGTGTGACGAGTTAATGACCGTTGATCCCCGCATCGAAACAATCGTGGTCGCCGAAGCGAGTGCCGGCGAGCGGCTCGACCGCGCGCTTGCCCAGACAATCGTTGATCTGTCGCGCTCGCGGCTCAAGGCCTTGATCCTGGCCGGCGAGGTGACGATCGGCGGCCGCACAGTCCGCGATCCGGGCCATCGCGTCAACGCCGGCGACACGGTTACGGTCACACTGCCGCCGCCGGAGCCGGCGGAGCCGGCCGCGGAGAACATCCCGCTTGATGTCGTGTTCGAGGACGATGAGATCATTATCGTCGACAAACCGCGCGGGATGGTGGTGCACCCCGCCGCCGGCCGCACCACCGGCACGCTGGTCAACGCGCTGATCGCCCATTGCGGCGAGAGCCTGTCCGGCATCGGCGGCGTGCGGCGGCCCGGCATCGTGCATCGGCTGGACAAGGACACCACCGGAGTCATGGTGGTGGCGAAGACCGACCGCGCGCATGCCAAACTGGCTGCCCAGTTTGCCGACCATGGACGGACCGGGCCGCTGCGGCGCGGCTACCTCGCCTTCGTGTGGGGTGCGCCGGACCGGCCCCGCGGCACCATCGAGGCGCCGATCGACCGCCACCCGCACGCGCGGGACAAAATGGCGGTCCGGCCGGGCGGCCGCGAGGCCATCACCCATTGGGAGGTCCTGGAGCGTTATGCGGGCTTAGACGGCGCCCGCGAGCCGGTCGCCAGCCTGCTCGCCTGCACGCTGGAAACCGGCCGAACCCATCAGATTCGGGTGCACCTCGCCCATATCGGCCACCCCCTGGTGGGCGATTCGGTCTACGGGCCAGGCTTCCGCACCAAGATCGCGCGCCTGGCGCCAGCCGCGGCAGCCGCAGTCGAAGCCCTTGGAAGACAAGCCCTTCATGCTTATTTACTGACTATTCAACATCCGGTGAGCGGCGCCGTTCTGGAATTGCGCTCGGAACTGCCGCCCGACTTGGCGCGTTTACGCGCGTGTCTCAATACCGGAGCTACGCAGGGAAGCGTGGGGCGCAAACGAAGCGTCGAATCAAAGGCTTGACGTCCATTTACCAAGGGTCACGACGACGTGACCCCGGATTGTCTTCCAATCGCCCACATTGTTCCTGTATGCTGCACTTGCGATCGTTGACGCGGTCGCTCGTTGGTGCCGGTGGCTCAAAGAAGCGTCGGCGCCGATTTTGCCCGCCGATCTTTGGGGGCAACTAATGGAGGGCGCTCGATGGCCCGTGCTGCTGCTGTGCCGATCCTGACGGCTGAATCAGGACTTTCTCGCTATCTCGAAGAGATCCGGCGGTTCCCGATGTTGGAACCGCAGGAAGAATTCATGCTGGCCAAGCGCTGGCGTGAGCACGGCGACCGCGACGCGGCGCACCGGCTGGTCACCAGCCATCTGCGCCTGGTCGCCAAAATCGCCATGGGCTATCGCGGCTACGGCCTGCCGATCGCCGAAGTGGTTTCCGAAGGCAATGTCGGCCTGATGCAGGCGGTCAAGCGGTTCGAGCCCGACAAGGGCTTCCGCCTCGCCACCTATGCGATGTGGTGGATCAAGGCCGCCATCCAGGAATACATCCTGCGTTCGTGGTCGCTCGTGAAGATGGGCACCACCGCGAACCAGAAGAAGCTGTTCTTCAACCTGCGCAAAGCCAAGAGCAAGATCTCGGCGCTGGAGGAAGGCGACCTGCGTCCCGACCAGGTCAAGCTGATCGCTAAACGGCTTGGCGTGACCGAGCAGGACGTGGTCGACATGAACCGCCGTCTTGGCGGCGACATGTCGCTCAACGCCCCGATCCGCGACGACGGCGATGCCGGCGAATGGCAGGACTGGTTGGCCGACGACTCGATCGACCAGGAAACCCGCATGGCGGAGAGCGAAGAGGCGGACAACCGCCGGCAGGCGCTCACCGACGCGCTGACCGTGCTCAACGAGCGTGAGCGGCGCATCTTCCAGGCGCGCCGCCTGGCCGACGAGCCGATGACGCTCGAGGACCTCGCCGCCGAGTTCGGCGTGTCGCGCGAACGGGTGCGTCAGATCGAAGTGCGCGCGTTCGAGAAGGTGCAGAAGGCGGTGAGGAACCGCGTGGCGGCGATGAAGTCGCCGCCGGTCGCACCGGCGATGCCGGCGCACTGACGATCAATCTGATCAAATGAGAAAGGCCTCCCCGCCAGCGGGGAGGCCTTTTTGTTTGGCTGCCGTCAGTGCGTCGCTCTTAAAGCGGGTAGCTACAAGCGATGCCGTCTAAATTAGTAGCGGGCAACGACAGGAGCGCCACCAAAGCGATAGTTCAGGCCGACCCGCACGATATCCACGACCAATGCATGGCTGCGAGGAACAGGGTCGAGCACCGGCAATGCCAGATAGTGCTCGGTGCCGAGATCGACGTGGAGATACTCGGCCTTGGCGGTCCAGTTCGAGGAGATTGCCCACTCGAGGCCGCCGCCCAAGACCCAGCCGAGGTGACGTTGTGTGTCGCTACCGGCGAAAGTCCCGTCGAACGGCGCACCAAAGCCCGTGTTGACCGCAGTGGCGGACGACTTCATCTCGCCATAGGCCAAACCGCCGGTGACGTAAGGCAGTACGGTGCCGAACGAGTATCCGAGCCTGCCCCTCAATGTCGCAAGCCAGGTGAGCTTGTGCTCGATGTCGGTGGTCGAGGACGCGGCGCCCGCTGTGAATACAACGCGATCATCGGATTTCACGCCGGAGAAAGACCAATCGGCTTCGATACCGAGCACGAGACTTCCGGCTTGGAGGTTGTAGCCCGCCTGGAAGCCGCCGAGGAATCCGTTCGACTTGTGATCTTCTTCGAGCAGCTCGGTGTCATGGGCGCCCCAACCGTACCCCGCATGAGCACCGACGTAGAAGCCAGTCCATGAAGAGGCGGCAGCGACATAGACCGGCGCCTTGGCGGGCATGCGTGCGGGCAGATCGGCAGCCACTGCGCCGAAAGAAACGAGGCACAGCGCAGTGCCAGCCAGAAGCGTCTTGACCATTTTGGTTAGTATCCTGTCGGAGGTTGCGCGGTTGGTATTCCGCCACCCTAGTCTAAACGCCCAGACGGATGGGAGTCAGCGCGTGGGCAATCCCATAGTTCTCCACAAGACAAAAGTGGAATTATTCAGCCGATGGAAAAGTGCCCCGCGAAACCGGCGCTCACACCGCTTTGAGATGCGCGTCGCGGCGCTTGTAGAGATCGTCGTCGGCGTAGCCCATGGTCTCCGGCTTGGCGCGGCCGAGCATCACCTGGAAATAGACCGGCTCGAGCGAGTCGTTCTGATAACCGTGGATCACGCCCGCCGGACATGAGACGCATTCCCACGGACCGAGCCGCGTGGTGATGCGCTTGCCGCTTTCGTCCTCGACGAAGACATCGAGATGGCCCTGCAACACGAAGAAGCACTCTTCGACCTCGTGGGTGTGCGCGGCATTGCCCTGCCCGGGCGGCACGAACATGATCGAGAGCGTGAAGTTCTTGGCCGGGATCACGGTCGGATCGTCGTGCTTGCCGGAGCCGCCAGCGCCGATGAAGCGGTGCTGCGCGCGCTTGTAGCCCTCAATCTTGGCATCCTCGAAGGCAGCCCAATCGGCGCGCTTCTCGCTGTAGCGGCCGACATATCGCTTCATGATCTCCTCGATCGGCGTGTCGACGAGCTCGGGTGGACGGGGATGTCTGGCGACGCCCATAATAGGCTCCTTGTGTTCTTGACCGTGACGCCATCGTAGCGCGGACGGCACACCGGCGAAATCCATCTTTGTCAATATCGGCATTGCAAGCGCAGCCGGCGTCACCGGTTGGCGACGCCGAGCACCTGCCGCGCGCGCTCCACCACCGGCGCCGGCGTGCGCAGGATCTCGTCCACCAGCTTGGCGATGGTCTCGGGGCCGGAGGGCTGGATCTCCATGTTGAGCTTCTTGGTTTCGGCCAGATAGGCCGGATCCTTGACCACCGCCGCCATCGCGGCGCGCAGTGCCGCGACACGGTCGGGCGCGGTTCCGGGCGGCGCGAACAACGGCCGGCCGTAGGACCACGGACCGAAGATCAGGCGAAACAGCTGACGATCGCCTTCGTTCGTCACCAGCTCATAGGCGTTCGGAATGTTGGGGAACTCGGCGTGCTTGGTGAGCCCCATCTGCACCGCCACCGCCATCCGGCCCGATTTGTACGGCTCCCAGTAGTCGGTCTTCAGGGCGGAGACCAGCAGCCCGCAGAAGCCATCCACCTCGCCGCGCTCAGCCGCGAGTCGGATGTCGCCGAGGCTGCCGTAGCCGGTGACGACCTTGAACTTGATCCCGACCAATGTCCCAAGCACGCGCGCATCGATGGTCGACCCTGATGCCGGACCGGTCGAACCGACCACGACTTCGCGCTTCTTGAGATCGTCGAGGGTGCGCAGGTCCTTGGCCCAAAACGCGCAAGTGGAGATTTCGGTGTTGAGGCTGCCGAGCCAGACGAAGCCGCGCGGATCGAAGCGCGAATTCTTCGGATCGATCAGCGGCTCGATGGTGTTCACCGGATTTGGCATGCCAAATACCGATCCGTCCTTGGGCGCCACCGCGGCCAGATAGTTGGTGGCCTTCAACGAGCCGGCACCCGGCATGTGCTGCACCACGATATTCGGACTGCCGGGAATGTGCCTGCCGATGTGACGTGACAGCACCCGCAGATAGAGCTCGAAGGTCGAGCCCGGCGAATAGCCGACCACCGCCTGCACCGTCTTGCCCTTGTAGAAGCCGGCGGCGTCCTGCGTGCTTGCGGGCGTCGCGACGATCAGCACCGTGATTGCCAGCGTGCAGGACAGACCAAGAATACGGCTCATCAACGCCATCATCGCCTCCCCTAACGTACGCCCAAGATGGACGCTTCACCTGCTACGATGCGCAATCGGCTGCGACAGCACAAGCCGGGGCTGCGCGGCGCTCCGACGCAAGCCGTGGCCCGCCGCAGCACTTGCCGGAGGCCGCGCATGGTGCGCTAAGATGGCGGCAGGGAGAGGACGTCATGTGGCTTCGCAATTGTTGGCAGGTCGCGGCATTCGCGCGCGAAATCAGCCATGCGCCGCTGGCGCGCACGGTCTGCGGCGAAGAGATCGTGCTGTTCCGCACCGGATCGGGCCAGGCCGCAGCGCTGGCCGACCGTTGTCCGCACCGCCTCGCGCCGCTCTCGCTCGGACGCGTCGTCGGCGATCAGATTCAGTGCGGCTATCACGGACTGTGTTTCGATGCCGAGGGCCAGTGCGTGCGCGTGCCCGGCCAAGACACGGTGCCGCGACAGGCCCGGGTTCGACCCTATCCGCTGGTCGAGCGCCATGCGCTTCGCCTGGATCTGGCTCGGCGATCCGGCGCTCGCCGACGCCGCTACGATTCCCGACGTGCATTGGTGTGACGATCCGGCATGGGCGGTGTCCGACGGCTATCACCACTTCCGCGCCAACTATCAGCTCGTCAACGACAACCTGCTCGATCTCTCGCACGAGAGCTTCGTGCACGAGGACACGATCGGCAATGAGGCGGTGGCGGAAGCGCCGTTCACCGTGAGCCTCGATGGCGAGCGCGTGCGCATGCATCGCGACATGTACGACATGGAAGCGCCGCCGTTCTACAAGCGCACGACCGGCTTTGACGGCCGCATCGACCGCTGGCACACCAACACGTTTTCGCCGCCGGGGCTGCACATCATCGAGAACGGCTCGATGCCAGCGGGATCGAAGGACAAGAGCGCCGCGCTTGAGCGCAAAGTACTCAATTTCATCACGCCGGAGACGCCGACCACGACGCATTACTTCTGGGCGATCGTGCGTCAGTTCAAGATCGACGATAGCGAGCTCACCGACTACATCCGCGACGGCATCCGCAAGACCTTCGACCAGGACAAGACGGTGCTGGAAGCGCAGCAACGCATCATCGGCGACGATCCCGACCGCGCGGTGTTCCCGGTGGCGATCCGCGTCGACGCCGCGCCGATCCAGGGCCGCAAGCTGCTCGCCGCGATGATCGCGCGCGAGACGAGGCGGCGGATGACGGTTGCAGGCGAGTGACGGCTATTGCCGCCAGGCGGCAAACGCTTCGGCGAAAGCGCGGTCGCCGGGGGTGCCCTTCTCGACCGCAAGAATGGCGCGGCGCTTGTTGCCGTAGACCACCGGAATGTCGAACCAGCCGCGTTCCTTGAGCATGCGCAGATTGGTCTCGCGATCGGCGTCGAGCGACGAAAGCCCGATCAGATAATAGGCATCGGTCACCTTGACCGCGTGACCCGCCAACGGCGAACCGCGGGTCTGCTCGGTCTGCTTCATCAGAATGCCCGGGACATTCATGACCGAGCCCGGCGGGAAGTCCTGGGGCAGACGGAACATGATCTCGACCGTATGGCTCGCCGGCAGCGTCTGGTCGGTGTTGCGCCGCAGCGACCATGTCATCGTCAACTTGCGATCGGGAATCTCGACGTCGGCGCGGACCGCCACTTCTTCCGGCTGGTTGGGGCCGGGGGAGACGCGTTCGGTGCGCCAGATGGCCGAGCCGACGAAACGCCGCCCCTGCGGATCGTTGGGGTCTTCCTCATAGAGCACGACCTTCTGCGCCACCGCCGCGCCGGTCGAGGCCGCGCTGGACGGCGGCGGCGTGAGCGCGACTTGCGACGGCGTGGGAATCCCGCCGGTCTGGTCCAAGCGCTCGGTGATCTTGGTGCTGGGCGTCCTGATCGGCTGCGAATCGCCTGCGACCTCGATGATCGGCGCCGGCGCCCGCGTGGTGCGATAGAGCGAGGCCATGTTGGGCCACTGCCAAACAATCACCCCACCCAAGCTGGCGAGGACCAGCAGCGTCACCGCGATCCTGGCCATGTCGGCAAACGAGCGCCGGGACGCGCGCGCCATGGCGGCGCCCATCCTGCCGTCCGACTGCGAGCGCGCATCATCATAGTCGTGGTCGCGCGCCACCATCTGTTGCGACGAATAGTCCGCCAACGGCGAGCCGTGCGGATCGAACGAGCGGTTGTCGATGCGATCGTATTCGTGCGAACTCGGCAGCGGTGCGCTGGCACCGTTCTGCGGCAGCGGCCGCACCACGCGCGGCAGCGGGTCGTCATCGTGTTCCGACACGACCTCGCGGAAATCCTTCAATCCGAAATCCTGCAATGAACGGCGGTCCGGCTTCGCCCGTACGGCGGTCCGCGCCGCAACAGGTTCCGGCTCCGATGCCGGCACCGGTTCGAAAGCCGGCTCGGGGATACGTTGATCGGCGGCGACGCGGGATGGAGCTGGATTTCCCACGCGCGCACCCGGCCGTGGTGCCGCTTTCGCCGGCTTGCGGACTTGGGCCGCCTCCTCGCGCGAGGGCGCGGCGTGACGCGGTTGGATGTCATCCTCGTCCAACGCCGACGATGCCGGCGGCGGATCCCAGCGCGGGAATTCTGGAGCGCGAACCCTGGTCTGCGCCGTACCGCTCGCCGGATCGACCCAGTTCTTGCGCGCAGCCTCGGCCTCGACCTTGCGGATCGATTCTTCCAGCGCGAGCCGCTCGCGGGTCACGTCATTCTCGCTCAGCGGCGGATTAACGCTCCGCAGCTGCGCGACCAATGCGGTCCGCGCCCGCTCATACAGGGTTCGCCGGGCGTCCCCGGTGTTCTTTTCAAGCCCGGCGACGGCGCGGGCTATCAGTGGGTAGTAGTCGGCCATCGGTGTCCAGCATATCCTACTTCGCCCCCCGGCTCCGCTTTAATTCACAAATGGATTAGTGACGAGAATGGTGTCATCCCGTTCTGGGCTGGTTGATAGGAGCGCTACCGGGCAACCTACCAACTCCTCGATGCGGCGTACATATTTGATCGCCGGGGCCGGTAGTGCGGCCCAAGAGCGCGCATTGGCGGTCGGCGCCTGCCAGCCCTCAATTGTCTCATAAATCGGCTCCACCCGCGCCTGGGCATGCTCCCCGGCCGGTAGATAGTCGATTTCGCGCCCGTCCAGCCGGTAACCAATGCAGACTTTGATCTCGTCGATGCCGTCGAGAATATCCAATTTGGTTAATGCCAGCCCGTCGATCCCGCTGGTCCGCACCGTCTGGCGCACCAGCACGGCGTCAAACCAGCCGCACCGCCGCGGCCGTCCCGTGACCGTCCCGAATTCGCGACCGCGCTCGCCCATCAAACGACCGATCTCATTGTTCTGTTCGGTCGGGAACGGACCGCTGCCGACGCGGGTCGTATAGGCTTTGCAGATGCCGAGCACATAGCCGATCGCCGACGGCCCCACGCCGGAACCGGTCGCCGCTTGCGCCGCGACCGTGTTCGAGGAGGTCACGAACGGATAGGTGCCGTGATCGATGTCGAGCAGCGCGCCCTGCGCACCCTCGAACAGAATTCGCTTTCCTTCGCGCCGTTTCTGATCGAGCAGCAACCACACCGAATCCATGTAGGGCAGTACCTTGGGCGCGATCGCGGCCAGTTGATCGTAGAGCGTGCGCGGCGCAATCTCATCGATCCCGAGCCCGCGCCGCAACGCATTGTGGTGCGCCAACATCCGATCGATCTTGCCGCCGAGCATTTGCAGATCCGCGAGATCCATCAAGCGGATCGCGCGCCGGCCAACCTTGTCCTCGTAGGCTGGGCCGATACCGCGGCCGGTGGTGCCGATCGCGGCCTTGCCTGAGGCGCGCTCGCGCATCACGTCGAGCTCTTGGTGAAGCGGGAGGATCAAGGTTGCGTTCTCCGCAATGCGCAAGGTGTCCGGGGACACCTTGATACCCTGCCCTGCGAGTCGCTCGATCTCCTCCAGCAACGCCTTGGGATCGAGCACGACCCCGTTGCCGATAACCGAAAGCTTGCCCCGGACAACGCCGGACGGCAGCAGCGACAGCTTGTAGGTGTTACCGTCGATGACCAGCGTATGCCCGGCATTGTGTCCACCCTGGAAGCGGACAACGACGTCGGCCTGCTCGGACAACCAGTCGACGATCTTCCCCTTACCTTCGTCTCCCCACTGGGAGCCGACCACGACGACGTTTGCCACGAGCCGCCCTTCCTCGTAACGGCGCGAAAAGAGCGCTTGTCAACGGAGACTTGCCTGATCATCAGACGACCCCGGGATAATAGATGCTGCCCCGCCATGCAAGATGGCGCCCAAGACATCCCCGCTAAGACATCCCCTCTGGGCAGCCGCCCCAAAGACGGACGATGCCTCTGCCCCCGATCGACCCGATGACAGGTCTGGCGCGCGATTTCGATCACTCCATGGCAAACTGGGGGCAACATCGGGGCGGGCGCCTCGCGGCGGGGGGCAACGTGTTATAATGGTCAAATAGAAGGGATTCCGATCACAACGGGGGATTGTATGCTGCGCTTCGTGACGCTGATGGCCGCTTTGGTATTCACCGCAACGCAAGGGCTCGCGGAGACTAGCCGCGATTGCGCATCGGATAACCACGAGGTGGCGATCCCGGCGTGCACAACGATGATCAAGCAGAACCCGCGCGATGCGAGCGCCTACTACAATCGGGGCATCAGCTATCGCGAGACCGGCAAGATCGACCTGGCGCTGGCCGACTACAATCGCGCGATCGAGCTCAATCCGAATTATTTCGAGGCCTATAACAACCGGGGCAACATCTACATGGCCCGCGGCGACAACAAGACCGCCCTGCAGAACTTCAACCAGTCGGTCAAAATCAATCCCCGCTATGCGATTGCGCACAACAATCGCGGCGAAGCGTTTGAGAATATGAATCAACTCGAAGACGCGATGGCGGCTTACAATCAGGCCATCGAGATCAATCCACGCTATGCGCGCGCCATCGCCAACCGCGGCGACATCTGGCGCAAGATGGGCAAGCGCGACAACGCCATTGCCGACTACCGGCATGCGCTCACCATCGACGAGAACAACAATCTCGCCAGAGCCGGCCTGAAGATTCTCGGCGTCACACCCTAGAAACTCGGCCCGCGCTATTTGCGGCCCGCGAGTTCGCGGACCTTCTCGATCACCGCGGCCGGCGTCGCATAGATTCGCTTGAGCATCGCATTGATGGCGTCGCCCGGCACCGGCGCGACGTCGACGCCGAGCTTCTTGGCATCAGCGAGCGTCTCCGCATCGCGCAGCATGGCGAGGTAGGCTTTACGCAGCACCGCCACGCGATCCTGCGGGACCTCGGCCGGCGCGAACACCGGCCAGGCCATGGCCTGCCCGGCGAGCAGCAACTCGAGCACTTGGCGCTGCTCGCCGGTCTTGGCGAAGTCCATCACCAGCGGCACGTGGGGAATGTCCGGCGATTTGGCCATCGCCATCTGCACCAAGAGGACAAGCTCGCCGCGCTTGAGCATGGTCATGCCGTCGTTGCGGAAGCTTGCCCATGACCACGAGCCGCGGCCGTCGACCTCCTTGCGCTCGACCGCGAGCGTCATTTCGGCGCCGCTGCGGTAGCCGGTAACGATCTTGAATTTGGTGCCGATCAGGTTGTTTAGCGCGGTCGGAAACGTAACGCCGTCAGTGCCGGGCGCGGGACCGGCGACCACCACCTCACGCGTTTTGACGTCGTCGAGCGTCTTCACGCCGGTGTCGCTGCGCACTGCGATGACGGACACCTCCTGGCTGGTCGACCCGATCCAGTTGAGGGCGATCGGCTCAAAACGCACGCCCTGCCCGCCCAGCAGCGGCTCAAGCGACATGCCCCGCGCGATCAGCGCGATCGTCGTGCCGTCCTTGGGCGCGAGGTTGGCGACATTGTTGGCCGCCTTCAGCGTGCCGGCGCCGGGCATGTTGCGCACGATCACCGTCGGATTGCCGGGAATGAAGCGAGCGAGGTGGCGCGCCACGAAACGGGCGTTGGTGTCGTACAGGCTGCCGGCCTGATATCCGACCACCAGCGTCACGGTCTTGCCGGCAAAGAAGTCCTGCGCGGCGACGGGAGCCGGCTGCAGACAGACCAGGGCCGGCAGGCAGACGAGCGTCGCGGCAATGAGCTTGGTCATGGTCCTCCCCAAGGTTTCTTGGTCGCGACGATATCACCGTCGACGGCGACGCGGCCAGCCATCAGACCCGGCCACAGCACATGGACCGCACCCGGAAACTGCCCTATGAGACGTGCCATGTTGAGCGCGGAAGCTCCGCCATGAACCGGAAAGAACGTCGCGCCGCGTCCAAGCGCGACCAGCGCTCCGCCGTTTCTGGTTCGGCGCACGCGCGATCACGCGATGCCGATCAACAGGTGGCCGAAGCCCGGCGTCACTACGACGAAGGCCGCCTGGCGCAGGCGCGGACCATCCTGCAGGACACGCTTGCGCGCCAACCCACGCACCTCGCCAGTCTCAATCTTCTCGGGCTGGTCGAACAGTCGTCGGGGCGCCACGCGGCCGCCGTCAGGCTGATGAAGAAGGCGATCGACGGCGACGCGTACAACGCGGCCAGCCACTACAATATCGGTCTTTCATACCAGGCCATGGACATGCGCGCCGAGGCTGCATCGCATTTCCGCGAGGCCATCGCGCTCAAGCTTAGCGGCAAGGATATTGGCGACTTCATCCTGCAGAATTCCGTCGTCGTCGCTTGCCTCGATCGCCTCGCGGCGATGTGGCCGGCAAGGCCCACCGTGGCGACGCTGTTCGGCGAAAGCGGCATCGACCCGGTGGCCGCAGACGTCTTCCTGTGCTGTGCATTGGAAACCACCAGACTGCATGGCCCGGCACTGGAGACATTCCTGACCGCGTTGCGCTATGCACTGCTGCAATTGGCGGTCGCGGCCTCGCCCGGCTTTGCAGACATCTCGGACACGGCGACCGGCCTGTGTTCGGCGCTCGCGCAACAATGCTTCATCAACGAATACATTTTCGCGCAGGGCGACGACGAAACTCGGCAGGCCGACGCTTTGAGCGACCTGTTGCAGGCCAAGTTCGACGCGACCGGCGAGGTGCCGCCATTCCTGCTCGCGATCGTTGCCGCGTACCGGCCGTTGTCCGCGCTGCCTGGCGCCGATGCGCTGCTGGAACGCCAATGGCCGGCTGTCATCGACGGCTTGTTGCGGCAGCAGGTGCGCGAGCCACGCGAGGAGATTCAGGATCGCGCATCGATTCCGGCGATCACCACGATCGCCAACGGCGTGTCCGCGCAGGTCCGGCAGCAATACGAGGAAAACCCCTATCCGCGCTGGACGATCGTGCCGCGACGCGTGCCGCCCCCTGCGGACCGGCCGGACCAAGCCGACGATGCCCCCGCGCCACGGGATATCCTGGTCGCCGGCTGTGGCACCGGCAGGAACGCGATCATGACGGCGCAGTCCCATCCGGACGCCAGGATCCTCGCCGTCGACATCAGCCTGGCCAGCCTCGCTTACGCGCGCCGGAAGACACGCGAATCCGGATTGCGCAATATCGACTACGCGCACGCCGACATCACGGAGCTGCGTTCGATCGACCGCCGCTTCGACCGCGTCGAGGCAATCGGCGTCCTGCATCATCTCGCCGACCCGAAGGAGGGGTGGCGCATCCTGACATCATTGCTGCGGCCCGGCGGCTTGATGGTCATCGGTCTCTACAGCGCAATCGCGCGACGCGGCATCAATGCCGCCCGCGCATTCGTGAAGGAGCGCGGCTATCAGGCAACGGCCGGCGATATCAGGGCTTGTCGCCAGGAGCTCATTCGCCGCGAATCCGATATGCTGCTCCCGGAGCTGGCGGGAATTCGTCGACTTCTATTCCATGAGTGAATGCCGCGATCTGCTGTTCCATGTCATGGAGCACCAGTTCACGATCCCCGATATCAAGGCATTTCTCGCGGACGAAGGCTTCACGTTCGTCGGCTTCGAGCTCGACGACACCGTGGTCGACAAGTTTCAACAACAATTCCCGGGCGACGATGCACTCGCCGATCTCGACCAGTGGCAAGCCTACGAAGCCGCCAACCCGCGGACGTTCATCGAGATGTACGTCCTTCATGCACGGTCGACGCGCTAGCCATCCAGTGGTTGTAACCGCTCGCCCGTACTCGACGTGCATGACGCGCAACCATCACTGAGCGACAAACCAGTTGCACGAACGCGCAATTGCCGTCAGCTTTGCCCGCGGGCGGCAACGGAGAAACTTCGAAATGCGTTTATTGCTATCGACCGGCCTGGCGCTGATGCTAGGCGGCATCATGATCGGCTTCATCAGCACCGCCGCCGAGGCTCAGCGTTACCGCGTCGTCTGCGTCGCGCCGGGCAATCCGGCCTGCCGCACGTCTTGCGGCAGCAACACCCACACGGTTGTTTGCTTCGCGCAAATGCAGTACGGGCGTTGCGTCCGCTATTGCGGCCGACCGCGCTGACGCGCGCGGCCGTGGTGGCGGTCGCGCTCAGCCTCAAAAATGCAGCGCCCTCGCCGACTGCACCTGCGGCAGGGCGCGCACCTTGGCGAGCACGTCCGGCGGCATGTCGCCCTCACTCGCCCTTGATGTTGGCGGCCTTGATGATCGGCCACCATTTCTTGATCTCAGCCTTCTGGAACGCGGCGAGCCCCTGCGGCGTCTGCTGCTCGCGCGAGGCGACGTCGAGGCCCAGGTCGGCGAAGCGCTTGCGCACCGCCGGATCGGCGAGCGCCTCGCACCATCGCGCCGTTGAGCCGCGCCAGCACGTCCTTCGGCAGTGCCGCGCGGCCCGAAGAAGCCGAACCAGCCGGACATATAAAGGCCCGGCACGCCGCTCTCGTCGGAGGTCGGGATGTCCGGGATCGCGGCCGAGCGCTGCGGCGAGAGGTTGGCGAGCACCTTGACCGTGCCGGCCTGCACCTGCGGCAGCGTGACGGCGGCCTGCACCACCAGCAGATCGACCTGCCCGGAGATCAAGTCGGTCATCGCCGGGCCGGCGCCGCGATACGGAATGAACTGGACCTTCTGGCCGGTGGCCTGCTCGAACAGGATGCCGGTCACCTGCGCCGCCGCGTTCTGGTTCACGAAGGTGATCTTGCCGGGGTTGGCCTTCATCCAGGCGACCAGGCCCTTGAGATCGTTCGCCGGCAAATCCTTCTTGGCGATCATGAGCTGCGGATTGACGGACAGCAGCCCGATCGGGTCGAAGTCCTTCTGCAGGTCGTAGTTCAGTTTGTAGATGATGCTGCCGACGTGGGTGTCCCACTGCCCGATGTCGATGGTGTAGCCGTCGGGCTGCGGCGCGCGCGACGCGCCCGACCGCGATCGTGCCGCCGGCGCCGCCGACGTTCTCGATCACCACCGGCTGGCCGAGGCTGGTACGCGCATGCGGTCGGCCATGATGCGCGCGATGGCATCGGTCGATCCGCCGGGCGGGAACGGCACCACGAGCGTGATCTGACGGGACGGATAGGTCTGCGCGTGAACGTGAATGACTGCGCCGACAACGACGGTGGTAGCGACGAGCGCAGCGGAAGCGATCCTGAGCATTCTCATCCTCCCCAATTTTTTATCTGTATTTGGGAGGATGATACGCCGCCGGATCGCGGTCAGTAAGAGGGCAATCGCCATACGGATGGCGGCCCCGCAGAAAGCCGCCGGAGACGTGCGCAAGCCTGAGGGCTGCTAGATCAGAACCGCAGCACCCGCGCCGACTGCACCTGCGGCAGCGCGCGCACCTTGGCGAGCACATCCGCCGGCATGTCGCCGTCGATTTCGATCAGCGCGATAGCATTGCCGCCGGGCGCTTCGCGGCCGACATGGAAGGTCGCGATGTTGATACCGGCGTCGCCCATGGTCCCGGAGAACTTGCCGATGAAGCCCGGCTTGTCGAAATTGGTGATGTAGACCATCGACGGGCCGAACTCCGCGTCCATGCGGATGCCCTTGATATTGACGATGCGCGGGCGGCCGTCGGCGAACACGGTGCCGGAAATGTGCCGCGCCTGCCGCTCCGTCGTCACCGTCACCGTGATCAGGCTGTCGTAGTCGCCGGCCGCTTCGCGCGTGGTCTCCTCGATCACCATGCCGCGCTCCTTGGCGATGACAGGCGCCGACACCACGTTGACGTCGCCGAGCATCGGCTTGAGCAGCCCGGACAGTGCCGCCGAGGTGAGCGCCTTGGTATTCATGCCGGCGACCTGGCCTTCATAGGTGATCTGCACCTTGGAGATCCCGGTCTCGGTGAGCTGGCCGGCGAACGAGCCGAGCTTCTCCGCGAGCGCCACAAACGGCTTGAGCTTCGGCGCCTCTTCGGCGGAGATCGATGGGAAATTGACCGCGTTGGAGATGGCGCCACTGAGCAGATAGTCGGACATCTGCTCGGCGACCTGCAGCGCGACGTTCTCCTGCGCCTCCGTCGTGGACGCACCGAGGTGCGGCGTGCAGACCACATTGGGATGACCAAACAGCGGGTTGGCCGTGGCCGGCTCCTCCACAAACACATCGAAGGCGGCGCCGGCGACCTGGCCGGAATCGAGCGCGGCGCGCAACGCCGCCTCGTCCACCAATCCGCCGCGGGCGCAATTGATGATGCGCACGCCCTTCTTCATCGTGGCGATCGACTTGGCGTCGACAACGTTCTTGGTCTTGTCGGTCAGCGGCGTGTGCAGCGTGATGAAGTCGGCGCGCTTGAACAATTCCGGCAGCTCGACCTTTTCAACGCCGAGATCGCGCGCGCGCTCCGGCGACAGGAACGGATCATAAGCGATCACTTTCATGGCGAGACCGCGCGCCCGGTTGGCAACGATCGAACCGATATTGCCGCAACCGATCACACCTAACGTTTTGTTGGTGATCTCAACGCCCATGAAACGGTTCTTCTCCCACTTGCCGGCCTGGGTTGAAGAATCGGCTTGGGGGATCTGCCGCGCCAGCGCGAGCATCATGGTGATGGCGTGCTCGGCGGTGGTGATCGAGTTGCCGAACGGCGTGTTCATGACGATGACGCCCTTCGCCGTGGCCGCCGGAATATCGACGTTGTCGACGCCGATACCGGCGCGGCCCACGACCTTCAACTTGTTGGCCCGCTCCAGAAGCTTGGCGGTCACCTTGGTGGCGGAGCGGATGGCGAGACCATCGAAGTCGCCGATCATCTCGGCGAGCTTGTCCTTGTCGGCGCCGAGCTTGGGCTGGAACACGGTCTCGATGCCGCGGTCCTTGAAGATTTGAACGGCGGCGTCCGAGAGAGCGTCGGAGATGAGCACTTTGGGGGGCATGATCTGAACTCGTTTGTCGATGATCCTTTGCTCCGTCATGCGCGGGCTTGACCCGCGCATCCATCATCTTCGCAAGAGCGATGGATTGCCGGGTCAAAGCCCGGCAATGACGACTATCGCTACGCCGCCTTCGGCATCGCGTCCTTGGTCTTGGTGAAGGCCCAGTCGAGCCACTGCGTGAGCGCCTCGACATCACGCGCTTCGACCGTGGCACCGCACCAAATGCGCAGCCCCGGCGGCGCGTCGCGGTAGGCGTCGATGTCGTAAGCGACGCCCTCCTTTTCCAGCGCCGCGGCGAGCGACTTCACGAATGCCGCCTGCGCGTCCGCCGGAAGCGCGGTCACCGCCGGATCGACCACCTTCAAGCACACCGAGGTGTTCGAGCGCGTCGCAGGCTCCCGCGCCAGGAAATCGACCCAGGGCGAGTGCGCCACCCAGTCGGCGATCACCTTGGTGTTGGCATCGGCGCGGGTGATGAGACCTTTGAGACTGCCCACCGACTTCGCCCAGACCAGCGCGTCGAGATAATCCTCCACGCACAGCATCGACGGCGTATTGATGGTTTCACCGTCGAAGATGCCTTCGATCAGCTTGCCGTTGTTGGTCAGCCGGAAAATCTTCGGCAATGGCCACGATGGCGTGTAGGTCTTGAGACGCTCCGCCGCGCGCGGCGACAGGATCAACATGCCGTGCGCGCCCTCGCCGCCCAGCGCCTTTTGCCAGGAGAAGGTGACGACATCGAGCTTGGCGAAATCGAGCGCCTGCGCGAAACAGGCAGAGGTGGCATCGCAGATCGCGAGACCCTGCCGGTCGGCCGGAATCCAATCCGCGTTCGGCACCCGCACGCCGGAGGTGGTGCCGTTCCAGGTGAACACCACGTCGTTCGAAAAATCGACTTTGGAGAGATCAGGCAGCTCGCCGTAACCGGCTTTCAGCACGGTCACGTCCTTGAGCTTGAGCTGTTTGGCGACGTCGGTGACCCAGCCTTCGCCGAACAATTCCCACGCCATCATGGTGACGGGCCGCGCGCCGAGCAGCGACCACAGCGCCATCTCGACCGCCCCGGTGTCGGATGCCGGAACGATGCCGATGCGGTAGTCGGCAGGGACCTGGAGCACCTCGCGGGTCAGATCGATGGCGCGCTTGAGCTTCGCCTTGCCGATCTTTGATCGGTGCGAGCGTCCGAGAACAGCGTCGGTGAGGGCTTGGAGGCTCCAGCCGGGGCGCTTGGCGCAGGGGCCGGACGAAAAATGCGGCACGGCCGGCCGCATGGCGGGCATAACATTGGCCATTCGTCTATCCTTCCAGATAGATGCCCCTCGGTGGGGAGGGGTGTCCCGCCGTTCGAAATAAGGAAGCGCCCGCGCCGCGTCAAGCGGTTCGGCCAAATAACCGCGATCAGGGTGGCGGGCGACGCCGGCCGGGACGAACGGGCTCAGAACCTGAGACCCGCCCCAAACCGCGCGGTGTTGATGATGATCCCGACACCATCCACCGGATTCAACTTGATGAATTCATATTCGCCGCGCACGAACACGTTCGACGTCAGCAGGTACTCGACGCCACCGCCCGCCGAATAACCCCAGGCAAATCGCGACCGCGTATCGGTTTCGGTATGGACAAACGGCGTTCCGGCGCCAACCGGCGTCGCATCGACGGTTGCCGACCGCGACGAGCTGCACCCGCCCAACCGCAACACCCACCGTCGCGAAGGGCAGGAAGTCGCCGTAGGCCCAACCGGCGCGGCCGCGCAAAGTCCCATAGTCGGTTACGCGAGCCGACGTCGTCGCAACGACGGTTGCGTTGTAGTCATTCCCGTCGCCGAGCTGAATCTCGTTAAAGCACTGCGGATTGGTATCGGAATAGCAGCGGGACGCCGACGAACTGCTCACCAGCGACGCTCGGTTGTAATTGAGCTCAATACCGAGAACGGCGTCTTGGAACTGCGCGTTGTAGCCGATGAAGCCGCCGTAGCTTGAACCTCGGACATCCCGGCGCCCCGGCGAAGCCCACGCGACAGAGCCCAAGGGCGCGGTCATCAAATTGCTGGAGCTGAAAATATTCGCGCTTCCGAAGGCGTTGGAAGCATCGATTTGCGAGCTGATGAAACCAGCCTGGCCACCGACATATGCGCCGGTCCAACGCGTATATTTTGGCGACGCCGGCACGTACGGTGACGTGCCGCGCAGTGTCGGCGTGTCAAAGTATTGGGCGCTCGCCTGCGGCCCAGACACGAGGAAGAATGCGGCGACGACAAACCAGCGGCGCATGACGGCCTCTTCGAATCGCGCGATCACTCCCGCGCAAGGCCATCATGATTGATTAACCTTAATGAGCCGTTAGTTTGATACCTCCCGCTAGCGCCGAGACACGATTTTTCGCGGCGCCATCAAACGCAAAACGGCGCGGGATTATCCGCGCCGTTGTTATCCTGCTCTGCTGCAATCGTATCGATCAGCCGCGGGTCATCACCGGCGCGTAGGCCGGCTCCGGCTGCAACATCCACCGCACGCCGAACTTCACGTCATGCGACGTGATGGTCTTGAAGTGCATCGGATTGACGACGGTGTTGGTGCCGTCGAAGGCGATGATGTCGCCGGTGACGCCACTGCCGAGATTGACGTAGCGATACGCCAGCTCGACGGTGAAGGAGCGGCTGACCTCATAGGCAAGTCCGCCGTGGATCGCCCAGGCGAAGTTCGACTTCGAAGCGGCGTCCGCATAGGCCATCGTTGGCAGCCAGGACTCGGCGGGATCCCGGCATCGCGGAAGCTGTGGATGGTCACGGAGCTCCAGCCGACGCCGGCGCCGATGAACGGCGTGATGTTCCACCAAGTGCCGAGATCGATATAGGCATTGGCCAGGACCAACCACTCCGACTTCTTGGCGGTGTAGTTGTTGAAGCGCGGGTCGGTGCTCACGTCGGTCCAGGTATCGAAGCCGTGGAATCCAGTCTCGCCGCGATACTCGCCGGTGACATCGAAGCGCAGCCAGTTGTTCCAGCGATAGCCGGCACCAACACCGAACAGCATGCCGGCTTCGAAATTCTTGTCGTGGATGACGAGGTTCGCGGTGGTCGCGAACAGGACGTTATCAAGCGATTTGACCTGCTGGTTGGTCATGCCGATATCGCCGCGCAGATACCAGCCACCGGACGGCGCGTCCACGACCCGGGGGGCGACAGGAAAATCAGCGGCAATCGCCGCGGTTGTCGTCGTCAGCGCGGTCGCTGCCGCGAACGCAAGCAACTTCATCGAACTCATGACCCTCGTCCTTTTCGTCCGGCAGAGAAACGCGTCCCCTGCGGGGGGATGACCAACGAGGCGAGGATTGCAGAAATCGGTTAAGCGCCACTTAACCTTACTTTTTAACCGCGAATATTCACGATCGCCGACGCCAGCGACATCACGCGCCGCGATGTCCGCAGCGGCGACGTCTGTCGACGTCGCACGTCGGTAACCTTCATTAACGAATGGTTGATGGTGGCGGGCGACAAATCGGCTCGCGCCAGCTGACGGCGCGAACCGCGACTGGCATCAACTCTCGTCGCTGCCGAGCTTGCCGATGTGGCGCTGCGAATAGAGCTCGATGCCAATCTTGGAGATGAGATCGAGCTGCGTCTCCAGAAAGTCGATGTGCTCTTCTTCGGCCTTCATCAGGGATTTCAAACAGATCGCGCGTCACGTAGTCCTTGACCGCATGGCAATGGGTCGCGGCATCCTCGTACAAGGCACGGGCCGAATGTTCGGCGGCGAGATCGCAATTGAGGACCTCTTTCACGTTCTGTCCGATGTGAAGCGGATCAATCACCTGCATGTTGGGAAAGCCGTCAAGAAAGATGATGCGTTCGACCAGCTTGTCGGCGTGCTCCATCTCCTCGATCGATTCCTTGCGCCAGTGCTTGGCCAGATCGTTGAAGCCCCAGTTGGCGAGCAAACGGTAGTGCAGCCAGTACTGGTTGATCGCCGCCAGTTCATGCCGCAGGCCGCGGTTCAGGAATTCGATGACCTTTGCGTCGCCCTTCATTGTACGCGTGTCCCATGTGATGGATTGGAGGCCCTGCCGGCGGGTCGGGCAGATCGGAATGTTCTAATCTGGGACTTCTCTCGCGCCGTCACAAGCGCTGCGACCGGCGCGGCTGCTACTTCGTGGAATATAAAGGGGAAAGCTTGGCGGTCAGTGGTCTAATTCTAACATTCGCATCCCATTTCCGCGGACGTTTTTGCGAATGTTAGAATTATGGACCACTAGCAAGTATAGGCTGCTAGTGGAGTTTGGATTTGACATTCGCACCGCGTGCTTGCTGCCAGGTGGGTAGCGAATGTCAAATCCACTCCACTAGCCGCCGCAGTCGGTGCCGGCGTCACTGTTGGCGACCGCCTCATCCATGATCTGCCGGATGGTACGGGCGCATCGCCCGCATTGCGGGCTGCAACCCAGGCAACCATAGACCTCGCCCGTGGACGACGGGGGCTGTGCGCCTTTGACGGCCGCGCGAACATCGCCGTCGCTCAGCACATTGCAAGAGCAGATGATCATGGAACGACGCTTCCAGCCCAGGGAATGGTTCTTTCTGTAACTATTGATACCGCACTCCGACCAAGCGGAAAAGCAAAAAGTTCCTTGTTTGTAGCGATTCCATTGTGTTGAGCCATCGTATTGAGCCACTCAGCCAACGCGACATGCGGGCCGCGTCCGCGCGCCCCGGCGTCGCACTGCAGCCATGCTCAAGCAAAGCTTAAAAGTCGATCGAATGGATTTCGCTCGCCGGTCAGGCGGCAACGCGATTGAGCGCGTCGACAATGCCGTCGACCACTGTCTCGACCAGGACTTGGTCGTCGCCCTCGCCCATCACCCGGATCACCGGCTCGGTTCCGGACGGGCGGATGACCAGACGGCCGTGCCCGTTGAGGCGGCGCTCGCCATCCTTGATAGCGCTGCGGACCTTGGCGTTGTCCAGCGGCTTGCCGCTCTTGTAGCGGACGTTTTTGAGAACCTGCGGCAGCGGGTCGAAGCGATGGCAGACTTCCGACACGCGCCGGTCCAATTTCTTGACCACCGCCAGCACCTGCAGCGCGGCGACGAAGCCGTCACCGGTGGTCGTATAGTCGGTCATGATAATGTGGCCGGACTGCTCGCCGCCGACATTGAAGCCGTGCTCGCGCATATGATCGAGGACGTAGCGGTCACCGACTGGCGTGCGGGCGAGCGACAGCTTCAGGCCGGCCAGATAACGCTCGAGCCCGTAGTTCGACATGATGGTGGCGACGATGCCGGGCTGCGTCAGCCGCCCGTCGGATTGAAAGCTCTCGGCGATGAGCGCCAAAAGCTGGTCGCCATCGACGATATGGGCCTGCTCGTCGACGATGATCACGCGATCGGCATCGCCGTCGAGCGCAATGCCGATATCGGCGCGCAGCTCGAGCACCTTGCGGCACAGCTCCTTCGGCGCGGTCGAGCCGCAGTCGCGATTGATGTTGAAGCCGTCGGGTTCGACGCCGATCGAGACAACCTCGGCGCCCAGTTCCCACAATGCTTCCGGCACCACGCGATAGGCAGCGCCGTTGGCGCAGTCGACGACCACACGCAGGCCGTCGAGATCCATGGCGCGCGGCAGCGTGCGCTTGGCGAACTCGATGTAGCGATCGTGCACGCCCTCGATCCGCTTGGCGCGGCCGAGATCGGCGCTTTTCGCGAGCTTCTTGGTCAGGTCGGAGTCCATCAGCGCTTCAATCTTGCGCTCGATGTCGTCGCGGAGCTTGTAGCCGTCCGGACCGAAAAGCTTGATGCCGTTGTCGTCATAAGGATTATGCGACGCCGAGATCATCACGCCGAGATCGGCGCGCATGGAACGCGTCAGCATGCCCACCGCCGGGGTCGGCATCGGGCCGGTCAACAGAACGTCCATGCCGACCGAGGTGAAGCCGGCAACCAGCGCGGTCTCGATCATGTAGCCCGATAGCCGCGTATCCTTGCCGATGAGCACGCGATGGCGGTGCTCGCCACGCTTGAACATCAGGCCGGCGGCCTGGCCGACTTTGAGCGCGAGCTCCGGTGTGATCTCGCCATTGGCGCGACCACGGATGCCGTCCGTACCGAAATACTTACGAGGCATGAACCCTTTGACCCTTTGGGCAGGCAACTGTGGGATGCTTTAAGCGGGGGTTGCCCGAGGATTCAACGACATAATTCTTAAAAAAGCAGGTTTGGCTAAGCTTATGCAAGTTATGATGAAACTCACCGCCCGAACGCCTTCGGGGGGTTTGAGGCTGACTTCAAAGACTTAGCGGGCCCGAAAGGGCTAGCGCGCGGGCTTCTTGTCCTCAGCGGACTGCGCCGGCTGTGTGACATTGACCGGGTCGGACGCCGGAAACGTGCCCTCAAGGCCGCGTTCCAGCGACTTGTCCGCCGTGTGGCGGCCGCGCTCCTTGGCCTCTTCGCGGGCTTCCTGCCGCCGCTTTTGGTTAATCTCCGCCTCGGACACCACGTCATTCGGCGTTGCGCGACTTCGACTAGTCATCGCCGTCTCCTGGGTCATCGACCTTCACCGGGTTCATCGGTTTATAACGCCGACCCCCTGAGAGACGTTCCCCACAGCCGGCCTGCCGGCTATTGTCGAGCGCATGCGCTCCGTCACCTGCATCGAAGACCTGCGGCAGCTCGCCCGACACCGGGTGCCGAAGATGTTTTTCGACTACGCCGAAAGCGGTTCCTACGCGGAGCAAACGCTACGCGACAACCGCGCGGAGCTTGAACGCATCAAGTTCCGCCAGCGCGTACTGGTCGATGTCTCGCAACGCGAGCTGGGCACCACCATCATTGGCGAGCCGGTACCGCTACCGCTGGTGCTCGCGCCGATCGGGCTCGTGCGGCATGCAGTGGGGCGACGGCGAAATCCTCGCCTGCCGCGCCGCGCACGCCGCCGGTATTCCGTTCACGCTCTCGACCATGTCGATCTGCGCGATCGAGGATGTTGCAGCGGCGGTCGACAAGCCGTTCTGGTTCCAGCTCTATGTGATGAAGGACCGTGGCTTTGCGAAGTCGCTGATTGAACGGGCCGCGGCCGCGAAGTGCAGCGCGCTGGTGTTGACCATCGATCTGCAGGTGCTCGGACAGCGCCATGCCGACGTCAAAAACGGCATGACCGTGCCGCCCGAAATTCGCATCCGCAACGTCATCGACATCGCGACGAAGCCGCGTTGGGCGCTGAGCGACGCTGCGCGGCAAGCGCAAGACCTTCGGCAACCTCGCCGGCCACGTGCGTGGCATGGAAAACGTCAACTCGCTGGCGCAATGGATTCGCGGCCAGTTCGATCCGGCGCTGTCCTGGAAGGACGTCGAGTGGATCAGGAGTTTGTGGCCGGGGAAACTCATCATCAAGGGCGTGCTCGATCCCGACGACGCGCGCACCGCGGCGAAGACCGGCGCCGACGCCATCGTGGTCTCCAACCATGGCGGACGTCAGCTCGACGGCGCGCCGGCCTCGATTTCGGCGCTGCCCAGGATCGCGGAGGCGATCGGCGCCGAGACCGAAATCCTGTTCGACGGCGGCATCCGCTCCGGCCAGGACGTGGTACGGGCGCTGGCACTGGGCGCGCGCGCGTGCCTGATCGGCCGCAGCTACATCTATGGTCTCGGCGCCGGCGGCCAAGCCGGCGTGACCAAAGCGATCGAGATCATCCGCGACGAACTCGATGTGACCATGGCGCTCTGCGGCGTCAGCCGCGCGCGCGACATCGACCGCCGCATGATCGCGCAGATGTGAGCATCCCGATGAAACTTCCCGGCCCCGACCATCCGATCTCGATCGAGCCGCATCCGCGGCGGGTGCGTGTCCTGTTCAATGGCCGCACTGTCGCCGACACCACGCGCGCCATGGTGATGCGCGAAACCACCTACAAGCCGGTGTTCTATATCCCGCGCGAAGACGCCGACATGACGGCATTCGAACGCACCAGCCATTCGACGCATTGTCCCTACAAGGGCGATGCGTCGTATTTTTCGATCCGTGTCGGCGACCGGTCGTCGGAGAACGCGATCTGGAGCTACGAGCAGCCGTTTCCGGCGATGGCCGAGATCGCCGGGCGGCTGGCGTTCTATCCCGAGCCGCGTCGATTCGATCGAAGAAGCTAGTTCGCTATCGCCGCTCCACGTAAGTCCGGTATTCCGCAATCGTCTCCGCTGGAAACTTTGTCAGCGTATTGGTCACGTAATCGGTAATCGCCTCTCCCGTGTTCGGTGCACCGACATCGAAGCCGCGCTTGACCGCTTCGTCGCGGTATTCAGAGGTTGCGACCATCTTCAGATAGGCCTCGCGCAGCACGCGCGTCAGCTCGGCGGGAACGCCGGGCGGCGCGACCACGGCAAGCCCGAGCTTCTGCGGCGCCGCCAGCAACTCCAGCAGCGCTTTCTCCCGCGGATTGGCGATCAAGTTCTGCAATAGCGGCACGCCCTTCTCAACATCGTAGAACTGAAGGATCGGCACCACCGGTGCCGGATGACAGCATGTCGGGGCGGAGGCTCGCGCGCTGGCACATCACGCCGTCGGCCTCGCCGCGCTCGACCGCCAGCACGGCATCGGCGATGCCGGGATAGCCGCGCACCACCTTGATCGGGATGTTTTCGTATTTCGCCAGCACCTCCGGGATGATCGAATTCGAGGTGGTCGACCCGCTGCCGGCGATGACGATCGGCCGCTTGGCGTTCTTGAGGTCGGCGAAGCTCGCGATGTTCGACTGACGGCGCATCCACAGCACGAAATTGCTCGACGCCGAGCTGCCGATCCAGGTGAACTTGCGCAGATCGTATTTGGTGTCGGCGGCGCTGATGATCGGCGCCAGCACGAACCCCGAACGGCCCGGCATGCCGAGCGTCAGGCCGTCCGGCTTGGCGACGCTGTAGAGGTGGTTGCCGAGGATCAAGCCGCCGGCACCCGGCATGTTGCGCGGCACGATGCCGGGCACGCCCGGAAGGTGCTTGCCGTAGAACTGCGCCACCAGCCGCATCTCGCTGTCGATCCCGCCGCCGGGCGGCTGGCCGGCGAACAGCGTGACAGTTTTGCCGCGATAATCGTCCTGCCCCACGGCAGGTTGCGTGAATGCGGTCACGCCGGCTGCGGTTGAGAACGCCAGAGCAAAGACAAGCAAAATACGCATGATCAATGGCCCAGCCCAGGTGGACGCCGACGCCCCGATCATACGCTGCTGCCTGACACTGCCAACGGGTCATAAACACCGGAATGATGGAACCGCACGGACCGCGCCGCGTTTCCTTCGATGGCGGGGCACCATGCCATTCACCCAGGAGGGAAACCATGCAAGTTCGCGAAGCAATGAGCGACGACGTCCGGATAGCGAACCCTAACCAGTCAATCCGCGACGCGGCGACCCTGATGGCACAGATCGATGCCGGTGTATTGCCGGTCGGTGAGAACGACCGTCTGGTGGGCATGATTACCGATCGCGACATCGCCGTCCGTGCGATCGCGCTCGGCAAAGGGCCGGATACGCCGATCCGCGATGTGATGAGCGAACACGTCAAATTTTGCTTCGAGGATGATGACGTGGACGAGGTCGCGCAGAAAATGGCGGATATCAAGGTCCGGCGGCTGCCGGTTCTCAATCAGGACAAGCGCTTGGTCGGCATCGTGTCGATCGGCGATCTTGCTCTGGCCGATGGTCCGTCCAATGTCGGCGAGGCGCTGTGCGACATTTCCAAGCCGGGCGGCGCTCACTCGCAGTCGGCGGACCGGTAAAACCGGCGCGTTAACGCCCGTTTCCTGCGCGTCCAACGAACTGCGCCACAAGCGTGGCGCGGACGCTGGGCGCGCATTGCGTACGCGCGCATCGCTTGAAACACGCCATTTCTAACGAGATTCCGCGATGAGCCGCCATGGCGGCTCGGCTTATCTGCATTTTTTCCGGCCTTATCTGCATTTTTTCCCTTGGCTTTGAACCGAACGGTCCCCTCGCGCAACTAAGGGGCCTTCCAGAGAAAATTGCGAAAAATACAGGAGAATGCACGTGTTGAAGGATTGCCGCGGCCACCGGCTCACCGGAGCCACCGAGAAAAGCCTGCCGCATTACGAGACTGCGCTGCGGGAACTCAACCTTTTCATTAACGACCCGGTCGCAACCGTCGATCAGGCTATTGCCGAGAGCCCGGACTTCGTCATGGCGCATGCGCTCAAGGCGTGGCTGAACCTGCTCGGCACCGAACCCGCCGGCATTCCGGTGGCGCGCGCGGCGCTGGAGGCTGCGCGGGCGCATGCCGACAGTTCGCAGGAAAAAGGCCATCTCGCCGCCATCGAGCACCTCATGCATGGACGCTGGCGCGCCGCCTCGCAAGCGATCGAAGACGTGGCGATCGAACACCCGCACGATCTGCTCGCGCTGCAAGCCGGCCACCAGCTCGATTTCTTCCGCGGCGACGCCCGCATGCTGCGCGACCGCATCACCCGCGCCCTGCCGGCGTGGTCTCCGGACGTGCCGGGCTATCATTCGATGCTCGGCATGCAGGCGTTCGGACTTGAGGAGACGGGCGACTACGCCGCGGCGGAGAGCTGCGGCCGCACCGCGGTTGCGCTCGAGCGCCGCGACGCCTGGGCGCAGCACGCCGTCGCGCACGTGATGGAGATGCAGGGCCGCCAGCAGGAAGGCATCGCCTGGATGGTCGACAACGCCGACGGCTGGTCGCGCGATAGTTTCTTCGCCGTCCACAACTGGTGGCACGTCGCGCTCTACTATCTCGATCTCGGCCGGACCGACGAGACGCTCAAACTGTTCGACGGCCCGATCCACGGCGCCAAGTCGCGGCTGATCCTCGAAATGATCGATGCCTCGGCGATGCTGTGGCGGCTGCACTTGCGCGGCATCGAGGTCGGCGACCGCTGGCAGGCGGTGGCCGACGGCTGGGAGCCGATGAAGGACGCCGGCAACTATGCCTTCAACGACGCCCATGCGGCGATGGCCTTCGTCGGCGCCGGCCGCAAGCAGCCGCTGGAGCGCATCATCGCCGCGCAGCAAGAGGCGATGCAGCGCGACGACGACAACGCCGCGTTCACGCGCGAGGTCGGCCACCCGGTGGTGCTGGCGATCAAGGCATTCGGCGAGGAGCGCTACGCGGAGACGCTGCGGCGGCTGCGCGAGGTGCGCAACATCGCGCACCGCTTCGGCGGCAGCCACGCCCAGCGCGACATTCTCGATCTCACCATGATCGAGGCCGCGTTGCGCTCCGGCGCGCAGCCGATCGCCACCGCCCTCGCCTCGGAACGCGCCGCGGTGCGACCGACCAGTCCGCTGTCGCGGCTGTTCATGCAGCGCGCCGCCCGCCTGAAGAAGGCGGCATAATCGGTGCCGGAAGCTCAAGTCGCGCTGGCCTCATGCGCGAACGCGCATTCCCGCGCTTAGACAGGCATGCAGAGTCTCAACCTTGCAAGTCGGGTCACCCGCTTGCGCATCGCAGGTGCCGATCTCGGTAAACCGAGATCGGATGGCCGCCCCATCCTTCGAGCGCGGGCTTGTGCCCGCCTCAGGATCAGAGCGGATCAGCCGTCATATTCGATATCGTCGCGATAGACGTCGTAGGCCGCCTTGTACTCCATCACCCGCGCGACATCGGCGATGAAGGCCTCGTCGTAGCCGGCGCGGCGCAGGAGGTGGAAGCCGACCTCCATGCCGGAATTGATGCCGCCGCCGGAAATCACGCGGCCGGAATCGACCACGCGGGCGCGGCTGATCCGACATTTCGGCGCAAGTTCTGCCAAACGATCAATGGGCACCTTGCCCATGTTGGACGCTTCCAGCCGATCCGGCTCTTTGCGGTTGGTGGCAGCCTTGCCGTCGAGCAGGCCCATGCGGCCGTAGACCCATGAGCCCGTGCACACGCTGACCAAGAGCGTCGGCTCCGGCAGCGCGCGGATGAACGCATGCAGCCGGCCGTTGTTGGTCTCCTGGCGCAGCCCGAAGCCGCCCGGGATCAGGAACGCATCCATGGCGGGCGCGTCGTTGAAACCGTAGTTCGGCAGCACAGTAAAACCCGCCTGCGCCTGCACCGGCCGCAGCGCCTCGGCGACCAGGAATGCGTCGAGCTCGGGGTCGAAGCGCCGCGCCACTGAGAACACGCCGTGCGGCGCGGCGAAGTCGACGATCTCGGCGTCCTTGCAAACATAGACGCCGAGCCGAAAGCCGGATTTCTTCGGATAGCTCGTGCGACAGGCATCGGACCGCCTTATTTCTCTACGCCGTGATCCTGAGGGCGCTCTAGAGGGGGGGTGAGGCGTTAGGGTCCTCGAGAGCGCGACTCACCCCGCCCTCTCCTTCTGAGGGCACACCGAGCACTTCGGTGACATCGATCGCGTGAAGCCGCCTAGTCTTCCTTGAAGCCGTATTCCGGAACGTTGCCGGTCGCGCCGTAATATTTGTAAGGCAGGAACTTGCCCGACATCGTGATCTTGACGCGGTCACCCTTCGGATTGGCAACGCGCTCCATCTGGAAATCGAAATCGATCGCCGACATGATGCCGTCGCCGAATTCCTCCTCGATCAGCTGCTTCCACGCCGGCCCGTTGACCATCACCATTTCATAGAAGCGGTAGATCAGCGGATCGGTCGGCGGCATCGGCGTGCCGGTGCCGCGCATCGGCACTTCGTTGAGCAGCGCCTCTTCGCCTTTCGACAGGCCGAACAGCTCGGCGGCCTTGGCGGCCTGCGGCTTGGTCAGCTTCATCTGGCCGAGCAGCGCGCCGACGATCAGCGTGTCGGAAAAGCCGCCGATCTTTTCGCAGATCGTCTTCCACTTCCAATCCTTCTCGCGCTTGATGTCGAGGATCTTCTCGGTGAGGTCGGCGCGGTTCATGAGTCGGCTCCTTTCAGCTCGGATAACTGCAATGTCAGTTCGATGCGACGCGCGGTGACCGCCGCACGCCATCGATTGAGTCAATTCATCCGTTCGCGGCGGATGGCCGGAGGAGGCCCGGCACGGTGAGCGGCGACGCCGGCGCTCGCCGCAACCGGTATCGGCGCGCCCGGACGCACCACCGGCACGTGCCGGCGGTCGAAACCGCTGCTCTTCATGTCCTCGGCGAAGTTCTTCGAGCGCGTCACCAGGAAGTCGATGATGTGGTTGCGCACGCCGTAATAAAGCGGATGCTTGTGAAAGTCGCTGCGCTTGCGATCTTTCGGCAGCGGGTTTTCGACCACCTCGGCGAACACCGCGCCGGGACCGTTGCTCATCATCACGATCTTGTCGGCAAGATAGATCGCCTCGTCGACATCGTGGGTGATCATGAACACGGTCTGGCCGGTCTCCAGGCAGATGCGCCGCACCTCGTCCTGCAAGGTGCCGCGGGTGAGCGCGTCGAGCGCCGAGAACGGCTCGTCCATCAGCATGATCTTCGGCTCGATCGAAAGCGCGCGCGCAATGCCGACGCGCTGCTTCATGCCGCCCGACAGTTCGGCCGGCCGCTTGTGCTCGGAGCCGGTGAGACCGACGAGATCGATGAATTTCTGCGCCTGTCTCCTGCTGATCGGTGCGCGCCCAGCGCGGCCATTTCGACGACACCGCGTAGATGACGTTGCCCATCACGGTGCGCCATGGCAGCAACGCGTGGCTTTGGAAGATGACGGCGCGGTCGATGCTCGGCCCTTCGATCGCCTGGCCATCGACAATGACGGCGCCCTCGGTCGGCACGTCGAGGCCGGCCAGGATGTTGAGCACGGTGGTTTTGCCGCAGCCGGAATGCCCAATGATGCAGGTGAACGCGCCGCGCTGCATCGACAGCCACAGATCCTCGAACACCGTCGTGGCGCTGCCGCCGGGCGACGGAAACCGCTTGGTGATGCCTTCGATCGAGATGAACTTGTCGGTCATTGGCGCCTCACTCCGGGAAGGTGACGAGGCGCGTCAGCCGCGCAAGGAGTAGGTCGAGCAGCATGCCGACCACACCGATCAGCAGGATCGCGATGATCACATTGGTGATGGAGAGGTTGTTCCACTCGTTCCAGACGAAGTAGCCGATGCCAGTACCGCCGACGAGCATCTCGGCGGCGACGATCACCAGCCAGGCGATACCGATGGAAATGCGCATGCCGGTGAGAATGGTCGGCGCCGCCGCCGGCAGGATGATGGTGAAGGCACGGCGCAGCGCGCTCACCTCGAGCGTGCGCGCGACATTCAGCCACTCCTTGCGCACGGCCGATACGCCGAACGCCGTGTTGATCATCATCGGCCACACCGAGCAGATGAAGATCACGAAGATCGAGGAGAGATGCGAGTCCTTGATGGTGTAGAGCGCGAGCGGCATCCAGGCGAGCGGCGAGATCGGCTTCAGCACCTGGATGAACGGATCGAGCGCCCGGCTCATCAGTGGCGACATGCCGATCAGAAAGCCGATCGGGATCGCGAACGCGACCGCCAGCAGATAGCCGACGCTCACCCGCGCAATCGAGAAGGCGAGCTGGATGCCGACGCCCTTGTCGTTCGGACCGCGGTCGTAGAACGGCTGCCGCAGGTGCTCCCACAGCTTCGCCGCCACATCGAGCGGACCCGGCATCGCCGATGTGCCCTGGGTGGCGGTCTTCCCCATGAGCTTGGCGTATTCCGGGTCCATCTGCGCGACCGGCCCGGAGCCTTGCGTGGCGACGTGCCACGCCAGCATAAAGGCGACGAAGATCGCGACCGACACCACGGCCGCGCGCATGCCGATGGAGAGGTCATGCATGCACGTGCGCCTCTCCCCCTTGTGGAGCTCGTGCCGCAGCTCGGCGGTCGGGGCAATCGACACGCGGTCGAGCCTCTCACGGAGAGGGCGCATCGTCACGTGAGAGCTGATGTCGTACGCCCGGCGCGTGCAGCATCGTCTAGGCCCTGCGGATCTTGAAGCTCTTGACGTAGTCCTCCGGCTTGGCCGGATCGAACATCTTGCCCATCACCGAGAAGCACTTGGTGGTGGCGGTCGGCGGCTTGAGGCCGACTTCCTTCATCAACCGCGTGGTGTCGGTGCCAGATAGACCTGCTTGGCGACCGCGGCGTAGTCGACGTCGCCTTTGATCTGACCCCAGCGCTTCATCTGCGTCAGGATCCAGATCGCGAACAACTCCCAGGGGAACGGATCGAAGTCGACCCGGTTCGGAACCTTTTGCACCTTGCCGAGCCCGTCGGCGAAGGTGCCGGTCAGGATCTGCTCCAGCACCGTGACCGGCTGGTTGATGTAGTTCGCCGGCGCGATCGCCTCGGCGATCTGCTTGCGGTTCTCGGCCTTGGTCGCGAAAGCGGTCGCGTCGATGATCGCCTTGAGCAGCGCGGCGTAGGTGTTCGGCATGGTCTTGACGAATTCCTGCGACGCCGCGAACGCGCAGCAGGGATGCCCTTCCCAGATGTCCTTCGACAGGATGTGGATGAAGCCGACGCCGTCGTAGACCGCGCGCTGGTTCATCGGATCGGGCCCGAGGAAGCCGTCGATATTGTCGGCGCGCAGGTTGGCGACCATTTCCGGCGGCGGCACCGCGCGGATCTGGATGTCCTGGTCGGGATCGAGGCCGTGCTCGGCCACGTAGTAGCGCAGCAGATAATTGTGCATCGAGTAGTCGAACGGGACCGCGAACTTGAAGCCTTTCCAGGACTTCGGATCGCGCTTGTCCTTGTGCTTGACCGACAGCGTGATGGCTTGGCCGTTGATGTTCTCCATCGCCGGCATGGTGTAGGGAATCGGCTTCGAGCCGACGCCCAGCGTGATCGCCAGCGGCATCGGCGACAGCATGTGGGCGGCGTCGTATTCCTTGTTGATGGTCTTGTCGCGGATGACCGCCCAGCCGGCGGTCTTGATCACCTCGACGTCGAGGCCATGGCGCTTATAGAAGCCCATCGGCTCCGCCATGATGATCGGCGTGGCGCAGGTGATCGGGATGAAGCCGACCTTGAGGTTCTTCTTCTCGATCGGTCCGTTCTGCGCGAACACCTCGGTCGCGGTCTCGAGCGGGAAGAACTGCGAGATCGCGGCCAGCGCGGTCGAGGCGCCGACTGCCTTCAGGAACTGCGCGGCGCGCGGCGTCCTGCGGAAACATCTTTCGCATCACCGCCGAGGCAACGACGCCCTCGTAGCGTTTGTCCTCGCTTTCGACCGCCGGCGCATTGCAACTGCACATCGCGCTCGTGATCGCCCTGCGTCGCATGGCGGCCGCAACTGCAGCCGGATCGGATCAGCCGGCGCTGTGGGTCGAACGGATTGTCGAACGTGGACATCGCATCATCTCCTGCGAAGCACATCGTGCGAGCGACGATCGCGGCAGAGTTGAGCAACATCCGTGCCATGGCCGTCTCGGCTGGCCTCGCTCCGGATGCCGCAGCAGGTTTTGGCGCGATTTCTGCTTAGGATGCATCAGCGCATTACGAGAAGTCGTGAGACGCGACAGTTCGTGGTGATTATTACGAATTCTCGTAGGGATTTCGGCTCGTCATGGCCGAACCACCGGCCAAACCGGCGAATGATGACGAAAATGAGCAAACGTGCCGCCGGAATCGCCTTCGATTTCAGCAGCGAGGCGATGAACCAGCTCATCCTGCGTGCCGCCGGCGAAGGCATCTATGGCGTCAACGCCGAGGGCAAGACCACCTTCGTCAATCCGGCGGCCGCGCGCATGCTCGGATGGAAAGCCGAGGACTTGGTCGGTCACGACATGCATTCGATCGTGCACCACACCCGGCCGGACGGATCGCACTATCCCGAACACGATTGCCCGATCTACGCCGCGTTCCGCGACGGCGCGGTGCATCAGGTCGACACCGAGGTGTTCTGGCGCAAGGACGGCACCTCGTTCTGGGTCGAATACACCTCGACGCCGATCCGCGACGACGGCCACGTGGTCGGCGCGGTCATCGTGTTCCGCGACATCACGCAGCGGCGCGAGGCCGACGAGAAGCTGCGCGCCGCGCGCGAAGAGGTCGATCGCCTGCGCGAGCGGTTGGAGCTCGAGAACGCATATCTGCAGGAAGAAATCCGCATCGAGGGCAACCACCACGGCATCGTCGGCCGCAGCGCCGCGATCCAGAAGATCCTGCGCCAGGTCGAGCTGGTGGCGCCGACCGACGCCACCGTGCTGATCACCGGCGAATCCGGCACCGGCAAGGAGCTGATCGCGCGCGCCATCCATGACGCCAGCAAGCGCAGCCGGCGGCCGCTGATCCGCGTCAATTGCGCGACCATCCCGCGCGAGCAGTTCGAGAGCGAGTTCTTCGGCCACGCCAAGGGCGCGTTCGCCGGCGCCGTGCGCGACGGGATCGGCCGGTTCGAGCTGGCCGACGGCGGCACGCTGTTCCTCGACGAGAGTCGGCGACATGCCCGATCGAGCTGCAAGGCAAGCTCCTGCGCGTGCTGGAGGAGAACAATTTCGAGCGCGTCGGCGAGGAGCAGACCCGCACCGTCGACGTGCGCGTGATCGCGGCGACCAACCGCGATCTCAAGCAGGAGGTGCGGCGCGGCCGCTTCCGCGAGGACCTCTATTTCCGGCTCGACGTGTTCCCGATCGAGTCGGTGCCGCTGCGCGAACGCCGCGACGACATCCCGCTGCTGGCGGCGCATTTCGTGCGAGGGCGAAGCGCGCAAGCTCAGGCGCGGCGACCTCAAGCTGACCGAGGGCGAGTGCGCCGCCTGATGCAATACGACTGGCCCGGCAACGTGCGGGAGCTGGAGAACGTGATCGAGCGGGCCGCGATCCTGGCGCGCCACGCGCGCCTGCGGATCGACCTGCCGGCCGTGCAAGACCGCGGCGACCGCCGCACAGGCGCCGTCAGACCGATTGCTGACCGACGACGAGCGGCGCGAACGCGACCGCGCCAATATCCTGGCGGCGCTGGAATCCTGCGGCGGCAAGGTGTTCGGCCGCGGCGGCGCGGCCGAGCTGCTGATGTGAAGCCCACGACGCTGGCCTCGCGCATCAAGGCGCTGGGCATCGCGATCGAGAAGCCGCGCGAGAAGAACGGGCGGGGCGCGGCGGCGAGTTAGCTGCTTCGATACGGCGAGCGCGCCGGTCCTCCGCTCCATTCCCGCGCAGAGCGGCGAGGGGTCGAGGGAGTCCATGCGTCGGCACTCGAGTCGCCGCTTACGCGGCAGCCTCAGGAGCGGCAAGAGCGCACTGCCAGTCTAGTCCGGCTCCACGTCGCCGCGGCCGACATTGACGCGCGAGGCTTCGAGCGAGCCGTCCGGCTTCGGGTTCGCGGCATTGATCGCGATATGCGCGCCGGGTTTCAGCTCGCCGCGGTCGCCGACCAGGTAGGCCATGATGATGGCGTCCGGGCCGATGATGATGCGTTGCTCGCCGCCCTTGTACTTGACCCGCAGCACCTGGCCGTCGACGCCGCGCGACTGTCGTGTCGACGGTGGCGTTGGTCATGGTCGCGCCCGGCCGGTTCCAGGGACGATGACCTTCGCCGGTGCCGCGCTGCGCCTCCGCAAAGATCATCACGCGGATCGCCTTCTGGCTGCCGTCCGCCTGCGGCATCGCGCCGACGCCGATGAAGGCGCCGGGCTTCACGTCGGCGAGCGTGGCGCGAACGACGCCGAACACCGCGACCTTGTCCGTGAGCGTGACGCGCGCTTCGTTGCCCTTGCGCGGCTTGACGACGATGGTCGGGCCGTCGACACCGACGATGGTGCCGACAACGCGAACCGGCTTCTGCTGAGCTTGCGCCGATGCGACGACGAGCGCCACGGCAGATCGGTTGTCTGACACCTGCCTCAAAACGTGCCTGATCATGAGTGGTTGTGCCGTCACATCGGTGGCACGACGCCGTCGCGGCCGTAGCTCACGGTCGGCGCTTCGATCGTGCCGTCGGGTAGCGCCTTGGCGTTGTTGAGCATGACGCGCACGCCGGCCTTGAGCTCGCTCCGCTCGCCCGGGACGTAGCGGACGATCACGGTTTTCGGCGTCACGATCACGCGCTTCTCGTCGATCTTGTCGCTTGTCCTTGTAGCGCACCGTCACCACCTGGCCGTCGGTGCCGGCGACGGTGGTGGCGATCGCGGCGTTGGTCATGGTGCTGCCGGGCTGCAAATCCCACGGCCGATGGCCTTCGCCGGTGCCGCGCTGCGCCGGCTGGAAGATGTGGATCGCGACCGCGCGCTGGGTGCCGTCCGGCATCCGGCATCGCGGTGACGCCGATATAGGTGTCGGGCGTGAGATCCGTGAGCGATGCCTTCACCATCGCAGTGAAGCGGACTTTCTCGGACATCACGACCTTGAGGTTCTTGCCCTCGCGCGACTTGACCTCGAGGTTCTGCCCGTCGACCTTCTCGATGGTGCCGCGGATGCGGACCGGTTTCTGCTGCGCGTAGCCGATCGATGTCGCCACCAGCATGCCGACGGCGGCCATGGCAAACGCGGTACGAAGTCCCCTGTTCATTTCTTGTCTTCCTCCCGTGAAGCAGTGCGCCGCGCGTCGATGCGAACGCGCGGTGTTGCGATTACGGAATGAAGTCGCCGCCGGCCGATATTGACGCGCGACGTTTGCAAGCGTGCCGTCCGGGTTCACCTGCGCCGCCGGAATGGTGATGGCCACGCCGGGCTTGAGGTCGGCCGCGCTGCCCGGGATATTCGGACACGATCTGGCGTCCTTGCCGATGACGATCTTCTGCGTGCCGCCTTTGTACTTCACCGTCAGGACCTGGCCTTCGACGCGCCGACACCGTGGTATCGACCGTCGCATTGGTCATGGTGCTAGCCGGGCACGCTGCCGGGCGCCTTCCAGGGATAGTGGCCTTCGCCGGTGCCGCGCTGCATCTCCGGGAAGATCATGACGCGAATCGGCCTTCTGGCTGCCGTCCGCCTGCGGCATGGCGCCGACGCCGATAAAGGCGCCGGGCTTGATGTCGGCGAGCGTTGCCTCGCCGACCGTCATGATGACCGCCTTGTCGTCGAGCTTCACCTTGGCCTGGCCGCCGCCCTTGGCCTGATCGATGACCACGGTGGAACCCTCGACCGCCGCGATCTTGCCTTTGACCGCCTGCGTCTGCGGCTTTTGCGCCAGCGCCGACGAAGCGACCAGCACCGCCACGGCGGCAACGGCGGCGAGAACCTGCGATTGCTTTCTCATGACGTTCCTCCCGGATTTTGTTGCGGTGCGCTCGCACGGCAAACCCCGTGGCCGAAATCTTATTCCCGCCGGGCGCGCGGCGATACAGCGTTTCAGGCCTGATCGCGCAGCAGGTCGGCCTCGACCAGGGCCCGCAGATCCGGCGTCACCTCCGGCCGCACGCCGAACCAGAGCTCAAAACCGCGGACCGCCTGATGCAGCAGCATCCCGAGCCCGTCGACGGTGCGCAGTCCGCGCGCGCGCGCGGCGGCGAGCAGCGCGGTCTCCAGCGGCGCATAGACCACGTCGGCGACCACCGCGCTGGCCGGCAGCCTGTCGAGATTGATCGTCGAGCGGCGGCTTGCCGGTCATGCCGAGCGAGGTCGTGTTGACCAGGAGGCCGGCGCGCGAGCAGAAGCCCGCCGCAGTTCCTCCCAGCGCACCGGATTGCACCGCGTGCCGAATCGCTCGCGCAGCGCCACCGCCCGCTCGAGCGTGCGATTGACCACGTGGATGCGGCGGAATGCCGCGCTCGATCAGTCCATAGACGACGGCGCGCGCCGTGCCGCCGGCGCCCAGCACCACGGCGGTTTCCAGGCCGCGGTTCCAGCCGGCGCGCGCTGGCGTCGAGATTGTTGATGAAGCCTTCGACGTCGGTGTTGGTCGAGCGCAGCGTCGCGCCGTCGAGCCAGAGCGTGTTGGCGGCGCCGACCGTCTCGGCGCGGTCGTCGGGCTTCGACAGCGCGCAGCGCCGCCTCCTTGTGCGGGATCGTGACGTTGGCGCCGACATAGCCGCGCTCGGCGAGGTGCGTCACGAAATCCGCGAACTGCTCCGGCGGCACCGCCTCGCGCCGGTATTCGGCGTTAAGGCCGTACTGCTTGATCCAATGGCCGTGGATCAGCGGCGAGCGGGAATGCTCGACCGGCCAGCCGATCACGCAGGCGGCTTTGGCTTTGGACTGCGCGGCCATGGATTCAATAATACCCGACGGTGGCTCCGCCATCGACCGCGATGGCGGTGCCCTGGATGTGGCGCGCGGATTCCGAGCACAGGAACAGCGCCAGCGCCGCAACGTCCTCGACCTCGCCGACCCGGCGGATGCCGGTGCTGGCGGGCGCGGCCGCGCGCAACTCCTCGACCGACTTGCCGGTCGCCTGCGCGCGCTGCGCCAGCAGTTCCTCCTGGCGTTCGGTCGCGTATTGCCGGGATGGATCACGTTGACGTTGATGCCGTCGCGCATGCCGAGCTTGGACAATCCCTTGGACACATTCGCCATCGCCGCATTGACCGAACTGCCGATGGTGAACTCCGGCTCCGGCGAGCGCGCGGCGCCGCCGACGATGTTGACGATGTGGCCCTGCGCCGCCTTCAGCATCGGCCAGAACAGCCGCATCAGCCGAATGGCGGCGTGATATTTGAGCGCGAAGCCGTCGAAGAAGGCCTCGTCCGGCAGATCCAGGAAATTGCCGGCGCGGGTGCGGCCGGCATTGTTGACCAGGATATCGCAGCGCCCGAAGTTCTCTTTCACCTTGGCGAACAGCTGCTCGCAGTCGGCAAGCTTGCGCAGGTCGCCGGCGACCGACAGCGGCTCCGAGCCCCGCCTGCGCGATCGCCTTCGCGGCGGCGGCGAGATTGTCCGCCGAGGACGACGCGATCACGGTCTGCGCGCCCGCGCGCGCGAACGCCACCGCGATACCGCGGCCGATGCCGCGGCTGCCGCCGGTGATGACCGCGACCTTGCCCTGAAATTCTCGCCGCCATGCCCACCCTCCATTTCGTCCGGCTTTGCCATATCATACCTGCGGGACAGGTCAGCGAAGAAATCGACCGTCATCACCGGGAGGGCGTCATGAGCGAGCGCTTCCACGACATCACGGTCACCGTGAACGGCGAGGAGGTGCGCGAGCGGGTCGATGCGCGCAAGACGCTGGTCGATTTCCTGCGCGAGACGCTGGCGCTGACCGGCAGCCATGTCGGCTGCGAGCACGGCGTATGCGGCGCCTGCACGCGTGCGCGTCGACGGCGAGGTGGTGCGCGGCTGCCTGATGCTCGCGGTGCAATGCGACGGCGCGCAGGTCGAGACGATCGAGGGCGTCGTCCGACACCGACGAGATCGCCGATCTGCAGGAGGCGTTCATCGAGCGCAACGCGCTGCAATGCGGCTACTGCACGCCGGGCATGCTGCTCACCGCGCAGGAACTGCTGCGCCGCCGGCGGCGTGCCGAGCCGCGAACAAATCCGCGTGCATCTCTCCGGCAACTACTGCCGCTGCACCGGCTATCAGGCGATCGTCGATGCGGTCGAGGCGGTCGCGAAGGCGCAGCAACTCTGCGCGGGAGCGCGAAATGAAAATCGCCGACGACATCGCCTCCGCCCTCTCCGCGCTCGACCGGCCGAACTCCTATATCGGCCGCTCGGTGCCGCGGCCGAATCTCGCGCGGCTGACGCGGGCCGCGCCCAGTTCGTGAGCGACGTGACGCTGCCGCGCATGGCGCATGTGGCGTTCGTGCGCTCGCCCCACGCCCACGCGCGCATCACGGCGATCGCGACGGCGGCGGCGAAGACGGCGCCGGGCGTCATCGCGGTGGTCACCGGCGCGGAGCTGGCCAAGGTGATCACGCCCTGGGTCGGCGTGCTCACCCACCTCAAGGGCATCAAATCGGCGCCGCAGCACGCCATCGCGGTCGAGCGCGCCTGCTGGCAGGGCGAGGCGGTGTGCGCCGTGGTCGCGCGCACGCGCGCCGAAGCCGAGGACGCCTGCGAACTGGTCGAGGTCGGCTACGAGGAGCTGCCGGCGGTCACCGACGCCGAGACCGCGCTCGATCCGGCCACGCCGGTCATCCATCCCGAGCTCGGCGACAATCTCACCTTCGAGCGCGTGCACGTCGCCGGCGATCCCGACAAGGGCTTCGCGGACGCCGACGCGGTGGTCGAGACGACCTTCGTGTTCGGCCGCCACACCGGCGTCACCAACGAGCCGCGCGCCATCGTCGCCGACTGGAACCCGGGCGAGCAGCGGCTGACCGTCTATCAGGGCACGCAGGCGCCGCACATGATGCAGAACCTGTTCGCCAAGCACCTCGGCCTCGAGGAGCATCAGGTGCGCGTCGTCACCAAGGACGTCGGCGGCTCGTTCGGCATCAAGGTGCACACCTATGCCGACGAGATGGCGACGGTGGCGCTGTCGAAGCTGCTCAAGCGGCCGATCAAGTTCGTCGCCGACCGCATCGAGAGCTTCGTCACCGACATCCACGCCCGCGACCACCGCGTGAAGGCGAAGATCGGCGTCAAGAACGACGGCACCATCACCGCCTGGGAGATCGACGACCTCACCGGCATCGGTCCCTATTCGGTCTATCCGCGCACCTCGGGCATCGAGGCCAACCAGATCGTCAACCTCACCGGCGGGCCGTACACCTGCCCGAACTACCGCGCCCGCGCCCGCGTGGTGTTCCAGAACAAGAACGTGATGTGCCAGTACCGCGCCGTCGGCCATCCGATCGCGACCGCGGTGACCGAGGGGCTGGTCGAGCTCGCGGCCGCCAGGATCGGCATGGACCCGCTGGAGATCCGGCGGCGCAATCTCATTCCCGACGACGCCTATCCGTCCAGCGGTCCGTCCGGCATCAAGTTCGAGGCGCTGTCGCACCACGAGTCGCTCGCCCATCTCGACGCCATGATGAACTACGCCGGGCTGCGCGCCGAGCAGAAGCGGCTGCGCGCGCAGGGCATCCATCGCGGCATCGGCTTTGCGTCGCTTCATCGAGGTGACCAATCCGATCGCCGCCTTCTACGGCGTCGGCGGCGCGCAGCATCTCGGCGCAGGACGGCGTGACGGTGCGGCTCGATGCGCAGGGCGCGATCTTCTGCCAGACCGGCGTGACCGAGCAGGGCCAGGGCGCCGAAGCGGTCATCGCGCAATGCGTGGCGACGCGCGTTCGGCGTGCCGATCGAGCGCGTGCGCGTCATCACCGGCGACACCGACAACACGCCCTATGGCGGCGGCACCTGGGCCTCGCGCGCGGCCGGCATCGGCGGCGAAGCGGCCTGGCAGGCCGGCAAGGCGCTGCGCGCGAACGTGCTCGCCGGCGCCGGCTCGATCCTGCAGGCCAAGCCCGAAGACGCTCGACATCCGCAATGGCGTCGTCGTCGATGCCGGCACCGGCACCGAGCGCCTGCCGCTGCATGAGCTGGCCCGCATCGCCTATTTCCGTCCGGACACGCTGCCGCCGGGCTTCCAGGCCGAGCTGGTGGCGACGCGCCACTACGTGCCGCGCGCCTGGCCGTTCGCCTTCACCAACGGCATCCAGGCGAGCTAGCTCGAGGTCGACATCGATACCGGCTTCGTCACGCTGCTCAAGCACTGGTGCGTGGAGGACTGCGGCACCGTCATCAATCCGCAGCTGGTCGACGAGCAGATCCGCGGCGGCGTGGTGCAGGGGATCGGCGGCGCGCTGTTCGAGCACTGCATCTACGACGAGCGCGGGCAGCTCACTCAACGGCAACATGGCGGACTATCTGGTGCCGATGGCCGCCGAGATGCCCGACATCGAGGTCGGCCACGTGGTCACGCCGACCGCCGACTGCGAGCTGGGCGCCAAGGGCGCGGGCGAGGCCGGCACCGCCGGCGCGCCGGGCGCGGTCATGAACGCCATCAACGACGCGCTGCGCCCGCTCGGCGCCGAGCCGCTGACCGACATGCCGTTCACGCCGGGCAACATTCTGCGGGCCTTGCGGCGCATCGTAGGGCACGATCGCCGCTTGACTCAATGCGGCGCGACGGTTCGGTCGGCCATAGCGCGATCGTGTAATGAGCATGGGAAGGAACGAGCCGATGGACATCAAGGTGGGCAAGACAGGCGATCGCCGAAGCGACGGAGAAGCTCAAGAACTGGGGCCGCTGGGGCAAGGACGACCAGATCGGCACGCTCAATCACGTCAGGCCCGAGGACATCGTCAAGGCGGCGAGCCTGATCCGCAGCGGCAAGGTGTTCGCGCTCGGCATCCCGCTCGACCGCAACGGCCCGCAGACCGGCCTGTTCGGCGGGCGCTTCAATCCGATCCACCAGATGCTCGCGACCGGCACCGACGCCATCGCCGGCCGGCAGGACTGGAACAAGATCCGCTACGCCGACGACACGCTCAATCTGTGCGTGCAGGGCGCCACCCACTGGGACGCGCTCGGGCACATCTTCTACGAGGACAAGGCCTACAACGGCTACGACGCCAAGCTGATCGACGCCAAGCGGGCTGAACGTGCTCGGCATCGAGCATTCCAAGAACAAGATGGTCGGCCGCGGCGTGCTGCTCGACATCGCGCGCTTCCGCGGCGTCGACTGGCTCAAGGACGGCGAAGGCATTTCCAACGACGAACTCGACGCCTGCGCCAAGAAGCAGAAGCGTCGAGATCGGCGCGCGGCGACTTCGTCATCGTCCGCACCGGCCAGATGGAGCGCTGCCTCAAGGAGAAGAAATGGGGCGGCTATGCCGGCGGCGACGCGCCCGGCGTCAAGTTCGAGAACTGCTACTGGTGCCAGGACAAGGAGATCGCCGCGATCTGCACCGACACCTGGGGCGTCGAGGTGCGGCCGAACGAGACCACGGAAGCGAACCAGCCCTGGCACTGGGTGGTGATCCCGGCCATGGGCCTGTGCATGGGCGAGATCTTCTATCTCAAGGAGCTGGCCGAGGATTGCGACGACGACAACGTCTACGAGTTCTTCTTCTGCGGCCCGCCGCTGATCATCACCGGCGGCACCGGCTCGCCGATCAATCCGCAGGCGATCAAATGAGCGATGGCTGCGAACTTTGCAGACCCGATATGGTGCTGATCGAAAACGATCTCGCCTTTGTCCGCTACGACAACAACAGCCTGAGCAAGGGCCACGTGCTGGCCGATCCCGCGCCGGCACGTGGCGGATTTCTTCGACATGACGGCTGACGAAAAGGCCGCGATCCTGTCGCTGCTCGACCGCGCCAAGGCGCAGATCGCGCGCGATCATTCGCCCGACGGCTACAACATCGGCGTCAACATCGGGAAGGCTGCCGGGCAGTCGCGCATGCACGTGCATGTCCACCTGATCCCGCGCTACGCCGGCGATGTCCCGAACCCGAGTGGCGGCATCCGCTGCGTGCTCGCCAATAAGACGTAGTGGAGGTTCCCATGGCCCGCTATCCTCAAGCGCGGAATGGACGCGAGCGCGATCAAGGCCGCCGACGCCAAGGTGCGCGAGACGGTCGAAGCAGATCCTGGCGCAGGTCGAGGACCGCAAGCGACGTGGCGGTGCGCGAGCTGTCGCAGAAATTCGACAACTGGTCGCCGCCCTCGTTCAAGCTGACGCCGCAGGAGATCGAGCGCGCGATATCGCAGGTCGCCAAGCGCGACCTCGACGACATCACGTTTCGCGCAGGCGCAGGTGCGCAACTTCGCGCAGAAGCAGAAGGACACCATGCGCGATCTCGAGGTCGAGACGCTGCCCGGCGTGGTGCTCGGCCACAAGCACATCCCGGTGAACTCAATCGGCTGCTACGTGCCGGGCGGGCGCTATCCGATGGTCGCCTCGGCGCACATGTCGATCGTCACCGCGCAGGGTCGCCGGGCGTGAAGCGCATCATCGCCTGCGCGCCGCCGTTCAAGGGCGGCCCGCATCCGGCGATCGTCGCCGCCATGCATTTCGGCGGCGCCGACGAGATCTACGTGCTCGGCGGCGTGCAGGCGGTCGCCGCCATGGCGCTCGGCACCGAGACGATCGCGCCGGTCGACATGATCGTCGGGCCCGGCAACGCCTATGTGGCGGAGGCCAAGCGCCAGCTGTTCGGCCGCGTCGGCATCGATCTGCTCGCCGGCCCGACCGAGACGCTGATCATCGCCGACGAGAGCGTCGACGGCGAGATCTGCGCCACCGACCTGCTCGGCCAGGCCGAGCACGGCCCGACCTCGCCGGCGATCCTGCTCACCAATTCGGAGAAGCTCGCGCGCGACACCATGGCCGAGGTCGAGCGGCTGCTTGAAAATCCTTCCCACCGCCGACGCCGCCGGCAAGGCCTGGGCGGATTTCGGCGAGGTCATCGTCTGCGACGACGAAGCCGAGATGGTGCGCGAGGCCGACCGCATCGCCTCCGAGCACGTGCAGGTGATGACGCGCGATCCCGATTATTTCCTCAGCCAACATGAAGAACTACGGCTCGCTGTTCCTCGGGCCGCGCACCAACGTCGCCTACGGCGACAAGGTGATCGGCACCAACCACACGCTGCCGACCAAGAAGGCGGCGCGCTACACCGGCGGGCTGTGGGTCGGCAAGTTCCTCAAGACCTGCACCTATCAGAAGGTCCTCACCGACCAGGCCTCGGCGCTGGTCGGCGAATATTGCTCGCGGCTCTGCATCCTCGAAGGCTTCTCCGCCCATGCCGAGCAGGCCAATGTGCGCGTGCGCCGCTACGGCGGCCGCAACGTGCCCTACGCGCAGGCGGCGGAGTGAGCTGCGGGCAGCCGAGGTCTCGCCGTCACCTCGCCCGAGTGGGAGGGGTTGGGTGGGGGTGCAGTGCACTGCGACGACGACACCCCCCTCCCACCCTCCCCCCAAGGGGGGGGAGCAGACCGATGCCGGTGAGATGACCTGCCATCGACCTCGCCAAGACGCCCTCCTTCCGCCTCGACGGCAAGCGCGCGCTGGTCACCGGCGGCGGGCGCGGCATCGGGCTCGCGGCGGCGTCGGCGCTGGCGGAGGCCGGCGCGCAGGTGACGCTCGCGGCGCGCACGCGATCCGAGATCGAGGCCGCCGCCGAGGCGATCCGCGCGCGCGGCGACAAGGCCGATGCGCTGCGTGCTCGACGTCACCGACCTTCGCCGCCATGCAGCGCGGCGATCGCCGCGGCGGAGCCGTTCGACATCCTGGTCAACAATGCCGGCACCAACCGGCCGAAGCCATCTGCTCGACGTCACCATCGAAGACTTCGACGCGATCATGGGCCTCAACGTGCGCGCCGCTTATTTCGTCGCGCAGGCGGTGGCGCGGCGGCTGATCGACGCGAAGCGGCCGGGCTCGATCATCAACATCTCCTCGCAGATGGGCCATGTCGGCGCCGCGCGCCGCACGGTCTATTGCGCGTCGCAAGCACGCCATGGAGGGCTTCACCAAGGCGATGGCGATCGAGCTTGCGCCGCACAACATCCGCGTCAATTCAGCCTGGGGCCGACCTTCCTGGAAACGCCGATGACCGGCCGTTCTTCGAGAACAAGGCGTTCCGCGACGAGGTGCTGTCAAAGATCAAGCTCGGCCGGCTCGGCCAGCTGGACGACCTCACCGGCGCGATCGTGTTCCTGGCGTCGGACGCCTCGTCGCTGATGACCGGCTCGGCGCTGGTGCTCGACGGCGGCTGGACCGCGGAATAAGATACAAGGGGAGTTGCGCATGAAACGGATGTCGAGCCTTGCGATCGCCATCGTTGCCGCGGCCGGATTGACCGTCACGCCGGCCGCCGCCCAATCGGACTACCCGTCGCGGGCGATCCGGATCATCTGCGCGGTGCCGGCCGGTGGCGGGGTCGACGTGACCGCGCGCGTGTTGGCCGACCAGTTGCAACGCCTGTGGGACCAGCCGGTCACGGTCGAGAATCGCACCGGCGGCGGCGGCAATATCGGCGCCGAAGCGGTCGCGGTGTCATCGCCCGACGGCCACACGCTGCTCGCCACCGCGCCCGGGCCGCTCGCCGCCAATGCGACGCTGTTCAAGAAGCTGTCCTACGATCCGTCGGCGCTCATCCCGGTCGCGATCATGGCGTTCAGCGCCAACGTGCTGGCGGTGCGCGACGGCCTGCCGGTCAAGTCGGTGCCCGATCTCATTGCCCACGCCAAGGCCAATCCCGGCAAGACCAGCTTTGCGTCGCAAGGCAACGGCTCGACCTCGCACCTCACCGCCGCGCTGCTCGAGCAGCGTACCGGCATCAAGCTGACGCATGTGCCGTATCGCGGCACGGCGCCGGCGCTGAACGATCTGGCGGGCGGCCATGTGGACATGATGTTCGTCGATCTCGGCTCGGTGCTGCCGATGCATCTCGCCGGCAAGGTGCGGATCATCGCCGTCGCGAGCGCTGAACGGCTGCCGGCCCTGCCCCAGATCGCGCCGGTCGCGGACACCGTGGCGACGTTCACATCCTCGACCTGGTATGCGCTGGCGGCGCCGCCGAAGACCCCGGCCGCCGTCGTCGCCAAGCTCAACAAGACAATCACCGATATTCAAGCCATGCCGGCGATCAAGCAGCGCTATCAGTCGATGCACATCACCGGCAGCACGCTCGATGTCGGCAAGGTCGCGGCCTTCATCAAGTCGGAGGCGGCGCTGTGGAGCGGCGTGATCCGCACCGCCAACATCACCCTGGACTGACGGGAGATCGACCATGCGCGCCCTGCTGCTGACGATCCTGATGATCGCGACCACGACCGCCCGTGCCGACGACGACGCGCTGCGCAAGCAGATCGTCGGTCTGTGGACGCTGGTGTCGGTGGTCTACGAGGACCAGGCGACCAAGGAACGCTCGCCGGTGCTCGGCGAGCGCCCGCGCGGCCGCCAGATCGCTACCGCCGACGGACGCTGGCTCGCGCTGGTGACGGCCGAGGGCCGGCCGGTGCCGAAGACCGACGAGCAGCGCGCGCAGGCGCTGCGCACCATGATCTCCTATTCCGGCCGCTACCGGGTCGAGAACGGCCGCGTCATCACCAAGGTCGAGATCGCCTGGAACGAGGCCTGGGTCGGCGGCGAGCAGGTGCGCTTCATCCGCTTCGAGGGCGACCGGCTGTTCATCGAAAGCCCGCCGATGCCGCACCCCAACGTCAACAACAAGGTGGTGAAGGTGATCGTGATCTGGGACCGCGAGAAATGACCGTCAGGCCTTAACCGGATAGACCGGCTTCTCGCCCGACAGCACCCGCGCGACGTCGGTCGCGCATTTGGTCTGCAGCTCGTCGAGCGCCTCGACCGAATAGAACGCCGTGTGCGGCGTGAGGATCACGTTGTCGCGGCCGAGCAGCGGCGAATCCTTCGGCCAGCGGCTCGGTCGCCACCACGTCGAGCGCGGCGCCGCCGAGGTGGCCGGAATCGAGCGCGGCGATCAGCGCGTCCTCGTCGACCAGCGGTCCGCGCGCGGTGTTGATGAGCAGCGCGCCCTTCTTCATCTTGGCGAAGGCAGCGGCGTTGAACAGGCCGCGCGTCGCCGGCATCAGCGGCGCATGCACCGAGACGAAGTCGGAGATGCGCGAGCAGATCGTCGAAGCTCACGCCCTCGACGCCGGCCGCCGCCAGCACGTCCTTCGACACATAAGGATCGTGGGTGACGACCTTGCAGCCCGAACGCCTTCGCCTTCGGCGCCAGCGCGCGCGGAATGTTGCCGAAGCCGACGAGGCCGAGCACGCGCCCTTCCAGCCGGTGGAGCGGCACGATCGGCGGCATCTCCCAGCGGCCGGACTGCACCAGCTTGTTGGACAGCGGGATCTTGCGCGCCAGCGCCAGCAGCAGCGCCATGGCGTGGTCGGAGACTTCGTGCATGCAATAGTCCGGCACGTAGGTGACGATGATGCCGAGCGCCGCCGCCGCCGGCATGTCGATATTGTCGACGCCGAGGCCGAAGCGGCCGATCGCCTTGCAGCGCGTGAGCTGGCGCAGCAGCTCGCCCGGCAGCTTGGCATAGGTGACGAGAATCGCGTCGGCGTCGCGCGCGACCGCGAGGATGTCGTCGGCCGACGTGCTCTTCGCCATGCGCAGCTCGGGATCGACGCGCGCGAGCGCCGCCTTGGCCGGATCGAGCGAGGGAAACGGGCTGTCGGTGACGGCGATCAGGGATGCGGGGCATGGCAGCTCCGCACTGCGTACCGCTGCAGCACCTCCGGGTTGACGCAGTTCGGCGGCGGCTTGCCGTCGAGCAGCGCCAGGATGTTGTCGACCACGATATTCGCCATCTCCTCGCGCACCTCGACGGTCGCGCTGCCGAGATGCGGCGCGAGCACGACGTTCGGCATCCTGCTTCAGCGCCGGGTCGACCTTGGGCTCGTGCTCGAACACGTCGAGGCCGGCGCCGGCGATCCTGCTTGCGCCTTGAGCGCGCGCACCAGCGCCGCCTCGTCGACGATCGCACCGCGCGCGGTGTTGATCAGGAACGCGGTCTTCTTCATCAAGCCGAGCTCGCGCGCGCCGATCTGGTGGCGGGTCTCCGCGTTGAGCGGCTGAGTGCAGCGAGACGAAGTCGGATTCCGCGCAGCAGCTGGTCGAGCGGCACGTAGGTCAGGCCGGCCTCGCGCTCCTCGCTCTCGGGCTTGCGGCGCGGCGTCCAGTACAGCACGCGCATGCCGAAGCCGTGCGCGCGGCGCGCCACCGCCTTGCCGATCAGCCCGCCGCCGCCGATCAGCCCGATGGTCTTGCCCCAGACGAACGAGCCGAGCAGATGGCGCGACTGGCCGCCGGGAAATTTGCCCGCGCGCACCAGGCGGTCGCCCTCGACCATCCGCCGCGCGACCGCGAGCATCAGCCCGAAATTGAGGTCGGCGGTCGCCTCGGTGGTGACCGGCGGCACCACGGTGACGGGAATGCGCCGCGCGGTCGCCTCGGCGACGTCGATGTTCGACGGCGAGATCGATTGCGCCGCGATGTGGCGCAGCTTCGGGTTGGCCGCGATCACGTCGCGATCGATGCGGTCGTGCAGCAGGCAGAACAGGATGTCGCATTTCTTGCACGGCCGCGATCAGCGCCTTCTTCGGGATGATCCGGCTGTCGTCCGGATTGACCTTGACGCTCGCGACCTCGCGCAGGCGCTCGATCGCGCTCTCGGCGACCGGCTGGGTCACGAAGATGCGCGGTCGGTCGGCTTGGACGGCATCAGCGCATCCACCGCACGATGCCGGCGACGCCGTCGACCGCGACCTGCGCGCCGTCCGGGATGCGGCTGCGTGGCATCGAGCACGCCGAGCACCATCGGGATGCCGCGCTCGCGCGCGAGCGAGGCGAGATGCGAGGTCGAGCCGCCGAGCTCGGCCACCACGCCGGCGACGCGCGGCAGGATGTGGCTGAGCGCCGGGCCGGCGACCGTGGTCACCAGCACGTCGCCGGGCGCGACGCGCGACAAGCTCGCATTCGCAGTTCACCACCACGGCGCGGCCGGCGCCCCAGCCGATGCCGGCCGGATGGCCGTTGAGCCCGGGATGCTTGCAGCCAGATCTCGTCGGGCACGATGCGCCGGCTCGCACGTGCAGCGGCCGCGCCTGCAGCAGCTTGAAGCCCGCGTCGTCGAGCGCCCATTCGATCTCGACCGGCCCGCCGATCACGCGTTTCCGCCTTGCGCATCAGCCGCCCGAGCGTCACCGCCTGCCCGGCGTCGAGGCACGGCTCGCGCGACGAGCTCGCGCCGGCACCGCCTGCGGCGCGGCGCCGGCGCCATGGCCGCAGGTCTCGCGGTGATCCTTGCGGCCGGCCTCGATCTTGCGCAGGAAGCCCTGGCGCGAGAGCACGATGCGGTCGGGCACCACCTCGCCCTGCGCGATCGCGGAGCCGAGCCCCCAGGTCGCGCTGATCAGCATCTGGCCCTCGGCGGTCTCGCTCAAGCCGCCGCCCGAGGCGCGCGCCGCGACCAGCGGCTGGATCAGCACCGCCATGGCGGTGTCGGCCGGGCTGAGGCCGTGGTTGTCCATGTAGCGGCGCGCATTGGTGGTCCACAGCGCCGCCCAGCAGGCGCGCACGGCGGTGAGGAACTCGGCCTCGTCGTCGATGCCGAGGAAGCTCTCGAACTGGCCGGCGAAATTGGCGCCCTCGCGATCCTCGATCAGCGCGGAGGAGCGCACCGCGCTCGGCTGCCCGGCTCGCTGCGCGCTGCGCGCGCCATGCCGCGAGCAGCGGCTCGAGGATCTCCGGCGCGATCGGCTGCTCGTAGAGGCCGAGCCTGATCTCGACCGACAGCCGGCGCTGCTCGCCCGGGTCGGCGGTCGGCGAAACGCTGCACCAGGTCGCCGAGCCCGAAGCGCCGCGATCTGCGTGCCGATAGGCGTCCGCGGTCAGGCAGAAGCCGCCCGGCGTCGGCAAGCCCGCACGCGCCAGCGCCGCGAGGTTCGCCGCCTTCGGCCCGACGCGCTCGGCGATCGGTGGCGGCCGCGCGCAGTCGAGCGGGATGATGAACTGTCGGTCATGGTCGCTGTCGATGTCGCCTGACGCAGTCGCTGGTCAGCTCGTCTCGCCGTCGCTCTGACGGCGCGAGCGGCGAGCCTCGAAGCGGCGACCCCGATTGGTGAACACCGGGCCGTCGATCCTTCGAGGCTCGTCCGCGCTCGACGCACCTCAGGATGACGGGCCGAGTGCGACGTCACTTCACGTGATCGCCGTAGCCCGGGATCGGATCGACCACGGTGATCTGCTTGACCGGGAAGTTCGAGACGATCTCGATCTCCTTCTCGTGCACGATCAGCATCTCCTCGATGCGCACGCCGTAGCGGAAGCGCTTGCCGTGCTGGGTCTCGAGCGCGAACGTCATGCCCGCCTGGATCTCGATCGGATGGTCGAGCGACCAGATGCGCGAGATCACCGGCGGATCGTATTGCGCGAGGCCGAGGCCGTGGCCCCACAGGTTGGCGGCGGCCTGGTCCTCGTCCTCGTAGCCCCAGGTCTCCTTCGCCGACGGCCACTTCATCGCGATGTCGCGCGTGGTGGCGCCGGCCTTCACCGCGCCGATCGAGTCGTAGAGCCATTCGAGCGCGGTCGCGTAGGTGTCCTTCTGCTCCTTGCTCGGCTCCTTGCCGACGCAGTAGGTGCGGTAATAGCAGGACTTGTAGCCGTTCCAGGTGAGCGCGGCCAAATCCATGAACACGATGTCGCCGGGCTGGATGATGCGGTCGGAGAAGTTGCGCCAGTTCGGCCAGGTGTTGGGGCCGGACGACACGATGACGTCCTCGACGTCCTCCATGCCGGGGATGTTGTAGAGATACTTCATCAGGTGCGCGGTCACCTGGTTCTCGGTGATGCCGGGGCGCAGGAACTTCATGCACTCCCAGTGCGTGGCGTCGCCGATCGCGCCGACGATGCGGAAGCATTCCTGCTCGTCGACGTTCTTGACCGCGCGCGCCTCCATCATCGGGGTCATGCCGTCGACCCAGTTGATGTTCTTCTCCTTGAAGATGTTGATCATGTTGATGTCGATGAAGTCGACACCGAGCTTCTGGCCGGCGACGCCGTGCCGCTTCATCTCCTCGCAGCATCGCCTTGGTGAATTTGTTCACCTGCTGGGTCGAGGCCGGACCGGCCGCGCCTTTGATCCAGGCGAAGGAGTGGCGGACGTTCTCCTTCGGGATCCACGGCGAATGCCGCTCGATCTGGAAGCCGAGGTCGCCCTGCTCGAACAGGATCGGCGCGCCGTCGCCGCACAGCATGCGCGTAGCGCAGGCCCGGCTTGAGCCGGTTCCAGCCGGGCGTGAGCGTGCCGGTGAGATAGCGCACGTTCTCGTCGTACATGCAGAGCATGGCGCCGAGGCCGTGCTTCTTCATCATCTCGCGCGCGCGCTCGGTGCGGTACGTCGCGCATCCGGTCCCAGTTGACGCGCTGCTGCCAGTCCAGTCCGGCGATGCCGAAATTTGCCGTTCCCATGAACGTCCTCCCGGCGCCGGCCGCGTGCTGCGCCGCGGCCTGTGCTGTTGGCGGAATCCTAGCCGGATGGCGCTGCCAGCCGAAATAATATATTCTGCGCCTAAGGCATCATATTTTCTTGATGGCAGGTGTCCGATGGCCAATATCCGCTCCGGCAGGTCCGCGCCGTCATCGCCGTCTGCGAGGAAGGCTCGTTCACGCGCGCCGCGAAGCGCGAGAACGCCACCCAATCCGGCATCTCCCAGCACGTCGCCGCGGTCGAACGCACGCTCGGCGTCAAGCTGTTCGAGCGCTCGGCGCGCGGGGTCGACGCCGACGCCGGCGGGGCTGCGCTACTACAAGAGCTGCGTCGAGGCGGTCGGCCGGCTCGAAAACGCCAACGAGGAGGCGCGCGGCCTCGCCGGCCTCGTCACCGGCGACCTGCGCATCGGGCTGATGCCGACGTTCACCCGCGCGGTGCTGGCGCCGACGCTCGAGGATTTCGTGCCGCGCCATCCCGACGTGCGGCTGCACGTCGTTCGAGGGCTACAGCGGCGTGCTGACCGAAATGGTGCTGCGCCGACGAGCTCGATTTCGCCGTGGTGCCGGCGTTCGAGGGCCGGGTCGGTCTGCGATCGCGGCTGCTGGTGCGCGACCGCGAGATGCTGCTGTCAGGGCCGCGCGCGCGGGCTCACGCCGCTCGCGCCGGTGCGGCTGGCGGATTGCGCGCCGTTCAAGATCGTGCGTGCCGGGCCCCGACAATATCCGCCGCCGCAACCTCGAAACCTATTTCCAGACCCACGGCGTCGAGATCGCCGCCATGCTGGAAATGGACGCCATGATCGGCACGCTCGAATTCGTCGCGCGCTCCGATTGGGTGACGGTGCTGCCGAGCGTGATCTCGGTGAACGACATCGGCACGGGCGACTCGTGGTCAATCCGATCGTGGATCCGCCGCTGCATGCCGAGTTCGTGGTGATCCAGCCGGCGCGGCGCACCTTGAGCGTGCCGGCGCGGCTGTTTCTTGAACGCTTCGAGGCCGAGATCGCCCACATTCAGCGCGTCTGGGGCCAGGCGCTCGCGCCACAACGCCCGCGCGGCGGTGCGGCCGGACGCGGCGCGCGCAAGGTTGCCGCGCCGCGCTGCAATTCCGGCCTCGCACGCGTCATCTCCGGCTCGTCCCCGCGAAAGCGGTGACCCGGCATCATTAAAAGACGATGGATCCCGGTTCGCCCGGCGAATGACGCTGAGGGTGGCTCACGGCGCAACGGTGCTGAGTCTCTTCCTGCCGCCGGGATCGGCCTTGAGGCCGGCCGCCTCGATGCCGGCGATGGCGCAGGTCTCGTCATTGTCGGCGGTGTCGCCGGAGATGCCGACCGCGCCGATGATGTCGCCGTCGGCGTCGCGGATCAGCACGCCGCCGGGATTGGTGACCATGCGGCCGCCGCTCGCCGCCGCCAGCATGGTGAAGAACTGCGGCGTGTTGGCGCGCGCGCTCGGCCAGCGTGCGCGAGCCGAAGCCCATGCCGAGCGCGCCCCAGGCTTTGCCGAAGGCGATGTCGAAACGCAGCATGCCCGACTTGTCCTCGCGCTTGAACGCGACCAGGTGCCCGCCGGCATCGAGCACCGCGACCGAGAGCGGCTGCAATTGGTGTCGCGGCCCTTCTTGAGCGCGGCATCGACGATGGTCGAGGCTTGCGCAAGCGTAAGCGACTGCATGATGACTCCCGAGGTTGATGAGCGAGAACGATAGAGTCGAGAATTGCTGCGCGCTATTACTGCTTGCGCGGTTCGCCCAATAGACCGCGACCGCCGAGACCGTCGCGCGGCGCCCCAGACGTTGCGGCTGGCCTCCTCGTAGCAGGCGAGCGTCTGCTCGACGAGCGGCAGCTCGACGCCGCGCGCCTTGCCTTCGGCCAGCATGGTGCGCAGATCCTTGACCGCGCTGTCGATGGTGAAGGTGCACCGGCGCCGCCGTCGCCGCCCTTGAGCATGGCCGCGATCATCGGCGCCGCGCACCTTGAGCACGTTGGGGCCGCCGGACGTGTCGGTGAGCAGGTCCATGAGCCGCTCCGGGTCGAGGCCGAGCGGCGCGGCAGAGCGCGAGCGCCTCGCCGAACGCCTGCCAGTAGATCATCAGCGGCATGTTGATCGTGAGCTTCATGATCGCGCCGGCGCCGACCGGGCCGCAATGTTCGAGCCGCCGGCAGAGCTGGTCGAGGATCGGCTTGCGCGCGCGGCGTCGGCCGGCTCGGCGCCCATCAGGCCGATCAGCTTGCCCTGCCGCGCCGGACCGGTGGTGCCGCCGACCGGGCATTCGACCAGGGCCGCGCCCTTGGCGCGCACCTTGTCGGCCAGCGCAACTTCGGTCGCCGGCTGCACCGTGCTCATCTCGATGAACAGCTTGCCGCGTGACATCGCCCGCGAGCAGCCCGGACGCGCCGTCGTAGACCGCGTCGATCGCGGCGGCGTCGGTGAGGATGGTGATGACGGCCTCGGACTTCGTCGGCGAGCTCGGCCGGCGTGGCGGCGACCGTCGCGCCGGCATCCGCCAGCGGCTTGGTCTTGTCGGCGGAGCGGTTCCAGACCGTGACCGTGTGCCCGACCTCCATCAGCCGCTGCGCGATGGCCGCGCCCATCTTGCCGACGCCGGCAATCCCGACATTCATCTGACGCTTCCCCACGCTTTCACTGGCCGCGGACGATACGCGATCCGCCCTAGCGTGGCGATTCAGAATTGCACCATGACGCCCGCGCAAAGTCCGTGTAGCGTCCGCGCCGGTTTCAGCGGAGATGGTCATGGCGAAAGTAAAAGGCACGGTCGGCGTCGTCGGCCTCGGCATCATGGGCGGCGCGTTTGCGCGCAACCTGGTCGCGGCCGGCTGGCGGGTGATCGGCTACGACCTCGATCCCAAGGCCCGCCGCGCGGCGGCGCGCGCCGGCGTCGACGATCGCCAAGGACGCCCAAGACCTCGTTGCCACGGTGCCGGTGATCATCACCAGCCTGCCCAACCCTAATGCGCTGCACCAGACAGTGGCGGCGATCGCGGCCGCGAAGGTGAAGCCGCGCGTGCTGGTCGAGGCCAGCACGTTCAAGCTCGACGACAAGCTCAAGGCCGAGGGCGTGCTGCGCCAAGGCCGGCCACACCATGCTCGACTGCCCGATCAGCGGCACCGGCGCGCAGGCCAAGGTGAAGGACATCGTCGTCTATGCCACGGGCGACAGCGGCGCGATCCGCAAGCTCAAGCCGATGTTCGCCGGCTTCGCGCGCGGCGTGCACGACCTCGGCACCTTCGGCAATGGCAGCCGCATGAAATACGTCGCCAACCTCCTGGTCGCGATCAACAACGTCGCGAGCGCGGAGGCGATGGTGCTCGGCATCAAGGCGGGGCTCGATCCGAAGATCGATCTTCGAGACGATCAAGAGCGGCGCCGGCAATTCGCGGGTGTTCGAGCTGCGTGCGCCGATGATGGTCGCCGGGCGCTACGACGACGCCACGATGAAGATCGACGTCTGGCAGAAGGACATGTCGGTGATCGGCGGCTTCGCGAAGGAGCTCGGCTGTCCGACACCGCTGTTCAGCGCCACGGAGGACATCTACGACCGGGCGCTTGCGTCCGGCTATGGCATGCAGGACACCGCCGCGGTCTGCGCGGTGCTGGAAACGATGGCCGGCGTGAAGCGGCGCGGTGGCGGGAAGCGTCGCTGAGGCAGCGCATTCTTTTGTTTTAAGCCGCCGATCGTCCACCGCTGGCACGCGTTTTCGCCTTGAAGACCGCGACGGCCTGGTGCCTGCTCCAAATTTTCTTTAAGGCAGCGTCAGTCGTGCGCGCACCACTGCCCGTCATCTCCTTCGCCAGGGCGATGATATCCTCCTTCGCAATTGTTTGATCACTGCGAAGGTCGTGCATGACGCTCGCAAACTTCTCGTCGTCGCCCAAAGCGGCTTCTAATTTTTCCTTGTATTGAAGCACCAGACCGCTCTGAGGCGTCTTGGCTCCTCGCTTTCCTTTGGCGCGAGGTGTCATCACGTCGCCTGCCAGCCGAACGAATTCATCGATATCCATCGAGGCTCGGTCCTGCAGGACCTTTTCAATCGCGCTGATGTCGGCCAGCACACCGGCCTTGGCTGATTTTTTGAGAACCCCTTTAAGCGCAGACAGCAGACGAACGACACCACCAAGATTTGTACTGCTCACAGTGCCTGAAGTTGGGACTGTTGCTAGCCGCTTTGCCAAAGAACCGACAGGCGATGAGGCCTCGACCTCAAAGACGGCCGCAATCTTGACGATCTGCGCTTGGGAAGCCGCCGCGCCAGCGGTTCCAAGCATCTCAGCATATGCGCCGAGAATTGAGCTGAACTCTCCGGACTTCACGTCGGCTATCCTTGCAGCTACTCGGCAGCTTCGCGGAAATGGACGGGCTGACGAATTCCCATTTGACCGGCAACGTGCTCGGCAAGCGCGGCTATCGACATCCGTATCCGCTGAGCATCTTGATTGTGAGGCATGACGAGGTGCGCGATACCTTCGGCTGCGTCATTCACCAGCGCGGCGTTATGCTGGATGAAAGTGGACTCCGGCAATATACGCGTCGGTCCACTTCTAAGGATGTCCTGTACCATTGTCATCGCTCGGGACTGCGCAGTGCGCCCCGGTCTCCACATCGTGCCAACGACGCCGATGTATTCGAGGTTCATGCAAATTTCCGCCTTTTTGAGGATTTCGACTTGCTCGCACAGCGACACCACGGCTTCAGCCGACGTGCGGTCGAAAATGGTTGGAATGAGCAGGTGAGAGGCCGCGCAAAAGGCCTGTATTTTCGAGGTCGTTAGCCGCGGCGGGCAATCGATGATGATGAGGTCGAACGCCTTTTGCACCGCATCCGAATGAAGAACTTCGGCAAGCGTGTAGCGCACATCCGGCACACCTGACACTTTCCCTTTCAGGCGATCCCGAACCGCATGAATCCGATCGGTTGCCGGCTGGCGAATTGCAATGAAGCAACCATTCCACCATGATCCGATTGTCTGCTTGAGCAAGATCGTAATAGGCGGTGATCACTTGCAACCGCCCAGGACTCCCAACGGCCGAATTGAGCTCAACCTTCGGTGCAAGGAGTTCGAACGTCTCCCGGCGCAATGTCGCCGCTGATCAGACGAACCGCCAGTGAGCTTTGCTGTGCCGCCGGGAGCCAGTCAGTGGTCGGAAACGCCATCGACGACAGAGAGCCTTGAAAGTCCAAGTCGATCAGCAACACCCGCTTCTGCCAATCTTTGGCAAGATATGCACCAATGTTGGCTGCCAGTGTCGTCTTGCCAACGCCGCCCTTAAGATTTGCGATCGCAAGCGTTTTGGACGCCGTGACGTTGCGCCAATAGTCCTCGGGCGGGTCGATCGGTTTGGTGAGCCAAATACCCTTGCCTTCGAATGCCCCGTTTTCTGCGAAGTCCCGGGCGACGGCTCGGAGCGCTCGGCGCCGGCTACGGACAAACCGCCAGCCGCGCTGCATGAGATGCGCAATGTATCGAAGGAGTACCCAGGCAATATAGCAAAGCGCCGGAACGACAATAATTGAACTAATGAGTGAGCTGATGGATTTCTCTACGAGCGATAACCACAACTGCTCGAGCATGACACCCCCCACGCACACGACTAATCATATATTACCATCACACCGCGCGAGCGAGAACACCATCGTGGCTACGAAATATCTTGGATTTTCAACGGCGAGCGCCCCTCGCTTCGCACGATGGGCGCTGCAAATTGATCTTGGTGTCCCGCTCAGGCCGCCGCACTTGCGGCGAACCGATGCCCCAGAACAGTCGTTCGCAGAACCGACGCCAATGCGCTGATCTCCTCTTTGGGAACCGCGGCATAGGGCGGGTACGGATCGCCGACCGGCACGCCGATCAGATTCATCGCCGCCTTCATCGCGGGCGCCAGGCCGCGATGCATCCAGCGCGATGGGAACAGCGCGAACTGCAACTGCAGCTCTGCGGCGCGCTCGTAGTCTTTCGCCACGAAGGCATCGATGACATGGCGCGCGATCTCCGATCCGGGCGGCGGCATGGTCGCGCCGGAGCCGCCGAGCTGAAGCGTCGCCAACAGCATCTGCATGGTCGTGAAATAGCGAGCGTGTCCGGCGCGGTCGATTTCCACGATCAGCCGCGACACCCGCGCGAGGTCGCGCGAGCTTTCCTTGATCAGCTGCACGCTCGGCAGCTTCGCGAGCGCGATCGTATCCGGAATCGAGACGTCGGCGCCCGGACCGGGATTGAGGTAGAGCGTGATCGGCAGCTTGGTCTCGCGCGCGATCGCCTCGAAATAGGCGATCAGGTCGGCCTGCGTGGGCGGGCCGGCGAACGGGCGCAGCGGCGCCAGCACCTGCACCGCGGCGGCGCCGAGGCTTTCCGCAAAATGCGCGAGCTCGATCGCGGTCTTGAACGAGGCGTGCGAGATTCCGACCATGACCGGCACGCGCCGATCGACGGATTCGATGGTGCTGCGGATCAGCGCCTTGCGCTGCTCGAAGCTGAGGTAGGTATATTCCTGGGTCTCGACGCCGGCGGCGACCACCATGGTGGCGCGACAGTCCTTGACCACATAGTCGATCTGACGCCGCAACGCGCCCTCGTCGACATCGAGATTGGCTGTGAAGGGCGTCAGCGGCGCAACGATCAGTCCCGGCGTGTCCATCTGAATGACCTCCCGTAGATTTCTTATTGGCAACGTTCATGCGGCCGCGACGGATACGGCCGGCGCCAAATTGATTCATATCCCCGTTACAACGTGATTGCCATGGGCGGGTGGCGCATCTCAAAAATCCAGCACCGCGATCTCCGACATGACGGCTTGCGGCGTGTGGTGACGCTCGGCAGCGGCGAGCGCGGCCGGCGACAGCAGATGCGGCTGCAGGTAGCCGCCCAGTTCACGGCCGCGCGCGACAATCCGGCGGTTGACGGGAATCCGTTGCCGCTCGAATTGCGCCAGCGCAACGGCGACATCGTCGTGCGCATCCAGCGCAGTCACCAGCGCCATCGCGTCCTCGGCAGCCTTGGTGACGCCGGCGGCGACGTGCGGCCGCCCCAGGAATGCCGCGTCGCCGATGATCGCCGCCCGGCCGACCGCCATGCGCGGCGACTCGACGTCGAAGATCGGCTGCAGGAACGGCTGCGGCGTCAGCCGCACCAGCGCGTCGAGCTGCGGCGCCAGCAGCGTGCGCGATGCTTCTCGCAACGACGCGATGACCTCCGGACGCACCAGCGGCGGCGGGATGCCGAGCGCGTGGAACTGTCCGCTCGCATCCGTCAGCAAGCGGCGCAGCTCGGTCGCCTCCTCGGCCGGGCGATACCAGACGAAATTGCAGCGCCGATGGCCCGGCCGCAGGTCGTTGTCGCGCCCGGCAACCGGATAGCTGATGAACTGCTCGTTCGGCGGCAGGCCGAACACCATGGCGTCGAAGATGTCGGCATGCACCTCGGCTGGTAGCGCGCTCTCCTCGACCAGCCCGCGCCAGGCGACGTAGCCGGCATAGACCGGCTTCACCTCCGGCAGCACTTCGGCGCGGACATTGGAGCGGAAGCCGTCGGCGCCGACCAGGAGATCGCCTTCCGCGCTGCTGCCGTCGGCGAAATGCGCGATCACGCGCCCGTCGGCCTGCGCGATGCGCTGCAACTCTTGACCGATGTGGTAGCGCTCATCCGGAAACTCTTGCCGCAACATGCGAAACACGCGGTCCCAGGACGTGAACGTCTGCGGGCAAATGAAGTCGCCGGCCACCGCGCCCGAACGGTCGAGCGTCCGGCGTATTGTGGCATCGACGCCGAGATCGCGAGATGGATCGCATCCGGCGGCGCTGAGCACTGCGCGCATTTCGGCGTGCGTGACGATGCCGGCGCCGCGTCCGATCAAGCCGACATCGACGCGCTCATAGATATCGGCATCCCATCCCGCCTGCCGCAGCAGAATGGCGGCGAACAGGCCGCTCATGGAGCCGCCGATCACCAGCGCGCGCCGATGTCCCTTAGCGCTCAAGGCCAGTCGTTCCTGCGTTTCGTTGTCGAGCGAACATGTCGATGCCGAAATGCCGCGCCATGAGGGAGGAAGCGCAGTTGCCCGCCCGTTCGTCCCCCGTTAGCATCGCCGCAATTATACAATAGGCCCGCCGCGGCCGTTCACGGAGGAAATCATGGACGAACGCAACATCGACAGGCGCAGCTTTGTCGTCGGCACGGCGGCTGCAGCCGCAACGCTTGCCACGGGGCCCGCGATCGCTCAAGACGCGTATCCCTCCCGCCCCGTGACGTTCGTCAATCCGTTCCCGCCGGGAGGCGCCACCGACGTGGTCGGCCGCCCGTTCGCGGCGGCGATCGAGCCGTTCCTGAAGCAGCCGGCGCTGGTCGAGACCAAAGCCGGCGCCGCCGGCGCGGTCGGCGCGCAATTCGTGGCCAGCGCCAAGCCGGACGGCTACACGCTGCTGATGCACATCGTGTCGATCTCCGGTTTCGCCGAAGTCGACAAGCTGTTCGGCCGCGAGCCGAAGTTCACCCGCGACAGCTTCATCCCGATCGCGCGCTTCACCGAAGGCCCGATGGTGCTCGTGGTCAACGACCGGCAGCCCTATCAGACGCTGAAGGACCTGGTCGACGACGCCAAGAAGCGCCCGAACGGAGTTCTCTTCAGCTCGTCCGGGCTCTACGGCGCGCTGCATCTGCCGACCGCGCTGTTCATGCAGGCGGCCGGCATCCAGATGCGTCACCTGCCGACTGCCGGCGGCGGCCCGGCGCTGAACGCGATCCTCGGCAACAACGCGCAGGTGCTGGTGTCGTCGATCGCCGCGGCCAACGCGCAGGCCAAAGCCGGCAAGCTGAAAGCGCTCGCCTGCTTCTCGTCGAAGCGCGCGGCGGCGATGCCCGACGTGCCGACGATGAAGGAGCTCGGCTACGACATCGAGTTCTCGCTGTGGGTCGGCCTGTTCGCGCCCAAGGGCACACCCGATGCGATCGTGAAAAAGCTGCGCGCCGACGCCAAGCAAGCGGTGGCGTCGCCCGCCTTCGCCAAAGCCATCGCCAATCTCGGTGACGTCGTCGCCTATCTCGACCAGCCCGACTTCGCCAAGTTCTGGGACGCCGACGCCAAGCGGGTCGAATCGGCGGTCCGTTTGATCGGAAAGGTGGCGGGCTAAAGGAGGACGCAATGGATCGACGACAATTCGTCATCGGCGCCGCCGCCTCGGCCGCGTCCGCTTGGTCCGGCGAGGCGCCCGCCCAGGACGCATTTCCGTCCCGGTCCATCACCATCATCAACGCGTTTCCGCCCGGCGGCGCCAACGATCTCGTGACGCGGCCGATGGCGATCGCGCTCGAAACCGTCCTCAAGCAACCGGTCGTGGTGGACACCAAGGCCGGGGCCGCGGGCGCAGTCGGAGCGCAGGTTGCCGCCAGCGCCAAGCCGGACGGCTACTCGCTGCTTTCACACAACAACGGGCTCGCGAGCTACGCGGAGGTCGACAAACTGTTCGGCCGGCCGCCGAAGACGACCCGCGCCGACTTCATTCCGCTCGCCCGACTGGCGGCCGATCCCGTCCTGCTGGTGGTCAACGACCAGCAGCCCTACAAGACGCTCAAAGACTTTGTCGACGACGCCAAGAAGCGTCCCGGTCAGATCGTCTACAGTTCCGGCGGCCTCTATGGCGCAAGCCACCTGCCGATGGCGATGCTGGAGAAGGCGGCGGGTTTGCCAAAGATGCGGCACCTGCCGACCGCCGGCGGCGGGCCGGCGATCACGGCGATGCTCGGCAACAACGCCCACGCGAGCACCCAGACGGTGTTGGCGACGATCCAGCACATCAAGTCCGGCAAGTTGCGGCCATTGGCGAACTTTGGCGCACAGCGATCAAAGGCGCTGCCTGACGTGCCGACGCTGAAAGAACTCGGCTATGATCTCGTGTACTACTTGTGGGTCGGTCTTTTTGCCCCAAGGGCACGCCGGCTTCGATCGTCTCGACGCTTGCCGCAGCCATCGACAAGGCCGCCGCCACTCCGCAGTTCAGCGGCGCCATCGCCAAGATCGGCCTCGAACCGAGCTATCTCAACGCGGCTGATTTCACAAAATTCTGGGACGAGGACGGCAGGCGATCGGACGACGCCGTCCGTTCGATCGGCAAAGTGGCGGGCTGAGCACGTTTGGTACCGCTCACCGTTGTTGAGTGTAAGGGATGCAGGAGCGCTTGGCTCCCCTCCCCCCGCGCGAAGCGTGGGGAGGGGCCAACCGCGGCACGAGCCGCAATCACATAACGAATGAGATTGCGGCACGAACGAACGCGCAGTCCATGACTCTCCGCTCCGATCACATCGCCGGGCTGTTCTTCATCGCGCTCGGCATCCTGGTGTTTGCGCTCAGCGGCGATCTGCCGTTCGGCACCCTCTCGTCGCCCGGCGCCGGCATGATGCCGAAGCTGATGGCCGGCCTGATGATCGCGTTTGCGGTCGCGATCGTCGCCAGCGGCGGCGCCAGCCAGCGGCTCGCCGAAATCGATTGGAGCGACCGCTGGCATGCGCTGCTGGTGGTGCTGATCACGGCGGCCGCGATCTTCGCCTATCAGCGGCTCGGCTTCCTCGTCACCATGTCGCTGCTTGTCTTCACGCTGCTGGTCGCGATCGAGCGCCGCAACGTGCTCAAGCGCGGCCGCCTACAGCCTCGCGCTGACGCTGTTCGCCTACTGGCTGTTCGGCAAAGCGCTCAAGGCGCCGCTCGAACGCGGCCTGCTCTGGTTCTGACCCGTGGAAACCGTCCTCGACAGTCTCCTGCTCGGTTTCTCGGTGGCGCTGCGGCCGGACGTGCTGTGGTTCGCCTTCCTCGGATGCGTGGTCGGCACGCTGGTCGGCATGCTGCCGGGCATCGGCCCGCTTGCCGGCATCTCGATTCTGCTGCCGCTGACGTTCGGCCTCGACGCCACCAAAGCGATCGTGATGCTGGCCGGCATCTATTACGGCTCGCAATACGGCGGCTCGACCACCTCGATCCTGCTGCGCATCCCGGGCGAAGCCGCCTCGGTGATGACGTGCATCGACGGCAATGCCATGGCGCAGGAAGGGCCGCGCCGGCGCGGCGCTCTGCATCGCCGCGGTCGGCTCGTTCATCGCCGGCACCTTCGGCGTCATCCTGCTCACGCTGGTGGCGCCGCCGCTCGCGACCTTCGCGCTTGAGCTTCGGACCGCCGGAATACACCGCGCTGCTGGTGCTCGGCCTGATCTTTCTCGCCTACATGTCGACGACGTCGCTGATTCGCACGCTGCTGATGGCGGCGCTGGGGCTCCTGCTCGGCACCATCGGCATCGACGTGATGACCGGCCATTTCCGCTACTCGTTCGGAATTCCCGAACTCGGTGACGGCATCGGCATCGTGCCGGTCGCGGTCGGACTGTTCGGCCTGGGCGAGATTGCTGGCGACGCCGAGCCGCCAGGTCACCAACGAGGTGATGAGCCCGCGGCTGCGCGAACTGTGGCCGACCCGCGAGGAGTGGCGGCAGTCGGCATGCCGATCGCGCGCGGCTCGGTGCTGGGATTCCTGATCGGCATCATCCCGGGCTCCGCGCACATCATTTCGAGCTTCATGTCCTATGCGCTGGAGACGCGGCTGTCGCGACAGCCGGAGCAATTCGGCCAGGGCGCGGTGGCCGGCGTCGCCGGACCGGAATCGGCCAACAACGCGGCCTCGACCGGCGCATTCGTGCCGATGCTGGCGCTCGGCCTGCCGACCGGGCCGGTGATCGCGGTGCTGATGGCGGCGCTGTTGATCCACGGCGTGCCGCCGGGACCGACGCTGGTCAACGACCATCCCAACGTGTTCTGGGGCTTCGTCGCGTCGATGTATGTCGGCAACCTGATGCTGCTGTTGCTCAACCTGCCGCTGGTCGGCGTGTTCGTGAACCTGTTGCGGATACCGTATGCCTATCTCTATCCGCTGATCATCATGTTCTGCGTGATCGGCGTCTACGAGGTGAACCACTCGATCGTCGACGTGTGGATCATGCTGATCTTCGGCGTGGTCGGCTATGCGCTCAAGAAATTCGGCTTCGATCCGGCGCCGCTGGTGCTCGGGCTGGTGATCGCGCCGATCTTCGAGATGTCGCTGCGCCAGTCGCTGATCATGTCGGACGGCACCTGGGCGTATTTTCCTCGAGCGCCCGATCGCGCTGGTGCTGCTCTCTGATCAGCGCCGCTGCTGCTCGCGACGGCGGCGATCTCGGCGGTGACGCGCGACTGGCGCGGCAAGCTGGCGGAAGTGGAAAGCCGGCGATGGAAAGTGAACCTGTCCGCTCCCCGAAAGCGGTAGGCGGGTCGAGCATTGGCTATCTACCCGCAGCAACGTTCGCTCACGCCCACAGGCGCTCTTTTTCCAGGCCCTTGTACAGGTCGGCGACGTATTCGCCGTAGCCGTTGAACAGCAGCGTCGGCTTGCGCTCGTTGGTGCCGATCACCTCTTCGGTCGCCTGGCTCCAGCGCGGATGCGCGACCTGCGGATTGACGTTGGCCCAGAAGCCGTATTCCGACGCCTGCAGGTCTTCCCAGAACGACTTCGGCCGCTTGTCGGTGAAATGAAAGCGCACGATCGACTTGATCGACTTGAAGCCATACTTCCACGGCACCGCCAGACGGATCGGCGCGCCCATCTGCTTTGGCACCGGCTTGCCATAGGCGCCGGTGACCATGAAGGCGAGCTCGTTGGTCGCCTCGGCGATGGTCAGCCCCTCGACATAGGGCCACGGATGCCAGCGCTGCCGCTGCCCGGGCGCGATCGACGGGATCGAGGAAGGTTTCCATCCGCACGTATTTCGCCGACGACAGCGGCTTCGCCATCTCGACCAGCTTGCGCCATCGGGAAACCCGACCACGGCACCGCCATCGACCACGCCTCGACGCAGCGATGCGGTAAAGCCGCTCCTCGAGCTGCACCTTGCGCAGGAGATCGTCGATGTCGATCACCTGTTCCTTCTCGACCATGCCGTCGAGCTTGATCTGTCCAGGGCCGCAGCTTGAGCGCCTGCGCCGCGCGCGCGATCTTCTTGGTCGAGCCGAACTCGTAGAAGTTGTTGTAGTTGGTGTTGATCTTCTCGTCGGTCACCGGCCGGTCGAGCGCGTATTTCTCGTTGCGCTTGGCCGGATAGAGGCTCGCGCTCGGGTCCGGCATGTCGGACACCCGCTGCGCCGCCGCGAGCTGCGGCGACAGCGCCAGCGCGGCGGCGCCGGTCGCCGCCAGGAAGGCCCGGCGGTTGAAGAACAGAGTGCTCGGGAGTGGCTTGGCGCTCAGGGATTTCCCAGCCGCGGCGGCGGATGACATGCATGCTCGGTCCTCCGGTAGACTGTCAAAGAGGTACGAGGCCCGGCGATCACCCGCAAGTCACAGATGCGGCATGGACGCGTGAGGTATGGGGCGCGTGAGGCGGATCGACCGCCGGCCCGCCCGCCCATCCCCGCCGTTTACGCCGCCGCGGCCGCCTTGCGCGCCGCGATGATCTGGTCGGCGGTGCGGCCGGTCAGCTCCGCCATGTGGTCGAACTTGAAGGTGAAGCTGCCGACGCCGGCGGTCGCCGAGCGCACCTCGATGATGAGGTCGCCGATCTCCGACTCCGGCATCTGCACGCTTCACCACGTCCCAGCCGTCCCAGCCTTCGCGGGTGTCGAAGCCGAGGATCTGGCCGCGCCGGCCCGACATCAGCGCGTTCATCTTGGCGGTCGCGTCCGACGGACACACGATCTCGACCTGATAGATCGGCTCGAGCAGCACCGGCTGGCACTGCGGCAGCCCCTCGTGCATCGCCGATGCGGCCGGCGAGCTGGAACGCCATGTCGGAGGAATCGACCGTGTGATAGGAGCCGTCGATCAGCTTCACCGCAACGTCGACCACCGGGAAGCCGAGCGGGCCGTGCTTGAGCGCGTCGACTGCACGCCCTCCTCCACCGACGGGATGTAGTTGCGCGGCACCACGCCGCCCTTGATCTCCTCCTCGAACACGAAGCCCGCGCCGCGCGGCAGCGGCTTGATATCGAGCACCACGTCGCCGTACTGGCCGTGGCCGCCCGACTGCTTCTTGTGGCGGCCGCGCTGCAGGACCGGCTTCTTGATGGTCTCGCGATAGCCGACGCGTCGGCTTGCCGGTGACGATGGCGACGCCGAAGCGGTCGGCCAGCCGCTCGGTGGCGACGCGCAGATGCATTTCGCCCTGCCCCCACACCACGACCTCGTGCGCCTCGGGATTGTGGACGACGGTGAGCGAAGGGTCCTCTTCCACCAGCTTGTGCAGCGCCTGGCCGAGCTTGACGTCGTCCTTGCGCTCCTTGGCGGAGACCGCGATGGCGAGCACCGGCGGCACCGGGCGCAACCTTCGTCAGCGACGGATGCGCCTGCTTGCCGGCGGTGATGCGTGTCGCCGGTCATGGCGTGGTCGAGCTTGCGCGAGCGCGACGGTTTCGCCGACGCCGGCGGGACCGCGCTTCTCGGTGGTCTGGCCCACCAGCTTGAACACGCCGGCGACGCGGCCGGCCTCGCGCTCCGGCGTCAGGAACGTCATGCCGTCGCCGATCTGGCCGTTGAGCACGCGCGCGATCGACATCTTGCCGCCGTGCGCGGTGTGCAAGGTCTTGAGCACATAGGCGACGGGATCGCCGCCGGCCTTGACGCCGAGCCGCTTGGCGGTGGTCGCGACATCGGGCGCTTCGTGGCGCAGCGCCTTCATCAGACGCAGCACGCCGTTGGTGCGGGTCGCGGAGCCGATCAGCACCGGGCAGACCAGACCGTCGCGCAATTCCTTCGACAGATCGTCGAACACCTTGTCGCTTCGGCGGCTCGATATCGCCGAGCAACTGCTCCATCAATTCGTCGTCGTGGTCGGCCAGCGTTTCCAGCATGGAGAAACGCGCAGTCTTCTCGCGATCGGCGATGTCGCCTTCGAGCGGAACGACTTCGGAAGCGGCGTGCTCCTTGTAGACAAAGGCGCGCTCCAGCGCGAGATCGACAAAGCCGCTGACGATGTCGCCGTTGAAGGTCGGAATCTGGCGCAGCAGCAGCTTCGAGCGCGACGCCGGCTGCAGCAGCGCGAGCACGTCGTGAATGGTGGAATCGGCCTTGTCGATCTTGTTCAGGAACAGGAAGCGCGGAATCTTCTGCTCTTCGAGCTCGCGCAGGATCAACTGCAGCTGCGGGATCTTCTTTTCGTCCATCTCGCAGACGACGACCGCGGCATCGACCGCCGGCAGCGCGGCGCGCATGTCGTGGATGAATTCGACCGAGCCGGGACAATCGACGAAGGTGTAGGTCTCGCCCATGAAGCTCGTCGTGGCGACCGACAGCTCGACGCTCATGTGGTGATGGCGCGCCTCCTTGCTGGCGTCGCCGACCGTGGTGCCCGCATCGACGGTGCCCTGGCGCTGGATCGCGCCGGTGCGCGCGAGGATCGCTTCGAGGAGAGTGGTCTTGCCGCTTTGGAACGGGCCCACCAGCGCGATGCACCGGGGGCCCGTGGCTCGTGTGCCGTTCTGTGCCATATCCGCCTCCCAAGCTCGACGCGGCTCTAGACGGTGCCGGATAGGGCCATCGTTTCAAACCGGATGGGGGATTGGCAAGAGGCGACAGCACCACACGGGATATCGTGGCGCCGCCGCGTTCAAAATCGGCGAGTTCCACGATCAACGCGCGTGGCTCAATGCAAAACGGCCGCCCACAGGCGGCCGTTGCATGCATATTGTTGTTGCGTGTCGCGGACTAGCGGCCGGGACGCAGCCGCAGATCGGCGACGCCGACCGCGAGGTTGAGCCCGACCTGTCCACTGACCGAGAGCGGTTGCAGCGCGACTTGGCGGTTCGAGCCGCCGACCAGCACGTTGGCGCCAAGGCCAACCGCAACTGTCGCCTCGCCGGTCGCGCCGATATAGTCGCCGGCGAGCACGCCCGGCCGCGGTCCCGCGTATTCGGCAAACACGCCCCACACCATATGGCCGCCGGCGGTGGCGCCGATGTCGAGACCGAACCGCGAAATCGTGCCGGTATAGACTTCCGGCCGCCCGCCGATCCGGCGAGAACGTACAGATGACGGAACGTTGCGAGCCAATGATGAAGCCGAAACCAGCGGAAACGTCGCAACTCAGCACGCCCGCCCGGATCCGCTGCGCAGCTGCGGGTTCGAGCGCGGCGAACGCCAGCAGCAAGTGCTGCGGCGGCGATAGCCTTGCGAAACATGTCACCCTCCTCGGTGCCCGGGCGTTTTGCGAAGAACGCGCCCGGAACGTCTGACCCGCCCGTCTAGTCTTGGCCAGTTTAGCGGAAAGCGCCGGGCTACCGCTAGCTACCCGGCGTCCGCCGGATCGGCTTCGCGACGTGCACGTTTACGATTTTGTTGCAAATGCGAACGCCGGGCGACGTTCGGCATTCACGCTATTATTTCAAATTGCCGCAGAACCGCTGGATGCGCCGGCAGGCCTCCTCGAGGTCTTCGGTCTTGACCGCGTAGGAGATGCGGAACGCCGGACCGAGCCCGAACGCCGAGCCCTGCACCACCGCGACGCCTTCCGCCTCCAGCAGTTCGGTGACGAAGTCCTCGTCGGTCTTGAGCGTCTTGCCGGTCGAAGCCTGCTTGCCGATGGTGCCGGCGCAGGACGGATAGACGTAGAACGCGCCCTCCGGCGTCGGGCACTTGATGCCGTTCGCCTGGTTGAGCATCGACACCGCCAGGTCGCGGCGCTCCTTGAAGATCTTGTTGTGCTTCGGGATGAAGTCCTGCGGCCCGTTGAGCGCCTCGACCGCAGCCCATTGCGACACCGCCGCCGGGTTGGTGGTCGATTGCGACTGGATCATCGCCATCGCCTTGATCAGCGGCTCCGGCCCGCCGGCATAGCCGATGCGCCAGCCGGTCATGCAATAGGCCTTCGAGGTGCCGTTGATCGTCAGCGTGCGCTCGATACAGCGCCGGCTCGACCTGCGCCGGCGTGAAGAACTTGAAGTCGTCATAGACGAGGTGCTCGTACATGTCGTCGGTCATGACATGCACATGCGGATGCTTCAGCAGCACGTCGGTCAACGCCTTCAGCTCGGCACGCGAATAGGCGGCGCCGGTCGGGTTCGACGGCGAGTTGAGCAGGAACCACTTGGTCTTCGGCGTGATCGCGCGTTCGAGCGCCGCCGGCGTCGATCTTGAAGCCCATTCTCCATGGTGCCGACCACCGGCACCGGCGTGCCGCCGGCCAGCAGCACCATGTCGGGATAGCTGACCCAATACGGCGCCGGGATGATCACCTCGTCGCCGGGATTGAGCGTCGCCATGAAGGCGTTGTAGAGCACCTGCTTGCCGCCGGCGCCGACGGTGATCTGCGAGGTCTTGTAGTCGAGGCCGTTCTCGCGCTTGAACTTGCGCGCGACCGCCTCCTTCAGCTCCGCCATCCCGTCGACCTGCGTGTATTTCGACGCCCTGCCCTCCTGGATCGCCTTGATCGCCGCCTGCTTGATGTTGTCGGGCGTGTCGAAATCGGGCTCGCCGGCGCCGAGCCCGATGACGTCGCGGCCGGCCGCCTTGAGCGCGCGCGCTTTGTCCGTCACCGCGATGGTCGGCGACGGCTTGATGCGCTTCAGCTGCTCGGCAAGGAAGGCCATTGTCATCTCCTGTTCTGTGGCCCGGTGTTGGTGGACAACTCCTAGAGCCCTGGGCCGAGTCCGGCAAGGGCAAGTGGCCATCCCAACAGCAGAATCCGGGCCGGATTGGGCTCGGTGCGCGATTTTTTTCGGCGGCCGTCGCACGCCGGCCAGCCGCCGGTCAATCCTTTGTGAGAATCAGCCGGCCGACCTATCGCGTCGAGGGGCACCGTCCGGGCTTGTGTGCGCCGCGGCGTCGTTGTCGCTCCGCATAGAACACTCTCTGGCGACGACAATAGGAAATAAGTTGCGCTGAATTTGTTGCGTCGCGAAACGTTTTCACGGCAATCGGGTTCGTGATTGACATGGCTTCGCCGTTCTCCTGTCATAGCCCCATCGCCGAACGGGGCCTAAGCCGTCCCCCACAAACAATCGAATTGGGCTGCCGGGATGCAAACGCTCTATTCGATGCAGCGGTCGGGCAATAGCTACAAGGTGAGGCTCGCTCTCGCCCAGCTTGGCGTCGCCTATCGTCTGGTCGAGGTCGACATCCTCAAAGGCGAAAGCCACACGCCGGAATTCCTGCAGAAGAATCCAAACGGCCAGGTGCCACTGCTCGAGGTCGCGCCCGGGCGCCATCTCGCGGAGTCAAATGCCATTCTCTGGTACGTTGCCGGCGGCACACCGCTCGCTCCCGAAGACCGGATCGATCGCGCGGAAACGCTGCAGTGGATGTTCTTCGAGCAGCACAGCCTCGAGCCCAATCTCGGCGCCGCCTATTTCTGGCTGGCACTGGTGAAGGGTGGCCGCGAACTGCAGCGTCACGCGCTCGAGGAATGGATGGAGGAAGGCTACCGGGCGCTGCAAGTGATGGAAAACCACGTCAAGCACAACGACTACTTCGCCGCCGGGCGTTATACGATCGCCGACATCGCGCTATACGCCTACACCCACGTGGCTCACCTTTGCGACTATGATCTCGACTCGTTTCCAGCAATCCGGAGCTGGCTCGATCGGATTGCGAGCGAACGCGGCCATGTCGCAATGGATTGGCAACCGCGCGAGATCGAAGCTGCACAATGACGCAGCCGGCGGCATTTTGACGATACCCCGTTAGTCCCTATGCTTCGCGCGTTGGCGCGGCGCCATGCCGCCCGCGGAGGAACCGATGCGCATCGTTGCTACGCTTGCCGCCGCCGCACTCTCGACAGCCGCCGCGTTCGCCTGGAGCAACGCCGCGCCTGCGCAGGAATGGCCGGCCAAGCCGGTGCGCGTGGTGGTGCCGTTTCCCGCCGGTGGCAGCACCGACCGGATGACCCGCCTCGTTGCCGAAGAACTGACCAAGGTTTTCAAGCAGCAGTTCGTCGTCGAGAACCGCCCGGGCGCCGGCGGCGCGGTCGGTGCAACGCAGGTCGCGCGCGCGGAACCCGACGGCTACACGCTGATGGCCGGCGGTTTCGGTCCGCACATTCTCGGGCCGGCGAGCGGCGTGAAGGTGGACTACGATCCGATCGCCGACTTCACCCACATCGCGATGATGGGTGGCGAGACCTACATTTTCGCGGCGCACTCCGCGCTCGGCGTCAAATTGCTTGCCGACGTGGTCCGCCTCGCGGGCGAGAAGCCGATCAATTTCGGATCGCCGGGCACCGGCACGCTCGGCCAGCTCATGGTGGATCAGTTCCGCCTCAAGGTCGGAGCGAACCGGATCAACCACGTGCCCTATCGTGGCGGCGCTCCACTCCAGACCGATTTCATCGGCAATCATGTTTCGCTCGCGACGCTACCGATCGCGCCGATGCTCCCGCACATCGCGGCCGGAACGATCGCCCCGCTTGCGGTGAGCTCGACCGAGCGCAACCCGGCTTTGCCAAACGTACCCACGCTCAAGGAAGCCGGATATCCGGAGATCGGCGGCGCCATCTGGTTCTGGCTGGCGGGCCCGAAGAATCTTCCGCCGGCAATCGTGACGCGGGTGAACCAGGAGGTGCGGCGCTATCTTGCAACCACGCCGGTGAAACAGATTTTCATGCGCGACGCGCTCATGAGCATGGACGCGGATGCGGCGGCGCTCGACCGATTCATCGTCAGCGAGATCAAACGCTGGAGCGCGATCTATCGCCAGCTCGAACCGAGCAAGTAAGACGTCGCTCGGCTGCGCGTGGTTCGGCGCGGCGGCACTTAATACTTCATTAACCAAATTCACGAAATCGCCGTCAATCATCACGCCCTTCGCCCAACTCCGAACGAATCCCAGCCGGCTTCAGCCGCGACTCTCGGTATCAGGACGAATTTGATTCGCGGAGAGTGACATGGTCGGGACCCCAGAGGCGCCAGCCTGCACATGGGTGGAAGCGGAAGCACGGCGGCAACCCGCCGCCATGGTGGGTTTGATCGCCACCGCGGCCCTCGCGCTGTCCACGATCGTTGCCGTCACGGCGGTATCGATCGGGATCGCGCGGGCAGACACGTTCGCGATGGCCGTCAATGCCGACCAGGCGTCGCTTGCGATCGCATTGCTGATCGCATCTCTGCTGACGGCCAGTCTGCTCACGGTCATGGGCGGGCTGACCGCCGTCATGGTCAGAGACCGATCGTGACGGCAGTGACTCGATTGGCGGAGATTTTATAAGCCGGCGATGTTGGAAACCTTCCGCGCGGTGCATAGTTGTCGGGTCTGACCCGCCGTGTGCCCCCGCTTGAGGAGCGTTCCAATGCGATTTCCGGCCGCAGCCGCCATCCCGCTGCTTGTGGTGACAAGCGCGCTGCCGTCCCAGGCTCAGCCGCAGTTCCGGCCATCGGGCTCACCGGCCGCCGACAATCTCACGATCGAGACCGCCGCCACGCGGCCTGTCGTTTCCCTGGGCGATCGCTTTTCTCCCGGATGGGCGGATGCTGGTGACGGAACGAGCCGGCCGGATGCGCCTGGTCGCCAAGGGCGGCACTGTCTCGCCGCCGATCGACGGCGTTCCGCCGGTTGTCGCGCGCGGCCAGGGTGGCCTGCACGACGTCATCGTCGATCGCGACTTCGCGAAGAACCGCACGATCTATTTTTGCTTTGCGCTGCCGGTCGAGCGGCGGCGCGCAAACCGCGCTGGCGCGCGCGCGCCTCAGTGACGGCAATCCGCCGCGGCTCGACGAGGTCAAGGTGCTGTTCCAGCAGGACGGTCCGCCCTCGAGCGGCAATCACTTCGGCTGCCGCATCGTGCAGGCGCGCGACGGCAACCTGTTTCTTACCACGGGCGATCATTTCCGCTATCCCGACGAGGCGCAGAACCTCGGCAACCATCTCGGCAAGGTGATCCGGCTCACGCCTGATGGCGGCGTTCCGGCCGACAATCCGTTCGTCAAGCGCGCCGGCGCCAAACCCGAGATCTGGAGCTATGGCCATCGCAACATGCAGGGCGCCGCGCTCCATCCGCAAAGCGGCAAGCTGTGGACGCATGAGCACGGCGCACGCGGCGGCGACGAGATCAACATTCCGGAAGCCGGCAAGAATTACGGTTGGCCAGTGATCACCTACGGCATCGACTATTCCGGCGCCAAGATCGGCGTCGGCACCCATCGCGACGGGATGGAGCAGCCGGTGAAATACTGGGTGCCCTCGATCGCGCCCTCGGGCATGGCGTTCTACACCGGCGATCTGTTTCCGAAGTGGCGCGGCAACCTGTTCGTCGGCGCGCTGGCCGGGCAGATGCTGGTCCGGCTGGACGTCAACGGCGAGAAGGTCGGCAGCGAAGAGCGCCTCCTGCAAAATCTGCGCGAGCGCATCCGCGACGTGCGGCAGGGGCCGGACGGCGCGCTTTATCTCGCCACCGACAATTCCAACGGCCGTATTCTGCGCGTTTCGCCCGGCAAGTAACCGCTATAGCCAAGCGGCGCGAGGGCCTATAATCACCTGCAATGTTCAAGCGCTTCGAACAATTCCTCAAGCCGACCGCGACCCCCGAGCATCCGGAGCCTCCTGCCGGACTGCTGGGATTTCTGTGGCACTTTGCGCGGCAAGCCAAGCCGCTGTTCATCGCGCTGTTCGTGGTCGAATTTTTCGTCGCGCTGACCGACGCCGCGATCCCGTGGTTCATGGGCCGCATCGTCACCTACGTGTCGCAGATTCCGCCGGATCGCTTTCTCGCCGAGACCTGGCCGTGGCTGATCGGCATGCTGCTGATCGTCGTGGTGGCGCGGCCGGGCATCGCATTTACCCGCTATCTCATCACCAACCAGGCGATCGCCGCGCCGTTCTCCAGCCTGATCCGCTGGCAGGCGCACTTTCACGTCGTGCGGCAGAGCTGGTCGTTCTTCCAGAACGATTTCGCCGGCCGCATCTCCAATCGCGTGATGCAGACCGGACCGGCGGTGCGGCAGACGCTGGTCTCGTCGGTCACCGCGGTCTGGTACGTGCTGGTCTATGGCGTCACCGCCGTGGTGATGACGGCCACCGCCGACGCCTGGCTCACCATTCCGATCCTCGGCTGGTTCGCCGGCTACGTCGCGCTGCTGTGGTATTTCGTGCCGCGCATGCGCGACCGCTCCAAGGTCAATTCGGAAGCGCGCTCGGCGCTGATGGGCCGCATCGTCGACAGCTACACCAACATCCTCACGGTCAAGCTGTTCGCCCGGCCGCGCGACGAGGACAATTACGTGCGCGACGCGGTCGATCGCCACGTCGACGTTTTTATTGCCGCGCAACGCCTGATCACGATGTTCGGCACCATCCTCAACCTGCTCAACGCGCTGTTGATCGCCGGCGCCGGCGCAATGGCGCTCGTGCTGTGGCAGAAAGGCATGGTCGAGATCGGCACCATTGCGATGGTGCTGCCGCTGACCTTGCAGCTCACCAACATGTCGCGCCAGATCGCGGTGCAGATCACCGACCTGTTCGAGGAAGTCGGCATCGTGCAGGAAGGCATGATGACGATCGCGCGAGCCGCTGCAGTTGATCGATCCGCCCGACGCCAAGCCGCTGGTCGTCAAGGACGGCAACATCGCGTTCGACAATGTTCGCTTCGGCTATGGACGCCTCACATCGATCCAGGACGATGGGCGGCCCTATGCCGTGCTCAACGGCTTCTCGCTCACGGTGCGGCCGGGCGAGAAGATCGGCCTGGTCGGCCGTTCCGGTGCGGGCAAGTCCACCGTCGTCAACCTGCTGCTGCGCTTCTTCGATCTCGAAGAGGGCCGCATCCTGATCGACGGCCAGGACATCGCGAAGGCGACGCAGGAATCGCTGCGCTCGCAGATTTCCGTGGTGACGCAGGACACCTCGCTGCTGCATCGCTCGATCCGCGAGAACATCCGCTACGGCAAGCCGGACGCGACGGAAGCGGAGATCCTGCGCGCCGCGCAGCTCGCCCATGCCGACGAGTTCATCGGCATGCTGGAGGACTGGCGCGGCCGCACCGGCTACGACGCGCAGGTCGGCGAGCGCGGCGTCAAGCTCTCCGGCGGCCAGCGCCAGCGCATCGCGATTGCCCGCGTCATCCTCAAGAACGCGCCGATCCTGGTGCTCGACGAGGCGACCTCCGCGCTCGACAGCGAAGTGGAGGCCGCGATCCAGCAGAGCCTCGACACGCTGATGGCCGGCAAGACCGTGATCGCGATCGCGCACCGGCTCTCCACCATCGCCCGCATGGACCGGCTGATCGTGCTCGACCACGGCCGCATCGTCGAACAGGGCACGCACGACGAGTTGCTCCGGCACGACGGCCACTACGCCGCGCTGTGGCGGCGGCAGTCCGGCGGCTTCATCGACGCCGGAGATGCGGCGCAGGCGGCGGAGTGACTGCCGCGAACCTCCAGCCGCCCAGCACGTCGGCATGTGAGGTAGAAGGACGTTATTTCTTCTCCGGCCGCCGCTAGCATGTTTATTGCGAGCGCCTGAGACATTGCAGAAAGAGATTTTTATTCTCCGCGATGCCCGCCATCGCATTGAATCCGTGCGACTAATGCCTCAATTACAGGATTTCCGCGGCCAATTTGGCCGGCGCGCAAGAGGCTGGGTTATCGTCGTGAACGCACTTCCAGACATCGTCATCTATTCCGGGCTCGTCATCGGTCTCGCCTTCGGCGCGGTCGCGCTGCTCAGCGGCTTCTGCCTGCTCAGCAGCCTGCGCGGCTGGTGGGACGGACGGCGACGGCCGCCTCATCCGCACCTTTGCGCTGGCGCTGGCGGTGGCGATCGCCGGCACGCAAATCCTGGCGGTCGCCGGCCTGGTCGACATCGGCAAGTCGCTCTATCTGCAGCCCTCGTTCTCGGCGCCGGTTCTGCTGCTCGGCGGCCTGCTGTTCGGCTACGGCATGGTGCTCGCCAACGGCTGCGCGTCCCGCGCGCTGGTGCTGCTCGGACGCGGCAACCTGCGTCGCTGGTGGTGGTGCTGGTCATCGGCATTGCCGCGGCGATCACGCTCAAAGGCGTGATCGCGCCGGCGCGGCTCGCGGTCATGAGCTGGTCGGCGCAGGCGCCGGCAGCCATTTCGCTGCCCGCGCTCGCGACCGGGTTCGGCCTGACCTATCAGCTCGCGGTGGCGCTGGCGATCGCGGCCGGTCGGCGGCGCGCTGCTGATCTTTGCGCTCGCGCATCAACGGATTCCGGCAGTCGCCCGGCCAGATCGCGGCCGGCATCGCGGTCGGCCTGTTGGTGTGCGCGGGCTGGTTCGCCACCGGCTATCTCGGCGCCGACGATTTCAGCCCGTCGCCGGTCACGACGCTGACCTTCATCTCGCCGATCACCGACTCCGTGCAATACGCGATGCTGCCCACGGCGCTGTCGCTGAACTTCGGCATCGCGCTCGCGGCCGGCACGCTCGCGGGCAGTTTCATCACCGCGCTGCTCACGCGCCGGTTCGAGCCGGAAGGCTACAACTCGCTGCGGCAGACGCTGCGCTCGGTCTCCGGCGCGGCGCTGATGGGCGCCGGCGGCGCCATGGCGTTCGGCTGCTCCGTCGGCCAAGGATTGACCGGCCTGTCGACGCTCGCGCTGCCCTCGTTCATCGCGGCGGCTGGCATCGTGCTCGGCGCGGCAGCCGGCCTGCGCGGGCCGATCCGCGTGCCGTCACTGGCACTGACCACCCCTGCGAAGGCGGACGTTTAATCTACCGCACATCAACCGGCCACGGCGCGGGCGAAGCGGGCGCGCGACCGCGCCTTCGCCTTCTCGGCTTCGACGTCGCGGTCGCGCGGCGCACTGGTCGTCTCCATCGATTCCAGCAGGCGCTTGGCCGTGGCGGCAATCTCCCCCACTGCGCGCTCGAACGCGGCCTCGTTGACCTTGGCGGGACGGGTGTATCCGCTCAGCTTGCGGACAAACTGCAAGGCCGCCGCGTGAACTTCGTCGTCGGTCGCGGGCGGCTCGAAATTGAACAGCGTTCGGATGCTTCGGCACATCGGTCTCAACGTCCTCGTCTGCACATCCGACAAATGATATGGTTTCTCCAGGCCAATCGCCATGGCTGAGCACGGAGGAATGCGGGTGGTGAGCGAGGCGGAGCCCGTCACGATCGCGATCGACGAGACGCTGCGCGTGTCCGGCCTGTTGCAGGCGCCGGACAACGCCCGGGCCTGCTACGTGCTGGCGCATGGCGCCGGCGCCGGCATGACCCACGCCGTTCATGGCGGCGGTCGCGGCGGAACTCGCGGAGCGCGGCATCGCGACCTTGCGCTACCAGTTCCCCTATATGGAGAAAGGCAGCCGGCGGCCCGACCCGCCCAAGCTTGCGCACGCCGCCGTGCGCGCCGCCGTGCGCGAAGCCGCGCGGCTGATGCCCGGTGTCCCGCTTGTTGCCGGCGGCAAATCATTCGGCGGCCGCATGACCTCGCAGGCGCAGGCGGCAGCCGCCCTGCCCGGCGTCCGCGGCCTGGTGTTCCTTGGGTTTCCGCTGCACCCGGCCGGGCGGCCTTCGCAGGAGCGCGCCAAGCATCTGTTCGACGTGCAAATTCCCATGCTGTTCCTGCAGGGAACGCGCGACCAGCTCGCGATGCTGGATCAGATCGAGCCGCTGTGTCGGTCGCTCGGGAAGCGCGCGACCTTGGCGCTCTTTGCCGATGCCGACCATTCCTTTCACGTGCCGGCGCGCACCGGCCGCAAGGATGCGCAGGTTCGCGCCGACGTGCTGAACCGTCTGGTTGGCTGGATCGACAACACAGTTGAATCGCGGGAAAACGCCATACTCCCGTCATGAACCCCGATTAACTGCGTCGCCCGTTCCGTCACACAGTCCGGGTCGTGCCGCGCGGCGTCCGTTAGGGCGTCCGGCGCGGCGCGCAGCCATTTTCGCGAGCGCGCCATGTTCAGCCTGTTCGAACGGCTGCTGAAACCGACCGAAATGCCCGAGCGCCCGGAGCCGCCGCCGGGGCTGATCGCGTTCTATTGGCATTTTGCGCGCCAGGCCAAGGGCTTGCTGGTCGGCCTGTTCGCCGCCGGCTTCGTCGTCGCGCTGCTCGACACGCTGATCCCGGTGTTCATCGGCCGCATCGTCACGCTGATCACCTCGAGCCAGCCGGAGCAGCTGCTCGCCGATCATTGGCACGCTGCTGGCCGGCATGGCGCTGGTGCTGCTGGTCGCTGCGCCCGCTTGCGCTGACCGCGCAGAACATCATGGCCAACCAGGCGATCGCCGCCAATGTCGCCAACATGATCCGCTGGCAGAACCACTGGCACGTGGTGCGGCAGATCTGGGCGTTCTTCCAGAACGATTTCGCCGGCCGCATCGCCAACCGCGTGATGCAGACCGGGCCGGCGATCCGCGAGAGCCTGGTCGCGCTGATCACCGGCGTCTGGTACATCCTGGTCTACGGCACCAGCGCGCTGATCCTGCTCGGCCGCCGCCGACCGCTGGCTGGCGCTGCCGATCGCTGCTGTGGTTCGCCGGCTATCTCGTGATGCTGCGCGTGTTCGTGCCGCGCATGCGCGACCGCTCCAAGGACGATGTCGGAGGCGCGCTCGATGCTGACCGGCCGCATCGTCGACAGCTACACCAACATCCTCACGGTGAAGCTGTTCGCGCGCGCGCGCGACGAGGACGCCTATGTGCGCGACGCGGTCGACGAGCACACCGGCATGTTCTACGCCTCGCTGCGGCTCAACACGCTGTTCGGCCTGACGCTGTCGACGCTCAACGCGCATGCTGGTGACCGGCACCGGCGGCGCTCGCGATCTGTGCTGTGGACGCAGCGGCAAGGTCGAGGTCGGCACCGTGGCGATGGCGCTGCCGCTGGCCTGGCAGATCGTCAACATCGCCGGCTGGGTGGCCTGGCAGGTGACCGGCATCTTCGAGAACATCGGCGTCGTGCAGGAAGGCATGATGACGATCGCCCGGCCGATCGCGCTGACCGACACGCCGCAGGCGCCGGACGCTCGACGGTGCCGCGCGGCGAGATCGCGTTCGAGGACGTGCGCTTCGGCTACGGCCGCGACACCGGCGTGCTCGACGGCTTGACGCTCGACGGTCGCGCCCGGCGAGAAGATCGGGCTGGTCGGCCGCTCCGGCGCCGGCAAGTCGACGCTGGTCAATCTGCTGCTGCGCTTCTTCGACCTCGAGGACGGCCGCATCCTGATCGACGGCCAGGACATCGCCGGCGTCACGCAGGAGAGCCTGCGCGCGCAGATCTCGGTGGTGACGCAGGACACCTCGCTGCTGCACCGCTCGATCCGCGACAACATCCGCTACGGCCGGCCCGCACGCGACCGACGCCGAGATCGTCGCCGCGGCCAAGCTCGCGCATGCCGACGAGTTCATCCTCGAGCTGGAGGACTGGAAGGGCCGGCGCGGCTACGACGCCCAGGTCGGCGAGCGCGGCGTGAAGCTCTCCGGCGGCCAGCGCCAGCGCATCGCGATCGCGCGCGTGATCCTCAAGAACGCGCCGATCCTGGTGCTGGACGAGGCAACCTCGGCGCTCGACAGCGAGGTCGAGGCCGCGATCCAGCAGAGCCTCGGCACGCTGATGGCCGGCAAGACCGTGATCGCCATCGCGCACCGGCTCTCGACCATCGCGCGCATGGACCGGCTGGTCGTGCTCGACCGCGGCCGCATCGTCGAGCAGGGCACGCATGACGAGCTGCTTGCGCGCCGGCGGCCACTATGCCGCGCTGTGGCGGCGGCAGTCCGGCGGCTTCATCGACGCCGGAGCGACACCGCAGGCCGCGGAATAACCACCCAGCCAGAATGCCCGACCCGATCCTGCACAAATACTTCGATCTCGGAGACCGCGCGCTCGCCAACCTCACGCTGGAGTCCGGCGAGCGCGTGCTGCTGACCATTCTGCCGGCCGGCTTTGCCGTGCATCTGCTGCATGTGTTCGGGATCATTCCGGGCCGATGCCTGTTCGGCATCAACGAGCCAGGCTACCGGCAGATGACGACGGTGCTGGCGCGCGACCAGCAGTTGTTGCCGCCGTTGCCGCGCGCCAAAGGCAAGCACCAGGACGATATGAGCGGCCGTGACCCCGCCGATCCGGCGGAACGACCGCTCTCCTTATTGACAAGGCTTGCCTTGACCGCGCAGGACGCGGACGACCTCACCCGCCTGTTCGAGCGCACGCGCAACACGGTCGGCGGACCAAGCTAGTTGGCCGGCTCCATCGCCGACTTGCGCAAATGGACCGCGGCGTCGGGCGAAGCCATGAACGTCATGAACGCACGCGCGGCGTCCGGCTGCTTCGAGATCGTCAACACGCCGACCGAGAAATAAATAAATTCCTGAAGGTCGCCCGGCAGCGGACCCGCGTATTCGGCGCCTGCGACCGGCACGATCGCATTCGATTGCTGCATCCCGATCTCGACCTCGCCCTTGGCGACAAACACCGCCACAGGCGTGCCTTCGAGGTAACGGACCTTGTCCTTGACCTGATCGAAAATGCCGAGCCGCTGCAGGCCGCGCTCGGCGATCAGCCCGCTGCCGGTCTTGGAATAGCCGATCGACTTGGCCTTGAGCATGGCCTGCTTGAAGGCGTCGACCGTGGCGATATCGGGCTTCGGCGATCCCTTTTTGATGGCGACGCCGACACCGGCGCGCGCAAACGCGATGGCGCTGCCCGGAACGACCTTGTCCTGCTTGACGAGCCCATCGAACGCGTTGCTGAAATTGGCGATGATATCGCCGGGCTCGTTGCTGCTCAGCGCCTTCGGCAGCGCCGGCCCGATCCGCGCCGCGACCGTGACCTTGTGCCCGCTTGCCTTCTCGTACGCGGCGGCCAGGTCGGTCACGCCCGACAGTGAACCCATCGACGTGAAGATCGTGATGTCAGCAGCCTGCGCCATGTTCGCTATCGTAAGACCAAGAGCCAATGCGACAACCGTGTTGATCCGTGCCTGCATGGATACCCCCGCTGATGAGCGTCGTCACCCACTCGTTCGCCATCAATTCTTCGCCGGCTCCTCGTGGACCGCACGCAATAGCGGCGCCGCCTCCGGGGAGATCATGAACCGGATCATCGCCCGCGCGAGGTCCGGCTGTTTCGACACCGTCACCATCGCAACGCTGTTGGGACACGGCTTGTTCAGGACTCCCGGCACCGGACCGACGTAGTCGGTGCCCGGAGCGCCGACCATGATGTTGGTCTGTTGAATGCCGAGATCGAAGTCACCGCGCGCCAGGAAGAAGGTGACCGGACCGGTGCCACCGCCGGTGAGCTGAATTTTGCTTTTCAGCTCTTCGGTGAGGCCAAGCTGCGCGATGCCCTCGGCGGCGTGCTGGCCGCTGCAGCCGCGCGAATAGCCAATCCGCTTCGCCGCCAGCAACGCGGCTTTATAGGCCTCGACCGTGCTGATGTCAGGCTTGGGCGCGCCGGCGCGCACGGACACGCCGAGCCCGGCGAGCGTGAACGGCGTCACCGTGTCGGCAACCACCTGCCCCTTCTTCACGAGATCCGCCATCGCCGGTGGCCCGAGCGAGATCACGTCCGCCGGACCGTTGGCAAGCCGCCGCTCCAGCGCACTGCCGGTTTCGTCCAACACCGTGACGGTGTGGCCGCTGGCGCGCTGGAATCCCTCGGCGAGCGCGCGAACCCCCGGCGTTGCGCCCTGATTGCTCAGAACAATGAGTTCGGCTGCGTCCGACACGGCACCCCACGACATGCATGCGAGCAGCACGCCGATCGCGCGGGATCGGAGTGGCATGGGCAACCTCCCTTGGCAGTTTCTTGGTCGCTATCCTAGTCTCTTCCCTACCCTCCGGCCAGTTCGCGCATGATGCGATAGAGCGCCGCCTGACCTTCGAAGCCGATGCCCGGCCGATCCGACAGCGTGATGAAGCCGTTCTCGATCCGTGCGTCGTCGGCAAAGCCGCCAAAATCGCCGAACACGCCGGGATAGGATTCCGCGCCGCCAAGTCCGAAGCCGGCGGCGATCGCGAGCGACATCTGGTTGCCGCCGTGCGGGAACAGCAGGTTGCGCGGCCAGCGGTGGCGCGCGAGCATGTCGAGCGTGCGGGCATATTGCGCGATGCCGTAAGCCTGCGGCGGATCGACCTGGATCACGTCCCGGCGTTCCGGCTTCAAACCACCGAAGCGCACGAGGTTCTCGACGTCGGCGGTCGAAAACAGATTCTCGCCGGTCGAGAGCGGACCGTCATAGACGCCGGCGATCTCCGCGAGCAGCGCGAAGTCGAGCGGATCGCAAGGCTCCTCGAACCAGCGCAGCTTGAACGGCGCCAGCGCGCGGGCATAGGCCAGCGCCTCGTCGCGGTTGAATTTGCAATTGGCATCGACCGCAAGCTCGGCATGCGACGGCAGGATGCTTTTCACCGCCTCGACGCGCTTCACATCGTCGGCGAGCGGCAGGCCGCCGACCTTCATCTTCACCATGGTGTAGCCGGCGTCGAGATGGCGGCGCATCTCGTCCTGCAGATCGCGGATGGTCTGGCCCGGCCAGTACCATCCGCCGCCGACATAGCAGAACACCTTGTCGGCGATGCGCCCGCCGTTGAAGCGCTCGGCCAGCAGGCGATGCAACGGCTTGCCGGCGATCTTGGCGACCGCATCCCACACCGCCACCTCGATGGTGCCGATAGCGATCGAGCGCTCGCTGTGGCCGCCAGCCTTCTCGCGCTGCATCATGCAGGCGAGGATTTTTTCGGGATCGAGGTTGCCGTCGCCGTCGACCAGCGTTTCCGGCTTGGCGGCGCGGATCCGCGGAATGAAACGCTCGCGCATCTGCGCGCCGCAGGCATAGCGGCCGGTGGAGTTGAAGGCGAAGCCCGCAACCGGCCGCCCGTCCCGCATCACATCGGTGATGACCGCCACCACCGAGGTCGTCATTTCGGAGAAATCGAAGCTCGAATTGGCGAGCTGCGAGTTCAGCGGGACCGCGGTCTCGCGGATATCGACGATGCGCATGAAGATGGCTTACTGCGTTTTCTGAATCTTGGCGTTCTCGATCACCTTGGCCCAGCGCGGCAGCTCCGACTTGATCCAGCCGCCGAACTCGGACGGCGTGTTGGCGACGGGGTCGAGGCCGAGGAACCGCAGCCGCTCCGCCACCTCCGGTGTCGCCACGACCTTTGCGATCTCACGCTGCAAGCGGTCGACGATCGGCTGCGGCGTGCCGGCGCGCACCAGTGCGCCGATCATGATCTCGACCTCCTGGCCGGGAACGCCACCCTCCGCCATGGTCGGCACATCCGGCATCGCGGGATGGCGCTTGGCGGCGGTGACGGCGAGCGCGCGCAGCTTGCCGGCCTTGACGTGCGGCGCGCCGGTCGGCAGCGCGTTGAAGCTCACCTGCACGTGTCCCGCCACCGTCGCCTGGATCGCCGGACCGCCGCCATTGAACGGCACATGCACGATGTCGAGGCCGAGCGGCAGGCGGAACAATTCGCCGGAGAGATGGCCCGGCGTGCCGCGGCCGGACGAGGCGTAGCTGAATTTGCCGGGATTGCCGCGCACCAGCGCGATGAAGTCCTTCAGGTCTTTCGCCGGCAGCGACGGCGTCACCGTCAAGAGATACGGCGAGGTCGCGATGCCGGTCACCGGCGCAAAATCCTTGAGCGGATCGTACGGGATCTTGTTGTAGAGGCTCGGATTGAAGATGAAGCTGTTGCTGATGATCAGCACATTGTAGCCGTCCGCCGCCGTGCCGGCCGCAAGACCCATGCCGAGATTGCCGCCGGCGCCGCCATGATTCTCGACATAGAACTGCTGACCGAGATTGTTGGTGAGGTGCGTTGCAATCAGCCGCGTGACCACGTCGGTGGCGCCGCCCGGCACGAACGGCACGATCAGGCGCACCGGCTTGTTGGGATAGGATTGGGCGTCCGCGCGTTGTGGCGTGGCGACAATTCCAAGGACCGCAAGGGCAACGGTGAGACAGGGAATGGCGGCGAGACGGCGGACGCGGCGCATGGACTTCCTCCCGTGCCGCCCGGTTGAGCCGGCGGCTTCATCCTGAAGGATAACCCGCACGAGCGCCGATCGGAAACCCGCCTCTCCTGTTTTGCGACCGCCCCGCCAGCGCAATCCGGTCGAACCTCGTGCGCGGCTGGACCGACTAAATCACATGAACCGTGGCGTCAGCCCGGGCGGTTGAAAGATATCGCCGCGCGATGGTGCAGGCGCCGCCCAGCGACAAGCCCCTGCCAGAGCGGAGCCCATCATGCAGCAAGACCCCTTTTTCCTGGTTGTCGGCATCGCCGTCATGTCGATCGCCGCCGTTTCCATCATCGGCTATCTCGTCCTGCAGCCGCTGCTGGCGTTCCGATGGTCCGGCCGCTGGCGAATGGCCGCGCTGTTGCCGCTGATCGCCATTGTGCCGATGATCATTCACGCCGGCTACGGAATTGCATCCGCATCCAATCTGTGGCCGTTGCTTTTGATTTTCGTTACGCCGGTTGCCTTCCTTTACTTGCTGATCCTTGCGGGCTTGCGCCGCTACGCCACCCGCCGGTGAACCCGTGAATCGCCGCTGAGAGAACATAACGTCCGCCACAAATGTCGCGTGACATTTGTCGAAGCGACTATGCAGTCGCGGCAAAGCAACCGCAGAAAAAGCAAAAAGCCGCGCTGCGTCGGCAGCGCGGCTCGGAATCGATGCCTGAGAACCAAGCCTGACTATTTCACGGTCCGGCGGATGTCTTTTGCGCGGATGCGCACCGCAAGCTTGGTGTCTTCCTTCGAGCCCCAGGGCTCACTGTACACCTCGCCATCGTCGAATTCGGTGACGATGCCGTACAATCCAGTGTTCTCCTGCCAGGTCACCATCCTGACAGCAATCAACTCGGGCTTTCTTCTGCTCATCGCACGCCTCCGGCATCGGGCCATCCAAGCAACTTCCATGACCCTAATTAGTTTCATGGCTCCATTGAAAGGTTCACGACGGGCTATACCTCCAACGGGGTAACGCTTAGAGCGAAGCAAAAGTCGGGCCAGTCCTCGGCGCCATGGGTGCAACACCTCGACGCCGGGAATACCCAGGAATACGTGGCCGTTACGCCAACAATCCCGCCATCGGCGTCACCGCCGCGCTGTCCGGGAACACGCGCGTCGCCAAGGCCTGCTCGTCGACGCGCAGGTGGTCCTGCAGCAGGCCCTTGAGCACCGCGCGCAGGTCGGTCGTCGGCTTGAGGTCGCGGCCCTCGTGCAGGTCGGCCTCGCTGCAAGCCCGGCCAATCGGCGACCACGCGGCCGCCCTTGAGCGCGCCGCCGGCCAGGAGCGCGACCGTGGCGGTGCCATGGTCGGTGCCGTCGGTGCCGTTGATGCGCGCGGTGCGGCCGAACTCGGTGACGACGCCGACGACGGTCTCGCGCCAAGCCGCGCCCATGTTGGTCTCGATCGCCGCGATGGCGCCGTCGAGCGCGCCGAGCAGCGCGGCCAGCCGGCCGTCGAGCGCGCCTTCGTTGGCGTGGGTGTCCCAGCCGTCGAAGGCGAGCGCGCCGATGCGCGGCCCGTCGGGCCGCGCCAGGAAGCTTCGCCGCGGCGCCGGCCGATTCGGCGAAATAGGCGCGCACCTGCCGCGGCGGCGCCGCGCGGCTGCGCATTCGGCGCGCCCGGCTCCATGCCGCCGGCGCGCGCGATCGCCGCCAGCCCCATGCGCTCCTCCAGCACGCGCGCGAGCGCCGGATCGGTGTGGCGATAGAGGTCGAGCAGCCGCATCAGCGTGTCGTCGCTCGCCGGCGGCAGCCGCGGCGGCGTCCACGACAGCACCGGCGCCGGCGCCGCGCACCACCAGCGGCGCAATCGGCCCGACCGCGAACGCGTTGCGGGCGCGCGGATTGGCGCGATCGGCGGGCTCCAGCGTCGCCAGCGCGCGGTTGAGCCAGCCGGTGTCGAGCCGCGCCCGGCTTGCGCGAGCCCGCTTTCGAGCACGTCCTGGCCGTCGAAATGCGAGCGCTCGCGATAGGGCGTCGCCGCCGCGTGCACGATGGTCGCGGCGCCCGCCTTGTAGAGCCGGTGCAGGTTCGGCATCGCCGGATTGAGCGCGAAGAAGCGTCGAGCGGCAAGCGCCGGCGTCTTGCCGTCGAGCGTCAGCGCCTTGTCGCCGCGCAGCGACGCCCAGTCCGGATCGCCGACCGGCGCAACCGCGGCCAGGCCGTCGAGCGCGCCGCGCAGCACGATGGCGAGCAGGCGCGGATCGCGGCCTTCGGCGAGCGCGAGCTTGGGCAGATAGGCCCAGGCGAACAGCGTGCCGGAGGCCAGCAGCAGTTCGCGGCGGGTGGGAGCGTGGAGAGTCATCGTCATCTCCGTCTGGAATTCGGGCGCCATCAGCAGCAGCGCCAGCGCCTGCGGGCGGCTTTCGGCGCGCGCGATGGCCTGGCGCGTCTCCGCCGACGCGAGCGGCGCCGAGCGTTTCCTCGAACACCGCCATCGGATCGGCGCGCTGCATTGCGGCGCGCAAACTGGTTGGCGAGTCGAGCCGCTGCGCCAGGCCGTCGAGCCAGGGCGCGCTGTCGTCGGCGAAGCCCTTGGGCGCCGGCGGCCGCCACAGCGGCTCGCCCAGCAGGTTTTGCGCCTGCATCAGCGGCCGAACATCCGGCGGCGCTCGCGCCGAGCGCGCGCAGCGCGCCGACGATCCATTCGCCCGGCCGCTTGAGCTTGCGCGCGCGGCGCCTCCCAGGCTTCTCGGACGCGATCACCAGCGTCTTGGCGAGCTCCTTGAGATCGCCGCCGGTGTCGAGGAAGCGCTTCGCCAGCCGCTCGACCAGCGCCGGCGGCGGCTCGTCGGCGACGAAATGGCGCGCGAGCTTGCTCGCAACGTGCTTCGCGGTCGCCGGATGGCGCGCGAGATCGGCGAGCACCGCGCGGCCCTGCTCGACGCCGGTGTCGGCGATAGCTCTTGCCGATCACGGTCTGCGCGCCCGGCTCGTGCATGCGCGGATTGAAGTTGAACTCGCCGCCGCGCTCGGGGTCCTGCCGCGGCGGCACGACGCGTCCAGCCGGTGATGCACCTTGGCGAAACTGGTGACGTCGTCCTGCGTGTAGACGCTGCGCACGCCGAGCGTATGCAGCTCGAGGATCTCGCGCGCCAGATTCTCGTTGAGGCCGCGCGTCGGCGGTTCAGGCCGGCGACGCGAGTTCGGGCCGATCGAGCGCGCATTGTCGAGATAGATCAGCATCGCCGGATGGCTCTCGACCGCCAGCAGCATGTCGCCGAAGCGGCCGAGCACATGCGCGCGGATCGCTTCGCGCTCGTAGGCGCCCGCGATCGGCCGCACCAATGCCCTTGTCGGCGGAGACGCAGAAATGGTTCGACCAGAACCAGACCAGCCGCTCGGCAAAGCCGATCTCGGCCGTCAGCGCCGCATCGAAGCGCGCCTTGGCCTCGTTGAGATAGATCTGCTGCGGAGCGGCGCCGACCGACGGCCGCGGACGCCCCTTCGGATTGGCCTCGGCATTGTTCTTCGGCTGCGCGTTCTTGCGCGCGTCCTTGCTGCGCATCCTTGGGCTGCGCATTTTTCGGCGCGGCCTTCTTCTGCCCACCCGCCTCGCGGCGCATCTCGCGCTGTGCTTCGCGGAATTCAGCGGCCGCGCGCGCCGCCATGCCGGTGCTCATCAGGTCAGCCGACGCGAGCCCGCCCGCGCCCGCGCGATCGATCTCGGCGATCAGCGCACCGCGCGGATCGGACGCAATGGCCGCGACCGAGCCGGCGCGCGGTCCGAGCCCGAACCGATGCAGCGCCAGCGCCGCTTGTGCTTTTGCATCAAGTGCCATGTGTCACCGTTTCAGCGGGTCGCTGTTCAACGTGTCGCTGTTCAACGTGTCGCTCAATCGAACCCAACGCGATCACGCGACTGGGATACTCCAGAGTGATGTCGAGACTGCGGCGATGACAACTTAATTCGAGGATAACATCATGAATGGACTGACAGATTAACACTGACAGATTTACCATGAGGCGAACCGCGATTTAAGCCGGCCGCGGAACACAAAGAACGCACCGGCGGCGATCAGCGCAAATCCGATCGCGTAGTTCCAGGTGATCGGCTCCTTCAGGTAGAGCACCGAGAAACCGGCGAACACCATCAGCGTGATCACCTCCTGGATGGTCTTGAGCTGCGCGGTCGTATAGACGGCGCTGCCGAAGCGATTGGCCGGCACGGCAAAACAATACTCGATGAAGGCAATGCCCCACGCGACGAAGATCACCGTGATCAGCGGCGTCTCCTTGAAGCGCAGGTGGCCGTACCACGCCAACGTCATGAACACGTTGGAGGCAACGAGCAGCAGGATCGGCGTGAGATAGGTCGACGTAAAAACCGCGGGCATGGCTGGTCGGCTCGCTGAATTGTCAGAACATCGCTGCCGGCCGCGCATCGACCGGCGATCGATAGCGTCATAGCATTGCTTCGTTCGGTCAGGCGTCAGTCAAAGCGCGCTTGCACAGGGAACTTGCATTTGGCCCGCAGCGCCACGGGACATTTTTTCGGCCAGATCATTGTTTAGCTGCCGGTGGTTGCCGGCAAAGCGGCCGGATGCCTATGGGGGAAGCTTTCATGCGCAGCGATCGTCCCACTATCGCGGCCCTGGTCGCAATCGCGACGCTCGCGGCGCTCGCCACCGCGAACGCCGAGGAGGCCGCCCCAAGCCCCGCCCCTACAAGCCGATCGCGGTCGAACTGCCGCAGCCGGTCAAGGACCCGAGCTTCATCGCATTCCGCAAGCAGCTCGCCGGTATCGCGCAACGCAAAGATCGCGCTGCACTTGCCAAGCTGGTCGCCGGCGATTTCTTCTGGACCACCGACGACGGCAAAGACATCACCGACAAGGCGCGTTCCGGCAGCGACAATCTGGCGCGCGCGCTCTATCTCGACAATCCTGACACCGAAGGCTGGGACATTCTCGGCGCGTTCGCCACCGAGGCGAGCGCCGATCCATCGCCGCAGCGCAAGGGCGTGCTCTGCGGACCGGGCGAACCGAAATTCGACAACGCCGCCGCGGCCGAGCTCGGCAAAGTCACCGGCACCACATCGGCATCGTGGTACTACCCCGTCAGCGACGGCATCGCCGTGCGCAGCGGGCTGGCGCCGACAGCAATCGTCGGCAAACTCGGAATGCATTTGGTCTGGATTTATCCGGACAATTTACCGGCCGGCGCGGTGAACGCCGAAACCGTTCGCATCGTTTTGCCGTCGGGCCAATTCGGTTTCGTCGCGGCGGATGCACTGATGTCGCTGCCAGGCGATCTCTTGTGTTACGTGAAGGACGGCAACGCGTGGAAGATTGCCGGCTACTTCGGCGGACTGCCACCGAGCCCGTAACCGGCCGCGGGCCGTAACCAACGGCGAGCCCACAAATCACGTCACGATCGGCCGCGACGTCGCGACGCGGTCCATCCGCGCATCGGCATGCGCTGTCCCATTTTGAACAATGTCTGGATTGCGCGCGCCGCGATCACGACGGTATCGCGGAAAGCCGCGTTTAGCGCCGGTTTTGACGGGGATTGCGATTAATTGCGGGGCCGCGGCTTTGCTGAACGGCCGTACAGATTCCCTGATTTGACGACGATTTCGAACCGGGGCGCTGCGCCTCGCGACCAAACATTGCCGGGAGTTAATCCGGATGTCGAACGTGGTGGCGTTGGGCAATCAACCTCCAGAAAACAAAAAGGAGCCTTCCCATGTCCGCCACACACACAAATCCAAATCGCCGACTCGCCAAGCGCCGCACCGAACTTTTCGGCGCGACCGCATTGCTGCTGCTCTCGGTTGTCGCCAGCCCCAGTCTGGCGCAAGGCCTGCAGCCCGGCGAAGCATTCGCCACGCGCTTCTCCGGCGTCGCGCAAGGCCCCAATGGACAGCCTGCAATCGATGCGCAGGGAACCGTCGGCAGCATCCTTGATCTGCGCTCGCCGGGGCAACCCGCGCAGGGCCAGCATTGGGCCAACAAGCCGCAGCGCGCTCCGATCACCGCCGGTCAAATCGGTCAGGTGTTCGGCGTCGCGTTCGACGATGCCACGCCTCCGAACATCTACGTCACCTCGACCGCGGCGTTCGGTCTGCACCGGACGGCGGACAATGCGCAGTGGATGCCTGGCATGTTCGGCCAAGGCGGTCCCGGCGCGATCTACCGGCTCGACGCGGCGAACGGCTACCAGCCGCAACTGTTCGCCACCATCACGCTGAACGGCCGGCCCAACTCCGGCGCGGCGCTCGGCAACATCGCTTACGACCGCTGGAACAAGCAGCTCCTGGTCTCCGACCTGGAGACCGGCATGATCCATCGCGTCGGGCTCGACGGTCGCGATCTCGGCAGCTTCGATCACGGCACCCAGGGCCGCGCGAGCTTCGTCGATGCGCAGTCCAATCAGCAGATGAGCCTGCAGCCGATCGCGTTCAACCCGTCATCGCAAGCGCGGATCGCGAATTGCGAAGGCCAGTTCGACGCCACGCCGCAATGCTGGAACATCGCCGAGTCGAACCGCCGCGTGTGGGGTCTCGGCGTGTGGCGCGGTGCGAACGGCGAAACCCGCCTCTACTACTCGGTCGCGAGCAGCCCCGATCTCGGCGGCTCCGACTGGAACAGCCTCCCCGACGATGAAAAGCGCAACACGCTGTGGTCGGTGCGGCTCGGTCCGAACGGTTCGTTCGACGCCTCCGGCGTGCGGCGCGAATTCGTTCTGCCGGACTTCTTCTCGAACCCGGCCGACATCGCGCGCGCCGGCTACAGCCGTCCGGTTTCCGACATCACGTTCCCGGCCTGCTCGGGCCGGCCGATCATGTTGGTCGCCGAGCGCGGTGGACTGCGCAATCTCGGCCTCGGCCGTGAGAACGCGTTCGCCACGCCGCACGAAGCGCGCACCATCCGCTACGAGCTCGACCAGACCGGGACCTGGCGCGCGATGGGCCGTTACGACATCGGCATGTACGACCGCTCGCACGAGGGCGCGCCGTACATCAACGCCAACTGCGCCGGCGGCGCCACGTTCGGTCCCGGCTATTCGCCAAACGGCGTGGCCAATGGCCCGGCCGACGGATCGGTCTGGATCTCCGGCGACAAGCTGTGCTCGCCCGAAGGCCCGTGCAATGCACCGGTCAGTCAGGCGCAGGCGCAGGTGCAGGAGGTGTCGACGCAATCCGCCGCGGCGGCCAGCGGCGAATTCCAGCCCGATGATTCGGAGGTCCACGGCGCGCAAGGCCAGCCCGAGGATGTGTACAACGCACTCGTTCCGGAGTCGGCAACCTCCGACAAGCCGCAACAGGTCAATCCGGTCGGACCCGGCCAAGCCTACATGGTCGACTTCGACATCGTCGTCGATGAAGCCGGCAACCCGATCCCGGGACAAAGCACCAAGAACGACGCGACCATGATTGGCGACATCAGCGTCTACCAGATCTGCCCGCTGGCAAGCGCGGCATATTCTGCGGAGTATCCGCTGATGGCGGTGCCGGTCGGGATCATCCACGGCCGTTGGGCCAGCCACTACCGGGCCGGCTCGCACTCGCGCTTCTTCAGCCACTGGCGCTGGCACTCGCACAGCCGCCGGGCGAGCCACGACCGACGCTGGTCGGAAGGACACCAGCGTTCATGCTCGGAAGGACACTACCGCCGTCTGAGTCAATGGCATCGGCGCGGACCGAGCTTCCCGGACCACTGCCGCGGCATCAGCCACGAGCGGAAAATCAGCCACGGCCGCAGCATCAGCCACGATCGGAGCGTCAGCCACCATCGTAGCGACAGTCACGATCGCGGCGTGAGCCACAGCCGCGGCATCAGCCACATCCGCAGCCTCAGCCATCTGCGGCACGAGCAGCCACGCACCAGCGTCAGCGAGCCCAAACGACGCCAAGAGCCATGTGCGAACCTCAGCCGCGCACTCGCCGAGCCTGAGCCACAGCGCAGCGGGCCAACGCCGGGTTGAGCCCGACGGCCATAGCCGGTGTTGAGCCCCAGTACTCTGAGCCCAGGCACCACCATCGGGCGCAAGCAAAGGCGAACCAGCCAACAACGGCAAGGGCCACGTTCGCGGCCTGAGCAAGCAGCAGCCGCCGCAGACGCACAACCGCCGGATCAGCGCAGCCAACCAGCCAGGCACTGGCGGCATGGGCGGCAACACCGGCGGCATGGGTGGCAACACCGGTGGCATGGGTGGCGGCATGGGTGGAATGGGCGGCATGTCCGGCGGAATGGGCGGCATGACCGGCGGGCATGGGTGGGCATGACCGGCGGCATGGGCGGAATGAGCGGCGGAATGGCCGGCAGCGGCATGAACGTGAAGTCGACGTTCACGCCCAACCGCGGCCCGCAAATGGGCGGGCCGGGCCGGATCGGACCGCAGATGTTCCGCGGCGGCCCTGGCCGACGCTGACCACAACACCAAGCCGGTCCCCTCCCCAGGGGACCGGCGCCTTCTTCAAAGAACGCGCACAAATTCAAATCGGAGCAACGACCATGATCATCAAGCAAACCTCTGCGGAGCCTGCTGGCCGGAACCGTCGCTCGCCGCAGCCTTCGTCACGACCAGCTTCATCACGACGGCCGATGCCACCGAGAACCGCCAGCTGCGCGTCTACACCAACCAGCAGTTCGTGGAAGATCTCGCGGTCAAGGACACGCTCAAGATCAAAGACGCGGCGTCGGTGTTCCAAATGGTGCTCGACAGCCTGCCCGACCGCGTCACGATCTATCCGACCGAGAACTACTACTACTTCAAGTTCAACTACGGCGGCGTCCAATACTCCGGCAACATCCGGCTCGAGAACGAGCGCCGCGACCAGGGCCAGGTGCATTTCGCCTTCGCGCCCGAACTCACCGAGTGGCGGTCGGACGATGACGCGGCGGTGTTCAAGGTCCTCACCAAGGCCGACGGCGTCACGATCGAAAAAATCAACGACCTGTCCTATCGCGTTTCGCTCGGCGCCAAGACGGTGGTGTTCGACCTCAACGATCTGCGTCACGTCAAGCCGCCGGCGGATGCGATGAGCCGCGACGAGCGCTTCATCGGGCCGGTCTTCGACGAGTCGGGCGTGCGCTTCCTTCTGGTCTACAACCCGAAGCTCAAGGCGTTCCACTACCTGTTGGACGAGACGATCACGCCGAACGAGAGCTTCACGCCGTCGCCGTCGACCGACCGCATCCTGATCGGCAAGCGCACCGGCTTCGCGTTCTACCGCGACCACAAGCTCAACCGGAAAATCCTGATCGGCGTGTATGAGGGCAATTCACGGGTCAACAACTACTACGATGGCCCGTTCGACCAGCTCCCCGACAACTTCATCGAGGGCAATTCGCTGCACGACGCCATCCTCGACGTGGCGCCCAATCTCAAGGGCCGGATCGACCGCTACGGCTCGTCGTTCGACGGCGAGACCCGCTACATGGTCGCGCCCTACACACATTATACGACGCAGGACGATCTGATGATGTTCCACAACTGCGCGACCAGCAAAGACGTGCCGGCCGACCAGTATCATCTGTGCTTCGTCTATGACGAATCCGAAGACGATGCGGCGGACGCCTCGCCACCGCCCGAAGCGCCGCAGCAACGCGCCCCAGCGACCCCGGCAAAAAAAGCGAGCGTCAAGAAATAAGCCGACGGGCGAATCCTGATCGCAACTGCGATAACCGGCCGGGACCTTTCCCGGCCGGTTTTGTTGCCGGACGGCCGCCGGGGCCTCGCCCGGCCGCAGCCCCTGCTATGGACTAAGCGATTTGGATCGGTGTTATTGTAGCGTTGTTCTGCCGATGCACGGCGGACGAATTCCTCGACTGCGGCCGGACTGGCGCAGCCGGGGGCAGCAGGGGGAGATTTCACAATGTCGGTCATTCGTTGGGGGGCGGCGGCAGCCGCCATGGTGGCGCTTAGCGCTGCCGTGGCTTATGGGCCGGTGAGCGCGCAGGCGCAGGACAAGGGCAAGCGACCGCAGATCGAGACCAAAAAGGTCGACGGCACGGACAATGTCTATATTTTCCGCAACGGCAACCATCAGGCGATGTTCGTCGTCACCAAGCAAGGCGTGATTGCAACCGATCCGGTCGCCTATGGCCGGCCGACCGGCGGGCAGGACTACGTCAACGAGATCCGCAAGATCACGCAGGCGCCGATCCGCTACCTGATCTACAGCCACCACCACTTCGATCACATCGCCGGCGGCAAGGCGTTCAAGGATGCCGGCGCCACCATCGTCGCCCACCGCAACGCCCGCAAGCGGCTGGCCGTACTCAAAGATCCGACACACGCCGCTGCCCGATCGCGTGGTCGGCAACTTTGCGTCGATCACGCTCGGCGGCACCACGATCGAGCTGCGCTATCTCGGCTTGAACCACTCCGACTCCACGCTGGTGATGCGGCTGCCGCGAGAGAAGATCGTGTTCGTGGTCGACACCGTGCCGGTCGGCGCGGTGCCGGGCCGCGGCATGATCGACTTCTACCCGCTCGAGACCGAGGCGTTCATGAAGCGCCTGCTCGCGCTCGACTGGGAGCGCCTGATCCCCGGCCATCCCGGCCAGCCGAACGACCGCCTCGGCACCAAGAAGGATGTCGAGGACCAGCTCAAATTGCTTCAGGTCGCGTCGGCCGAAGGCAAGCGGCTCGGGCAATCCGGACGTTGCTGGGAGCCGGGCGAGAAGGAGTTCAAGCTCGAAGGCTATGAGAAATGGCCGGGCTACGCGAACGGCCTGCCCTTCATCTCGCGCCGCTACTGTGGCCTGTGGGGCCGCGGTACCTGACGCTAGTGTCCCGGTTCCGACGCTTGTATCCCTTTGCCGCACACGCGTTTACAAGCGTCGGAACCAAAGGGACACTAGCAACTCATTGCTTCCAGTGTGGCTTTGGATTTGGCGTTCCTACGACGGACGCGCGGCAATGCTGGTAGGAACGTCAAATCCGCCACACTGGAGCCTGGATGCACGGCAGTCACGACAACGCCGCAACGCGCCGCCTAAACTGCGGGCGTTGCGGCACGCATTTTGATTGCAGCCTCGCCGGCAACTGCTGGTGTGCCGCCGAGCCTTATCGGCTGCGCCTGCCGGATTCGAAGATCGAAGACTGCCTCTGCCCGACCTGCCTGCGGGCCAAGGCCGCGGCAACCACCGATCGTCCGGTGATGTCGGCGATGGCATGACAGCGGGCATCCAGCGGTCCCTCGAATTTGCTATAGATGGTCCAAACCGTTGGCTGGATCGATCCGCCGGAGTTTCATCATCGGGCGGATGACGACACCGAGACCGAGGACGCGCTGACATGATCATCGAAGACCGAACAGGACGTCACCAAAGCCGTGCTCGCGGAGATCGCGCGCGCCCCCAACCCGCGTTTTCGCGAAGTCATGTCGGCGTTCGTGCGCCATCTGCATGATTTCGCCCGCGAGGTGAAACTGACCGAGGAGGAATTCCGCGAGGCGATGGACTACATCGTCGCGATCGGCAAGGACACGAACGAGACCCATAACGAAGCGGTGCTGATGTCGGGCTCGCTCGGCTTCTCGCACGCTGATCGTCATGCTCAACAACGGCGAACGGCCGACCGGAAACCGACGCCAGCCTGCTCGGGCCGTTCTGGCGCATGCATTCGCCGCCGACGCCGAACGGCGGCTCGATCGTGCGCTCGCCGACGCCGGGCGAGACGCTGTTCGTCGACGCGCGTTTCATCGACCAAAACGGCAAGCCGATCGCCGGCGCCGAGGTCGACATCTGGCATTCGTCGACCGAGGGCTTCTACGAGAACCAGGACCCGGTGCAGGCCGACATGAACCTGCGCGGCAAGTTCACCACCGATAAGGACGGCCACATCGGCTTCCGCAGCATCAAGCCCGCCGGCTATCCGATCCCGATCGACGGCCCGACCGGCGACCTGCTGCGCGCGCAGGGCCGCCACAACATGCGGCCGGCGCATCTGCACTTCCTCGCCAGCAAGGACGGCTTCAAGACGCTGATCTCGCAGATCTACGTCCAGGACGACAAGAACATCGACACCGACGTGCAGTTCGGCGTGACCCGCCAGCTGATCGGCAATTACGTGCGGCACGAGAACGAGCCGGCGCCGGCGCGCCGACGTCAAGGGGCCGTGGTATTCGCTCGACTACACCTTCGTCATGGAGCCGGGCCCGACCAAGCTGCCGCGTCCGCCGATCACCGGCAAGGCGCAGGGCGAGCGGCCGCAGATCCCGCATCTGCGAGAGGGTGTGAGCTTCGTCGCCTTCCCGCATTTCTCGCCGCGGACTCGGTCTGCCCCTCGCCCCGTTCTTGCGGGGAGAGGGTTGGGGTGAGGGGCAACTCATCTAAAATCTGAATTTTGCGAACACGCCCCTCACCCGGCTCGCTTCGCTCGCCACCCTCTCCCCGCTCATAGCGCGTCGAAGACGCGCGTGAACGCGCTTCTGGCGGGGCGAGGGTCAGAGCCTGCGGCACAAGTGCCTCACACCACAACGCTCAGGCGAGCCAGCGCGAGCATGTTGACGGATGTGTCAGCCAAGCGCCGAGCGTCTATCGGTTGCAGGGTTGACGCAGATCAAGGCGGAAGACGCGTTAGAGTTTGAAATCATTCTAAAAGATGGCGATTTGCCACGGAGGAACGCTTCCGCCTTTCGCAATGCATTCATGAATTGCCGACGAGCATCCACGACGTTGTCTATTAGACAGGGGACCGGTGAATGTGGGCCAAGCTTCTGATCGTCGGCGGAATCGGGGTCACGGCAATCACGACGGGCGCGTACTTCGTTTCGGACGCGCTTCATCCGCCCGTGCATATCGCGAGGGCAAGCACAGGCCTCGCCGTGCACGCGGTTTATGCCAGCGGGACGGTCGAGGCGGTGCACTGGGCGAAGGTGGCGCCGCTCGTGATCGGCCGCATTGTCGCGCTTGAGGCGGCCGAGGGCCGGCGCGTCAGCCGCGGCGATGTGCTCGCTCGGCTCGACGATCAAGAACTGCGTGCGCGTGTCGACGAGATCGAGGCGCGTCAGATGCTGTTGGAGGCGCAGGCACGGCGCGTGCGCGCGCTTCTGGCGACGGGTTCTGCGACCCTCCAGGCTTTCGACCAGATCGAGAGCGAGTTGCGTCAGACCACCGCGAACCTCATCGCGACTCGAAAGCGTCTCGCCGAGATGACCATCACGAGCCCACTCGACGGCATCGTGCTCCGCCGCGATGGCGAGATCGGCGAACCGCGCCGGGAGGGCCAAGTGCTCGTTTTGGGTGGGCCAGACCGAACCGCTGTGGATCACCACGGATGTCGACGACGACGATATCCCGCTCGTCGCCGTCGGGCAGCGCGCGCTGGTCAAGAGCGATGCCTTTCCCGACCGCATCTTCGAGGGCCGGATCGGAGAGATCACGCCCAAGGGCAACTCGGTCCAGCGAACCTATCGCCTGCGCGTCAACATCGCGTCGCCCACTGAGCTGCGCATCGGGATGGTCGTCGAAGTCAATATCGTTGTGCGTGAAACGAAGGATGCCGTCCTTGTTCCGAGCACGGCAATCCGGGGCAAGCAGGGCAAGCACGTCTTTGTGATCGATGGCAATCTCGCCACGACGCGCATCGTAAAGACTGGCGTGGTCGGTGGGCGAATGACGGAGATCCTCGATGGTCTGACGCCAGGAGAGAGCGTGGCAGTCGATCCCCCGGCCCGCTTGCGAGACGGAATCGTGTGCGCCTGATAAAGAGGACAGCCCAAATGCGGCCAGCGGCGGCCGCGTGTAACCATGTGGCTCGCACTCGACATCGCCGCAACACACCTGATCGCGCGCAAGCGGGCGAGCGTTGTCTCCATTGGAGGCGTGGCGGTCGGCGTCATGTTCTTCATCGGTGCTTCTTCGCTGCTCGTCGGCTCGCAGCAGGACTTCATCGACAAACTCGTCAACAGTACGCCACACATCACGATCCGAGACGAGTATCGCAGCGCACCGGTGCATCCCGTGGATGAGATCTACCCGGAGGGAGCGGTAGAGCTTCGCGGAATCCGCCCCAAAGAAATAGCGCGCGGCATCCGCAAAGCGCGGGCGACGCTTGTCGAACTCAGGAGACGTCTGGACTGGCCGCCGCGCCCGCCCTGGTCGGTTCGATCATTCTGCGCAACGGATCGAGGGACCTCAGTTCGACGATGTATGGGATCGAGCCCGACCGCGACGCACGCGTCTCCCGGCTCTCCAGTGATCTGATCGCAGGACAAGTTACCGATCTTTTGACCGCGCCCAACGGGATCATTCTGGGTTCCCAGCTCGCCGAGCGGCTCGGTGTGCGGGTGGGAGATATGCTCGTCGCCACCTCTTCGGCCGGCTCGACGCTCATGGTCAGGGTTGTGGGACTCTTTCACACCGGCGTTCTGTCAACCGACCGGGGGCGCAGCTACGCGCTGCTGCGGCGAGCGCAAGTGCTGCTCAACCGGCCGAACATCGTCAACCGAATTGAAATCCGGCTCGACGACTACCGCCATGCACTGCCCATCGCCAGGCAGATCGAGACGCGATTCGGATTCATCAGCGAGAGCTGGCAAGAGGCCAATGAGGATCTCTTTGCCGTCCTCAAGCTGCGTAACATCATTATGTTCACGATCGTCGGCGCCATCCTGGTTGTCGCCAGCTTCGGAATTTACAATGTCATCTCGACGATCGTGCATGACAAGGCGCGCGACATCGCAATTCTCAAGAGCATCGGATTCGAAGCCGCGTTCATCCGGAGGGTGTTGTCCTCGAAGGCGTGCTCGTTGGCGTCGCCGGCGCGCTTGCGGGATCGGCCCTCGGCGTCGCGATCATCGAGGGCGTCAGGTTGACCCCGATCGAGATCAAGGCTGTCGTCGAGGTGCAGCGGCTCAGCATGGACCGCTCGATGATCCACTACTTGCGGCGGGTGCATTCGCCGTTGTGTCGGCGACGCTCGCCGCTTACCTCCCGGCGCGGCGGGCGGCAGCGTTGCGGCCGGTGGATATCCTTCGGGGTGCGATATGACTTCGACCGTCGCCGCTGAAAAGCTCACGCGCGTGCTTCCTGGCGTCACGCCGGTGACACTCGTCTCCGACATCAGTCTGCGCGCTGGCCCGGGCGAGCTGGTCGCCATCACTGGACCGAGTGGTTCAGGCAAGTCGTCGCTGCTCTACCTCCTCGGCCTTCTGGACATGCCGACCTCTGGCCGGATCCTGCTCGATGGCGCCGATACCTATGCGCTTGACGATAACGCGCTCACGCGCCTGCGGCTGGCCAAGATCGGATTCGTGTTCAGCACCATTTCCTGCTCGCCGAGTTCTCGGTGCTTGAAAACGTCCTCATGCCGATGCGAAAGCGCGCGTTGCTGACCGACGCCGAGATGCGTGCCCGCGCCGAAACGCTCCTCGCCGAACTCGGCCTGAAAGATATTACTGGCAAGTACGCATATCAGCTCTCGGCTGGACAGCGCCAACGTGTCGCGATCGCGCGCGCGCATCGCCAATGATCCGATGCTTCTCCTTGCCGACGAGCCGACCGGCAATCTCGACAGCCGCAATAGCAGGATCGTATTCGACATCTTCCTGCGGCTTGCGACCGAGCAAGGGAAGACGGTGATCGCAGTGACGCACAATTTGGATCTTGCTGCTGCGTGCTCACGTTGTCTTCGTCGTCGATGGCCGGATCGAGTCGGACCAACGGAATACCCATTGAGGTTCCGCTCGACTGGAAGCGCTGCGCGCACCGCGTGGCCTGGATCCCGGCCGACCCCAGGCTTGCCCCGGGGGAGAGCCGGGATGCGCTGCTGTGTTCTACCGCGCCGCCGCCTTCACTGACGCCGCGGTCTGGCCGAACAGGATGGCGCGCTCCTCCGCGGTGCGGATGCCGCCCGGCTCGGGTTGACCTTCTGCGCCTTGGCGTAGGCGCGCACCGACGGCCGGCCGCGCCGCGATCGTCGTCGAGCCAGCGCTTCAGGTGCGGGAAGTCGGCGATCTTCTGGCCCTGGCGCTCGTGCGGCACGACCCACGGATAGCTCGCCATGTCGGCGATCGAATACTCGCCGGCGAGGAACGGCCGGTCGGCGAGCCGCTTGTTCATCACGCCGTAAAGCCGGTTCACCTCGTTGCGGTAGCGGTCCATCGCGTAGGGGAGCTTCTCGACCGCGTAATTGCTGAAGTGATTGTTCTGCCCGGACATCGGGCCGAGCCCGCCCATCTGCCAGAACAGCCATTGCATCGCGTCGGTGCGCGCGCGGACTCCTTCGGCAGGAATTTGCCGGTCTTCTCGGCGAGATAGACCAGCATGGCGCCGGACTCGAACACCGAGATCGGCGCGCCGCCGCCGGGCGGATCGTGATCGACCATCGCCGGAATGCGGTTGTTCGGAGAGATCGCCAGGAATTCGCGCCTTGAACTGCTCGCCCTTGCCGATGTTGACCGGGAAGATCTTGTAGGGCAGCCCGGTCTCTTCCAGAAACATCGTGACCTTGTGGCCGTTCGGCGTGGTCCAATAATGCAGATCGATCATAAGTTCGTGTCCTCGGTTACAGGCCACGTGGCGCCGGAGGCGCCGCTGCGATAGAAATTTGCGGTCGTGCAAGAAGCGCAACAGACAAGATAGTGAGATTTCGACGCGCTGACCACCGTCGTCGGGCGTCACATGGAGGGACCTCATGGATGCCAAAATTCGCCCCGCGCCGCGCCTCGCCCCGTTGCCCGCCGACGCCAATCCCGAGGTGAAGGACGTGCTCGAAGCCTCACGCAAGCGCATGGGTTTCGTGCCCAACAGCCAGCTCATCATGCAGCGCAAGCCGAAGATCCTCAAAGCATTCGGCGCGCTGTCGGCCGCGGTCAACGATCCCGAAGGCAAGGTGACCGAACAGTTTCAAGCGGCTGATCGGCGCACGTGGCCAGCCGCTCTGCCGGCTGCCAGTACTGCATGGCGCATACCGCGGAAGGCGCGCACAAGCTGGGCGTCGACGACCAGAAGCTCGATGCGGTGTGGGACTATCAGACCAGCCCGCTGTTCACGCCGGCCGAACGCGCCGCGCTCGACGTGGCGGTCGCGGCCGGCTGCGTGCCGAACGCCGTCACCGACGAGATGTTCATCGAGCTAGCAAGCACTGGAGCGAGGAACAGATGGTCGAGATCGTCGCGCGTGATCGCGATGTTCGGCTTCCTCAATCGCTGGAACGACACGTTTGCGACGCCGCTCGAGGACGAGCCGACGCATTTCGCGGAAGACGCATCTCGCCAAGCACGGCTGGACGATCGGCAAGCACGTCCGTTGAGCGCTGCTGCGCCGCAGCGAAACCCTTTCCGGTTGGCGGAGCGCTTTGCGTCCTTGGTATGCTTGCGCTCGCTGCGTCGCCGCGCGACAGTGTCGCCGGGGGCGCGTTGCCGGAACTTGCTCACGCAGCGCACGCGAGGACTTGCGCCAGCCAGGACTTGCACCAGCGAGGACGCACGAACGATGTCGCGATTGGTGGCTGACACTCTCCGGATTGCGGTGCCCGCGGCAGCGGCGGCCATCGGACTGATGATGATGGCAACCGGCCACGCCCAGTTCGGCACGGCCGTCGACATGCGTCAGATGGCGCCGACCGTCGAGGATTCCGATCCCGGCGTTGCCCCCGACCCGGGCGCGGCACTGCCTGAAGTCTACCGCCGCACGCCGGTGCGCTACCGCTCCGACGAAGCGCCCGGCACCCTGATCGTCGATACGCCCCGGCGCTTCCTCTATCTCGTTCAGAACAACGGCATCGCACTGCGCTACGGTATCGGGGTGGGCCGCGACGGCTTCCAGTGGAACGGGCTGTTGCGGGTGACGCGCAAATCCGAGTGGCCGGACTGGACGCCGCCGCCCGAGATGATCAAGCGGCAGCCCTATCTGCCGCGCTTCATGGCCGGCGGTCCCGGCAATCCCATGGGCGCCCGCGCACTCTATCTCGGCCAGACCATCTACCGCATCCACGGCACCAACGCGCCGCACACCATCGGCCACGCGGTGTCGTCCGGCTGCTTCCGGCTGGTCAATTCCGAGATCGAAGACCTTTACAGCCGCGTTGCGGTCGGCGCGAAAGTGATCGTGCAGCAGTGATGCGTTCCTCGCGGCGCAAAGCACCGGACGATCACTTCAATTTAGACTAATGAAAATTTTGGATGACTGCCGCGGCGCGCGGCAGTAGCCTTCGCTCCTGCTCGCCTCAAGCGGCTGGCACAATCAATGACAAATGCGAAGCGCCCATCAAGGACGCTCGCGGGGAGGACACCATGGATACGGTCAGGCGTCGCGCCTTCATGCAAGGCGCTGCGGCCGGTGCGCTGGCATTTACTGTCGGTGGTGCCGAGGTGCTGCTGCTGCCGCGCGAAGCCCGCGCGCAAAAAGTCCCGCTCAAGGTGTTGAGTGCGGAAGAGGCCAGCCGGCTCGAAGCTGTCGTCGAGACGGTGGTGCCCGGCGCGCGCGAGGCCGGCATCGCCCATTTCGTCGATCAGCAATGCTCGGTGCCGCCGCATGAGGCGTTGCTGCAAATCCGTATCTCCAACGTGCGCCCGCCATTCGTGAATTTCTACCGTGCGGCGCTCAACGAGATCGACCGCCAGTGCAATGCCGGTCACGGCAAGACATTTGCGCAGCTGACGGCTGCCGAGCAGCTCGCCTTCATCGGCGCCATGCGCGTCGGCAAGCACGCCGACTGGAAAGGACCGCCGGCGCAACAAGCCGTGTTCGGCGCGTTCCGCACCGACGGCGTCGACGTCGTCTACGGCACGGTCGAGGGTTTCGAACGCCTCGGCGTGCCGTACATGCCCCATATCCTTCCGACGGCGAGGTGGTGACATGGCAACGCAAGAGAAAGTCGATGTCGTCATCGTCGGCGCCGGTCCCGCCGGCTCGGTGTTTGCCGACGTGCTCACCCGCGCCGGCAAAAAGGTGGTCGTGCTCGAATACGGGCCGGACTGGCAGAACGAGCAGTTGATCAGCTCGGAGATCTGGGGCCGCCGCATCAAACACGCGCCGCGCTTCCAGCTCGCCGGCCGCAACAATCCCGGCCACGGCTCGAACGCCGGCTGGGGCACCGGCGGCTCAATGCTGCACTGGTTCGCGAACATGCCGCGGCTGATGCCGAACGACTTCAAGGTCAAGAGCCAATACGGCAAGGGAATCGACTGGCCGATCTCCTACGACGACCTCTCGCCCTATTACGATCGGATCGCCTCCGACATCGGCGTGTCGGGCAATGCGGAGGCGGAACGGCGTTGGCATCCGATCGCCAAGGACTACCCGATGCCGCCGCTGAAGAGTTTCCGGCACGGCGACATCTTCGTCGACGCCTTCAAGAAAGCCGGCATCCCGGTGGCGCCGATGCCGACCGGCATCAACTCGACCGAGTACAAGGGCCGGCCGGCCTGCATCTATGACGGCTGGTGCCATGTCGGCTGCCCGATCGGCGCGCACGCGATCCCGCAATTCACCCACCTGAAGGACGCGCGCGACAAAGGCACGGAGCTGCGTCCGTTTCAGCTACGTGACCCGGGTGCTCACCAATGCCAGCGGCGACCGCGTCACCGGCGTCGAATATTACGACGCCAAGCGGGAGCAGCATGTGCAGCCGGCGGGCGCGGTGGTGATCGCGGCCTATGCCGCCGAAACCCCGCGCATCATGTTCAACTCGAAAACCGACAAGCATCCGAACGGCTTGGCGAACAAGAACGGGCTGGTCGGCAAATACCTGATGTGCCATTCCGGCGCCAATATCTGGGCGATGTTCGACGAAGACGTCCAGAACCACATGGGCACCACCGCGACGACCTACATGTCGTACGAGCACTACGACAAGCGGCGGCCCAAGAAGGGCTTCGGCAGCGCCTGGTATTTGTTCGGCGCGGCGATGAAGCCGAATGCCAACATCGCCGGTGCGCGGCCCGACCTGTTTGGCCCGGCGTTGACCGACTTCATGAAGCGCGCGGTGCGCGGGCTTGCCCGCATCAACGTTTATGGCGAGGTGATGCCGAACGCCGAGAACCGTGTCGAGCTCGGCTCCGACAAGGATGAGTTCGGGCTGCCGATCGCGCGCATCATCCACGCTTACGACCAGGACGCCATCGATCTCTACAACAATTCGCGCGATGAGGCGTTCGAGATCATCAAGGCTGCCAATCCCAAGGAGGTCTGGAAAGGCGGCGGAGCGGTGCCGGGCACGATCCATCTGATCGGCGGCACCATCATGGGCACCGACGCCGGCAATTCGGTGACCAACAGCTACGGGCAGACCCACGAGCTGATGAACCTCTACGTCGGCGGCGCCGGCCTGTTCCCGACCGAGGGCTCGGTCAACCCGACCAACACGCTGCTGGCGGTGTCGCTGCGCGGCGCCGAGCACATGGCGAAAAATTTTTCCGCCATTGCGAGCTGAAGGCGGTCTCGTGTCCCGGGCGCCATAAGCGCGTTCACGCGCGTCTTCGACGCGCTATGGCAGCGTGGAACGCTGCGCCACCGACCCGGGACCCAGCTTTTCTGAAGCAAGAAGCAACCTGGGTCCCGGATCAGCGGTGCACCGCACGCGCCACGTTTGCGCAGACTACGTAAACCGACCTACGCGTGCGCTGCACCGCGTCCGGGACACGCCCGCTTTCTCTTAGCGCCCTGCCCTTCCCTCGCCGCGCTGCGGCGCCCCATATTGCGCGGGATGACGAAATCCCCGAAAAACCCGCCGCGCGATCCGGCCAGGCATTCGAAAAAGGACCCCGCCAAGCCGACGCGCGCCAAGGCGGCGCGGCCGGATTCGTCGCCGATGGAACCCTCGCTGGCCGATCTGCTCAATCCCGCGATCGGCAAGGGCACCGCCGGGGTCGGCGCGCAGACCGGGCTGGAACCGAAGCCGGAAACAAGGCCAGAGACCAGCGGCCTCAAGCCGCCACCCGATAATTCGTTCGACCGCCGCGCCGATTTCTCGGCCTCGCACCGAGCCCGCAAGTCGACCAAGGGTCTCGACGAAGCGCCGCAGTCGAACTACGTGGCCAAAACGCCGAACAAGACGCCGAATGAGCCGATCGCGGTCAACAGCAAGCTCGCCGCCGCGCTTGGCTACCGCATGCCGGGCGACGACGAGGATGAGGACGAGATTGCGGCGCCGTCGGGCGTCACCGCCACCGCGCAGGCGCTGGACCGGCTGTTGCGCGACGGACGCAAGGAATTCGCCGACCAGGCCGGGCACATCTGGACGCCGCACCGCCCGCCGCGCCCGGAGAAATCCGAAGGCGGCAAGCGGCTCGTCATCAAGTCCGACTTCGAGCCCAAGGGCGACCAGCCGCTCGCGATCAAAGAGTTGGTCGAGGGCGTGAAGCGCCACGACCGCATGCAGGTGCTGCTCGGCGTCACCGGCTCCGGCAAGACCTTCACCATGGCGAAGGTGATCGAGGAGACGCAGCGCCCGGCGCTGATCCTTGCGCCCAACAAGACGCTGGCGGCGCAGCTCTACGGCGAGTTCAGGAGCTTCTTTCCCGACAACGCGGTCGAATATTTCGTCAGCTATTACGATTACTACCAGCCGGAGGCCTACGTTCCGCGCACCGACACCTATATCGAGAAGGAATCCTCGATCAACGAGCAGATCGACCGCATGCGGCACAGCGCGACGCGTGCTCTACTTGAACGCGACGACGTGATCATCGTCGCATCGGTGTCGTGCATCTACGGTATCGGCTCGGTCGAGACCTATTCGGCGATGACCTTCGCGCTCAAGCGCGGCGAGCGCATCAACCAGCGCCAGTTGCTCGCCGACCTGGTGGCGCTGCAATACAAGCGCACCGCCGGCGATTTCTTCCGCGGCTCGTTCCGGGTGCGCGGCGACACCGTCGACGTGTTCCCGGCGCACTACGAGGACCGCGCCTGGCGGGTGAACCTGTTCGGCGACGAGGTGGAGTCGATCGACGAGTTCGATCCGCTCACCGGGCAGAAGACCGACGAGCTCGAATTCGTGAAGATCTACGCCAATTCGCACTACGTGACGCCGCGCCCGACGCTGATCCAGGCGATCGCCGGCATCAAGCAGGAGCTGAAGTGGCGGCTCGACCAGCTCAACGCCGCCGGCCGCCTGTTGGAGGCGCAGCGGCTCGAGCAGCGCACCGTCTACGACCTCGAGATGATGGAGGCGACCGGAAGCTGCGCCGGCATCGAGAACTATTCGCGCTATCTCACCGGCCGCCGGCCAGGCGAGCCGCCGCCGACGCTGTTCGAATACGTGCCCGACAACGCGCTGGTGTTCTGCGACGAGAGCCACGTCACCATCCCGCAATTGGGCGGCATGTATCGCGGCGACTTCCGCCGCAAGGCGACGCTCGCCGAATACGGCTTCCGCCTGCCCTCGTGCATGGATAACCGGCCGCTGCGGTTCGAGGAATGGGACGCCATGCGGCCGCAGTCCGTCGCGGTGTCGGCGACGCCGAGTTCGTGGGAGATCGACCAGGCCGGCGGCGTGTTCGTCGAGCAGGTGATCCGCCCGACCGGCTTGATCGACCCGCCGGTCGAAATCCGGCCGGCGCGCACGCAGGTCGACGATCTCGTCGGTGAAGTGCGGGCAGGTGGCGCGCGCCGGCTATCGCGCGCTGGTGACGGTGCTGACCAAGCGGATGGCCGAGGACCTCACCGAATACCTGCACGAGCAGGGCATCCGCGTGCGCTACATGCACAGCGACATCGACACCATCGAGCGCATCGAGATCATCCGCGACCTGCGGCTCGGCGCCTTCGACGCGCTGATCGGCATCAACCTGTTGCGCGAGGGCCTCGACATTCCGGAATGTGCGCTGGTCGCGATCCTCGACGCCGACAAGGAAGGTTTCCTGCGCAGCGAGACCTCGCTGATCCAGACCATCGGCCGCGCCGCGCGCAACATCGACGGCAAGGTGATCCTCTATGCCGACGCCGAGACCGGCTCGATGGAGCGCGCGATGGCGGAGACCGGCCGCCGCCGCGAGAAGCAGACGGCCTACAACGTCGAGCACGGCATCACGCCGGAGAGCGTGAAGAAGGGCATCGCCGACATCCTCGACTCGGTCTACGAGCGCGACCACGTGCTGGTCTCGACCGCCGGCGGCATCACCGGCGTCGGCGACGAGGACACCGCCACCATCGGGCACAATTTCGAGGCGGTGATCGCCGATCTCGAAACCCGCATGCGCGAGGCCGCCGCCGATCTCGACTTCGAGGAAGCGGCGCGGCTGCGCGACGAGCTCAAGCGCCTGCGCGCGACCGAACTCGCCGTGGTCGACGACCCGACCGCCAAGCGGCCGGGCGCACCCTCTCCCTCTCCCCGTTCTTCACGGGGAGAGGGTCGGGGTTCGGGGCGACGTCGCGTGGGCGAACAACGCAGCCGCATCCACAAGCCCTCGCTCGACGAAATGGGCATCGCGCTCTCGCACGAGGTCGCGCCGCATCGACCGGACGACAAACGCCCGCGCAAACCTGAGCTCGACGAGATGGGCCCCGGCCCGGAATCACGACCCTATCGCGCCGGCCCGCGCTCGACCGGCGGCAAGCCGGGCCAACGCGGCGGCTGGAAACCGCGGGGGCGGTAGCGCATGATCCCGAAAAGCCTGCCCCGGACTTGATCGGGGGTGGAATCGGTTTTCGGAAAAGCCTGCCCTCGTGCTCACCCAGGGATCATGCTCGGTCAGAATAGGGATCATGCTCAGTTAAAATCCGACGCCCATCGCCACAAGGAGACTGCATGGCCAATTATTTTCTATTCGGGGCGATCGGTCAGTGCCCGAGTTGCGCCGATCATCGCTTTTCGGGCCCGCCGCTGTTGGCGCCTGACAAGGACGTGACCTGTCATAAATGCGGGCATGTGTGTACGGTGGAGACCGCCGTTGCCACCGGTCTCAAATCGGGCGTGGTGAAAAAGCTCAGCGACCACCGCGTGGTGCAAGGCAACAACTGAGATCAAGGCAACTGAGATAGACTGCAATTCGCAACCACCCATCAGAGGAGAACACCATGGCCAAGGGACAGATGCGGTCGAACAAGGAAAAGAAGAAGCCGAAGCAGGACAAGAACAAGAAGAAGGGCGGCGCTGCTTTGTCGCCGTTTGCAGCGGGCCAGAACCCATCGCAGCCGGCACACAACGCCATTCGCAAGAAGTAGCGGCGCAGGTTTCGGCCCGCTGCGCGCGACGTCGCCGCCAACTCAAAAAAGCAAAAAAAGCGCGTCACGTGCGCAACAGACAGAACGAATCGAACGTCGCTGACGCGCGCTCGAGCTGAGTGTTTCTTGGCCACGCGGACTGACGAGAATTCCTGACTGTCCGGCGACGGCGACCCCGCGGGCGCAAGCCACGCGCACACCGCCACAGCACATACCGGAGTGTGGAAACCACCGCATCACCTGCGTTTGCGCCCAACGACGCCGCGGAGTCACCACAGATTGGTCGCGATCCTTGGTAAATATTCATTCATCGCTTGCAGAGAGCAATTCGGGGGCGACGTTTTTCTGGTACCGGCTCGTCTTTGCACATCGGGGTTTGCCGCGCGTCCGTGCCATCGGCACGGCGAACGGTGATGCACGGGGGTGCACGTATGAACCAACTGATCGACGACGATGTCATTGATTGTCATCCCGGCGAGCTGATCGACGAAACCTTCACCGACAACAAACCGTCCCGCGAGCAATTCGCGGTCGGACCGTACCAAGTGCAGCATCTTCCGACCGGCGCCAAGTTCGGCGCCTATCGCGGGCGAGAGCGATATCGGCTACATCAATTGGGGCTTCAGCGAACGCTGCACCGCGCAGGACTACCGCGACGAATTGCGTAAAATCGCGCGCGAGCTGTTGCGGGAGCGCGCGAAGTATTGAACGAGCAAGGCTGCCGCGCGCAAGATTGCCGCGCACCAGGATGCGCGGCAGTCACCTACCGGCGCCATTCACTGGCGCCATCAACTGACGCGACGCGTTGCACTGTCGGCGCCAACCTCAATCTCCCCGACAACGTCAATCGCCGCGCGTGATCGCGTCGCCCCGTGGCATGCATCAAGCGCGCAGACTGCAAAGCGCCGCCCGCGCGACGATAAAATTCTAAGGCGCATTCGGGCGTCGCTCCGGCAAAATTGCGCCGAAACATTCAGGTGATTCGGTCCGTCGGGGGGCTCAGCGGGCTGGTCAAGTCGGTACCCCCGCACCCAAAATTGGCCTGTGGACAGATCTGGACAACCCATTCAGCCATCAGCGATTTTGGCAACTTCGCGGTCTTTCTGTGAATTCGTTCATTAGAGGTATTTAATTACCTATAACGGCACGAATGGTCACATTCAGGACCGAGTCCGGCCGAAATCAGCGGTGAATTTCGGGACGG
>CAVUIV010000022.1:0-25222 GCA_963741595.1 uncultured Alphaproteobacteria bacterium
CCACCCTCGAGGCCGGTCCGCGTCACCACCGCTTCGCCGCGCACGGTCCGGCCCTGAAACGACAGCGCCATGCGCTTGAGCGGCGCACCTTCGAAGCGTTGTTGAAACACCTCCGTCCAAGCCACGCGCACGCCGCAGTTCGCGGGCTTCAGCGGCGCGACAGCGACGCCGGCACTTGCCAGGATCGCGGCCCAGCTTCCGTCGGAGCCAAGCCGCGGCCAGCTCGCGCCGCCAAGCGCCAGCACCGTGACGTCGAAGCGCTCAGTCACCACGCCGGCCGGGGTCTCGAACTGCAACGCGCCGTCGTCGCTCCATCCGGTCCAGCGGTGGCGCGGCTTGAACACCACGCCGGCAGCATCGAGGCGCTTGAGCCAGGCGCGCAGCAGTGGCGACGCCTTCAGGCGCTTGGGGAACACGCGCCCGCTCGATCCGACGAAGGTCTCCTGCCCGAGCTCCTCGCACCAGGCGCGCAGCCGGTCCGGCGGAAAGGCCATGATCGCATCGCGCAGCTTGCCCGCGCGGCGCCATAGCGGCCGAGAAACGCGTCGAGCGGCTCGCGAGTGGGTCAGATTCAGTCCGCCGCGGCCGGCGAGCAGGAACTTGCGCCCCGCCGCCGGCATCCGATCGAACACCGTGACGTGCACGCCCCCGCGCGCCATCACCTCGGCGGCCATCAGTCCGGCCGGTCCGGCGCCGATGACGGCTGCACTAGGCACCATGCGCCTGCGCTTGCCGGATCGCCGCCCACACCCGGCTCGGCGTCGCCGGCATGTCGATGTGCGTCGACGCCAAGCGGCCGCAGCGCATCGAGGACCGCATCGATCACCGCCGGCGGCGCGCCGGTGGCGCCGGCTTCGCCCGCCGCCTTGACGCCGAGCGGATTGGTGGTGGACGGAATTTCGGCGAGCTCCGACACGAGCTCCGGCAGATCGTCGGCGCGCGGCATGCAGTAGTCCATGAAGCTGCCGGTCACGAGCTGACCGCTGTCGTCGTAGACGACGTCCTCCATCAGCGCCTGGCCGACGCCCTGCGCGACGCCGCCGTGGACCTGGCCTTCGCAGAGCAAGTGGTTGATGACGCGCCCGACATCGTCGACCGCCACGTAGCGCACCACCGCGACCGCGCCGGTGTCCGGATCGACCTCGACTTCGCAGATGTGGCAGCCGTTCGGATAGTTCGGCGGCTCGCTGCGAAAGCGAGCCGGCGGCCTCCAGCCCGACGTCGAATTGCGGCGGCAGGTGCGCCGGCCGGTAGAACGCCTTGGCGACATCGGTCAGCGCCATCGAGCGGTCGGTGCCGACGACGCGGAAGCGGCCGTCCTTGAACTCGACATCGCCGGCCGCCGCTTCCATCAGATGCGCCGCCATCGGCTTGCGCCTTGTCGATGATGGCGTCGGCGGCGTTCTTCAGCGCGTTGCCGCCGACCTGCATGCTGCGCGAGCCATAGGTGCCGCGGCCGAACGGCACCGCGTCGGTGTCGCCCTGCACGAAGCGGATGCTCTCGAACGGCACGCCGAGCCATTCCGGCACCATCTGCGCGTAGACGGTGGCGTGGCCCTGGCCGTGCGAATGCGTGCCGGCAAGGATCGTCACCGTCCCGCTCGGATCGAAGCGCAGCTCCATGCGATCGTTGAAGACCGACGCCTCTTCCAGGAAGTAGCAAAGCCCGCGGCCGCGCAGCTTGCCGCTCTTCTTCGACGCGGCGGCGCGCTTGGCGAAACCCGACCAGTCCGCAAGCTTGAGGCACTCGTCCATGACATGCGCGAAATCGCCGCTGTCGTAGGTGGTGCCGGTCGCGGTCTTGTGCGGCATTTGCGACGCGCGGATGAAATTGCGGCGGCGGATTTCGACCGGATCGATGCCGAGCAACCGCGGCCGCGCGGTCGAGCAGCCGCTCGATCAGGTAGGTCGCCTCCGGCCGCCCGGCGCCGCGATACGGATGCACCGGAGCGGTGTTGGTGAACACGCCCTTGCCCACCGCATGCAGCGCCGGGATGTCGTAGACGCCGGGCGCGAGCTTGATGGTGAAAAAGACGTTCACCATGGTCGAGCCGAAGGTGTGCGAGCCGACCGCATGCATGCGAGTTGACGCGCAGGCCGAGGAACTTGCCTTGCTCGTCGAGCGCAAGCTCGCCGCGCACGACCTGATCGCGGCCGTGGGTATCGCCGAGCAAGGCTTCAGCGCGCGTCGAGGTCCATTTGACCGGCCGGCCGAAGCGGCGCGACGCCCACAGCACCAGGCCGTCTTCGGGATAGCCGCCGCATTTCATGCCGAAGCCGCCGCCGACATCGGGCGAGATCACGCGCAGCCGGGTCTCGGGAATTTTCAGGACGTTGGTCGGCAAGCTGCGCAGCGGTTGCCGTGCGGGTTCTGCGAGTGGCGTACAGCGTGTAAGCATCGTCGGCGGCATCGTAATCGCCGATCGCCGCGCGCGGCTCGATGGCGTTGGCGCTGAGGCGGTTGTTCTCGAGCCGCAGCTTGAAATGGTGTGGCGGCCTTGGCGAAGGCGGCGTCGGTCGCCTCCTTGTTGCCGAACGCGAGCGCGAACGCGATGTTGCCGGGGTTTTCGTCCCACACCGCCGGCGCGCCCGGCTTCACCGCGTCTTCGACCAAGGTGACCGCCGGCAGCGGCTCGTAATCGATCGCAATCAGCTCGGCCGCATCCTGCGCCTGCCGCAAGCTCTCGGCCACCACAAAGGCGACGCGGTCGCCGACCGCGCGCACCTTGTCGAGCGCCAGCAGCGGCCGCCGCGCCCGATAGCCTTTCGGGCCGCCGACATCCTCCGGCATCGGGTTCATCAGCGTGCCGATCCCGTCGGCGGCGGCGTCCTTGCCGGTCAAGACACAGAGCACGCCGTCGGCCGCAGCCGCCTTCGAGGTGTCGATGCTTTGATGCGCGCATGCGCGTGCGGCGACATCACCACCACGCCGTAGCTTTGCCGCGGCAAGACAATATCGTCGACATAGCTGCCGCGCCCGGTGATGAAGCGCTGGTCCTCGACGCGGCGGACCGGCTGGCCGATGCCGAATTTGTTGACGGGTGCATTCATCGTCGCTCGCCTCACCGTGCCCGGTTTTCCGGAATGATTTCGGGCCGGATGGTGAAAAGGCCGGGATCCTTCGGATCGACCATCACGCGCACCCAATGCGAATCCGGATCGCCGAACACCTCCAGCCGCGTGAAATGATCGACAAAGCGTCCCCGCTTTTTGTCACCAGCGGCTTGCTGACGTGGAAGATGTGGGTGTCGCCATGGATGAATAGCGTCGGCTTGTCATAGCTCGCCATCTCGGCGGCGACCGCGTTGAGGAGATCGTCGTAGCCGCTCGGCGGCAGCGTCTTCGGCGGCGTGACGCTGGGGAAAAGCTGGAAATATCGCCGATGAGTTCTGCCGTCCAATGCGTCTCGAAGCCCGGATTGGCCTGCGTGATCAGGACGAGGCCGGCGCTGTTGTTGGCCTTGGCGTCGGCAAACGCCTTGCGCAGCCACGCGATGTTCGCCGCCATGCGCTCATCTGCTTCCGTGTCCATCTCCGGAGTCCGGCCGCGATTGTTGTTGCTGCCGACGGTATGCATGGTCATGAACGTAACGTTGTTCACCGTCCAGGCGAGGTTCTCGCGGAATTTCGCGAATTTCGGATCGCTCGCCTGGCTTGTCACCGGCATGGTCCGCTTTCCGAGGCTCACGCCACGCGGATAGAACAGCTCGCGCACTTTGGCGAGCCGCTCCAGTGGATCGACCTTGCGCGTCTTGAGCAGGTGGCAGTCGGTCCAGTCGTTGTCGCCCGGCGTCAGGATGAAGGGATGCGCGGATTGCTGGAACTGCGCCAGCACGCCCTTGAAGCTCTCGTCGGTGCAGGGTTCCGTGACCGTCGTGGGGTTGCGCATATACGGCCGCGGATCGGCTTCGAAGTCGCCGACATGGACCACGAAAGCGAGCGGCTCGCGGTTCATCGCCGCGATCATGCGGCTGAACTCCTCCTCCGACTTCTTCGAATAGCCGGTGTCGCCGATGGCCGCGAACTGGAACGGCTGCGCCGCCGCGGGTGCTGCGGTCAGCGCGGCGGCAAGGACTGCAACGAGCCATGAGGCGGCCGGCCACGCGCGGGCAACCCCGGCTCTCGCCCCTACCTCTGGACATGCCCTTCCCTCCCTGTTTTCGTTGCAGGATGCGTAGCCGAACGGATGCGCGCTTTGAAAGCGTTAATGGCCGGGAGGCTCTTGGTCGCAGGCGGCAGGAGCGATAAGAGAAACGTCACGCAAGACGCCACACGGTAGCTGGTTTGTTCGGAGTAGCCCTTCCATGCCCATCGCTGCATCGATCCCCCGCGGCATCCCAGGAGCGGCTGCCATCCTTCTCTGGTTCGGCGCCGCCATCGCGGCCGACGACCTCCTGTTCGAGCGCGATACGCCTTATGTGCCGACGCCGCAGGACGTGGTCGAGCGCATGCTCGACATGGCGAACATCAAGGCCGGCGAATATCTGATCGATCTCGGCTCCGGCGACGGCCGCATCGTCGTCATGGCGGCGCAACGCGGCGCCCGCGCCTATGGCGTCGACCTCAATCCGCAGCGCGTCAAAGAAGGGATCGCCAACGCCGCCGAGGCCAGCGTGAGCGGCCGCGCCACCTTCGAGGTGAAGGACCTGTTCGACACCGACATCAGCAAGGCCGATGTGGTGACGACCTATCTCCTGCCGCTGGTGAACATGGACCTGCGGCCGCGGCTGCTCGCCGAGATGCGCCCGGGTTCCCGGCTGGTCACCCACGCCTTCCACATGGGCGACTGGTGGCCGGACGCGACCGACAATGTCCGCGGACGCATCCTGTTCAGTTGGACCATCCCGGCCCGCGTCGGCGGCCGCTGGCAGGTCGAGACCGAGGACGGCAACTTCGTGCTCGACGTCGATCAGACCTACCAAACCTTCCGCGCCACGGCGCAGGTCGAGCGGCGCACGCTGCCCGAGGTGATCGAGGCGCATACCACGCCGATCCGCGATGGCCGGCTCAACGGCACCGAGATCAGTTTCGCCGGCGAGTTCGGCAACGGACCGCGGGTGTTCCGTGGCCGGGTGGAAAACAACACCATCCACGGCGTCACGCCGCAGGGCTGGAAGGCGATGCGCCTACCGGAATCAGATCTGATGTGCAGCATGAATAATATCGTAGCGGCAGACTCGTCTGCCCGCTCGTCCCCGCGAAGTCGGGGACCCGAGACGCGTCATACCGGCGGGTACTGCGAGTTCCCGCTTGCGCGAGGGATGGGCGGAGGAGAGGGCCGACGAATCACCGCCGAGTTAGCTGCACAATTCGGCTTTGCGGAGACGCAGTGATCATCGACTTCCACACCCACGTCTATCCGCCGAAGCAGCAGGCCGCGCCCGCCTGGCAGGGCAAGTGCCCGATGACCATCGAGAACGTGCTGGCGGCGCAGGACAAGCACGGCGTCGACGCCACCGTGATCAGCAATCACACGCCCTATCTGCGCCACGCCGACTTCGACCGCATCCTCGTCGACCATCGCGAGATCAACAAGTTCCTCGCCGAGCAGCAGCACAAGCATGCCGGCAAGATCTACGCGCTCGCCTGCTCGATCCCGAACGGACGCGACGACTACCTCAAGGAGCTGGAGCGCGCGATCAAGGTCGACGGCATGAAAGGCGTGATGATCCGCGCCAGCCACCAGCACGTCTATCCCGACGCCGACGAGGCGAAGCCGTTCTTCAAGCTCTGCACCGACCTCGACGTGCCGGTGGTGATCCATCCGCCGCCGGTCGGCTACGGCGAGGAGAGCATGAACGACTACCGGCTGGCGCTCGAGCGTCGGCCGGCCGCAGGACAATTGCCTCGCGCTGGCGCGGCTGATCGTGCGCGGCATCTTCGAGCAGTTTCCGACGCTCAAGCTCGTCGTCACCCATCTCGGCGGCGGCATCTGCGAGGTGATCGGCCGCATGAACTACGCCTACACCCTGCAGGAGGAAGCATTCTTCCTCGGCTCCTACGAGCCGATGCTGATCAAGCATCCGCCGCTGCACTATCTCAAGATGTGCTACCTCGACAGCGTCTGTTACCACCTGCCGGCGGCGCGCTGCGTCGTCGACACGGTCGGCGCGGACAAGGTCGTGTTCGGCACCGATGCGCCGCCGCTGACCGTGATCAAAGGCGACGGCATCCAGATGATCCGCGACCTCAAGCTCACGCCCGCCGACGAGGCCAAGGTGTTTTCAGGCAACGCAAAGAAGCTGCTGAAGATCGCCTGACGCCATGCGGCGCAAACTGCCGCAGCTCCTCGCAATTGCCGCTGCCAGCGCTTTGAACCTATGCTTCGCGCGAGGACGCCGGAGGCCCAAAAACAACATGAAATTTCATTTGCACGCTCCATCCGCACGCGCGCTGCTCGCCGTGTTGGTGCTTGTCGCGCCCACAAGCGCAATCGCGCAAGCCGATCCAATCGCCGATTTCTACAAGGGCAAGACCGTCACCATCGTGGCAAGCGGCGGCGTCGGCGGCCCCATCGACCTCGCCTGCCGCGTGGTGGCGCGATTCCTGTCGCGGCACATTCCCGGCAATCCGACCATCGTGGTGCGCAACATGCCGGGCGGCGGCCATGTGTTGATGTCGAACTTCATGTACACGCAGGCAGCCAAGGACGGCACGACTATCGGCGGCGTGGTCAACAGCATCCCGACCCATCAGGTGATCGACGGTCGCGGCGTGCGCTTCGACGCCGGAAAATTCATCTGGCTCGGCTCCACCGGCTTCGCCAACCTGATGACGATGGCGTGGCACACCGCCGGCGTCACCAACATCAAGCAAGTATTCGAGCGCGAGCTGCTCACAGGCACGACCGGCGTCGGCTCCGGCACCTACATGTACACCAACGCGATGAACGTCATCCTCGGCACCAAGTTCAAGATGGTGATGGGATACAAAGACTCCGCTTCGGTCGATCTCGCGATCGAGCGCGGCGAGGTGCAGGCGCGCGGCGGCATGACGCTGACCGGCATCAAGCAGGAGCGGCCGCAGTGGGTTTCCGAGAAGAAGGTCGTCTTCCTCGTGCAGACCGGCGCCAGAAGGAAGCCGAATATCCGGACGTGCCGCTGATGCACGAACTCGGCCGCAACGACGAAGAGCGGCAGATTCTGGAACTGATCTCGTCGCCGGCGGCACTCGGGCGGCCGTTCTTCCTACCCCCTGACGTACCCGCCGACCGGGTCGCGGCGCTGCGCAAGGCGTTCGCGGCAACGATGAAAGACCCCGACTACATCGCCGAAGGCAACCGCGTCCGGCTCGATATGAATCCGCTCGGTGCCGAGCGCGTGACGCAGCTCGTCAACGCCACCGTCAACGCGCCGCCGACCATCGTGGCGAAAGCGCGCGCAGCATTAGGCACCGATAAGAAGGGCAACTAAGGATTTCGGAGTTCGCGCGCCAGCGAATTAATTGTAGCGACGGCCGCGCGACTGGGCGACGCGCGAATTGCGCCGCGTCGGCTTGACCTCGGCGGCGGGCTCGCGCGCCTCGGTCACCGCAGTCTCGCCAATGCGCTCACGCCGCAGGCGCGATGCGATCCGCCGCCACTCGATACGCGGCTCGACATGCGGCGGATCGAAGCGATAGGGGCGATGCAATCCGAATTTCGATCCGTTCTTGTCGATCCAGCGCCAGACTTCGTCGTTGCGCTCTTTGTCGACATGCCCGATGTCGACGGCGCGGCCATTGCCGTAACCGCCGACCGCGCGCGAGCCGCCGTGCCGCGAATAACCGGTGCGCGCCTTGATGCCGGAGGCAATGCTCTGGCGCCAATCATCGCGGAAGCCGCTGACGATGTGCCACTCGATACCGGCCGCATCCAACGCCTTGCCAGCGTGATAGAGCTGCTCGCGGAAATCGGCGTCCATCCCGGCGATCACGTAGGACTGCAGAGTCTTGCCCATGCGCTTGGCGGCCGCCGGGTCTTTCCAGGTGAAGTCGCCGCCGCGATCCTTTTTGGTGGGCTGGCGCTGATACACCTCCCAGAGATAGGCATCGAGGTCGTCTTTGGCCTCGCTGGCGCGCGGCGTCGCCGGGCTGCGCTCGTCCACGGAATCGCGGGTCGGCATGCCGCCGAGGCTTGCCGTCACGATCATGGCGTCGGCTTCCGGCTCCGGCGCCTCGCCGATCGGACGGCGGATCGACACGGTCCGCACGCTGGTCACCAGCGCAACGGACTGCACCGGTTCGGCAGCAACGGGCGCCGCCGAGGCCGAGGCGAGCGAGAAGGTTCCGGTTACGGAGGCAGTCGCCGGCTGATGGATGGTCCAGTCGGGACGGCTCGGGGTCGGATACGGAGAGGACAAGGCCAGCGGTGTGAGGAAGCCAAAGAAAGCCCCTGCCAGCCCCCACGCGACATACGTGATGGTGCTGGACATCCGGTCGGCCGCTTCCACGGCCAAGGATGTACGACTTCCGCCCAAGAGACCGCCCAATCCCGCCTGTAAACCCCTAATCCAACGTGCAATTTGGCGACCAAGGGGGGCAGGAATGAGGCAGCGCGACCGCGGCAAATGGCGCTTCTGGTAATTTGTGGAAGCAGGATTATTGCCGAGTTAACGGGGGTTTTCCGCAACCCCCGTGTCCCCGACGGTAACCGGCTGCGCGCGGGTGGCAGCAATGTGGCAGCCAGGGTATTATCTCCAAGCATTATCTAGGGACATTGCGCCATGCACATCATCAATTCCCACTTCCATTGGTGGCCGCGCTCGGTGTCGGAGCGGTTCTGCAAGCGCAAGACCTTCCCCTACGCCCACGCCAACGACCGCGGCGGCTACACCTACCTGCGCCAGGATGGCGTCGACTACATCCTCTCCAGCTGGGCGGAGTGGTTCGATCTCGACAAGCAGCTCGAACACATGGACGGGCTCGGCCACCAAGTGGATGTCGTGTGTTCAATAGGTCCGTTCTCGGTGTTCTTCTCCGATCTGCCGGGCGAGGAAGGCCGCGAGGCCGCCATCCACTGGAACGAGGAGATGGCCGGCGCGCAGAAGAAATATCCGGGCCGCCTGTGGGCGAGCGCGGCGGTGCCGCTGATCGATACGCGCATCGCCATCGAGGTACTCGATGATGCGGTCGGCCGGCTCGGCCTGATGGGCGTCAACATGCCGGGCTCGATCGGCGCCGACCCGCGCATCGATGCCGAGCGGCTGGAGCCGTTCTATGCGCGCGTCGCGGAACTCGGCCTGCCGCTGTTCCTGCATCCGACCGACGCGGTGTTCGCCGACGCGCTCGACGGCTACAACGGCGCGCTGCATCTCAGCCTCGGGCGCGTGATCGAAGTCAGCGTCGCGGCGATGCGGCTGGTGCTGTCGGGCGTCATGGAGCGGCACCCGACGCTCAAGGTGGTGATGTCGCACACCGGCGGCGCCCTGCCCTATCAGTCCGGCCGGATGGACAAGAACACGCCGAAGGCGAAGCTGCCGAAGCCCGCCAGCACCTATCTCAAGCGCATGTACACCGACACCGTGTCGCCGCACGCCGCCGGAATGAAATTCGCGATCGAGTATTACGGCATCGACAACGTGATGTACGGCACCGACTACCCGTGCTGGGAGCCGGCGCAGGCGCTCAAGCTCATCGACGAGCTCAAGCTCTCGCCCGAGCACAAGCAGAAACTGTTCTACGACAACGCCCGGCGCATCCTCGGCCTGCGCGATCCGGTGCAGCCGACCGCAGCGCGCGAACCGGCGCTCGCGAAATAACTCTCGCGCAGGCGCAAAACAGCAGCGTCAATCGTTGTGGTTTTCGTGCACGGCAACCGCGCCGCGCCGCCAATAGCCGGCGGCACGGATCCACTTCGGATTGGCGCCGTGGTTCGCGATCAGCGTCGCGCGCAACGCTTTGGCGGTGAGCAACTCGCAGGCGACCCACGCATAATAGTCGCCGGTCGGAAGCGCCAGCGACGCCAGCGCACGCGCCAGCACGTCGGTGGCGCCGGCTTCGGCGCCATCGCGATATGCCCAGGTGACCGACACATCGGCCGCGCTTTGCAGCGGCACCTCGTCCGCGGCGCCGTCGACTTCCACCAACACGATGACCCGCGTGCCTGCCGGCAATTCCTCGAGCCGCCGAGCGATCGCGGGCAAGCCGGTGTCGTCGCCGATCAGCAGATGCCAATCGAAGGCGGTCGGAATGATGAAGGAGCCGCGCGGGCCGCCGATCTGCAAGGTCTGGCCGGGTTTCGCCTGCTCCGCCCAGCGGGTCGCCGGGCCAGCGTCGTGCAGCACGAATTCGACCGCGAGCGTGTTGGCCTGCGGATCGTAGCGGCGCGGCGTGTAGTCGCGCAATTCCATTTCCGGCGCGCCGTCGTCGCCGACTTTGCCGGTCGGAAAGAACAGCTTCACGTGATCGTCGAAACCGAGGCTCACGAAGCCGTCGAGATCGCCGCCGAGCGTGACGCGGATCATATGCGCGGCGATCTTCTCAACACGCAACACATCGAGCTGGCGGCGACGCGGCTGGTGACGCACGCGCTGCGGTGTGCGCGCGGCGGGATCGGCGACAATCGGGGACGAGAGCGACATAGCAATCAGGCTCCGTGACACGTCATTGTATTCAGCACGGTTGTCACCCTGACACAACCGAGCGCGATCACAAGCGCGTCAGGTTTGAACGATTCCAGGATGGCCGCGCTTGCGTTCAGCGGTTTGCTTGCGAGCCCGCGAGGGAATCGCCGGCGTTCGGCAAGCGGCTCACGAACACATAGACCAAGACGCTCGACACCGCGGCGAAGAAACACCAGACCGAAATATAGGACTGGTAATACGACCAGTAGGCGACGGCAAAACCGGCAAGGATGACACTAGCCATCAATTGGATCATGCGGTGTGAGGACAACAGCAGCGAGATGGTCGTGGCAAACACGTAGGGGAACTCGATGCCTTTTAGATAGGTCGCGTCGTTTGTATAGGCGATGTGCCCGGTGGCGGCCGACGCGCTGTAGGGATTGCCGACCATCTTGATCAGCAGATAAGCGGAAAGTGCCGCACCGATGGCGAGGCAGACCAGGATCAGCCGCCGCCGCCAGCGCACCGGCTCGATCATCAACGCCGCCAACGGCGCAAACACCGGCCAGAAGATTTCCGCGTAGCCGAGGAAGGCGTGCACCAGGAACGGCCGGCAGGCGCCCGGCGCACCCTGCGCCAGATCGAGCCAGAGGAAGCCCTCGACCGTCTGTTGCGCTGCGAACAACACCGGGAACGCGGCGATCGGCAGCACCGCAACATGGCGACGGCGGGCCGCCTTCCACACGGTGACAGCACCGATGCTCCCGGCGATCGCCGCCGCGGCGAAGCTCGCGGACGCAGAGAAGCACATCGGCAGCGTCCTCGACTCGCGGGGAAAGAGACGGCCCACGTTGACGATCGCGCAACGCGCGTCAAGGCGGTTTCGCCCGGGGCGGTTCCGACCCTATACTCGCAGCCTCCGCTCTTCTCACCCCACGACCCCAAGGACATTGCCAATGAACGGCGCTGACGTCGTCGCTGAAATCCTTCGCCGCGAAGGTACGGACTTCCTGTCCGCCTATCCGCGCAACCCGCTGATCGAGAGCTGCGCCGCACTCAACATCCGCCCGATCTTCTGCCGGCAGGAGCGCGTCGGCGTCGGCCTCGCCGATGGCTACAGCCGGATCAAGCGCGGCAAGAAGAACGGCGTGTTCGCGGCGCAGGCCGGTCCCGGCATCGAGAATGCGTTTCCCGGCGTCGCCCAGGCCTACACCGAGAACGTGCCGATGCTGATGATCCCGGCCGGGCTGCCGCTCTCGAAGCAATATGTGAAGCCGACGTTCCGCGCCTCCGACGTCTACCGGCCGGTGACCAAATGGTCGGCGCTGGCGCACAACGTGCAGGAACTGCCCGACCTGATGCGGCGCGCCTACCAGGCGCTGCGCTCCGGCAAGGGCGGCCCGGTGATGGTCGAGGTGCCGAACGAGATCTTCGAGGCCGAGTTCAAGGGCGAGATCGACTACATCCCGGTGCCGGTGCAGCGCGCCGCGCCCGATCCCGACGCGATCAAGGAAGCCGCGCGCATGCTGCTCGCGGCCAAGAACCCGCTGCTGTGGGCGGGCCAAGGCATCCACTACGCGGAGGCCGGCGACCGCCTCGCCGCGCTCGCCGAACTGATGCCCGCGCCGGTGGTCGCGACCAATCCCGGCAAGAGCGCGATCCCGGATTCGCATCCGCTGGCGCTCGGCGGCTCGACCCGCTCGCGCTCCAAGATGTTCACCGAATTCATGGCCAAGGCCGACGTGGTGATGGCGATCGGATCGAGCATCACGAAAACCAATTTCGGCCCCAACATGCCGCCCGGCAAGACCGTCATTCATTCCACCAACGATCCGAGCGACATCAACAAGGAGTGCCGCGCCGCCCTCTCGGTGGTCGGCGACGCCGCGCTGGTGATCGACGCGCTGATCGCCGAGGTCGAGAAGCAGAAGGGCGCCGCCCGCGGCGGCAACGCACTCGCCTCGCTCAAGGAAGAGATCGCCACGGTGAAGAAGGCGTGGCTCGCGGAATGGGCCAAGCACTTCGATTCCGACGAGACGCCGATGAACCAGTATCGCGTGATCCGCGACCTGATGCGCACGATGGACCGCGACAACGTCATCATGACCCACGACTCCGGCTCGCCGCGCGAGCAATTGCTGCCGTTCTGGGAGACCACCAAGGCCGGCTCCTACATGGGCTGGGGCAAGTCCACCCAGCTCGGCTACGGGCTCGGCATCACCATGGGCGCCAAGATCGCGGAGCCGAACAAGCTCTGCGTCAACCTGATGGGCGACGCCTCGTTCGGCATGACCGGCATGGACATCGAGACCGCCTCGCGCAACAAGATCGCGATCCTCACCATCGTGTTCAACAACGGCGTGATGGGCGCCGAGCGCGACGTGCTGCCGATCTCGGACAAGAAATACGGAACCATGACGGTCGGCGGCAACTACACCAAGGTCGCCGAAGGCTTGAACGTGCCGGCGCTGCGGGTCGACAAGCCCGCAAACATTGTCGGCGCGATCAAGGAGGCGGTGACGGCGACCGAGAAGGGCTCGCCGTTCCTGCTCGAATTCATCGTCAAGGAAGGCCACGACTTCTCGCGCTACAATCTGCCGGGGTTGTGAGACCGGTCTTGCGTGTCCCGGCCGAGCGAGCGCCATAAGCGCGTTGACGCGTGTGCGACCCGCTATGGCGCGAGCGTAGCGCCGGGACCCAGTCGCTGAAAAATGCGCTTCGCGACTTGCGCTGGGTCCCGGTCGTTCCGCTTCGCTGCACTTCGCCCGGGACACGAGATCGCTAAAACCAGCCCGAGTTCCGGCACCGCCATCCACATCAGCCGCAGCGCGAGCGCGGTGAGCACGAGCTGCAGGATCAGCCGGAAGCGCATCTCGCTGGTGTAACCCAGCGCAAGCTCGCCGAGCCAGTTGCCGAGCGCGCCGGCAACGACCATCGGCGACCATCAGCGGCACGAAGCTGCCGATCGCGAAGCCGATGAAGCCGAAGGCGACCAGCTTGGCGATGTGCGCAATCACCATCAGCGCGCCGAGCGTGGCGGCGTGATTGTAACGGTCGGGCGCGGCGCTGGCGACGAACGGCGCCAGCAGCGTGCCGGTCGCGCTCACGAACACGCCGAGGAAGGTGGTTCCGAACCCGAGGAACGCGAAGCGGCCGCGCTCCGCGCCGATGCGCCCGAGATGCGGCAGCCAGGTCACCAGCAGGATAAAGCCGCCGAGGATCGCCTGCAGCGACGTGATCGGCAGCGCCACGAACACCTTGGCGCCGGCGGCCGCGCCGATCGCGGAGCCGATCAGGAACGGCAGCCAGCGTGCCGCGCATGACATGCCGCCACATCGTCACCGTGCGCGCAAAGCCGGTGCCCAGCATCACCACCGTATGCACCGGGATCAAAGCGGTGGGCGGCATCACCATCGCCATCAAGGCAAGCAGCAATACGCCGCCGGCGGCGCCGGTAAAGACGCCGATGAAAGCCGAAACGAACGAGGCTACGGAAAGGCCGGCGAACAGGAGTGGACCGATCTCCGGCGTGAACAGGAAGTCCATGCGCGCTGTTTATCGCGAATGGTGGCGCAGTCAAACTCCTATTCGCGCGGCGCCCGAACGGCGCGCACCGCGCCCCCCATCACCATTCCGATCAACCAGCCGGCTCCGAGCGGGCTGACCAGCAGGCTCAAGCTCAGCATCGCGACCCCCTCCGAGAACGTCCAAAGCGGTGCCGCCATCAAGAACACGTAGAGCACGAACAGGATGTAGGGGACGACGATCAACGCGGTCACCGCGGCGTAGACATAGAGGCCAAAGCCCGAGCCGGCGTGCCGAAAGAACCCGGATGAAATCAGCACGGTCACGACGAAGATCACGAGACTGAATGGACTGGTGGCCGGAGCCAGCAGGAGGACTTTCCAGACGTATTCCATGGAACTTGCTGAGATGTGCGCGGTGCGGCAGGACGGTCTGACATGGATATGCCAACGTTTCGGCATAGAGGCATACGCCACGCTGAAGTCTACGTGGCCAGTAAATTCCACGTGGCCAGTAAACAAGGAGATCGAACATGAGTCGGGTTGGTTGGCGAAGCCTCCTTGGCATTGCATTCACGTTCGGGCTCCTCCTCGCGGCCGCCGATGCGCAACACATGCAATCGGGCGGGGACCATCGCTTCGACGATCCGAAGAAATGGTCGGCGACCTTCGACGATCCCGAGCGCGACAAATGGCAGATGCCGGAGCGCATCATCGCGGCGCTCACGCTGTCACCCACCGATGTGGTCGCCGATATCGGCGCCGGCACCGGCTATATGGCGGTGCGGTTGGCCCGCCATCTCAAGGGCGGCACAGTGTTCGCGGTCGATCTCGAACCGAAAATGGTGCAGCACCTCGCCGAACGCGCCAAAGCCAACGGGATCGCCAACCTGCGGACGATCGTCGCCACCGAGGCGTCGCCGAATCTGCCGGAGCGGGTCGACGTCGTTGTCCTGCTCAACGTCTATCATCACATTTCGGAGCGATCGGACTATTTCAAGCGCCTGCGGACGTCCCTGAAGCCGGGCGGGCGCGTCGCCATCGTCGACTTCCGGCCGGAGTCGCCGGTCGGTGCGCCGAAGCACCTGCGGCTGTCGGTTGATCAGATCACGACCGAAATGACCGCGGCCGGCTACCTGCCGGCCGGATCGCACGACTTCCTGCCGCGCCAGAACTTCCTGGTGTTCCAGCTGCCGGACTAAAGCGCGCTTCTAGTTAAATCGTTATCGCGCTTTAGCTTTTTGTTTGCGCATGATCTTGTCCGAAAACCGGTTTCCACCCCGGATCAAGTCCGGGGCAGGCTTTTTCGGGATCATGCGCTAGGCGACAGCGAGCAGCTTGCGGGTGTTGCCGCCGGCGACCATCTGCTGATCGGCCGCGCTCAGGCCCGCGACCGTGAGCGCCCGTTGCAGGCGCGCCGGCACGTCCTTCTCGACCACGATCGGCCAGTCGGTGCCGGCCAGCACGTGATCGGCGCCAAGCAATTCCACCACGCTCGACACCAGCGCCGGGTGCAGCCCCATGGTGTCGATATAGACATGGCGGCGGCGCTCCGCCGGGGTGTCGCGCCGGATCCGCTGGCCCTCGCCGAAACCGCCGGCCATCAGCACGCCGCCGATCGCGAGCGTGGTGACGACGATCTTCAGGCTCGGCAGTTCGTCATAGACGCCGCCTTCGAGCAACGACATCAGCGCCAGCGAATTGATGGTCGCGCGCGCAAGCCGCACGCCTTGCCGGCCGGTCTGGCCAAATCGCTTGTGCATGGTCGGATCGGTGATCGGATGCACGAACACTGGAATGCCGAGCTTGGCGGCGACCGTCAGCATGGGACGGGCCTGCGGCGAATTCGGCAACAGGTCGCCCTTGGCGCTTTCGATGAACACGCCGCGCAGCCCAAGCTCCCGCACGGCACGGGTGAGTTCGCGCGCGCCGTCGTCGCCGCTATAGGCATCGACCGTCGCCAGGCCGTAGAGCTTGCCCGGGTTCTTGGCGCAGAGATTGGCCATCTCGTCGTTGATGCGCGGGATCGTTCCTTTGGGCACGTTGCCGTCGGCATCCTGCAGGAACGCGGTCGGCGTGTTGATGACGCGCGCCGCAACGCCCGTGGCGTCGAGCGATCCGATCAGCGCACGCGGATCGGCCAGCAGCGCGTTGACCCGCTCCTGGTTTGCGCGCAGCGCCGGCGGCGCGTTGGCCATATTGGTCAGCGTGAACGCGGGACCGACATAGTGATTGTGAAAGTCGATCACTTGCAGCGGCTGCGCCGCTTTGTCCTGCGCCTGCGCGTCACCCGCCTGCGCCAACATCGCCCCCGAGGCGACGCCCGCCCCCAAGGCGTTCAGGAAACCGCGGCGATCGATAGGTTTTCCCTCATCAGCGGTCATGGCACGTCCTCCCTGACGTTCTGTTTTGATTGTTCTGCCGAGCGCCATCGTGCCACCGGCCGGTGATCGCAACAAGGCCGGACCGCCACGCGGCGATGAAGTGGGTTGCCACGCCCTTCAATCAGCGTAATTTGTTTGTCTTCGCTTATGGCCGATTAATCATGGCTAATGTCAGTGAATGGCTCGCGTCCATCGGTCTGGGTCAGTACACCGAAGCGTTTGAAAAAAATGCGATCGGTTGGGATGTGCTGTCGCATTTGGATCATGACGTCCTGAAGGACGTCGGCGTCTATGCCGCAGGCGACCGGGTTCGTATCCTGTACGCGATCAAGTCGTTGCGCGCGCACGGCGGAAACGTCGGAGCCGGCGCAGAAAAATGCCGGCTCGGCCGGCGCCGAACGCCGTCAGCTGACGGTCATGTTTTGCGACCTGGTCGGCTCCACCGACCTCGCGCACCGGTTGGACCCGGAAGATCTCGCCGAGCTGGTGAAGGCCTATCAAAGCGTCTGCAATTCGGCGATCGAACGCTACAACGGTTTCATCGCGCGCTATGTCGGCGACGGCATCCTGGCTTATTTCGGCTATCCGCAAGCTTACGAAGAAGACGCAGAGCGCGCGATCCGCGCGGCGCGCGGCATCATCGAGGGACTGTCGTCGTTGACGCGTGGCCCCCACCAACGGCCACGCGGTGGAGCTGGCCGTGCGGATCGGCATCGCCACCGGGCCGGTCGTCGTCGGCGACTTGATCGGCGAAGGCAGCGCGCAAGAAAGCGCCGCGCTCGGCGAAACGCCGAACCTGGCCTCGCGCCTGCAAGGCCTGGCGCAGCCGAACACCATCGTGGTTGCGCCCGGGACACGGCGTCTCGCGCTCCACTATTTCGACTATCGCGACCTTGGCGAGCACGCCCTCAAGGGCCTGGCGACACCCGCGCGGGCGTTTCAGGTTCTGGCGGAGCGCGCGCCGGAAGTCCGCTTCGAGGCGCGCGAACTGTCGAGCATCACGCCGCTCGTCGGCCGCGCGGAAGAGCTCGCCTTGATCCTGCGGCGGTGGGAGCAGATCAAGGACGGCGAAGGCCAGGTCGTGCTGCTGACGGGTGAGGCCGGCATCGGCAAGAGCAGGCTCGCGCAGGTGCTGCACAATCATATCAGCGGCGAGCCGCAGCATTTGGTGCGTTACCAGTGCTCGCCCTATCATACCAACTCGGTGCTGCATCCGATCATCGAGCAGGTCCGGCGTGCCGCTGCATTGGACGACGCGGACGACGTGACATCGAAGCTCGAGAAGCTGGAATCGTGGCTCCGCATCGCGTTCGATGACGTTTCGGAGGTGGCGCCACTCGTTTGCGGTTCTGCTCTCGATCGATGCCGCAGAGCGCTACCCGGTATCGCATCTCCGGGCGGAGGCGCTCAAGGAAGCGATCTTGCGAGCGCTGGTCAGCCAATTGTCCGCGCTGTCCGCCAAGCAACCGCTGTTGCTGGTCATCGAGGACGCGCAGTGGATCGATCCGACGACGCAGGACCTCTTGAACTTGCTGCTGCCCAGCATCGCCGACAAGCGCGTCATGGCGGTGGTCACCTACCGGCCCGACTACCGTCCACCGTGGTCAGGACTCGCGCATGCCCTGACGTTGCCGCTCGGCCGGCTGCCAACCCGCGATGTCGTGTTGATGATCGAACAGGTCGTCGGCGGCAAGCCGCTGCCGCATGAGGTGATCGACCAGATCGTTACCAAGACCGATGGCATTCCGCTGTTCGTGGAAGAGCTGACCAAGTCCATTCTCGAAAGCGGCCTCATCGCCGAAACCGACGGCGTCTATCAACTCAGCGGCGCGTTTCCCGAGGTCGCCGTTCCGGCGACGCTACAGGACAGCCTGATGGCGCGGCTCGATCACGCCGCATCGATCGGCGACGTCGCACAGGTCGGCGCCTGTATCGGCCGGCATTTTTCCCGCGAGCTGCTCGCTGCGGTGCTGGTGCTCGACGAGACCACGGTCGGCGCCGCGCTCCAGCGGTTGGAAGCCGCCGGACTGCTGCTTCGCATCGGTACGTCGAAGACCATCACCTACGCGTTCAAGCACGCCTTGATCCGTGACGTCGCCTACAACAACCTCTTGAAAAGCAAGCGCCGGCACTATCACGCCCGCATCGCGGAATGGCTGGCGAACCAGGACGCCGACGCCGCACAATCGCCCGAAGTGCTCGCCTACCACTATATGGAGGCCGGTCAATTCGAGCCGGCGGCGTCCTATTGGTGTGCGGCGGCCGAGCGCGCCGGCGCGCGCTATGCCAATTCCGAAGCGATCGCACATTGCCGGAAAGGGCTGCTCGCGCTGTCGCAACTGCCGCGCGGCGGAAGGCGAGCCGAGATGGAGCTCGTGCTGCGCATCGCGCTGGCCGAAGGATTGCGGATCACCGATCACCACAGCGAGGCGCTGGCCGAGCTGAGCATTGCCGAAACGCTGGCGACCGAAAGCAACAAGCTGCTGGAACTATCGCGCATCCATCATCTGCGCGGCAACATCTACTATCCGCTGGGCAAGGCCGAGCACTGCTTTGTCGGGCACAAGGCCGCATTGCGCTTCGCGAAAAAGTCGGCCTCGACGGAATGGGAGGCGCGCGCGCTCGGCGGATTGGGTGATGCCTATTTTCTGGCCGGCCGCATCACGCAGGCGCACCGCCAGTTTGAAGACTGCGTCGCGCTGGCGCGTGAACATGATCTGCTGCTCACCGAAGTCGCCTATCTGCCGATGCGAGCGGTCACCCACATGTATTGCCTGCGCTACGATGAATCGCTCGACGACTGCCGGACCGTGATCGAGCTTGTGGCCAAGGTCGGGCAAGCGCGCGGAGAACTGATCTCGCGCAGCACCAGCAGCTGGATCTTGCTCGACCAGTGCGAATTCCAGCAGGCGGAGGAGCACGCCCGCAAGGGACTGGAGGCGGTGGAGGCGGTCGGCGCCCGGCGCTTCATCCCGCTGTTCAACGATGTCATCGCGCGCATCCGACTGCAGGTCGGCGACCGCGCCGGCGCGCTCGAGCGTGCTGGACGACAGCTGGAAAGTATCCCGCGACACCGGCGTGTCCTTCGCCGGGCCGGTGGTGTTGGGCGCGATGGCCTTGGCGACGACCGATCCCGACAGCCGGCTGGAAGCGTTGCGCCAGGGCGCCGCAATTTTAGGCGAAGGCAGCGCAAGTCATAACCACTCGCGATTCTATCGCGACGCGATCGAGGTCTGCCTGCGCGAACAACTTTGGGATATGGCGGAGACCTACGCGGAACTCGATGGAAAACTACTTCGGAGCCAGATCATCGCCCTGGTCGAATTTTTTTATTGCGCGCGGCCGCGCGCTGGCGGCGGCCGGCCGGCACAGCCCGGACAAAGCCGATGCCGCGCAGCTGCGGCGGCTGCGGGACTACGCGCGCAACCATCGCCTGTCGGCGGCGCTGCCCAGCCTGGAGGAGGCGCTAGTGGTCGCTTGACGCGCGATTGTGCCCTCCGGTCTTGCCAGTGGCTGCAACCGGGCAAGTCTCGACATAAAACCTTCATAAGCTTTCGATTTGATCGTTTGAAACACTGGCCGCATCGGCGCATAAGCCGTTTTGGGCCGCTTGGGAGCACTTGGGACGACTGGAATGCTGAGGGCCACTGACAGGTGCAGGGCCTTGACCGGCCTGTGGCGAGCACTGGCGTTGCTGGCCGGTATTGTCCCGTTGTCAGCCGCGGCGCTCGACACACGCTACATTGACAAGGACGGCGACCTGGTTGCCGACACCCCCGCACGCACCGTGGCGCCGACGACGCTGCTGTTCGCCTATACTCCGGGCGAGGATCCGGCGCTTTACCGAAACACCTGGAACCGCTTCCTTCGCCATGTCGAAACCGCAACGGGCAAGACGGTCCGGTTTTACGCGGCGCAATCCAACACCGCGCAGATCGAGGCGATGCGCGCCGGCCGTCTCCATATCGCGGCGTTCGGAACCGGCGCCGTTCCGATCGCGGTGAATTGCGCCGGCTTCGTGCCCTTCGCCATCATGGGCGGCGACCGCGGCATCCTGGGCTATGAGATGGAGATCATCACCTACCCCGGCAGCGGCATCAGCGCGCCGATGGATCTGAAGGGCCGCAGGCTGGCCTTCACCTCGCCCACCTCGAATTCCGGCTTCAAGATGCCATCGGTGATGCTGCAAAGCGAATTCGGACTCGAGGTCAACAGGGACTACAGCGCGGTGTTCGCCGGCCGGCACGAGAATTCGGTGCTGGGCGTCGCCCACCGCGACTACGATGCGGCGGCGATCGCCAACGAAGTCATGCACCGGATGATGGCCCGCGGCGTCGTCATGAAGGATCAGATCGTGACGATCTATAAGTCCGCGACCTTCCCGACGGCGGCGTTCGGCCTCGCCCACAATATCGAGCCCGGCCTTGCCAGCCAAATCCGCGACGCGTTCTTCAGTTTTCCGTGGGAGGGCAGCGCACTGGCCAAGGAGTTCGCGCCGCTCGGCGTCTCGAAATTCATGCCGATCAGCTACCACGACCACTGGGCGGTGGTGCGCAAGGTCGATGAGGCCTTGAAGGTGCGATACGCCTGCCGGTGAACGGCGCCCCGGAATGACAAGTCAGAGTTTATGCAGCTTAGTTTTGCAGGCCCATCGCCACGCGTGCCTCCGGCAAGTCGTCCTCCCAGACCCAAAGCCGCACGCTCGGCGGCACCGCCGGGAAACCGTGCTTGCCGACGATCTTCAGCGTGCGCAGGTCGACGCAAATGCGCTCGAACGCCTTGCTCAAGCCTTCGGCCGCGGTCGGCGCCATCGCGAGCTTGATGCACATGCGGTATTCGTAGCCCAGCAGCAGATCCTCGCCATAGAATTCCCACGCGCCCAGCTTCTGGTTCCAGGCTTGCTCAGCCGCGTTCACCGCAAGCTGCATGTCGGCAAGCTTCGGCAATGAGGGATAGATCGGAAAGAACGCCGCCCAGCCGTCCGCGATCATGTTCAGGTTGAAGGTGTGCCGCTCCGGCGAACCGACCGGCGGCAGCGGATCGCTCGGCGGTCCGTTGAACCACGGCGCGATGTAAGCCAGCATCCGCCCATAGGTGTCGATGATCTCGCCGCTCGGCAGGACCGCCACCCGCCGCCGCTGACCGTTCGGCCGGGTCAACCGCCGATCGGTCAGGTCCTCGAAGTGGGCCGAGGCATCGACTGCCGCCAAGATATGGCGGTCGGCCGCGTCGGACGTGAGCTTGGCGATCAAGTAGTCGCGCACGGCAACCGGCAACGCGTTGTAAAACCCGTTCTCAAGCCGTTGCCGGCAGAGGTCGAGCTTGGGCTGCGCGATCGTCGGACCGCCGGCGTACGGCGCTTTTTCCGGCGTGTCGCACGACACCATGCGGATCGGCTGCTCCACCAGCAACGTGTCGCCGTCGCTCGATCGCAACAGCCGATGGGCGGCTGATTTCCGAGTGGTCGGATTGAACGAATAATTTGCTGACAATGGCATGGTGACCGCCTCCCCGTCTCAGGCCAAATCTGAAGCGCCGTCAGGCAAGCGCAGGGAACTTACCATCGCCGACCGTGTCGCACCACCGGGACAATGGTATGCGGCACGATCATATGATGACGATGTAACGGGGATGACGGTGTAACGGGGACGGTGGCGTAACGGGGATGATGGCGATCCCGGCAGGACTTGAACCTGCGACCCCCGGTTTAGGAAACCGGTGCTCTATCCAGCTGAGCTACGGGACCACGCAGGTTTTTTACACCCTCGCTCAAAAATTGCCACCGGATTGCCACCGCCACTCAGCCTCCACTGGAAAGTCGCCCACAGCTTGAAAGCAGACACGGAAGACTGGCTCCCGATGTCTGCTCCTGCCAAGCGCGGGGCGATTTCTGCGCCATCTCAGAGGTTGACGACCAGCAAGAGATTTTCTCGCTCCAAGAGATTTTCTCGCTCAATGTCGATGCTGCCGCGCAAGGGATGGAACTTGCGCACCAGATGCGATCCATTGCTCGTAGGTTTGGAATGTCACGCCGAGCTTGTCGTAGAAGACTCGCAGGTAGCCATCGCGGCCGCGCACGACCGCATCCGGCCTGACGCGCTGCACCTCCTGCGCCATGACGCCGACGTAGACCGTGTCGCTGCCGTTGTAGGCGAAGCGGTAGAAGCCGAGGCCGTTGCCGAGGTCGCCAAGCAGCGCGATGTCGTGCTTCACCGCGATGTCGGAGCGGCGACCGCCGCCCATGCCGCCACCCATGCCGCCGCCGCGCATGGCCGCGGCCATGCCGCCACCCATTCCACCGCCACCACCCATGCCGGCGACGCCCATGCCGCCGCCCCCCATGCCTCCACCACCAGCGGCCATGCCTCCCATGCCGCCGCCACCACCGCCGCCCATTCCGCCTTGGCCCATTCCACCTTGACCCATTCCGCCTTGGCCCATTCCGCCTTGGCCCATGCCGCCTTGGCCCATTCCGCCTTGGCCCATTCCACCTTGGCCCATTCCACCTTGGCCCATTCCGCCTTGGCCCATTCCTCCTTGACCCATTCCTCCTTGGCCCTTGCCGCCTTGCCCCATGCCTCCCATGCCGCCGTCACCCATGCCACCCATCCCGCCCTTGGCGAGATTCTGGCGTGCACTCTCACGCGCCTTGTCGCGGCCGCCGCCGAACTGCTGTGCAACGCGCGCGTTGTTGTAGGGGACGCCGCCGCGATGCGCGGCGTTGTGCGTCCAGGTGTTGTTGGTGATGCGGGTGCGGTTGAAGGAGTTGTAGCGGTTGACGTTGACGCCGACGCGCCGGTTCCACCAGTTCACGTTGCCCCAGATCGCCGCGCCGACGGCGACGCCGGCACCAAAGCCGAACAGGCCGGTGGCGACATAGCCCGGCGGATACCAGAAAAACGGCCGGTACGTCGCGTAAGGCCATGCGCCGAACACAACACCGGGATCGTAGATCGGCACGAAGTATTCGTTGGGATTCGCCAACTCGATGGTGAACGCGGTCGTGGGCGCGCCGCTGCCGGCAGGAACGTTGGCCGGCCGGTTGGTCCGCGTGACCGTCTGTTGCGGCGTCGACTTCAGGTTGCCGGCAGCATCCGCACGCGCGCGCAGCCGCTGAACGGCATCTAGCACGTCGCTCTGTTGCGCGAGGAACGCGTCGCCGAGATCCTGCGTCCACTTGAGCTGGTCGTTCATCATCGCCAGCGTCTGCGGTACCGCCGTCAGCGCCTTGACGCTCGGATCCCACGGCTGCTTCTGCATGGCGTCTTCCAGCGCCTGGCCGGTGACCTTCGGATTCTCCTTGGACCAGCGCGCGGCCTCGACCACCTCAAGCGGATAGGTCGCCGCCATCAGGATTTGCGAGATCAGCGTATCGGGAAACAGCGCGATCGGCGCCACCATCTGCTCGAGCTGCTGGTTGTTGAGCGCTCCTGCTTCTTCCGCCCGCACCGCTTGGCTGTTCAGTCCAAAAAACAGCAGAGTTAGTAACAACCCCAACCTCGGAAAACATCCTGTTGTGCGTGCAATTGCTGTCATGTCACCCTCCTTGGACAACGCTATCGCTGTTGCGATCCACCGGTGTTGGCTTCGCTGGGAAAGATCACGCGCCAGTCGCGTTTCATGTCTGTGATGGTCCAGCCGCGGGCGCGTCCTTCGTCCAGCGCCTTATCGAGCCGGCCGACATGCGAGGTCCGGTCGTACGCGTATTCGCGCTCGGCGTCGGTGTGGTGAACGATCCCCATGAAGCGCGCGCCGCTGCCGGCCGCGGTCCATTGCAGCATCTGCAGATCGCCGTCCGAGTTGCCGAACGCGAAGACCGGACGGCGCCCGATGAAGCGATTGATACCGACCGGCTTGCCCGGACCATCGTCGACAAACTCGACCTGGGGCAGTTTCCTCAGCACCGGCTTGCCGTCGGCGCCGATCTCGAACTTCGTGACACCCGAGGAGCCGACCACCTGCTCGGGTGGGATGCCGTACGCTTTGTCCGCCCAGGGACGCATGAAATCGATGCCGCCACCCGACACGATGAAGGTCTTGAAGTCGTTGACGCGCAGATACCCGAGCAACTCCAGCATCGGCTGGTACACAAGGTCGTTGTACGGGCGGTTGAAACGCGGATGGCGCGCACTGTCGAGCCAGTTGAGGACCGCGCCGTGGAATTCTTCGACGGTCATATCGGCGTGCGTCGCCGCCACGATCGCAAGCAGCCCTTTCTCGCCAGTCGCCGCGACTGCCTTCACATCCTTGGAAAGCAGCGCCTTGAACGGCTGCTTGGATTTCCACTGCGGATTCTTCGGCGCCAGTGCCCGGACACGGTCCATCGCGAACGCGAACTGAAAGTAGACCGGCTGCTCGCACCACAGCGTGCCGTCGTTGTCGAAGGTGGCGATACGTTCCGGCAGCGGCACGAACTCCGCCCTGCCGGGCGTCGTAACCCGCGCGACGAAGTCGATGATCGATTTCTTGGTCGCGCCGTCATTCCAGGAAGGCAGCGGGTCGGTCTGCGTCTGGGCGACGACCGACGCAGCCATCAGGATCAGCCAGACCAGTGTCGCGTGCACAACTCGCAGCATGGGTTTGCCTCCGCACTCGCGCCTTGGGGCGAGGTGCCCGTGCCCACAGCTCGGATGTCAACCATCCATCGCGTCGAAATTATTACCTGGGTTCAGGCTGGCGTCAGCTTGGACTTTGGTCCACCCCAGACGACCCAGCATGGATCGCCGGTGTCGCCTGCGCCTATGATGCGCCAGGACCGCGACTGCTTACAGTTC
>CAVUIV010000023.1:0-15958 GCA_963741595.1 uncultured Alphaproteobacteria bacterium
GATTTTGTCAGCGAGATCAGGCCGGCCTTGGAGGCTGAATAGGCTGGCGCCCTCGGATTACCTTCCTTGCCGGCGACCGACGCGATATTGACGATTCGACCATAGTTGTTGGCGATCATCTGCGGAACGACCGCGCGGCAGCAATAGAATGAACCATCGAGGTTGACGGCCATCACCTCCCGCCAAGCATCGATCGGATAGTCCCACGTGCTGGACGTCGGACCGCCGATGCCGGCATTGTTCACGAGTATGTCGATGCGATTGAATGCAGACAGCGTTGCGTCGCGCGCCTGTTCGACCGCGCGATTGTCGCTGACGTCAGCAGCAAAAGCGATGACTTGCCCGCGCGCTGCCAATTCCTGAACGGTCTTTGCACTGAGGGGCTCGTCCCGGTCCCAGATGGCAACCGCTGCGCCGGAGTCGAGAAAGCGCTCTACGATCGCTCGCCCGATCCCTTGTGCCCCGCCGGTGACGACCGCGAAGCGGCCATTGAGATCGATTTGTTGGCCATGCCCGCCCCCCGTCCTCAGAAGCCTATTTGACTGCCTCGAGCCGCGCATTCGGAGCTGGCGTGCCAGCTTCCGCTTCGCTGACCGCCTCCATCGTACGCAAGATGCTCGACGGATTGACGCTGATGGAATCGATGCCGAGCTCAGTCAGGTATCGCGCGATTTCGGGATAGTTGGCCGGCGCCTCGCCGCAGATGCCGATGTGACGGTGGTTGCGCTTGGCGCCAACCACGGCGAGCCTGAGCATCTCCAGCATGCCCGGGTCGCGCTCATCGAAATCAAATGCGACGATTTCTGAATCCCGATCGACACCGAGGGTGAGCTGGGTCAGATCATTGGAGCCAATAGAAAACCCATCGAACAGTTCAGAGAAAGCGTCGATCAGAATGACGTTGTTCGGGATTTCGCACATGACGTAAATCTCAAGCCCGTTTTCCCCGCGTTTGAGCCCGTGATGAGCCATCGCATCGATACGCGCCGGGCTTCCTCGACCCGCCGGCAGAACGGAACCATGACGTACAGGTTGGTCAGTCCCATGTCTTCGCGGACGCGCCGCAACGCGGCGCATTCAAGCGCAAAACCATCGGCATAGGCGGGATGCGCATACCGCGACGCGCCGCGGAATCCAAGCATCGGGTTCTCTTCTTTTGGCTCGAACCCTTCGCCACCCAGCAGCTGCGCATATTCATTGGTCTTGAAGTCCGACAGCCGGACAATCACAGGCTTCGGATAGAACGCGGCAGCGATCACCCCGACGCCTTCCGAAAGCTTCTCGATGAAATAATCCTGGGGGCGCGAATAATTGCGAACCAGATTTTGAATGTCCTTTCTTGCCCGCGCCGATTTAACCCTTTCCGGGTGGGCCAGGGCCATCGGATGAACACGAACATGTTCGCTGATGATGAATTCCATCCGAGCCAAGCCCACGCCGTCATTGGGCATCATCGCGGTCCGGAAGGCCAACTCTGGATTTCCCAGGTTCAGCATGATCGCCGTGCGCGGCCGCTTGAGTTTGGTCGTATCGACCTGCTTGATCTCGAAGGGCAGGCGACCCTCGTAAACGCGGCCGATATCGCCCTCCGCACAGGACACGGTGACCGAAGTGCCGGTCTTCAAAGCGCTCTTGGCCCCTGCCGCTCCGACCACCGCGGGCACACCGAGCTCACGCGCGACAATCGCAGCATGACAAGTTCGCCCGCCGCGTTCGGTCACGATTCCGGACGCCGTCTTCATGACCGGCTCCCAATCCGGACTCGTCAATTCAGCAACCAGAACCTCGCCGGGCTGAAATGCCGAGAGCGAACGCGCATTGGTGATGGTTCGAGTCTTGCCGGCGGCGATCTTTTCGCCGACCGCCCGGCCGGTGGCCAGCACGCGCGATTTGCCCTTGAGTGAATGACTTTCGAAGCGCCGTCGAAGTCCTGCGCGAGGCCACCGTTTCGGGCCGCGCCTGAATGACGTACAGCTTGCTATCGTCCGCGTCCTTGGCCCACTCGATGTCCATCGGCATCGGATGGCCGGCATGCGCCGAATAGTGGTCTTCGATCTTGATGGCATAGTCAGCAAGGCTCAGAACCTCGGCATCACTGATGCAGAACGCGGTACGTTTCGCCGCCGGCACCGGAACGTTCTTGATGCCGCCTTTGGCGCTGGCATAAATCATCCGCTGTTGCTTGCGCCCAAGGGAGCGGCTGAGCACGGCACGATGACCTTGGCGGAACGTCGGTTTGTGGACGTAGAACTCATCGGGATCGACGGTACCTTGCACGATATTTTCGCCGAGGCCGTAGACGCCAGTGATGAAAACGACGTCTCGAAAGCCGGATTCCGTATCAAGCGTGAAGATGACGCCGCTGGAAGCGGCATCGGCCCGCACCATTTTCATGACGCCGACTGACAACGCCACCTTGAAATGGTCGAACCCGTTGTCGATCCGATAGGAGATGGCGCGGTCGGTGAAGATCGAAGCGAAGCAACGGCGGCAGGCATCGAACACCTCGTCCACGCCGCGTACGTTCAAGAAGCTCTCATGCTGGCCCGCAAAGCTTGCGGTCGGCAGGTCTTCCGCCGTCGCGGAGCTGCGTACGGCGACTGCAGGGGCGGGCCCGTATTCTTTCTCCAGCTCTCGATAGGCGTCCGCGACCTCTTGGCGAATCTGCGCTGTACCGGTGGCTTTATAGACAATGGCCCGCGCCTCCGCCGCGCGTTTAGCCAGGTCTTTGATGCGCGTCTTGTCAACCGGGTCGAGAATTTGGTGCAGGGGTGCCCATGCCCCGGCTGCGGTCAGTGCGTCACGGTAGGCCCGCGCCGTGAGCGCAAATCCGTTCGGCACCCTAACGCCTTGGGCCGAGAGGACGGAGTACAGCTCGCCGAGCGATGCATTCTTGCCGCCGACCAGCGGGACGTCGTCGATGCGAATGTCCTTGAATTGTCGAAGATTGTCCTGTCGCGCCATGACCTATCCTAACGTGCCAATAAAATTGTCTAGTCCAATCGGCGAGCTGACGATTTGATTTGCTCAACTGTCCTGGCCGCACGCCCGTGCCGAAGAGCGAGTTGAAATGCTTGATCAGGATCAATTTTTCTTCTGATTTTGAGTGTAGTTTTACCACGGTTGCTTCAAATCAGGAGCCGGTATGCCATTTAGGGATCGTTCGGATGCGGGGCGGCGCCTTGCCGATGCGCTTGAACAGTACCGACGTTCGCAGCCGGTGATTCTCGCACTTGCTAAGCTCTAGCGGCGAATGCTGCAATCAGAGATTGGAATCGTGAATGAGTGGTCCAGGCCTTGATACCCCCTATTGGAGCCAAGACGCCGCCGCGCTAAGCGCAGCGTTGGGGTCGGGCCCCGGCGGTCTTTCGTCGGAGAGAGCCGCCGCGAAGCTTCGCCTGGTCGGCCCCAACAGCGTTGAAGATGCGTCGCACCTGAGCGCGCTTCGTTTGCTTCTGCGGCAATTCGAGAGCCCGCTCGTCCTCATCCTCATCTTCGCCGCTGCGATCTCGCTGGCGCTGCAGCAGTGGGTGGATTCGGCCATCATTCTGGCGATCGTGCTCGGAAGCACGCTGCTCGGCTTCTTTCAAGAGTACCGGGCATCGGCGGCAGTCGAGCAGCTGAAACGCCGACTGGCGCTGACTTGCCGTGTCATGCGGGACGGCGTCGAGCGGACGGTGCCCGTGAGCACTGTCGTGCCCGGCGACCTCATCCTGCTCTCGGCAGGCAATCTGATCCCTGCTGATGGCCTGGTGATCGAGGCGGAGGACTTCCTGGTCAGCGAAGCGAGCATGACAGGCGAGTCTTTTCCCGTCGAAAAGCAGCCTGGGACCGTGAAGCCGGAGGCGGCCCTTTCGGCTCGGACAAATGCAGTCTTTCTCGGCGCCTCGGTCCAAAGCGGCACGGCGAAGGTCCTCGTCGTCGAAACCGGTCTCCGGACTGCGTTCGGGGCGATCGCGGCACGGCTTAGAGCCCGCCAGCCCGAGACGGATTTTGGGCGCGGCGTGCGCCAGTTCGGATACCTTCTGATCCGCGCGATGGTCGTCATCGTCCTGTTCGTCCTGACGGTGAATCTGCTTCTCGGTCGCCCGGTGATCGAGTCCCTCTTGTTTGCCGTTGCGCTCGCGGTCGGCCTGTCGCCGGAGCTGTTGCCGGCGATCGTCAGCGTGACCCTGTCCGCCGGCGCCCGGGCCATGGGCCGGCGTGGCGTCATCGTCCGCCGCCTGGAAGCGATCGAGAACCTCGGCAGCATGGATATTCTGTGCACCGACAAGACCGGCACGCTGACCGAGGGCACCATCGTTCTCAACGGTGCCTTGGACGCGGGGAATCGGCCATCGGACGAAGTCCGCCGGCTTGCCTTTCTCAATGCGGCATTCGAGACCGGCATCGAAAATCCGCTCGATGCCGCGATCGTGGCCGCGGGCAAGAGCGCGGGCCTGACGACGCACGGCTTCGCCAAGATCGACGAAATCCCCTACGACTTCCTTCGCCGCCGGCTTACCATCGTCGTGGCGGAAGACGGCAATCCGACGCAGCACCTCATCGTCACCAAGGGCGCGTTCTCAAACGTGCTCGACACCTGCTCATCGCTCGAACGCGATGCCGTCGATATCCCGCTCACGACCGAATTGCGCGCCGAACTCGATGCGGTCTTTAAAGCCAAAGGGGCCGAGGGGTTCCGGGTCCTGGCTGTGGCGACACGCAGGGTCGCGGCGAAGCCGCGCTATGGCCGCGATGACGAACAGGGCATGACGTTTCGCGGCTTTCTTGTCTTCTCCGACCCGCCCAAGGCGGACGCGCAACGTACGATCCACGATCTCGCCCAGCTCGGCATCCGCATCAAGGTGATCAGCGGAGACAATCGCTATGTGACGGCTCATCTGGCGGAGGCCGTTGGCCTCAATTCGAAATCAATGCTCACCGGCGACGACTTGGGAAAACTCAAGGATGAGGCGTTGTGGCACCGCGCACCACGCACCGATCTCTTCGTTGAAATCGATCCTCAGCAGAAGGAGCGGATCGTCCGCGCCTTGCAGCGAACCGGGCACTCGGTCGGATATCTCGGCGATGGCATCAACGATGCGCCGGCCCTGCATGCAGCCGATGTCGGCATCTCGGTTGAAGAGGCCGTGGATGTCGCCCGCGAGAGCGCCGACATCATCCTGCTGAGCCGCGATCTCGACGTCTTGCGCAGCGGCGTAGAGGACGGGAGGCGGACCTTCGCCAACACGCTCAAGTACATCTCGATCACCACCAGCGCAAACTTCGGGAACATGGTGAGCATGGCGCTCGCGACGCCGCTGCTTCCGTTCCTGCCGCTGGCGGCCAAGCAGATCCTGCTGAACAACTTTCTCTCCGACGTGCCGTCGATTGCGATCTCAAGCGACAACGTCGATCCGGACCGCGTCTCCCGGCCTCAGCGCTGGAACATCAAGGACATTCAGCGCTTCATGGTCGTCTTCGGGCTGATCAGCTCGGTCTTCGATCTGATGACGTTCGCGGTGCTGCTGCTGGTCTTTCACGCCGACCAAGCCACGTTTCAGACGTCTTGGTTCGTCGTCTCGCTGCTGACCGAACTCGCCGTCGTACTCGTCCTGCGAACGCACAGACCCGCTTTTCGCAGCAGGCCCAGTCGCTTGCTGCTGTGGACCACACTTACGGTCTCCGTCGCTACCCTCGCGATCCCGTTCCTCGGGCCCCTGAGTTCGGTGTTTGGATTTGTGCCTCTCTCGGCGCTCCAGATGGGCACCGTCATTGCGATCGTCATTGGCTACATTGCAGCGACGGAAGGAGCGAAGGCATGGTTCTATGGGCGCAAATCAAAGCGAAACCGACGATTGCGGCGCGGATAACGTAGTCGCCTGGGACAGGCGGCATTCTTCGATTAGGATCAATGACTGTTCGAGCGAGCGCTGCTCCAAGTTGGCAGCGCTGGTGCTGTCGGCAGGCACATTTTCGCTTCGAAAGTACCAACCTTCCGAAAGGAGGCGCAGTTCGGCGCGGACGCCGGACGCGGCAGCGCGCGATCCGCGCGCCCGAGCCGAAGAGGGAACCGAAATGTTTGATCAGGATCAATTTTACTCCTGATTCTGAGTGTAGCTTTACCACGGTTGCTTCAAATCAGGAGCTGGTATGCCATTCAGGGATCGCTCGGATGCGGGGCATCGTCTTGCCGATGCGCTTGAACAATACCGACGTTCGCAGCCGGTGGTTCTCGCACTTCCGCGGGGTGGCGTTCCTGTCGCGGCGGAGGTCGCCTCTGCACTGAATGCGCCGCTTGATCTCATTCTCGTGCGCAAGATCGGCGTTCCGATGCAGCCCGAACTTGCAATGGGTGCCGTCGTCGATGGTGGATCACCCTTGATCGTGCGCAATGAGGACGTCATTCGGCTGACCGGGACCGAGGAGTCCGAGTTCAAGTCGGTTTGCGACAAGGAACTCGCCGAGATCGAGCGCCGTCGTCAGCTGTATCTTGGCGGACGCGATCGCGTCGACATCGCCGGGAGGACGGCTATCGTGGTCGATGACGGGATTGCCACGGGTGCGACGACCCGCGTCGCGTTGCGGGCCGCCCGCATGCGCAATCCGAAACGGCTGGTGCTGGCGGTGCCGGTGGCTCCGACGGAGAGCCTCGCCAATATGCGCGAAGAGGCCGATGACGTGATCTGCCTGGAAGACTATTCATCGTTCGGGGCGATCGGCTTGTACTATTCGGATTTCAGGCAGGTTTCGGATCGGGAGGTCATCGCGTTGCTACAGCGCTTTCCCGCCGCACGGTCCGATCGTGTTCGATCCGCGGGCTAGGGCGTGATACACGACTCTTAGCGCCTCGGGGAGGGCGGCTCCTCCTCGATCTCCACAAGATCAAGTATCTGGGCGACGACCGTATCAACCGGACGGCGCTCCTTTCCTAGGATGTCCTCGTCGCCGCTGATCCAGACGCCAACCTCTTCGATCTGCTCGACATTGGGGTCCAGGGCCAGGATTGCGACCGCCGTTTCATCGTCCATGTCGCCAAGAATTTGCTGAAGATCCGTGCGTGTCGCCTTTTCCGTGCGGCCGGAGTGACTATTGTCTGATTTGGCCATTTGAAGGGTTCCTGGTTAGGGACCCTTGATGGAGGCTGCCGAACGGCTCTCGCTTTGACAATTCTCAATGCTTCGCGGGGTCTGGCGCTTACTGAACAATCGCCTGAATCGATTGGGTTGAGGTCTCGGAATGGGTGACGCGGCAACGCCACTGCTGACGGATCTGTATCAGCTCAACATGATCCAGGCCTATTTGGACCATCGCCAAACGCAGACGGCTGTATTCGAATTTTTCGTGCGCAAACTGCCGCCGCGGCGCGGGTTTCTGCTTGCCGCAGGCCTCGAACAAGCCCTCGACTTCCTTGAAAACATGCGCTTCACCACCGAGGAGATCGATTGGCTCGCGCGTAGCGGCAGATTTGGCAAAGGCTTGCTCGACGCCCTCGCGGATTTCCGTTTCACCGGGCGACGTGCATGCCATGCCGGAAGGGACGGCGTTCTTCGCCAACGAACCAATTTTGCGTGTGACGGCACCGTTGCCGCAAGCTCAACTGGTTGAGACGCGGCTGATCAATATCTTGCATTTTCAATCGCTCATCGCCTCCAAGGCGGCGCGCATGATGCTCGCCGCTCAAGGCAAGATGCTCGTGGACTTCGGCTTGCGCCGCGCTCACGGCGCCGAGGCCGGTTTGATGGCTGCAAGGGCAAGCTATGTGGCAGGTTTTGCCGGCACCGCTACCATGCTGGCCGAGAAGCTATTTGACATACCCACATTCGGCACCATGGCGCACTCGTTCATCCAAGCTTACGATGACGAGGAGAAGGCATTCGAAGATTTCGCACAATCGCGACCGGAGAACCTGACGCTTCTCATCGACACCTATGACACCGAGGCTGCCGCACGAAAGGTCGTCGCGCTGGCACCGCGGCTTCGGAGCCGGGGAATATCAATCCGCGCCGTGCGGCTGGATAGTGGCGACATGATCGCACTGTCCAAAAGCGTTCGGAAAATTCTCGATGAAGGCGGATTGTCCGACGTTCATATCTTCGCAAGCGGTGGCCTTGACGAGGACAGCATTGCGGAAATGCTGGGTGAGGGGGCGCCGATTGACGGATTCGGCGTCGGCACAAGCCTGACGACATCGTCGGACGTCCCCGCGTTGGATTGCGCATACAAGCTTCAGGAATACGCGGGATTGGCGCGCCGTAAGCGATCCGCCGGCAAGGCGACCTGGCCGGGGCGAAAACAGGTCTGGCGGCGCTATGGCGGCGACGGCCGCATGGCCGGTGACGTGATGTCGGTCGAAAGCGATGACCATCCGGGTGAGCCCCTGATCCACTTGGTCATGCAAAACGGGCGGCGTGTTGCTCCGCCGCCGTCGCTCGCTGAAATCCGGGTGCGTGCGGCCCAGGAGCTTGAGCGGCTGCCGGAGCCGTTGCGACGGCTCGATCCCGACGCCAAGTACCCGGTTGCCATCGCAAATGCACTCGTGAGTCTGGCTGACGAAGTCGACAAGCGTTTGGCGCAGCACGCGCGGGTGCACCCATGAACGACGCCCTCGACATCGGCGATCAGGACATCTTGCTGGTCGTCGACATTCAGAACGATTTCTGTCCGGAAGGGAACCTCGCGGTTCCGCGCGGCGATGAGATCGTGCCGCTGGTCAACCGGTTGGGAGCGCAATTCAACCATGTGGTGCTGACCCAGGATTGGCATCCCCGGGATCACCTCTCGTTCGCCTCCTCCCATCCTGGAAAGAAGCCCTACGACACCGTCGAACTTTCCTATGGTTCGCAGATTCTTTGGCCGGACCATTGCGTTCAGGGAACGCCGGGAGCGGAATTTCGCAAGGACCTTCACATTCCGAGAGCCGAGCTTGTCTTGCGGAAGGGGTATCACCGCAAGATCAATTCCTATTCAGCCTTCTTTGAAAATGACCGGAAAACGAATACTGGGCTGGCAGGTTACCTGCGGGAGCGCGGTTTTGCGCGGGTATTCCTCGCGGGCTTGGCGTTCGACTTCTGCGTTCGCTATTCGGCAGAGGATGCCAGGAAAATCGGCTTCGACGTCGTTGTCATCGAGGATGCTTGCCGCGGCATCGATGTCGATGGCTCAATCGCAAAGACACGCCAACAATTGGCGATTGTGGGAGCAGACTGCGTCCTGAGCGGCGCGATCTCAAAATAGAGGCAATTCCGACGATGCCCTATCGTTGCAATGCCGATCTGCCGACCTCCGGTGCAGCAGCACCTGCCATCGCATGCGCAGGATATTTATCGCGAGGCATTCAATCACGCATTTGCCGCGCACGAGGGTGACCCGAGACAGGAGGAGGCGGCGCACCGGATCGCTTGGGCCGCGGTCAAGCATTCCTACGTGAAAGTCGGCGATGACTGGGTTCACAAATAGCGATCATATCCAGTTCCGTAAGGGCCATATCGCCGCTGGAATTTGACCTATCGCAAGGTCACCGGCTTTGCTGGGCTTACTTTAATTAGCTGGCGAGCCGTTGCCCTGAACAGTTGTGGTGTGCACATGGCAGAAACAATTCCGTCCCTCTCCATTTCTCCCGAAAAAATCTGTTTCGTCGTCGTCAAGGCGCGCCAGTTCGACGCCAAGGACATTGTGACAGATCCTGAAGGAGCGTCGAATGCCAGCGACGATGCCATGATCTCCGTGCTGGAGGATCATCGCGACGATCCGGTTGTACAGGAACTGCGTGGGTTTATCGGAGCTCTGACCGAGGACGAGCAAGTTGATCTGGTGGCCTTGGCATGGCTCGGCCGCGGCGATGGGACCCTTGGTGACTGGGACGAATTGCGTGCTGAGGCGTTACGCGCGCACAATGACAGGACGGCCTCTTATCTGCTCGGAATGCCGCTCCTCCCCGATCATCTTGAGGATGCGCTCTCGCAATTCGGGCTCTCGTGCGAGGAATTTGAGATGGGCCGCCTCTAACGAATGGTCCCGCTGCATGCGTCATAGATCGTCAGCTTGAGCGGCTCCGATGACATCACTGCCAGCGAGCCGATCCTTGGTGGACGCAGCGTCGGTCGGTCGGCTGCGGCTGTTTGCGCTGCAGGCGACGGTGGAGCTTGGCGGCGGTATTGCCCGCGCGCTCGGCTGTGAGCTTGCGGCGCACGAGGAACGCGAATTCGAGGACGGTGAGCACAAGGTACGCCCGCTGGATTCGGTAGGCGGCGCAGATGTCTATGTCGTTCAAAGCCTGCACGGTGGTCCTTCCGAAAGTGCCAATGACAAGCTGTGCCGGCTCTTGTTCTTCATCGGCGCCCTCAAGGATGCCGGCGCCGGGCGGGTGACCGCGATCGTTCCCTACCTTTGCTATGCGCGCAAGGATCGGCGCACAAAGCCGAACGATCCGGTCACCACGCGCTATATCGCCGAGATGTTCGAGGCGGTGGGCACCGACTGCGTCGTAACGCTCGAGGTGCACAATCCGGTGGCGTTCGAAAATGCCTTTCGTTGCCGCACCGTGACGCTGACGGGGACCCCGCTGTTTGTCGACTACGCTCGCCGCTTCCGCGATAACGCGCTTGCCGTCGTGTCTCCCGATACCGGCGGGGTCAAACGCGCGGAACTATTCCGGGAAGCGCTGGAAGCGTCGCTTGGTCGGCCGATCGGAAAGGCCTTCGTCGAAAAGCACCGCAGCGCGGGCGTCGTGTCGGGAGACCTCTTCGTGGGCGAGGTGGCGGGTGCAACGGCTCTTGTGATCGACGATTTGATCAGCACCGGAGGAACATTGCTGCGCGCGGCGCACGCGGCTCGCAAGGCGGGGGCCCGGCAAGTCATGGCGCTGGTCACGCACGGGCTCTTTATGCCGGGAGCCGCCGGGGTGCTTGCCGATCCGGCAATTGAACGGCTGGTGGTGACCAATTCAGTCCCCGCCTTTCGGCTCGGGGCAGAGGCCGCCCGCGATAAGCTCGACATTCTGGCGGCGGCTCCGCTGCTTGCGGAGGCCATTCGACGTCTTCATGCGGGGCAGCCCCTCACCGACCTCTTCGTCTTTTGAGCAGTGCATCGAGACGCCGTGCGTCGGCAGCCGCGAGCCGCAAATAGGTGCGTGCCAGGCGCGGCCATTTTTCCGGCGTCCGCGGGTTCGGCTCCAGCAAATGCGCGATGGCAAGACGCGCCCGCAGCGTCGCACGATGGCAGCGGTAAAAGAGGAACAGTTCTTCGGAGAGCCCATCGCGCAGGCCACGGCTGACGTGCCGTTTCAGATACTCGCCGGTCGCCGCCGATCCGAGCCGCTCGCATTCAAGGCTGAGGAACGAAATTTCGTCAAATGGATCGACGGCTCTTAGGTGAGCATTGAACTCAAGGCAGTCGATGATTCTGACAGGATCCCCAAGCCAGACATGCTCGGGTCGCAAATCGCCATGTCCATCGACAATCTTGCGACGCCGGATTCGACCTGCGAGCAGGTCGGCTCGTGTCCTCAGGAAACATCCTTGTACGCGATCCAGATAATGCACGAGCCCGCAAGGAAGCCCCAATCGTGAGTCGAGCAGAACGCGGCGATTGTACGCCAGACTGTGTCGCCACTCGGAAAGTTGCACGTCCTCCGACAGGAAGACCGGGCTGGCGTGACGATAGAATTGTATCAACGCGGCAGCCAGACGATCGATCTGCCACGCCTCGATGCGATCCGTCTGGATGGCGTGTTCGAGGGTTTGGCCTTCGTCGAGCCTGCGCATGACGACGAGCCAGTCCACGACCACTCCGTCGCCGTCGATTGCAAGTCCGCGCCTGGTCGCGGTGAGCGGCACAACGGCGAGATAGACATCTGCCGCAAGCCGCCGATTGAGGCGGAGCTCGGCACGGCAGGCGGCCTCCCGGCGTTCGACGGTCGAGAAATCGAGATAGGGGAATCGCACCGGCTTCTTGAGCTTGTAGACCCGATCGCCGGCCATGAAGACCCAGGACATATGGGTCTCGCGCGGACTTACCTCTTGGACCTCGTGAGAATACGCACCCCGTTGACTGAGGAATACGACCTTCCGTTCAAGCGTCGGTTGATCGGCCGCGATCTCGAGGAATTCGTGGCGTACCATCCGCTCCAACGGTGCCTCATTCTGCTCTCTTATTTGGAGCCAGGGATCTTTGAAAGGCTGATGTCGGCTCCAAGCAAGCCGTCAAGAAGTTCGTCGTCAAGCGCTTCATAGAGGGCGCCGATGCTCGTTGTCTTCGTAAGCCTTTGCTCTCGCAATTGCGTCCAGGCATCGGCGCATGCGCGTCCAAAGCTCTCCGCATCGCAGATGTCATAAGTGCGCTCGTACAGGGCCAAACCATCCTTTTGAATTAGCAGTTTGACGTTCACCTGAAACACCTCTCGATACAATCAACTATCGCTGTAGATCGCACCATCCGACATTGATGCAAGTCAAGAGATCTAAACAGGCAGCAATGCCAAAATGAGAGCTAAAGCCGCTCCACCGGCCAATGCACATAACAGGGCCATGGCGCTGGTTTCGATCGCCCATCGATGTCTTGAACACGGACCAAGGATCCTGCACCGGTGCAACAGCTCCACGGTCCCGAAACCGCCGGGCGGCTGGCGCTTCGGTCGTTTCCAACGGCGTCTCCCGCCGACTTCGCGGCAACGGTCCGTGATCGGCTGACCCGGGGAAGCCATGAGATCACGGACCTCGTGCTCGTGACCGATAGTGCCGGCCACTATCAGGGCGTGGTCGAGCTCCGGCAAATCCTGCAAGCGCGCGAAGACCAGCCGGTCGCGGCTCTGATGCGAACCGACTGGCCGACGGTGTCACCGGAAACCGACCAGGAACATGCCGTCGAAGCAGCGAATAGAAGTCGGCGTCGCAGCGCTTCCGGTCGTCACACGCGATGGCAGACCCTTGGGGGTTCTTTCGCCGCGGGTGCTCATGCAGGTGCTCGCCCGTGAGCATCGCGAGGATCTTCACCGCATCGTCGGCATTTTGCGCGAGCAGGCCGGCACCGAGCACGCCCTTGAGGATCCGCCGCTGCGGCGTGCAGCGCGGCGCCTGCCCTGGCTGCTGGTCGGTCTGGCGATGAGTGTGATGGCGATTGGCGTGATGGCAGGCTTCGAACGGGTGCTCAAAGCCGATGTGACGATTGCGTTCTTTATTCCAGCGCTGGTCTATCTGGCGGATGCCATTGGCACGCAGACCGAGGCAATGGTCGTTCGCGGGCTCTCGCTACGCAAGTTGCCTTTGGGTCGTCTCCTTGTGATGGAGGTCGCCACTGGCGGACTCATTGGCTTTGCCTTGGCCATCCTGGCTTTTTTCGGGATTTGGCCCATTTTGGGCAACATCCTTGTGGGCTTCGGTGTCGCCATCTCGTTGCTCGCTGCGGGTACCTTGGCCAGCTCCCTCGGTCTGCTGCTGCCTTGGATACTTTCACGTGCCAGCATTGATCCTGCTTTCGGGTCGGGTCCGGTCGCGACGATCATTCAGGACGTGCTGACAATTCTAATCTATTTCGCGGTAATGACGGTATTGTTTTGATATCTCAATTTTTCTGTCGCCCGAGACAGCCGCGCGGCCAACGAGCTCTGGTCCGTGACCAGCCATGAACTTGGGCGCGTTCAGCTGCCGATGTCCCGTCAGGACATCGCAGACTATCTTAGGATTACAATCGAAACCGTGTCCCGCACGCTTAAGAATATGCAAGTCAAAGCCACAATCGCGCTTCCGACTTCATGGCGCGTGGTGCTGCGCAATCGTGCGGCGCTAAATCGGTTGAATTCGTGATTTATAGACGTTCTGCGTCCCATTACTCCAGAGGTAAGCTTAACGACAATCGAGATAGCTGCCGATTTACCTGCTTTCTTTCTTCAATTCCCTGATGCGACCACAGTAATTTCCTGTTACCCGACGTAGGGAATTTGGCGTTAAACCATTGATTTATTGAACTACTTTGGGCTGCTTCAAAGGTAATGCGCCAACGGAGCGCGAATTTCCCTGTATCAGGGAAATGTTGCGCGAGACCGGTTCGCACAGCACTGCCACCTCAGCCAGCAGTGCCGCTATTTCTATCCGTTTCCGGTCGCTTGATAGAATGCGCGACCATTCCGCGGGCTGGCGCGCTATCGGCCGTGCCAGCCCGCGGAAATTCAGTTTACGCCACCGCTGTCGGGAACGAGCATGCGGATCATGCCGTCCTGCCGCGAGGTGAGGAACAACTCGCCGTCGCGGCTGCGGCTGATATGCAGATCGGCGCGCGGCGCGGGCTTGCCCATGGTCTTCTCGATCAGATCGCGAAACGACACGTCGACGCGCTTGCCGCTGGCGTCGCGGACGTAGAGTTGAACCTCTTCGACCGGCGCGACCGTCTGCGGAATGCCGTCGTCGGCCTTCTTCATCGCGGCGAGGTCGGCGACAAACACGCGTCCGGTGAAGATGTCGCCGAAAACGAACTTGCCGTTCAGCGCGGCAATGCGCCCGTGATAGGCGAAGCCGTCGGTGACCGCGCGGCCCTCGTCGTGATCGTAGACCGCCACGGGGTAGGTGAATCCGTCCTTCACTCGCCCGTCCAGAATCTCCGGCGGAAGCGGATACAGCTCATTCAGCGCGCCGCCACGCGGCCGGCCGTTGCTCGAAGTAGCCTTCGCGCCTCATCCAGCCGTAGTTCTCGCCGTTGCGGACGATGTTGATCTCTTCGATGTTGTCCATGCCGATGTCGGAGGCGAACATCGTTCCGTCGGTATCCCACGAAAGCCGATGGGCGTTGCGGAACCCGTAGGCGTAGATTTCGCCCAGCGTCTTGCGGGTCGCCATCCGCGGCGAACTTGTTCGCCATCGGGATGGTGTAATCGCCCAGGCCCTTCTGCCCGTGCGTCACCGACGGACTGCGCGGATCGATGCGCAGAATGGCGGTGATGATCGAATCGAGCCGCTGCGTCTGCGCGGGATTGCTGGCGTTCGGTCCGCCGCCGTTGCTGAATCCGAGATCGCTGCCGCTGGTGTAGAGCAGGCCGTAATCGGCATCGCCGGGTTTCGCGGTCGGGTTGAATTCGACCGCGCCCATGGGATGGGTCAGGTTCGCGACGACGTGGGCCTCGCGCAGGAGTTCGCGCCGCGTGCCCTCGAACGTGTTGGCCGCCGGGTTGGTCGCGTGCCACTCCGTGATGACGTTGTGATAGGTCACGTCCTTCAAGCCGTAGCCGATCGGGATGAAGTCGGGTGTTTTCGGATTCCCCGGCCCGTTCTCGCTATGCACGGTGTAGAACAGGCCGTTCGTCGCGAATTCAGGGTGAAAGACGAAGCCGATGAAGCCGCTTTCCAGGCGCTTATAGACTCGTAGGGAAAGACCGCGGCCGACGTTGGCATAGACGCTGCGGCTGATTGTTCGAGTCGATCAGATACAGAAACCCGCGCGAGTCGTTGGCGAAGCGGCGGCCATCGGGCAGATCGCGCACATAGCTCACGCGCGCCCAGGCGGCGGCGCAGACGTCCTGATCGGCGGGACGCAGCCCGCGCGTATCGGGCAGCCGCGCGAGGTCCTTGACCTCGACGGCAATGCCGCGCTTCACAATGGGTTCGGGAATCGGGTTGCTCGTGATCGGCTCGGCGGCGGCGTCAGACAATTTGAACCGCAAGAAGCGAGATGATGCCGATCCACATCCGGCTTCGCATGAGCGCCCTCCCTCGATCTTTTTTTGATGGAAAAGCAAGTCCAAACCGCTTTTCACATACCGCCACAGTATCGGCGGGCCGATAAGGGGTCAATCGCGCAGCGTTTGCTAGAGGTGTCCAGTTAAGATGCCGATGGTGTGCGACTCGTCCTTTCCCGCGGCGACGACCTGGGTTAGATCGATCAGTTGTCGGAGCTAGGTTAAAGGGCGAAGGCTTCGAGCGCGCCTTCTTCTCGCAATGAGCTTTGGAAAATTGTCGACTGATTCCGCTTCCGGCTCCGCGTTGATGTT
>CAVUIV010000024.1:0-7776 GCA_963741595.1 uncultured Alphaproteobacteria bacterium
CGCCTCGGTCATGCTGCTGCCGGGGCTCGCCTACCCGGTGTATCGGATCGCCATCATCGGCACCGCGCTTGTGGTCGCGGTCCTGCTCTATCTGCTGGTGATGCGCACGCGGCTTGGCATGCTGATCCGCGCCGGCGCCTCCAACCGCGAGATGGCGGGCGCGCTCGGCGTCAATATCAAGCTCTTGTACACGATCGTGTTCGGGCTTGGCGCGGCGCTGGCCGGGCTCGCCGGGCTGATGCAGGCGCCGATCCTGACCGTGCAGATCGGCATGGGCGAGAACATTCTGATCCTGGCGTTCGTGGTCATCATCATCGGCGGCATCGGATCGATCCGCGGCGCCTTCATCGCCGCGATCCTGGTCGGCCTCATCGACACCATCGGGCGCGCCTTCCTGCCCGACCTGCTGCGCCTGATCATGACCTCGCGCGGCGCGGCGACGGTGGCGCCCGCGCTATCCTCGATGATGATCTATCTGGTGATGGCGATCGTCTTGGTGGCGCGGCCGCAGGGTCTGTTCCCGGTGACCGGCAAATGAGCGCTCTCGTCACGCCGCGCAATGTCGTGGTTGTCGCTTTGCTGGCGTTTCTGGCGCTGGTGCCGGTCTATTCCGCGTTCACCGGCAATGCCTTCCTGATGACCCTGTTCACGCGCATCGTGATTTTGGCGATGGCGGCGACCAGCCTCAATCTCATTCTGGGCTATGGCGGGATGGTGAGCTTCGGCCATGCCGTCTATCTCGGCATCGGCGGCTATGCGATCGGCATCCTGGCGCAGGAAGGCGTCGGCTCCGGCTTCGTGCAATGGCCGGTTGCGATCGCCGCCTGCGCGTTGTTTGCGCTCGGCGTCGGCGCGCTCAGCCTGCGCACCCGCGGGCTTTACTTCATCATGATCACGCTGGCCTTCGCGCAGCTCGTCTATTATTTCGGCGTCGGGCTCGACCGCTACGGCGCCGACGACGGCCTCAACATCTATCGGCGCAGCCAGTTCGTCGATCCGGTCAATCTCGGCAACCGCACCCAGTTCTATTATGCGTGCCTCGTTCTACTGATCGGCAGCATCTATCTGACCTGGCGGATCGTGAATTCGCGCTTCGGCCTGGCGATCCAGGGCTCGCGCTCCAACGACCGCCGCATGCAGGCGATCGGCTTCCCGACCTATCGCTATCGCCTGCTCGCGTTTGTGATCTCCGGCACGATCTGCGGCTTGGCCGGCGTGCTGCTCGCCAACCACAGCGAATTCGTCAGCCCAGCGATGATGCACTGGACGCGCTCGGGCGATCTGATCGTGATGGTGGTGCTTGGCGGTATGGCCTCGACGTTCGGGCCGCTGATCGGCGCGGTCACGCTGCTGGTGCTGGAAGAAAGCCTGCCGATATTGATCAAGCTTCTGGCGACGCCAATCGTCGGCCCGGCAGCGACGCGCGCCGCCGAATATTGGCAGATCGTGCTCGGCCCGCTGTTCCTGCTGGTCGTGCTGTTTGCGCGCGGCGGCATCAACGGCCTGTTGGAGAGCATGCGCCGTGGCTGATGCGCTGCTGACGATCGACGGTCTGATCAAGCGCTTCGGCGGCGTCACCGCCTCCGACAGCATCGCGCTCGCCGTGCCGGCTGGCGAGCTGCACGCCGTCATCGGTCCCAATGGCGCCGGCAAGACCACGCTGATCGGACAATTGACCGGTGAGATCGTTCCGGATGCCGGCCGTATCCATTTCGCCGGCCATGACATCACCGCGCTGCCGGTCTACGCGCGCAGCCGGCTTGGGCTCGCGCGCTCGTTCCAGATCACGTCGCTGTTCAATGATTTCACCGCGCTCGACAACGTGGCGCTCGCGGTGCAGGCCCATAGCGGACATTCGTTCCGGTTCTGGCGCGATGCCCGCAACGAGCGGGCGTTGCGCGAACCGGCGCGCGCCATGCTGGCCCGGGTCGGGCTTGCCGGCCGCGAGGATATCGTCGTCGCCAATATGAGCCACGGCGAACATCGCCAGCTCGAAATCGCGATGGCGCTGGCGACCCGTCCGCGCATGCTGCTGCTGGACGAGCCGATGGCCGGCATGGGGCCGGAAGAATCCGTGCGCATGATCGCGCTGTTGCGCGAGCTCAAGCAGGACGTCACGATCCTGTTGATCGAGCACGACATGGACGCGGTGTTCGCGCTGGCGGACCGCATCAGCGTGTTGGTCTATGGCCGGGTGATCGCCACCGACACACCCGCGGCGATCCGCGCCAACCAGGACGTGCGCAGCGCCTATCTCGGCGAGCAGGACGGGCAGGGGGGCGGTCATGTCTGACGCGCTGCTCGCCATCGAAGACGTCGAGACCTGCTACGGACGCAGCCAGGTGCTGTTCGGGATTTCGTTGACGATCGCCGCCGGCGAGATGGTCACGCTGATGGGCCGCAACGGCATGGGCAAGACCACGACCGTGCGCTCGATCATGGGGCTGACCCGCGCGCACGCGGGCGCCATCCGCTTTGCCGGCGAAAACATCCGCGACTGGCCGTCGTATCGGATCGGCAAGCTCGGGATCGGCCTGGTGCCGGAGGGCCGGCAGGTGTTTCCCAACCTGACCGTGCGCGAGAACCTCGTCGCCACGGCGGCCAACCGTCGCGGCATGCCGGAGCCGTGGACGCTCGATCGGGTCTGCGCGCTGTTTCCGCGGCTTGCCGAGCGGTTCGACAGCATGGGTCATCAGCTGTCCGGGGGCGAGCAACAGATGCTGGCGATCGGCCGTGCGCTGATGACCAATCCGCGGCTCCTGGTGCTCGACGAAGCGACCGAAGGGCTTGCGCCATTGATGCGCGCGGAGATCTGGCAATGCCTGAGCCGGTTGAAGGCGGAAGGCCAGTCGATCCTGGTCATCGACAAGAACGTCGAGACGCTGATCCGGATGGCCGACCGCCATTACATGATCGAGCGCGGCCGGGTGGTGTGGAGCGGGACCTCGGCGGCGCTGGCTGCGGCCCCCGACATTCAGCAGCGCTTCCTCGGCGTGTAGTCCCAGCGCCATCCCCGCACGGCAATAACAAACCTTGTGCGTGTTAACGCGATGGCAAGATCGTCGGCGCCTGAGCCGGCAGAATTTCGCCAAATGCACACGAAAGTCCCGTTTCTGAAAGGGTTTAGTAACCGCAATAGCTTCCTATTCGTCAACCACGGACGAGGGAACCGCCATGACGACGCGTCAGGATGCAACGAGTGATACGTCGAACCCGGTCGAGACCGCCATGAAGGTGGTCGCCACCCTGTCGCCCTCGGCTTCCGCAACCGCATCGCCCGCGCAAGCCGCTACGACGCAGGCTGCTGCGGGGTCGCGCGCCCCCCGGTTTGCATTGATGACGGCGTCGATTGCATTTGCCGGAGCCTTCGGGGCGCTGTCCGGCGCGCTCGGCCTCGCGCTGTTCGAGCGATCGGGGCCCGCGACGCCGCAACTCGAGGCCCTCGACCTGACGTTGGTGCAGGACATGATGGCGAGCCTGCGCACGGAGCTGTCCGCGATCAAGTCCAGCGTCGAGAGCACCAATTCAAACGTCAACGCGCAACTCGCGAAATTTACCGAGCGTCTGGAACGACGCGGCCCAACCGTGGCCTCGACCGCGGCGCAAATCTCAACCCAGGGGCGCGCGTCGGGAGACCCGACCGGGTCGATACGGCCGCAGGCTGCGGCGACCACAGCGGCAGCGACGCCGCAACCGCGCCTCATCGAAGATTGGGTGGTGCGCCGTGTCAGCGGCGGCGTTGCCGTCATCCAGGGCCGCTCCGGGGCGATCGAAGTGGCAACCGGCGATATCGTGCCCGGCATCGGACGGATCGAGTCGATCCGCCGTCAGGGCGGACGCTGGGTCGTCCTCACCAACAGCGGCATGATCACGACGCCGACACCGCGCTGACCCCTCGCGGTCGTCCGCGTTGCAAAAGCCCGGGCCGATGCCCGGGCTTTCTGTTTCGCGACCCGCGTTTCCATGCGACACTGCGCTTCCGGGCTGCACGCGCGTGTTGCGAGGAGGGCAGGCCATGGCCGGACGGTTCCACATCGTGGTTGTTGCCGCTGCGGCGCTTGCCGCCACCGTGCTGACGGGTTCCGGGCGTGTCGCTGCGCAGATCGCACAGCCGCCGGTGGCCAAGCCGGAAATGCGCGAAAGCTGTCCCGGCCTGATCGCATCGCATCGCCCGCGTTTCATCCCGGCGTCGCTGACGATTGCGGCCAGCCCCGATCAAGTCCGGGTCAATTATATCGGTCACTCGACCTTCCTGATCGAGAGCCCGCAAGGCGTGCGCATCGCCACCGACTACAACGATTATGTGAAGCCCGCGGTGTTGCCTGACATCGTCACGATGAATCGCGCGCACTCGACGCACTTTACCAACCAGCCCGATCCGCGCATTCCGCATGTGCTGCGCGGCTGGGGCGCCGAGCCCGACCGGCCGGCGCGGCACGACGTGTCGGTGCGGGACGTGCGCGTGCGCAATGTCCCCACCAACATCCGGACGTGGGTCGACGGGGGCACCGAGCGGCACGGCAATTCGATCTTCGTGTTCGAGGTCGCGCAGCTTTGCATCGGCCATCTTGGCCACCTGCATCACACGCTCACCCAGCAGCAGCTCGACGAGATCGGCCGCCTCGACGTGGTGTTCGCGCCGGTCGACGGCTCGATGACGCTGGATTCCGACGGGATGATCGAGGTCCTGCAATCGCTGAAGGCACCGCTGGTGATGCCGATGCACTATTTCAGCGTTCACACGCTCAATCGATTCTTGAGCCGCGCGCGCGAGCTGAACGTGGGACATCGAAACGGCGGCGGTGGCGTCGACCACCATCTCGAAAACCACGCTGCCGGCGAAGCCCAAGGTGTTGGTGCTGCCGGGGCGCTAGCAGGTTGTTGCAATAGCCTGCTCGTGCGTCACGAGCCGAAGAAGCCGAGATAAATCAGGCCGTAGAGGATCACGACCAGCGCGAGGCTGGCGACCAATACCGCCAGCACCGGTCGATCGAGAAAGCCCTGGCGTGCTTCGACCGCGGATTCGACAGTCCGTCCTTCTTCCTTATGCATGGTGACTCCTTTGTCGAAGACAACGCGTGCGTCTCGGAAGGGTTCCGGACGTGTGGAACCGTCGGCCGGGCGGTCGTATAAGGGACGTGCGTACAAGAGAAGCCTTGGGTTCCATCTGCAAAGAAGAAGACCCTGCCATGCTGAGCCAGGAACAAAACGATCTCATCACCCGCGTCGGCCCCGGCACGCCGGCGGGCACGCTGATGCGGCGCTACTGGCAGCCGGCGGCGCTGGTCGACGAGCTCGCCGGCAACCGGCCGATCAAGCCGACGCGGCTCCTCGGCGAGGACCTCGTCATCTTCAAGGACGAGCAGGGCCGTTATGGCTTGATCGGCCGCTCATGTCCGCACCGCGGCACCGATCTCGCCTTTGGCCGGCTTGAGAACGGCGGCTTGCGTTGCGCGTTCCACGGCTGGCTGTTCGATGTCGACGGTCGCTGCCTGGAGACGCCGGCAGAGCCCGAGGGCAGCCGGATGTGCGACAACATCCGCCAGAAATCCTACCCGGTGGTGGAGAAGAACGGCATCCTGTTCGCCTACATGGGGCCGGGCGAGCCGCCGCCGTTCCCGCATTTCGACTGCTTCGTTGCGCCCGCGACCCACACCTTCGCGTTCAAGGGCCGCATCGATTGCAATTGGCTGCAGTCGCTGGAGGTGGGCATCGATCCCGCGCACACCTCGTTCCTGCATCGGTTCTTTCACGACGACGAGTCCGGCGATGTCTACGGCCGGCTGTTCCGCGACAAGTCGACCAATTCCGAGATGCCGATCACCCGGATCGTGCGCGAATTCACCCGGCCGCAGATCGACGTCGAGCCGACCGACTACGGCCTGCGCATCCTGACGACGCGCCGGTTGAACGACGCCTCGACGCATGTCCGGGTGACCAATCTGTTGTTCCCGCACGCGTTCCACATTCCGCTCAGCCGCGAAATGACCATCACCCAGTGGCACGTGCCGACCGACGACACCACGCACTACTGGTACGCGATCTTCACCAGCTTTGGCGGGCCGGTCGACAAGGACGAGATGCGGCGCCAGCGGCTCGAGCTCTACGAATTGCCCGATTACGTCCCGCGCAAGAACAAGGGCAACAATTACGGCTACGATCCGCACGAGCAGGAACACGAGACCTATACCGGCATGGGCGCGGACATCAACGTGCACGACCAATGGGCCTGCAAGTCGATGGGCGCGATCCAGGACCGCACCAACGAGCACCTCGGGCAATCGGACAAGGGGATCAGCGCCTATCGGCGCATCCTGCGGCGCGCCATCGACGAGGCGGGAAGCGGCGGTACGCCGCTGATGGTGCTCGATGCGCAGTCGGCGCCGAAGCTCACCGGCCCGGCCGCGATCGACGGCATCGGCCCGACCGACGACTGGCAGGGCTATTGGCGGCGGACCGACGAGGCCCGCCGCCAAGGGTCAAGCTGGGCGAACGGATAGGCGTGCGCGTCTCGCGACCTAAATAGATTTTGAAAATTGCTCATACCCGGTCTCGTGCCGGGAATCCAGGTCTTTGACAGGAAGAAAAACGAGGATGGTCGGGACATTAGGGCGGCCTTTACGCCAGCTCAATACGGGCTATGCCGGCCATGACGCCACACGTTAAAGGTTGTGGCTCGTCGCGCCGACTACGCCACCATCGGCGGCGCCAGGTAATCGCTTGGTGATTTCCTTGACGTTCTTGGTGCCGGCGAGCCGCATCACGATCGTCAGGTTGTTGCGCACATGCTCGAGCACGCTGTGCACGCCCTCGGCGCCGCCGAGCGCCAAGCCGTACATGACCGGCCGGCCCATGCCGACCACGGTGGCGCCGAGCGCCAGCGCCTTGAACACATGATCGGCACGCCGCACGCCGGAATCGAACACGATCGGCACGCGGCCATCAACCGCCTGCGCGATGCGCGGCAGCATGGTGATGGTGGCCTGCACGCCGTCGAATGCGCGGCCGCCGTGGTTGGACACCCAGACCGCGTCCAGCCCGACCTTGATCGCCATCTGCGCCACTTTGGGCGACATCACGCCCTTGGGCATCACCGCCAGGCCGGACTCCTGCTTGATCCACTCCAGGTCTTTCCAGTCGAGGTCACGTTTTCGCGCGCCTGATCATTTTCACGCCGGTGTCGAAGTCCACGCCACGCGGTGTGTTGCCCATGCCGAGCGTCCTCGGTGTCACGAAGCCGCTGCGAATGTTCTCTTCGCGCGGATAGGACCAGACATTGTCCACCGTCGGCGCGATCGCGGTATAGCCGGCGGCCTTGACGCGCTGGATCAGCTCGCGGGCAAAGCCGCGGTCGGACGGCACATAGAACTGGAACCACTTCGGGCCGGGATTATGCGACGCGATCTCTTCCAGGCTCAGGTTCGATACCGTGGAGGTCGTCATCAGCGTTCCGGCCGCGGCCGCGCCCTTCGAGGTCGCCGCCTCCTTCTCGACATGGGCGCGCCCATGGCTGCCCATCGGTGGGATGAACACCGGCAATGACAGCTTCGAGCCGAGAATCTCGGTGGTGAGATCGACTTTGGAGACGCCGCTCAGTGCCAACGGCTGGATTTGCACGCGGCTGAATGCTTCCGTGTTCTCGCGCCGCGTCCAGTTGGCGCCGGAGCCGCCGGAGATGTAGCCGAAACCGCCGGAGGGCAGGATTTTCTGCGCTTCGGATTCGAGATCGAGAAGGTTCACGATCTGAAGCTTGCGGTTGAGCTTGCTGCCTTCATA
>CAVUIV010000025.1:0-92681 GCA_963741595.1 uncultured Alphaproteobacteria bacterium
GGCGAGGAGGCGTCATTCTTCGCGCTCTGCGACGGCGAAACCGCCATTCCGTTGGTCTCGGCGCAGGACCACAAGCGGGTGTTCGACGGCGACCAGGGCCCGAACACCGGCGGCATGGGCGCCTATTCGCCGGTGCCGATCATGACCGCGGAGATCGAACGCCGCGCCATGGCCGAGTTCGTGCTGCCGACCGTCGCGGCGATGAAGGAGATGGGCATGCCGTTCACCGGCGTGCTCTATCTCGGGCTGATGATCACGGCCTCCGGCCCAAAGCTGATCGAATACAATGTCCGCTTCGGCGATCCGGAGTGCCAGGTGCTGATGCTGCGGCTGATGTCGGACATCGTGCCGGCCTTGCTGGCGTCGGCGGAGGGGCAGTTGCGCAATTTCGACCTGCGCTGGTTTCCCGACACGGCGCTTACGGTGGTGATGGCGGCGAAAGGCTATCCCGGCAGTTACGCCAAGGGCTCGGTGATCGACGGGCTCGATGCGGCGGCCGAAGTCGAGGGCGTCGAGATTTTCCATGCCGGCACCGCCGACGAGGGCGGCCGCATCGTCGCCAATGGCGGCCGCGTGCTCAACGTCAGCGCGCTCGGCAAGACCGCGGCCGAGGCGCAGGCGCGCGCCTATGCTGCCGTCGACCGCATCCGCTGGCCGGACGGGTTCTGCCGTCGCGACATCGGCTGGCGCGCGATCGCGCGGGAGCAGGCGAAAGCGCCATGACCAACGTGCCATGACAACCTGACATGACCAAATCGCTGGCGATTGCGCTCGGCGGCGGCGGCGCCCGCGGCATCGCGCATATCGTGGTGCTGGAAGTGCTCGACGAGCTCGGTGTGCGTCCGACCGCGATCGCCGGCACTTCGGCCGGCGCCATGATCGGCGCCGCCTATGCATCCGGCATGTCCGGCCGCGAAATCCGGCGCCACGTCACGACGCTGGCGCACAATCGCTCCGAAGTGCTCCGCCGCCTGATGGCGGCGCGCGCCGGCAGTTTCGCCAGCCTGTTCTCAGGCGGGTTCGGCAGCGCCACGCAGGTCGACGGCGAGAAATTCTGCGAGCATTTCCTGCCGGACACGGTCCCGGATGATTTCGACGCGCTGCAAATTCCGCTTCTGGTCATCGCGTCGGATCTCTACCGGCGCCAGCAGGTGGTGCTGTCGTCAGGCTCGTTGCGGCGCGCGGTGGCGGCATCGATGGCGTTGCCCACCTTGGTGCGGCCGATCGCGATCGACAATCGGGTGCTGGTCGACGGCGGCGCCACCAATCCGCTGCCGTTCGACCAATTGCGCGGGCGCGCCGATGTGATCGTGGCGGTCGACATTTCCGGCGAGCCGAACGAGACCCGCCACGATATCCCAAGCCCGTGGGAGGCGATCCTCGCGACCATCCTGGTGATGGGGCAGGCGATCACCACCGAGAAGCTCAAGCACGGCGCCCCCGACCTGATCGTACGGCCGAATGTCGGGCTGTTCCGCACCCTCGATTTCTTCCAGGCGAGCGCCATCCTGCGGGTGTGCGAAACCGCCAAAGCCGAGATCAGAGAGCGGCTGACGGTGCTGCTGGATGCCTGACGCGATCGAGCACCGTCCCGCTCAACGGACGTCGCAGCGCTTGCCGTCTTCGAGCGCGTTGTTGCTCAGGTTGATCCAGCTGGTTGCGGCGAAATAGCAGACCGCGACCGATTTCTCGCGCTGCAGCGTGACAACGAAGGTTTCGCGATCGCCGGTCGCCTCGCCTTTGGCAAAGGTCACGCTTTTGATCTCGAAGCCGCGGCCGATCAGCGATTTGAACGCCTGTTGCTCCTGGGCCCGCGTCGGATCGGCGGTCCACACGGCCAAAGCCGTTACGAAGGCAACCAAGCCGGCGGCGGTTCTCTTGAGCATGCGACGGTCCTCGATTTCGGTAGGATTTTTGAACAGGTTGCACGATACTACTTGGAGAATGTGGCGGCGACGAATGCCGCAAGCCTGCTGTTGATAAGCGGCAGCGGGACGAACGTTGGGAGCGGAACATCCATGCGGCGGGTTGCGGGACTTGCACTGCTGGCGCTCGTGGCCTTGGCGTCCGGACCAGCCTCGGCTCAGGATCGCGCCACCACCTGCCGGTCGCTCGCCGAGCGCGGCCGCATGTGGCTCGAGTGCTGCAACCAGTCGTTCGCCCGCAATCCGACGCGGGCGATGTCGCGTCGCGCGCGGCTGCGCAGCATCGAGCGTTGCGTGCGCAACCGGCTGCGGAACAGCTGATCGTTTAGCGGCGCGCGCGGAAGAAATCCTTGAGCAGCGCTGCGGCATCGGTCTCGGCCATCGCGCCATAGACCTCCGGGCGGTGGTGGCAGGTCGCAGACGCAAAATAGCGCACGCCATTCTCGACCGCGCCGCCCTTGGGGTCGGCGGCCCCGTAGTACAGCCGGCGGATGCGCGCGAAGGAGATCGCGGCCGCGCACATCGGGCAGGGCTCGAGCGTCACGTAGAGGTCGCAGTCGGTGAGACGCTCCGATCCGAGCGTGGCGGCGGCCTGCCGGATCGCCAGCATCTCGCAATGGGCGGTCGGGTCGTGGTCGGTGAGCGTGCGGTTATGCGCCTTGGCGATCACCTGGCCGTCGCGCACGACCACGCAGCCGACCGGCACCTCGCCCGCCGCCATGCCGGCGCGGGCCTCATCGAGGGCGATTTCCATAAAGGACGGCATGGGCTCTCTGGGCCGCGTCAGATTCGGGACACGCGGCGTCGGTTCTGCTATCAGGCCGCCATCATGACACGCAAGGGCAGCAACGACGGCAAGGACGGCGAGCGCATCGCCAAGGCGATCGCCCGCGCCGGGCTGGCGTCGCGGCGCGAGGCGGAGGCCTGGATCGCCGCCGGCCGTGTCGTCGTGAACGGCGAGAAGATCAGCTCGCCCGCGCTCAACGTGACCCCCGCCGATCGCATCACCGTCGACGGGAAGCCGCTGCCGGTGCGTGAGCGCACGCGGCTGTTCCTGTTCCACAAGCCGCGCGGCCTGGTGACCACGCATGCCGACCCGCAGGGGCGGCCGACGGTGTTCGACGCGTTGCCCAAGCACCTGCCGCGGTTGATCAGTGTCGGGCGGCTCGATGCCAACACCGAGGGCTTGCTGCTGCTCACCAATGACGGCGGGCTGGCGCGCACCCTGGAATTGCCGTCGACCGGCTGGACGCGCCGCTACCGCGTGCGCGCCAATGGCAAGATCACCCAGCTCCGGCTCGACCGCCTGCGACACGGGATCGAGATCGACGGCGTGACCTATGCCCCGATTGAGGCGCGGCTCGACCGCGAGCAGGGCGCCAATGTGTGGCTCACCTTCGCTATGCGCGAGGGCAAGAACCGCGAGGTGAAGAACGTGCTCGGGCACCTCGGGCTCGCGGTGAACCGCCTGATCCGGGTGTCGTTCGGTCCGTTCCAGCTCGGCGACCTGCCCGTAGGCAGCATCGACGAGGTGCGCACGCGGCACCTGCGCGAGCAGCTCGGCGAGCGCGTCGCGACCGCCGCCGGACTCGATTTCGCTGGCCCGGTGGCGGACCAGGATCGTCAAGCCGAGGCAAAGGCGCAGGCCGCGCGCCCCGAATCCAAAGCCAAAGAGCGCCGGCCGCAGGATCGGGCGCAGTCCACCGATCGGCGTCCCGAGGCGCGCGCGCCGCGAAGCGTGAAGGATGGCCCAAAGGGCGGCCGTTCCTCGGTCGAGGGTCGCGGCCGAGCGCGTCCCCGTCCGGATGATGCGGGCAAGGGCGCGGTCGCTGAGAGGCAGAAAAAACGAACGCCGCGCCGTCACGGTACCGACCGCATGGGCGAGCCGGAGCGGGCGCGGCGCGAGCGGCGGCAGGGCCGTCGGCCGTCCCGCGGCGGCACGCGCTGATGCGAATCGTTGGCGGACGGCTCCGTGGTCGCGCACTCGCCGCGCCGCGCACGCGCGACATCCGTCCGACCTCCGACCGTTTGCGCGAAAGCCTGTTCAACATTCTCGCCCACGCTTACGACGACCCCTCGACCGGCGCGCGCGTGCTCGACCTGTTCGCCGGCACCGGCGCGCTCGGTCTTGAGGCGATGTCGCGTGGTGCCGCATTCGCGCTGTTCGTCGATGACGGCGCGGAAGCGCGCGCGCTGATCCGCGAGAACGTGGCGACGCTCGGGCTTGGCGGCGCCACCAAGATTTTCCGGCGCGATGCGACCAAGCTCGGCGCGGCGCATCCGATCGAGCCGTTCTCGCTGGTGTTCCTCGATCCGCCCTATGGCCGCGGGCTCGCCGCACCGGCGCTGATCGCGGCGCGCGCCGGCGGCTGGCTCGCGCCTGGTGCGCTGATCGTGGTCGAGGAGTCGGCGGACGCTGCAGTTCGTGGCGCCGGACGGTTTCACCGAGATCGAGCGGCGGCGCTATGACGACACCGAACTGGTGTTCCTGCGCTGACCGCTCAATCCGAGCTCAGGCCGCTGGCGCGTACCGGCGGCCCCCATTTTTCCAGTTCGCTCGCCACCAGCTTGCCGAGATAGTCCGGGTTGCGCCGCTCCGGAATCGCGACGTTGAGACCGGCTTGCTCGAGCCTCGCGCGGACATCGGGGATGTCGAGAACCGACGATGTCGCCTGCGCGAGCTTGCGCACGATCGCATCGGGCGTGCCGCGCGGAAAGAAGAACGCGTTCCAACCGTCCGCGTCGAAATTCGTCAGTCCCTGTTCGTGCGCGGTCGGGGTGCCCGGCAGGGCGGCGTTGCGCGTCGGCGATAATATCGCGAGCGCCTTGATCGCGTCGGCGCGCACGTGCGGCGCGCCGGTCGAGGTCACCTCGCACATGTAGTCGATGCGGCCGGCAATCATGTCCTGCAGCGCCGGACCGGTGCCGCGGTAAGGCACGTGCGTGATGTTGACGCCGATCGCATGGTTCAACAGCACGCAGGTGACGTGGGTGGCGGAGCCGATGCCGGCCGAGCCGTATTGCATGGTCTTCTGGTTGGCCTTGGCATAGGCGATGAACTCGGACAGCGTCTTCGCTGGGAAGTCCTTGCGGATCGCGAGGAACTTGACGTTCTCGACCACCACGGCGACCGGCGCGAAGTCGGCGACCGCGTTGTATTGCGGCTTCTTGAAGAGCATCTGGCTGAAGGTGTGCGTGCCCTGGTTGCCGAACAGGAACATCGAGCCGTCGGGCGGCGACTTGGCCACGCGCGCGGCGCCGTTCATGCCGCCCGCGCCGCCGATGTTCTCGACGATCACCTGCTGGCCGAGCCGCTCCGACAGCCGCTGCGCCATCAGCCGGCCGATGAAATCGATCGGGCCACCGGCGGGGAACGGCACCACCAGGGTCACCGTCCGCGTCGGCCAGTCCTGCGCGGCGGCAGGGCCTCCGAGCACGAGCGCGATCAATGCCGTGAGCAGGACCTTCAGCATGGCATTTCTCTCCTGTTCATTCATCGCTGTCATTGAACGCAGCGATGCAATGACGCGGTTGTCGGCCGGCGTTTAGTCGATCACTGCGCCGCTGCTCTTGATCGGCGCCGCCCAGCGCTCGGTTTCGGTCGCGACGAATTTGCGCAGGTAGTCCGTGCGTGCGGCGCTCCTTGGCCGGCACCACCACGCCGATCGCGCGGAAGCGGTCGCGCACCATCGGCGACTCGACCGCTTCGTTCGACGCCTGCGCCAGCCGCTGCACGATGGCTGCGGGCGTGCCCTTGGGGAACGAGAACGAGCCCCAGGAGCCGCAATCGAGGCCCTTCAACCCGAGTTCCTCCGCGGTCGCGAGCTGTTCGAGCCCCGGCGCGCGATCGAGGCCCATGGTTGCGATCGCCTTGACCTTGCCGCCCTGAATCTGCGGCAGGGCGGTCGAAATCTGTTCGGCCATGAAATCGATGCGGCCGGCGATCAGGTCCTGCATCGCCGGGCCGGCGCCGCGATAGGGCACATGCGTGATCTTGGTGCCCATCGCGACGTCCAGCAGCACCGCACAGACATGCGATCCGGAGCCGGCGCCGGCGGAGCTGTACTGCATCTTGCCCTGGTTGGCCTTGGCGTAGGCGATGAATTCAGGAAGTGTCTTGGCCGGAAAATCCGATCGCGTGATCAGCACGCGCGCCGAGTCGGAATTCAGCACGACGTGCTCGAAATCGGTCGACGCTGTTGTAGAGCGGCCGCCGGTAGAGCGTCTGGTTGACGGCCAGCACCGCACTTCCCGACATCAGCAGCGAATAGCCGTCGGGCGCGGCCTTGACCAGCCGCGCAGCGCCGGTCATGCCGCCGGCGCCGCCGATGTTCTCGACAATGATTTGCTGGCCGAGCGTCTCGCTCATGCGCGCGCCAAGAATCCGCGCGATGGTGTCGACCGGCCCGCCCGCCGCATACGGCACGACCAGGTTGATCGGCCGTGTCGGCCAGCTTTGCGCCTGCGCGTGGCCGGCAACGGTCGCCGCCAATGCGACGGCGATGATGAACGTTCGCAGCATCGCGTTTCTCCCCAGGTTCCGGGCGCTCGCGCGCCTCTTATTTTGTCATTCCACCTGAATGCCGGCGTCGATGATGACTTTTTTCCAGCGCGCGACTTCCTGCGGCAAGTACTTCGCAAGGTATTCGGGCGTGCGCTGCTCTGGCGGCAGGATTTCAAGTCCAAGTTCTTGCAGCCGTTTGCGGATCGCCGGATCCTCGATCATGGTGTTCATCACCTTGTTCATGCGGCGCACGATCGTGTCGGGCGTTCCTTTCGGGAAGAAGAAGCCGTTCCACACCGTTGCCTCGACACCCGCGAGTCCCTGCTCGCCGGTGGTCGCGAGATCCGGGATGATCGGCACGCGCTTGGGCGACATCACCGCGAGACCCTTCACGGTGCCGGCCTTGGCCTGGACCGCGCCGGTCTGGATGGTGTCGCAGAAATAGTCGATGCGGCCGGCGATCAGCTCCTGCATCACCGGGCCGGCGCCTTTGAACGGCACGTGCGTGACCTTGACGCCCATCACCGAGTTGAGAAGCTCGCAGGGCAGGTGCGTGCCGGAACCGACGCCGGCAGAGCCGAACTGCATCTTGGCGTGGTTCGCCTTCACGTATTTGACGAACTCCTGCATGTTGTTCACCGGCAGGTCCTTGCGCGTCAACAAGATGCGCGGTGATTCGGTCACCAGTCCCACCGGGGCGAAGTCGGTGATGGCGTTGTAGGGCGGGTTCTTGCGCAGGCCCTGGCTGTAGGCGTGCGTCCCGGTGTTGCCCATCAGGAACGTGTAGCCGTCGGGCGCGCCCTTGGCGACGCGTGCCGATCCGACGGTTCCGGCCGCTGCGCCGATGTTCTCGACGATGATGGTCTGCCCCAGCAATTCGCCCATGCGCTGCGCCTGGATGCGCCCGCTGGCATCGATGCCGCCGCCGGGCGCGAACGGGATGATCATGGTGATGACCCGCGCCGCCGGCCAATCTTGAGCGGAGAGGGCGCCGGTCAGTGCCAGCAGGCCGGCTGCGGCAATGGTTGCAGTCTTGCGCATAAGGGACTCCCTGTTTCAGGCGGAGCCTCGCCCGCAGGCGGGCGAGGATCAAGAGCGTTAGCGCCGCAGCGCATATGCGATATCGACTCCGAGACCTATTGGAATTTTATCGGAATTATCCGGTTGACACCACAAGAATAAGGTCCTAGCTATTGGCCGACAGGCCGGCGCGGTCGGAGACAGAACTCTCCGAAGGAGAAATTGAAATCACGCCCGAGATGATCGCGGCTGGTGAATAGGCTATTCTTGAGCGGGCGGGTGGTTACGATCTTGGTGGCTACTTTTCTGCCCAAAAGTTGGCAGTTGAGGTCTATTTGGCTATGGCATCCAAACGCTGTTCGGGCGGCGGCGACCCATCAGGGCAAGGCTGAGATCGGCGGCGAATTTCGTTATCGTCTTGAAATAATTTTCGTACCACTCGAATTCGACAAAGATATCTTTGCCAACGAGTTTCGCGGCGTTCGGGTTGCCGAAAAATGTGAATGGTCTGATTTCTGGTTCTCCGCCGATAACGGCAGAGATTGGTGCATGGATCGCGCTGTTGCGACTGTCTGCTAGGGCTTTTACTTTTCTTAAAATCGAGTCAATGTCTGCTTTGGCTTTCGGAAAGTCGTTGCGCTATTCTTCTTCTTTATCGGCTGCGCTGGTTGCAGCTTCGAGCAAGTCGCGTTGAGTGCGGTCACTCTTAAGGGAATGCCAAATGCCCATTCCTATGGAGTTGTCGACCCGGCCACCATGCAGAACAAAAGTCCGAGCGCTCTTGCATATGGTTCCATTGGTGAGCAACTCTACCTAAAGCGAGCTTGTAGGGCTCTAATGCTTTGTCAGCGGCTTGGATTTCTTCCTTGGTTGGTAATCTCGCCATGAGCAGGAAGCCTTCAGATCAATTCAGTCCCGAGGAAGCGCAGCGCCGGATGGAAATGGCGCTGCGCGGCGCGCGGATAGCCGGTCACAAATCGATGGCCGACCTGAAGGCTGAGAAGCCTAAGAAATCGAAGCGCGAGAAGTTCCTGAAAAAGTAGGAAAAGGTCGAAATAGACGGCAAGCTATTTCAGGACAACGCCGATGACTGTAATGATCGTGGATATTGCCGCGATAGTTAGTGCTATTTTGGCCATTGTATTTGCGGTCCTTGCTGCCCGCGCGGCGGCCCATGCAGCGTCTCTGGCGTCACGCGCGATAGAAAGCTGTTCCGCACTTGAAGATTTGCTGCGCTTGCGTTCGAAATCCTGAATCCAAAGTTGGGCAGCGGTAGTTTTTCTGGAATTGAAGCGGCCGTGTGCAAGATGCTCCCGAACTGTTTTTTCGCCGATTTTTTCAAACAATGCGTAATAGTCATCGGCCATTTGCGGGTTTCCTCGATTGCCAATAGCGCACGAAATTAGGCCGCTTCGCTTTCTTCCGCGGCGGCTTCCAGTTCTTCTTGCGCCACCGGAGAAAACGACCAGCGGCGAATTTGAAATCGGGCTTAGTGAGATCCCCGATACGTGAGACGCTTGCCAGATGCATTCTTGATGGCAAGGGTTGCACGTTCGCCATCGTTGTAGCCAAGCTTGACGCGGTGATTGTATCGGAAATCATATTCGGCGAGATAGCGATGTAGATGCTTCTCGCGGCAGTGCTGATAGATGCCGCGCATACCGCGCTTGAAGATCGAAAAGTAGCCTTCGACTGAATTGGTGGTGAACATCGCCGCGCGACGTATTCCTTGCGCGCTGTGGTTCACCGTTTCATGCGCGGCAAACTCGTGCGCCGACTCTGATGTAGAGCTTGCTTTCGTCGGTATGCAGGCGCGTTTCGCGGGCGATATTCTCGCGAACGATGTCCGGCACGGTCGCGCTCGTCGGCGACTGCGACATGAAACGTGCGGACGCGGCCGCCGCGCTCGACAAGAGCAACGATCGGCGCGCTTGTCCGTCGGGCCGCCGCCCTTTGTGGATGAAGGGACGGCCACGGCGTTGCTTGAGATGCGCGTTGGGCTCGTCTTGCTTGCCGAAATAGGTTTCGTCGGCTTCGACGATGCCGCCACCGCCGCCCAGCGGGGCAAGGCCCCCGTCGCGCATGGCCTCACGAATGCGGTGCGCCATGAACCAAGCGGCCTCGTAGCCGATGTCGAGCATGCGGTGGAGCTGATGGGCGCGAACGCCTTTCTTGCTGGCAGCTCATCAGATGGAAGGCTTGCAGCCACTTGTGCAGGGCGATCTTGCTGACCGTTCCATGACGGTGTTCATGGTGACGGTGAAATCCTTGCGGCACTCCTTCTCGGCGCAGCGGAACACGCCCGGACGCTTGGTTGCGTAGGCGTGATTGACGACGCCGCAGTGCGGGCAGACCGGGCCATCGGGCCACAGGATGCTTTCGAGGACCTTGCGCGCCGCGTTGTCGTCTTGGAAGTGCGGCGCGGTGAAAACGTCCATGACCATCATCCTTTGATGGCGATTTACCTAGCATTTGTGGCTTGTGGTGTCAACCGGATAATTGAATTTTATCCTAGTAATCGGCGATTCACATCGATCCGGCGATCCCGGCGGCGCGGATGGTCTTGCCCCATTTCTCGATCTCGACTTTCACGAACGACGCGAAATAGTCGGGCGACCGGCGGTCGGTCGCGACCAGCGACGCGCCGATGTCCTGGGCGCGGCTTTGCACCGCGGGCGTGCGCATCGCTTCCAGGATGGCGGCGTTGAGCCGTTGGACGATCTCCGGCGGCGTGCGCGGCGGCAGGAACACGCCGTTCCACGTGCTGGCGTCGAAATCCGTCAGCCCCTGCTCGTGCGCGGTCGGCACGTCCGGCAACACGGCGACGCGCGCGCGCGACAGCATGGCGATGGTGTTGACCAGCTTGCCGTTGATCTGCGGCAGCGCGCTCGACACCACGTTGCAGTTGAAGTCGATCTGGCCGCCGACGAGGTCCTGCATCGCCAAGCCGCCGCTGCGATAGGGGACGTGCGTGGTCTTGGTGCCGATCGCCATGTCGAGCAGGATGCAGCTCAGGTGATTGGCCGAGCCGACGCCGGCGGAGCCATAGGTCGCCTTGTCGCCGCGCTCTTTCACGTAGGCGGCGAACTCCTTGAGGTTGCGCGCCGCGAGATTCTTGCGCGTCACCAGCACCAGCGGCGTCTCCGCGATCAGCGCGACCGGCGTGAAATCGGTCACGACATTGTAGAGCGGCTGCTTGAACAGCGTTTGATTGAAGGTGTGCGTGCTGATCGAGCCGAGCACGAACAGATGGCCGTCGGGCGCGCCGCGCGCGACCCGGCTCGATCCGATCATGCCGCCGCCGCCGCCGACATTCTCGACCACGACCTGCTGGCCGAGGATTTCGGACAGCCGCGGCGCCAGCACGCGGGCGAGCACGTCGACCTGGCCGCCGGCGGCGAACGGCACGATCATGGTCACCGGCCGCGTCGGCTTCCAATCCTGGGCGGCGGCGGGTGCGGCCGCGGTCAGCAAGCACCGATCAGGGCGACGATCGATACGCATGAACATTCCTCGTCATCCGGCTCGGAGTCTCCGCGGCCGAGACCCGCGAACTCATTCCAGTAATGAGCCGGACGGTCAGCGCCGGCCGAACAGCCGTTCGATGTCGCTGAGCTTGAGCTCGACATAGGTCGGGCGGCCGTGGTTGCACTGGCCGGAATTGGGCGTCGCCTCCATCTCGCGCAGCAGCGCATTCATCTCCTCCGGCTTGAGGCGGCGTCCGGCGCGCACCGAGCCATGGCAGGCCATGGTGGCGGCGACGTGCATCAGCCGGCGCTCCAGCGGCAGCGCTTCGTCCCATTCGGCGATATGCTCGGCGAGGTCGCGGATCAGCGCGCGCGGCGTCGATTTCGCCGAGCAGCGACGGGGTCTCGCGCACCGCGACCGCGCCCGGCCCGAACGGCTCGATCGCCAGCCCGTAACGCGCCAGATCGTCGGCGCGCGCGAGCACGCGCTCGACGTCGGCCTCGTCGAGCTCGACGATCTCCGGGATCAGCAGGATCTGCCGCGCCACGCCGGTCTTTTCCAGCGCCGCCTTCAGGCGCTCGTAGACGATGCGCTCATGCGCCGCGTGCTGGTCGACGATGACGACGCCGTCGCGGGTCTGCGCGACGATGTAGGTCTCGTGCACCTGCGCGCGCGCCGCGCCAAGCGGACGGTCGATCAGGTCGGGTGTGCTGTCCGCGGACGCAGCGCGCACGTCGGCGGCAGGGTCGCCGACCGCGAAGGCGGCCTGCGCCGCCTCCGCGAAACCGAGCGCGGTGTTGCGGTGCGCCGGCATCGCCGGCGCGGTGTTGCCATGCGCCGGCATCGCCGGCGACCGCCGCCAGTCCCAGCCCGACGCGCCGCGCCATCCTCCCGCAGGCGCGGGGGACGGCCGGAACGCGGCGATGGTGGCGCTGCCGCCGGTGGTCGCGGCGCGGCGGCCTTCGCGCGCCAGCGCCTGCTGCAACGACGTGATCAGCAGCGCGCGGATCAGCCCGGGATCGCGGAAACGCACCTCGGCCTTGGCGGGATGGACGTTGACGTCGACCTCGCGCGGATCGAGCGTGACGAACAGCGCCACGATCGGATGGCGGTCGCGCGGCAGATAATCGGCATAGGCGGCGCGCACCACGCCGATCAACAGCTTGTCGCGCACCGGCCGGCCGTTGACGAACAGATATTGTCCGAGCGCATTGGCGCGGCTGTGGGTCGGCAATGCCGCGTAGCCTTCGACGGCTGCGCCGTTGCGTTCGCCCGCGACCGCGACCGCATTGGCGCGGAACTCGTGGCCCAGGATGTCGGCGAGCCGCGCAGACGTCCCGGCGCGCCGGGCAGCGCCGCCGCCCAGGTGACCGGCGCGCGCTCTTCGCCGGCGAGCGTGAAGGCGACGTCGGGCCGGCTCATCGCCAGCCGCCGCACGGTCTCGCGGATGGTCTCGCCCTCGGTGCGGTCGGTCTTGAGGAATTTCAGCCGCGCCGGCGTGGCGTAGAACAGGTCGCGCACTTCGACCCGGGTGCCGTCGCCGAGCGCCGCCGGCTTGACCTCGGATTTCTCGCCGGCCTCGACCGTGATCGCCCAGGCATTCGGTTCGCCCGGATGGCGCGTGGTAATCGCAAGCCGCGCCACCGAACCGATCGACGGCAGCGCCTCGCCGCGGAAGCCGAGCGTCTTGATGTCGAGCAGGTCGTCGTCGGTGAGTTTCGAGGTGGCGTGGCGCTCGACCGCGAGCGCGAGGTCGGCGCGGGTCATGCCGCCGCCGTCGTCGGTGATGCGGATCAGGCGGCGGCCGCCGCCATCGGTGACGATCTCGATCTTGTGTGCGCCGGCGTCGAGCGCATTCTCGACCAGTTCCTTGACCACGCTGGCAGGCCGCTCCACCACCTCGCCGGCGGCGATGCGGTTGATGGTGGCCTCGCTGAGCTGGCGGACGGGCATGACCGGACCTGATTCGAATGCGCCAATTCTATCGGTTGGCGACGCGAGAGGCCGGCGCGAGGGCGGCGCCCGGAAATACCCGAATTTAGTGTCGGTTAGGGGCAGAGAATTTCTGATTCAGATTGTGCAAGCGTCGATTGAAGAGGTGAGCGATGAGAGCGACCATTATTCTCGCGTCCATTGTTGTCTTTGCAGCCCAGTTCTTGGCCACCCACGCCGCCACCGCGGCCGACCTTCCGGTGATCCCACGGTCCAGCCCCAAATCGCTTGCGCCCAAATCGTCGGTACTCCAGTCGCCTGCGCCCGCGAACGTGTCCATCCAGGGATACGGCACTCAGGATCTGTCGTGCCTGGTGTGGACCGATGGCTGTCGCAATTGCGACCGGACCGACACTGGATCGACCTGTTCGAATATCGGGATTGCCTGCCAGCCAGGCCCGATCCAGTGCACGAGTCGCAAAGAGGGCGGCAAATAGCTGCGTCGCAACTCGAGCCGGGGCCGTCGACGCCCCGGCTGTTAAAGTCGACGCTTGCTTGATCTTGGCGGTGACCGTTATCTGCGGACCGCTGCAGTGACCAGCATGACGCACCTTGGCTCACGGCGGCGGAGGCACACACGGACCATACGATGTGCCTCGTTTATGGCCGGACGTGCGCGCGCACATCTTCAGCTCAATGAACACCAGATCATTCACGCGGCCAGGTCCGGCCGATTTGATCCGAGGCATGGTCGGATGCCGCCGCGGTGACTGCAATTGTGCTCTGTCACCTCGATAGAATTTGGCGTGGACCTGTCCTCGGGTGATCTGCTCTTTCGCGGATGGCGCTGTTGCCGTCAGCGGCACTGTCAAGCCGATGATGGCGATGCATGCCAATAAGATTCTGTGTCGATACATGGCCGGCTCCCATTGGTGTGATCGCCTCGTGGGACACACGAGGAGCATCTACCCATTGGTCGGCGAGGCCGATGTGCAGGTTCACGAGAGCTTGAAAGCGGCAATGGCTACGGTCTTCGTGTGGGACAACGCGTTGTGACAAGTTCGCCGTCCAAGCCTAGTCGAACGACGGCTTGGTTCGCCGCATCCCCTTGATGTTGCCGCGGCGTTTCTTGGATTCGAGCCGCTTTTCGCGCGATGACTTGGTCGGCTTGGTCGGGCGCCGCTTGACGGGCGCCACCGCGGCCTCCTGGATCAGTTCGATCAGCCGATCGCGCGCGTCCTGCCGGTTGCGCTCCTGGGTGCGGTGGCGCTGCGCGGTGATGACGATGACGCCGTCCTTGGTGAGGCGGCTGCCGGCAAGCCGCATCAGCCGGATCGCCACGTCGTTCGGCAGCGACGGCGACTGCCGAACGTTGAAGCGCAACTGCACCGCGGTCGAGAGCTTGTTGACGTTCTGCCCGCCCGGGCCTGACGAGCGGACGAAGTCTTCCGTCAGTTCGCTGTCGTCGATGGAGATGGAATCGGTGATCCGGATCATAGCATCCGGAACGTAGAATGCGCCGTGTCACGATGAGCCGCGCGATCACGGCCGATAGGGCGTGCATTCGAGGCCGTCGTCTGCGATACGCGCCGCCAAATATCGCTTCGCCAGCACCTTGCCTTCTTCCACCGCCGGCTGGTCGAACGGATCGACGCCGAGAAGGTGCGCGGCGATGATCGTCTCCAGCATGAACTGCATCAGCAATTCGCCGAGGCTCGATTCGTCGAGGTGGTCGATATGGATCGTGCGCACCGGGCAGCCGTTCTTGGCCAGCGTCTCGGCGGTGGCGCGGCCTTGCGCGGCGACCAGATCGCCGATGCGCTTGCCGGCAAAATCCGGTTCGCCCACCAGCGTCGCGAGATCGGCGGGGATGCACCGGGCCGCGGCCGGCCACGCTGGTGGTGATGACGGTGAACAGCTTGTCGCGCGGTCCGCCGATGAACAGCTGCAATTGGCTGTGCTGGTCAACCGGTCCGCGCGCGGCGATCGGGGTGGTGCCTTTGCCGTCCTTGCCGAGGCTTTCGGCCCAGAGCTGCACATACCAGCGCGTGAAGCGCTCGAGCCGGTCGGCATAGGCCATCATCACCGCGATCGGTTTGTTGATCGCGACCGATGAGCGCCGCGCCAACGGCGGCGGGCACGTCGGCTGGCGCGCGCTTCTCCAGCACCGGCTTCAGCGCGTCGGCGGCGCCGGCGCGGATCGCGGCGATGTCGAGCCCGAGCGCCGCCGCCGGCAGCAGGCCGACATTGGTCAGCACCGAGAACCGCCCGCCGACCTTGGGATCATGGTCGAGCATGTCGATCTTGAAGTCGTCGCACAGCGCGCGCAGGCCGCTGCGCTTGTCACCTGTGGCGGGCTCGGTCAGCCCGAGGAACAGTTGCGGGATGCAGACTCGCGAGCCCGGCCGCTTTCACGGCCTCGAGTGCGGCGGTCAGTTGCATCAGCGTCTCGCCGGTGCCGCCGGATTTCGAGATCGCGACAAAGCGCGTGGTCGCGAGCGGCAGCCGCGCCAGCAGCGCGGCGAAGCTCTCAGGGTCGAGGTTGTCCATGAAATGCAGGCGCGGCCCGCTGCGCAGCGCGCCGGCGCCTTCGACGGCGTAGTCCGCAAGCTGCGCCAGGGTCTGGCCGCCGAGGCTCGACCCGCCGGTGCCCAGGATGACGATGTCGCTGGCGCCGGCGGCCAACCGCTGGCCGGCGGCGCGGATGCCGTCGAGGTCGTCCTGGCGTTCCGGCAGCCGCAACAGCGGCAGCGCGCCATCGGCATGTCGGGCGCGGACCCAATCGAGCGCCGCGGCGCTACGCGCCAGCGCCTCGTTCAAGTCGGCGGCGGCTGCGCCGTGGGATCCGATGCGCTCGGCGCGCGCGTTTTCGATCGATTGGCGGAGGGGCATGGGCAATGAGCGGCCGATGAAACCAATCCGACTGAAAAATAATCTAGCCGCGGGGCGGGCGGGCGGTCACGCCCTTGGGCCTGCCGACCACGGTGACCAAGAGGCCGCTGTCCAGCAGGCGCTTCGCCACCCGGCGGCCATCTGCGGCGTCACCGCATCGATCATCGCGGAACGCCGTTCGATGTAGTCGATGCCGAGATTGTCGACCTGCATCTGCACGAGCTGGGCCGCGATCTTGCTCGAGGTGTCGAGGTTGAGCGCGAACGAGCCCTTGAGATAGGCCTTGGCCTTGGCGAGTTCTTCGTCGTCGGACCCTCGGTCGCCATCCGGCGGAATTCGGCCTCCACCACGTCGAGCGTTTCCGCGGTCGCGTCGGCGCGGGTGGCGGTGCCGCCGATCAGGGCGGCGGCGCCTTCGAGCCACAACAGGCTGGTGTTGACGCCATACGCCAGGCCGCGGACCTCGCGCACCTCGCGATAGAGCCGCGACGAGAACGATCCGCCGCCCAGGATGTGATTGACGATGATAGGCGGCCATGAAATCGGGATCGTTGCGCGCGATGCCGACGCCGCCGAACGTCAGCACCGCCTGCGGGACGTTGAGATCGACCACGGTGCGGCCGCCCGATCCTTGCAGCTTGATCTCGGGGATCGGCTTGAGCTGCGCCTTGGCGGGCAGCTTGCCGAAGGCAAGATCGATCAGCCGTCCGGCGGTCTCGGGATCGACGTCGCCAACGACGCCGAGCTTGAGATTGTCGCGCGCGAGCACGCGCCTCGAAAAGGCGCGCATGTCGTCGGCGGTGATACGCGGGACCGATTCAAGCGTGCCGCTGGTCGGGCGTCCGTAAGGATGGTTCGGGAATGCGCTCGCCCACCAATCGAGGCTGGAAATCAGTTGGGATTGGTGCTCTGCCGCTGCAGCGCGCGCCATGGTCTGTGCGCGCATGCGCTCGACCGCCGATGCGTCGAAGCGCGGCTCGTTGAGCGCGAGCCGCAGCAGCTCGAACGCTTCGTCCTGGTTCTCCTTGAGCGTGCGCAACGTGCCGCGCACCTGTTCGCGGCTGGCGCGGATCTGCAGCTCGATCGCCTTGCGCTCCAGCCGCGCGTGGAACGCCGTGCCGTCGATATCGCCGGCGCCTTCGTCGAGCGTCGACACCGTCATGTTGGCGGGGCCGCCCTTGTCCTCGGGGTCCTGGGCCGAGCCGCCGCGGAACGCGAAATTCGATCGACACCAGCGGGACGGTCGGCATCGCGGACGAACCAGAATTCGATGCCGCCGGGGCTGACCACGCGGTCGATCTTGGTGGCGCCGGCCGGACGCTGAGCGCGACCAGCGCCGCGACAGCAGACGCCACGCCGACCGGCGGCAGCCGAGCGGGCGAACTGGCGAATGGCTTGCTGGGTGCTCACGAGCGGTTCGTCCTTCGATCCGGTTCCTTGACGAGATAGCCGGTCACCGAACGCCGCTTGTCGAGCACGTCGGCGCGCGGCGTCTGTGACGTGCTCGACCGTGACCGCGCGCAAACGATCGGGCCAGGTCCGGATCTGCTCGATCGGTCGATCCGGTCGTCAACGACGCGCCGTACCAGCGCGCGAGCGTGGCCTGACTGTCCTGCGCATACACGGCGTCGGCGATCAGGCGGGTCTTGGCGCGCTCCAGCTCTTCGGCGTCACGCCCTTCTCGACCACGTCAGCGATCACCGCGTCCATGGCCTCTTCGACCTGCGCCAGGCGTCGTGCCGGGCTTCGGCGTGCGCGTAGACGCTGAAGCGGGTGGCGTCGAGCGCGGTGCCCTAATAGCTCGCGCCGGCACTGACGGCGGTGCCGCTGCTCGACCACGAGCTTCTGGTACAGGCGGCTGTTGGCGCCGCGCCCGAGGATATGCGCGAGGACGTCGAGGGCTTCGGCTTCGCCGGCTTTGGCCGGAGCTATAGGAGGGCGCGAGATAGTAGCGGCTGCAAGCTCGGCTGCGTGACGCGCGGGTCGGCCAGCGTCACGGTGCGCGGCGACTTCTGCGTCGGCTCCTGCGGGCGCGCACGCGGCGCCACCTCGGCGACGCGCGGCACCTGTGCCGTAGGTCTCTTCCGCGAGTTTCTTCACCTCCTCGCCGGACACATCCCCGGCGATAATCAGGATGGCGTTGTTCGGCGTGTAGAAGCGCCGATAGAACGCGAGCGCATCGTCGCGCGTCGAGCGTTTCGATCTCGTTGCGCCAGCCGATCACCGGCCGGCCATAGGGGTGGTTCAGATACAAAGCGGCATCCATCTGTTCGGCCAGCCGCGCATTGACGTTGTTCGCGACGCGCGAATTGCGCTCTTCCAGAACGACCTTCAATTCCGGTTTCACCACGTCGTCGGTGAGCACCAGTCCGGTCATGCGGTCGGACTCGAACTCCATCATCAGCTTGAGCCGGTCGCGCGTGGTGCGCTGGAAATAGCCGGTGTAGTCGGAGGAGGTGAAGGCATTCTCCGAACCGCCGATGGTCGCCACGGTCTGCGAGAACAACCCCTGCGGATTCTTCTTGGTGCCCTTGAACAACAAATGTTCGAGGAAATGGGCGAGGCCGGATTTGCCGGGGGTCTCGTCGGCGGCGCCGACCCGGTACCAGCACCATGTGGGTAACCACGGGCGTGCGGCGATCCGGGATCACCACCACTTCGAGCCCGTTGGCGAGCGTGAAGTGGGTGACATCGGGGCCCCAGCCGGCACTATGGCCGCTCGGAGCGCTCAAGGTGGCGAACGACAAGATCGTCAGCGCAACCAGGGCGCGCTTCATCGCATGGGGCAAGGCAGACCTCTTGGATTGGTCGTACTGGCAGTCGCCGCAAGGGCAGATGGCGATCCGGGAATTCTGCCGCAAGAGCCTACCCGAATACGGCCCAATTGCGACCCTCAATGCCCCCTCCTGCGTGGAGGCCGGTTTGATGGAGGTCCCGTCAGCAAGCTCAATCGCGCGCGGGGCTGTGCCGCGCGCATTAACAAAACTTAAACTGTGTCGCGTTGGTTTATTGCCGAGCCGGATCGAACGGCTGCACCGGCGTCCGTTCAATCCGCTTGGAAACGCCGTAGGGCTGCGCCGGCGACGGCGTCTGGTAGCCCGGCGGTGGTTCGGTGAGCTGGCTCCGGGGCGGTTCGTTGGTGAAGGTACCGACCTCATCCTTGCTGCCGCCGAAGCCCCAGGCCCGTCCCGAGAACAGCCCGCCGAAATAGCCAAGTTCGGACGGCGCCACCGGACGTCCCTCGTTGATCGACGCTGGCGGCATTGGAGCGGCCGGATTGCGCCGATACGCTGCCAGTCCGGTTGAGTTCGTCAGGCGAAATCGGCCGGCTCTGTTCTTCAAGCTGGGCCGCGGTGTTGCCGACGCCCAATTTGCGTTTGGCTTCATTGGCTTTTCTGGCCCGCGCCACGTCCGGATCGTTCGGCCAGGACGGGGTGGGCTTCGCGGTCCGCGCCTGCGGCGGGGGCAAGTCGCGGCTGGGCGGCACCACCAACGGCGACCGCTCGCGATAATCGATCGAGGGAGCGTTCGGATCCTGCAGGCCAAGGCCGCGGACGATGCTCCCCCACACCCGCTGCTCCAGGTTCGTGATCGAATTGCTGTCGACCGAGTCGTCTTTCTGGGCCTGCGCAGTTCCGGGCGCCACGATAGCGGTCGCGGCCAGCGCTAGTCCGGCGGCGGCGATGATCGGCTTGAACGAACGAATGAGCATCATGTCGGTCCCCTCGACGCGGCACGTTGCATGAACGGGTGCGAACGGCTCGACGCCCGAGCCCTAGCCGGAATTATCGTCCGGATCAGGGCTGTTTTGCGGCGTTGCGGCCAGCCCAGGAATCATACAATAGCCCGGCGACCCCGGCAACGATGGCGGCATCGGCGAGGTTAAAGACGTACCATTTGAAGCTGAAAGTCGCCGTTGTCAGGTGCAAAAGCGCAAAATCGACCACCGCGCCATAGGCCACGCGGTCAATGGCGTTCCCGACCGCCCCACCGATAATCAGGCCGAGCGACAGCACCATCAGCCGCGATGGCGAGCGCGCCAGCCAGATCCAGAGCAGAACGACGGCCGCCGCGGTCAGCCCCAGCAGCAGCCACCGGCCGAGCGGGCCGTCCTGCTGGAACAGGCCGTAGCTGATGCCTCGGTTCCAAACCAGCACAAGGTCGAAAAACGGCGTCAGGCGCACGACGCCGCGCCCCTGCAAATCGAACGCGAACAAGAGCCAGAGCTTGAGCGCCTGATCGAGCAGCGCGGTCGCGGCCGCGGTCGCTAGTCCCAACCGGGCGAGCGGGCCCCAGAATAGCGCGCTCATTCCGCCGCCCGGCTGCGCAGGGTGTGCCATTCGCGCAATGCCTGCGCATCGCGCGGCGTCACGTCGGGATAGTCCGGCTCGGCGCCGACCGCGGGCGAGACCTTCCAGGAGCGCGCGCATTTGGTGCCGCTCGCCAGATTGGCGACCACGGCGACGCCGTTCACGTCGGGCAGCCGAAACGCCGAGGCGGGACCTTCGTCGGTCATCAGCGTGGCGGCGGAGGTGATGCAGATCTCCGCCAGATCGACGTCGACCAGCGCGGCGAACAGCTCGGGGTCGGAGACGTGCACGATCGGATCGGCCTCCAGCGACGAGCCGATGCGTTTGTGCGCGCGTTCGATCTCGAGCGCGCCGGTCACCACGCGACGGACGGTGCGGATCTTGCGCCACTTCTCGGCCAGCGCATCGTCGCGCCAGGATGCCGGCACCTCGGGAAACAGTTGCAGATGCACGGAGCCGTCCTCCGATGGGTAACGCGACAGCCACGCTTCTTCGGCCGTGAACGGCAGCATCGGCGCGAGCCATGTCACGGTGGTGCGGAACAAGTGATCGAGCACGGTGAGGCAGGCGCGCCGCTTGTGCGAGGAGATCGGATCGCAATAGAGCGCGTCCTTGCGGATGTCGAAATAGAACGCCGAGAGATCGACCGTCATCAGCACGTTGAGCGCGGCGAAGATGCGCTTGTAGTCGAAATCGGCGTAGGCCTGTCGGATCTGCCGGTCGAGCTCGGCCAGCCGGTGCAGCATCAGCCGCTCGAGCTCCGGCATTTTCTCCGGCGCGATTCGTTCATCGTCGCGGAAATGCGCGAGCGAGCCGAGCATCCAGCGCAACGTGTTGCGCAGCTTGCGGTAGGTCTCGACCGTGGTCTTGAGGATTTCCGGCCCGATGCGCAGATCGTCGGCATAGTCCGAGGCACACACCCACATGCGCAGGATGTCGGCGCCGGCCTGCTTGATGACGTCCTGCGGCGCGGTGACGTTGCCGAGCGACTTCGACATCTTGTGACCGTGCTCGTCGAGCACGAAGCCGTGGGTCAGCACCGCGTCGAACGGCGCCACCCCGCGGGTGCCGCAACTCTCCAGCAGCGACGACTGGAACCAGCCGCGGTGCTGGTCGGAGCCTTCGAGATACATCACCGTGTCGGCGCCGCCGTCCTTCTTGCGCTTGATGCCGGCGAGGCCCGGAAAATGCGCGGCGTCCTCCAGCACGAAGGCGTGGGTCGAGCCGGAGTCGAACCAGACGTCGAGGATGTCGTCGACCTTTTGCCAGGGATTGTTTGCGCCGTCGTTGGCGAGCTCGCCGAGAAAACGCTCGCGGGCGCCCGGCGCGTACCAGGCATCGGCGCCTTCGCGTTCGAAAGCCTCGGCGATGCGGGCGTTGACGCGGTCGTCGTTGAGGATATCGACCGAACCGTCGCCTTTCTCGCGCACGAACACGGCGATCGGCACGCCCCAGGCGCGCTGGCGCGAGATCACCCAGTCGGGCTTGCTCAGGATCATGCCGTTGATGCGGTTCTCGCCCTGCGACGGCACCCAGCGCGTCGCCTTGATCGCGTCGAGCGCACGCGCGCGCAGCGTGTCGCCGGCTTTCGCGTCGCCGCCGGCGGCCGCGATCGGCTTGTCCATCGCGATGAACCATTGCGGCGTGTTGCGGAAGATCACCGGCTTCTTGGAGCGCCAGGAATGCGGATACTGGTGCTTGAGGCGCGCGCGCGCGATCAGCATGCCCGCTTCGGACAATGCCTTGATCACCGCCTCGTTGGCGTCGCCCTTGTCGCCCTTGTCGTTGAGCACGCGCTTGCCGGTGAAGCCCGGCGCGTGCTCGGTGAACGCGCCGTTCTCATCGACGGTGTAGGGGATGGTGGTGCTGATGCCGCGGGCGGCGAGCTTGGCGGCGTTCGCCGTCCACACCTCGAAGTCCTCGCGGCCGTGACCGGGTGCGGTGTGCACGAAACCGGTGCCGGTATCGTCGGTGACATGGTCGCCGGGCAGCAGCGGCACGTCGAATTGATAGGCCGCGCCGCTTTTCAGCGGATGCGAGCACGTCAGCGACGCCAGCAACTCGGCCGGAACTTCGGTCAATTGCTTGAACGCGGTGACGCGCGCCTGTCGCAACGCCTCGACGGCGAGATTGCGCGCGAGCAGGAATTTGTCGCCGTTCTTGGCCCAGTTGCCTTCCGGCGTATCGGTCACCTCGTAGAGACCATAGTCGATCTTGGGCGAAAAGCTGATCGCGCGGTTGCCGGGGATCGTCCACGGCGTCGTCGTCCAGATGACCACCGCTGCGCCGTGATAGAGCAGCGCGTCATTAGACTTTGCCGCGACTTCGACCGACTTGACCGGAAACTTCACCCACACCTGGTCCGAGGTGTAGTCCTCATACTCGACCTCCGCTTCGGCGAGCGCGGTCTTCTCCACCACCGACCACATCACCGGCTTGGAGCCGCGATAGAGCGTGCCGTTCTGCGCGAATTTCATGATCTCGCGCGCGATCTGCGCTTCGGCGGCGAAATCCATGGTCGAGTAGGGGTGGTCCCAGTCGCCCTCGACGCCGAGCCGCTTGAATTCCTCGCGCTGCACCTTGAGCCAATGCTCGGCATAGGCGCGGCACTCCTTGCGGAATGCGATCATCGCCGCCGGATCGGCGAGGTTCGGCTTGGCCTTGTTCTTGGAGCGGTAGTTCTCCTCCTCGATCCGCCATTCGATCGGCAGGCCGTGGCAGTCCCAGCCCGGCACGTAGTTGGAGTCGTGGCCGAGCATCTGCTGGCTGCGCGTCACCACATCCTTGAGGATCTTGTTGAGCGCGTGCCCGATATGGATGTTGCCGTTGGCGTAGGGCGGACCGTCATGCAGGACGAACTTGGTCCGGCCGCGCGCGGTTTCGCGCAGGCGCTGATAGAGATTGAGCTTGGCCCAGCGCGCCAACAGTTCGGGCTCCTTCTGCGGCAAGCCGGCGCGCATCGGGAAGTCGGTCTTGGGAAGAAACAGAGTCTCACTGTAGTCGGGGGTGGCGTCGGTCATGACCTTAACCAGGCTGAGGATGGCACGAGGCTAACAGCTGCAACGGGGCTCGGCGGTCTCCCGGTCCTCCGCTGACGTGACCGTCAGGCGGAAGCCGGGCCACGAATTGACCGAGCGGCCAGCCCGACAACGAAAATGTGTGAATTGCAAGCCATCATGCTGGTTTGGTACCAGATCGATGCTGTCGACGCTAGGTCGCACAGCGGCCCGGATGCCTGCCGATCAGGGTGCGCCGGTTTTGCCATGTCGCGCCCTACACCACCGGCGGATAGGCATCCGGCGCTTTCGCCAGCGCGGTGCGCGCGATGCGGCTGTCCTCGTCCATGCGCTGCACCAGGTCGTCGATGCTGTCGAATTTCAGCTCCGGCCTGATCCATTCGATGAAGGCGACATCGATCGTGCGCCCGTAGAGATCGGCGGAAAAATCGAACAGGAAGACTTCGAGCAGCACGGTTCCGACGTCGAACATCGGCCGCCGGCCGAAATTCGCCACGCCGTCGTATCGCAGTCCATCGACGATGACGCGCACCGCGTAGATGCCGTGCGCGCAGTCCGCAGCTTGGATCGAGCCGCAGATTGGCGGTGGGGTACCCAAGCTCGCGTCCGCGCTTGTCGCCGTGCACGACTTCGCCGGAAACGAACCATGGAAAACCGAGCATCTCAGCCGCATCGCCAACATGGCCGGCGTTCAACGCAGCGCGGATCGGACCTGACGAGACCCGGCGTCCGTTGTCCTCGAAGCGTGCGACGACATCGACCGCAAAGCCGTGGCGCGCCCCGGCGGCGACGAGATAGTCGGGGGATCCGGTGCGGTTGGCGCCGAAATGGAAATCGAAGCCGATGGTGACGCCGGCGATCGCCAACTGATCGAGCAGCACATGCTGGACGAAATCATCGGCGCTCAGCGCCGCCAATGCGGCGTCGAACCGAAGCACGATCGCGCCGTTCAGGCCGGTCGACTCCAGCAGCCGCAACTTGTTGCGCTCATCGGTCAGGCGAAACAGCGAGTCCTGTGGCCGGAAAAAACTGCGCGGGTGCGGCTCGAAGGTCAGGGCCGCGGCGGGGTGGCCCAAGTGGGCGGCGCGCCGTTGCGCGGTCGCAATGACGGCACGGTGGCCGCGATGCACGCCGTCAAAATTGCCGATGGCGACCACGGCCCCGCGCAGCGGGTGTCCGTAGGGCGTTTCCCCGTACGCCACGGTAAATGCAGGAGGTGCTTTCGGGGTCTCTGCCATGACTTTTAATTTAATTGACCGCATCTGCGCGGGCGGCTGGGCGAAGCAGCGCACCCGGGCCGGGGATCGGGTCAGCGCCAAACAGCATGATTTTATTGAGAAAATCTGCCGTTGCCAGACGCTGGGGCCGCCCATCGGACCGGCAGTTAACCGGATATTCAAAGCCCATTGTTAGGGGTTTCTGTTGCGAACGTTTGGAAGGGCTTTGGTTCAAGTTGATTTTGTCCTCGCCGTCAGCATGGCACAACTGCTCGTAGCACGGGTGAGGTCGGAGGAGCAGGACTATGGTTGATACAGCGATGTCGATCCTCGTTGTAGACGACTACAACACCATGATCCGTATTATTCGCAACCTGTTGAAGCAGATCGGGTTCGAGAACGTCGACGATGCCACCGATGGAAGCTCGGCGCTGGCGAAGCTGCGCGAGAAATCCTACGGCCTGGTGATCTCCGACTGGAACATGGCGCCGATGACGGGTTACGAATTGCTGCGCGAAATTCGTTCGGACCCAGCTCTGAGCGCGACGCGCTTCATCATGATCACCGCCGAGTCCAAGACCGACAACGTGATCGCGGCCAAGAAGGCGGGCGTCGACAACTACATCGTCAAGCCTTTCAACGCGCAGACATTGCAGCACAAGATCCAGGCGATCTTCTCCGATCCTCCGCCGCTCGCGGCCTAACATCACCACGCCAGTTGCCGCATCACCAGTTGCGGCGCCACCTGCGCGTCCGCGAAGATGGCGGACAGCGCCGCGGCGTCGGGGTTGTCGCGCGCGCCGAGCTCTTCGGCGTGGATGCCCGCGGTTACGAACAGGCAATCAATGCCGAACCCGGCGGCGCCCTTGAGATCGGTGCGGATCGAATCCCCGATCGCCAACACCCGATCGTGCGCGATCGCTTTGCCGCGCGCCGTGCGCGCGGCCGCCATCGCCTGATCGTATATCGGGCGATACGGCTTGCCGGCATAGATCACGTCGCCGCCTTGGGCCGCGTAGCGATCGGCGATGGCGCCGGCGCAGTACACGAGCTCGTGGCCGCGCTCGACCACGATATCGGGGTTGGCGCAGATCATCGGCAGTTTGCGCGCCAGCATGGTCGCGAGCGTCGCGTCGTAATCCTCCGGCTTCTCCGTGGTGTCGTCGAACAGTCCGGAGCAGACGACGTAGTCCGCGCTCTCAATCGGCGCCGGCGGTGCGCCCAGCCCGTCGAACATCGGCAGGTCGCGCTCTGGTCCGATGTGCGCAACGCGTTTGCCGGTGCGCTCGCGGATGAGCGAGCGGGTGACGTCGCCGGAGCTGACGATGGCATCGTAGCTCGCGCGGGGCACCTGCAGCCCGTCGATGAAGCGCTGCACGAACTCGCCGGGGCGCGGCGCGTTGGTGATCAAGACGACGGTGCCGCCTTGCGCGCGGAAGCGGCAAAGCGCGTCGCACGCGGTCGCGGTCGCGGCAACGCCGTTGTGAACGACGCCCCAAACGTCCGATAACAGAACGTCGTAGTTCGGTGCGATCTCGGAGAAATGGCGGGTGAAGGTGGACGGTGTCGCGGACATCGGCTCCCGGCTGAGCTTTTTGGGTGGGGTTGCCTGCGCCCGCAGAATCCAGGGCCGGCGGCGCGCTCACATCGCGCGGCTGCTCTTAGAACATGATGCCGAAAAGTGGAAGCCGGTTCAATTGCGGGTGACGGTGCCGCGCGCGAGCTGCGCGAGCCCGGTGCGCAGTCCGTTGCCTGCAAGATGGGGAGGCCGTCCATCCGGGCTCCGCATGGCGTCGCTGCGCTCCGCCATCCCTTGCAGCGCCTCGGCGCGGACCGGGCGGGGCGGGGAGAACAGGTTGCCCTGCCCGAAGCGAACGTCGCAATCGAGCAAATCGACGACCACAGCCTCGGTCTCGATCTTCTCGGCCACCAGCTCGATGCCAAAGCGGCCCAGCAGATCGGAGAGGTCGGCGGGATGGATGTTGGTGGGCGTATCCTTGGGGTCGATCAGGAACCGTCCCGGGATCTTGACGTAGCGGAAGCCGCGGGCGGCGAGGTCGCGCGGCTCGATCCGCAGGTCGTCGAGATTGTCGAGCGAAAACCGGAAGCCCCGGTCAGCCAGCGCGGACAGCGACTCGTTTTCGATCGGCCCGGCGGATCGTAACGCGTTCTGCGTGAATTCCAGCACGATCGATGATGCGATCGCTTGATTGGCGTCGAGAAACTCCAGCAATTCCTGGAAGCCGGCGGCGTCGGTCAGCGCGGATTCGGAGAGATTGCAGAACAGGCCGACTTCGCGGTTCTTCAGGAGCAGGCGGCGCACCACTTGGACGCAACGGAAGATCACCAGATTGTCGATGCGCGCCATCAGGCCGGCGCGTTGCGCGAGCGGAACGAAATCGGCCGCGTTCATGACCTCGCCGGTCTCGCTGCGCAGCCGTGACAACGCTTCGTAGTAACGCACCTTGCGCTGCGGCAGGCTCACGATCGGCTGCAGATAGAGGTCGATGCGGTTGGCCTCGACGGCATTGCGGACCAACGCCAGGCGCTCCTCGTCGACATGGCCGGCATCGGCAACGAGCGCTGACGCAGTCGCGGCCGTCGACGCAGGCGTCTCGTCTGCGGCAACGGGCGGCGCCGGGGATGCAGTGGACGCTGCCGGGCGCGGTGACGGCATGGCCGCTGTCACGACCGGGGACACAGCCGGGGCCGGGGCGGCAATCGCTTCGGTCGATGTTGGCGGCACGGGCGCCGGCGCGGCCGGCGGCTCGATTGGCGCGGTGCTGGCCGGGGTGGGAGGGGCAACGGGCGCCAAAGTCAGCGGCGCTTCCGCACTGGCGACCGGCGGCGGCGCGAGGTCGCGCGCCTTGGTCGGCGTCGCGCCGCGACACCGCGGCTGCGATCGCGGTGATCCTGGAATTGTAGGTTGCGACGGTTTCGGCCAGCTGTCTGACCAGCGTGCCGAGTTCGCCGATCTCCACGGCGAGCGGATCGATCGCCGCACGGGCGCGGTACTGCACCGCCGCGACGTTACCTTCGACCACCGTGAGGCGGCGTCCGAACTCGGCCATCTGGTTGGCAAAGTCGGCGGTCTCGGGGGACAGCGCGCCCGGCGCGTGGCGGGTCGCCGGCCGGGTCGATAGCGCGTTGTAGAGGCCTAAGGCCGTCAGCGCCGACAGCCCGACGATGATCGCCTCGGCGCCGGAGAACCCGAAGCCCAGATAAACGGTGGCTCCTGCGGACGCCGCAATCACCGCCATGCAGAGTGCGATGAAGATCAGTCCGAGGCGCATGATCCGTCCAGGCCGGCAACGGGGCGCTCGTGACGGTGATTCGCCCCCTTTCACTCAATGTTCACGAGGGCCAGGGCCGGCGCAAGCGATCTCCACCGATCTGCAATGGAGTTTCCGTGGACGACCGGGTGCTGGATGTCGGGGATTGCCCTTACGGCCGCGGCGGGATGATGGCGTATTGCACCAGGTCGCGATGCCCCGGGGAGAGCGTTTGCCGTGGCAGCATCAGCGCGGGTTGGAGTTCGGCGCGCGGGAATGCCCGTTTGATGTTGTCCGGCAGCAGGTCCCGTTCGCTCTCCCGGGGCTGCCAGACCAGGACTCCGCCCCGCCGCTCGAAGTCCGCCGGGTCGATCCAGGGGCTTATCTTGAATTCGCCATGCAGCAGGACACGCGGACGGTCAGGCGAATAGACCGCGACATTGTTGGCCGCAAACTGGCCGGCCGCCCGCAATTCGACCGGAACACGCCTGATCTCGCCCATCACGATCGCGCCGCCGACATAGGTCAGCGGCGTTCCGGTTCGTTCGCGCCAGCGCTGGGTGAGGGTTTCCGCCAGCATCCGGCCGGCGAATTGGGTCGCCTTGGGGCGGTCGCGCCAGAACGGCTCGCCAAGCTCGGCGATGATAAAGCCGAGCGGAAACGCGATCAGCAGCGTCAGCGCAGCCGGCCGCGAACCGTCGCAACCGCGCCGCATCGAGCGTCGGCGGCCACACCAGCAACACCGCCAACGGGGCGAACGACCAGAGCGGATAGCCCCACATCGAGATCGGCTGGCGTCCGAGCAACGTCGCCATCACCGTCGTCACCGCGAACGGCCCGATCGCGAGCGCGGTGACATAGCGCGCGATTGAACGCAGCTCCGCGCGCGGTGGTTCGGTGCCGGCGCCGGCGGCGCGGAAATAGAGTAGCGCCAGCAGCGCCAGCATCGGCAGCATGAAGAGCGCCTGGCTGCCCCGTCCAGATCAGCGGGAACAGGTCAGGTAGTGGTGCCAGCGCCGCTCGCGATTGCGCGCGGTCCTCGACATAGTGGAACGGCGGAGAAGCCGTTATCGACCAGCCACCACGCATTCGGTGCGATCACAACCGCGAAGGCCGCGGCCATGAGCTACGGTCCGGGCGTGCGCCAGCGCGCGTCGCGCCACCGGATCGACGAGGAGGAATCAGGCCAAGCGTCGCCGCCAGCACGAAGGCCGCATATTTCGACCAGAACGCGCCGTGCCAGGAACGGCGCCCGCCAGCAGCCAATCGAGCGTCCGCCCGCGCACGATCGCGCGATAGAAGAACAGTCCGGTCAATGCCCAGAACGGCAATTGCATCTGGTCGTGGGCGAATTTCACGGCCGAGAAATTGTAGATAGTGCACGCCCTCGAGCGCGAGCGACGGCGATCAGCGCTTGGAGCGGCGCCGGCGATGTCGCGCGCCAGCAGCCAGACCGCGATAGATGCAGACAACGACCGCGAGCGGTCCGAGCAGGTAGACCGAATCGATGCTGGCCGGTGAGCCGATAGACGAGGTCGGCGATCCACCACGGCAGCGGCGGATGCTTCCAGTAGCCGAGCTGCCATTCCTTGCCGAGCGCGAGGTCTTCGGCGAGATCGAGCTGCAGATTGGGCTGGTACAGGAGCGGCAGCGAGGTCCAGACCACCAGATGGAACCCAGCAGGCATGCACAGCGCAGCCGCTGGGCGGCGCTGCGCAAAATCGACGAGCCGGCCGAGCACTTCGCGCGTCGTGTCGACGATTGTCATCCCGGCCCGCCCTACACGCAGTTGCGACATCGCAGGATTTCGACGGTCCGTCCAGCGCGCGGCCTGCGGCACGGTACCCGGCGGCACCGTGGATGTCTTCGAAGTTGTGTGCGATGATGCTAAGGTCGATTGACATGGCGGCAGCCGATTGCCATGCGGAGTGGCTGGCGATTGTCAGTGCCGGGCCAGAAATCAATGGTTGCTGCTGTTGTCGATTTCTCGATCGTGCTGCCAGCCTACAACGAGGCTGGCAATATCGCGCCGATTGTCGCCGACCTGCGCCGCGTGCTGCGGGTGCGGGTCGCTACGAGATCATCTATATCGACGACGGCTCGACCGACGATACGCTCGACATGCGTGCGCGCCGCCGCCGCTGCCGACCCAGGTCCGCTATGTGTCGTTCACGCGCAACTTCGGCCATGAGGCGGCGCTGCGCGCCGGACTGCGCGCAGGCGCGCGGCCAGGCCGTCATGGTCATGGATGCGGATTTCGAGCATCCGCCGGAGTTGATTCCGCAGCTGGTCGCGGCAGTGGCGGAGCGGATTCCGGATCGTGGCGGCACAGCGGCTGGACGACGCTGCAACCGTCACCCTTCAAGCGCGGCAACATCGCGGCTTTACTACCGGGTGCTGGACACGTTCGGCGATGTGCAGATCGAGCCCGGCAGCGCCGATTTCATGCTGCTCGACCGCACGGTGGTCGACACCATCAACGGTTCGAAAGACCAGGACTTGTTCCTGCGCGGCGCGGTGCGGTGGATCGGCTACCCGATCGCCAAGGTCAGTTACCGGCCTGGCCGGCGGCGTCATGGCGACAGCAAATACTCGGTGCGGCGGATGGTGGAGCTCGCCGTCACCGGGATCGTGGCGCATAGCGTGCGGCCGTTGCGGACGCGATCTGGCTGGCGCTCGGCTTTGCCGCGCTGGGACTGCTGTTCGTGATCTATTCGGTCGTGAGCTTTTTCTTCGTGCAGCATACGGTGGCGGGCTGGACCTCGATCATGGCGGCAATCGCTATCCTCGGCGCCGCGCAGTTGCTCGTGCTCGGCATCATCGGCGAATATGTCGGGCGCACGTTGCGGGAAACCCGTCGACGCCCGAACTACGTGGTGGCGGAGACCGAAGTCGATCGCCCCGCCGCGATCGAGCCGCCCGAGGAGTTCCGGCAGTCCGCCGAGTGACACTCGGACTAGCTTGGCGGCGAATTCCTCTCAGTCGATTCAACAATGGCGCCGTCCAGCAGCTCGATGCGGCGGTCCATGCGCTGCGGCCAGGCCGAGATCGTGCGTGACGGCGACCACGGTCTTGCCGTGCTGGTCCACGAGATCGCGCAGCAGTCTGGAACACCTGCTCGCTCGACTTGCGAATCGAGCGAGCCGGTCGGCTCGTCGGCCAGGATGATCGGCGGATCGTTGGCGAGCGCGCGCGCCACGGCGACGCGCTGGCGCTGGCCGCCGGAGAGCTGGTCCGGCCGCTTGTGCACATGATCGGCGAGCCCGAGCGAGGCGAGCAGCATCGCGCGCCGCGTTCGCGCATGGCGTCGGCCGACAGCGCGTCCGAGCGCGCGCATCGGCAGCATGACGTTGTCGAGGACCGTGAATTCCGGCAGCAGGAAATGGAACTGGAACACGAAGCCCAGCATGCGACAGCCGCGTGCAGGCGCGCTCCGCCTCGTCCATGTGCGCGGTGGCGCGGCCGCGGATCAGCACCTCGCCCGACGGTCGGCAGATCGAGCAGGCCGAGCAGATAGAGCAGCGACGACTTGCCCGAGCCGGACGGCCCGGTGATGGCGACGAATTCGTTGTCGCCGAACTGGCAGGTCGATGTCGCGCACCAGCGTGGTCGGCACGATGCCGGGCAGGATGCGGGTGACGTCGCGCGCCTCGATCAGCGGCGCGGCGGTCGGCTCGGCGTGCGCGTGCTGGCGTCGCGGCGCGCTCATGTCGCGCCCCGGATGATGTCGACCGGATGGACGCGCGCGGCCTTGCGCGCCGGCATGTAGCCGGCGGCCAGCGAGGAGGCCAGCGCGACCGCGCCGGCGCAACAGGTAGTGCAGCAGCGAATAGGCGAGCGGCAGCCGGTTGGCGTCGATGAACGGGTTCTTGATCTCGATCGAGCCGAGCGCGCAGGCACAGCAGATAGCCGAGCGCGAAGCCGGCAAGCGCGCCGGCGAGGCCGATCATCAGCGCCTCGAGCACGAAGATCGTGCGCACGGTGCGCTTCGCGCAGGCCGAGCGACTTCATGATGGCGATGTCGCGCGCCTTCTCGTGCGTGATGGTGGAGATGATGTTGTAGGTGCCGAAGCTCGCCACCAGCAGGATCGCGCCGACCACCGTGTACATGATGACGTTGCGGATGACGAAGGCGCTGAGCAGGTCCTCGTTGCGCCTCCTGCCAGGCGACCGACTTGTAGCCGGTCTCGCGCTCGATGCGCTGCGGCGACGTCGCGCGCCGCCATCGGGTCGCTGAGCGCGCACGCGCAACTCGTTGATCAGGCCGGTCTGCTGGGCGAGGATCTGCCCGGTCTTGACCAGCACATAGGCGGTGCTCTCGTCGATCTGCGCGCACGCCGGAATGGAAGAAGCCGACCACCTGCGCGCTGATGCGCGCGCCTTCGCTGGTCTGCACGCGTGATGTTGGCGCCGATGCGCGCGCCGATCTTCTCGGCCAGCCGGTCGCCGAGGATGATGGCGTTGGTGGCGCGGTAGAGCGAGGCGAGCGTGCCCTGGCGCATCTGCTTGGGCAGGTCGGAGACCTCGGCCTCGCGGCGCGGATCGATGCCGATGACGCTGGCGCCGACGTCGCGGCCGGCATAGCGGATGATGGCCTGCACCTTGACCGACGGCGCGACCGCGCCCGGCACCCAGGCTTCCAGCGCGGCCATGGTGGCGAGCGGGTTCTTGATGCCGCGCCGGCGCGCCTCCGGCGTCAGGCCGTGGATTTCGGCGGCGTCGAACGTCGGCTCGGCCGGCTGCAGCGGCGGCGCGCGGCGCTCGTCGGAGACGGTGATGTGCGGCAGCGCGTTGACCAGCTGGCGGATGAAATCGTCCTGCGAGCCCTGCATCAGCGCCGCCATCATGATCGAGAAGCCGACGCCGGTGGCGACGCCGGCGACCGCGAACCAGGTCTGCCGCGCGCGCGAGCGCACATGCGTCCAGGCGATGTCGAGGATCGAGGTTCATGGCTCGGCCGCGGCGCGTCGATGACGCGCACGCGGCTGCCGTCGGCGAGGTCGGTCGGCGCCGGCGAGGCGACCCGCTCGCCCTCGCTCAGGCCGGACAGCGATCTCGACCGCGCGCGTGCCGCGAATGCCGATCTCGACCTCGCGCCTGCGCACGCGGTTGCCGTCGATCACGAACACCGCGTTGCCCTGCACGCGCGTCGGCCGGCACCAGCAGCGCGTTCGGCTTCTCGCGCGTGACGACATTGGCTTCGACGCTCATGCCGGGCTTGAGCGGCGTGTCGTCCGGCAGCGCCGACCTTGATGCGGTAGGTCTTGGCGACGACGTCGCCCATCGGCGTGATCTCGCGCACCTTGCCCTCGAGCCGCCGGTCGGGAAACGCGTCGGTGCGCAACAGCACGGTCTGGCCGAGCGCGACGCGCGGGATGTCCTCCTCGTTGACCTCGGCCACCACCTGCAGCGGCTTCGGCACGCCGACGCGGAACAGGATCTGCCCGGCTTCGGCGATCTCGCCGACCTCGCCGTCGCGGCGCAGCACCACGCCGTCCATCGGCGCGGCGATGGTGTAGTCGGCGATGCTTCTCGAGTCTGCACCGAGATCAGCGCCTGGATCTGCCGCAGGTCCATCGAGGCGCGCTCGAACGCCTGCGTGGTGGCGACGCCGCGCGCCGATCAGTTCGCGTCACGCGCGACATCTCGCGCTTGGAGAACTCCTCGCGCGCCCTGCAGCTCCTGCAGCTGCGCCCGCACCTCGCGGTCGTCGAGCCGCGCCAGCACGTCGCCCTTGGCGACCGTCTTGCCCTCGCAGTCGCAGATCTCGACGATGCGGTCGCGGATCAGGCTGGCGACCTTGGCCCAGCGCACCGGCTCGACCGCCGCCGGTGGCATAGACGATCTCGACCGCGGTGCCGCGCGCGGCCGCGACGGCGGCAACCTGCGGCTGCGGCCGAACAGCCACCACAGCGCCGGCCGGCCACGACCGCGGCGACGAGCAAGATCGCAGCCGAGAAGCTTACGAATTTTCACGCGCTGCTCCTGCATCGCCTGGTTCACATCGGTGCGTCGAACGGCAGCCGGCTTTGATGCACCTGCAAGCGCGCAGGCCGACGGACGGTAGCCGTCAGGCCACGGCCTTGATGATCGTGCGCGCACCTTGTCGAAAATCTCGCCGATCTGGCTTTCGCTCGACGATCAGCGGCGGCGTCAGCGCGATGGTGTCGCCGGCGACGCGGAACATGATGCTCTCGTCGTGGAAGCGCGTGCATCCATCGCCTCGTAGGCCGCGCTGGCCGACGGCGTCGGGCCGCGAGGCGAGGTCGATGCCGGCGGTCAGGCCGACGGTGCGGATGTCGAGCACGTTCGGCAGGCCTTTCAAGCGCCATCGCGGCGTCGGCCCATAGCGGCTCGAGCTTGCGCGCGCGCTCGAACAGGTCCTCCTCGCGGTAGAGGTCGAGCGTGGCGAGTCCGGCGGCGCAGGCGAGCGGATGCGCCGAATAGGTGTAGCCGTGGAACAGTTCGACCACGTGCTCGGGCCCGCGCATGAAGGCGTCGTAGATGCGCTTGCGCACGATCACGCCGCCCATCGGCACGGTGCCCGAGGTGACGCCCTTGGCGAAGGTGATCATGTCCGGCATGACGCCATAGCGCTCGGCGGCGAAGGCATGGCCGAGCCGGCCGAAGCCGGTGATGACCTCGTCGAAGATCAACAGGATGCCGTGCTTGTCGCAGATCGCGCGCAGCCGCTGCAGATAGCCCTTCGGCGGCGGCAGCACGCCGGTCGAGCCCGCCATCGGCTCGACGATCACGGCGGCGATGGTCGAGGCGTCGTGCAGCGCGACGATGCGCTCGAGATCGTCGGCGAGATGCGCGCCCCATTCCGGCTCGCCCTTGGTGAAGGCCTGCTCGTCGCGGTTGTAGGTCGCCGGCAGATGGTCGACGCCGGCGAGCAGCGCGCCGAAGAACTTGCGGTTGGTGACGATGCCGCCGACCGAGATGCCGCCGAAGCCGACGCCGTGATAGCCGCGCTCGCGGCCGATCAGGCGCGTGCGCGAGCCTTCGCCGCGGACGTTGTGATAGGCGAGCGCGATCTTGAGCGCGGTGTCGACCGCTTCCGATCCGGAATTGCAGAAGAACACGTGGTCGAGATCGCCGGCGCGAGCGCGGCGACGCGGCTCGCCAGTTCGAACGCCTTGCGGGTGCGCGAACTGGAACGCCGGCGCGTAGTCGAGCTCGGCCGCCTGCGCGCTGGATCGCCGCGACGATCGGATCGCGGTTGTGGCCGGCATTGGTGCACCACAGGCCGGCGGCGCCGTCGAGCACGGCGCGGCCGTCGGGCGTGTAGTAGTGCATGTCCTTGGCGCGCGCGATCAGCCGCGGCGCGGCCTTGAACGCGCGGTTGGGCGTGAACGGCAGCCAATAGGATTCGAGGTCGTTGGGAGATCGCTGCCGATGATGCTCGGTCCGGGAGGCATGGTCGCTCGTCTTGTCGGCTCTCTGGCCGGTCCCTTGCCGCTGCATGAACCGGCTGCTACCACCGCGCGACTATCGATGTAACATGATCGATGTAGCACGGTAATGGCCGACAAAATCCAACCGACTGAAGGCGCGGCTGCCGCGCGGGCTTGCCGACCGCGGTCCGGCCGAGATCGCCGCCACCCGGCGCATGACCGACGCGATCCGCGACGTCTATCGAGCGCTACGGCTTCGAGCCGGTGGAGACGCCGGCGATCGAATACACCGACGCGCTCGGCAAGTTCCTGCCCGACCAGGACCGGCCGAACGAGGGCGTGTTCTCGTTCCAGGACGACGACGAGCAGTGGCTGTCGCTGCGCTACGACCTGACCGCGCCGCTGGCGCGCTACGTCGCGGAGAATTTCGACGCGCTGCCGAAGCCCTATCGCAGCTACCGCTTCGGCTGGGTGTTCCGCAACGAGAAGCCCGGCCCGGGCCGCTTCCGCCAGTTCATGCAGTTCGATGCCGACACGGTGGGCTGCGGCGCGCATGGCCGCCGACGCCGAGATGTGCATGATGGCGGCCGACACCATGGAGGCGCTCGGCATTCCGCGCGGCAGCTATGTGGTGAAGGTGAACAACCGCAAGGTGCTCGACGGCGTGATGGAGGCCATCGGCCTCGGCGGCGAGGCGAATGCGGGACGGCGGCTCACCGTGCTGCGCGCGATCGACAAGCTCGATCGGCTTGGGCGCCGAAGGCGTGCGGCAGCTGCTTGGCGAAGGCCGCAAGGACGAGAGCGGCGATTTCACCAAGGGCGCGGGGCTCGACGCCAGCAGCGATCGATCGCGTGCTCGCGTTCGTCGGCTCGAAAGGCGCCAACGCCGGCTGCGACGCTCGACAACCTGGCGAAGGTGCGTCGCCGGTTCGGTCGCAAGGCGAAGCGGGCGTCGACGAGCTTCGCCAGATTTCCAGCGCTGACGACATCGTCCGGCCTACGCCGACGATCGCGTTCTGATCGATCCCTCCGTCGTGCGCGGCCTCGAATACTACACCGGCCCGGTCTACGAGGTTGAACTGCTGCTCGAAACCAAGGACGAGAAAGGCCGGCCGGTGCGCTTCGGCTCGGTCGGCGGCGGCGGGCGCTACGACGGCCTGGTGTCGCGCTTCCGCGGCGAGCCGGTGCCGGCGACCGGCTTCTCCATCGGCGTCTCGCGCCTGCAGGCGGCGCTGACCATGCTCGGCAAGCTCGACGGCAAGGCCGCGCCCGGCCCGGTGGTGGTCACGGTGTTCGACCGCGACCGCATCGCCGACTACCAGAAAATGGTCGTCGGCGCTGCGCAACGCCGGCATCCGCGCCGAGCTTTATCTCGGCAATCCGAAGAACTTCGGCAACCAGCTCAAATATGCCGACAAGCGCGGCAGCCCCTGCGTCGTCATCCAGGGCGGCGACGAGAAGGCCAAGGGCGAGGTGCAGATCAAGGACCTGATCCTCGGCGCGGAACTCGCCGGACTGTCCAAGGACCGCGACGAATACCTCAAGAAGCAGGCCGAAGCGCAGTTCGCGGTCGCCGAGGACGAGCTGGTCGAGGCGGTGCGCAAGGTGCTCGCGCGCCACGGCATCCGCTGGAACTGATCCACATTTCCCTTCGGACGGCATTGAATGCCGGGCGGAGACCAAAAGGTCCGCCTGCGCATTATTTGATCGGTTCAGCAGGGGGATGCGTGCAGTGAACATGGCCCTGGCAGCCCGCGTTTCCGCGAGCCCTGCAGCGGCATGGCGGAACCCGCCGAAGGTTGCAGTCGCCGCGAACAAGTCTGCCGAAGAGCGCAGTGATCCGTCCATGCGTGTCAGCGACTGATGCGCTCGGCACCTGGGCTGAGCTTGCGCTTGCGCCTTCAACAGGCCGAGCGTCGTGCATCCCAGCGGCCTGGCTATTGCCGAAATAAAGGTCTGCAGCCGGCATCGGCGGTGATACGTCGCCGATTGTTGACGATCTCCGCGATCCGATTGGGCGAGATCCCAATGGCCTTTGCGAGTTGGTTTTGCGAAAGCCATATTCGGCAAGGAATTCGTCCTTCAGCATTTCACCGGCGTCACTGGTGCGACTGCCATCGCAAGCTCCTGCTCATCGGCCGCTGACAAGCGCTCGCCGTCATTCCGGAAGCCGCATCGCAGCAGTTTACGCACCGGCGTAAACTCGGCGCGGGCGGCTGTGCGAAGCCTTGGCGATCTAGAATGAGAAGGCAGCGGTTATGGATTCCGGGCTCCTCGCGGAGCCGTCATCGGGCCGCGCGCGCGCGGACCGTTGCTCGGCCCCGGAATGACAAGCTGGGACTTTCAGCGACTTGCTAAGGGGCGGATCGCGCTTCGCCAATCGGCCACGCCGTTCCACTACATGGACGGACGCCGGCTCGGCCGATAAGCTTCGATCAGCCAATTTGATTACGAGTGACATCAAACGCGAGACGCCCGCGTGCTGAACCTTCACGTCAAGCAAGTGGTCGCGGTGACGCCCGCGATCAAACAGATCGAGCTGGTGGCCGGCGACGGCGTGCTGCCGGCGTTCACGGCCGGCGCCCATATCGACGTGACGCTCGGCAACGGCCTGGAGCGCTCCTACTCGCTGCTCAACGATCCCACCGAGACCCACCGCTACGTGATCGCCGTGCTGCGCGAGGCCGAGAGCCGCGGCGGCTCGGCCTGGGTTCACGATCGCCTGCGCGAGGGCGACCGGCTCGTCAGCTCGCCGCCGATCAACAATTTCGAGATCAACGAGGCCGGCGAGAACCACATCCTGATCGCCGGCGGCATCGGCATCACGCCGCTCAAGGCGATGGCGCATCGGCTCATGGCGCGCGGCGCGGCCTTCACGCTGCATTATTGCGCCCGCGACCGCGAGCGCGCCGCCTATCTCGACGAACTCACCGCGCTGCTCGGCGATCGGCTGCAGCGTGCATCTCGACGGCGGCGACCCCGTCGCGCGGGCTCGACGTGGCGGCGCTGCTGTCGCAGCGCCCGCCGGCGGCGCATGTCTATGTCTGCGGACCGGCGGGGCTGATCCGCGCGGTGCGCGAGGCGGCGCGCGACTGGCCGAAGGGCACCGTGCATTACGAACTGTTCCGCGGCGACGAGGCCGACGTGGCGCCGCGCAGCACCGACCAGCCCTTCGAGATCACGCTCGCGCGCGCCGGCAAGACGCTCGACGGTGCCGGCCGACAAGTCGATCCTCGACGTGCTCCGCGCCAACGGCTTCAAGATCAAGACGCTGTGCAAGGAGGGCGTCTGCGGCACCTGCCGCGATCGGGCTCCTGTCCGGCAAGGCCGACCATCGTGATGAGGTGTTGACAGACGAGCAGCGCGAGCACGAGATTCAGGTCTGCGTCTCGCGCGCCTTGCCGAACGAGACGCTGGTTCTGGATCTCTGATTGATTGCGCTGAAAGAAGAACGGACGGAGGAGACGACAATGAGTACGGCCACCAGCAGCGGCGTCGCATGTCAAGCCGACGCAGCTCATCAGCGGCACCTTCGTGACCACCGACATCAACGCGCATGCGGCGCATGTGCGAGGAGCTGCTCGGTCTGCGAATGCGTCGAGCCTGAGAAGGGCACGCTGCTGGTCCGCGAGAGCGGGCACCAGCCGGGCGGGGCGCTCGCCGGCAAGCCCTATTGGGTGCTGGAGGCGCGCGAGGTGGCTTCGGTCGAGGTGCCGCAGGAGATGCTCAACCACTGGGGCGTGTTCGTCTCGAGCCAGGCCGCGGTCGATGCGGCTTACGAAAAGGTCAACGCGCACCAGAAGGCGTTCGGGCTCGGCCGCGTGCAGAAGCCGCGCTTCCGCCACGGCTCCTACGCGTTCTACTTCGTCGACGGCGACAGCAACTGGTGGGAGGTCGAGTACCGCACGCCGGAGCTGCTCTACACGACGCTGCGCGACAAGGGCGACCAGCACTAAGTTTACAGACGCCGAGCCAGACGAACAACAGGCCGGCATCGTCAGGGAGGAGATCCATGAGCTAGTCGGAACCGATGATCAAGCCCGAGCTGCTGTCGCACGGCACCATCGAGTGCAGCGACATCGCGGCGACGCGCCGCTTCCTGACCGAGTTCCTCGGCATCGACGTGGTGCGCCCGCTGCCGGAGGCGCAGTATCTCTGGAAGGGCGGCCCGTGGTCGGTGGTGTGCGTCTGCATCGAGGATGCCGAGGCCAAGGAGCAGGGGCCGCAGAACCGCTTCAAGCTGTCGGTGTCGAGCGCAGCGGAGGTCGAAGCCGCCCATGCCGCCGCGCTGGCGCAGCAGGCCGTGCTATGGCATCCGCACGGTCGAGCCGATCGAGGAGCGCGCCGGCATCCGCTCGTTCAAGCTGCAGGATCTCAACAAGCACTGGTGGGAGATCACGACCGCATCGCAGCGCCACTACGACGAGATTTTCGCCAGAGGTGACGCGGGAGGACGGCCGTCATGACCGCACGCATCGTCGGAACTGCCGCGTCGCTGGTGCTGGCGGCCGGCATCGTCGCGCTTGGGGCGAACAACGCCGCGGCGCAGCGCGTTTCCGAGCCGCACGGTGACCATCGTTGCGCCGACCGGGCCGGGGTCGGTGCCGGATACGCTGCCGCGGCTGCTGGCGGAGAAGCTCAAAGCCCGCTGGAGCCAAAACGTCGTCATCGAGAACAAGCCGGGCGCGACCGGCAACATCGCCGCCGAATTCGTGTACCGCGCCGCGCCCGACGGCCATACGCTGTTGTCGGTGTTTCCCGGGCCGGTGGCGATCAATCAGCACCTGTTCGCCAAGCTCAACTTCGATCCCGCCGCGCTCATCGCCGTCACGGTCACCGCGACCGCGCCGAACGTGCTGGTCGTCAATCCGAGGGTGAAGGCGGACGACGCCTGGCGGAGCTCATCGCTGCCGCGAAGGCCGAGCCCGAGAAATTCACCTATGCGTCGCCCGGCGTCGGCGGCACGCCGCATCTGGCGATGGAGATGCTGAAGGTCGCGGCCGGCATCAATGTGCGCCACGTGCCCTACGCCAAGGGCCTGACCGCCGCGATCATCGACGTGGTGGCCGGCAACGTCGACATGGTGTTCGGCAATCTGACCGACGTGCTGCCGCACGTGCGCAACAAGACGCTGCGGGCGATCGCGGTCGGCAGCGCCGGCCGGCTGCCGGAATTGCCCGATGTGCCGGCGGTGGCGGAGACCTTTCCCGGCTTTCACAATGACGCGTTCTACGGGTTCGCGGCGCCGCCCGGCACGCCCGCCGCGACCGTCACGGCGCTCAACGCCGCGATCGTTGCGGCGCTGAAGGAGCCGGATGTCGCCGCGACGACTGGCGACGCTCGGGTTGCGGGCGGTCGGCAATCCGCCTGACGCGGCGGCTGCCTATGTCCGCGGCCGAGAGCCAGCGCTGGCGCGAGATCATCGTCAAAGCCCGGATCAAAGGTCTCTGATTCGGCAGTTGAACGCTGTCGACGGATGCAGCCGTTATTGCTTCGGCGCGCCCTGCGAGCGCCCGTCCATCATCTTGCGGAGTTCGCGGATGTTCATCCGCTGGCCGCCGGCCGTGATGATGTCGCCAGGCCGTTGGTCGGGCTTGCAAGCGCCGATCCAGCGCGCCTGGATGGTGGTGCTGCTGCCACCCATGCCGCCCGGCACCCCGGCCGGCAGGCCTTCGATCTTCGAGGTGACCTTGACCGTATAGTTGCTGTTGAAGTCGCCGGAGACGACGCTCTGCGACGTCGATTTCATCGGCCCGATCTGGCAAGTGGCATTGATGACGAGCGTCGAACCGACTTTGCGAACGTCCTGCTTGGAGCAAAGGTCGGCGCTGATGTCGCCGCCGAACGCATTCATCAGTTTGTCGGTTTCCGCATCGGTGCATTGCTGCATCACCTGCGGCGGGACCTTCTGACCCTCTTGGGTCATGGTGACTTCCCACAATCCGGCCCGGCGCATGGGAAAATCCTGCGCGGCGGCCGGCGATCCGCAAGCCATTCCGAGTGCCACAAGCGACAACGCAACGCGCATGGAAAGCAACTCCCTTGGTCCGAGCCGAGGCGGCTCTATGGGTCGATTGCGGCTTTTCTGGTTACGTCCGGCGACGAACGTTCGGTGGCGCCTTAGCGGACCATGTCGCGCGGATAGAATCGCTGGGTGCGGTCGTAGGCGGGGCAGGATGCGCGCGTGCGCACCACCGGAATCTGATAGCGCGCGGTATCCGGCCGCCACAGACAGTGGAAGGCGATGTAGTCGCCATACACCCGGTGAACGCTGGTGATGCGGGCGAATTTGCCGTAGCCCGCGCAAAACGCGCCGGCGATGTCGCGCGCCTCCGCTTCGGACTCGCAGGACCATGGAATGATGCCGCCGGTGTCGTTCCCGCGGTGGACAAAGCCATAGCTCTGGGCGTGCGCGCCCGCCGAGAACACACCCGCCGAGAACAAAGCGAGGGTCAAGCCGACCAAGGCATCCATGCCACGCTGCACGCATTGTCGCCTCCCGTTGCATGCTGGACGACTTTAGAGCATGATCCCGAAAAGTGGAAACCGGATCTGGACGGTGTCCACCAACCGTTGCACCAATCTGGTCGGCGTTGCGTACGTGCCACAGGCGGTCGCGGAACCGCGGGGAGAAGCCGGTTCCGCGCTTGACCTGCCGGGGCAGGCGCGGCACCGTCCACCTGATTGCTCGATCGATTTGAGGGGTGGGTCATGGGCAGCCGTGCGCGGTTGTTCGCTCTCTTGCTGGCAGCGAGCGCGGTGGCTGCGGGCGCGGTCATGGCGCCGGCTGGACCCGCGTCGTCGGCGAGCATTCTCGAACTGAATTTCGGGCTGTGGGGACCGCGTTACGACGGCGCCCTGCCGGCGTGTGATTTGTCGGCGGCGCTCGATACCATCGCGTCACGCTTCGCCCAGAAGGAAGGCCAGTTCTGGAACTCGACCCTGACCATCCAGGGATACGAGCGGATTCGCGAAACCGCATACCGGCCCTGGGCCCCGAATGCGATCCCACGGCGGTTCTGTAGCGCGCTGGCGCTGGTCTCCGATGGCTTGAAGCACCCGATCCACTACGCGATCGGGGAAAGCACCGGCTTTGTCGGCGCGAGCTGGGGCGTCGAATGGTGTGTGGTCGGGCTCGACCGCAATTGGGCCTACAACCCCGCCTGCAAGATGGCGCGCCCTTAGGCCACTTGGTGCGCGGGCGCCCCGCCTGGTCCTAGGCAACCTCCACACGCCGGGACGTTTTGTTCTTGAAATGTTCCGGGCCCCGCGCCATAGTGGCGGGCGGTGTCAGTCTGTATGGGTGAGGGATATCGATGCGTCGGAGCGTTCGTTGCGCGGCGGTGGCCGCGAGCTTGCTGCTGATCTCGGCCGCGGCCTTTGCCCAAGACCGGCGGCAAGATCGGCGGCAAAACCGGGCCGGCCAATTCGATTTCTATGTGCTCGCCCTGTCCTGGTCGCCGTCGTTCTGCGAGGCCTCGGCCGAAAAAGGCCGGGCGCCGCGAGAGCAATGCGGCGGGCGGCCGTTCTCGTTCGTGGTGCATGGGCTCTGGCCGCAATATGAAAACGGCTTCCCCGAATTCTGCCAGAACCCGGCGCCGCGGCTCGACCGCAACATCGTCTCCTCGATGCTCGACCTGATGCCGGCGCCGCGGCTGGTGTTTCATGAATGGGATCGCCATGGCGTCTGCTCGGGGCTCGGCCCGCGCGGCTATTTCGACGCCGTGCGCAAGGCCCGCGCGCAGGTCAAGATCCCGGAGCCTTACTTCGAACTGGCGGAACCACTGACGGTGACGCCCGATGAGGTCGAGGAGGCCTTCGTCGACAGCAATCCCGGGCTGAGCCGCAAGGGCATTGCGGTGACCTGCGACAGCCGCCGCCTGCACGAAGTCAGGATTTGCTTGACCAAGGATCTGCGCTTCCGCGATTGCGCCGAAATCGACCGGCGCGCCTGCCGCCGCGAGCGGATGGTGATGCCGCCGATGCGCGGCGGGCCGGCCGCGACCGATCTGCGAGTGGAATCCGATTTCGGAAAGCGACATGCTAACGTGAGTGGCGCATGTTCGATGGATCCGCGTAACTAGCATTTGCGCTGACGGAAACCTCGCGCCACCGCCGATGAACTATCGCCATGCTTTCCACGCCGGCGGCCCGGCCGACGTCGTCAAACACGCGGTGCTGGCGCGCATCCTCGTTCATTTGCAGAAAGCCGGCGGCCTTCCGCGTGATCGATAGCCACGCCGGCGCCGGTCTCTACGACCTGCGTGGGCCGGAGGCGACGCGCAGCCCGCGAATGGCGGCACGGCATCGCCCGGCTCATGGGCGCCGCGGTCGCCGACGACGCGCGCGCATTGCTCGCGCCCTATCTCGATGCGCTCGCCGCAAGTCTCAATCCCGGCGGCGAGCTCGCCACCTATCCGGGCTCGCCCGTGCTCGCGCGCATGTTGCTGCGCAGCCAGGACCGTCTGGTCGCCTGCGAGATCGAGCCGCAGGCAGCGGCTGCGCTGGCCCGCCATCTCGGCGGCGACCGTCGCGCCAAAGCGGTGGCGATCGACGGCTGGACGGCGCTCAACGCCTATGTGCCGCCACCGGAGCGGCGCGGCGTGGTGCTGATCGACCCGCCGTTCGAAGCGGCGGACGAGTTCTCGCGGCTGGCGCAGGCGCTGGAAGCCGCCCATCGCAAATGGGCGACCGGCATCTTCGTGCTTTGGTATCCGACCCATGGACGACAGGATTCCGATGCGCTGGCGCGGCGGCTGCGGCGGTCGCGCATCCAGAAGGTGCTGCGCATCGAGGTCGACTTCGAAACGTCGCAGGAGCCGCGGCGATTGGCCGGATGCGGGCTGGTCGTGGTCAATCCGCCTTGGACGCTTGCAGCGGACGCCGCCATTCTGATGCCGCTGTTCGGCAGGATTTTTCAGGGATCGCATCGCATCGATTGGATCGACCGCGGCGCGTGATGTTGGCGTCGGCGCCCCGTCCAGACGCCTGTTCAGATGGGAAGGCTGTTCATGCCCACTTTTCCACAGCCTCGGATTAGCCTAGCCTATGCACGTTGGCTTTGACGTTCCGCCTCCGGTGGGGGCCGGCGGAGTGACTGAGGCCTTAGGTGGCCGACGCTCTTTCCCCGTTTGCGAATGTCCGGCCCAGCCGCCGCGCCGTGCGGGCCGGCGGGAGGCAACCACGGGGAGGAGTTTCCCGATGGCCATGGCAGGTACGGTCAAGTTCTTCAACGCCGAACGCGGTTACGGATTTATCAAGCCCGACGATGGCGGGCGCGATGTGTTCGTGCACATCACCGCGGTCGAGCGTGCCGGGCTTAAAGCGTTGAACGAAGGGCAGCGGATTTCGTTCGACGTCGAGCCTGATAAGAAAGGCAAGGGACCCAAAGCGGTCAACCTTGTCATCACTGGTTAAAAGTCGCGGCGCAGGCGTCGACGTCGGCGCATATCCCTCCGATCTGTGGTTGACGCGGCACTGCAGTCGCCGCGCAAGAAAAGGTGACGTTGCCCATGTTGACCGTCCGTACCAGTTTCGGTTCTCCCTTCGGCCGCAAGGCGCGTATCGCCGTAAGCGTCTTGGGACTCGATGACAAAGTGAAAGTGGAATTGGCGACGACCCAGGATCCCGCCGATCCGCTGCGCCAGCAAAATCCGCTCGGCAAGATTCCCGTGCTGGTGCTCGACGACGGTAGCGCGCTGTTCGATTCGCCGGTCATTGTTGAATATCTCGATCACTTGGCCGGCGGCGGCAAGATCATCCCGAAGGATTTCAAGGCGCGCATCGATGCGCTCAAGCTTCAGGCGCTCGCCGATGGCATCATGGATGCGTCGATCCTGATCGTCTACGAAGGCCGCTTCCGGCCGTCGGAAAAGCACGAGCAGAAGTGGCTCGACTTGCAGGCTGGCAAGGTCGAGCGTGCGCTCGCCGCGCTCGAGCAGTCGCCGCCCGGCCTCGATGCGCCTCCCAATGTCGGACAGATCACACTGGCCTGCGCGCTCGGCTATCGCGAATTTCGTTTCCCCGGTGAGTTGAGGAAAAACTGTCCGCGCCTTGCAGGCTGGCTCGATACGTTCGCCGCGCGCGTGCCGTCGTTCGAGGCGACCAAGCCGCCGCCGGCGTAAACCGAGCGCACTCGGACAAAATTGACGATGACAAAATGAAAGAAGCCCCGGGCCGGGCCCGGGGCTTTGTTCGTTGGGTTCGCGACTGTGGTGCGTCAGAACCGGAAGTTCACGCCGCCGCGCACCAGGTGCGTGCTGAACGACACATTGTCCGGATTGAAGCCGTTGCCGCAGCCGAGGCCGCAATTGAACTTGCCGAGGTCGACATAGAGATACTCGGCCTTCGCCGTCCAATTGCCGGCAATGACGAATTCGAAGCCGCCACCGATGGTCCATCCGGCATTGGTGTCATGTCCGCCGGCAAAACCGGGATGGCTTGCCTTGATGTCACCAAACGCAAGACCGCCGGTGATGTACGGCAGGAACCGGTCGTAGGCATAGCCGATGCGGCCGCGAACCGTGGCCAGCCAGCCGTTGCTGGTCTTGCACCCGGTGGCGCAAGCGGCGCCCGTGCTGCCGTCGATATTGGTCCAGTCGTAGTCGCCTTCGAGGCCGAAGACGAACTGCGAGACTTGCCAATTGTAGCCGACGGTGCCGCCGATCATGAAGCCGCTGACGTCAAAGGTGCCGATGCTGCTCCAGGTGGAATCACCCCAGGCGCCGCCGCCATTGATGCCGATGTAAAAGCCGGTCCAGTTGTAGACCGGCATGTAGGCCGGAGCCTGATGATTGTAGCGACGCGGCATATCCGCAGCGGCTGCCGCAGTCGCCAGCGCCAACAGGCTCACGCCCACAAGTCCAACGCGTTTCATAACACAGCCCCTCCACGCACCCACGCATCACGTAACATCATAGTATTCACGATTTAAATCGAGTCTATCTCAACTGCGAGATACGATTAAGTAAAATATACTAACCGTCTTTCGTGCTGAAATTCGCCGCGGCTCCGCCATGAATACAGACAACAGATCGTAAATTCCCAATGCGGTTGGTGAACAATGGCTTAATTATTCGCGGGCTTGCGATTTCTACGATGGCGCCGCGCGCCGGTGGATCGCGGCGCACGGTCCCTGCCCGACACTGGTTCGCCGCGTGGCGACCTCTTACGTTGCGGGCATGAACGTCCCGAAAAAAGACGTCGATCCGGCAACCGACCTGATCGAGGAGGATGACGAGCAGAGCCTGCCCGAGATCGAGACCGCAATGGACCTCGCGACCGGCGTTGGCCCGCTCGCCGCCGGTCGCAACGCCATCCTGCGCCACGCCAAGCTCGCGCCGTCGGCGCCGGGCGTCTATCGCATGGTCGATGCGCAGGGCGCGGTGCTCTACGTCGGCAAGGCCAAGAACATCCGCAAGCGGATCGCCGCCTATGCGCGGCCGACCGGCTACGACCCGCGCATCGAGCGCATGATTGCCGCCACCGCCGCGCTCGAATTCGTCTCCACCAAGACCGAAACCGAAGCGCTGCTGCTGGAAGCCAACCTGATCAAGCGGTTGCGGCCGCGCTTCAATGTTCTGCTGCGCGACGACAAGTCGTTTCCCTACATCGTGATCACCGGCGATCACTGGGCGCCGCAGATCCTCAAGCATCGCGGCGCGCGCAACCGCCCCGGCCGCTACTATGGTCCGTTTGCTTCGGTCTGGGCGGTCAACCGCACGATCACGGCGCTGCAACGCGCGTTCCTGCTGCGCTCGTGCTCCGACGGCTTCTTCGAGAGCCGCACGCGGCCGTGCCTCTTGCACCAGATCAAGCGCTGCTCGGCGCCGTGCACGCGCGAGATCGAGTTTGCCGACTATCAGGAGCTGGTGCGCGAGGCGACGAGCTTCCTGTCCGGCAAGAGCCGCGCGGTGAAGGAGGAACTCGCCGCCGAGATGGAGAAAGCGTCCGACGCGCTCGATTTCGAGCGCGCTGCCGTCTACCGGGACCGGCTGGCTGCGCTGTCGGCGGTGCAGGCGCAGCAGGGCATCAATCCGCGCTCGACCGAGGAAGCCGATGTGTTCGCCGTCCATCAGGAGGGCGGTTTCTTCTGCGTCGAGGTGTTTTTCTTCCGTACCGGCCAGAATTGGGGCAACCGCGCGTATTTTCCCAAGGCCGATCGGACGTTCGGTCCCGGTGAGGTGCTCGGCGCGTTCCTGGCGCAGTTCTACGACGACAAGCCGGTGCCGGAGCTGGTGCTGATCTCGCACGAGATCGAGGACCGCGCGCTGCTCGAACAGGCGCTCGGCGCCAAGAGCGATCGCAAGGTCGAAATTCTCAGACCCAAGCGCGGCGAGAAAAAAGAGCTGGTCGATCACGCGCTCGCCAATGCGCGCGAGGCGCTCGGCCGCAAGCTCGCCGACACCGCGTCGCAGCGCAAGCTCCTGGATGCACTCGCCGAATGCTTCGGTCTCGCGCGTGTCCCGCGCCGGATCGAGGTCTACGACAACAGCCATATCCAGGGCAGCAACGCGGTCGGCGCGATGATCGTGTCCGGGCCGGAAGGTTTCCGGAAGAACCAGTATCGCAAGTTCAACATCCGCTCCGCCGAGCTGACGCCCGGCGACGATTTCGCAATGATGCGCGAGGTGTTGGAGCGCCGCTTCAAGCGGCTGTTGAGCGAAGCGCCGCGCTTGCCCAGCGATCTAGTGGCGGCGGCCGTTGCGGGCGGTGATGGGACGTTTGCGCGTGCCGCGGGTTCTGTGCCCTCGCCCCGCTTGCGGGGAGAGGGTGACACATCCGAGCGAAGCGAGGATGTGTCGGGTGAGGGGGCCCCTCGAAACGACGTGCCAATTGAAGCAGCCCCTCACCCCAACCCTCTCCCCGTGAAGGACGGGGAGAGGGAGGAGCAAGCGGCGCGAGCCGTCGATATCGAAAGCGAGGAGATCGCCGAGACGATCGAACTCGCCCTGGCCGGATCTCGTCATCATCGACGGCGGCCGTGGCCAGCTGTCTGCCGCGCAGGCGACACTCGCGGCGCTTGGCCTCGCCGACCTGCCGCTGGTGGCGGTCGCCAAGGGTCCGGAGCGGGACGCCGGGCGCGAGACCATCTTCGCGGGTGGCCGCGAACCATTCAAATTGAAGCCGCGCGATCCCGTGCTGTATTTCGTCCAGCGACTGCGTGACGAGGCGCATCGCTTCGCCATCGGTTCGCATCGCGCGCGGCGGCGCAAGGACATCCGCAAGTCCGGGCTGCAGGAAATCCCCGGCGTCGGTCCCGCGCGCAAGCGCGCTTTGCTGCAGCACTTCGGCACGCTGAAGGCGATCGAGCGGGCCTCACCCGCCGACCTGGCCAAGGTCGAAGGCGTCAGCGACGACATGGCGAAGAAGATCTACGATTTCTTCCACGCGGCTGGCCATTAACGAATGCCGCACGGGGGGCCATTCGTTAACACAGGCGCTCCTTGGGAATGGCAGGCGGGAGCCTCGATCGGGTACTTGGGGACCGCCGGGCGGTATCTGGGAGGGTGCCGGAGGTACTCCGCTGGCGGGACGGTCCGGCGCCTGAATTTCCGGCGGTTTCGACCGGCCGATTTTTTTAGAAAACCGCGCCATATCGCGCTAACCAAGCCCCCCTTCCGGGCTGGCTTATTGCGCGGACGCGGCCTATATACATCGGCGTCTTGCCGCAAGTTCGCGCCGAGACGTCTCTATTTTCCCACCAGGGTGGAGAACCAGCGCGGCGGGGAAGTCCCGTCGTGAAAGGCCGAGTTTATGAGTAGAATTAACAATATCGCGCACCGGGTCGCGGCATTCCTGGACAAGCACGACGCCGCCTATTGCGAGAACTGCCTGGTCGAGCGGCTGTTGATCGCCAGCCGCGCGGCGATGCGGGCAGCGCTCGAATCCGAACGTTTCAACGTCCGCATCGGCATCTGTCCGGATTGCCGGACGCGGAAGCAGGTCGTCGGCTCGCGCGGCCGTAGCAACACCGGCAGCAGCCGGGCGGCCTAGGAAAATAATCCAGATTATTGTGCGCCGCTCGCTAGCTGGCCAGCTTGCGGGCGGCTGCCTCGTTACAGCTCCGGTTGAGCTCCTCGATCAGCTGGCCGGTGTTGGCCTGGCGCAGCCGTTCGGATCGCTTCATCCCCATGCCCCAGGCGCACGGCCGGATCGGCATGTTGCGCCAATCCTCCGGTGTGCGGTGCGGGTAGGTGGCGTCGTCGATCTGCTCCATTTCGGTGGTGTATTCGGCGGCGATCCCGTTCGGATCAACAAACACGCTGTAGACGTTGTTGCCGGGGCCAGCGTGGCGGCCGACGCCCCATTCGATCGGATGGCCGCTCATCCTCATGCGGCCCGAAGCGCCCATCAGGCCGTCCAGGTCGGGCAGCTCAAACGCCATGTGATGCAGGCCGGAGCCGGGCAGCTTGCCGAGCGCCACGCTGTGATGGTCGCCCGAGCAGTGGAAGAAATCGATGCCGTCGGTGCGATCGGACAGCTTGAAGCCCATGATGTCGCGCAGGAAGGTTTCGAGCTGCGGATAGTCTTTCGACCGGAACACCACGTGCGAGAACTTCCGCGGCCGCCGCTTGTCGTCGATGGCGGCGGCGTGGCGCTCGACGTCGCTGCTGATGGTGTGACGGATGCCGTCGGGCGTGCGCACGCTGAAGCCGTAGCCGCCGCCCGCCAGCGCCGGGAGCGCGTGCGGCGCATCGATAACGTCGGCGCCACTGGCGACAGCCTTGGCGTGCAGCGCATTGACCGTGGCGGGGTCGGGCGCGGCATAGCGCGCGCCCAGAACCTCGATCTTCGGGGCTTCGTGCAGCGCGAGGGCGTGATGCTCGGTGCCGGTGGCGCGGAGCAAGACCGTGCCGCGTTCGCGCCCCACCACCTCAAGGCCCCAATGCTGGGTGTAGAATGCCTCGCTGGCCGGCAGATCGCGCACCGCCAGATCGAGGCCTCGGATGTCGTGAACGCGCGGGTCGGCCATGGCGTCTCTCCTCGTGCAAAAAGCAATTGGTCTTTTGAAAGCAGATTAGTTGCGTTGGGCAACCGATCGATTTGATCTAGATCAATCCTGGCCGGCGCAGCCGCATGGCTCGCCCGCTCGCAGCGAATGGCGGCACTGGCGCCCGGAACGGGCGACCCGCATGCAAAATCGCGACAATGCCTTACTGCGATCGCCGAAATCTCGGGCCAACCGTTAAGTCTTACTTAAAGCGTTCCAAATAAATGTCTGGGTCAGCGTGCGGCGCCGTGTTCGAAGATCGCTCACGCGGCGAGGAAAGGGCTTCGGCCAGAGTTCCACATGAACCGGCTATCCTTCGTCAGCCATTCGACGCTCGATGCTGACCGGCTGCGTCATCAGCTGGCCGGTGTTCTCGACGTGCGCTATATCGATCTTGCGCGCTATGCGGACAACGAGCCCGACTATTTCACCCTTGTGTCGGCCGATCTCGATGACACGGAGACCCTGTTTGGCCTGCGGGAGTGGATCAAATCCAAACCCAAGGGCGCCAAGGTGCTCTTTGCCACGCGCCCGGAATCGCGTCTCGAAGCAGCACAGGCCTTTGCGCTTGGCGCCAGCGACGTGGTGCGCCGTCCGATCGAGACGAAGGAACTGCTGCGCAAGCTCTGGAACGACTTCACGGTGCTGGCGGGAGACGCCTCGGCGCTCGACCTGTCGAACAATCGCGGCGTTGCCGCGGCGCACGACAGCCTGCAGACGATCTTCACCGCCGCGTGCAGCGGCGACGTTGCGGATCCGGCCGTCATCGAGGCCGCCGGCGCCGCGGTGGTCGAAGAAATCGAATTGAAGGGGCTGGCCACGTGGATCGACACGGTCCGCAAGCACCATAGTCAGACCTATCAGCACTGTCTGCTGGTGACCGGCGTTGCGACGGCGTTCGGGCAGCATCTCGGGCTTGCTGCGACCGATCGCCGGCGACTGACGTTCGCGGCGCTGCTGCACGACGTCGGCAAGGCGCGCGTCCCGATCAAGATTCTGGAAAAGCCCAGCCCGCTCAACTGGGATGAAATCGCGATCATGAAGAAGCACGCGGAATACGGCGCCGCCGTGCTGAACCGGGATCCCAATCTGCATCCGGAGATGCTCGACATCGTGGTGCATCACCACGAATATCTCGACGGGTCGGGATATCCGCATGGATTGCAGGGCGCGCGAGATTTCCGACCTCGTTCGCATCGTGACGATCGCCGACGTCTATGCGGCGATGATCGAGCGCCGGCCCTACAAGCCGCCGATGTCGAGCCGGAAGGCGCATGAGGTCCTGCTGGAAATGGGACCGAAGCTCGATCGGGACTTGGTGCGCGAATTCGGTTTCGTCTCCAAGGTTTCATAACGCCCGTTCCCCCGCTGCGCTGCGCGCTCACATGTTCGATTGAGCATGATCTGTTCCGAAAACCGGTTTCCACTTTTCGGGATCATGCTCTAGGCTGCTTCCCTCAGGCTGCAAATTCGACAGCCGTTCTGGGGAGGCGCGCATGCGGATGTTTCATTCTGCCAAAGTCGCCGTCATCGCAACCGTGCTCGGTGTTGGCTGCGTGCTCGCGTCCTCCGCGGCTTGGTCGCAGGCATCACGAACGATCAAGATCGTGATCTCGGTGCCGCCGGGCGGCACCATCGATCTCCTGGTGCGGGTGCTGGCCGACTATCTCGGGCGCACGCGCGGACAGACCATCGTGATCGAGAGCCGGCCGGGCGCGGGCTCGATCATCGCCGCCGAGACGGTGGCGCGCGCCGCGCCGGACGGCGCCACGCTGCTGGTCAATTCCAACGGTCAGATGATCAGCCCAGTGCTGCGCAAAGTGAATTTCGATCCGCGCACCAGCTTCGAGCCGATCTGCTATCTGGTGGATTCGCCGCAAGTGCTCGTGGTCAACGGCAATTCGCCGTTCCGCACGCTGGCCGATCTGGTTGACGCCGCGCGCGCGAAGCCGGGCGAGTTTTCGATCTCGACCGTGGGGCCTAACACCACGCAGCATATTGCGGTCGAGCGCTTCAAGCGCGCCGCCGGCATCAATCTCACTTATGTGCCCTTTACCGGCGGCGCACCGGCGATCAATGCGCTGCTCGGCGGGCACGTGACCGCGGTGTTGCAGAATTTCTCCGAGCTCGGCGAGCAGGTGAAGACCGGCGCCTTGCGCGCGCTCGCCACCCCGTCGCGGACCCGCATCCCGCCGCTGCCCGAGGTGCCGACCATTGCCGAATCCGGCTACAAGGATTTCGTCGCCGACGTTTGGTTCGGATTGGTCGCGCCCGCCAAGACGCCGCAACCGATCATTGCCCAATATATCGAGTGGTTCGGCCAGGCGCTGCAAGCGCCCGAGGTCAAAGCCAAGCTCACCTCGCACGCGCTCTATCCCAATCCGCGCTGCGGCGCCGATTTCGCCGAGCACATCCGGCGTCAGGTCGACGAATTCACGCGCGTGATCGCGGAGCTGAAGCTCAAGGGCTGAGGGAGCGCCGGCCGCAAAGGCTCAGCGCGCCGAATTGGCCGGCGGTATCGATGCGGGCGCCGTGGCCGGCCGGGTCGCGGCGTCGGCGATGGCGCTGCCAAGCGCGCGGGCGATGCAGGCGTAGCTCCAGTCGTTCATGTGCAGCTCGTCCGGCGACAGGAACTTGTCGAACGCGAGCTGTTCGACCTCGCGCCAGCGCCGCATCAGCTCGTAGCGGCGAAACAGGTTGACGTCGGCGCCGCGCGCGGTGTCGGCGATCATGCCGACGATGGCGTTGGCGCCGGCGCCCCGCAGCACCTTCGGCGCGTATTGCGGGTCGATCAGAACGATGTCGGCGTCGATCGCCTGGCGCAACTGTGTGACCCCGCCTTGCAGCACCTCGAGGTGGGTCTCCATCGGATGCGCCATGCAGCATCGAATTGGTGCCGAGCTGCCAAAGCACGAGGTCCGGGTTCTCGGCGACGACGTCGCGCTGGAAGCGCGCGCGTTTGCCGTGATCGTTGTCGCCGTTGAGTCCGCGGTTGACGACCACGACGTCGAGCCCGGGGAAACGATGCGCGAGTTCAAGCCGCAGCCGGCTTGGATACGACCATTCCGGCGAGCTTGCGCCCTCGCCATAGGTCGAGGACGATCCGATCGCGACGATCTTGACGCCGTCGCGGCCCAACAGCCGTCGCGCCGTGCGCGGCAGCGGGCGCTCGAAGCGCGCCAATTCCGGCGGGATGACGCAGGGCGGCGAGATCGGGGGCGGGTCGGGCCTGATCGCGGGCGCGCGATCCTGGCCGGATGCGGGCGAGGCCGCCGCGATCAGGAGGGCGGCGGTGGCGAGGATCGCCGAGCGGGCGGTTGCAAGGTGGTCGGGTCGCGTGAGGCGCATGCTGTTTCGCTACGAATGAATCCGGGCCAAATCCCGGCGCGTTTGAGTCGACCCAGAATAAAGTTTGTGCAAACGAGGGACTAGCCGGCTACGGCGATTGAATGGTTCGTCCGCTCCAGCGCCGATACGCCCACTCGGCGGCGAACGCGGCGGCGGCGATGATCACCAGCGCGACCATCGCGGCGGGCTGCTGCCGCCACGTATAGACGCTGAGCATCGCGAACATGGCGAGGCACGAGATCAGCGACAGCCAGACGATGATCGCGTTGGCGCCGGTTTGCTTGAGCACGCGCAGATGGCCGGCGTTCACGGCGGCGTAGACCAAGAGGAATGCCGCGCTGCCCATCATGGCGATGCCGGAGAGGTCGAAGCTCAGCGTCGCCAGGATCACCAGCCCGGCGGTCAGCAGCAGCCCGCCACTGGCGTCCTTCCAGACCGTGCGCGACAGCCGGCTCGGCAATTCGCCGTCACGCGCGATCATGTAGCAGACATTGGCCGACCCGAAGAGCGTGGCATTGATGGCCGACGCGGTCGAGAACAGCGCCGCGATCGCGATCAGGCGGAATCCGAATTCGCCGAGGAACGGTTTGGCGGCTTCGGCCAAGGCATAGTCGCGCGCCTGTTCGATCTGTTGGTCGCTGAGATTGCCGCTGACGGTGATGGAGACCGCGAGGTAGATGATGATGACCAGGATCACGCTGGTGTAGAGCGCGCGCGGCAGCATGATCTTGGGATCGCGCATGTCGCGCGCGGCGTTGGTGACCAGCCCGAAACCCTCATAGCCGATGAACAGCACGCCGGCGCCGAACAGGATGGCCGCCGTCTCCGGCCATAACGCCGGCGTGAGATTGGCCGGTTTGATGAACCAAAGGCCGGCGATGGCGAAGACGACCAGAATCGCGACCTTGACCGCGACGATGACGGTTTCCCATCGGCCCATGGCGCGGGCGCCGAACGCATTGACCGCGGTCAACAGCAACACTGCGCCGATCGCGAATGCCTTCACCAGCATGCGGGGAGGGCGTCGTGGTGATGAAGGTCGCGGCGTAGCTGCCGAAGGCGACCGCGTAGAGCGCCAGCGAAATGATGTAGCCCGCCCACATGAACAGGTTGAGGCCGCCGGCGAGCACGCCGTCGCCGAAGCTCTTGACCAGGAAATGCACCGCGCCGCCCGCCGACGGAAACGTCGCGCCGAGCCGGGCATAGGAGTAGGTCGAGAGCAGCGCCACCACGCCGCCGATCGCAAAGGCGAGCCACATCGCGTTGCCGGCGGCCTGCGCCACCACGCCGAGAATCGAGAAGATCCCGGCGCCGACCATGCCGCCGATGCCGATCGACACCGCGGCCGCGATGCCGATCTGGCCGGAGCCGGTGGTGGGAGAGGGCGCTGAGCTGCTCATGGTCGATCTCGCGGCAATGGGACCGCGAGTGTAGCAGCAGTGCGACTGTGACGACTGACTACCGCTTGTTCGAACGTTTTGATGGTTTTGCGATCATGCCGCGGTTGCCCCTCCCCCTTGTGGGGAGCGGTCGGCGAAGCGCTTAGAGCGAGCTGGGGTGGGGGTGTTTCCGCTGCGTACCCCCACCCCCGACCCCTCCCCACCACTCGGACGCAGGCAAGTGTACGCAGGCTGCGTACACTTGCCTGCGTGCGCTCGCGGGGGGAGGGGAGCGGAGAGACCGAATGCACGTCGTCACAGCAAGACAAGTCTCTCGCCCTCAGAACACGTCATTTGGCGGATGTTTCGGAAATGATCAGCAGCGTCACGCCATGGATGATGTAGTAGCCGGCGATGGTCGCGATCAACCGTCCCGCCCATACGCGATACTGCCGGTCGCTCATCATTTCCAGGAAGCGCTTCGCCATCGTGGTGCCCACCATCGATGACAGGATCGCGAGCACCGCCAGCACCGGGTCGAGCGACCCGGCCTGTTCGATGATGCTGCCGAAATACGCGAGCTTGAGCGCGTGCCCGATGATCTGGCACATCGCCTTGGTGGCGACGATCTCGCGACGGTCGAGCTTGCCGCCGAGGAAGAAGCTGTCGATCAGCGGACCGGCGACGCCGGTCAGCAGCATCAAGGTCATGCACACCGTGCCGTAGAGCACGCCTTGCGGGCGGCTTTCGGGATCAGGTTGCCAATCGGCCGGAAACAGCTTCACCAGGAATGGCGTGACCCCCAGGAAAATGAGCGCTACCGGCGCGCTCGGCACGTAGCGGAATAGCGACCAGACGGCCAGCGCCACGGCGCATCCCACCACATAGGCGCCGACCGCGCCCCAGCGCACGTAGCGCCGCCACAACAGCCCGCGCCAGCCGTTGGAGGCGATCTGGGTCACGGCGTGCAGCACCATGGCGGTCGGAACCGGCAGAATGGCGAGGAGAACGCCGATCAGGATCAGGCCGCCGGCCATGCCGAAAATGCCGGAGAGCAACGACGTCCCGACCATCAGCAGGCAGAGCAGCAGCATCATCAGCGGGGTCATGGCCGGTCCTCGTCGCCCCTGTGTGGCCCCGTTGCGTTCACGACGCAAACCGAGTTATCTTGCCCTAGCATAACTTTTCTTGATGGTCGGATGCGGCGACTGCCCTATCTCAACGGCATCAAGGCGTTCGAGGCGGCCGCGCGCAACGGCAGCTTCGCGGCGGCGGCCGGCGAATTGAACGTGTCGCCCGCGGCCATCAGCCGGATGGTGCATCTGTTGGAGGAGCGGCTCGGCGTCGCCTTGTTCGCGCGCCAAGCCAACCGGCTGGCGCTGACGCCGACCGGGCACGCCTATCAGGCCGGGCTCACCACCATCTTCGACGCGCTTGCCAACCTGACCAGCCAAGTGACGGCGCAGGCCGGCGAACGGGTGTTGACGATTGGCGTCGGACCGACATTCGCGATCCGCTGGCTCATTCCGCGGCTGGCGGATTTCCGCAAGGTCGAGCCCGACATCGAGGTGCGGTTCACGACCGGCGGCGTGGCGGCGCCGTTCGCCGACGACTGGACCTGCGGCATCACGCTCGGCGACGGCGATTGGCCGGGGCTGGTCGCGGAACGCATGTTCGCCGCCGATCTGTTGCCGGTCTGCGCGCCGCGCATCGCAACGCGCATCAAGCGCGTGAGCGATCTCAATGGGCCGATGCTGATCCGCGTCGGGCACGCGACCGAAGACTGGCCGCTGTGGCTCAAGGCGGCGGGAGCCGGGCGCATCAGCGCCAAAGGCCCGGAGTTCGAGTACTACGGCCAGGCGATCCAAGCTGCCGCCGATGGTGTCGGCGTCGCGATGGGCATCCGTCCCTACATCGACGATGATCTGGCCGCCGGCCGCTTGGTCGCGCCGTTCACGCTCTCGGTGCCCAAGGGCAAGCAGTGGTACCTGGTCTATCGCGATTTCCGAAAGGACCAGCGCGACTTCATGGCGTTCCGGCGATGGCTGCTGCGGGCGTCGCGCAGGCGAGCAGGATGACGAACGCCACTTCGAAGGATGATCGGTCGTCCGACTCTCTCCTCCGCTCATAGCCTGCGCAAGCGGGCAAATCCCGAGACTCGGCCTATTTCATCTTAGATGTCGCCGGCTTTCGCGGGGACGAGCGGATGATCGGACCTAGCCGGCTGCCGCCCGTTCCGTCGGTGTCATCTCGAACCTGCGCAGCCGGCCGAGCCGCAGCACCTCGACGGTGACGCGCTTGCCGATCCGGCTGCGGTCGAGCAGACGGATCAAGTCGTCGACGCCGGTGACCGGCTCGCCGTCGAGGCGCACCACCAGATCATGCGACAGCAGGCCCGGCCTGGCTCGCCGGCCCGCTCTGGTCGATCGAGGTCAGCATCGCGCCCAGCCGGTTGTCGATGCCGGACTCGATGGCGTGCCGGCGCGGCACCGGCGCGGTCTGCGCCGCGACGCCGATAGAGGCGCGCCGCACGCGGCCATGCATGATGATCTCGCTCAGCACGTGATTGGCGGTGTTGCTCGCGACCGCGAAGCAGATGCCCTGCGCGCCCATGATCACCGCGGTGTTGATGCCGATCACCTCGCCGCGCGACGACACCAGCGGCCCGCCGGAATTGCCGGGATTGAGCGCGGCGTCGGTCTGGATCACGTCCTCGATCATGCGGCCGGTGGTGGCGCGCAGTGAGCGGCCGAGCGCCGAGATCACGCCGGCGGTCACCGTCGAATTCGAAACCGAGCGGATTGCCGATCGCGATCGCCAGATGCCCGCGCTTGAGCGCCTTGGAATCGCCGAGCGGCGCGAACGCGAAGCTGCGCGCGGCGTCGGCGCGCAACAGGGCGAGGTCGGTGTCGGGATCGATCCCCAAAAGGCGGGCTTCGGTGATTCGTCCTTCGGTATCGGACAGGCGGATTTCGCGCGCGCCGTTGACGACGTGAGCGTTGGTCAGCGCCAGTCCGTCCGGCGAGATCACGATGCCCGAGCCGGTGCCGCCGCGCGGCTTGCCGTCGACGCGCTCGCGGGTGTCGACGCGGACCACCGCGGGGCCGACCGTGTCCACGACCGACGCCACCGACTCCGAGTAGGCGTCGAAGAGCGCGCGCTCGTCCGTGTGGGTGGTCGCGGCGGGCTGCGGGTCCGCGTGGTCTGGGTCCAAGAGGTAGGCGAGGCGGGTATCGAGCATGGGGCTCACGCAACGATGATGAGGGATTAATGCGATATATGGTTCGCCAAGCGTGAATTGAAAGATGCCGGCTTCGGCCAGGCATGCCGGCGGCGCCCGCCCGGCGCCCTGGCGTCCGACGATGACGCGAATTTTACTCTTGCGCCGCAAAATCCAACGCTGAAACGTGGATATCGCCGGTGAGTATCGCGGTCTCGGCCCTTTTGGCGCCGGGCAAACAGGACTAGATTGAATTAATGGATGGCGTCACCAGCAGGCCTGTTCAGAGTCGGCCGATGCCGGCGCGCCCATTCGCGCTGCCGAACCTGCTGACCTATGGGCGCATTGCCGCCGTGCCGGTGGTGGTGCTGTGCCTCTATTTCCAGGAAGTTCCACGCTCGGACGAATGGCTGCGCTGGGTCGCGCTGGCGGTGTTCATCGCCGCGGCGGTGACCGATATTCTCGACGGCTATCTGGCGCGCAAATGGGGTGAGCTGTCGTCGTTCGGCCGCATGCTCGACCCGATTGCCGACAAGCTCCTGGTATCGGCATGCCTGCTGATGCTGGTGTCCGACGGCACCATTCGCGGCGCGTCGCTGTTCGCGGCGGTGGTGATCCTCTGTCGCGAGATCCTGGTGTCGGGATTGCGCGAATATCTGGCCGGCCTCAATGTCCGCGTCGAGGTGACGCGGCTCGCGAAATGGAAGACCACGCTCCAGATGGTGGCGGTCGGTTTCCTGGTCGCGGGCGACGCCGGCGATGTGATTTTGCCGGTGGTGACGCCGATTGGCTTGTCGCTGTTGTGGCTGTCAGCCCTGCTGACCCTTTATACCGGCTGGGACTATTTTCGCGCCGGGCTGCGCCATCTGATCGACTGATGTAAGATTGCCGTCGCGAGGCGAGGGGCCCGGCAAGGATTCAAACGCGTGAAGCTGCTTTATTTCGCATGGGTGCGTGAGCGGGTTGGCAAGCCGCAGGAAGACGTCGAGTTGCCCGCCGATGTCGCGACGGTCGGCGATTTGATGACGTGGCTCGCCAAGCGCGGCGACGAATACGCGTATGCGTTCGAGAATCCAAAGGTCATCCGCGCAGCGATCGATCGCTCCCATGTCCGTCCCGAGACCGCCATTGCCGGTGCGCGCGAAATCGCCTTCTTCCCGCCGATGACGGGAGGGTGACGAATGCCGGTCACCATCCGCCTGCAGCAAGCGCCGTTCGATGCCGCCGCCGAGACCGCGGCGCTGACGCGCGGCCGCACCGATATCGGCGCGGTGGTGGCGTTCACCGGCCTTTGCCGTGGCTCTGAGGATGGCGCGCCGATCGCCGCGCTGACGCTCGAGCATTATCCCGGGATGGCCGAGGCCGAGATCGCGCGTCATGTGGAGGATGCGCAGTCGCGCTGGGCGCTCGCCGGCGTCACCGTCATCCATCGCTTTGGACGTATCGCGGCGGGCGAGCCGATCGTGCTGGTGCTGGCGGCGTCCTCGCATCGCCACGATGCCTTCGCCGCCGCCGAATTCCTGATGGACTATCTCAAGACTCGCGCGCCGTTCTGGAAGCAGGTCGAAGTCGCCGCCGGTACGACCTGGGTCGAGGCGAAACAGGCGGACGACAGCGCCGCCGAGCGCTGGCACACTCCGCCCTCGCGCCGCAGCGACGCTGCGGAATAGTCGCTATCGACGCCTGGACGCCTGTTGTTGCGCCCTCGCCCCGCGTTTGCGGGGAGAGCGCCGCGCTCGTGCATGCAGTTGTGGGATTGTGGAAAGGGCGCCGGACGACATCACTCGGGGGGCGGCGAGTCATCCGGCGCGTGCGTGGCATCGGTGAGGGGGGTCTGCCACGGTTGGGAGGTAAACGTCTTCAGGCACAATTCGTTGCACACAGCGAAGCGCTGCGTTGCGATTGCGCATGATCGAGTGTCGATGCGATCGCAGCGAGCATCGCGCTCAGTTCCTGCGGGTCGACGCCATCGGCGGCCATCGCTGTCCGCACCAGCGGGTCGGACAGCGCATTCTTCAGTGTGAGTTCCTGGCGTTGGTGTCGCATGATGATGTCCTCGTTAGGCGCTCAGCGCCGGATAGTCGGTGTAGCCCTTCTGTTCGCCGGCATAGAATGTCGATGCGTCCGGCGTATTGAGCGGCGCGCGCTTCCGGTAGCGCAGCGGCAGATCCGGATTGGCGAGGAACGGCACGCCGAAGGCGACCAGGTCGGCTTCGCCGCGGGCGATCGCGGCTTCGGCGGTGACCGCGTCATAGCCGCCGTTCACGATCAGCGCGCCGTCGAAGGCTTGGCGGATGGATGGCGTCGCGCGGACGGTGCCGTCGACCTTCATCGGCCCGGCGATCGCTTCCGACACGTGCAGATAGCCGAGGCCAAGCTTGCCGAGTTCCTTCGCGATATAGCTGAAGGTCGCAATCGGATTGGAGTCCGACATCGAGTAGCCGCGGGAAGTAGGGCGAGAGCTTGTAGCCGACGCGGCTCGCTCCAAAAACCTCGGTCACCGCTTCGGCAACTTCAAGCGGCAAACGCGCGCGGTTGGTCAAGCTACCGCCATAGGCGTCGGTGCGCTGGTTGGCGCCATCGCGCAGGAACTGGTCCAACAGGTAGCCGTTGGCGCCGTGGAGCTCGACGCCGTCGAAGCCGGCGGCCTTCGCGTTCTCGGCGCCCTTGCGGAATTGCGCGATGATGCCGCGGATCTCGCCGGTCTCGAGCGCGCGCGGGGTCGGGATCTTGACCTTGCCGTTGCTGGTGAAGGCTTCGCCTTCGACCGGCAGCGCCGATGGCGCGACCGGCAACGCACCGCCGTGGAAATCCGGATGCGATACGCGGCCGACATGCCAAAGCTGCGCGAAGATCGTGCCGCCGACGCGATGCACGGCGTCGGTGACGTGCTTCCAGCCGGCGACCTGCTCTGGCGAATGAATGCCGGGCGTCCGGATGTAGCCAACGCCCTGCGGGCTGACTTGCGTTCCTTCAGTGATCATCAGGCCGGCCGAGGCGCGCTGCACGTAGTAGGTCGCGGCCAGTGGGTTGGCGACATTGCCATCCAGCGCGCGGCTGCGCGTCATCGGCGACAGTACGAGCCGGTTGTGAAGCGGGATGTCGCCGAGTGTGTAGGGCGAGAACAGCGTGGCTTGCGGCTGGGCCGGGGTGGATCGGGCGGACGCGACAGCGGATGGTTGGATACTCATGGGGGTCTCCTGGCGGTTGGCTGCGGTCAGGGGGATGACAGGGGGTGGGGCCTTGTGGTACTGACCGGTAACACCACATGATAGGTACTGACCGGTAACACCCGTGTCAAGAGGCACCCGACACATGATCGCGAAATCGCCCGCAACCCTCGATCCGGCCGAGAAGATTCCGCCCCGCGAGCGGATCCTCGCGGCCGCGCGTGCGCTTTTCTATCGGCATGGAATCAGGGCGGTCGGGGTGGACGCGATCGCCGAGGCCGCCGGCACCAACAAAATGACGCTCTACCGCCACTTCCCGTCCAAGGACGAACTGGTGGCGGAATACCTGCGACAGGTCGCCAAGGGCGAGGCCGTCGCCTGGGAGCGGCTGCAGGCGCAACACCCCGGCGATGCGCTGGCGCAACTGCGCGCTTGGCTCAAGGACATGTCCGATCACATCATCAGCCGCGACGAACGCGGCTGCCCGCTCGCCAACGCCGCCGTCGAGCTGCCGGAGAAGGATCATCCGGCGAGGCGTGTTATCGAGGAGTGCAAGACCGCTGCCCGCGCCAAGGTGATCGCGCTGTGTCGCGCCGCCAAACTCAAGGAGCCGGACCTGCTGGCCGACGAGCTCAATCTGATGTTGGAAGGCGCGCGCGTCACCGCGCAGAGCGTCGGCATTGACGGGCTCGGCGCACGGCTCAAGCGAATGAGCGAAGCGCTGATCGCGGCGCACGCGCCGAAATAGTTCGGCCGGTCGAACCGCTTCTGCCGCATTGCCGACTTAGGATCGCAGGTCCATGTTGGCGGAAATCCATAAGGATCCCCGCGATGCAGCGGAGCGCGACCCGCCGATCGTTTCTGCAAGTGCTTGGCGCCGCGCCGCTCGTGGCCGCGACGGCAAGCGGTTCGGCGTTTGCCCAAGCGGCGTCGACATCGATCGCCCGCTTGATCAGGCAGTCGAGAGCGGTGCCTGAGGCGCAAGCCAGCGTCTCCGAACGAATGGATTTCATCTCGCGCGCGCTCCTCGGCATCAGGTATCGCGCCAACACGCTGATCGGCGGGCCCAACAAGCCGGAAGAATTCATCGTTCGCGACGACGCCTTCGATTGCGTCACGTTTTGCGAAATCGTGCTGGCCGCGGCGCTAGCGCGCGACTACGGCGAATTCGAAACCGTGTTGCGCACGATCCGCTACGAGCACGGCAAAGTCTTGTGGGCCGAACGCAATCACTATTTCGCCGAATGGTGCCGGCGCGCTGTCGAAAATGGGATATGCGGTCCGGTCGCGATGCCCGATGCCGTCACCATCGACAAGATCGTGCACTGGGGCAACCAGGGGCGGCGGCGGGTGTCGATCACCGGCATTGCGCCGAAGATTGTGCTGGCGAACGATCGGCGGTTGGCGAACGGCGACATCATCGGCTTTGTGTCGCGGCGGCCGAATCTCGATTTCTTTCATACCGGTCTGGTGATTTTCGAGGACGATGGCGCGTTGATGCTGCGTCATGCTGCGCAAAGCCGCCGCCGCGTGGTCGACGAGCCGCTGGCCGGCTTCCTCGCCGCTAACAACGTGCAACACGTCACACTCTTGCGCGCGGCGGAGAAGACCGCGATCGGAGGGTTTCGCAACAACACGGAGCTACTTTAGGGCTCCGGCAAAGTCGTAATTGTAGCAAGGCCGATAACTGGGCGGCAGCGGATTTTCGAGGTTGATGCTTTTACCGGCCCTTTGCTCGATGAGGCGCAGCAGTTCAGCGGTGCGGGTTGTTTGATCGGTCCGCGATAGATTGGTGTTGAGGGTTTTGATGGTGTCTCTCATCGCCTCAATGTTCTGCCGATAGGCGTAGGCCGCCACGACTGCGACGACCTGCAGGAGATTGACCCGGCCATCCGGCGTGATCGATTTGTCGCGCAGGTGGTGCAGCAGGATGCAGACATTGGTGTTGTCGGCGACGCTCGCAAGGACGTAAGTGCCGTTGACGCGGATGCTTCGCACCGTGCTCCGTGCAGCCCATGCCAGCGACCGGATGGCGCGTTCGTTGTCACACTGTCGAAAAAGCGTGATCGCCTGGGTGTTGTCGGTGACGATCGAGCGCAAGACATCCGAAATCGTCGCGAAATAGGCTTGCTGGTCGCTCGACCATCTCTCCGTCGGCCCATCGAAATTTTCCAGCTCCTTGATGAGGGTGGGCACCGTGGCGCGCCAGTCGACAATCAATGCCTGCGCAGAGGCGGCGCGCTCCGCGCTGTTGGTGGACCTCAGTCTCTTGGCAATGTCGGTCGGTTGGCAGCTGTCATCGCTTTGGGCGCGGCTCGGCGCTGCGGAACAAACACAAGCGACGCACAGCAGAAGCGTCATCAGGAGCCTTGCTGGCCGCGTAGTTGTTTTCGCACGCTCGTTCAGCACTGCCGGCTCCTTGCCAAGGGGCAATTCATTCTGGATTGACTGTGAAGGACGGCAATGTCTGCGGGGCCAAGGTCTTCTGTCCAGCTACCGGCCTCGGATCGGTGACTGTCGCTATTTTCAGCGAGATCAGAACGAACGGTTTGCGCGCGATATAGACCTGCTCGTTTGCGAACAGCGGCTCCGGCGTCACGTCCTCCCAATTGATTTCATAGGGCTGCGCAAACGGCTGGCCCGACAAGGCCGGAAACGGATGACCCGAGATCGCGACGAATATCCGGCTCTTCGCCTTCTTGGCGTAGCGCGGCACCATGACCTGAAGCCCCTCGGTCCGCCTCCAGGTGTGCAGTGGCCGCCCATCGCCCAGCGTCGCGACGATCGTGCGTCCTTCAAGGTTCAGGTTGCTGATTTCGCTGTTCGCGGTCGACAGTTCGAGAAAGCCATAGTCGACCGACCGCTTGAAAAAGCCCTGGATGCCGTCTGCAAGCCAGATGGTCCCGAATCCGAAGACACCGGCGATCGCGGCGGCGCCGCCCGCCATGCTGACCTTGAATTGTGCGCTTGTGGGCGTCGCTGCCTCGCCCGAGGCGAGAGCTTGCGTGCCGGTCCCGAACAACACCAGCGCGACTCCCAAAATCGTCAGAATAAAAATGAAAGCCGAATGAGTTTCGTCCAATAGCAGCAGCCCGGTGCAGATAAAGAGCGAGCCGAGCAAAATATAGAAGATCGCGCTTCCGAAGAACGATTTGATCTCGTCGTAGAGTTGTCTCACGCTCCCGAGTTGTCCGCTTGCGATAGCGTGCAGCGCTGTTCCGTAGGTGATGAGCGCGAGGCCGACAAATCCGAACACCAGTCCGAATCCGACATTCGTCAGAGCGAGCGACGTCCGGGGGACCGCTTGTGGCGTCAGGAGGGTGAAGGAGAGGTAGAAAAACAAGCATCCGAGCAGGATGAAGAACAGGGCGCTTGAAAAAAATCCGACGATGGCGCGCCAAACGATCGGTACTACTGCGTTGATCCTACCGAACATAGGCCACTCGCCGCACAGCCACTGGCTTCAATTCAGTCTAGGGCACCCTGTGATTGAATTCAAGGCAACGCCGATCACACCGGCCGGGCACGATCGCGCGGACGTCGAACCCGCCTGGCTGTTCGTGCAGGATCGTGGGCGTTCGGAACTTGTTCTGCCAGCAGACAGAGCACGCGACGTTCGAGTTGAAGTCGCCGCAAGCCGGCTTCGCTTGATGAGAACCGCGCCATTCGGTCATGCGGCAGCGTGACGGCCCAGCGTTCGTCGCGCTGTTCGAGCCCGATATCGGAGGGTGATAGAGCGATGCCCGCCTCGCGCCGCGCGTCGCAGGCCGCGTCCGCAGTCAGCAGAGCGGGCAGTGCCGTGGCCTCACGCTCCGCCACGCGGACCTACGCTGCCGAGGCTTTGACCTTCGGCTGCACTTCGGCGGTGTAGTCATCCATCAACTGCCGGGTGATGCTGCCCGGGGCGAAGCGCCAGTCCGCGATCTCCGACACGGCGGTGACTTCCGCCGCGCTGCCGGTGATGAAGCACTCGGAGAATTGCGTCAGTTCGTCGGGCATGATGCGCCGTTCGACCACCTCGATGCCGCGCCGGCGGGCGAGATCCATGACGGTGCGGCGGGTGATGCCATCGAGGAAGCAGTCGGCGATCGGCGTGTGGATCTTGCCATCTTGGATGAAGAAGATATTGGCGCCGGTGCACTCGGCGACGCGGCCCTGCCAGTCCAGCATCATGGCGTCGGCATAGCCTTTGCGCTCCGCCTTGTGCTTGGAGATGGTGCAGATCATGTAGAGCCCCGCGGCCTTGGCGCGCACCGGCGCGGTCGCCGGATCGGGGCGGCGGTAGTCCGCGAGGTCGAGCCGAATGCCCTTGAGCCGCTGCACCGGATCGAAATAGCTCGGCCATTGCCAGGTCGCGATCGCGAGGTGGATCTTATTGTTCTGGGCCGAAACGCCCATCATCTCGGAGCCGCGCCAGGCGACCGGGCGGATATAGGCTTCCTGCTGTCCGTTCTTTTCCAGCACCAGCCGCTTGGCGGCGTCGATCTCGGCGACTGAATAAGGGATTTCGAAATCAAGGGTTTGGGCGGACCTTTTCAGGCGCTCCGAATGCTCGGTGCATTTGAAGATTTCACCGCCATAAGCGCGCTCGCCCTCGAACACCGAACTCGCGTAGTGCAGCCCGTGCGAGCAGACGTGGAGCGTGGCCTCGCTCCAGGGCACGAGCTTGCCGTCGTACCAGATGACGCCGTCGAGCCGGTCGTAAGGTTTCTCGGACATCGCGTTCCTCCGTCGGGGCGCCCGGGCCGGGGTCCGACCCCCCAATCCTAGCGCGTTCTACGCTTTTGCGTCGCGGGCCAACACCCGTTATGTTTCGACAGCCCCATGAGAGCGCGCCTGCCGCCCCGACGCAACGACGGCCCAGGGTTCGGGCCTTTGGCGGAGGGATCGCGAGCCTCATCTGCGCTGGCTGACGATCGGACCTTTAGCAAACAGATCGAAATATGTCAACATGGCTGACCTAACTGCTCCTGCCGCGCCCCGCCTCAAAAATCCCGGCGACCGCGCAGGCCGCCAAAGCGAGCCGATTTGGGACATCATCGAACTGCTGTTTTTTGCCTACCGCGATTTCGTGACCGAGCCGGACGATGTCCTGGCCAAGTTCGGATTCGGTCGGGCGCACCATCGGGTCCTGCATTTCGTGAACCGCAACCCCGGCATGAAGGTGGCCGAACTGCTCGACATCTTGAAGATCACCAAGCAATCGCTCGGGCGCGTGCTCAAGCAGCTCGTCGACGAAGGTTATGTGGTCCAGAAGGAGGGCTCCAGCGATCGCCGGCAGCGGCTGCTTTACGTGACGGCCAAAGGCGAATCCCTGGCGATGAAGCTCGCCGGCCTGCAGACCGCGCGCGTCGCCAATGCGCTCGCCGAATTGGGGCCGGACGCGCACGAGTCGGCGCGGCGTTTTCTGGTCACGCTGATCGACCCCGACAACCGCGACGGCGTGCTGCGCTTCATTGCGCGGGCCGATCGTGCGCGCCGTTAGTGGTCCGGGTAGCGAATGTCGAATCCACTCCACTCGTGTCGCATGCCGAACGAGGCATCGGTTCGAAGACGATCATGCTCAATCAAGACCAGTCGCTGACAGCTTCCTGCGCCGACCGCATGGGTTCCACAGTGATGGAATCGCCTGATCGGAAACGTGAGGACGTGAGGTCATGGCGCCCGACCGGTCTGCGTTGAAAGTCGTCCCCGACGATGCGCCGCATTTGCTGGTGGTCGATGACGATCGCCGCATTCGCGAATTGCTGTCGCGCTTCCTGCGGTCGGAAGGCTATCGCGTCACCACCGTCGAGTCGGCAGCCGAGGCGCGCGCGCAGCTCGGCGGGCTGAGCTTCGACCTGCTGATCCTGGACGTGATGATGCCGGGCGAGACCGGCTTTGAATTCGCCCGTAAGCTGCGCACGACATCAAGCGTGCCGATCTTGATGCTGACCGCGCGTGGCGAAGCCGAGAGCCGCATCCAAGGCCTGGAGATCGGGGCCGACGACTATCTCGGCAAGCCATTCGAGCCGCGCGAGCTCTCGCTGCGGATCGCGAGTATTTTGAAGCGCACGCGGCCCGTCGAGGCGCCGACCGCCGAGTTCGTCCGGTTCGGCGAGTTTGTCTTCCACTTGGCGCGCGGCGAGCTCAAGCGCGGCGACGACATCGTGCATCTCACCGATCGCGAGCGGGAAATGCTGCTGCTGTTGGCCGCCAATCCCGGCGAGACGGTGCCGCGCCTGGCGCTGGCCGGCAACGGCGTCGCCAACGGCGCAGTCGGCGAACGGGCCGTCGACGTGCAGATCAACCGTCTGCGTCGCAAGATCGAGCGCGATCCGGCCAATCCGCTGCTGGTTCAGACCGTGCGGGGGGTCGGCTACCGGCTGGTTGCGACGCCATGACCGCGCTCGATTCCGGCATCGCTGCGCTCCGCACGGCGGCCAGTTCGCTCCGCACGGCGGCGAGCCGCGCTTATGCGTTTTACGACCGCGTCAGCAACGCGTTCCGCAACATCATGCCCAAGGGCCTTTATGCGCGGGCCCTGCTCATCATCATCATGCCGATGGTGCTGCTGCAATCCGTGATCGCCTTCGTGTTCATGGAGCGCCACTGGAACTCGGTCACGCAGCGGCTGTCCGGCGCGGTGGTGCAGGATATCGCGGCGTTGATCGACGTCTATTCAACGCTGAAGGCCGACCAGGCGCAGATCCGGCGCATCGCGCAGGAGCGGTTGGGACTGACCGTCGATTTTCTGCCCATCGCCGAAATGCCGCCGGTCGGACCAAAGCCGTTCTTCTCGCTGCTCGACTATTCGCTGTCGGAAGAGATCAGCCGGCGGATCAGGCGCCCGTTCTGGATCGATACCGTCGGCCGCTCCGCGCTGGTCGAGATCCGCATCCGGCTCGACGACGCGGTGCTGCGGGTGTTCGCGCGCCGCAGCGCTGCTTATGCCTCCAACGCGGAAATCTTCCTGATCTGGATGGTCGGCACCTCGACCGTGTTGCTGATCGTCGCGATCCTGTTCCTGCGCAATCAAATCCGTCCGATCTTCAGGCTTGCCGATGCCGCGGAAAGCTTCGGCAAAGGCCGTGAGGTGCCGAGCTTCCGTCCGCGCGGCGCGCTCGAGGTGCGCCGTGCCGCGCAAGCCTTCATCGAGATGAAAACCCGCATCGAGCGCGCGATGGAGCAGCGCACCGCGATGCTTGCCGGCGTATCGCACGACCTGCGGACGATTCTGACCCGCTTCAAGCTCGAACTGGCGCTGATCGACGACAGCCCCGAAATCGAAGCGATGAAGAAGGACGTCGACGAGATGGCGCGGATGCTGGAAGCGTATCTCGCCTTCGCGCGCGGCGATTCCGGCGAGACGGCGTCGCCGACCGACATGGCCGCCTTGCTGGATGAGCTCAAAGACGAAAGCGACCGCAACGGCCATCGCACCACGGTCGCGTTCCACGGTACGCCGATCGTTACGGTGCGTCCGGCGGCCTTCAAGCGCTGCTTGCACAATCTGGTGTCGAATGCCGGGCGTCACGCCCAGTCGGTCTCGATCACCGGCCATCGCGACCATCGTTGGGTGACGGTCACCGTCGACGACGACGGTCCCGGCATCCCGGCGGCGATGCGCGAGGAAGTGTTCAAGCCGTTCCTGCGGCTTGACGACGCCCGCAATCAGGACGACGAGGGCGGCACCGGCCTTGGCCTCGCGATCGCCCGCGACATCGCGCGTTCGCACGGCGGCGACATCACGCTGTCGGATTCGCCGATGGGCGGATTGCGGGCGACGGTGCAGGTGCCGGTGTAAGGAAGCCGGGATCAGGCCGCCGCCGTATCCTCGGGGCGGTCGTCGTGACGCCGCCGCCGGAAAGCGCGGCGCGTGCGACATGCCGCTTCCGGAATGCGGCAGAGATCGTCGAGCAGACCGGCCCAGCGCTGCCCGCTCGACATGGCGCGGTCGAGCGCCGCCAGCGTGCGGGCCTGGCCCGGATCGTTGTCGTCGACCCACGTCCGCAGCACCGAGACGAACAGCAGCGCGAGACCCTGCGCGCGCATCATGCCCTTCGGTCCCGCCGCGGAGATGTCGGCGGCGGTCAGCATCCATTGCATGGACCGCACGGCGAGGCCGTTGAGCGTCAACGCGAGACCCGGGTTCAACAGCATCGACCGTTGCAGCGATCGCAGCGCCGCCTTGTTGGTCGCCATCACGTCGAGGCGGCGCATCAGCACGTCGAACAGCCGCTCGCGCGCCGGTTCAGCGGCCATGCCGGGGTCGATGCTGTCAAGCACGGCACAATCGACGGCGCGCATCTGGGCGGCGAGGAGCTCGATCTTCGATGCGTGCTTGGCGCGCAGCTGCGACAGCGAGACGCCGGCCCGCCGGGCGATCTCGGCAAAGCCGATGTCCTCAAATCGCTTCTCCGCCAACAGCGCCATGAATGCCGTGACGATGGGATCGGACGACGCGCTTGCGGTCGACGGCTGCGACGGAGGCATGGACTCGTTGGTCATGACCGGCTCCCGGTGAACGGTTCTGTCATACCGAAAATAAGCGCCCAACAGGGGCGGTTCCAAGGCGGGCGACGGCGCCGCGGGGACGCTGCGGTCAGCCCGCGAGTTCCCTCGAGCGGCGGGTCGCAGCTGCGACCGCCTTGCGCATCAACGGATCCAGGGCATCTGCCGCCATCAGCACGTCGAGCGCCGCCGCAGTGGTGCCGCCGGGCGAGGTGACATTCTGGCGCAATGTGGCCGGATCGAGCGGCGAGCGGTGCAAGAGTTCACCGGAGCCGGCGACGGTGGCCCGCGCGAGCCGCGCGGCCAGGTCCGCCGGCAGGCCGGCCGCGACGCCGGCGCGCGCCAGCGTTTCCGCCAACAGGAACACGTAGGCCGGGCCGGAGCCGGATACGGCGGTGACCGCGTCCATCAACGCTTCGTCTTCGATCCAATCGACGGCGCCGGTCGCCGACAGCAGCGCTTGGACGAGGTCGCGCTGGCGTGGCGAGACCGTGGGGTTGGGCACCGCCACCGTGATGCCGCGCCCGATCGCAGCCGGCGTGTTGGGCATCGCGCGCACGATCGCCACGCCCTTCGGCAAGGCCTGCCCGAGGAAACCGAGGGTGCGGCCGGCCATGATCGACAGCACCACCGTCCCGCTGCCGAGATGAGGCGCGAGCGTGGGTACACCGCGGGCGCGACCTGCGGCTTGATCGCAATGACGATGGCGGACGCTTCGCCGGCCACGTGCGGCGTCGGATTGAGCCGCAGTCCTCGTCCGGCCAGTGCGGTCAGTTCGGGCGCGGGCTGCGGTTCGATGACGACGACGCGCGCCGGATCGAGCCCCAGCGCCAGCCAGCCCTCCAACATGGCGCCGCCCATCTTGCCGGCGCCGACGAGGACGATGGTGCCGCTGAGGTCGAAGAGCGCGCCGGATGGTGATGTCGTCATCGCAATGTCCCGCTGTACGGAGTTGTCGCCGATACGGCACTTCCTCGCCCCTCATCCTGAGGAGCGTCACCGATGTCGGGTTTACCCGACATCGGCCTGAAGTGCTATCGGCTATAGCCGACTTGGGGGACGCGTCTTCGAAGGATCAGGGCGGCCACATGCTTCGAGCCGGCGGCTTTCGCCGCCTCCTCAGCATGAGGCCGGGGGAGAATGCCGCCGTCAGGACTGCCGACGAATATCCAGGATGGGGGAAGCGCCGGGGCTATGCCTCGCCGGCGGTGTCGAACATGGCGGCGTCGATCGCCTCGCGTGCGCTCTTGCCGGCCCAGACCACGAACTGGAACGAGGGGAAGTAGCGCTCGCAAGCGTCGAGCGCCGCGGCCAGCATCGCCTCGCATTGCTGGCTGGTCGCCTCGACGCCCCCGGCGAGCACCAGCGCATGGCGGAACATGATCAGGCCGTCCTTGGTCCAAAGGTCGAAGTGGCCGATCCACAATTGCTCATTGACCATGGCGATGAGCTGCTGGACCTCGCCGCACCAGCGATCCGGCACCTTGAATTCGAACGCGCAGGCGAGATGCAGCGCTTCGATGTCGAACATCCAGGTGAACGAGACTTGGTAATCCGTCCACTTGCCGCGCACCAATAAGGTGATCTCGTCCTCGCCGGCGCGTTCGAACGACCAATCGTTCACCGAGGCGATACGCTCGACGACCTCCAAAGGATTGCCGCGTGCCTGTTCGCTGATATCAATGAGGGACATACCGTCTCCACCTGCCGCTGGGATTGGGGATGCGTACGCGACGCACCACGCCATTTTTTCTTACGCGGTCCCCGGTGGAGCTGATCAGACCGCTCCGGGGCGAATCACTTAGCGATTCGAATATAACCGTCGGATTCCCACGCCTAAAGAGTCATGGGAACCGGCAACGGTTAACGATTGGTGGATATTGTCTGTTCATCCACAACTTGACGACGCGGAGACGCTGCAAAGCCGCTCGTTTAACTCACGGCTGAGCATTGCGCCCAACGCCGAACGTCAAATCGTTAATTTCAGCATCTCGATCCGCGGTGGTTGCGTACCGGCCTGCGGCGGTCGTCGCAAGTCAAATCGCGAGTCAAATCAACAGCGTGCGCGTCGGCCGATCGTTCCAGGCCGCGTTGTCGCGTTTGCAGGTCGGGAATGAGCGAGCGTTGCGGTTCCGCTCGTCCTAGTCGAATAGGCTCGAAACCAACTCTTCGTTGGCGGTTCGGCCGATCGCTTCGCCGATCAGCGAGGCGGTGGAGAGGATCCGGATGTTGGGAGCCCCGGCAACTTCGTCGGTCGCCTGAATCGAATCCGTGATGACGAGCTCTTTGAGCCGCGACTTGGCGACCCGCGCGACCGCGCCGCCCGAGAGCACGCCGTGGGTAATGTAGGCGTAAACGTCGGTGGCGCCCTTTTCGAGCAGGGCGTCGGCCGCGTTCACGATGGTGCCGCCGGAGTCGATGATGTCGTCGACCAGGATGCAGGTGCGCCCTTTGACGTCGCCGATCACGTTCATGACCTCGGACTCGCCAGGCCGCTCGCGCCGCTTGTCGACGATGGCGAGCGGCGCATTGATCCGTTTGCCGAGCCCGCGCGCCCGCGCCACGCCGCCGACGTCAGGCGAGATCACCATCAGCCTGTCGAGATCGAAGCGGTCCTTGATGTCGCGCACCATCATCGGCGCGGCATAGAGATTGTCGGTCGGAATATCGAAGAAGCCCTGGATCTGGCCGGCATGCAGGTCGAGCGTCATCACCCGGTTGGCACCGGCGGTGGTGATCAGGTTGGCGACCAGCTTGGCCGAGATCGGGGTGCGGGGGCCTGGTTTGCGGTCCTGCCGGGCATAGCCGAAATAGGGGACGACGGCAGTGATGCGCCGGCCCGACGCGCGGCGCAGCGCGTCAATGATGATCAGAAGTTCCATCAGGTGGTCGTTGGCCGGGTACGAGGTCGACTGGACCACAAAGACATCCGAACCGCGCACGTTTTCCTGGATTTCGACGAAGATCTCCATGTCCGCAAACCGGCGGACAACGGCCTTGGTCATGGGGACATCGAGATGGTCGGCGATCGCCTGTGCCAGCGCCGGGTTGGAGTTGCCGGCGACGAGCTTGATCGCTCCGTTATTGGTCGCCATCGCTCTCTCCAAGGCTTAACAGCACTGCAATCGCGGCGTCCTGATAACAAGCCCATGAGCGGGCTGGCAATACAGGGACGGCCGCAAGTCCACGATTTTGCGGGTTTTGCTTACCCATTGCCCACCAAATAGGCGGCGCGGCGGACCCGAAGCTTGGCTGCGGAAGGCCGCTCAAGGGGCCGGGGTACCCTCGGCGGCACGCGCCGGGGAGGCCGCGAACAGCCCAAACACGCCATTCGGCGCGGTCGAGGCAGACGCCTGCGCGTCCGCTGCCGGCCCGTCGGCAGGGGGGCGGTCGGAGGCGATCAGGGTCATGAGCTGCGCCACACTATTGGTGGCGATGCGCTGGAGCAGCGCATCGTTGACGGCGGACCACGAGCCGGCGGCCGATGAACTGCCGGCAGCCCGTTCCTCGCCCCGTAGCCTGAATGCGCGCCGGCGTTCGGCATCATAGACGTCGAACGCCCAGGCGATTGTCGTCGCGCCGGCCTCGGGTGTCGCCGCCAGATATCCGCGGATGCGGTAGACCGCTTGACCGCCGCGCGTCACCACCACCAGCCGTCGCGCCGTCGCTTCTTGATCGAGGCTGCGCGTCAGCCGTGCCGATATCGGCCGCGGCGGTCCGTCGACCGATTCGAAAACGATGGCGGTACCTTCGGCGTCGGTCGGGGATACTGTTCGTGTGGTGGTGTTGCAGGCGGCAAGCGCCAACGCTGCCGTCATGGCAATCGCGCCGATGGCGCTCCGGCACCCCGCGATACGCATGCAACGCTCCCCACTGGCCGGCGCTCCTGACTGTGAGCGCATTTGCTGCGAGCGCGTGGGCCGGACTCCGTGGGCCATTTTGGCTGGCCCATCATTCTGCGACCCAATTCTGCGACCTAAGACACGCACCCTAACAAGACACGCACCCTAAGATGCGCGGCCGCTGAATCCGTAGCCGCAATCGACGGCTCGGTCCAGTACCTTGCAACGTGATTGCCTTGTGGATGGTGCTCAGTCCGACAGCGCAATGGCGTTGACGTGCCGGCCGTAGTCGGCCTCGTGGCGATGCCCGGACCGGCGATAGCTATAAAAGGTATCGGCGTCCGCGTAGGTGCATCGCCCGATATCTTCACAATGACGGATGCCGGCGTTCGCCAATCGCGCCGCGATATAGCCCGCAAGGTCGAACAGCGCGTGGCCGCTTCTTTCGCTCGGTGCGAAGAACCGAGCGTTGTCCGCGCTTTCAGCGCTGAAGCGCGCGACGAATTCCGGACCGACTTCGTAGTTCGGCTGCCGGATCATCGGGCCCGCCGCGGCGACGATGTTGGCGCGCACCGCACCACAACGCTCCATCGCTGCGATCGTCGCCTCGATCACGCCGGTGAACGCGCCGCGCCAACCAGCATGGGCGGCGCCGACCACGCGCGCATCCGCATCGGCGAACAAGAGCGGGCCGCAGTCGGCGGTCGAAGCGCCGACGGCGATGCCCGCGACCCGCGTGACCAGCGCGTCGGCGCGCGGCCGCGCGTCCGCGGTCCACGGTCGCTCCACGATGACGACGTCCGGCGAATGGATCTGAAAGGCGGTCAGGAAATTCTGCGGCGGCACGCCGAGCGCCGACGCCATCCGCGCGCGATTTTCAGCGACCCGCTCCGGCGCGTCATGCGAGCCGATGCCGCCATTGAGGCTTTCGTAGATCCCGTCCGACACGCCGCCGCGGCGCGTGAAGAACGCGTGACGGATACCCGGAAGCGATTTAAGCGAAGCGGCGTGGATCATGGCGCCTCATCCGCGCCGGCCGCCGACCGCTTGTTGGTCGTGGCTTTGGTGATCCGGCTGCTCGATTTCGAATCCCGGCAGCACGCCCAAGAAGGGATTGGCGAATGCGATGGCTTTGAACATCTTGCCCATGCCGGTCTTGTCCTGGCTGATCAGGCGCGCCAGCGCACCGTCGACTTCCGTGTTGGCGGTGAGCCGTGCAGCTTTCTTGAGCGTTTCGGCGCGCGCCTCGATGCCGAGCCGGCGCAGGAAGGTGGCCTGTTCGATCGGGCCCTGCACGGTGGCGCCCAGGCTTCCCGCGGCATGGGCGAGCGCCTCGAAATCGACATGCGCGGTGAGGTCGACAGTCCCGGCTGCGGTGAGCGGGTCGGCGAAGCGATGGCGTCCGACCGCCTGAAACGTATCGCCGGTGGCGCTTGCGACATGGCCGTAGTCGATGATCAACGCTGCGCCGTGGCAATGCATCACGCGCCGTCCGATCTCCAGCGCGACCTGGTCGCTGCGCCACTCAAAGATCTCGCCGATCGGCGCGTCGCGGAGCGGGCGGGGCAACATCTGTTCGAACAGCGGGATCGGATCGCGGCCGTGGGCGAATTGCAGGCTGTCGTCGTCGGCAATCTTGATCACGCGATCGTGCCAGCCATCGATGCACTTCATCGCCTGATGCACCGGCAGCGAATCGAAAAACTCGTTGGCGACGATAATCGTCGGACCTTCCGGCACCTGATCGAGCGACTGATGCCATTCCACCGGCACATCGGTTCCGGCCAGCAACTGACGCTGCCGCTTTTCGAGCGCGGGGCTGATCTCGACCAGGTGAATCGTGACGGCTTTACGAAACCCCGGCACGATGTGCATCGCCCGCAGCGCATCGCGCATCATGGTGCCACGGCCCGGGCCGAGCTCGATCAGCCGCACCTGCTCCGGCGATCCCATCAGCTTCCAGACCGCGGAGCACCACAGTCCGATCAGTTCGCCGAACATCTGGCTGATCTCGGGGGCGGTCACGAAGTCACCCTTGGCGCCGAGCGGATCGCGGGTGATGTAATAGCCGTGCTGCGGATGCGTCAGGCAGAGCGTCATGTATTGCGCGACCGACATCGGTCCGGAGGCGGCGATGCGGCGCCGGATTTCGGCTTCCAGTGGCGGAGCGTCGAGCGTCATCGCATTCAGGCCTGGCGTAGAGGATGGGCGCGCCGCGCTGCGACGATCAACGCAACGCCGGCGAGGATCAGCGGCAGCGACAGCAGCATGCCCATGGTGAGTCCACCCCACAGGAATCCGAGCTGCTGGTCGGGCTCTCGGAAAAACTCGCAGGTCGTGCGCGCGAGTCCGTAGCCGAGACAGAATGTTCCCAAGATGGTGCCGGGCCGCATGAGCGCTCCCGCTCGCATCATGACGGCAAGCACGGCCAGCAGCACGAGCCCTTCCAGCGTCGCTTCGTAGAGTTGGCTCGGATGGCGCGGCAGCGGTCCGGCGCCGGGAAATACAAACGCCCAGGGGACATCGGCGGTGCGGCCCCACAGCTCGGCGTTGACGAAGTTGGCGATGCGGCCGAGGAACAGCCCGATCGGCGCCACGGCGCAAACGATGTCGCCGAGCGAGAGAACGGAGATGCCGCGCACCCGCGCGAACGCGATCACGGCCAGGACACAGCCGAGGAAGCCGCCGTGGAACGACATGCCGCCTTTCCAGAGCTGCAGAATTTCCAACGGATGCGACACGAAATAAGCCGGGTTGTAGAACAGCACGTAGCCGAGCCGGCCGCCGAGAATGATGCCCAGCGTCACCCATAGGATGAAGTCGTCGAAATCGATGACGGTCAGCGGTGGCTTGCCGCTCCAGAGGTTTTCCGCCCGGATGATGGCGCGGGCGTATATCCAGCCGCCAAGGATGCCGACGATATAGGCCAGCGCATACCAACGGATGGCGAGCGGTCCGATGCTGATCAACACCGGATCGAAGGAGGGGAAGGGCAGAGCAAGGGGGGGCATGTCAATGAAATCGCTGATAAGTACGGCGGTGATGCGGCCGGGCCTCAGGTGAAGTCAATATGACCGAGGCGAGAAGCCGCGCGGGATGGCCAGCAGTCCCAAATATTTGTCGTTGCCTGGATTAAGGTTTTCGCGCCGGTGCGCCGATTGGGCGCTTGAAAGGGGGGCGGCCGGGGGCCATTTTCTGGCAACACGCATTCGGCCGGGAGCACGCGCGATGACCCAGACCAGCAACCGCTTCTTCGACGAGGTCGCCAGGCTCATGAACGACGCCGCCGGCGTCGCGCAGGGCGTCCGGCGCGAGTTCGACACCCTGGTCAAGACCCAGACCGAGCGCTGGCTGCGCGATCTCGACCTGATCAAACGCGAGGAGTTCGAGGCGGTTAAGGACATGGCGCAACTGGCCCGCGACGAGAACGAAGCGCTCAAGGCGCGGATTGCCACGCTTGAGGCCCGTCTCGCCGGCGGCGCGCAGAGCTCCTCGTCGCCGACCCCGGGCCAGCCGTCCGCGGGGTCCACCCCTGGTTAAGAGCTGGCCAGGTTAAGAGCCGGCCGGACTTAAGAGCTGGGGGGCGGCGCCCTCGCGGCATTCCTTGTCATTCCTTGTCATTCCGGTGCGTTGACGCTAAACAACGGCCGCAACCGTGGCCCCGACCCCCCTGGAGGCAGGCCGCGGTGTTTTTTCACTTGAATCGACAAGGATTTAGACAATGGCCACCGTCTTGGAAATGAAGGCGACGGCGCGTCCGAAGGCCGGCAAGGGGGCCGCTCGGGCAGTGCGTCGCGACGGCCGCGTGCCGGGCGTGATCTATGGCGACAATAAAGACCCCCTTTCGATCTCGGTCGACCATGCCGAGCTCAAGCACCGCATCTATGCCGGGCGCTTCCTGACCACGATCTATGAACTCGACGTGGACGGAACCAAGCATCGCGTGATCCCGCGCGACTACCAGCTCGATCCGGTCCGGGACCTGCCGGTTCACGTCGACTTTCTGCGCCTGAGCGCCGGCGCGAAAATCCGCGTGCGGATTCCAGTGCACGTGATGAACGCCGAACAGGCACCGGGTATTAAACGTGGCGGCACCGTCAACATCGTCACCCACGCGGTGGAGGTGATCTGCTCGCCGGAAGACATTCCGGAGTCGATCGATGTCGATGTCTCGGGCCTCGACATCAACTATTCGAAGCATTTGAGCGACGTCGTCTTGCCATCCAATGTGCGAATCGTCGGCAGAGCCGATCAGACGCTGGTGACCATCGTGCCGCCGTCAGGCTACGCCGAAGAACTCAAGGCGGCGGCGGAAGCGGCTGCTGCCGCTGCTGCAGCCGCAGCGGCTGCCGCGGCAGCGCCGGCGGAAGGCGGTGCAGGCGCACCCGGTGCGCCCGGAGCGGCACCGGCGGCCGGTGCTCCGGCGGCTGGTGGCGAGAAGAAGTAACGCCACCGTCGCGCTCTCGACGTCTTGCCGGAATTGCTGGATGCCCCGCTCGCGCGGGGCATCACAGCAGGAACGCCAGCCATGCTGCTCTTCGTCGGCCTCGGAAATCCTGGCGCTCGCTACGTCGGCAATCGCCACAACATCGGATTCATGGCGATCGAGGCGATCGCCAAGCGGCACAGTCTCGGGCCGTTTCGCAGGCGCTTCCAGGGCGTGGCGGCGGAAGGGCCGTTGGGTGCCGAGCGCGTGGTGTTGCTGTTGCCCGGCACGTTCATGAACAACTCCGGGCGCGCGGTCGCCGAAGCCGCGCATTTCTACAAGTTGGGCGTCGATCGCATCACGATCTTCCATGATGAGATCGAACTGGCGCCGGCGAAGGTGCGGGTGAAGGTCGGCGGCGGCATTGCCGGACACAACGGCTTGCGTTCGATCAGCGCGCATGTCGGCAATGATTATCGCCGGGTGCGGATTGGGGTCGGGCATCCCGGCGTCAAGGATCTCGTGCACCCGCATGTGCTCAGCGATTTCACCAAGGCGGAACGTCCGTGGGTCGATGCGCTGTGCGAGATCATCGCCGACAACGCCGAACTGCTGGCGAAGGGACAGGACGCAAGCTTCCAGAACAAGGTTCACCTCGCCATGTCGGCCAAGGGTTTTGTCGATGACAAGACGCCGGCCGAACCGAAGGCGCCGACAGACAATCCAGATTCGGGACATTAGATGGGCTTCAAATGCGGCATCGTCGGCCTGCCGAACGTCGGCAAGTCGACGCTCTTCAACGCACTCACGGAAACCGCGGCGGCGCAGGCCGCCAACTATCCGTTTTGCACGATCGAGCCGAATGTCGGCGAGGTCGCGGTCCCCGATCCGCGTCTCGACGCGTTGGCCAAGCTCGCGAAGTCGGCCGAGATCATCCCGACCCGGCTGACCTTTGTCGACATCGCCGGTCTGGTGCGCGGCGCCTCGAAAGGCGAGGGGCTCGGCAACCAGTTCCTGGCCACTATCCGCGAGGTCGACGCGATCGCCCATGTGGTGCGCTGCTTTGAGGACGACGACATCACCCATGTCGAGAACCGGATCGATCCGATCGCCGATATCGAGACCATCGAGACCGAGCTGATGCTCGCGGATCTCGACAGCCTGGAGCGGCGCGTCGACACGCTCGAGAAAAAGGCCAAGGGCAGCGACAAGGACGGCAAAGAGGCGAAGGAGGCGCTGGATCTGGTCCGGCGTGCGCTGGCATTGCTGCGCGACGGCAAGCCGGCGCGCCTGGTTCAACGCAAGCCGGAAGAGGAGCAGACGTTTCACGCCCTCGAACTCCTGACCTCGGCGCCGGTGCTCTATGTCTGCAACGTCGACGAAGCGTCGGCCGCCACCGGCAACGCATTCTCGCAGCGGGTCGAAGCGCGGGCCAAAGCGGAAGGCGCGGCCGCCGTGGTGATCTCGGCCAAGATCGAGGCCGAGATCGCGGTGCTGTCGCGCGCGGAACGGGCCGAGTATCTGGCGGCGATCGGGCTCGTCGAGCCCGGCCTCGACCGGCTCATTCGCGCCGGCTACGGGCTGCTCGACCTCGTCACCTATTTCACTGTCGGTCCCAAGGAGACGCGCGCCTGGACGGTGACGCGCGGCACCCGCGGGCCGCAGGCGGCGGGCGTCATCCACACCGACTTTGAGCGCGGCTTCATTCGCGCGGAGACGATTTCATACGATGATTACATCAAGTTCGGCGGCGAGGCGGGCGCCCGCGACGTCGGCAAGATGCGGTTGGAAGGGAAAGACTACGTCGTCGCCGACGGCGACGTGATGCATTTCAGGTTCGCGACGTAAATTTCCCCGGTTCAATACACGAATCGTGTTCCGGCGACGGATCCACGGACTGGCGCTACATCCCGCCGCGATTGCGGATGGCGCCGAGATGCTCATTGATGCGGAACATGATCAGCACGTATTCGGAGACGATGCGTGCGGAGATAATGCCGATGAAGATCGCGATCAGGCTGCCGATGACCGTGATCAATCCGCTGAGCGGGCTGAGAAACATTTGCGCCAGGCCGCCGAGAATGCCTGCCACGCCGAACAGAAGCGATAAAACCACCATCAGCCAGTAAAAAATCTTGATGATCGAAGGGGTGATGAAGCGTTCCCATTGGAAAAGATCGCGTAGTTCGAACATGGGGCCTCCCTCTGGACCACGAAACGGGGCACGCTGTGTATCCGAACGCGCCCTGAGCATTGCCAAGCATGCCGCGGGCGGCGGGACACTGCACCGGCCGCACGTGCCGGTCAATCTCGGTGGCAACGTGTTGCTTTTGCGCTGATTTTACAATGCGTGGAGCTTATTTGATGCGCTCAATCCACGGCTATCGACGGCCGGAGCATGCGCCGTGAGCGTCGCGGGCGACCGGGCAGCCGATTCTGCAGCCGGATTGGCGTCAAGACGGGACGAGCGGCGCGCGGCCGGCGTGGCGTGCGGCGCCCATGCATTGCACGACGGCTTCACCGACGTGATCTTTATCTTGTTACCAGTGTGGCAGCGCGAGTTCGGGCTGGGCTACGCCGAGGTCGGAATGCTGCGCGGCCTTTATGCCGGCGCGATGGCCACGTTTCAGATTCCTGCGGCGATGCTGGCGGAGCGCATGGGCGCCGCCGCGGTGCTGGCGCTCGGCACCGCGCTCGCCGGTCTGGGCTATGGCCTCGCAGGCTTCAGCACCGGCTTCGCCGTGCTGGTGTTGGCGCTGATGGTCGGGGGGCTCGGTGCCAGCGCGCAGCACCCGCTTGGTGCGGCGCTGATCGCGCGCGCGTTCGCGGGACCACGGTCGCTGAAGGCGCTCGGCACTTACAACTTTGCCGGCGATATCGGGAAAATGACGGTCCCCGCCGCCGCCGCACTCCTGCTGACCGTGATGGCTTGGCAGCCGGCGGTGATGTTGCTGGGTGCGTTCGGCCTGGTTTGCGCGGTTGCTATTTTCCTGCTCACACCGCGTTATGGCGCGGAGCCAGCCAAGCCCACGACGAGCGACGCCGACGGCATGACTGCCGCGCCGGCCGCGGCGAGCCGCATCGCCTTTCCGGTGCTGTTGTCGATCGCGGTGATCGACAGCGCGATCCGCATGGCGTTTCTGACGTTCCTGCCGTTCCTGTTGATCGCCAAGGGCGCCACCTTGCCGACTGTCGGCCTGGCATTGTCGCTGGTCTTTGCGGGCGGCGCTGCCGGCAAGCTGGTGTGCGCGTTTATCGGCGCGCGGATTGGCACCGTCGCGACGGTGTGGCTGACCGAAAGCCTGACCGCGGTGCTCATTCTTGCATTGCTGCCGCTACCGCTCGAACCCAGTCTGCTGCTGCTGCCGTTGATCGGCGTTGCGCTCAACGGCACGTCGTCGGTCCTTTACGGTTCGGTTCCCGAACTGGTGGCGCCGGAACGCCGCACGCGGGCATTCGGAATTTTTTACACCGGATCGATCGGCGCGGGCGCGCTCGCGCCCGTGCTGTTCGGGATTGTCGGCGATGTCGTCGGCGTGCCGACCGCGCTCATCGTGGTGGCGTGCGTGGTGCTGCTGACCCTGCCGCTGGCGTGGATGCTCAAGCCGCTGTTGCCAGCGCGGCCAACATGAGCCGCGCACACAACCGGTGACGGCATTTACAATAGCCGCCAGCGCAACAGCCCGATCAGCGCGTCCGGCAATGGCAGACGGGCGATCAGGAATTCCGGGTCGAGCGACAACGCCGCCGCTCCGGTGATCGAGATGCCGGTCGCCAGCAGCATCATGCCGCCGAACATCTCGTGCTGCGGGTTCACGAGACGGGCGAGCACATAGCGGAAGACGAGGTGGAGCTGCAGGATCGGCATCACCACCGACACCGGCGCCACCGCCAGCGCCAGATAGAAGAACATCTGCGACACGGTCACCAGCACGCCCGAGCCGATAAACCACTTGGCCGGCACCGGATCGATCGCCAGCACATGGCGTAGTTGCCCGGGCCACAGCATGGTCAGCGCGATCACCGTCGTCGCCGTGCAATAGGAGATGAGGCCTGCCGCCATGCTCTCGCCGAGACTGCCGTGCTCGACCACGATGCGGATCAGGATCGGTGTCACGCCATAACAAGCCGCGGCCAGCAGCCCAAACAGATAGCCTTCGGCGTAGCGTGGCCGGAACGGCGGCGGGCCGGCGGCAACCGATCGGCCGCCGGCCGCGGCGCCCGGGTCGATCCGGGCGGTGCCCGCTGGCTCGCGCCGGTGCATCAGCGCGGGGCCGAGCAGGACGAAGACGATCCCGACCACCCGCAGCGGCGTGAGGCCCTCGTCGAGCACGGTGATCGCCAGCGACAGCGACACCACCAGGCTGAGCTGGACCACCGGCCCCGACAGATTGGCGCCCATCGCCTTGACCGAGCGGTAATTGCAATAGCGGCCGCAGATGAAATGCAGGACGCCGGTCGCCGCCATCACCAGGAAGGCATCCCGCGAGAAATTCGGGATCGCCCCGAGCCCGCCGCCAACCAGCGCAAACACGAAAAACATCGGCACCCCGATCGGGACGCCGATCGCCAGCGCCTGGCCGACCGAGCCGGTCAGGACGCCGCGCCGTGTCATGGCATTGTTGAGACCGAAGGAGGCGGCCGACAGGACAGCGAGAACGGCTCCAAGCACCTGATGCGACCCCCGGTTTTCGCAAAAGCATGCCCTCGGGCTCGACCCGAGGGACCATACTCAATTGGTCTAGCGCACGGTGCGGCGACGTGGGACTCCGTGATTGCGCTATGCACGGTTCCTTGCCGGCCCGTCACCGGCGTATCGCATGCGCATGCGCGCGCGAACTGACGGCCGTGCGGGCATGTCACCCGATACGTTCAGGATGTGTTGACCATGTCCGTTGACCATGCGCGCCGCTCGTTGATTGTCCATTGACCATGCCAACGGCGCGCGATGCGGCGGCGGCGAACATTAAGGTTGCAGGAGTGATCGCCCGATAGCCTCAGGACGGGGACGAGGAGGTCACTATGCGATCCGCATTTCGATTCAGCGCACTCATGATTGCGCTCGGCGGCTGTTTTGGTCTGGTGATGTCGCAACATCGAAGCGTTGCCGTCGAGGAGACCGTCGGCATCGCGTATGCGCCGATCACCGACGACTTCGACGTCGAGACGACAGGCAGCATTCAGCTCGCGGCGGCGCCGCAACTGGCGTTGACGGACGAGCAGCGGGGGCTGATTTTCCTCGGTGTGATCAACCTGCGCGATGTGCCGGAAACGGCGATGCAAGCGCCGGAGCCCGGCGTCCCGCTTTCGCACGCCGTGGAGCTTCACGACATCCCGGCGATGGTGGTTCGCCGGATTCCGGAAGTCACCGGATACAAGTTCGTGAAGCTTGAAGACCAAATCCTGTTGATCAGCGCCGAGACGCGTCAGGTCGAGACAACGATCCCGCGCTACAAGCTGGTCTTCAACTGATGCGCCGATGGACGCGCCGCGCGGCTATCCGCGAATGCCGCCTTCACTTTTCCAGTGCGCCAGGCTTTCGGCAATGATCTTGGTCGATTGCATGGCTGACTGGCTGAGGTGCGCGTACTGCGCAATCTCGCGCTGAACACGGGCACCCTCTTGATGCAGAAGATCACGCAGCTGCTGCAACTCCGCGATGAGCCGATCGACCTCTTGCACCGAGGTGCCGGCCACGCGCTGCACCAGCGTGCTGATATTGTGCGCGACGAGGTCACCTTCGGAATCTGGAGCGCGCCGCAACGCCTGGCCGTCACGCCGAACGAATTCGCGAATTTCCCCCTCGACTTCGTTTTCCCGTGGCTGCTGCTCGTGTTCGGCAGGCTTGTTTGACTTGATCGCAGTCATGATAATTCTACCCCTGACAGTGCGCGCAGTCGTGCGCTGATCCACCCGCAACGATTGCGGCATCAGAATGTGACGACTTCGCGGCCGGTCCACACCCATACACATGACCATTTTGGGGCAGATTGCGGCCGATTGTTGTGCAAAACTGACCGCTGGGCCTTGCGGCTGATGTTTTACCGCTGGGGCTACGGCCCGAAATTCCAAGCCGGCGACTGCCAGAGCGTCAGCCAGTCAGCCTCCGGAGTGGTACAGCGCAACCGCCGGTGCTCGACTTTCGAGAGCGCAAACCCGTTCAATTCTCCGCTGCCCTGACGATAGACGTGCCGCACCTCCCGCGCGGGGCACTGGTCGCTGCCCCGCCAGGCCGTCAGCGTCCTGGTCAGGGCCTCCCAGGTCATCAGCCCGGGTTGCTGCGATGCGCTAAAGCCCCCGGTCGGCGCCACGATCGGAAATGCCATGGAGGGCTCTTGCTCGACCGAACGGTCGAACAGAAAGGCGCGACTGCCGGGTACGACGTCAAAACACGGCACCACGGCCATGAGCCGGCGGCCGTCCGCCGGCCGGAAGATCATTACCGGGTACTGGGCTGCCAGGGCCTCGGTCAGGGTGCAATTGGCGCGGTCGATGGCGGCTTTGAGCTGACGCGGGATCGCGGCCAGGCGCCCCACCACCAGCGGCCGGCCGCCGGAGGGCACCTGAATGGGGTCGTGTTCCGCTGCGGATGGTGCGGTGATGGCGACCGCCGGCTCGCCGGACATCAGATCGGGCGGTGCGACATCTTGCGCGGCCGCGGCGGTCGACATCACGATCACGAACGCTGCGACCGCCAGCTTGCCACGTCCGTTACGACGGGCCGGCACGGGAGCCTCCTTTCAGCGTTGCGCCTCTGCGGCGCGCCGCCGGTTTACCGAGCCTCGGTTCGATGCCGCCAGATAACGTCAAGTCTTGATCCATTGCGCGAGCTTGCGGCATCACGCCATCAATACCCGATCAAAATCTCCGCCACCGTCGGCCGCAGGGCGCGAACGCTCGGATCGTTCGACGGCAATTCCTTCGCCGTCGACGCCTGCTGGCGCGCATCGTCCGGCGCGCGCGGGTCGGCCACAAAGCGCATGCCGATCTTGCAGCCACCCGGAAGCGACAGCATCGCGCCGCCTTGCCAGTCGGCCGTGTTGCTGCCGTCGGCGCCGAAGCTGGTCATCGTGAACGGCTTGCCGTTGAGCTTCTCGACGGCGGCAATCGCGGCCCCCAGCTTGATGCCGCGCGGTGCCGACCAGGCGGATTTGCCGTTGATGGCGATCACCTGCGTGCCGGAGCGCGAGCTGTCGTTGTTCCAGAGCACCTCCAAACGCCGTTGCGGGTCGCGCGGGAACAGCACCGACGCCATCAGCTTCGAATTGTCGGGGCCGTCGACTTCCGTGTAGGCGACGTTCTCGGGCCCAAACACCTGGGCGAGCCGGATATGGCTGGAATCGCGCGGCGAACGCACCGCGGCACTCGATCTGCCGCGGCTGGGCGCCGCCTTTTTGCGGACGTTTGACGGCCTGCGGCATCGCGCCCGGATCGCGCGCCGGCGGTTGGTTCTGTTCCTGCGCCCGGCGGATCTGTCCGGGCGTGAGCTCCTCGACATCGTCGCGGGGCGGCTGCTTTGCTTTGGCTTTCGGCTTGGCCTTCTGTGCCGGCGGCGACTCCGGCCAGGGCTGTCCACCCGCCCCCGGCGGATCGGGCCACTGCTGCGCGGCGGCGGGCGCAGCCATCACGGCAACCAATGCCCACAACATCAAAAAGCGTCGCATGAAAAAACTCCCACCGGACACTCACCCCCGAGGCGCCATCATATAGCGAAGGTGGAGCGTGATGGCGAGATTGGTGGGTGCCGATCCTCGTGCTTTGCGGGTCGGACAATATTCACAACCGGGGCTGACGCGCCCCGGTTGTGAATCTCGTGCGGGAGACGGCGCCGCTTATTTCGCAACGGTGCGTAGACCGTCCCACGAGAACACGAAATCCTGCCGATCGAGCGGCTTGTGACATTTGAAGCAGCCCGCCAGCACGGCCTTCGGATTGGGTGTGCGATCCGTCAGGAACGCCTGATACTGCCAGTCGCCATTGCGGATCTCCTCGGGGACGTCCTTGCCCCAGCCGGGGCGCTTCTCCATCACGGTGTAGCCGACGATCTTGTCGGTTCGGACGAAGCGGCCGTTGGCGCCCTTCACCGGTTCGCCCTTGTCGTCGACCTGGGCTGCGTATTGCACCATGGTCAGGACCGTTCCGTCGGGCAGGGGTTTCCCGGCTTTGGCGGCGTCGATCGCCGCCGGGTTGCTGGCGTAGAGCAGGCGCACTTGCTTCAGGTCGGCGCGGTCGACCGTCGAATACATCACGCCTTTGGCGTAGTCGGCCGGGAATGTGATGAGGTCGCCACGTTGCGCGTGGCTGGACAGCATGGCGGCGCCGGTAATGATCGCCGCAGCGGTGATCGACAGCGCGATTGATCGAAACGAAGTCATAGCGGGCCTCCCTGAAGGTGTTTTTTTGCTGGGCTTCGTGAGAAGCCCACCCGTCAATGGTAGCCGCAGCCGCGGAACTTTGTCCGGTCAAGGTTCTGCCATGTCCGGTCAAATATCGGTGAGCGCTCGCCAACAACGAAAATGAAAATGAAAGGACCCGGATCGTCGGGGGGGGAGCGATCCGGGTCCAGGGTTGGCCGTCTTGGAGGCGGGCCTTGATCTTGTTTCTCAATCAGCGAACCAGCGCGGGAGGCACCGGCCAGCGCGCACGTCGCATCGTTTGTCGCCGCCGTGGCGCAACTCACGGCGCGGTAAACCGCACCGGGCTCCGTCTGACTTGCCTCGGGCCGGTTGTGGGCCTGGGCGAGGCCGACAATCACGGCGAGGGCGATGGCGGGTAGGGCGAAGAAACGGGCGGTCAGCATCGGTCTACTCGGTTTCGGCGGGCTCGGGGGGCAACCCGCTGTCACTGTTGTCTAGCAGCGCACTGTTTCGCGGTGATGTCGTCGATTGTTTCGCGACTGTTTCGTGCCCCTTGAGGCTCCGGCTCGGCACCGCGTCAATCTGAGACCATGCAACGAATTGTCGGTCTGGGCGTTGTTTAACGGTTCCAACCCAGGAGAATTCCATGGATCTGCAGCGTTGCAGACGAGCCGCGCTTTTTGTCGCGCTGGCGGTTGCCATTCCCGTTGCCGCATGGTCCCAGGCGGCGGAAAACCTCGCATCGCCGGAACAGAAGGCGCAGCAGGAGAAGGCACAGCACACGGTGCCGGGCCGCATCGGCACGACGGAGCCGAGTTCGCACGCGCCGACCACCAAGCCCGACGACACCGCCGTGTTCGTGGACGGCCGCCTTGTCGTTCCTGGCGCTCCGGCCGACAGCCAGACGGTGCCGTCGATATTCTCCGAGCGCAATGCGGCGCTCGACGCCCTGCCGACCATGGCATTCCCGTTGCCGTTGAGCGACGAGGACAAGCAACGGATTCGCGACGCCGCGAGCCAAGCACCGGTCGTGCGCACCGAAGTGCATCCCGCCGATCTGCTGCCGATCGGGCTTGAGGTGCGCGAGTTGCCGACTCAGGTCACGGCGGCAATTCCGGCGACCCGCAACTTCGGTTTCGTTCGCACATCCGACCGCGTGTTGTTGGTCTTCCGTCCAGCCGGATTGTGGTTGGTGAGATTGCCGACCGAACGGCGACCCACTGACCTCAGCGCGCTGCCAGGCGCTCCGCGAAAAACGACAGCGCGCGTGCTGTCGCATCCTCTTTGCGCTTGCCGATTGGCCGGAATCTTCTGCCGCGCCTGGCCGGGATCGTCGAAGCCATGGGTGGCGCCGGGATAGATCGTGATCGCGATGTCGCCGCCCTGCTTGCGGCTGCGATCGACCAGTGAGCTGCAGCGCCGGTACGACACTTCCTCGTCGGCGGTGCCGTGAAAGACACGGATGGCTGCGTATGGCTGATAGCCGTCGTCGAACCGGCCGCGCAGCCGGCAGGCGGGATAGAACACCAGCGCGGCGCTGAAGCCCTTGAGCGATGACGGTGCAAAGCCCGTGCCCGTGGCCATGGCTGCGAGCGCGGCACTGCCGCCGTTCGACCAGCCGTGCAAGCCGATGCGGTCGGCGGCGATGTCGTTGCGGGTGCGCAGCCAAGCCAGCGCGCCATAGGCATCGAGCGGGCGCACGCTGACCTCGTTCACGTCAGCGGGACGGGAGTCATAGCTGAAGCGTGGAAAGCCTGCCGGATAGCCGCGCGGCCCGAAGCTGTCGACGAGGACCGCGACATAGCCATTGGCCGCCCACAACGCGCCCCACATGCGGTGGCGCCGTGAGATCGTCGCGGCCTCGTAGCGGCCTTTGGCGGCGGACGAATAGACGCCGCCACGGCCGTGCATCATCACCACCGCCGGCATGCGGGCAGCGGGCGCTGCCGGCACGAACAGGTAGCCGACGAGCGAGGTGTGTCCATCGGCGCTCGGGAAGGCGACGCGCTCGGGCTGCTGCGCCGCCGCAGGATGGGCGAACGTCGCGAGCATCATTGCAAGTCCCGCGGTCTGCGCTGCGCTCGTCATCGTCCGATCCCGGTTTGGCGTCTGAGCATTGTCGTCTTTCTGGTTTCTAGCGGGTTTCTGGTTTCTAGCGGGTCGCGTTCTGCTGACGCCAGTTCGCCGGTCGCTCGAACGATCCCGGCCCAGAGGCCGCGGCGTGCTTCGCGCGCCTCCCGCTCCGCGTCGGCGTAACGGCCGCGGCTGTGCCGTGTGTAGTCGAGCGCGTGGCCGCCGCGCACCATGGCTTCGCCGAGATCGCCATTGTCCGCCGTGCACACCGAAACGTCGCGCTTGTATTGATCGACGTCGACCGGCGTGCAGGTCACCTCGCGGCCGGCGATTGCCGCGGCGAGCGCACGCTGCGCGCTGCGTCCGCACGAATACGTTTTGCCGGCGGCGTCGCGGCAATCCTGTTCGCGTTCCGGCGCGTCGATGCCGAACAGCCGCACGCTGACGCCGGCGACCTCGAGCGAGTCGCCGTCGATCACGCGCGGCATGGCCGGTCACCGGCTCGCCTGGGGTGCGCGGCGGCGCGCGCATGAGATGAGCAACGATCGCCAATGCGGCGATCATCACCAGCCAAACCGGCAACGATGTGGAGCGGCGCACCGTCGGATCCTCCAAATCAGCTTGCATTGTAGGTCGACGGCCGGCGGCGCGTGTGGCGGCAGAAGGCCGAATGTTTTCGGCAAAGACGGCCTTGCGCCGGTCGCTGCCGCACGTCACGCTGTTGCAAAACCGGGCCGCGCGCTGTCGCGCAGTGCCCGCAGGGAGGATCGCCAATGCAGCCATCGACAATGCAGCCATGCAAAAGACCGTCACAGCCTTGTTTGCCGCCGTCGCGATCGTCTTAGCCTTCGCGCCCAATGACGGCGCGCGGGAGCAGAAGGGCGTGCCCGTCGAGGTCGTGAAGGAGCTCGCGCCGACCGGCAAGCTGCGCGCCGCGATCAATCTCGGCAACGCGGTGCTGGCGCAGAAGGATCGCCGACCGGCGAGCCGAAGGGCGTCACGCGTCGATCTCGCGCGCGAGCTTGGCAAGCGGCTCGGCGTGCCGGTCGAGCTGGTGCCGTTCGACGCCGCCGGCAAGGTGTTCGCGGCGATGGCGAAGAGCGAGCTCGACATCGCGTTCTTCGCGATCGAGCCGGTGCGCGCCGCCGAGGTCGACTTCACCGCGCCCTACGTGCTGATCGAGGGCGCCTACATGGTGCCGAAGGATTCGCCGCTGAAGACGCCGGCCGACGTCGACCGGGCCGGCATCCGCATCGGGGTCGGCCAGGGTTCGGCCTACGATCTCTATCTGACGCGCACCATCAAGAACGCCACGATCGTGCGCGCCAAGGTCGGCGGCGGCGCAGGCATCGATCGACCTGTTCTAAGCCGAGAAGCTCGAGGCCGCGGCCGGCGTGCGCCAGCCGCTCGCCGCATATGCCAAGACCAATCCGAACGTGCGCGTGATGGACCGGCGCTTCATGGCGATCCAGCAGGCCATGGGCATGCCGCAAGGGCCGCCCGGCGGCGGCGCGCTATCTGCGCGGCTTCGTCGAGGAGATGAAGGCGTCGGGCTTCGTCGCCGACGCGCTCAAGCGCAGCAACCAGCCCGACGCCATGGTGGCGCCGCCGGCGAAGAACTAATCGATTGCATCGTTCCTGAACAGTGCTGAACAGCCTGAGGAGAATGCATACGTGACTGCTGCCCCATCCCGCCGACATCGTCAAATCGCTTGCACCCACCGGCACGCTGCGCGCCGTGATCAACATCGCCAATCCGGTGCTGGTGCAGACCGGGCCGGGCGGGGCGACCTCGGGCGTCACCGTCGAACTGGCGCAGGAGCTCGCGCGGCGGCTTGGCGTGCCGTTGCAGCAGGTGGTGATCGACGGCGCCGGCAAGTCGTTTGATGCGGTGAAGGCTGCTGCCGGTGACGTCGGCTTCCTGGCGGTCGAGCCGGCGCGGGCGGCGGAGATCGACTTCACCGCCCCCTATGTCATCATCGAAGGGGTCTACGCGGTGCATGCCGAGGGGCCGCTCAAGTCCAATGACGACATCGACCGTGCCGGAGTGCGGGTCGCCGTCAACCAGGGTGCGGCTTACGACCTGTTCCTCACGCGGTCGCTCAAGCACGCCACGCTGATTCGCGACGAGGAGTCGTTCGATCGCTTCCTCTCCGACAAGCTCGAAGCCGTGGCCGGCGTCAAACAAGGCGTGGTGCGTTTCGCGGACGCGCATCCGGAGGTGCGGGTGCTGCCGGGCCGGTTCATGGAAATCCGGCAGGCGATGTGCCTGCCGAAAGGCCGCGACGCCGGCGCGGCTTACCTGCGCGCCTTCGTCGAGGAGATGAAGGCGTCAGGCTTTGTCGCCGGAGCGATCAAACGGGCAGGGCAGGAGGCGACGGTGGCGCCTCCTGAACGCTAGTGGTCGATTACATTCGCATCCCATTTCCGCCGATTTTGCGAAGTAAGGACCACAGCAGGATAAGCTCGTGGATATGAGATCGCATCGGCTGCCGTACGAAACCAGCTGGCGTCTCAGGCCACGGCGCGGCGGCGCGGCAGCCCGTACGTGAGCGGCGGATCGTCCGCGGCCAGCGGCGGGATGCGATCGGCCGGGTCGCGGCGCATCGCTGCAAGGCGCTTGTGCAGCCAATCGGGATCGCGCGACGGGTCTGCCTCGTCGTCGAACGCCGGCCGGGCGACTTGCACCGGCGGTCGCACGAACACCGGTAGCGGCGGCATTCGTCTGCGGCGGCGGCGGGTCAGCCAGATTGCCGACAGATCAAGCGTGGCGCGGAACGCAATGGCGACGAACGCCGCCGAGGCGGTGAAGAAGATCATCAACTGACCCAAGGTGGGCGGCGGCTGATCCGACGGCTCGGCGATGGCCGACCCCGTGACCGAGGCGTTCGCGCTGGTCGCCGCGACTGCGGCGGGCCGGCCGTCGCCGGCGAGCGTCATGTCGGTCGGCGTGTCCACCGTCGGCGTGTCGGCGGCCGGCGGCGTGGCGGCCCATTGCCGACGGTGCTCGCGGTGTTGCTGCCGGTGATCGCTGCTGCCGGGCCGCGCGCATAGGGCACGACCGCGGTCGGCACGCTCGGCCATTGTCCAGAAAAGTTGGTCGCGGAGACCGCGGGCGACTGCGCCACGACGTCCGGCGGAGCCAACTCCACCGTTCGCGACGCCGGCCGGTCACGTGGCGTCGGCGCCACGGACTTGGCGGCGCTGCGTTCCGGCGCTGCGGGCGTTGCGCTGCGTCGCTCGGTCGTCTCGGTTCGCCGTACCCGATTTGATTCGGGTCCGAGATACCAGCAGCGCCGGCCGTTCTTGCGGTCCAATCGGTAGAACCAATGGCTGCCTTTCGGCGACAAGCCGGTTGGCCGCGCCAGGCACTCGGCGGCCTTTGGCGCTGCCGTTTCGGCGCGGCTGGGCGCGACCGAAAACGAACTCGCCATCATCACCAAGGTGACCACGCACGGTGCCGCAAAGGCGCCGCCGGCCAATGCGCGTCCAAGCCGCGGCTGTCCAACCGTTCCGCCTCGGGCACGCGTTCTTTTGAGCTGTCGCATCTCGCCCCTCCACCAACTCGACGTGGATTCCCACCCCATGCGATGGTGGATGCTCTTGCCGCAGTCGATCAGGTACCGCTGAAAGTTGCGCACGTCATCGGGCGTCGCGGTCTCGGGCGAGCGACCGAGAAAACTTGCGAACAGTTTGCAGGCATGGATGTTGCCGCGTTGGGAGGCGGGCCCGAGGTTACGAGCCGTCATGTCTTCGATCATGCGCAGGCGCAGCGGCGAACAGTTGGTCGGTGTCTTCATGGGGAGCATGCTCCTTGAGCGAGGTTGCTGGGACCTCGATGCTCAAGGTGTGGCGCTCGACCTGCTATCTCTGTTCGCTCGACTGGTTACCGACACCGCTGCTTCTCGCTCCCGCCCTTCCCGCGCAGCGGGCTGTCGCGTAGCGACTTCGTGCAGTGTATAAGCTCAACCTTGTGCGATGCATCACGCTCTGCGCCGCATCAGTCCGCAGATGGCCCTTACTCACCGGCCGCATGCCGGATCGATTTTCGACGCGATCGGGGCGGGCAAGCCGACGCAGACGCGTCGTTCGTCTCTTGCTGGGGGTACAGCTGCCGCCACGGCGACGAGGCGCTATCGACCCCATAGTGACCCTGGTCGACGTTGCGTTGGGATGCGGTCAACCATCAGCCATGCGGCTGAACTTTCGTGACGATGTTCCCCTTGAGACAGGGCGAGGTGTCAAACCATGCGCATGGTCATACGTTGATGTGCTCCCTCATCGCTTGCAGGCATCCAACCATCGACTGGCTCGTCCGCACGTCGGCCGTGCCCGGACTCTGATCCACAAAGGAATTGTATTCATAGGCGATGAATTTATTTTCCGTGCGCATCGGTGACCACTTCTGCATCTGGCGTCGTGCTACGG
>CAVUIV010000026.1:0-77764 GCA_963741595.1 uncultured Alphaproteobacteria bacterium
GGTGCCGGCGAAGACGGTCGCGGAGTTCATCGCCTATGCCAAGGCCAATCCGGGCAAGGTCAACTGGGCGACGTCGGGCAACGGCACGTCGGTGCATTTGTCGGGCGAATTGTTCAAGATGATGACCGGCGTCGAGCTTCAGCACGTACCATATCGCGGCTCGGCGCCGGCGCTGACCGACATGCTGTCCGGTCAGGTGCAGGTGATGTTCGACAACATGCCGCCGTCGCTGCCGCACATCAAAGCCGGCAAGCTGCGCGCGCTCGGCGTGACCACGGCGCAGCGCTCGCAGGCACTGCCCGACGTCCCGGCGGTCGGCGAGACGGTGGCGGGCTACGAGGCCAGCGCGTTCTTCGGCCTGGCCGTGCCGAAGGGGACGCCGGCGGCCATCGTCGAGCGGCTCAACCGCGAGGTCAACAATGCGCTGAAGGACCCCAAGGTCGCCGCCCGCCTGGCCGATCTCGGCGGCATCCAGATCGCAGGCTCGCCCGCCGACTTCACCAAGGTGGTCGAAGGCGAGACCGCGAAATGGGAGAAGGTCATCCGCGTCGGCAAGGTCACGCTCGAATGACGGCTAGTGTCCCGATTCCGAAGTTCGTACGATCTCGCGGCGAGCTGGTTCGGTCGTGGATTGACTGAGACGGCGGCGCGTCGCATGTCCTGTGCGCCATGAGTGCGCCCATGAGCGACGACATCCCCTTCGACAAGCGCTTCGACCTGCCGCCCGGCCAGGTCGAAGAGGTCGCGCCCGGCATCCGGCGGCTGCTGTGCAACAATCCGGGGCCGTTCACCTTCAAGGGGACGGTCAGCTATATCGTCGGTCGTGGTCGCGTCGCCATCATCGATCCGGGGCCCGTCGATGAGGCGCACATCGCGGCGCTGCTCGACGCCGTGCGCGGCGAGACCGTGACCCACATCATCATCACCCATACCCATCGCGATCACTCGCCGGCGGCGGCGCGGATCAAGGCCGCGACCGGGGCGCCGACGCTTGGCGAAGGGCCGCACCGGACCGGCCGCGCGCTCAGCATCGGCGAGGGGAGGCCGCTCGACTCCGGTGGTGACATCGATTTCCGGCCGGACCGCACGCTCGCGGACGGCGACGTCATCGACGGCGGCGGCTGGTCGCTGGAAGCAATCGCGACGCCCGGCCATTGCGCCAACCACATGGCCTATGCGCTCAAGGGAACCGACATCCTGTTCGCCGGCGATCACGTCATGGCGTGGTCGACGCCGGTGGTGGCGCCGCCCGACGGCTCGATGAGCGACTACATGGCGTCGCTCGACAAGCTCGTGGCGCGCGCGGAGACCACCTACTATCCCGGCCACGGCGGTGCGGTGCGCAACGCGCCTCGCTTCGTGCAGCATTTCATCCACCACCGTCGTGCGCGCGAGGCGGCGATCCTCGATCGGCTGACGAGCGGGGAGAGCGACATCCCCTCGATCGTGCGCGACATCTATGTCGGGCTCGATCCAAGGCTTACCCGCGCCGCCGGTCTGTCGGTGCTGGCCCATCTCGAAGATTTGGTGGCGCGCGGCAAGGTCAAGACCGACGGCGCGCCGTCGTCAGACGGCCGCTACCGGTTGGCGGTGGGCTGATTGCCCTTGGGCGCCGCCTTGGGCACGGCTTTCGGCTGGCTCTTCGGCTTCGGCGTGCCTTTGGCCGGTCCTTTCGGTCGCGCCACCGGCGGTGGCTCGTCCGGGGCATGGTGGGCAAACTCCGCCTCGATGTCTTCGAGCAGCCTGCGGATCCGGGCGGCATTGGCGCCGAAATCGAACGAGCCGTAGCGCGACGATGAGCGAACATCGACCCGGGCGCCACCCTCGAACGGCCGCACCCGCACGACGACGTCGTCGCGAAATCCCATGATCGGTGTGCGCGCCACCGCCTCGATGCGACCCTCCTGCCGGCCTTGATCCGGCGCGCGTGCCTCAACCACGCGCCATCGGCGGCGGTTGATGACGGTCAGTGCGGAATCGTAGGCGGAGCGGGTGTCGATATCGGCGTCGAGCGGCTCGATGTCCGGATAGGCTTCGAGTTGCATTTCCGCGGTCGCAAGGCCGGCGTAGATCACCGGGTTGGCGTCGCGCGGTCTGGCCTTGGCCAAGGTGTCGTAACGCGGCGGGTCGATCGGATCGGTGGTGATGTCGTAGATCCAGGGCAGGTTGCGCCCCTTGACCGCGAGATAGGCCGGGTAGGCCAGCAACAGCAGTGCGACGGCGATCGCGGTGAGCGAGGCGCCAATGCCGTGGTGGCCTTCCTTCCAGATCGAGATGAACCCGGCAAAGGCCAACAGCAGCGCAAACAGCGCGAGCGCGAGCGACGCGCCAAACGTGGCCAGCGCCGGCCGGATTTCCAGCAAGCCCGAATGGACGATCACGACCGACAGCGTCGCGGCGGCCAACGAGAAAAATGCAACGCGCCGCGCCCACAGCGCCAGCCGGGAGGTACCCTGGTCCATCATGAAGCGGCGCGCCATTCCGGACGGATAAGGCCAACGGCCGCCAGTGGCAATACATCGCATCGCAGCCTAGTGTCCCGATTCCGAAGTTCGTACGATCTCGCGGCGGGGTCTGATACGAACTTCAGAATCGAAGGACACTAGCAACTCATTGATTCTAGTGTGGCTTAGGTTCAGAAGTCCGCAATTCGGACTCGCCGCACTACGATTGCGGACTTCTGAACCGCCACACTTGGGACATCGGTGGTTTTTCGCGGTCGGTTGGTTGCGGCGCCCGTTGGCGGCTCTAAAATCCGTGCAAAAGCGTGCTGCAGGGAAGCTCAGGAGACGTCCGTCATGTCGCTACTCGCTCACTCCATCGGTGCCGGATACCGTTCTTTGATGATCGCGTCGGCGATCGCATTGACGGCGATCACGCCGGCCGCGGCGCAACAGGATTTTTATGCCGGTAAGCAGATCACCTTCATCGTCGGCGCCGGGGTCGGCGGCGGTTACGACCTGCAGGCGCGTACCACGGCGCGGCATCTTGCGAAGCATATTCCCGGCAATCCCACGGTCGTGGTGCAGAACATGCCGGCCGCCGGCAGTCTCGCCGCCACCAATTTCATGGCCAGCACGGCGCCGAAGGACGGCACCACCATCGCGTTGATCCAGCGCGGCATGCTGCTCGCCAAGCTGACCTATCCGGCCGGCGTGCGCTTCGAGCTCGAGAAATTCGGCTGGATCGGGAGCCTCAACAGCGAGGTCGCGGTCACGCTGTCCTGGAATGCGACCTCGCCACATCGCACGGCGAAGGATCTGTTCGAGAAGGAATTGATCGTCGGCGGCATCGTCAGCGTCGATCCCGAAACCACGCCGCGGCTTTACAACTCGCTGATTGGCACCAAGTTCAAGATCGTGTCCGGCTACAACAGCACCGCGCAGATCGCGCTCGCGATCGAGCGCGGCGAAGTGCAGGGCATTGCCGACTGGTCGTGGTCGAGCTTCAAGGCGGTGCGGCCGGACTGGATTCGCGACAAGAAGGTCACGATGCTCATGCAGGGCGCGCTGCAGAACGATCCGGAACTCGCCGGGCTTCCGAACGCGCTCGATTTCATCAAGAGCCCGTCCGACCGCCAGGTGATGGAATTGCATTTCACGCAAAAGACCGCGGCGCGGCCGGTGGTCATGCCGCCAGGCGTGCCGCCGGAGCGGCTCGCGATGCTGCGCCGCGCGTTCGCGGCGCTCGGGCAGGACAAGGAGTTTCTCGCCGAGGCGGCCAAGAGCAAAGTCGAGTTCAATTTCGTGTCCGGGAGAAGCCGTCGACAAGGTGGTGGCGCTGATCGTCGCGACGCCGCCGGCGGTCGCGGAGCGCTACGCCAAGGCGTTCGCGCCAACACCATGAGGCGCAGCGCGTCGTAAGGAGCAGCGCTTGCGCAAAGAAATGACCGCCGGGCCGTTGCCGACCCGGCGGTCAAATCATTCTCGATCGTTCAGTTTGACGCGAAGCAGTACAGAAATCCGTTGCCGCCGGTTGAGACCAGCGCCGGCTGGCTGCAGCCCTTGGAGCCGTGCGACGAATTCCACGACAGCATCGGCGGCGAGGTGTCGAGGCCTTGCCGGTCGTGATGGCCGACGATGGCGGAGCCGGCGTCGCTGCTCGTCCAGTTGTTGCAGGTGGTGTCCTTTTCGCCGCCGCCGACCGCGCGGCCATCCGGCGACGAGCCGGTGAGGATGTCGTGCATGTTGGGCTTGTCGCCGCGACCGTTGACCACCTGACCGGTCTCGGTGAGCGCGGTCTGCTTGGTGAGATTGTTCTTGTCGCTATGGAGGTCGTCGAGCGTGCGGGCGATGGTCTCGCCCTTGGCGTTCTGCCAGGGTCCGCGGCCGATGCGGTCGCGCGCATTCACCGATTTCGCCCCAGTGGTGCTGAGGTACGCGCGCCAGGTCTTGGCTCCGGCGCCGGCCGCCTGGGCCAGCCGCTGGCAGATCGCATCGGCGCCGTCGAGGCCACCGAGATTGCCGCCGTTGCCCGAGCCGGCGCTGGTGATGAAGAACGTCATCGCGCTCTGCTGCGCCTGCGAGCCGGCCGTCGCCGTGATGGCGGCGAGCGCGACCGTGGCGGCGAGGGCGATTTTCGACATACGCGTCATGATGGGATCCTCCTGGCGTCCAATGTTATATCGTTCAGATGGTTCAGTGCGGTGGCCGGCTGTCCGGCATGCTTCTGTTAACAAGCAGCGGCATCGTTTTCATCCGCGCCGAATTGATCCGGACGGCATTTTTCTCGCCGCCGATCGGTCATTGGGCGATGCGCCATTGGATCATGCGTCACTGAACGATAAGCCGCCGCGGGCGCCCGTGTTCCGGCATCAGGCAAACCGATCGAGCCGGAACCGCGAAATGTCGTGGCGAGGCGTGCGTCCCTCGGTGAGGTCGGCGAGGATCTCGCCGATCGCCGGTGCGAACTTGAAGCCATGACCGGAACAGGGCGAGGCCACCAGGATGGCGGGCGCGCCGGGGATCCGATCGAGGATGAAGTCGCCGTCGGGAGTCACGGTGTAAAGGCAGGTCTTGGCGTCGAGCAGCGGGCCGTTGGCATCGGGCAGGTGGCCGGCCACCGCCGCGCGGATCATCGCTTCGTCGTCGGCTGACACGCGCCGGTCGTAGCCGTCCGGATCGACCGTCTCATCGGCATGGTGGTGTTTCGCGACTTTGACCGCGGCGACGCCGTCTCCAACCGGACGCGCCGGGAAGCCGTAGTGGACGCCGTGCGCGCTCTCGATCAGGAACACCGGGAACCGCTCGCGGGCGAAACGCCGCGGCTTGCTTCGGCGCGAACCAGCCGAGGACCTGCCGGGTGGTGCGCAGCGGCAGGGCGGCGGCCGCGAGCAGCGACCCGGTCCACGGCCCGGCCGCGACAATGGCGGTGCCGGCCGCGATCGTCGCGGTGTCGGTCACGACCGTCGCGAGGCCCTGCGCCGCTTCGACCGCACGCACTGTGACGCCGTGGCGAATCTCGGCGCCGTGTCGTTGCGCAAGATCGAGCAGCGCCGCGACCGACGCTTCGGCTTCGAGAAAGCCGCCATCGGCCTGCACCACGCCGACATAATGCGGCGGCACATGGAACGCCGGGTAACGGCGCATCAGTTCCGCCGCCGGCAGCAGCTCGTGCGCAATGCCGTGCAGGCGCGCCGCCGCGAGCGTGCCGGCGACCAGCGCGCCGTCGGGCGGCCCGATCTCGGCCATGCCGGTGACGTGCAGCAAGGGCCGCGCCGCTTCGGCCTCAAGCTCGCGCCAGAGCGCATAGGCGCGCCGCACCAGCGGCACATACGACGGATGCTCGAAATAGGCGAGGCGGATGATGCGGGTCTCGCCGTGCGACGAACCGCGATCGTGCCCGGGCGTGAAGCGATCGAGCCCGAGCACGCGCCGGCCGCGTCGCGCCAGATGATAAAGCGCGGCGCTGCCCATCACGCCGAGCCCGCACACCACCGCATCGTACTGAGCCATGGCGCCGCCGCCTTGCCGTTAGCGAGGTTGAGGTGAACGCAGGACAGGCGAGGCCGACGCTGCTACGGCGATCGTTCGCTCGGCATGATCAAGCACACGCGGATACCCAAATGCGCCACCGTCGTGCAATGGCGCGATGAAAGTCGTCATGGGCACGGAGTTTATGGGAGCGATCGTGCGTGGCAAAGCGGCGCCCGATCAATTCGTTGACCCAGGCATGGCGGCCGAACCGACCCGGCCGGGATGCGCCGCGTTCCTCGCCGCTGTGGGGTCCCGCAGCAAATGATGCGCGATGAGTTGCGCGGATCGTTCCGCACCGGCACAATCCGGCTCCCGATCGCTGACTCCAAATCGCCGCAATTGTTACGGAAACCGGGCACGTGAAACGCATTTGCGCCATGATGCTTGCGGTGATCCTGGCCGATGTTGCGGTCGCGCAAGACATTCCGCTGCCGCGTCCGCGCCCATACTCCGATACCGAGACGACTCCCCTGAGGCATTCCGCGCCGGCGACGCCAGCGACGTCGGCCACGCCCGTGGTGTCGGCCTGCCGGGCGCGGTTGACGAGCGCGCGCGCCATCGCGCCGTCGGTCGAGGCCATCGAAGGACCAGGCGAATGCGGGAGCGATGATCTGGTGCGGCTGGAAGCCGTGGTGCTGGAGGACAACAGCCAAGTCGAGTTCAGCCCGCCGGCGGTGCTCCGCTGCAACATGGCCGAGGCGATCGTCGACTGGGTGCGGGACGACCTGGCGCAGATGACCGCCATGAATCTGGGGTCACGGCTGCGTTCGGTCCGGAACTTCGCCGCCTATCATTGCCGCAGCCGCAACAACATCATCGGCGCAATGATGAGCGAACATGGCAAGGGCAACGCGCTCGACATCCGCGCGGTCACGCTGGTGAGCGGCAAGACCGTCGATCCGACCGACCCGCACGTGTCGCAGGAGTTCCGTGAGGGTTGGAAGCGCAGCGTTTGCGCCCGGTTTTCGACCGTGCTGGGTCCCGGCTCGGACGGCTATCATGAGAACCACATCCACGTGGATCTCCTGGAACGACGCGCGGGCTACCGCGGCATGTGCCGGTGGGACGTTCGCCTGCCGGAGACCGCGCCGCCGGAGGTCGTGAGCTCGATCCCGTTGCCGCAGCCGCGCCCGAACTTCGAAATCGGGGGCGGCGCGCCAGTAAAAGCGTGATTGCTTTGAGTTGGATAAGTTAAATCACAATCACGCTTTAGTTTCTTGATTGAGCATGATCTTTTCCGGAAACCGGTTCCCACTTTTCGGGATCATGCTCAGCTTTCCGGCACCGCACTTGCGGCAGTATGATGCCGCATGCTCAGCAACCTCGCCGTCCGCGATATTGAATCGCTGGTTCATCCCTACACCAACCTGGCGGCGTTCCGGGACACCGGTCCGCTGATCATCGAGCGTGGGCAGGGCATCTATCTCTACGACACCGCGGGCCGCCCCTATATCGACGGCATGGCCGGGCTGTGGTGCACGGCGCTGGGGTGGGGCAACGACGAGCTCGCCGATGTGGCTGCGGCGCAGATGCGCAAGCTGGCGTTCGGACATCTGTTCGGCGGCAAGAGCCACGACGGCGCGATCGAACTGGCTGAGAAGCTCAAGGAGATCGCGCCGGTTCCGGTGTCGAAGGTGTTCTTCTGCAACTCCGGCTCGGAAGCGAACGACACCCAGATCAAGCTGATCTGGTACATGAACAATGCGCTCGGCCGGCCGCGGAAGAAAAAGATCGTCAGCCGCCGCAAGGGCTATCACGGGGTCACGGTCGCGTCGGCCTCGCTCACCGGCCTGCCGGCCAACCAGACCGATTTCGACGTTCCGATCGCCAACATCCTGCATACCAGTTGCCCGCATCACTACCGCTTTGCGCACGACGGCGAGAGCGAGCCAGATTTTGCGACGCGGCTGGCCGCCGAGCTGGATGAATTGATCCAGCGGGAAGGGCCGGACACCGTCGCGGCCTTGTTCGTCGAGCCGGTGATGGGGGCAGGCGGCGTGTTGGTGCCGCCGGCGACTTATTTCGACAAGGTGATGGCGGTGTGCGCGCGCTACGACGTCTATGTCGTGTGCGACGAGGTGATCTGCGGCTTCGGCCGGCTCGGCACGCAGTTCGGCTGCCAGGCGTTCGGGTTCGAGCCGCATTCGATCTCGGTCGCCAAGGCGCTCACCTCGGCCTACGTGCCGATGGCGGCGGTCACGGTGCCGGAGGTCATGTATCAGGCCATGCTCGACGAGAGCCGCAAGATCGGCACCTTCGGCCACGGCTTCACCTATTCCGGCCATCCCGTCGCAGCGGCGGTGGCGCTCAAGACGCTGGAGATCTACGCGCGCGAGCGCCTGGTGGAGCGCACGGCGAAGCTCGCGCCGCAGTTCCAGGCGCGGCTGGCGGCGTTGGCGGCGCATCCATTGGTCGGGGAGGCGCGCGGCTATGGTCTCGTCGGTGCGGTCGAGCTGGTCGCCGACAAGCCCTCCAAGCGCTCGTTCGATCCGAAAGCCGCCGTCGGCCCGCGCGCCGTCGCCTTTGCCGAGCAGGAGGGCCTCTTGATCCGGTTCTTGGCGGGCGACGTGATGTCGGTCTGTCCGCCGCTGGTGATCACCGCGCAGGAGGTCGACGAGCTGTTCGACCGGCTTGGCGCGGGCGCTCGACCGGACCTTGGATTGGGCGCGGCGCGAGGGCGTGCTCCGCGCCTGAGCCTGACTTTCACCGCCCTTCAATCGGGTGGAGCATCCATCGCGCCGACCATGATCGCGCCAACGATAAAAAAAACGGCGCCGGTTGATCCGGCGCCGTTCCGTGATCGCGATGGTCAATTCAGCTATCGCTGCGTGGCGGTCATCGCCAGTCGCGGGCTCACCGGGGAGTCGCCTTGCCGCGGCGCGAGCACCACAACGATCGCGCCCATCTTGACGCGGTTGTAGAGGTCGATGACGTCCTCGTTGGTCATGCGGATGCAGCCCGAGGAAATCGCCTGTCCGATATATTCCGGCTGATTGGTGCCGTGGATGCGGAACAGCGTGTCGCGGTTGCCCTGGAACAGATAGATTCCGCGGGCGCCGAGCGGATTATGCGCTCCGCCTTCGACGCGGTCCGGAACGTCAGGGAGCCGTCGCTTGATGTCGGCGGTCGGGACCCAAGACGGCCACTCTTCCTTGCGTCCGACCTTCGCCACGCCCCAGAACGACAGCGCGTCTTCGCCGACAGTCACGCCGTAGCGGATCGCCTTGCGATCGGGCAGCACGTAGTAGAGATAGCGCGCATCGGAATCGACCACGATCGAACCGGGCGCTTCCGAACGATGATAGTCGACGATATGGCGCTGATAGGCCTGCGGTATCGAAGCCTGCGCATACGGCGCATTGGCGAGCAGCCGTTTATCGCGCGGCGTAAAATTCGCTTCGGTCGCCGGCTCCAACGTGGCCTGCATGCACCCGCCGAGCATGAAGCCAAGAAGAAGGAGCGTTCCCCTACGCACTGCCATGACCAACCCTATTCCGCGATATGGCGCGGCCCGAACCTGTGATTTCGACTCGTCCTTTCGCACAAAATAGCTGAAAGGGACCTTATCCTTCCAGACATTTGACGGCTCTGGAGCGCTAAGGCCGTGAAGTTGTTGCAAGAATGACGCAGTTTCCGCCGGGATCCCCTAACATGACACCCGTGCCGGTAGCGGCGTATCGACCCTGCCCGGGGACGTTTCCGCCCGGCCGGTCGCCCGCAGGTACTCCGAGCGGGGGACCCGCGATTTTAACGGTCGCTTTACCAGAGTTTGCGGTGATGGGGTGATTGTCACGAAGGCTGACGATTTGCTGCCCATTTCCGCCGTACTCGGCGGTCATGGTTGAGGGAATGCTGCTAAGCGTCAGAAAATACGACAGATCACCCAAGGAGAAAAATAATGAAACGGAACCCTGCGAGTAGCTCGGTCAAGCGGACTGACGGGCGCCAGGACGTGAACCTCGACGGCCAATATCGCCAGATCGGTATTTCGGCGGTGCTCGCCGCGCTGCCCTACCAGGACAATGCGAAGCCGGCGGCCGATGAGGCCGGGTGTTGCGCGACAAGCAGTGGCTGGAGAGATTGGCCGCCGCCTGAGCCCCGACCTTTAGGGCGTTCGGATACGGACCCGTTCCGGCGCGACCCGCCGGGCGGGTCCGTTTCGTTTGTGCGGGTCGACCGTGCGGGTGACCGTGCGGGTCGACGCGCGCCGTTGGGCGATCCCGGCGCGCCCAAAAGCTCTTGCCAGACTCGGGGGCGGCGGGCCAATTGAGGCGCGATTGCCAGCCGTCGCGATGGTGTGCGGGAGGGGTCAATGCTTTCGGTTTATGTGCCCCAGGGCGCGTGCCTGGAACGCGTGGCTGTCGACCCGACCGGCTCGCTTCCCGAAAACGGAATCTGGTTCGATCTCGTGAGCCCCACGATGATCGAGGACAAGCTGGTGGAGCGGTATCTCGGTATCGCGGTCCCGACCCGCGAAGAGATGCAGGAGATCGAGGTCACCAGCCGTCTCTATGTCGAGAATGGCGCGCGGTACATGACCGCGACCATGATGTGCCAGTCCGAAACCGAGACGCCGAAGACGACCGCGGTCACCTTCATCCTGTCCGGACACCACTTGGTGACGGTTCGCTACGACGATCCGCGGCCATTTGCGATCGTCGGCAACAAGCTGTGCCGGATCTCGCCCGCCGGCGCCACCGGCGAGACGGTGCTGATGGAGCTGCTCGACGCCGTGATCGATCGCGCCGCCGACATCCTGGAGCGGATCGGCGCCAACGTGGACCAGGTATCGCACGATATCTTCGAGCCGGAGGAAGCCGGGACCTCAAGCGCGCGCAACTACCGCAACATCCTCAAGGCGATCGGCCGCCGCGGCGACCTGACTTCGAAGGTCCGCGAGAGCCTGGTCTCGATCGGCCGTCTGCTTCTGTATCTCGCCAACGAAGCCGACAGCATGAAATGGGCCAAGGACACCCGCGCGCAGCTGCGCGGCATGCAGCGCGACGTGCAATCGCTGTCCGACCACGCCGCCTATCTCTCCAACAAGATCACGTTCCTGCTCGATGCCATGCTCGGCGTGGTCAATCTGGAGCAGAACAACATCATCAAGCTGTTCTCGGTGGTCGCGGTCGTGTTCATGCCGCCGACGCTGATCGCGTCGATCTACGGCATGAACTTCAAGCTCATGCCGGAGCTGCAATGGGAGTACGGGTACCTGATGGCGGTCGCAATGATGATCGTCGCCGCGATCGGACCGCTGGCGTATTTCAAATGGAAGAAGTGGCTTTGATCCACACGTAGAGCCGCGCCGCCCATCCTTGCAAATTACTCGTGACGGTGGCCGTGGTGCACGTCGGGTGTATGTGGATGTGCGTGCGTCATAGTCCGATGGCTGTGAGCGTGCGTGTGCGGCTCGTCAGGCGGGTCCGAGGGCGAGTGGTCGTGCCGGTGATGCGCATCGTGAACATGAGGATGGGCATGTTCGAGGGCGACGTGCAGGTGCTCGTGCGCATGGCGTTCGGTCAAGTGCAGCCAGAACTCCGGCCCCCATCAATAAGCCGGCTGCGGCCAGGTGCATGGTCATGGGCTCCCCAAGCGCCAGCACGGCTCCCAAAGCGCCTATGAACGGCGCTGTTGAGAAGTAGGCGCTGGCGCGCGCGGTCCCGAGGTCGCGCAGAGCCAGGATGAAAAGGACGAGGCTCAGCCCATAACAAACGAACCCCACCGATCCGGCGATCAATGCCGTTGTCGGCTCGGGCAATGCCCCGCCGGCCCAAAGTCCGAGCGCCAGATTGATCGGGCCGGCCACCAATCCCTTGATCTCGACGATTTGCAGCGGATCGGCGAGCGAGACCTTGCGGGTGAGATTGTTGTCGATAGCCCAAGCGATGCAGGCCCCCACGATAGCCAGTGGTCCCCAGATGCTCTGCAAGGTCGGCGTACCCGACCAAGCCAATATGACTGCACCCGCGACGAGACACGCCATGCCGAGCAACAGACGCGTTCCGTACTGTTCGCGGAAGATGAGCCAGGCGAGGAGAGCGGTTGCCGCGCCTTCGAAAGTGAGCAGGAGGGATGCGGTGGCGGCTTGCGTCTGTGCAAGGCCGGTCATCAGCAGCAGAGGCCCCACGATGCCGCCGCAAAAGACGGCGCCGGCCAGCCATGGGAGGTCTTGCCTGCCGAGCGCGACTTCAGGGGCGCGCGATCCTCGCCGCGCTTGAATGCGGCGAAGTATGGCGACCCCGACCCCGGCGCCGCAATAGAACAGCCCGGCAAGAACCGCCGGGGAAATCGCGGCAAGGAGTGCCTTGCCCGCCGGCGCGGACAATCCGAAAAGCGCTGCCGAGCCAAACGCGAAGAAGATCGCCTTGTTCATGCCGTAGCCTATCGCGAGGTATATGGTGAGACTTCAAAAAATTGAGAGTAGGTCGGCGTGCCGGACTGGATATTGGCGCTTCTGAGCGGGTGGCAACGGACGGCGGTAACCGGCTTGGCTGCGGAGTTGCGTGCCGGGGGGCTCATGAGCGCAGTGCTTGCGTTCGTGCTCGGCGCGTTACACGCCCTGAACTCCAGGCCATGGCAAAGCTGCCTTGGCGGCGTATTTCCTCGGGCAGGATGCAAAGATCGCCACCGGCCTGCGCGTGACCCTTGCTGCAGCATTCCTGCATGTGCTGATGGGGTTCGCGGCGTTTCTGGTGCTGCGCTTTGCGGTGAGCCAGACCCCGTTCATGGCTGCCCGCGGCTCGCCAATGTTTGCCTTGTTTGGATATGGGCTTGTTCTGCTGGCTGGCGTTATCATGATCGTCCAGAGCCTCATACGCACCACAGCCAGTCTTCATCCGCACGCCCTCGCGGTCGGCATTGGGCTTCTGCCTTGCCCTCTCACCATCATGGTGCTCGGTTTTGCGTGGGTGCAGGCCAGCACCGCAATGGTGGCCGTTGTGCTGGTGTCGCTGGCTGCCGGGATCGCGCTGACGATTGGCAGTGTTGCATTGATTGCGATCGTTGCACGCCGTTTTGTGGGAACGCCGATTCTCCAGCGAGTTTCGAACCTGGAACAGAGCGCACGGCTGATGCAGGCAGCCGCAGGTGTGCTGATCGTGGCAATCGCCAGCTATTCGATATGGTCGAGCGTCTAGACCATGCTGCCGTTTACGTCAGTGGAATTTTTCGATGTTTTCGGCAGCTACAACAATGCTCTTTGGCCGCTGCAGATCGTCGCTTATGTCCTTGGGGCAATCGCTATCGGCTTGCTTTTTTGGCCAAGTCAGGCGGGCGATCGTGTCATCTCGGCAATCCTCGCAGCCATGTGGCTGTGGAACGGGATCGCCTACCACTTTGTCTTCTTCTCTGCGATCAATCCGCTTGCGTTCTTTTTTGGGGCGGCCTTTGCGATCCAAGGATTGATATATCTGTTTGAGGGAGCCTCCGGCGTCGATTGAACTTTGGCATCGCGCGCGATCTGCGATCGTTTGTCGGCTTCGCATTCTTGATCTATGCGGCGGTAGTCTATCCAATCGTCGGACATCTTCTTGGACATTCATATCCTCGTGTGCCGACATTCGGGATCACCCCGTGTCCGCTCACGATTTTCACCTTCGGATTTCTTTTGTTCCTTAGGGGCCGAACACGGTGGTGGCAGCACGCCATTGCGATTGCATGGTCGATTGTCGGCGGATCCGCCGCATTCCTCCTGGGCGTGCCGCAAGACCTCGTTCTTTTAATCGCCGGCCCGGTAACCGTCAGTCTGCTTTACGTTGCGCAGGGGGACGTCACAGCACATTCAAGACGGTCGTAAGCGCGTCATTGAGCCCCAGTGAACCGGGCCTGAAGTGTGTGCCTATGGCCACCAGCGGAAAACGACGTTGACATGACGATCCTTGCCTTTGGGCTGACGGGGGCCTGCAGCTTGCCAACGAGTCTGTTTGGCGGCGCAGGTGACAATGACACTGTCGTTGTCTTGCCGCCTTCCTGAACCACGGCGCGGCCTTTCATGTTCTTGGTCGGGCGCGCCTCGGGAGATTTGTGGTCTTTGGAGGATGGATAAGCCCGTCGGCCGCGGCAAGCCCAGTGGCGGAACCATTGCCGTCGTCGGCCATTGTACGTTAGATTGCGCGTGGGGATTGACGCAGGCTCCCCGTCAGGCGGCAGACCGTCCAAGCTCTGCGCAACACTCGATTTTTCGAGGGGATTGCGCATGGACGGAACAGCTCTCCCGGTTTCATCGCTCGAACTTTATGGACGGCTGGGCACGGCGTCGGCGCCGATGCTCATCGACGTTCGCCGTGACGAGGCATTCAGCAAAGACGGCGGCTTGATCGTCGGTGCTTTTCATCGTTCGCCTGGCGATGTCGAGCGCTGGTCAAAGGAGCTTGACATCCGATCGTCCGGTCGTCGCTTATTGCGTACACGGCCACGAAGTCAGCCAGGGCGTTGCTGCAAGCTTGCGTCAAGCAGGTATTCGAGCCGCGTACCTCGAAGGTGGCATTGCCGGCTGGAAAGAGGCCGGTCTGCCGACGCGCAAGAAACTCGGAGCCATCGAAAATAAGTGGGTCACGCGCGAGCGCCCGAAGATCGACCGCATCGCTTGCCCATGGCTGATCAATCGATTCATCGATCCTCTCGCCACGTTTCTCTATGTTCCAGCCGATCAGGTGAACACGGTCGCGACGAAAGAAAACGCGACACCGTATGACATCAAAGACGCCGAATTCGGCCACGTCGGCGACCACTGCTCCTTCGATGCCATTATCCGGATTTTCGAGATCGACGATCCGGCGCTCCATCACCTTGCGACAATTGTGCGAGGCGCGGACACATCGCGCCCCGATCTCGCGCCGCAATGCGAGGGCCTGCTGGCGATCTCGCACGGGCTGTCAGCCAATTACCCAGATGATCATGACATGCTGAAACACGGCATGGTGATCTATGACGCGCTTTACACGTGGTGCCGCAGCCAACGGCCGCAACGCTAGTTGGGAGAAATTATCGACGAGCAGAATCGAGCCGCGGGATGTCATGCGCCCGCGAATTTCCGAGGAGGAACTTCATGCTACATAGGCCAATCGGCATTGCCCCGTTGATCGTTGCGGCCGCGCTCCTCGTCGCAACCGAAGCAACCGCGCAGACGATTACATTCGCGGACGATGTCGTGGGGCGGCCGCCCAAGGACTTCGAATTCGGCCTCTCTGGAGAAGGGGGGGCCGGCCGCTGGGAGGTGGTTGCGGACAAGACCGCGGCCGGCGGTAAGGCACTGGCCCAGCTCTCGACGAATAGGGCGGCCAATCGGTTTCTGGTGGCGATATACAAGCCGATCGTCTTTACAAATGGGGAGATCACGACCCGTTGCAAGGCGATCTCCGGGAAAGTGGACCAAGCCTGCGGACTGATCATCAACGCGACTGATCCGGCGAACTACTACATTGCCCGATCCAACGTGCTTGAAAACAACGTTCGGTTTTACCGGGTTCGTGACGGGCAACGGCAGCAGCTTGCGACCGCGGAAAATATCAAAATTGCGCGAGGTCAGTGGCACACATTGACGCTGCGTTCGGAGGGTGGCCGTTACACCGTCATCTTCAACGGAAAAACACTGTATACGACCGCAGCAGATGCGCCGACCGATGGTCGCGCCGGAGCTGTGGGTAAAATCCGACAGCGTTACGCACTTCGAGCGCATCGAGATTGGGAAGCGGTCGTAGCCCAGGCCCAAAATGATGATGCTCGGCGGCGCCTCGACGACGCGCCTAAACGTGCTGGCCGCCGTTGATGTGGATCTCGGCGCCGTTCACGTAGGACGACGTCTCGGTGCACAGCACATAGATGATCTTGGCCACCTCGTCGGGGGTGCCGAGCCGGTGCAGCGGAATTGGTGCGCGACGATCTTCTCGGTGCCGGGCGACAGGATCGCGGTGTCGATCTCGCCCGGCGCGATGGCGTTGACGCGGATGCCGAGCGGGCCGAAGTCGGCGGCCATTTCGCGGGTCAGCGACGCGAGCGCCGCCTTCGATGTGGAATAGGCGGCGCCGGCGAACGGATGCACGCGCGAGCCGGCGATCGAGGTGACGTTGACCACCGAGCCTTGCGCGGCCTTCAATTCGTCGAGCAGGCCGCGCGCCAGCATGATCGGCGCGAAGAAGTTGACCTGGAACACATGCTGCCAGACGTCGAGCGTGGTGTCGATCGAGGTCAGCCGCTTGCCGCCTTCGGCCTTGGGCGAGATCGCGGCGTTGTTGACCAGCGCATGCAACTCGCCGTTGCCGAGCCGCTGCTTGATCTCGTCGATGGCGCGCGACGGTGCTCTGGGGGTCGGCGAGGTCGACCTGGATGTGGTCTTCCGGTCCCGCCTCCCACGGGCAGTTCTCCGGGAACGCGTGGCGCGAGCAGGTGATCACGCGCCAGCCGGCGGCGGAAAAGCGCTTCACCGTGGCGTGCCCGATGCCGCGGCTGGCTCCGGTCAGGAGCAGCGTGCGGCGCGGCTGATTGTCTTGCGGGGTTGTCATTTTACTGTTCGCAAACCGCTACTCACGACTTCGCGATCAATACACTAGCTTACGGATAGAGCCGCGTCTTGCTCCACGCTGCGTCCACGGCTGCGCGCCGGAACTCGATGCGGTCGTGCAGCCGGAACGGGCGGTCATGCCAGAACTCGATGACCATCGGCATCACACGGTAGCCCGACCAGTACGGCGGGCGCGGCACGGTGCCGACGGCGTATTTGGCGGTCGTGAGCGCGATCGCCTTCTCGAACGCGAGCCGGCTTTCCAGCGGCGCCGACTGCTTGCTGGCCCAGGCGCCGATCTGCGCCAGGCGCGGGCGGGTCGCGAAATAGGCGTCGGCCTCGGCGTCGTCGACCCGCTCGACCGGGCCGCGCAGGCGCACCTGGCGGTTGAGCGACTTCCAGTGAAACACCAGCGCGGCCTTCGGGTGCTGCGCGAGCTCCCGGCCCTTGGCGCTGTCCATGTTGGTGTAGAAGACGAAGCCGTGCTCGTCGAAGCCCTTCAGCAGCACCATCCGCACGTTCGGCAGCCCGTCGGCATCGACGGTGGCGAGCGCCATGGCGTTGGGGTCGCGCCGGTTCCGACCGCTTCGCCTCCTCCAACCAGGCCGCAAACAGCCGCAAAGGCTCGTCGGCTTGCGGTGAAATCACCAGCCGTTAACCCTGTCGGTGTTCTATTGGCGGCGTGTCGGACATTCCGGAGTTCCGTTGGTGTCTGTGCTTCCTGCTTGCGGCGATCCGGTTATAGAGGAAGGGCTGTGGCCCGGCCATGCCGCCGGCTGCTGCGCTGGCGTGCCTGTGTTCGCCGCCGTTCTCGCGGTTTCGCTGGTCCTGGGCGGCTGCTCCTATCAGCTCGATTCCATGTTTTCGCGCGAGCCGGGCCGATGCCGGATGCCACCGCGCGCGATCCGGCCGGCCGCGTCCTCGTCCGACGGTCGCCGGGGTCCCCAATCTCGGCGGCCGCCGCCTACGCGGCGGTGAGCGAGGCGCTCAGCCAGGCCGGCAGCAACGTCAGCGTGCCTGGGAGAATCCCGGCACCGGCGCGCGCGGCACCGTCACGCCGCTGGCGAGCGCCTACGCCAGGACGGCACCACCTGCCGCGACTTCCTGGCGAGCTACGTCCGGGGCGGCTCGGAGGCCTGGCTGCAGGGCGAGGCCTGCCAGGCCGCGCAGGACCGCTGGGAGGTTCGCCAAATGCGGCCATGGCAGCGAACCTGAGTGTCTCGATTGGCGCGTTGCGCGCCGTCGCATTAATCCCCACATTTAGGCGGGTTGGCGGGAGCAAATCCCGGTTGAGCGAGCTGGAGGGCTGAACGATGCGCGACCCCTATGAGGTCCTGGGGGTGTCCCGGAGTGCGAGCGCGGCGGAGATCAAGAGCGCCTATCCGCAGCTCGCCAAGAAGCTGCATCCCGACGCCAACAAGCACGATCCCAAGGCGGCATCGCGGTTCGCCGAGCTGAACGCCGCCTACGAGATCCTCGGCGACGACGACAAGCGCAAGGCGTTCGACCGCGGCGAGATCGACGCCGAGGGCAAGCCGCGCTTCCAGGGCTTCGAGGGCTCTGGCGCGGGTCAGCGCGGCGGCGCCGGCGGTCCGTTCGGCGGCCAGGAGGGCGGGTTCGAGACCTTCACCTGGGGCCGCGAGGGCATCCAGCGCGCGGGCGGCGCGCGGCGGTGCGCGGCTGGCGGCGGCTTCGAGGACATGCTGCAGCGACATGTTCGGCGGACGTCGGCGGCGGCGCGCGGTCGGCGGCGGCGGCGCCCAGTTCGAGGAGGAGGATTTCGCGCAGGCGCGCCGGGCCGCGACGTCACCGCGCGACTGACGATCACGCTCGACGGAAGCGGCCAAGGGCACGACGCGGCGCGTGCAGCTGCCGACCGGCAAGGAGATCGAAGTCAAGATCCCGGCCGGGCTCGACCGACGGCCAGCACATCCGGCTCAAGGGGCAGGGGCTGCCGGGCCCCGGCGGCAGCCGGCGACGTGCTGATCACGGTCACGATCGCGCCGCATCCGCTGTTCCAGCGCGACGGCGCCGACCTGCGGCTCGAACTGCCGGTCACGCTCTACGAGGCGGTGCTCGGCGCGCAAGGTGCGCGTGCCGACGCTCGACGGCGCGGTCGAGCTTGCGATCCCGCCCGGCACCAGTTCCGGCCGCACCTTCCGCCTCAAGGGCAAGGGCTTCCCGGCGAAGGACGGCGCCGGCGACCTGCTCGCGACGCGTGCGCATCGTGCTGCCGGAGCGCGGCGACCGGCGCTCGACGAGCTGATGCGCACGTGGCGCGACGCAAGCCCTACGATCCGCGCAAGGACATGGGCTGATAGCGGCTGACAGCGCGGCTGCGCGCCGCTTGCGCGACGATCGCTGGTGTCGCGGCGCTGGCAGGGCGGCTCCGCGCGCCGGCGGGCTTTCGATCTGCTCGTAGGCGGCCTGCGCGATCTTCGCGAGCCGGTCGCGTCGGCTGGGCCGCTGACGACCTAGCCGATCTCGCTCTCGACCCAGTGCATCGCGCCGACGTCGCCGCCGGCCCGATAGCGCAAGCGCGGTGCGCGCCTTCTTCGAGCGCGAGCAGTAGATCGTGAAGCGCTCGCCGCTCGGCTCTCGTACATGAACAGCGCCGCCGGGCCGATCGGTCCCGGCAGCAGGCGGCCGCCGAGCAGCTTGAAGCCGATACTCCTTCAGGTCCGGCACCCGCAGGTTGGTGCCGACGCGCTTGCGACAGCCACGGCACCAGATGCTGCTCGGCCGCCGCACCTCGATCGGGTGGCGCACCTCGCCGATGTAGAGCTTGTGGGCGCTCGAGCGCCTCGGTGGTGAAGATGTCGATCGCGGCTCGGCGCCGCCGCCGATGCGCCGTGCGCCATCCAGCCGGCGACGCCGCCGACGACGAACGCCGCGAGCACGGCCGCGGCGGCGACCGTGCGCCAGGAGCGTGCGCCGCGCGCGAGCTTGGCGAGGTCGAAGCGCGCCGGCACCGGCTCGTTCGGCGACCGCAGCCGTAGCGCGCGCGGATCGCCTCGGCCTGCGCGCGCCAGGCGGCGACGCGCGCGGCGTCGTCCGGATGCGAGGCAAGCCAGGCCTCGACGGCGCCTCGGCGGTCGGCCGGAAGCTCGCCGTCGACATAGGCGTGCAGCTCGTCTTCGGTCACGGGTGAATCACGATCGATCATGTGATGTCCGATCTGTCGTTCCGTTCCATCTGACATTATCTTGATCGCGGCGCAGCGCCGGGCGCTCGCCGTCGAGATAGGCTTTGATCTGCACGCGCGCGCGCGCGAGCCGCGACATCACGGTGCCGATCGGCACGCCCTGCACCTCGGCGACCTCGCGGTAGGTCAGGCCTTCGAGCACGACCAGCAGCAGCGCGGTGCGCTGCTCCTCGACCAGCAGGCGAGCGCGCGCTCGATGTCGCGCCCGCCGGCCTCCGGCCCGGCGCATGTCGGGCGCGTCGTTGTCCTCGATCGACTGCATGCGTCGGCCGGCGCGCCAGCGAGCGCAGCCGGTTGCGGTTGAGATTGGTCAGGATCGTGTAGAGCCAGCTGCGCACGTCGCCGCCATGAAACAGATGCTCCGAGCGCAGCGCCCGCACCAGCGTGTCCTGCACCAGGTCGTCGGCGAGCTCGGCGTCGCGCGTCAGCGCCCGCGCATAGCGCCGCAGCGCCGGAATCGCCGCCTCGACGCTCTTGCCGGAATCCGCTCAACGCGTTCTCCCCTCCACGCTGGCGGCGCCAGACGGTCGTCGGTCGCGCCGCATCCATGGTAGCCGATCCGCCGGCTCCGGCGCTTCGTGTCACCGGCTCGCACCTGGCGCACGGACGCAGCATCATCCGGACAAACACTGTGCGCGGCGTCGCGATATTCCCCGTTCGGCCTTGCGCGCGGCGCGGTTGCTGGCGGCTGCTTGATGGGGCCTGTGACCCCTATGCCATAGGAGGCCGCCGGCCAGGCGCCGCAGCGAGGAACAGCATGGCGGAAGCCTCGGGTCTCATGCGCGGCAAGCGCGGCCTGATCATGGGGGTCGCCAACAACCGGTCGATCGCCTGGGGCATCGCCAAGGCCTGCCGCGCGCAGGGCGCCGAGCTGGCCTTCACCTATCAGGGCGACGCGCTGAAGAAGCGGGTCGAGCCGCTGGCGCAGGAGGTCGGCGGGCTCGTGGTCGGCCATTGCGACGTGACCGAGCCCGCGACCATCGACGCGGTGTTCGCCGAGATCGCGGCGAAGCTGGGGCGCGCTCGATTTCCTGGTGCACGCCATCGCCTTCTCCGACAAGGACCAGCTCACCGGCCGCTATGTCGACACCACGGCGGACAATTTCGCCAAGACGATGCTGATCAGCTGCTACTCGTTCACCGCGATCGCCCAGCGCGCCGAGAAGCTGATGCCGAACGGCGGCTCGCTGCTCACGCTCACCTATTACGGCGCCGAGAAGTGGATGCCGCACTACAACGTGATGGGCGTCGCCAAGGCCGCGCTGGAAGCGTCGGTGCGCTATCTCGCCGCCGATCTCGGCGCAGAAGAACATCCGCGTCAACGCGCATCTCGGCCGGCCCGATCAAGACGCTGGCGGCCGTCGGCATCGGCGACTTCCGCTACATCCTGAAATGGAACGAGCTACAACGCGCCGCTGCGCCGCACCGTGACGATCGAGGAGGTCGGCGACGCCGCGGTCTATTTCCTCTCCGACTGTCGCGCGGCGTCACCGGCGAGATTCATCACGTCGATGCCGGCTACCACATCGTCGGCATGAAGCATCCCGACGCGCCCGACATCAGCGTCGTCGAAAGACTGAATGCCGCGTCCCACGCTCTATTATCGTCCGCCACGGCCAGACCGACTGGAACATGCGAAGGCCGGCTGCAGGGCAGCACGACATTCCGCTCAACGACCGCGGCCGCGCGCAGGCGTGCGCAATGCGGCGAGATCCTGCGCGACCTGTTCGCCCGCGATGGCCGCGAGCCCGCCGACTTCGACTACGTCTCGAGCCCGCTCGTCCGCGCCCGCGAGACCATGGAATCGTGCGCGCGGCGCTCGGGCTTGCCGCCGCAGGGCTACGCGCATCGAGCGCGGCTTGCCGGAGATCTCCTTCGGCGACTGGGAAGGCTTCACCTACGCCGACGTGTCAAGCGCGACGAGGACGTCGTCGCCGAGCGCGAGGCGACAAGTGGGGCTTCCTGCCGCCCGGCGGCGAAAGCTACGCGCAGGTCACGCGCCCGGGTCGGCGACTGGTACGCGACGCTCGAGCGCGACACCGTGGTGGCCGCCCATGGCGGCACCGGCGCGCGCTGATCGCGCATCTCGGCATCGCGCCGCCGGAGGAGGCCGCGCACCATGCCGATCGACCAGGGCGTGGTCTACGTGTTCGCAGGCCAGCAGACTGACGCGCTATGCGTGAGCGGGCGTCCGCGCCATTTGACCCCGGCCGGCCTGCGGGGCTACCACCACTGCCGATTACTGAGTGTCCAGGCTAAACAAGCCGCACGATCATGTCGTTCAATACCTTCGGCCATCTGTTCCGGGTCACGACCTTCGGCGAGAGCCACGGGCCGGCGATCGGCTGCGTGGTCGACGGCTGCCCGCCCCGCATCCCGCTGACCGAGGCCGACATCCAGCCCTATCTCGACAAGCGCCGGCCCGGCCAGTCGCGCTTCACCACCCAGCGGCAGGAGCCGGACGAGGTGCGAATCCTCTCCGGCGTGTTCGCCGACGAGCGACCGGCGCGCAGGTCACCACCGGCACGCCGATCGCGCTGCTGATCGAGAACGTCGACCAGCGCTCCAAGGACTATTCCGACATCAAGGACAACTACCGGCCGGGCCACGCCGACTACACCTACGACGTCAAATACGGCATCCGCGACTATCGCGGCGGCGGCCGCGCACTCGGCGCGCGAGACCGCGATGCGGGTCGCCGCCGGCGCGATCGCGCGCAAGATCGTGCCCGGCATGACGCGTGCGCGGCGCGCTGATCCAGATGGGCGCCGCACAAGATCGACCGCGCGCGCTGGGACTGGGACGAGGTCGAGCGCAATCCGTTCTTCTGTCCGGATGCGCAGAAGGCGAAGCTGCTTCGAGAGCTATCTCGACGGCATCCGCAAGCGCGGCTCCTCGGTCGGCGCCGTCATCGAGGTGGTGGCCGAAGGCGTGCCGGCGGGCCTCGGCGCGCCGATCTACGGCAAGCTCGACGGCGATCTCGCCGCCGCGCTGATGGGCATCAACGCGGTCAAGGGCGTCGAGATCGGCGCCGGCTTCGCGCGCGGCCGCGCTCACCGGCGAGGAGAACGCCGACGAGATGCGCATGGGCAACGACGGCAAGCCGGTGTTTCTGTCCAACCATGCCGGCGGCATCCTCGGCGGCATCTCGACCGGCCAGCCGGTCGTGGTGCGCTTCGCGGTCAAGCCGACCTCGTCGATCCTCACGCCGCGGCGCACCGTCGACCGCTACGGCAACGAGACCGAGATCATCACCAAGGGCCGCCACGACCCCTGCGTCGGCATCCGCGCCGTGCCGATCGGCGAGGCGATGGTGGCGTGCGTGATCGCCGATCACTATCTGCGTCAGCGCGGGCAGGTGGGCGAGCAACGCCGGCCTGGCCGTTCGCGAAACCGCGTGAACTAAGGAAAGCAATGCGTGGACGACATCCATCAGCGCGTCGAAGCGGTCGATCGCCGCCTTCGCCCGGGGCGAGATCGTGGTCGTCACCGACGACGACGACCGCGAGAACGAGGGCGACCTGTTCGTCGCCGCCTCGCTGTGCACGCCCGAGAAGATGGCGTTCATCATCCGCCACACCTCGGGCATCGTCTGCGCGCCGCTGTCGGCCGAGCGAGGCCAAGCGCCTGCATCTCGATCCGATGGTGGCGCGCAACGACGCGCCGCTCGGCACCGCCTTCACCGTCTCGGTCGATGTCCGCCACGGCCTGACCACCGGCATCTCGGCCGAGGAGCGCACCAACACCGTGCGCGCGCTCGCCAACGGCAACAGCGGCGCCGCCGATTTCGTGCGGCCCGGCCACGTCTTTCCGCTGGTCGCCAAGGACGGCGGCGTGCTGATGCGCTCCGGCCATACCGAGGCCTGCGTCGATCTCTGCCGGCTCGCCGGCCTGCCGCCGGTCGGCGTGCTCGCCGAACTGATGAACGACGACGGCACCGTGATGCGCGGGCCGCGCGGTCGCGGCCTTCGCCGAGCAGCCACAAGCTCAAGCAGATCTCGATCGCCGATCTCATCGCCTACCGGCAGGCGCGCGAGAAGCTGGTCAAGCGGGTCGGCGAATTCCCGGTGCAAGAGCGAGATCGGCACGCTTGCCGGCTATGCCTATGTGACGCCGTTCGACGCCGTCCAGCACATGGCGTTCGTCTACGGCCGCATCGGCGACGGCAAGGACGTGCTGGCGCGGCTGCATCGCGCCGACATCATCCGCGACGTGTTCGGCGGCGCCAATCCGGTGCACGCGGCGCTGCAGCGCTTCAAGCAGGAGGGCCGCGGCGTCATCGTGTATTCTGCGCGACGGCGCGGCCGGCGTGCCGACCCACGCGATCCCGCAGTCCGGCGCGACCAGTTCGGAGGCCGCGCGCTCGCGGCAATGGCGCGAGGTCGGGCTCGGCGCGCAGATCCTCAAGGACCTCGGCATTTCCTCGATCCGGCTGCTGACCTCGCGCAAGCTCACCTATGTCGGGCTCGCCGGCTTCGGCATCGAGATCAAGGATACGGAGCCGCTGGAAGGGTAGGGCGGCCGCGCCGCGCCTGACGGATTGATCGATGCTGGTCGGCGTGCCCAAAGAGATCAAGGACAACGAATACCGCGTCGGGCTCGTGCCCTCGACGGTGCGCGAGCTGACCGCCAAGGGCCACCGGGTCCTGGTCGAGACCGGCGCCGGCGTCGGCGCCGGCCTGACCGACGCCGACTACAAGGCGGCGGGCGCGGCGATCGCGGCGAGCGCCAAGGATATCTTCGCCCGCGCCGAGATGATCGTGAAGGTGAAGGAGCCGCTGCCGCAGGAGCGCAAGCAGCTGCGGCGCGGGCAGATCCTGTTCACGTATCTTCATCTCGCGCCCGACCGCGCGCAGACCGAGGACCTGATCGCCTCCGGCGTCACCGCCATCGCCTACGAGACCGTCACCAGCCCGCAGGGCACGCTGCCGCTGCTCACGCCGATGTCGGAGGTCGCCGGCCGCATGGCGCCGCACGTCGGCGCGCACTGCCTGGAAAAGGAGAACGGCGGGCGCGGCGTGTTGCTTGGCGGCGTGCCGGGCGTGCCGCCGGCAGACGTGGTCATCCTGGGCGGCGGCGTCGCCGGCACGCATGCGGCGCATCATCAGCGCCGGCATGGGCGCGACCGTCACCGTCGTCGATCGCAATCCGGAAGCGCTGCGGCGCATCGCCAATCAGCTCGGCGCGCGCGTGCGCACGGTGTTCTCGACCCGCGATGCGGTGGAGGCGGTGTGCCGCCGCGCCGATCTGGTCATCGGCACCGTGCTGATGCCGGGCGCCGCCGCGCCCAAGCTGATCTCGGCGGCAGACCGTCAAGGCGATGAAGCCCGGCTCGGTGATCGTCGACGTCGCGATCGATCAGGGCGGATGCGCCGAGACCTCGCGGCCGACCACGCATTCGCATCCGACCTATGTGGTCGACGATGTCGTGCACTATTGCGTGACCAACATGCCGGGCGCGGTCGCGCGCACCTCGACCTTCGCGCTCAACAATGACGCTGCCGTTCGTGCTGGCGCTGGCCGACAAGGGCGCGCGGCGTGCGTTGGGCGAGGACGTGCACCTGCGCAACGGGCTCAACGTGCACGACGGCCTGGTGACCTACCGCGCCGTCGCCGACGCGCTCGGTCTGAAATACACGCCGCCCGAGCAGGCATTGCGGCTGTAATGCACGTAACCTACCGCCGCACAATTTTGGCGCAAAACTTGCTTAAGTTCCTTTCATCGCCTTGCTGACCATGTCAGCATTTGCGAATCGGGGAATTGGAGGCACGCATGCGCTTTCCGTCCTTGTCCGTTGCAATCGCCGCGACGTTCGCCGCCGCATTGCTGGCGAGCTTCAGCTTTGCCGCGCCGTCGCGCTTGCTGCTGGCGCAAAGCTCCGCCATTGCCGTCGATACCGAACTCGTGCTTGCGGTCGATGTGTCCTATTCGATGGATCCGGAGGAACAGCGGCTCCAACGGGAAGGCTATATCGAAGCCATCACCTCGCGCGAGTTCATGTCACGCGATCCGCGCCGGCAGCATGGCAAAATCGCAGTCACGTATTTCGAGTGGGCCGGACCCGACGATCAGAAGATCATCGTGCCGTGGCGAATGATCGAGGGGCCGGAAAGCGCGGACGCGTTCGCCACCGATATCGCCCGCGCGCCTTACCGGCGGGCGTCGCGCACGTCGATCTCGCGGCGCGCTGATGTTCGCCAAGCCGCTGTTCGACGGCGTCGGGCTTTCGCGGGCATTCGCCGCGTGATCGACGTGTCGGGCGACGGCGCCAACAATTCCGGGCCGCTGGTGGTCCCGCAGCGCGACGATGTCGTCGCGGCTGGCATCACCATCAATGGCCTGCCGATCATGCTGAACCGGCCGAATAGCTTCAGCATGGATATCGACAACCTCGACATCTATTTCGAGGATTGCGTGATCGGCGGGCCGGGCGCTTTCGTCATTCCGATCCGCGATCGGGAGCAGTTCAAGGAGGCGATCCGCACCAAGCTGGTGCTCGAAATCGCGGAGCGGCGCTCCCGCTGCGCGCGTTCGTGCCGGTGCAGGCGCGGCGCCGCGCATCTCCTGCACCATCGGCGAGCAGATGTGGCGCGATCGCTGGGGCAATTGATCGCGTCGGCGTGTGCTGCCGCGATCTAGAACTTCAACGAGACGCCGACGAGGCCCATCAGCAGCGAGTTCGAGAATTCGCCGCGGTAGCCAAATGCGCAATTTCCCGGCAAGCCAGTGCAGGCTGCAGTCGTGTTGGCGAGGTCGACATAGCGGGCTTCGGCGCGCACCGTCCAGTTATTCGCGATCATATGCTCGATGCCGCCGCCGATCGTCCAACCGGTTTTGACTTTGTCGACGATCATGTCGTAGCCGAGCGCGGGAACGCTGGCATGGTTGCGCACGTCGCCGAACGCGACGCCGCCTGTGACATAGAGCAATGTCGCGCTCGCCACCGCGACGCCAAGGCGGGCGCGGATCGTCGCCAGCCAATTGACATCGAAATTGACGAACGCTCCGGGAAACAGGCTCGTCGAGCTTCCCTTCGCCCACAGCGCACTCCAGTCGCCCTCGAGGCCGTAGACGATCGCGCCCGATTGCAAATTGTAACCGGCGTGAACGCCGACGATTCCGCCGGTCTTGGTTTCGCGGTAGGTGGCGGGCGCGCCACCGAAGCCTCCTCCGATCAGGAAGGCGTCGGGGTCGTCGAACTCACCGCGGTGCGAGACGATGCCGCCGTGAATTCCAAGATAGGGGCCGGCCCAGGACCAGACCGGCGGAGCGGCGGCGAGACGCGGCGCTTTGACCGGGAGGTCGGCGGCGTGGGCGCTCCAGGTCAGCGCCAGCGCCGAGACGCTTGCCAAAAGGTGCTTTTTCATTGGAGCAGCCTCCCACCCGAATTATTGGGGTAAGCTGTCAGACTTCGAGGTTTCGCGCCAGTAGGCTGTGGAATTGCCTTCCAGTATCTCCCACGGGCGTGTCGGCGCAGCAACAGACTAGTGGAGTGGATTTGACATTCGCTACCCACCTGGCAGCAAGCACGCGATGCGAATGTCAAATCCAAAACTCCACTAGCAGCCGATACTTGCTAGTGGTCCTTTGATTTTAACATTCGCAAAAATCGCCCGCGGAAATGGGATGCGAATGTTAGAATTGGATATTAGCCCCCCATAGATTCTGGGGCACCCAACCGGCCAGCCGCTGCCGTTCGATCTTCCCGTTTTCGTTGCGGGGCAAGCGTTCCACCTGCGCGATTCGCGCCGGCACGCAGGGGCCGGGAAGGTTGCTCCGGCAGTGTGCCAGCAGGGCCGCCTCGTCGATGGGGCCGCTCGGAACGATCAAGGCCCAGACCTCGTCGATCCCGAGCCTGTTCGGCATGGTGAAGACCGCGGCCTGGCTCACCCCTCCGAACGCCGCCAGCACATCCTCGATCGGTTGCGGCCTGACCTTGTCGCCGCCCAGGTTGAGCACGTCTTTTTCGCGCCCGGTGACGACCAGCATGCCGTCTTTCATGAGGTAGCCGGTATCGCCGGTATGGAAGCAACCGTCGCGAAATGCGATCTGCGACAGTGCGGGGTCGTCGAGATATCGGTCAACGTTCAACGGACTGCGGATGCGTAGCGTGCCTTCAGACCCGGCCGGGAGCAGGGCGCCATCGCTATCGATGATCTCGACCGTCACGCCGGGCGTCACGTAGCCGACGGCGCCTGGGATTTCGGTCAACGCGTGCGCCGGTGCCGAGGACACGGTGCCGGTTTCGGTGGTGCCGTAGTAGTACACCAGATGAGAACAGAGGCGTGCGCGCACGCGCTCAGACAGTTGCCTCGACAGCGGGCTGCCGGTCGCGATGATGGTCTCGAAGCCGCAATGAAACGCGCTGTTCTCTTCGTAGAACTTCAGGAAGCCGCTCAATCCGCCGGGCGAGGCGATCAAGCCTTGAACCCGGTAGAGCTCGAACGTTTGCAGCGTGTCCATCGGCGTCGCGCCGGGGAAGAATATCGTGCCTCCGCGCGAGAGAATGTAGAGGAGATGTCGAAAGCCCACGCTCGACGGCAAGCCGAGATCGGAAAAGATCCGCGCACAGTTCGGGAAATTGCCGCCATAGGCGTGGGTGTAGCGGGCCAGTCGATCGGCCTGCATGCGATGGGTAAAGCCGATCGACTTGGCTTCGCCGGTCGATCCCGAGGTCAGCGAAATCCGGCACAGCGCTTCGCCCGAGCCGCGGTAGAGCTGATGCGGTTCGAGCGGCTGGCCGTCGCCCTGCGTCCAATCCATGCCGGCAGGAACGACCTTGGTCTGCCCGAGTGGCCCGGTTTGGGGAACATCGGTGACGAGCGTGTGGACGCGCAGGCCAGGCGGAAATGCCGGTTCCCGCACCGATAATGTGGCGACCCCGATATTCGCGAATGCGAGGACGATCGCGCTGTGCAGGATCGGCTCCCTGATGTGGATCGCGACGATGCCATCTGGCGGAACTTCCAACGCCAGCGCGCGGCGGCCGATATTGTTGATGAACTGCGCGAGCCGTCCGTAGCTGATCAACCCAAGCGCCATGCCCGGCGCGCACATGGCGGGCGCCGGCGGGTTGTGCATGGCCTGAAACAGGATGGGCTCGACAATATTCATCGTTGGAAGTGTGCCACGAGTTCCACATGCTGCGAATAGCGGAACTGGTCGATCGGCGTGACCTGCGTGAGGCGGTAGCCGCCATCAACCAGGATGCGGGCATCGCGTGCGAAGGTTGCCGGATTGCACGACACCGCCACCACGGTCGGAATGGCGGACGTGGCGAGGGCCTGGGCCTGCGCCTGCGCCCCCTGTCGGGGCGGATCGAAGACGACGGCGTCGAATGATTTCAGTTCCGGTCCAGCGAGCGGCCGGCGGAACAGGTCGCGGGCCTCGGTGGCAATCGGCTTGAGACCTTGCGTGGTGTCGGCGGCGCGTTTGAGTGCCGCGATCGCGTCCTTGTCGCTGTCGATCGCGGTGACGCGTGCGCGCTCGGCCAGCCGCAGTGCGAACGGACCAACGCCCGCGAACAGATCTGCGACGCGATCCAGGTCGGCGCAATGCGCCAGCACCTGCTCGGCCAACGCGGTCTCGCCGGCGGCTGTCGCTTGCAAGAACGCGGCTGGCGGCAGCGCGACCCGAGCCCGGCCGATCGTCACGACCGGCGGGGTCTGCTGCACAACAAGCTCGCCGTGCCGGGTGAGCCGCGCCAGCCGATGTCGTGCGGCGACCTGTGCGAGCGCTGTCGTCGCCGCCGTCGTCAGCGGTCCCGACCCGCGCAGGTCGACATCGAGACCGCTCTCGGTGGCGGTCACGTGAATGTCGAGCGGCTTGCGCATCGCTTCGATCGTCTCCGCGATCGCCCAAGCGGCGGGCAGCGCGCCATCGAGCGCCGGCGCCAGGATCGGGCAGCGGTCGATGGAAATGATCAGGTGCGCGCGCGGCGCCGCGAAGCCGACCTTGAGCACGTCGCCATGATCGCGCCGGGCATGCAGCACCGCGCGCCGTCGCCCGTCGCCGTGGGCGTCGATCAGATCGTCGACCGGCGTGTCCAGCCCCGCCTGGGACAATGCCTCGATGAGAAGCTCGCGTTTCCAGTCGCGGTAGCGCGCTGTCGCCCAATGCTGCAAGGCGCAGCCGCCGCAGGTGCCGAAATGCGGACAGACCGGCGCGATCCGATCGGGACTTGCTTGCTCGATCTTAATCGGCAACCGACGGTCGGGATGGCCCGGCCACGCCTCGGCCTCTACGGTCTCGCCCGGCAGCGCAAACGGCACATAGATCGGGCCGTCCGGCGAATCGGCAATGCCGTCGCCGCGTCGTCCGAGGCGTGCGATCGTCAGGCGTTCAACCATGGTCTGCGATAGCGGGCGGAGACCCGCGCGTCTAGTGGAGTGGATTTGACATTCGCTACCCACCTGGCAGCAAGCACGCGATGCGAATGTTAGAATTGGACCACTAGATCAAGGCGGTGCGGAAGGTGCCCGCGCGCGGTCAGATTGTGAAAACGGACGGTCAGCAGCGCGCCGAACAGCCACAGACTGAGCGAGAACCCGATCCAAATCCCCAACGCGCCGAGATCCGCCCAAAACGCCAGGGCATAGGCGCTGTTGAAACCGACGACCCAAAAGCTTAACGCGGCGTACAGCATCGGCAGCCGCGTGTCGTTCAAGCCCCGCAGCGCACCGGCCGCGATGCCTTGGATGCCGTCGACGATGAACCAGGTGGCGCCGATCAGCAGCAAGGCGCCGGCGAGGCGGGTGGTGTCACCCGCGGTTGCCGCGGCGTCGCCAAGAAAGAGCAGCGGAATGTGGTTTCGGAAAGCGGCAACGGCCAGCGTCAAGACCACCATGATCGCGACACCCAGCGCCAGCGCGCTGAAGCCGGCGCGACGCGCGGCGATCGGATCGGCCCGGCCGACCGCATGACCGACCCGCACCGTCGCCGCCATCGCAATGCCGAATGGGATCATGAACAGGATCGCCGCGATCTGCAGCGCGATCTGGTGCGCGGCGAGCGCGGTGGTGCCGATCCATCCGACCAGGATCGCGGCGGATGAGAACAGGCCCCATTCGAGCAACATCGTGCCGGAAATGGGAAGGCCGATCACGACCAACTGGCGCATCAGCTCGCCGTCCATCCGCCAGAAGTTTCCCAGGACGCGATATTTCTTGAACGGCCGGCAGGCGTAGCAGATCCAGACCGCCGCGACGCACATCATGACGTTCACAAGCGTGGTCGCGAGGCCGGCGCCGAGCAGGTCGAGACGCGGCAACCCGTAGAGGCCGTGAATGAGCGCGTAGGCGAGCAGCGCGTTGGACGGGATCGCGGCCAGCGTGATCCATAACGCCGGCTCCGGGCGGTTGACCGCGCCCATGAAGTTGCGCAGCGCGATAAAGCACCAAGCCGGGATCATCGACCAGGCCAGCCCCAGGAGATAGCGGCCGGCGAGGGCCGCTGCTTCCGGAGTCTGACCCGCCGCGATCAGGATGTCCTCGCCCCAGAGCTGAATGACGTTGATCGGCACGCCGAGGATCACCGCCGCCCACAAGCCCATGCGCAGCGCGCGCCGCACCATGCGCGGCTCGCGCGCGCCGAATGCCTGGGCCGCGAGCGTCGCCACCGCCGAGACCAGGCCCATGCCGAACACGAAGCCGACGAACAGAATGAGATGCGCGAGCGAGACCGCGGCCACGGCAGCGTCGCCGAGCCGGCCGATCAGCGCCAGATCGGTGGTCATCATGGCGATCTGGCCGAGCTGCGTCAGCGCCATCGGCCAGGCCAGCCTGGTGGTGTCGGCGATCTCGGCGCGCCAGAGCGAGTGCTCGGCCTGCGCCGCGGCGGCGGCCGCTGTGATGGTTCCGGGGTGGGTCATGGCGCGGCACCATAACCGTTGCCGTGGCAACAGAAAGGCCGTTGCGCGTATTCCGGCCGAAGTTCGCTCCGCCGTGCCAATGGTCAGGCCGCGGCGTCGCGGCGGGCGGCCAGCAGGAACTCCTGATTGCCGTCGCCGCCGGTGATCGGGGACGGCATCACCCCGATCACGGTCCAGCCCAAGGATGCGATCAGCGCCTCGACTTCCGCGCAGACCCGCGCCTGGACCGCGGGGTCGCGGACGCGGCCCTTGTCGACTTGGCGTGGGCCGGCTTCATATTGCGGCTTGATCAGCACCACGGCGTGGGCGTCCGACCGTGTCGTCGCCAGCGCCGACGGCAGCACGTGCTTGAGCGATATGAAGCTCACGTCGACCGTCACCAGGCTGGGCGCTTCGGCCAGTGGTGCGGACGCGATCGCGCGGATGTCGGTGGTCTCCATCACCACCACATCCGGCCGTCCGCGCAGGCTTGCATGCAGTTGCTCGCGTCCGACGTCGAGCGCATAGACGCGCCGCGCACCGCGCGCCAGCAAGACCTCGGTGAAGCCGCCGGTGGACGCGCCGACATCAAGGCAGATGCGATCGGCGGGATCGATCGCGAAACGGTCGAGCGCGGCGGCGAGCTTGACGCCGCCCCGGGACACCCATGGGTGCGCGGGCGTGGCCTGCAGATCAGCGTCGGGGGACACCTCCTCGGCCGGCTTGACCACCGGCCTGCCATCGGCCGTCACGCCGCCCGCGGCAATCGCCGCCTGGGCCTTGGCGCGGCTCTCGAACAGGCCGCGCTCGACCAGCAGACGATCGATGCGCACGCGCTTCACCATTGGTGTTTCACCGCAATTGAACCCCCACACGAGGGGCTGGACCGGGGACAATCCGGCCTGTTTCTGCGAACACGATAACGATGGAGTAACGCAAACACCCTATCTTGCAGGTTGCGCGCCTGCGGTCGCTCGACCGCAAACTCGCCAATTTACAGGAGAGTTGTGGTGGACGAGCGCCGCACGCTTGCAAGACAAAAGAGCTTTCTCCAAGGCCGTATCTATTTCAACAACCGCCGATCCAGCATCGATTGTCTGGTGCGTGATTATTCGGAGACCGGCGCCCGCCTGAAATTGTCGGAGGCCATCACCGTCCCCGAGGTGATGGAACTTTACATCCCGAACCGGGAGGAGATGCATCGCGCCCGGGTCGAATGGCGAAGCGGCAATGAGATGGGCGTGTCGTTCGGCGACGAGATGCGCTCTCCGTCGATTACGCCGGACGGGGCACAGGGGGACCTGGCGGCCCGCGTGCAGAAGCTTGAAGCGGAGGTCGCTGCGCTGCGGCGTGCCGTCGGCGAACTGCGCGGCGATGTCCGCAAAAATCGCGGCGAGTTCTTGAGGCGTCGGCTCGTCGGAACCTGAGGCGCCCAGACGGCATTGTCGAGCCGGTCCTGGCGTCGGTCGGTTGTCCCGCCGGCGCGCGGCCCGGCACGGCGGTCTAGGATGTGCTAGTCCTCAGGACCTTTCCTGCCTGGCGATGTCCTAGCAAGAACCGGCGATGGCACTCGACGTCTACCGCAAGAAACGGCGATTTGGCGTGACCTCCGAGCCGCGCGGCCGGGTCGCGCGGGACAAGGGCAACACTTTCGTCATCCAGAAACACGCTGCCACCCGGCTGCACTACGATTTGCGCCTTGAACTTGACGGCGTGATGAAGAGCTGGGCGGTGACCCGCGGTCCGAGCCTGGTGCCGGGCGACAAGCGGCTTGCGGTCGAGGTCGAAGACCACCCGATCGACTACAACGCGTTCGAAGGCACGATCCCGAAAGGCGAGTATGGCGGCGGCACGGTCATGATCTGGGACCGTGGCACCTGGGCGCCGGAGCAGGATCCCCACTACGGCCTCAAGAAAGGTCATCTCGACTTCACCTTGAACGGCGAGAAGCTCGGCGGCCATTGGCACCTCGTGCGCCTGCGCGGCCGTCCGGGCGAGAAGCGAAACAACTGGTTGCTGATCAAGGCGACCGACGACGTCGCGCGCTCGCCGGACGATCCCGACATCCTCGAAGAGATGCCGGACTCCGTCATCTCCGGACGCACGATCGAAGAGATCGCGGCCGGGAAGGGGCGGCAGCGGGTCTGGCATTCGAGCAAGAGCGTTGGCGAAAACGTCAAAGCCGGCGCGACGCGGGGCGGCAAGCGGCCAGCGAAAGCGCTGCGGGCCAAGCAACCGCCGGCAGGCGATCCGCTTCCGGATTTCGTGCAGCCGTCGCTGGCGTCGTCGCGCGACAAGGTTCCGAGTGGCGGCGACTGGATCCATGAGATCAAGTTCGACGGCTATCGCACCCAGGCACGGCTGGAGCGCGGCAAGGTCAAGCTGCTCACGCGCAAGGGCCTCGATTGGTCGGCGCGGTTTCCCAACATCGCCAAGGATGTCGCCAGGCTTGCCGCCGACACGGCCCTCGTCGATGGCGAGATCGTGGTTGAGAACAGCCGGGGTGTGTCGGATTTCTCGATGCTGCAGGCAGCGCTCAGCCACGGTGAGCGCAACTCGTTTGTCTATTACGTCTTCGATCTGCTGCATCTCGACGGCCAAAACCTGTCGCGCCGGCCGTTGCGGGAACGCAAGGCCGCGCTCCGGGAGCTATTGGACGACGGCAAACAACTTGGCGCGATCCGCTACAGCGAACATTTCACCGAGGGCGGCGCCGATGTCTGGGAGCAGGCATGCCGGATGCACCTCGAGGGCATCATCTCAAAGCGCGCCACCGCGCCCTATCAGCCCGGCCGCTCCGACAATTTCATCAAGATCAAATGCGCCAACGCGCAGGAGCTGGTGGTCGGCGGCTATGCCCCGTCGACGGTGCTGCCCAAGTCGGTCGGCGCGCTCGCGGTCGGCTACTATCGCGATGGCAAGCTGGTCTATGCCGGACGCGTCGGGACCGGCTATTCACGCGCGACGGCCCGTGACCTGTGGAAGCGGCTCAATCCGCTAGAGATCGACAAACCGCCGTTCGACGAAATCCCGCGCACCGAAGCGCGCAGCCGCGACTTGCGCTGGGTGAAGCCAGAAACCGTGATCGAAACACATTTTCGGGGCTGGACCGGAGACGGCATGGTCCGGCAGGCGGCCTTCAAGGGCGTGCGCGAAGACAAACCGGCCAAAGAGGTCGTGCGGGAAGCGCCGACGGTGCAGAATGCGCCGGCTGCGCGGAAGGTCGATGCGGTCAAACGCCAGCGCGGCGGCATCCGCCAGAACGCCGGTCAAGGCAGCGCGAAGCGACGTCCGCTTTACCCATCCCGATCGCATCTACTGGCCGGACGTCGGCGTCACCAAGCAGGACCTCGCCGACTACTATCGTTCGGTGTGGGATTGGATGGCGCCGCAGATCGTCAACTACCCGCTCAGCTTGCTGCGCTGCCCCGACGGCACCCAAGGCCAATGCTTTTTCCAGAAGCATGCATCGGCCGGGCTCGATGACCAGAGGCTGCGCAGCGTCATCGACGGCAAGGGCCGGCAGGTGATCGCGGTGCAAGATCTCGATGGGCTGCTGTCGTTGGTGCAGGCGGGCGTCCTCGAATTGCATGTCCGCGGCTCCACCATCGACCATCTCGATCGCTGCCACCGGATCATATTCGACATCGATCCCGGCGACGGCGTCCGGTGGAGCGACATCGTCGGGCGGCGCGCGAGGTGCGCGAACGGCTGGCGGCGATCGATCTCGAATGCTTCGTGAAGCTGTCCGGCGGCAAGGGCGTGCACGTGGTGCTGCCGGTGGCGCCGGTCGATTGGGAAACGACCAAGACGTTCACGCAGGCGTTCGCGCAGGCGATGGCGGCCGACGATCCGAAGCGTTACGTCGCGACGATGACGAAGTCGATCCGCAAAGGCAAAATCTTCATCGACTATCTTCGCAACTCGCTGGAGCAGACCGCGGTTGCCGCCTATTCGACGCGGGCGCGCGACGGCGCTCCCGTGTCCGTGCCCGTGACCTGGGAGGAGCTCGGCCGGCTCAAATCGGCCAACCAGTACACGCTGCGCAATCTCGGCAAGCGGCTCGGCTCGCTCAAACGCGATAAGAAGTCCGATCCTTGGGCCGACATCGGGCGCGTCAAACAAAAGCTGCCGGATCTCGCGGCCTGCAAAAGCGGCGATAGAGCATGATCCCGAAAAGCGCGCCGATTGTCAGCCTGCCGAGCCGGTAGGGCGGCGCCTATTCCGGCAGCGGAATGAACTCTGCCGTGTCGCCCGGCACGGAATTCGAAGCGTCCGGCCTTCCAGTCCGCCTTGGCCTGCTCGATGCGGTCCCGGCGCGATGATACGAAATTCCACCAGATGTGACGCGGGCCATCCATCGCCGCGCCGCCGAGCAGAACGATGCGTGCATCGCTGGTCGCCGCAATCGTGATGGCGTCGCCGGGACGGAAGATCAGCAGTCGCCCGGGTGCGAAGTGGTCGCCGGCAATGTCGATCTCGCCATCGATCACGTAGAGCGCGCGCTCTTCGGTGGCGGCATCGAACGGCATCGTCGCACCGGCGGCGAGCGTCACCTCGGCGAACAAGGTGTCCCACAAGGTCGGCACCGGAGAGCGCGCCCCGAGAGGTTGCCGGCGACAACGCGCACGGTGCGGCCGCGATCGGTCACGACCGGGAGCTCGGCGCGGCCGATCATGCGCGAACATCGGATCGGTTTCCTCCGCATTGGCCGGCAACGCCACCCAACACTGCAGGCCGTGCAAGGGTTCGCCGCCGGCGCGGCGCTCCGGCGCGGTGCGTTCGGAATGCACGATGCCGCGGCCCGCGGTCATCCAATTGACGTCGCCCGGGCGGATCGGCAGGGAACTGCCGAGACTGTCGCGATGCATGATCTCGCCGGCGAACAGGAACGTCACAGTCGCGAGGCCGATATGGGGATGCGGGCGTACGTCCATGCCCTGGCCGGCGCGAAACTCCGCCGGCCCGATATGATCGAAGAAAATGAAGGGGCCGACCATCCGCCGCTTGGCGTGCGGCAGCGCGCGGCGCACCGAGAAGCCGCCGAGATCGACGCTGCGCGGCACCACAATCAACTCGATGGCGTCGCATGCCGGAGCGTCGCCGGCGTGGGGTCCTTGTCGGGGGCAAAGCTCATGGATTAATCCTATCGGCTCATCCTCTGGGCTACCCCAGTGGGCTAGTCCCTTTGGATGATTTTCCGGTCGTTTCTGAGCGCCCCGGAGGGCGTTCTTGGGCAGTTGAGGCATAAAGCCGCGCGCCAGGAGGCGGGACCGCGGTAGCTGCCTCGAACTAGCTGCCTCGAAATCGACCGCACGCTATAGACTTGGCCCTGCATGGCAAGTCTTCGTGGCCCGAGTGGGGCCGCCACGTCCTTCGGGTATCTGACATGAGCAACGTCATTCTTGCGCTGCGCACATTCCTGAGGCTGGCGCTGCCTTATTTCCGTTCGGAGGACCGATGGCGGGCGCTCGGCCTGCTCGTCGGCGTGATCGGCTCGGAGCTGTTCGTGGTGTACGTCGCCGTCAAGGTGGCAGAATGGAACGCCGGATTTTTCAACGCCATCGAGGCGCGCAATTGGGACGCGGTCCAGGTTCAGCTGCTGGTGTTCTTGCTCATTACCCTCGGCGCCATCCTGTCCGGCATGGGCCAATTCTGGTTCGGCCAGACCTTGATCATCCGCTGGCGCGAATGGATGACCAACCGCTACGTCGATTTGTGGATGGCGCAAGGGCGCCACTACCGCGTCCGCTTCGTTGACCCGAGTGTCGACAATATCCATCTGCGCATCGCCAATGACGTTCTGATGTTCGTGCGGCTCACCCATGAGCTCGGGACCGGATTTCTCAACAGCATCGTCTCGCTGGCATCGTTCGCCTTTGTGTTGTGGGGGCTCTCGCTGATCGCGCCGATGCCGTTGTTCGGCGTCGACTTTTCGTTTCCCGGCTATTTGATCGTGTTCGCGATCGGCTATGCCGCGATCGGCACGCTGGTCGCCCATGCGATCGGAAAGCCGCTGATCCCGCTGCAGTTCAATCAGCAGCGCTACGAGTCGGACTTCCGTTTTGCGATCGCGCGGGTGACCGACCACGCCGAGTCGGTGGCGTTGATCGGCGGCGAGAGGGTCGAGCGGCAGGAATTGAAGCACCGATACGGCGCGCTGCTGCGCAATTGGGTTGCGCTGGTGCGCCGGCAGAACGGACTGAACGGATTCATCTTCGGCTATTTCCATGTCTCGACGGTGTTTCCCGTCCTGGTGGTGACGCCGGCTTATCTGGTCGGTGCAATTCCGCTCGGCGTCTTGATGCAGGCATCGCTCGCGTTCCAACGGGTTGAAGCAGCGTTCGCCTTCTGCGTGACGTCCTACGCCAAGATCGCGGAATGGAAAGCCGTGATGGACCGGGTGGCGCAGTTTGAGGCGGCCATGGGCAAGGTCGATGTGCCGGGCCCGCGCGGCGCGTCGATCCAGATCGAGGACGATGCCGCCGGCCTCTCGGTTGCCGATCTCATCATCAAGACTGCGCAAGGGCGAGCCGATCGCATCGCTCGCGAGCCTGAAGCTTGCGCCCGGCGAACGCCTGTTGATCCGCGGGCCGTCAGGCTCCGGCAAGTCCAGTCTCTGCCGCGCACTGTCGGGCGTTTGGCCGATCGGCGAGGGGCGGATTCTGCTGCCGCACAACGCGCGCGTCCTGGCGTTGCCGCAGCGGCCGTACTTCCCGCTCGGAACGTTGCGGCAGGCGCTGACCTATCCGACACCCGCGGCCGAGGTCGATGAGGCCGAGCGTGCGCACGTCGCTGGCGGCGGCCGGGCTCGGCCATCTTGCCGACCGGCTCGATGAGGAAGCCGAGTGGAATACGCTGTTGTCCGGCGGCGAGCAGCAACGCGTCGGTTTCGCCCGCGCCCTGATCCACCGCCCGGACGTGCTGCTGCTGGACGAGGCGGTCTCGACGCTGGAGGAGGCGGAAACGCGCGATCTCTATGCGCTTCTCGGTGACAAGCTGCCCGAGGCCATTGTGATCTCGATCGGCCGGACCCCGGTGCTGGCGGCACTGCATCAGCGCGCCATCGAGATGGTCGGGGGATCGGCGGCCAGCCGTTCCCCGCGTCCGGTGACATTGGCCCAGACGACTGCTTAGGCGCTATACTTGATCATGACCGTGGAGGGATACGATGCTGAAGATGAACTACTGGACCGACAAATGGGATCTGGACGTCAACGTCTGCCCATGCGACTCGCATTTCAATGACTGGACCAAAAAGAACAAGATCAAGAACAAGCTGATCTATCACTTTGGCACCGGCACCCATCATGTGATCGGGATCAAGCAGGCGACCAATAAGTCGGGCAACGTCGTGTTGGCGATCACCGCCTCGAAAGAGGAGTACGAGGCCTATATCGAGCTTTCGACCGCGAAGGCGCAGGTCTCGAAATCCTATCTTGCCTATTTCGGCGACATCTATCTGACCAACCCGAAGCTTTGCCCGACTTCGACGTCGTGACGATGTTTCATCTCTGCGAGTTTTTCTTCCCGAACACCGCCAGCAAGGCCTATGGCGGCATGACCGATGAGAAGCTCCTGGATTTGTTCACCGCCAAGACCAAGAAGAACGGCCACATCCTGTTTTACATGGGCTCGATGGCCTGGAACAAAGCGCTGCCGATCGTGCAGAAGTGGGAGAAGCGCGCGCCGGTCAAACGCGTCGGCGAGTTCAAGACGCTGCTGGTCTTCCGCAAGACCAAGTAGGGCAGGGGTTAAGCGCGATGGCCCGAAACCGCCTGAATTGAGCGGCGGCCGGAGGTTGCCGCTTCCGCACGCAGCTCGTCGAGAATGGGGCCGTTCATGACGGTCTCCAGCCGGGCGAGAATGGCAGCGAACTGCATCCCATCCATCACGCGGTGGTCGATGACCATGCGGACCGGCGTGCGGCCGTCCGGCCCAAACACGCCGAACGTCAGCAGGCTCGTGGTGGGAGTCGGGACGTACAGCAGTTCCGATCCGGTGAACGACACCGAGGTGATAGCGCACGTTCCGAAATAGGTCGCGCGCGACCGGGGCAGATTGTATCCGAGCCAGAACAGCGGTCGTCGCAGGATGCCTGGCAGCTTGCCGATGGCGAGCACGCGGCGAAAGGCCCCGATCTCGGCGATCGGAGCCGTAACGCGCTGATCGATGATCTGGGCGATGACGCCGATCGAATGCGCGGCGGGATCCCGGATCACCAGCGGCAAGACGCACGGTTCGCCATCATGCTCGCGGTTGACCATGATGCTGACGGTGACGTCGGGATATTCGTAGAGATGGGCCCACGGCCACTTCACGTACACGCGGCGCAACTCGGGAAATTCACGTGCGGTGAGCGCGAACGCCTTGGCAAAAATGCCGGCCCAGGCCGGACGGTATGGCACCGCGTCACGCGCCGCGATGACGCTGCCGAGGTCCATGGTGCGTTCGGTCAGGACGCCCGGCACCGCGATGGCATAGCGCATCACATCAGCGATGATGCGCCGGGAAGGCGACAGCCGGATTCGTCGTCCGCGCATCTTCGAGTCTTTGGGGGTAGCCGTTTGCCGAAGGCCGAGTATGGAATGAGAACGTGCGTCCTGTCCATTGATCGTGGGGAGGGGGCGGCGATCCGCCCCGCCTTGGGTCAGTTGTCCCCGAGCGGTCCGGTGCCGGTCGGCTTCCCGGCCGCATCAAGGGTGATCTTCTCGACCCGAGCCTCGGCCTGGCGCAGCAGGTCCTCGCAGCGGCGCTTGAGCGCTTCGCCGCGCTCGTAGATCGCAACCGACTCTTCGAGCGGTACTTTGCCTTCTTCGAGCCGCTTGACGATCGACTCGAGTTCGTCGATCGCCTTCTCGAAGGTCAGCTTCATCACGTCACTGTTGGCGCTGGCGTCGGCCATGCTGGCTCCGGATTTGTCTTAAAGTCCCAACTCCGACGCTCGCACGGGCACCTTGCCAACGCCCAGGCGAATGTCGGAAGCGAGTTCGGGCGGGTATTGTAGCCGCTTTGCGGGCAGGATTAACCCCGCATCAAAGCGGTGACGTGGGCTGCAACCGAGCCGGCCAAGCCCTGCAGATCGTAGCCGCCCTCCAGCACCGAGACCACGCGGCCTTGCGCGCTCTGGTCGGCGATCGCCATGATCTGCTGGGTCGCCCAGGCGAAGTCGGCCTCCAACAGGTTGAGATTGGCGAGCGGGTCGCGGGTGTGCGCATCGAAGCCGGCCGAGATCACGATCAGGTCGGGCTTGAAGTCCTTGAGCCGCGGCAGGATGCGGCTTTGGAAGGCTTCCCGGAATTGGCTGCCGCCGTCGCCGGGCCGCAACGGCGCGTTGACGACGGTGTCATGTTCGCCGCTCTCGGACACGGCGCCGGTGCCGGGATAGAGCGGCATCTGGTGGGTCGAGCAATACATCACCGTCGAATCCGACCAGAAGATATCCTGCGAGCCGTTGCCATGGTGGACGTCGAAATCGACCACCGCCGTGCGCTCGGCGCCGTGCTTGGTCTGGGCGTGACGCGCCGCGATCGCCGCATTGTTGAACAGGCAGAACCCCATCGGCCGGGCCTGCTCGGCATGATGGCCGGGCGGTCGCACGGCGACAAAGGCGTTGGCGGCTTTGCCGGTCATCACCGCATCCACCGCATCGACCGCGCCGCCGACGGCGCGGGTCGCCGCTTCGAACGTGCCGGGCGACATCGTGGTGTCGGCGTCGATCTGGACCATGCCCTCGTGCGGCGAGGCATCTTGCACCGCGGCGACGTAGTCCATCGGATGGCAGAGCGCGATGGTGGCGAGGCTCGCGGCCGATGCCTCGGCGCGCATCAGCGGCGCGAACGCGTCCGCCGCCAGCGCCTTCTCGATCGCCCGCAGGCGATCGGGCCGTTCGGGATGGCCGGACGGGGTCAGATGATCGAGGCAGGCAGGATGGGTGATATAAAGCGTCGTCATCCGTCAGACTTAATCGCTTCCGGGGGCGCGCGGAAGGCCATTTAGTCCAGTGGAGTGGATTTGACATTCGCGATCCACCTGGCAGCAAGCGCGCGACGCGAATGTCAAATCCAAACTCCACTAGCAGCGTATACTTACTAGTGGTCTTTCAATTCTAACATTCGCAAGGTCACCCGCGGAAATGGGATGCGAATGTTAGAATTGGACCACTAGCGCTGCATTGGCGGCGTTGACGCTGGCGGCGCCCTCGGTGACCGAGCGCTCCAGCCCGCCGGCCGCGACCGCCAGGTGCTCGGCAAAAAACCGCGCCAATGCGATGCGCGCGGGAGCGGAACCGTCACTCGCCATGCGCGCAGCGGCAAGCGCCTGCTCGGCGAGCAGCGCGCCGCCGGCGGCATGGGCGAACAGCCGCAGGTAAGGCGTGGCGCCGGCCAGCGCCGCTTCGCTCTGCGGGTCCTTCGAGCAGCCATGCGGTCGCGCGTTCGAGACTGTCGATCGCGTCGGTGAGCCGCGCGCCGGTGGCGCCGAAGGCGGGATCGTTGGCGGCTTGCACCGCATCGGCCGTGCGCCGCAACTCGCCGATATAGCGCCTTGACGGTCTCGCCGCCCGACAGCGGCAGCTTGCGGGTGACGAGGTCGATCGCCTGGATGCCGTTGGTGCCTTCGTAGATTGACGCGATGCGGGCGTCGCGGAAATGCTGCGCCGCGCCGGTCTCCTCGATGTAGCCCATGCCGCCATGCACCTGCACGCCGAGCGACGACACCTCGCTGCCGATGTCGGTGGCGAATGCCTTGGCGACCGGCGTCAGCAGCGAGGCGCGCTCATGCGCGGCCTGGCGCGCGTTGTGTCGTCGCTGCTGCGGTGGGCGCGGTCGATCGCGACCGCGGTGGCATAGGCGATGGCGCGCGCCGCGCCGGTGAGCGCGCGCATGGTGAGCAGCATGCGCTTGACGTCGGGATGCGCGATGATCGGGCTCGCGCCGTCCTTGTCCCCGGCGGCGCGGCCCTGCTTGCGCTCGCGCGCATAGGCCAGCGCCTGCTGGGTGGCGCGCTCGGCGATGCCGACGCCCTGCAGCGCCGACCGCAAGCCGCGCCAGGTTCATCATCGTGAACATGCAGGCGAGGCCGCGGTTTTCTTCGCCGATCAGGATAGCCGACAGCGCCGCCGTGGTCGCCGTAGCACCATGGTGCAGGTCGGCGAGGCGTGGATGCCGAGCTTGTGCTCGATCGAATGCGCGCGCACGTCGTTGCGCGGCCCGAGCGAGCCATCGGCGTTGAGCAGGAATTTGGGCACGAGAAACAGCGAAATGCCGCGCGATGCCGGCCGGCGCATCGGGCAGCCGCGCCAGCACCAGATGGATGATGTTGTCGGTGAGGTCGTGCTCGCCATAGGTGATGAAGATCTTCTGCCCGGTGATGCGATAGGTGCCGTCGCCCGCGCGCTCGGCCTTGGTGCGCAGCGCGCCGACGTCGGAGCCGGCCTGCGGCTCGGTCAACTGCATGGTGCCCATCCATTCGCCGGACACGAGCTTGGGCAGATAGGCGCGTTGAGCGCGTCGCTGCCGTGGGCGGTGAGCGCATCGATCGCCGCCATGGTCAGCACCGGCCCGATGCCGAACGCCATGGCGGCCGAGTTCCACATTTCGATGCAGGCGGCATTGACCGCCTGCGGCAGCTCCTGGCCGCCCCAGTGCTGCGGGCGCGGCGAGGCCGTTCCAGCCGGCCGCGGCCCAGCCGCGATAGGCGTCTTTCCAGCCCGGCGCGCGTGGTGACGGCGCCGTCCTTGAGCGGCGTGCCTTGGCGGTCGCCGACCGCGTTGAGCGGGCGCGATCACGTCGGTGGCGAATTTGCCGGCCTCTTCCAGCACCGCGTCGACCACATCCTCGGTGAGGTCGCCATAAAGCCCGTCATCCAGCGCCGGCTTGAAGCCGGCGGCGTGCTTGAGCGCAAACGCGATATCGGCAACCGGAGCCCGGTAGGTCATCTCGCGCCTCCGTGGCGGCTCGCTTTCGAGTCGCCTTGCTTTAAGCTTAGGCGAAAATGGCTGTAAAAATCGACCGGAACGGCGCCAAGCCCGCGTTGATCGGAGCAGGGCGTGCCGCTATGGTCCGCGCGCGCCCGACGCCCCCGTGCCTCGGCGCGCACCGACCCGTCATGGTGGGGCGTAGCCAAGTGGTAAGGCAGCGGATTTTGATTCCGCCATCCCCTGGTTCGAATCCAGGCGCCCCAGCCAGCCACTGTTGCCGTTTTTGGCCGTGTCAGGTCTCTTGGAGAATGCGCGACTATTCCACGGGTTGGCGAGGCGCCATCGGTCTCTGCAGCAGAACGTCTCCCTTCTTCGCTGAGCATCTGCCAAATTTTGCGCGCAAGTCTCTGGTCGCGATTTTTCGATATCCAAGTTTTGCTGCACCGAGACTTAGTTCGAAAGCACTGAGACTGGACCGCGGCTCTTTGGCGTACGCAGGAGGCAACGGATGTCTGCTTCTGAGGTGAAAGCTAACATCGCAAATTACGCGTTGTGTCTCCGCTATTGACCCAACTGCGACATTGGCGGCGTAGCGGTTTCGCGGTGCACTCTATGCTCCGCACGGGCAGAAGTGTTAGCGCCCCGGGCTAGCACACGCGAATTTCGCGAACGGATATGCGGTGGGCTTCAATCCGGCTTTAGGCCGGCGAACTTGCCCACCTTGGCCCATTTCTCCGTATTGATGATGAGCTTTCCGTAGTCGGCGGGAGCAAGGGTAAGCACCACGATGCCAAGTTCGGCGAACCGTGCCGTCATCTTAGGCTCGGGTAGCGCGTTAACGAGCCCGCTATGGGGTTTTGCAGTGTATCAATGGTTTTCGCAGGGAGTGGCAACCCTTGGTACGGCATTCGCGGCGCACCGCACTTGCAGGATGTCTTGTTTGTGAGTGCCTCAGGATCAGGACGTGTTGGGATGCGCCTCGGCGTTTGCCAGCCGATCGACCATGCTAATCTGGGTCAGGTCTTGCCGAAACGCGGCAAAAGCGCAAAGTCACTTCGGCTTGGCGTTCATCTGGGGAATCCCGGCTTTGATGGAACGCGTGAGGCGACGCTGGTCGGGGGCGTGACCGGACGAGACGGTCACGCCCAGGTTTGACGGAGCGCATCGTTTTGGATGCTCAAAGAACAACTCGGATCAAAATTGGCGATTGGTTGGTCGAACCCGCGCTGAACCGGATGTCGCGCGGGGCCGAAGTCGCGCGCCTTGAGCCGAAGGCCGTGGAAGTTCTCGTTGCTCTCGCCCGGCACGCCGGCGAGGTCGTGAGCCGCGAACAGCTTCTGTCGGAGATTTGGAAGGGCGTCACGGTTAGTGACGATGTGCTGACTCAGAGCATCACAAAGCTTCGCCACGCCCTCGGCGATACCTCCAAGGAGCCGTTTTACATCCAGACAATCCCCAAGCGCGGCTATCGATTGATCGCCCCGGTGGTGCCGCACGACGCGGGCGCCCTGCCTGTCTCCGGTACGCTTCCAAAGACTCCTGCGGCGATTCGCGGCTTGCGGAACACACATTGGATGATCGGGACTGCCGTAATCGCCGCGGCATTGGTCGCATATTGGTTCCTCACGCAGACCGTCTCGCAGCAGGCGCCGACGATTGTCGACCTCGCGCCGCGCGCAAGAAATTTCTCTGAGTTCGACAAGTTGCCCGCAATCGTCGTGCAGCCCTTCAGCGAAGTCGAAGGCGACCAGTTGCAGACCTTGTTGGCGCGGGAATTCACGGCTCGCCTCATCACCGATCTCAGCCGATTTCATGATATCCGCGTGATCAGCCCGAAGATCGCGAACGCCTCGATCGAGACGACGCCACCCAAAAAAGTCGCCGGAAACTATCTGGTCACCGGCGAGGTCCAACGAAGCGGCGACAATATCCGCGTCTACGTTCATCTCGCGGAGGCCGTATCGGGACGCTCATTGTGGTCCGAGCAGTACGACCGGCCCTACACCGATACTTTCGTCTTGCAGGACGATCTCACGCGGCAAGTGCTTCGCGTTCTGCGGGTCAAGGTCACCGATGCGGAGTTGCTGCGCAATGCGCGACCCTATACGCGCAGTCTCGAAGCTTATGAGTACTTCCTCCGCGCGCAGTCCGCGCTGATCGTTCGGCGCAGAGCCGAGAACGACGTTGCGCGGCAATTGTATTCCAAGGCGATCCAGCTCGACCCGGCCTTTGCGCGCGCCTATGCGGGCTTGGCGCTGACTTATGCGGCGGACCGACGCAACAACTGGGACGCAGATGGTGCCGCGGCCTTGGCGAAAGCGTTCGAGCTCGCCAAGACGGCGCAGCAGATGGACCCTGACATCGCTGAAGTTTACTTCGCCCTCGCATTCGTGCGCATGGAGCGCGGCGAATTTTCGCAAGCCGTCGATGACCTACACACGGCCCTGCGGCTCAGCCCCTCCTTTAGCGATGCCTATGCGCTTTTGGCGGGGATTCAGACATACCAAGGACGGCCGCGCGAGACGATCCCGCTCATTCGCGTCGCCATGCGTCTCGTCCCCGACTCGGGCCATCTGTACTTGATGATCCTAGGCCGCGCCTATTTGTTCCTCGGCGACATGCCGTCGGCGCTGCTTTATCTGCGTCAGGCCTTGGCGCGCAATCCCGAGAACCTCGAAATCCGGATTTATCTGGCGGCGGCGCTTGTTCTGTCGGGCCGGCGCGACGAGGCCGCCTGGGAGGCCGAGGAGATCCGGACGCTCGAGCCTGGTTTCCGGATCCGCGATTGGCTCAAGACCTATCCCATGACGGATGCCGGGCAAAGTCGGCAGCTTACCAACGCGATCGACGCCCTCGGCTTGTAGCCGATCGATATTTTCAACCGCGCGGAGCGCGCGTCAACCTTTTGTACTTGCTGATAAAATCCAAAAGGTCGGAAGAATTTCGGAAAACCGTCGCCGGTTCGTCAGGACGGACGGCGCCTCCCGGGCTAACTGCGGATCATTGAGAAATGGGAGGCCTTCATGATCCAGCAGGTCGTCGTTTTCGCCGTCACCGCAATCGGGCTCTTGCTTCCCGGTCCGACGTCGGCTGCCGCCGCCGACGGGCAACTCGGCAAGGTCCATTTCGCGACCTCGTGCAACGAGACCGCGCAGCGGCGGTTCGACCGCGCGCATGCGGTACCAGCACTCGTTCTGGTACCGGCATCGAAGGAGATATTCGAGGAGGTGCTCAAGGCCGATCCCGACATGCGCCATCGCCTATTGGGGCATCGCGCTCGAGCCTGCTCGACAATCCGCACAACCCGCCGCCGCGCACCAACCTGCCGCTGGGCCTTGCCGCGATTCAGAAGGCCAAGGCGATCGGCGCCAAGACGCAGCGCGAGCGCGACTATCATCGACGCTCTGGCGGTCTATGTATACCGACTACGACAAGCTCGATCACCGCACGCGCGTGCAGGCCTACCTCAAGGCGATGGAAGAGCTGGCGCAAACGTATCCGGACGACGACGAGGCGCAGATCTATCTACGCGCATCGCGCTCGAACGTCGCGGCCTCGCCGACCGACAAGACCTACGCCAACCAGCTCAAGGGCGCCGCGATCCTGGAGCCGATCTTCAAGCGGCAGCCGCAGCATCCCGGCGTCGCTCATTATCTGATCCACCTCTACGACTATCCGGCGATCGCGGAGAAGGGGCTCGACGCCGCCAAGCGCTACGCCAAGATCGCGCCGGCTGCGCCGCACGCGCAGCACATGCCGTCGCACATCTTCACCCGCGTCGGCTATTGGAAGGAGTCGGTCGCATCCAACATCGCCTCGCGTGCAAGCCGGCAAAGGCCGACAAGGAGGGCGACGACCAACTGCACGGCCATGGACTATATGGTCTACGCCTATCTGCAGACTCGGCCAGGACAAGAAGCGCGCAGCGCCGTCATCGACGAGATGGCGCGACCAGCGGCTATCATCCGGATGTCATACGCCGGCGCATTTCGCGCTCGGCGGCCAGCCCGGCGCGCTACATGGTGGAGCGCGGCGATTGGAAGGGCGCGGCGGAGCTGCAGGTCCGGCCGACCAAGTTCGCCCATGTCGATGGCGATCACGCATTTCGCCCGCGCGCTCGGCGCCGCGCGCTCCGGCAATCCGGACGCCGCCAAGGCCGACATCGCCAAGCTCGCCGAACTGCGCGACAAGCTGCGCGAGGCCAAGGACGCCTATTGGTCCGAGCAGGTCGACATCCAGTGGCAGGTCGCGACCGCCTGGGTGCTCTATGCCGAAGGCAAATCACGATGAGGCGCTCAAGGCCATGAGCGCCGCGGCCGATGCCGAGGACAAGACCGAGAAGTCACCGGTGACGCCGGGCCCGCTGGCGCCGGCGCGCGAGCTCTACGGCGACGATGCTGCTCGAGCGCGGCATGGCCAAGGAGGCGCTGGCGGCGTTCGAGGCGACCATGGCGAAGGAGCCGAACCGCTTCGGCGGCTACGTCGGCGCGGCGAAGGCCGCCGAGAAGCTCGGCGACAACGCCAAGGCGAAGGCCAATTACGAGAAGCTCGTCGCGCTGGCCGAGAATGCCGAGTCCGATCAGGCCGCGAGGTCGCGGCCGCGCGGGCGTTCCTGGCAAGGAACTAGGGCCGACGGCGTGACCGGCAGCCAGTGACGCGATGCGGACAGAACGCCCTGGCGATCGTCGCGGTCGCCGCGTTCGGACTGGGCGGACTGGTCGGCGCTGGCCTTGCCGGCCGCGCGGCTCGCCGGAACCGCGGCGCGCGACTGGCGGCGACGCGCCGTCCGGTCTGGACCGAGGTCGCGTGGCCGTTCCCGATGGACCAGTGGGGCAAGGGCAAGGCGTTCCGGTGCACGGCGGCCGACTGCGGCGCCGAGGTCACGCTCTATATCCGCGCCAAGATCGGCTTCTGCAATTGCACGACCGGCGTCTCCGACGACGAGGAACTCGACCGCATCAGCGACTTCGACCTGATCGGCGGCAAGCTTCGTCGCGCTGGGCGCCGGGCCAGCCGATCGCGGTCGGCCTGGATGAAGGGCCGCAGCCGCGCCTATGCGCTCGCCGGCTCCCAATCGAGGCGGCAAGTCTGCGCTATCGATCGCCTTCAACGACCGCTGCGACGCGATCGTCGCGACTGTCGTGCTCGCGTCACGATCGGCCGGCGGAAATCGAGCCGCACGTGATCGCGTTTCTCAATGGCAAGACCGTCTTGAGCTGGGCCGAAGTAGCACTCGGTTTGTAGCCCGTCCCAATCCAAAGGAATACTACGTAAGTTTCGCGAGCAGGCGGAAGGGGCCACCGCTGACGTATTTGTTGCAGTGCATGAGTCCTTGGAATGCTCCCTTGGGTCATTCATTATTTCAATAGTTACAGCGGAAACCATTAGCGCGATATCTTCCTTTGAATTCCACAGAACGAGTATGATGTTAGCGGGAGGGCGCGATGCAGACATGCGGCCTTCGATGCTGCTCGCTGCCGCCAAGAACCTTGTCATGGCTTAGTTAAGGTTCTGCATGATGACGATACACGCGGTTGCGCGAGTGCTCTTCTTGCTGGTCTGGCTTGGTTCTCCGGCTGCCTCCGCAGCGGAGCCCAAGCGAATTTTGCTGCTCCACTCGTTTGGCAGGGATTTCAAGCCCTGGAGCGAATATGCCAAGGCAACCCGGTCCGAATTGAATCGCCTCTCTCCGTGGCAATTGAATTTCTATGAACATTCTCTCGAGATCGCTCGCTCCAGCGATGAAAATCCCGAAGGTCCATTCGTCAAATATCTTGATGCGCTCTTCGCCGATCGGCCGCTTGACCTAATCATTAGCATCGGCGCGCCAGCCGCCGCATTTGTCCAGCGGCATCGGCAACAACTCTTCTCCGTAACGCCCATGCTGTTGACCGTGGTGGACCAACGTCGGGTTCAGTATTCAGTTCTTACTGAAAACGATGCCGTTATCGCAGTTTCCATCGACTACCTTGCTGCCATCAAGAATATCTTGCGTGTACTGCCTGACACACAACGTGTGGCCGTTGTCGTCGGCAGTTCGCCGATTGAAAAGTTCTGGCGAGAGGAAATCAGCAGGCAGGTTCAGCCTCTTGCGCATCGCATTACGTTCACATGGTATGATCATCTGTCATTCGAGGAAATTCTAAAGCACGCTGCAGCCCTCCCTCCACGATCTGCAATCTTTTGGGAACTGATGATCGTTGATGCCGCCGGCGTCGTGCATGAAGAGGGCACGGCCTTGTCTAGACTTCATGCCGTGGCGAACGCGCCAATATTCAGTTACACGGACGCTTTCTTCGGCAAGGAGATTGTTGGCGGTCTACACGTACCGGTTTTGGAGCATGGCCAACGGGTCGCCGAAGTCGCCGTCCGCATTTTGAACGGCGAGCGGCCGAGCGATATCAAAGTATCGCCCGTAGGCTTTGGACCGGCCAAGTTCGACTGGAGGGAAATGAAACGGTGGGGCATCAGCGAAAGCTCGCTTCCGCCAGGAAGTACAATACATTTCCGCGAGCCGACGATATGGGACCGCTATTGGGATGCATTGCTGCTGATCTTCGCTGCACTTCTATTTCAGGCCTTTTTGATTGGTTGGCTGATATACGAGCACCGCCGCCGCCACCTGGCGGAGGTCCATTCGCGCAATTCCATGGCGGAGCTGACGTATATGAACCGCTTGGCGACAGCGAGCCAGTTGTCTGCTTCCATCGCGCATGAAGTCAGTCAACCGCTGACGGGTATCGTGGCGAGGGCGGGTGCAGGACTTAATTGGCTGGGTCGGGAAAGACCGGATGTAGCAAAGGCCCAGGTAGCGTTACAGCAAATTGTTGAAGCCGCGGAGCGCGCGAGCGGCGTCGTAAGCAGCGTTCGCTCCATGTTTCGAAAGGATACCGACGAACGGACACTCATTGACCTCAACGACGTTATTGTAACGATCTTAAGGATTGTCCGGGTCGATTTGCAATCGGCCGGCGTAGACGTCGAGCTGCAACTCAAAAATGAGCTTCCGATAGTTATGGGCGACAAGGTTCAATTGCAGCAAGTTATTCTGAACCTTGTTATGAATGCCATCGAGGCGATGCGTTCAGTTCGGGAGCGAACCCTGCAGGTACAATCCGACCAATTCAAACCGGGTCGCGTGAGTGTGTTGGTCGCTGATACAGGACCGGGGATTGATGCCTCGAGCCTCGATCAGGTCTTCGAGCCGCTGTTTACGACCAAGTCGCGAGGGATGGGGATGGGTCTTGCCATTTGCCGCTCGATTGTCGAAGCCCACGGCGGCCGGATCTGGGTATCGTCTGCACCAGGCGGCGGCTCAATTTTCCAAATTGAACTCCCGACCGGACAATCCGGCCCTGAAGGGGGATTGGATGCGGTTGGCGTCGAATAATGGCGCACGTGCCGAGTACTGGTCGTTGTCCTAATGCGCGGGCGGCCGCTCGGGATCGGATGTCTTTTTTGATGGAGACCGGCGTGGTGGCCTGTCAGCCTTCCTGATTTCGTCCACGGTCGGGAGCGCGCGGGCATCCCGCCGCATCTCCAAGCACGTGAGCAGCTCTGTGTAGGTTCCTGGCGTACCGGTCGTGGTCAGCCGATAGCAGCTGGTACGGTCCGCTGGGAGAAAGTTGTTCCATTCCTTGACCAGGATGTCGCGCGCCAATTCCTCGCTCCTACGGCAGCTCTCGAATTCCTGAAATAGTCCGGCGTAGCCTGCGGCAGCTGCCTTGCAACTCGGGACGACAGTTGACTACTAGAGGGACAGCGGTGCCGCCTATGCCGCAATGGGGCATAGAGCAGATCCGACTACTACTCCGAAGAGGATTTGGAGTCGCAGCGCCGTACACCAGAGCCAAAGCTGTCGGGATTGCGCCATTCACTGCAAGCGAACGCCGCCGGCGGGGCCCGGTCGCATACTTGACGCTATCTGGGACAAGGATGTGTGGATTGCACATAAGGACAATTCCCAGGGGCAAGGCTGTCGTGCCAGATGTTCTAAAGGTTTGGTGAGTGAATTCGACGCCGCGTTCCGCCAAGCAGCAGCAATACGGAGAAAACCGTTCGTTGAGGTTCCCCCGACCCCCCCAATCCCCCCGACCTCAGCGATGGTTGCGCGCGCCTTCGGGCGCGCGCTCTTTTATGGGGCCAAGTCTCGTTTGTGGGGCCAAGTCTCGTTTGTGGGGCCAAGTCTCGTTTGTGGGGCCAAGTCTCGTTTGTGGGGCCAAGTCTCGCCAGAAAACTTGCCCATGAAGTCAAGGGCGGCGTTCTTAGTCCACGATGTGATAGCCGCCGTCGATATACAGCGTGTCGCCTGTGATGAGCCGGGCGGCATCGTGCGCAAGGAAGGCGGTGGCAGCGCCGACGTCCTCGATGCTTACGAGACTCCGGGCAGGCGCTTTTGCGCGGGCCTTGTCAAGCAAGGCGTCAAATTCGGGAATTCCCGACGCCGCCCGGGTTGCCAGCGGTCCGGGCGAGATGGCATGGACACGAATGCCTTTCGGACCGAGCTCGGCAGCAATGTAACGAACCGCGCTTTCCAGCGCCGCCTTGGCGACGCCCATGATGTTGTAACGCGCAATCGACGAGCGTGGGTTTGAAACCGCTCGTCGCATTCGAGAGGCGCATGGCGACATGTCGTTGTCGGATTTCAAGACGCTGGTGCGCGAGCAATTCAACATGCTGCTGATCGACGAAGGTGCGGCGCTCGAAGCGATTCCCGCGATGCTCCCAGCTGATCGGGAGGCGCGCATAAGAGCCTTCGACATCGTCCAGCAGATACTCGGCGCCAGGGGCGCCCTTTCTGACGATGACGAAAAACGCCTTGACGAAGTCTCCAGACTGTTTGGCTTGAAGGACGGGCGGAAAGCAATGCGCTCGCCTGGCATCAGGTTGCAAAGCACCCGACCGTCATCGCCTGCTCGTCCCAACCTGCGGTAAATCTAGACGAGTTGACGGTGTTTGATCTCCTCGTCCGGTTAGGCTCCGCTCCACCAGGAAATCCAAGCGAAAGCGAGTGCTGCCATGACGGCTGCAATGGACAGGCCCGCTAGGGTGACCCTTAGGCGTTCGCTCATATCTAGGACGTATACTTCTAAGCAGGGTCGGACTTCGACGGACGCCGGTAGAGCGACGCGAGCCATGTAACTGTTGCGACGGCCTGACCAGAACTCCCGGATGCCATCACCGGTCTTGGAGCGTCTGAACGGCTTCCACACAGCTTTTAGAAACTGAAGTTCTATTTGCCGCGAGACAGGCCGCGATACGGCCTTGGCCCGGCTGTGTCTTTGCGCAGAATTTGTCTATATCGCCCCGACAGGCATTCACAGCTTGCCTCAAGTTGTCGGTAGTCGTTTCAACTTGCAATTCCACTTCGTTCAGATCGTATTCGCATGCGGGGCTAATCTTATCCTCATGGGCTTGCAGGCAATACAGGATGCGGCCATCCCCGGGCGTGACAGTGCTGCAATACTTCCTAATATCGTCGCCGCAGGACGTCTCGAGCTGTTTGATGCCTGCCGTCAGCCTGTTCAGTATCGCATTCATGATGTCCGTTTGTGCGTATGCGACGCTCGAAATGCCGACGCTTAAAGGAAGGAGAACGATCGTGGCCAGCAGGCGGAGTATATGTTTCATCGTGTCCTCTCGCGATCAGCTCAGCGAACCGGCGTCAGCGTCAGTCCCGCGACCCCAAGCGCAAGATTAAGGCCGACTTGTCCTTCCACTGATAGTGGCTGCAACGAAATCGATTGCGCGGTCCCGCCTATCAGAAGATTTGCACCGACGCCGACACCTACGGAAATGTCACCGCTGGCGCCACCAAAGCGACCTGTGAGCGCCCCAGGCTTTATCGCGCTTGAACTGCCAAGAACAGCCCATGCCATGACTCCGCCAGCAGTGATTCCAATGTCGAGGCCAACGCGATTCATTCTGCCGGCATAGTTCTGAGTCCAACCGGAGTTCGCTCTGAATTGGCACGCGAGCCTTTGAGTAGAGCCGACAATGAGCCCGACGCTGGCTGACGTTCGGCATGTCAACATGCCCTGCCGCGTCGAGCTTCCTTGTGCCTGGGCGGAATTGGCCGTCAACAGGGCAAGGCCGAGAAGTAGTGCGGGCTTGAGGATGCGATATAGCATGGAGATACGCCCCTTTTGACGTGAAGCAAATCACGGTATGCGGTGTCGGAGAAACCCCGCGGTGCCTAGTCCTCCATTCCGTATTCTTCGTCCATGGTCTGGTATCGGCGGCTTTCAGCGACATCGCGCATCTCACGCAAGACATACAGGGCGAGGATGCGCAATCGGATACGCTGTGCATCGTCGAGGGTTTCATAAAGAGGCTGCCACGCATCGACCAGCTTCTTGAGCGCGGCTCCGCGCGCACTTAAGGCATCCGCGCGGTCGCGCAGTAGCTCGATCGGGCTGCGTTCACGCTGATCGTTGGCATAGCCTGCCAATTGCATGAGGCGGGCGCGCCTCGCGTCGGCACGACCGCGGATTGCCGCTTCGACCGCCGGCCAGTACTTCTGTTGAGCCGGGGTCAGCACCAACGCGATCTTCACAAGATCGATCCGTCGCTCGGTGATCGTTTTCAGGTCGGCTTCAGTAATGCGCTCCTGCGCCGCCCCCGCAGACGGCATGACCTGAGCATGAACCGGTGAAGTGCCGGCGATGCAAAGCGCTACGCCAACGGCGATTGCCAATTTTGACATTTGATATCTCCCCATCGGCCTTTGTCTGGCACAACTGCGAAGCATCGTAGTCCCGCCCTCAGCCCCCAAGTATTGTCTCAACGGCCAGCAACGCTGTCCCTAGGTATAGGTGGGCTATACGAACGTAGGTTTGCGTTGGCAGCGCGGGATCAATTCATTGGCTGTACTGGCTTATTTCTTGGTATGGGAGGGCGCGCATGGCACGAGGCGTCTTCGTTAAATTGACGACCTTGATCGTCCTGATGGACGTCGCCAGCCATGAATCTCAAGCAACAGATATCAATGGTGCGTGGCTGTCGGACGCCACGCTCTGTCAGAAGGTTTTTGAGAAGAAAGGGTCACAGCTATCATTCGCGCAGGGCTTCGGCCCTTCTGGAAATGGATTCATTATTGAAGGGAATCAAATCAGGGGGCGGGTCGCGAGATGCACGATCCAGACGCGTAGAGAACAAGGCGCCGTCATCAATCTCATCGCGGTGTGCTCGACCGACATTGCGATCGACACCATGCATTTCAGGTTGAGGGTGGTGGGGCCAAACGAGGTAGTTCGTGAATTTGCCGGTATGCCGGACCTGGAAATTGCGTACGAACGATGTGCGATGTAGGGCAAACTCCGTCAGTCAAAGTCTGAATTGGTTATTATTTTCAATCCATCGACGGCTGTGCTCTAGATCTGTCGTCCTCTACGCTTGCGAACCCGACGATGTGCGACGTGATTGGGTGCAAGTTCAAAGGGATTGCCGCGATGCGCACGCGCGCCGCGAAGGGTTTCGTTCTTGGCCGTGCCAGGGGTGCGGCATGTTGGTTGGTGTCGTTGATCGCCGGTCTAGTCCTGATCTTTCCCACGCCCCCGTGTGGCGCCGAACCCGTGCAGCGGAATGTATTGATCCTTGATGAGTCCGGGCCCGGAGGTCTGAGCCCAGGATATGCGGAAATCTCCAGAGCGTTTCGGGATACGCTCGTCGCAAAATCGCGAGCTCAGATCTTTGCGATGAACTTGGACTTGAATCAATTCTCGGGTCCTAAATACACGGCCTTGCTAAAGGGCCATATTCGGGAGAAGTATCAAGACATCCCGATTGGCGTGCTGCTTGCCATCGGTCCATCGGCTCTGGCACTTGCGCTACAAATTCAGTCTGAACACTGGCACAACACGGCAATCGTGTTTGCGGCGGTGGACCAGAGTGCCGCCGCCAGGATCATTCCTTCCTCTGGTAGCACCAATGTCACCGGACGGACACTTCGGCTTTCCTTGTCGAGAAATTTGGAGGTAGCCCGCATCCTGGTCCCCGATCTGAAACACATTGTATTGGTTGGCGATGCTTTCCAGAAACAGCCATTTAGGCAGCACTTCAAAGAAGAGCTACAAGCGTTCCCTGCAGACTTGACGCTGGTAGATCTTACGGGAATGCCCCTTGCCGCCGTCAAATCGCGGATCGCAGATCTGCCAAGCGACGCTGCGATTGTCTATACCACGATCACCGATGATGGCGCTGGTGGAGCCTTCCTTCCGCACGAAATGCTGGCAGTCATTGTCGGGGCAGCCAACCGGCCCATCGTTGTCGATATTGACAGTCGGGTCGGTCGCGGAGGGACGGGCGGATTTGTGGTCCGGCCCTCACAGTTAGGGGAGGAAGCCGCGCAACTTGCGCAACGGCTGTTCGAAGGACACGCTGCAGCTGAGATACCAATCGATATATCGGAGGCGATGCGACCAACGTTCGATTGGCGTCAATTGAAGCGATGGAACGTCGACGAGACGAGATTGCCTGCGTCCAGCGAAATTCGCTTTCGCGAGCAATCTGCCTGGGACCGATACAGGCTGCAAATCCTTCTGGCGGTAGGCGCTATCTTGTTGCAATCAGCACTGATGGTGGCCTTTCTATTCGAAGACCGCCAACGGCGCCGGGCGGAAGCACGTAGTCTTGAGCTTTCATCGGATCTGGCGCACGTGAACCGTGTGGCCACTGCGGGCGAGCTGGCTGCTTCAATCGCTCACGAAATCAGGCAGCCTTTGGCGGCAATTGTCGCGCGGGGTAATGCCGGCTTGAACTGGCTTAAGAGGACGACGCCCGATCTGGACAAGGTTCGAAGCGCATTGGAGAACGTCGTAAAAAATGGGCACCGGGCCGACGAGGTTCTGCAGAACGTGCGAGATATACTAGGCAAACAGAACACGCGGCGGGTTCCCGTCAACGTCAATAGGGTTGTTCAAGAAGTGTTAGCGTTGACTGCCGGCAAAGTTGCGGAAAAGGGCGTCAAGATCGTAACGAGCTTGCCCGAAAATCCTCCGCCAAATGTGGTTGCGAACCGTGTCCAACTGCAACAGGTTCTGCTCAATTTGATAATGAACGCTGTTGAAGCAATGGATACTGCAAAGCTTGTCGATCGCGTTTTGACCTTGGCAACGGAAATCAACCCGAGCGGTCATGTATTGATCATCGTGCGAGATTCGGGACCGGGCGTTGCTTCCGATCAACTCGACAATATCTTCAAAACATTTTTTACGACAAAGCCGAATGGCATGGGCGTGGGCTTGGCAATATGCAAAACCATCGTTGAGGCTCACGCAGGACAACTCAAAGCCATGCCGGCCCTGCCCACGGGTATGGTGTTTACCATCGATCTTCCCTTGTTCGGGCGAAGGCAGCATGTCGCCGTCTAAACCAATGTATAGCGCCGCGATCTATTATGTCATTCAGCGTGTCCCTTCGTACAATGGCGTCAATCCGAGCATCTTTGAGAAGATGCACTCGAACGATTTCGAGCCGATCGAGGGAGACGCGCGATGGAAGGCACGGCTGCGCTTTCAAAAAATGCGAAAGATCAACAGAGCTGGCGCGGGTTCAATCGCGGCATCTGGTGCAACACCATTGATGTGCGCGACTTCATCAATCGCAACTTCACCCCCTATAGCGGCGATGAGAAGTTCCTGGCCGCTCCCTCCAAGCGGACGCTCGCGGTTTGGGCGAAGCTACAGCCGTATTTCAAGGATGAGCAGAAGAAGGGTGTGCTTGCCGTCGATGCCAAGGCACCGTCGACAATGTTGGCTCACAAGCCGGGATATATCGATCGCGAGAACGAGATCATCGTCGGGCTGCAAACGGACCAGCCGTTCAAGCGCGCAATCTTTCCATATGGCGGGTTGCGGATGGTGGAAGCGGGTTTGAAGGCCGCCGGTTTTGAAGCCGACGCGCAGGTCCACGAGGCTTTCACCAAATATCGGAAATCACACAACGATGGCGTGTTCGACGCGTACACGCCTGAAATCATGAAGTGTCGCAAGTCTGGCATCATCACGGGCTTGCCGGACGCCTACGGTCGTGGCCGGATTATTGGCGACTATCGCCGGGTTGCTCTTTACGGGGTGGACCGCCTGATCGAGGCGAAGCGCGAGGAGCAGGCGCAGATCAACGACATGTGGCCGACGGACGATATCATCCGCCAGCGTGAAGAGCTCGCCGACCAGCTCCGTGCGCTGCAAGACCTGGTCAAAATGGGAAAGCTCTACGAATGTGACATCGCCCGGCCGGCGAAAGATGCGCACGAGGCCGTGCAGTGGACCTATTTCGCCTATCTCGCCGCCATCAAGGAAGCCAATGGCGCGGCAATGTCGATCGGGCGCATTTCGACTTTCCTCGACATATATATCGAGCGGGATCTGAAAGAAGGCACCCTTGACGAAGCCGGCGCCCAGGAGCTGTGGGATCAATTGGTGCAGAAGCTTCGCATCGTGCGTTTCCTCCGGACTCCGGAATACGATGCATTGTTCAGCGGCGATCCCTACTGGGCGACCGAATGCGTCGGCGGGATCAGTCTGGATGGCCGGTCGCTGGTGACCAAGAGCAGCTATCGCATGCTGCACACCCTGGTGAACCTCGGACCGGCGCCGGAGCCGAATATCACGGTGCTTTGGTCAAAGAACTTGCCTGACAGTTTCAAACGCTATTGCATCAACGTCAGCAAAGCGACGTCCTCGCTACAGTACGAAAACGACGACTTGATGCGGCCCTACTGGGGCGACGACTACGGTATTGCGTGCTGCGTGTCTGCGATGAAGCTCGGCAAGCAGATGCAATTCTTCGGTGCGCGCGTGAACCTTGCGAAGGCGCTGCTCTATGCCATCAACGGCGGGCGCGATGAGATCTCCGGTGATCAGATCGCGCCGCCGACGCCGGCCATCACCAGCGAAGTGCTCGACTATGACGAGGTGATGGAGAAGTTCGATGTCGTCATGGAATGGCTCGCGCGCACCTATGTGCATGCCATGAACTGCATCCACTACATGCACGACAAGTACTTCTATGAGCGGCTGGAAATGGCCTTGCACGACCGTGACATCCTACGGACGATGGCTTTCGGAATTGCAGGCTTGTCGGTGGTCGCCGACAGTCTCTCGGCCATCAAGCATGCCAAGGTTCGTGTGATCCGCGACGACACCGGGTTGGCCGTTGACTACGTCATCGAAGGGCCGGGCGCCAATGCGGTGCCTCAATTTGGCAACAACGACGACCGGGTCGACAGCATCGCTGCGTATCTTGTCACCCGCTTCATGCAGAAGATCCGCAAGAACCCGACCTATCGCAACGCGACCCACACCCAGAGCGTGCTGACGATCACGTCGAACGTGGTCTACGGAAAGGCCACCGGAAATACCCCCGACGGCCGCCGCAAGGGCGAACCGTTCGGGCCTGGCGCCAACCCGATGCATGGGCGCGATAGTCATGGCTGGCTCGCTTCATGTCTGTCGGTGGCGAAGCTGCCATATCAGGATGCCCTGGACGGCATCAGTTACACGGTGTCGGTGGCCCCGCAAAAAGCGAAGTTGTCCGATAGCGAACTGATCGATGGCGCCGTCAAAGCCTTCGACATGTATTTCGGTCAGGGCGGCTTCCACATGAATTTGAATGTCATCGACAAGGATACGCTCGAAGATGCGATGAGGAACCCGGACAAGTATCCGCAGCTTACGATCAGAGTGTCGGGCTATGCCGTCAATTTCGTGCGCCTGACGCGCGAGCAACAGCAGGACGTGATCAGTCGCACCTTCCACGGGCAGATCTGAACTGAGGCTGCCATGTCGCAACTTGGCACGCTTGAGGCGCACAGCCGGCACGATCTTCTCGTCGGCCGGTCGCCGGATGCGCCGGACGAAGAAGGACTCCGCGAGGATGCGGAGGGGGCCTTCGGCTACGCCCATTCTTATGAGACCGGATCTCGCTACGACGGCCCGGGCGTGCGCGTCGTGTTGTTCCTGTCGGGCTGTCTCCTTCGTTGTTCTTACTGTCACAACCCCGATACCTGGCACCTGAAGGATGGCACGTACATCTCAGCCCAGCACGTAGTCGATCGGCTTTCCGGTTTCGCGCCGGCGTTGCGGGCGATGGATGGCGGGCTCACCATCTCGGGCGGCGAACCGATGGTTCAGCTCGCCTTTACGCACCGAATTCTCGCCGGTGCGAAGGCACTCGGCCTTCATACCGCGATCGAGACGTCAGGATTTCTCGGTGCCCGAGCTGACGACAGTTTCCTGTCCTGTCTCGATCTGGTGCTGCTCGACATCAAGAGTTCGGATCCCGAGACTTATCGGCGGGCCACTGGCCGGGAGCTGGCGCCAACGTTGCGTTTTGCGAAGCGCCTGGCGGAAATTGGAAAGCCGGCATGGGTCCGCTTCACACTGGTGCCCGGCCTGACTGACGACCCAGCGAATGTCGATGGCGTGGCCAAGTTTGCGGCATCATTGCGCAACGTCGAATGGGTGGAAGTGCAGCCGTTCCATCAGCTCGGGGCCTTCAAATGGAAGGCCATGGGGCTTGAATACAAGCATAACGATACTCAGCCGCCTACACCCGAGCTCATCAATAGCGTCTTGGAGCAATTCCGTGCAGCCGGCTGTCGGGTGCGCTGAACTCGATAACACCACCAGGTCATACAGTTCTGGGGACTGGGAGAACAAACATGATTGAGCTTGCTCAGAATATCCTCGGGACGCAGCCCATCCTCGCAATCTTTCTAGCCATCGGTGTCGGCTACCTGGTGGGTCAAATCAACCTCGGTGGCTTTTCGCTTGGCGTCGGGGCCGTCCTGTTCGTCGGCCTCGCGATCGGCGCGTTTGCGCCGAAATCTCAAATCGTCGGCCCGATCGGGCTCACTGGTCTGATCATGTTCCTGTATGGAATCGGCATCCTCTACGGCAAACAGTTCTTCCAGGGCATGTCGGGCGCCGCGGGCATCAAGAGCAACCTGTTAGCGCTCGTAGCGGTGCTGGCGGGACTATTCATGGCTTTGGCTCTCGGCCAGGCCTTCGGCATCAAGATCGGTCATACTCTTGGCATCTATGCAGGCTCCATGACCAGCACGGCAACGCTGCAGGCTGCGCTCGACGTGATGCGCAACAGCGAGCCTTCGATCGGTTATTCGATCGCCTATCCCTTCGGCGTGATCGGCCCGATCCTGTGCATCTACTTCATGACACGGCACGTTCAACCGAAGTTTCCACCGAAGGCTCAGCGCTTTCACATGGCCGAGATTACTCTTGGTTCGGGCCATCTCGGCCAGCGACTTCATGAGCTCGAGAAGGCGCTTCCCGAGGGCGTGCAGGTCACAATGGTCCGTAAGGGCGATCAAAACGTCGTGCCCACGGGCGACATGGTGCTGGCGTCGGGAGACGGCTTGATGGTCGTCGCAGAGAGCCAGGAGGCGGTTGCGGAGGCCGCCGCGGCATTGGGGCGGCTGGAACCTGGCCGTCTCGTCAAGGATCGTTCGGCGCTCGACTACATCCGGGTTTTTGTCGGCAAGGCGAGCATGGTTGGCATTCCGCTGGCTCAGTTGCCGCTGCCGGCCGGCTTCCCCGTGCACCTCTTGCACGTCAGGCGCTACGATGCCGACATCGTTCCCACGCCTGATCTCACATTGGAATTCGGCGATCGGGTTGGCGTGCTGTTGCCGCCGGAGCGAAAGCAAGAGGTCCGCCAGTATTTCGGCGAACTCGGTGAAGTCGACCGCCGAGTTCAGCTATGTATCGCTCGGCATCGGAATGGTTCTTGGTGTCCTGCTCGGGCTGATCCCGATCCCGGTTCCTGGCGTGGGGACGGTCACGCTCGGTATCGGCGGTGGTCCGCTGATTGTTGCACTCATCTTCGGTTATCTGCGCAGGACCGGCCCGTTGCTCTGGGTGATGCCGCTGCCGGCCAACATCGTCTTGAGAAATTTTGGCCTTGCAATCTTTTTGGCCGCAGTCGGCATCAACGCCGGTCAACCGTTCGTGCGAACGTTGGCAGAGAGTGGATTGACGATGCTGTTCATCGGCATGATGGTGTTGCTGACGACCGTGCTCATCGTTCTGCTTGTCGGGTACTATCTTATGAAAATCCCCTATGATGATCTGCTTGGCGTCGCTTCCGGCGCAACCGGCAATCCCGCGATCCTGGTCTATTCGACGCGGATGGCGCCCACGGAAAAGCCGGACATTGGATATGCCATGATCTTTCCGTCCATGACGATCTTCAAGGTCATCGCCGTGCAGGTCGTCGGTCTGATGGCGGGTGCAAGTCTGGGCTGATTGGCATCGGTGCATCATGGAGGATAGACCGATCGGCCCAGACGCGGGTGAGCCGCAGGCCGTTACTTTCGAGGCTTTGTTGCCCGCAGCCATGGCTGCGCGCGCGGAAGAAAGCGGCGTCAAAAAGGCGGCGATCGATAAGCTCAACTTGCTGGTGTTGAGCGTGCTCGGCGGCGCCTTTATTTCCTTCGGCGCGATATTCGCAACCACGGTGACAGCCGGCGCGATATCTGCAGTGACAGCTGATGGCGCAACGTCGTTGTCCGCAGCATTGCCTTATGGTGTCGTTCGGCTGCTGAGCGGCTTGGTTTTTTCCCTCGGATTGATCCTGGTGATCATTGGAGGGGCGGAGCTGTTTACCGGCAACAATATGATTGTCATGGCGTGGGCAAACGGGAAGGTGACGAGCCGCGATCTGATGCTCAATTGGACGATCGCGTTCGCCGGAAATTTTGTTGGCGCGTTCTTGACCGCCGGTTTGATGTTCTACACGACCCAGTACACATTCGGGAACGGTGCCGTTGGGCTGACCGCGCTCACGACCGCTCACGCCAAGACGTCGCTGGAATTCGTGCCGGCTGTCGCGCTTGGGATCATGTGTAATGTGTTGGTGTGCCTGGCTGTATGGATGTGTTACGGCGCGCGATCCTTTATCGACAAGATCGCTACCATCGTTCCGCCGATTGCGGCATTTGCCGCCGCCGGATTTGAACATTGCATCGCCAACATCTACTTCATCCCGATGGGGCTTTTCATCAAAGCCGGCGCACCGGATTCGTTCTGGGTGTCGATTGGAAGAAATCCGTCGGACTTCCCCACATTGACATGGGAAAACTTCCTGGTTGGCAACTTGTTGCCGGTCACAATTGGAAACGTCATCGGCGGCTCGGTGATGGTCGCCGCGATCTATTGGTTCATCTATCTTCGAAAGCGCTAGGTCTACGACAAGCTCGGAGCCAACTATCTCGCATTCGTCCAGCTTGCAGCCATACAGCTGTGGTTGCGCGTTAATGAGTTCGCGTCCCAGTTCGATGGCTCCCGATCTCCGCTGGAACGACCAGTCTAGTGGATACTGCAAGCGGACTCGATGGACCTCAACAAGGCAGCCTGCTCAAAAGGCTTGGCTAGGAATGCAACGGCGCCTGCACCAAGCGCTTGCTCGCGGATCCGCGGCTCTGGAAATGCCGTTATGAAGATTATGGGGGTTTGATAGCCGTCCGCTTGCAGCTGCGCCTGTAGTTCAATGCCGGTCAGGCCAGGCAATTGCTGGTCGGTGATCAGGCATCCGGTGCTCTTGATGTGGCCCGAATCCAGAAACTCCTCGGCTGATTCGAAACTGAGAGCCGTGTAGCCGAGAGAGTTGAGCAAGTCGGCGGTCGCGTCTCTAACGACGGGATCATCGTCGACGATGGATATCAAGATGGAATTCATATCGGCTTCAACTTTTTCACATGCGGTCTCGTTCAGTGATGAGCTACAGGATTCTGTAGCAAGTCGCCAGATAGATTTGGGTTCAATATACTTTGGTTAAGCGAGGCAAATGGAGCGTTTTGTATACTAAACCGTACTTTGCGAAGTCACCGATCCTACCTTCCTTCGGAAGGCTCCAAACTGTCCGCCATTCTCACAAGGTCAGGCAGTGATTTGGCTCCCAGTTTTTTCATGACGTTATGTCGATGGACCTTCACGGTAATCTCACTAATTCCGATTTTTGCGGCGACTTGCTTGTTCATCATGCCGGCACACACCAGCCGCATCACTTCTTTCTCACGCGTGCTGAGGGCAGCGAAGCGCTCGTTGAGATCGCGCGCCCGCGTATGGGATTCCCGATATGTGTGAGCGCGACCAAGCGCGAGTTGCACCGCATCAAGGAGATCTTGCTCCCTTATCGGTTTAGACAGGAACTCCACGGCTCCGCTTTTCATCGCTTTCACAGACATCGGAATATCGCCGTGCCCTGTGACAAAGATGATGGGAATGTCCATTTTCATTCGTGCCAGCTCGGCCTGGAAATCGAGGCCGCCCAAGCCAGGCAACCTGACATCCAGAATCAGACAGCTGGTGGCATCCGGGAGTTTGGCGGACAAGAACTCCGTCGCCGAGCCGAATGTTTGGCTCTTCAGGCCAACAGACTGAAAAAGGCTCGCCAAGCCTTCTCGAACGTCCTGGTCATCGTCGATAACGTAGATGATCGAGGATTCTGCTGCGTGGTTTTGCATGGGAGGCTGCTCCCTTGGGACAATGCCATTGAAGCAAATTCCTCGTTTCAAGTCACGATGGGCGGCATAGCCCCTGGTAAACCTTCGTATAGTTCGCCGACCAATTCGAATGACTATGGACGTCCTTCCGTACAATGGCCGATGGCCATGTCCCTGTCGTTAACTGTGCAGCAGAAGATTGTTTTCGCCGGCGGTGGACGACCCAGCCCGGGGAATGCGCCTGTGGAGTGCAGATGATGTCGAACGATCTCTCCGCGCTGGTACCAAGCGCGAAAGCCATGATGCAGAAGATTGCGATCGCGGAGTCGGAAAAAGCGTCCGAGGCGATGCGCAAATTGAAGCACGAACAAGAGGAAAAGAAAGCTCTCATTGACCGACTGAGCAAGCCGTCCGGCCTGTCAGATGAAGAGGTCATGAAAAAGGCGGCGCTTATCATCGAGCGAGCCGCGAGGAACGGGTTGACCGAGGTTCAAGTATATCGCTTTCCGAATACCCTTTGCACGGATCGCGGACGCGCAGTCAACCAGCAAGAGGTCGGTTGGGAGAAGACACTGACCGGTATTCCGAAGGAAATCTACGAATTCTGGGACCGACGTTTGCGGGCGCTTGGCTACAGGTTGCAAGTTCAGATCGTCGACTTCAGCGGAGGTGTGCCGGGAGACGTCGGGATAACTCTTAAGTGGGGCTAGAGCAATCTGCATCTCGCTGTTTCGGTTGGCACCGCTAATTTGGAGAAGTCTTCCATGTCCCCCTCCCAAGCTGCTACTGCGGACCGCACGAGCTCATCCAAATATGATCGGATGCTTGCGCGCGCCAAAACCGTAACTCCAGCGTCCACTATGGTGGTTCATCCTTGTGATGAATCGTCGTTACGCGCAGCAATCGAAGCAGCTGAAGCCGGACTGATCGTTCCCACTCTTGTGGGGCCAGCGCAGAAAATCAATTCGATTGCACGACAACATCAGTTCGATATCAGCCGTTTTGAAATCGTCGACGCGCCGCATAGTGACGCCGCCGCCACCAAGGCGGTGCAGATGATCCATGAGGCCAAGGGTGAACTGCTGATGAAGGGCAGTCTGCATACAGACGAGCTCATGAAAGCGGTCACTGCTTCTGCAACCGGTTTGCGCACTGGGCGGCGCATCAGCCATGTATTCATCTTGGATGTGCCGAATCATACGGAAACACTTTTTATCACTGATGCCGCAATCAATATCTTCCCGGACCTCGATGTGAAACGGGACATCGTGCAGAACGCAATCGATCTGTTCACGGGGGTGGGGCTCGGTACACCGCGCGTCGCTATCTTATCGGCGGTTGAAACCGTCACGTCGAAGATCCCATCCACCATCGACGCCGCTGCCCTCTGCAAAATGGCGGACCGCGGCCAAATCACCGGTGGAATCCTTGACGGACCGCTGGCGTTCGACAATGCGGTCGATCCGGAGGCCGCAAGGATCAAGGGCATTGAGTCTCCGGTTGCGGGCAAGGCGCAAATTCTAGTGGTTCCAGATCTCGAAGCCGGCAACATGCTCGCCAAGAATCTGATTTTCCTATCCAAAGCAGATTCGGCTGGGATCGTTCTAGGCGCACGTGTGCCGATCATCCTGACCTCACGCGCCGACAGCGTACGAAGCCGGCTGGCGTCTTGTGCAGCTGCGGTATTGTATGCTGACGCGCGCCGCCGCAGCGCCTCGATCGCAGCGTGACACGCCGTGGACACGATCCTCGTCGTCAATGCTGGTTCGTCGAGTGTCAAATTCCAGGTGTTTGGCATCGATGATGCCGGCGGCTTAAGCAGGCTCGTCAAGGGACAAATTGACGGCATTGGGTCACGGCCCCGGCTCAGAGCCGAGGACCACAACAGATCGCCCCTCGTCGATCGCGAGTTTTCAAACGGGCGGGCCTCAAACGTTCCCGAGGCCATCAACGAAGCCGGCAAGTGGCTTCGCGAACTTCACAAGTTCGATCTGTTTGCTGTGGGACATCGAGTTGTTCACGGCGGCCCGGACTACAGCAAGCCAATTCTGGTAGACCGGGACATCCTTGGCCGCCTGGAACGCTTCAACTCGTTGGCGCCGCTCCATCAACCGAACAATCTGGCTCCTATTCGGGCGCTACTCGAAAATCGGCCGGAACTGCCGCAAGTGGCATGCTTTGATACTGCATTTCATCGCAGTCACAGCGCAGTCGCCGATCATTTCGCGATACCTGAGCGTTTCTATGAAGAGGGCGTGCGGCGATATGGATTTCACGGTCTGTCCTACGAATACGTCGCGGGTCGACTGAAGCAAATCGCACCTGAGCTAGCCGAGAAGAAAGTGATTATTGCTCATCTTGGTAGTGGCGCGTCCATGTGTGCACTGGCCAATGGCCTCAGTGTCGAGAGCACGATGGGATTCACTGCGCTGGACGGCATCCCAATGGGCACGAGACCAGGCCAGATCGATCCAGGTGTGGTGCTCTACCTCATTGCGGAAAAGGGAATGGCGGCGGCGGAGGTGGAATCGCTGCTGTATCGCGAGTGCGGTCTAAAGGGACTTTCGGGCATCAGCAACGACGTTCGAGAACTTTCGGAAAGCAACGATCCACGAGCCGCGTTCGCGCTTGAGTATTTTGCTTATCGCGTCGCTCTGTCTGCGGGAATGCTGGCGTCAGCTCTCGGCGGGCTGGATGCCTTCGTATTTACCGCAGGCATCGGCGAAAATTCGAGGATCCTGCGCAGTCGCATCATTGAAAAGATCAAGTGGCTTGGCGTGTCGATCGACTATGCCGCCAACGCGGCCGGCAAAGTGAACATCGCCAGTGAGAGGAGCCGCGTCGGTGTCTACGTAATACCGACCGATGAAGAGCTGATGATCGCAAAACATACGCTTGCGTTGCTGGCAGGGCGCCGCCACGGCGGCGCGGCGTCCGACCAAACCGCAAGGCCTGTTGTCTAACGTCATGCGCACGTGAACGTCGGATGACGCAACTCGCTAACATTGGAGTTTGACGATGGCGCCAAAAACAGCCAAGACCAAGAATGGAAAATTCAAACGCAAGGCCTATGAAAAGGAATTACGCAAGCTCCAAATCGACCTTTGTCACTTGCAGGAATGCGTCGCGATCTACAAGATGAATTTTTGATTTTTTTCTGCGGGCGGCATACCGCTACGCTTGATCACTTTCGGGGCGCGCGCCAAAGCCCACCAGTGCTCTATACCTATAGATCGTGCAATTAACCTTTCGAGCAATAGCAAGGATCTCCATTCGCGTCGTTTTGTGTTGGAGTGCCAACAATGCGGGAGAGATCATGCGCGTCATCATGACTGCCACCGCTCTCGCGGCGGTGAGCCTCATGGCCCTCGGGCTGAGTTCTACGGAAACTGCGTCGCAGACCAGCAAATACAATCGATGCGCTGAGCTTGCGTCGCAGCAAGGGCTTAAGGCGAAAAGCGCAAGCGGACGGAAATTCATATCGCGCTGCATGCAACGCGAGCCCCATGGTTCGTCGCCAAACTGCCCTGACGACCCGCGAGCCCGTTCCGCTTATCCAGCATGGATGTGTCGATAATAACGGCGCGCAAAGCCTATACCAGTCGCGAGAGGACCTTAGATCTGCAGGGTTACCGAGCACCCGTCAGCGGCTTGACGACGCCGCGTCGTCTGATTTGACGGTGGTTCGGACCACCAAGATCAATCCCCATCGCTGACGCGATTTTCAATGGCCTGAAGTGGCGCTTGCCGCCGCAAATCGTCCTCTCCACGGTCGCGCTCGCTGCAAGCGCACGCGGCATTGAATTTTGTTTTGTTCGACGACCGCATTGACGAACCGGCGATCCGGTTTATCCGGTGTAGTCATCGGAGCCACATTTTCGAGGTTCGGTGTCGTCTCTTGCTTGATGACCGCCATTCGCTGATTTCCTGCAGATGGTGGAGGGCTCATCCGGGATGGGCCCTCCATTCGGCGAGCGTTCCCCCTAGTATCGCGCCGTGGCCGGAGCACCACCCCAACCGAAGCGGTAGTTCAGCCGCAGCGTGGCGATATGCACATCCTGCGACACGCTGCCGGCGACGGCAGGAATTGTGAAGAAGACGTCCTTGCTACCGAGATCGACGAAGTTGTACTGCCCTGCCAGAGACCAGTTGGGCGAAAATGCATATTCGAAGCCTGCGCCGATGGTCCAACCCTGTCGGTCGAATTCGACAGAGGTAACAACAGCTCCATTGAACAAGTCGACCGTGTTGCGGGCCCAGGCACCGCCGCCCGTGACATAGATCAGCGCGCGGTCGAACGCATAACCCACGCGGCCGGTCAACATCAGGAGCGACTTGCCATCCGAACTGAACCACCAGCCGCCAGGCAGGGTGCCTGACGAGTTACCCCCACCGATATCGGACCAGGAGCCGGAGAATTCGACGCCAAACACGAATTGTCCGGTCTGAAAATTCATGCCAACCTGCCCACCACCGAGCCAGCCGCTGGTGTCGTTGCAAGCCGACCCGACAAAGGTATCGACGGTCAGGCACCTGTCGGACCAAGCACCGCCGATGTGACCGCCGATGTAGAAGCCCGTCCAGTTATGGACATAGGCAATGGGCGCAGGCGCAACCGGTGCGGGTCTGCGCAGGTCTGCGGCGTTCACAGCTGCGGACGTCACCGAAAATAGCGCTGCGATGAAGCTCAGCGAATATAGGAATTTCGCACTCATCAGATCATCCCCCCTAGTTGGGCAGCAGGTGCGCCTGAGTCGTGCTGAAAAACTACAGGCCTTCGCGATAAAGCGCGCCTATACAAAGGTTTAGGAAATGCTTGATCTTCAATCGATTGCGGTGTCGGGCTACTACTAGTGCGCTCAAATTGCAACACCAACGCGCCAATCGTCACTGACCGCTGGGCGCACTCAGACCTCGCACTCCAGCGCGCGTTGTGCTTGTACGTTTTTTGCGCGCTCTAGTTCGCATCAATTGAGCCGCGCGCTAACCGGACCATTTGATCGAAGTCGTCTCGATCAACCTGGTCCGCGATTTCGCGGAGTTGCCGAGCCGCGCTGCGCAGCATCAGCCGTGCATTCTCATCGCCGTCAGTTTCCGCGCGTTCTTCCAGACCCCGCGCTTCAGCACGATATTCTTCTGACCTGCGACCCATGACTCAGCCTTTAACCCATGCGTTCGGCAGCAGCGTTGTCATCTGGCAGCGGCGATCCCGATGCGAAGGACAAAGCTCAAGGAACGCGTGCGCCAGACGCCTGCCATTGCTCGTAGGTTTGGAATTTCAGACCGAGCTTGTCGTAGTACACTCTGAGATAGCCATCGCGACCTCGCGTGACGGCGTCAGGCCGCGTGCGCTGCACTTCCTGTGCCATCACGCCGACGTATGCTGTGTCGCTCCCCTTGTAGACGAAGCGATAGAAGCCGATGCCGTTGGCAAGGTGGCCGAGCAAGGTCACGTCTTCCTTCAACTCGATATCGGATCGTCGGCCGCCGCCACCGCCGCGCCCGCCGCCGCCCACGCCCACCGCCGCCGCTTAAGCTTCTGCCTCCGCCGCCGCCGCTGAGGCTTCTGCCGCCGCCGCCGCTGAAGCCCATCCCACCGCTAACGCCTCGCGATCCGCCGCCACTGAATCCCATCCCACCGCCGCCGTACATGCCGCCACTAGCCATACCGCCGGCCATTCCTGCCATGCCGCCACTAGCCATACCGCCGGCCATTCCTGCCATGCCGCCACTAGCCATACCGCCGGCCATTCCTGCCATGCCGCCACTAGCCATACCGCCGGCCATTCCCGCCATGCCGCCACCAGCCATGCCGCCGGCCATTCCTCCTTTGCCCATTCCCGCTGCGCCCTTACCGCCGGCGCCCATGCCACCCATGCCTTGACCCATTCCGCCTTGACCCATGCCGCCTTGCCCCATGCCGCCTTGCCCCATGCCTCCTTGCGCTATTTTCTGGCGGGCTTGATCACGTGCTTTGCCGCGTCCTTGGTCGCCGAAACGATTGGCGACTTGCTGATCGGCGTAGGGCACGCCACGACGATGTTCGGGACGGTGAGACCAATTCGGATTGTTGATGTTGGTGCGATTAAACTGATTGTAGCGGTGGTGATTGACATACACGTTTCGATTCCACCAGTTCACGCCGCCCCAAATCGCCGCTCCAGCAAAGAAGCCGGCCCCGTAGCCCCACCAGCCACCACCCCAACCCAGTGGATACCAATAATACGGGAGGTAATCCGGATAGGGCCACGCACCGTACGCGACCGTGGGATCGTAGATCGGCACGTAATATTCATCAGGGACTGTCGGAACGATCTCATACGCCGTCGCGGGTGCGCCGCTGGCCGCGGACACGTTGGCCGGGCGATTGGCTCTCCTGACAGTCTGCTGGGGCGTCGACTTCAAATTTCCTGCCGCGTCGGCACGAGCCCGCAGGCGCTGGACAGCGTCCAGCACATCGTTTTGCTGGGCAAGAAAGGCATCGCCGAGGTTCTGCGTCCACTTGATCTGGTCGTTCATCATCTGGAGGGTTTGCGGGACGGCCGTTAGTGCTTTGACGCTCGGATCCCATGCCTGCTTCTGCATGGCGTCTTCCAACTCTTTGCCGGTAACTTTCGGATTCTCGCTTGACCAGCGTGCGGCTTCGACGACCTCGAGCGGATAGGTCGACGCCATCAGCACCTGCGATAGGAGGTCGTCAGGATAGAGCGCGATCGGAGCAACAAGTTGCTCGACCTGTGCCGTCGACAGCGTTTGCGTGCCTTGCTGCTGTGCCTGTACGGTCGATCCGACAACCATAGCAATGCACGCGACGAAGGTGAGGACCGTGATGGTGAGCCGGTTTTTTATCATGGGGCGCCCCTTTTACTGGTGACCTGCCGGGCGAGAATAGCGTGTGTCCCAAAGTATCAACTCAAACGAAAACTCAGAACATTCTCCAGAAGGACATCTCGCCTATCGAAAGGCGTAAGCCGTCTACACTAAGGTTCAGGAACTCATCACGTTGAGTGAACAGATTGAAAGATGAATGAATGAATTTTCAGGGAACGCCACCGCAAAGAGAAAGTCTTGGATAGTTCGATCTCGACGTAACGAACGGTCCTGGCGAACGGTGCGAAAAAGCCGCGACGATCACTGTGAGCGACCGTCGCGGCTGCATGCCGTGGACTAACGTTGCTTGCCTTGCAAACAACGTATTACGAAGCAGCCGCAGGGTTACGCCCGGGGCCACCGCCGCTAATGTCGCTTTCCGTGAACCCTCGCTGCCGCGCGAGGTCGATGCACTGATTGACGGACATTTGTTCCTGCTTCTTTTTTTGTGCTGCAGCAGGGCTGGCAGTCAGAGCGCCAGCAATGCTTACCGTGAGCGCTGCGGCTACCATGGCTAAAACCAATCGCATGATTTCCTCCGAGGTTAAAAGGACTTCAAGGTCAACCAGCGTAATCGTTGTGTAATCAAATTCGATTGTTCGTTTAGATCGGAGCGATATGCTTTGGTGTAGAAGAGCTGTCATCAACGGCCATCTCAAAGTTTTCGCTGGCGAGGTTTGAGATAGCGCCTGTTCAAGGGGCAACCAGAATTCTTCGGTAAATCCTGCAAGGCCCGTTTGTGGCTTTCCTCCTGTAGTCGTTCGTGTGGCGGAGCAAGTTGGTGGCGCAACGAACCCCGCCGGGGTGTGAAATCTCCCCCGGCGGGCTCGCGCGATGGCAAGCAAAATCAGGATCCGGTTTCAAGCCAAGCGAGGGCCTGCGCGGTCGACGAATCGCCGGCGCGTTTAGTCTTGAATGGACTGCGCGATCTTGTCGGCTCGGCGACGGAATATGTAGCCCAGCGACAGCGCAACGACGGCCGCTAACAAACCCAGAGCGTCACTTCGGGCGCTTGTCCATTCGCCCGCAATTAAGGCCTCGAAAAAATTCATCGACTGACCCCATCCTCTCAGCAGGGCCAAATACGGAATGAATAGGCCTGTTACAAAACACGCCACTGACAGATTGTTGAAGAATGTTGCTCGTAGTTTCAGCCGTTCGTTGTCCGCCGCTTTTCCCATGGCGTTAAATCCTTTGGCAGCGGAATTGCGGTCAAATGACCTGAAGTCATTTTGCGTTTGTAGGCGAGGGGTCATAACGGGGTGGTGACTTATGCGTCCCAAATTCCCTGATGTTGCTTTTCAATTCCCTGCTGTGGTTTCACAAATTCCCTGTTGTATGAACTAGGGAATTTGGCCGTAAGCCTTTGAGTTTGCGCCTTCACCCTGCAAGGACGGCGCCTCTCAAAGCCGAGAAACGTACGAAATTCCCTGTATTTTTCCCTGATATCAGGGAAATGATGCTAGAGACGGGTTCGCACAGGACTGCCACCTCAGCCAGCCATGTCATTATCTGCTGATTGAGATTCAAGTGGTCCCGGCACGGCCGGCGATAGCACCGAAATCCTGAAAGGGCCGCGAGGGGATCCGGCAGGATCTCCTTGTGGACTGCTTGAGCGTGAGCCGCAGCCCCACAAGGTAGTTCGATCCTACATTGCCATTTCTGAAGGAGCGATTTGATCTTTCTTCGCTTCCGGAATCTCAATCATCGTAGCCTCGGTCAGCAACAGCACGCTGGCAACAGACACGGCGTTCTCCAGAGCCACGCGCACAACCTTTGTAGGATCTATGATTCCTGCTTCGACAAGATCAACATACTCCTTCCGTCCGGCGTCGAAGCCATAGTTGCCTTGACCAGCGAGCATCTGAGCAACAACCACACCGCCATCGGTTGCAGAATTCTCCGCAATCTGCCGGGTGGGCGCCTCGAGTGCGCGCTTCAAGATCTGGACACCGGTTCGCTCGTCGCCGTCGCATTTCGCTTCTTCTCTTTGAACGGCGTCGATTGCACGCAACAGTGCCAAACCGCCTCCCGGAACAATTCCTTCTGCGACCGCCGCTTTCGTTGCGCTGATGGCATCGTCCAGCGCTTCCTTTTTTGACTTCATTTCGGCTTCGGTCGGCGCGCCCACGCGGATCACAGCCACGCCACCAACAAGCTTCGCGAGACGCTCCTGCAGCTTTTCCTTATCGTAGTCGCTCGTGGTCTTCTCCAACTCGCGGCAAATCTGATCGACGCGTCCCTGGATGCGGTCGCGGTTTCCAGTTCCACCGATGATTGTCGTCTCGTCCTTGTCGATGACGGCGCGTTTGGCATGCCCGAGCTGCTCCAGCGTCACCTTTTCGAGGGTAAGGCCGAGATCCTCGGAGACCACCGTCGCTCCGGTCAATTCCGCGATGTCCTGCAGCATCGCCTTTCGGCGATCGCCGAACCCAGGAGCCTTGACTGCGCAGCTCTTGAGGGAACCTCGGATCTGATTGACGATCAGAGCCGCCAGGGCCTCGCTGTCCACGTCTTCGGCGATGACAAGCAGCGGCCGGCCGGATTTTGCAACCTGCTCCAGTAGCGCAATCATATCTTTCAATGCGCTGATCTTGCGGTCCGAGAGCAGGACGTAGGGGTCTTCCAACGCCGCCTCCATCTTCTCCGGGTTGGTGATGAAGTAGGGCGAAAGGAAGCCGCGGTCGAACTGCATACCTTCGACAACCTCAAGCGCAGTTTCCGTCGTTTTCAATTCCTCGACTGTAATAACGCCTTCCCCTCCGACCTTCTCCATTGCTTCGGCAACAAGCTCACCGATCTCCGGATCATTATGTGCCGATATGGTGGCCACTTGAGCCTTTTCTTTGCGGGTCTTGACCGGTCGCGATAACGACTTCAGAGCTTCGACGACCGACTTTGTGGCGCGGTCCAGCCCGCGTTTGATTTCGATGGCGCTGGCGCCGGCGACGACATTGCGCAGTCCGTCGGACAGAATTGCGTGGGCGAGAATCGTAGAGGTACTTGTTCCATCGCCCACGAGGTCGCCTGTTTTTTCTGCCGCCTGGCGCAACATCTGCGCGCCGAGATTCTCTTCTGGATCAGTGAGGTCGAATTCTTTTGCGATGGTGACCCCGTCATTACAGACAATCGGCGCGCCCCACTTGCGTTCGATAAGCACCGATTTTGATCTAGGTCCGAGCGTCACACGAATCGCATCCGCAAGCTGCGTTGCGCCGCGTAAGACCTTTTCCCGCGCCGCAGAGCGGAACAGAACACGCTTGTGTGCCATTGGATCGCTCCTTTAGCGCCGTAAAAGCGGCGCCGTTCACTTCGTGAATACTGAACCATTCTCGACGAGTAGCCGGCGGTCGGAAGCAATATGGCCAAGGCGCTCAATAACCCGCTTGACCTATCGCAAACGAAGCGGGGAACCTGAAAGAGGGTGCTCAATGTCATGTGACCAGCGCCTTGGCCGACTGATACGGCATCAAGACAGATTGGCGCCTCTGCCGGCCTAGTCGGAATTGATTTGGCTCAATGTGTGGCCATCACAAGCCACTACGCTTGTTAACAAATCAAAGGAGGACCTCATGAGCGCAGTCGGACTTGAAGGACTGGAGCGGACGGTCCATCTTACCCACGTTTGGATCAACGATTTGAACGATCGGCTTTGCTGGAACGACAAGTCGCGAGCCTATCGGCTGCTGAAGGCGGTGCTGCACGCCCTTCGCGATTGGCTTGAGGTTGACGAGTTTGCAAATCTTGCAGCGCAACTGCCGGGCCTCCTTCGCGGGGCGTATTATGAACAGTGGCGGCCGGCAACGACCCCGGTCAAGAAGCGCAACCGGCAGGCATTTCTCGATCACGTCGAGCGGGATTTCAAACGCGATCCGCTTTTGAACACGGCAGAGTGCGTGACGGCTGTCTTTCAATTGCTGTCGGAAAAAATTACCATTGGTGAGGTTGAAGACGTCTGGCACGCGTTGCCCGAGGACGTCAGAGAGATGTGGCCTGTTGCTCAGCAGGCCGCGGCCTCATCGGACGTCAAATCGTAGCCCGTGTAGCGTTCTGCATTTTTGTTCAAGGACAACTGCGCTCACATCCCGAATTCATATGTCGTACTCAACGCTGCTGGTGCACATCGACGCGGAAGGTGACTCGGGAAACCGGGTCGATATTGCTGTCGACCTCGCGAAGCGATCGCAGTTCGCGTTGATCGGAATCGGCGGATGGTCGCCAGGAATGGGATTTGCCGCTGACGTCGCTGTCATTGATGATGAGCCAGTAAAGCATCAGGCGGAAGAGCTGACAGCCTTGATGACGGCCGCTGAAGAACGATTCCGCAGAGCCGCCAAAGGCATCAAACATGTAGAATGGCGGGGTGAGCTCCGGCTTCCACTGGACCATCTGACGCACGAGGCGCGCGCTGCCGGCCTGGTGATCATCGGCAGGCAGGCAGCAAAGGAAGTGCATTGCGTGTCGCTCGACCCGGGCGCGGCTGTTCTGCGCATGGGGCGGCCGGTGCTGGCCATCCCGAATGGTATCGGCCAACTGAGCGCGAGCCGGATCGTCGTCGCCTGGAAGGATTGCCGTGAGGCACGCCGCGCCGTTCGCGACGCCATTCCGATGTTGCAGGATGCCGACGAAGTCATGGTCGTCGAGGTTGCCGAGAGGACCGTGGCGCAAGAAGCGGAAAAAGGGCTCGACGAAGTCGCCACCTATCTCAAGCGCCATGGCGTAGGTGTGACAGCCAAGGTGTTCCTTCGTCGTGAGGAAACAATCGCATCGGAGCTCATACGCTTCGCCCAAAGAGAAAAGTCCGACCTCCTTGTGGCGGGGGCTTACGGGCACAGCAGGCTAGGTGAGTGGGTGTTTGGAGGTGTAACCCGCGAACTCCTCGAACAATCCCCGATCTGCTGTCTGTTCGCCCACTAGGCCGCAATTGCGGCGTCCGAACCAAATATGGCTGCGCCGATGACCTGCCAATCGGAGAACATCAACGAGGGGATACGGAGCAGGCGCAGCGCCTCTTCGCCGTGGTGGATGGGCTCGCTCGCGAGCTTCATTCCAGAAGCGGTGCGGCGGCTCCCGTAACCGCGTCCAGCAGGCTCGATCGCGATCTCGGAATGGATAGCTTGGGACGCACGGAGCTGATCTTGCGCATCGAGCAGGCGTTTGCTGTGCGTCTTCCGCCGGATACGCTGGCGGAGGCTGATACGGTCGCTGATTTGCTTGCTGCAATCAGCAAGTCGGCGCCGCGCACCAGGGAAGTGCACGTCTCCGTACAGTCTCCCGTAGCCACGTCAATTGTGGACGCTCCCGAGCACGCCAAGACGTTGGTGGAGGCATGGATTGGCATGTCGACCGCCATCCTGATCGTGTCCATCTCACGTTGCTGGAAGACGAAAATACCGTCCTCGGCGTGATGACCTATCGCCAGCTGGCCGAGTCGGCCCGCAGTCTAGCAAGTGCGCTGATCGCAAAGGATGTCGTACCAGGGGATCGCATCGCGTTGATGCTCACCACGAGCCTGGAATTCTTTGCTGCGTTCTTCGGCATTCTCTATGCAGGTGCCGTGCCCGTCCCGATCTATCCGCCGGCGCGGTTGTCGCAGCTCGAAGATCACATGCTTCGACAAGCCGGCATCTTGAACAATGCTGAGGTCAAGATCCTGATTACGGTGCCGCAGGCGATTCGGTTGGGAACGTTGTTACGTGGTCAGGTCCGCAGCCTGGCGCTGGTTGAAAGTGTCGCGGGGTTTCCGCCCACGCCGAGCCTTGCCAGTTACCTTCGGTTGAAGACGGCAGCGCGACCGCATTTTATTCAGTATACTTCCGGCAGTTTCCCCGGCGATCCAAAGGGCGTCGTGTTGAGTCACGCAAACCTGCTCGCCAACATCCGCGCTCTTGGGTGTCAGCACCGAAGCCAGCTCAAAGGGCTCTCTTCATCGTCGCTTCCGGTGCACGCGATCTCCGCCTGATCGGCGGCTTGGCTGCTCGGATCTCTCTATTTCGGCGAGCATCATTCTACGTGATGTCGCCTCTGAGCTTTCTACGAGCGGCCGGAGACTTGGCTCTGGGCGATGCATCGTTACCGCGCCACACTCTCGGCCGCCCCGAATTTTTCCTTCGAATTGTGCCTCAGCAAGATCGCTTGATGCCGATATTGAAGGACTTGATCTCCGCTCATTGCGTGATCGTAGCCAATGGTGCCGAACCCGTCAGCGCCCAGACCCTTCGCCGCTCTTTCGCCCAGCGCGATTTGAAGCTATGGATTCCATCGTGAGAGCGATGTGCCCGGGCTATGGAGTTGGCCGAGAACACCGTCGTGCTTCACGTTTCCGGGCCTTGGGGAAGACCTTCCGACCATTGACCGGGTCAATAGGAAAATCATTAAGTCGAAGTGGCGGCGCCCAGACTGCGGAGGGGACGCAGACAAAGCCACACTAGAATCGGTCTCCTGCGGCGGCCGTTGCCGGGACACGACGTCCGCATCGTCGATGAAGACGGTCGCGAGTGCAGCAGAGCGCGAGGAAGGTGGCCTCGTATTTCCGCGGCCCGTCCGCCACCTCCGGCTACTTCCAGCAACGCGGTCAAAACGCGTGAATTGTTCCAGGACGGGCCGGATGGCTCGATAGCGGCGACCAGGCTTACATGGCAGGCAGGCGAGGTCTTTTCGTCACCGGCCGCATCAAGGACATCATCATCCGCGCGGGACAGCATATCTACCCGCAGGGAGATGAGGGAGGCCGTCGGTGACGTTGCCGGCATCCTCAAAAACGGAGTCGCGGCTTTCGGGATAGCTGACCGGTCATCTGGTACAGAACGAAGTCGTGGTCCTCGCGGAAACAATGGAGGCCGATCCGCAACGGCATGAGGACTGGCGGCCAAACCAGGAAGCGGCGACCAAGATTTTGGGCACGCCGCCGGATCAGGTCGTGCTCGCACCGCCGCAGACAGTTCCCAAGACATCAAGCGGCAAGATCCGTAGGTCGGCCG
>CAVUIV010000027.1:0-134225 GCA_963741595.1 uncultured Alphaproteobacteria bacterium
ATTAAAACTGTTACCGGCAACTTTTTCTCCCTGCTTACATTTAATAATGATATTACACCATCTGTAGGTGCTACAATTACTGTCCTTCCTAAATCTTTATTGGCTTTTTGCAAATTAGCCTGTGCACTTTGTGCGCTGGCCCTTGCACTTTCGGAGAATCGCCCGCTCCGCCACGTATACCTGGACTGCCGCATTATAATTTGCTTTTGCAGTTTTGGAGAGATCTGCGATCGCCGACGATTCGGCGGACATCGAAATGGTGGCGACCGACCTGCTCGGACAGGCCGAGCACGGGCCGACCTCGCCCGCGGCCCTGATCACCACCTCCGAGCGCGTGGCGCAGACGCTGCCCGCGGAAATTGCGAGGCAGCTCGCGATTTTGCCTACCGCGGATATCGCGTCGGTTTCCTGGCGTGACTACGGACAAATTATTCTTGTCGAGCGATTCGGTCGAGGCCGTAAGCGAAGCCGACCGCTGGCCTTCGAGCACGTAGAAGTGCTCACGCGCGAACCACGCTATTTCCTTGACCGGCTGCGAAACTACGGCTCGCTGTTCCTCGGCCCGCAGACCAACGTGGCCTATGGCGACAAGGTGATCGGCACCAATCACACGCTGCCGACGCTGCGGGCGGCGCGCTACACCGGCGGGCTGTGGGTCGGGAAATTCCTGAAGACGGTGACGTATCAGGAGTGCACCGATGAGGCGAGTGTGCTCATCGGCGAGTATTGCTCCCGCTTGTGCGCCATCGAACATTTCTGGGGACACAAGGAGCAGGCGGACATCCGTCTGCGCCGTTACGGAAGCGCAACGTCGGCCTGCGCGCCTCGGAGGAGAGCGGCCATAGCGGCGCCGGCGGAATTGCCCATCGTTCCGCCGTCGTTCCGGCTGGACGCCCGTGTGGCGCTGGTGACGGGCGCGGGCCGCGGCATCGGCGCAGAGGCGTCGGTGGCGCTCGCGCAGGCCGGAGCCGAGTTGATTCTGCTCGGCAGGACGCGAAGCCATCTGGAGGACGTCGCCGTTCGCATCCGCGAGATCGGCGGGCGCGCGAGGGTGCTGGTCTGCGACCTGACCGACACGCGACAGATGAAGGCCGAGTTCGCGCAGCTCGACCGCCTCGACATACTGGTGAATAATGCGGGCACCAACATCCCCGAGCCATTCGCTGACGTGTCCGAAGCTCACCTGGACGAGGTCCTGGAACTCAACGTCTGCCGCCGGACATCGGCCGGCGCTGGCGCAAGCGCTACGGCGTCGACGTCCTGGACGGGCTTGGCTCGACCGAGATGTTGCAATCTTTGTTTCCAACCGGCCGGACGAGTCAAATACGGGACCACCGGCAAGCCGGTGCCGGGGTACGAGCTCGGGTGGTCGGCGAGGACGGGAAGAACACGCCGAGCCAGGAGGACATCGGGGAATTGTGGGTCCGCGGCCCGATCGCCGCGGGCAGTATGGAACAACCGCGCCCATCGGCGCACGTTCGTCGGGCAATGGACGCGCTCGGGCGACAAATACGTTCGACGACGAGGAGGGTACTACATCTATTGCGGGCGGCGCGACGACATGCTGAAAGTTGGCGGAATCTACGTGTCGCCGTTCGAGGTGGAAGGCGCGTGGCAGAGCCATCCCGAGGTGCTAGAAGCAGCGGTGATCGCCGGCCGGACGACGATCGCTGATCAAGCCGAAGGCGTTCGTGGTGCTGAAGACGGTCGATGCCGCCGCGCGCTGGCGCTGGCGTTGAAGGAACACTGAAGACAGAAGCTCGCGCCGTACAAATATCCGCGCTGGATCGAATTCCGATCCGAGTTTCCCAAGACCGCGACCGGGAAAATCCAGCGTTTCAAACTGCGGGGGGAAATCGGCGGCGATTGATTTCAAACAATTGACGCTCGCTAATGGACGCCGCAGTCGCTATGCGTTAGGCTGGAACCTCAACAACAATGATACGAAAAAATCTGCTCGGCCGCACCGGATTGCAGGGTCTCCGAGATCGCGTTCGGCGCCGGCGTGACCGGCGGCATCCTGATCAAGGGCGAGGAAACCGATGCGGTGCGCGCGCTAACCGGGCGCTCGACATCGGCATCAACTGGATCGACACCGCCGCGCTCTACGGCGACGGCGCGTCGGAGGCGACCATCGGCCGCCATATCCATGCGCTCGATCCGCAGCCCTATGTGTCGACCAAGGTCCGCATCGAGCGCGATCAGATGCGCGATATCCCGGCGCGATCGAGCGCAGCCTGGAGCAAAGCCTGAAGCGGCTGGACCTCGGAGCAGGTCGCGCTGTTCCAGCTTCACAATCAGCTCGGCGAAGCGGTCGGCGATCGGCCGCAGCTCACGGCTCAGCAGGTGCTGGCCGCGGGCGGCGTCGCCGACACTTTCGACCGGCTCAAGGAGCAGGGCTTGTTCCTCGCGTCCGGCATCACCGCTGCCGGCGAAACCAACGCGATCCTCGACGTGATCGACAGCGGCCGTTTCGATTGCGCCCAGGTCTATTACAACGCACTCAACCCGAGCGCGGGCTGGTCGCGCGCGCACCAGAATTGGCGGGCGCAGGATTTCTCCGGCATCATCGCCGCCTGCTTTCACCAGCACATGGGCATGCTCAACATCCGCATCTTTGCCGGTGGTCCGCTGGCGAAGCCGACGCGCCCGGAGCGGCTCGCGGTGCTGATCTCCGGCACCGATGTCGACAACGAGGTGCGCTGCGCCGCCGCCGTGCGCGCCGTGCTGGGCTGGATACGGTTCGCCGGCGCAGGTGGCGCTGCGCTTTGCGCTTGGCAACCGCGATGTCGCGACCCGCGTCATTGGCGTCGGCGACCTGCACGACCTCGACGAGGCGCTCGCCGCCGTGGAAGCGGGACCGCTGCCAACCGAGGCGGTAAAAAAACTCGAGCAGTTGTGGGCGACGGATTTCCGGGTGCTTAGGCGGCGTGCTCGACAACCTCGTCGGCCCATCGATCGTGTCGTCGTCGAGGAGTTCTATGGGCCTCTCAGCGATTGGTGAGTTTTGGTGCTTATGATGATTGCCTGACCCAGCGTAACGCCATCATTCAAGATTTCAGTCCGCCGTCCGTCAGTTGCCCCCACAATCACCGGAGCCGAAACGGGTGCACCGTCGCGGAAAAATCCAAACCCTTTGGTGGTCAGGTCACGTTCATTCTGCTTGGCCGGCGCGGGTGATGAAGGGATACTCGGCTGAAAACGCTGCAAAAATCCAGCCATTCCCTTACCCGAGTCACAGGTGGGAAATTCAAGGCCGCGTTCGGCACCAACAGCGCATCGCTTATTTGTCGTACAATAATTTCGGCGCGCGCTGTCATGCCCGGCCGAATCAATTGCTCGGAATTGTCGATCCGCAGAATGGCCTTATAAGCAGCAGCGCTCCCGGCCAATTTCAGCGCCAAGCCTAATATCGTGGAGCTCGGCCGAGAACTTGCGCTCGGGATAGGCTGAAACGCTGAAGCTAACCTTTTGACCGATATTGATCTTGCCGATATCGGTCTCACTCACATCGACCCTCACCTCCATATGGCGCAGATCGGCGATCAGAAACAAGACAGGCGCCCGGACCGAAGTCGTAACATACTGGCCGGGTTCGACATTTCGCTGAAGAACGATGCCGTCGACAGGCGAGCGGATCGTCGCCTTGGCAAAATTGATCTCATTGAGATTGAGATCGGCCTTGGCGATGTCGACGTCTGCTAACGCCATCGCATTTTGAGCGACGGCCCGATCGTAGCTAAATTTGGCAAGTTGAAGATCTCGTCCAGAGACCACATTCGCGAGAGCTTTTTTGCGTTCGTATTCGGCGCTTCTCTCCTCGATCAAGGCCGCAGTGTCCGCCTCTCTGGCCTTTGCCGATTTCAGTTTGGCGCGCGAGCTCTTGTAGTGCGGCAGCGAGCTTTTCGGTGTCGAGCTCCGCCAGGCCTGGCCAGCTTTCACCACATGGTTATGGTCGACGAAGACCTTATGAATTCGACCGGAGAGTTCACTCGCGATGTTAGCCTGCTTAACAGGATGGGCGGAACCGTTAGCTGCGACGACGACCGTCAAACTGCCGCGGGTGGCAGGTTCAGTGATGAACCTCGGGCTACCGCCGGTCGTCAACGACGCATAGATCCCAATAACAACAATCGCAGACGTCACAGACCAGCGCAGATTGTGCCCTCGAAGAAAGCTCCTCGATGCTATCCCGTCGATCTTTGGCGCGGGCTCAAAGTCAATGATGTTGGACGACGGATCCCGTTTCGTCGTTGCTTTCACATTGGGAGCCATGGGTGCTCGCGCGAGCGGTCTGGTTAGAGCCTTGTTTCAATGGGCTCATATCGGGACTCGGCCATGACTTAAATCAAAGGCGGAAACCCCTTCAGATCTTGAGGTCGGCTCGGGGGTTGGAGGCGGAAATCCTCAAAGCGAGCAAATTGAGCGCCCGCATGGCGATGGCGTGCCGGCTCCGGACTGAGTGAAACGCTGGGTTCGACTGAGGACCTAGGCGCCTCGACTGGCGCGCCGCAATGCGCCACGGCAGAGTGAACTGATACGACGTATGTTCTGGTGCAAACAACTGCGCACCCGATCTCGATCGGGAATGGCGTGGCCGCACACCTTAAAAGCATCTTGCTGACAGGCCCACCTTTCGGCAGACGTTGCTTCCGCACGCGCAACGCTTGGCAGCATCAGGATACCGAGAACGAAAAAGAGCCCCAGCATTTTCCGCATCGGACGTTCTCCCTTTAATTATTGTACGTAGAATTGTCGCAGAACTATCGCTTCGACGCGCTCACCCGCCAATCGTTCGTGCTTCGGGGGCGCGAGGATGTGGTGGATAACCGCGTGAGTTGTCCCGTGCTCAAGTCGCGGCCGGCGAATGTTCCCGTTCGGGAACTGCTCGTCCCCGGAATTTCGGCTTCGGCTCGCGGCGGCCCGGATACCCGCTTTGGGCCAAAAAGACGAAAGGCTCGGACTGAGCAAATCGAGTCCCTTTTCCCTCAACAGGGGGCCTCATCTTGCAGCTCGGTAGCGACTGCATTATAGTGCATGCATTATAATGCAGACAGGTCGCAGCTCCGTGGCAGGCCCCAAAACCCAACCAAAACCACGTGACAAAGCCGCCGCCGCGCCCGCTGGCGGCGACGCCTTTGCCGCCGCGGTCGGCGCATTGGTGCGCTCCGCGCGCGCCAAGCGCGGCATCACGCGGCGCAAGCTCGCCGAACAATCCGGCGCGTCGGAACGCTATCTCGCGCAAATCGAAAGCGGGCAGGGCAATCCGTCGGTCATCATCCTCAAGGACGTCGCCGACGCGCTCGACGTGCCGGTCGGCCGAACTCATGCCGCGCGGCAACGGCCGAAACGCGGCGCTCACCCGCATTCTCGATCTCCTCGCCGGCGTGCCGCCGTCCGAACTGTCGGCGATCGCCGACCTGATCGAAGGCCGCACCGTGGCCGCTTCTGCCGCCGACCGGGCGCGGCGCATCGCGCTGGTCGGTCTGCGCGGCGCCGGCAAGTCGACGCTCGGACGCATGCTGGCGCAGCATCTCGGCGTGCCGTTCATCGAGCTCAACCGCGTGGTCGAGCAGGACTACGGCGCGCGCATTCCCGATCCTGATCGAGATCGCGGGGATCGCGACGTTCCGCCGCTACGAGCGCGATTGCCTGGAGCGCGTCATCGCCGAGCACGAGCCCGCCGTCATCGCGACCGCCGGCGGCATCGTCTCGAGTCCGGAAACCTACGGCCTGTTGCTGCGGCGCGCGCACACGGTGTGGATCAAGGCGCGGCCGGAGGAGCACATGCGCCGCGTGATGGCGCAGGGCGACTTCCGCCCGATGGCGCGCAACCGCGAAGCGATGTCAGACCTGGTCGCGATCCTGGACGCCCGCAGCGCCGACTATGCGCGCGCCGAAGCCGAACTCGACACCTCGGGCGACGACGGAGCCGCAGAGCCTCACCAAGCTGGTGCGGATCGCGGACCGCCTGCTCAAGAATGCCCGGTAACAGCGATGCTGGCAGACCAAGGCTTCCTTGATCTCGATGGCATGCGGCTCGAATACCGCATGGTCGGGCCGCGTCCGCACGACGCGCCGACCATCGTGATGCTGCACGAAGGTCTCGGCTGTGTCGGGCTGTGGGGCGATATGCCGGACAAGCTCGCGGCGGCGACCGGCGCCGGCGTGTTCGTCTATTCGCGTGCGGGCTACGGCCAGTCGTCGCCCGCCAAGTTGCCGCGACCGCTGAGCTTCCTGCATGACGAGGCCAACGTCGTGCTGCCGCGGTTGCTGGAGGCGATCGGATTTCGGCGCGGCTTGTTGCTCGGCCACAGTGACGGCGGCTCGATCGCCACCATCTATGCCGGCTCGGCGCAGGACCATCGCGTGCGCGGGCTGATCCTGGTGGCGCCGCATTTCTTCAATGAAGACGCGATCATCGCCGAGATCTCGCGCGCCCGGGACAATTACACGACCACCGACTTGCGCACCAAGCTCGCGCGCTGGCACGCCGACGTCGACAACGCGTTTTGCGGATGGCACGCGGTCTGGCTCGATCCCGACTTCCGCACCTGGGACATCACCGCGGCGCTCGCCTATATCCGCGTGCCGATGTTGATCGTGCGCGGTGACGATGATCAGTACAGCACGATCAAACACGTCGAGGCGGCGGAACGCGAATGCTATTGCCCGGTCGACGTGGTGCGCCTGCCGGCCGCGCGCCATGCGCCGCATCGCGAGGCGCCGGACGCGCTGCTCAAGGCTGTCGTCGAATTCGCCAATCGCCTCCTGCGCGATCACAACGAAGGAGCGATGCATGTCGCGTGATGTCGTACACCGTGAGTCGATCCGATGGCTGACGCCGAACGAAAACTTGCCGACGGCAGTGACGCGGATCGATTTCCAGACCGATCCGTCACGCTACCGGCACTGGAAACTTGCCGTCGATGGCGACGTCGCCACGCTCACCATGGACGTGGACGAGAAGGGCGGCCTGTTCGACGGCTACGAGCTCAAGCTCAATTCCTACGATCTCGGCGTCGACATCGAACTCGCCGACGCGATCGAGCGGCTGCGCTTCGAACATCCGCAGGTGAAGGTGCGTGCTGCTGCGCTCGGCCAAGCCCAAGGTGTTCTGCGCCGGCGCCAATATCCGCATGCTGGCCGGCGCGAGCCACGCGCATAAGGTCAATTTCTGCAAATTCACCAACGAGACCCGCAACGGCATCGAGGATGCGAGCGCGGTCTCCGATCTGAAGACGATCTGCGTCATCAACGGCACCGCGGCCGGCGGCGGCTATGAACTCGCGCTCGCCGCCGACCACATCATGCTGATCGACGACGGTTCGTCGGCGGTGTCGCTGCCGGAACTGCCGCTGCTCGCGGTGCTGCCCGGCACCGGCGGTCTGACCCGCGTCACCGACAAGCGCAAAGTCCGCCGCGACCACGCCGATTTCTTCTGCACCACCGAGGAAGGCATCAAAGGCAAGCGCGCGGTGGAATGGCGGCTGGTCGACGAGGCGGTGCCGGGGTCGAAATTCGACGACACCGTGCGGGCGCGCGCGGCGGAGTTTGCCGCCAAGTCGCGGCGCGGCAACGGCGCGCAGGGTATCGCGCTCGCGCCGCTTAAACGCCAGCGCTCGAACGACGCGGTCGACTACAGCGCCGTGTCGGTGGCGTTTGAGCGGCCCGGCCGGCTGGCCACCGTCACGCTGCGCGGCCCCGATGCGCCGCCGCCGGCGAGCGCCGACGCCATGGTCGACGCTCGGCGCCGAATTCTGGCCGCTGCGCATCGCCCGCGAGCTCGACGACGCCATTCTCGACATCCGCGCCAATGAGTTCGATGTGGCGGCGATCGTGTTCAAGTCGTCCGGCGATGCCGAGCAGGTGCTGGCCTACGACGCGTTCCTCGCCGCCAACAAGGATCACTGGCTGGCGCGCGAGATCACGCATTACTGGAAGCGCGTGCTCAAGCGCGTCGATCTCACCTCGCGCACGCTGGTCGCTCTGGTCGAGCCGGGCTCGTGCTTTGCCGGCACGCTGGCGGAACTGGTGTTCGCCGCCGACCGCTCCTACATGCTGATTGGGCAGCACGACGGCGACAACAAGCCGCCGGCGACGCTGGCGCTGTCGGAGGCGAATTTCGGCGCCTATCCGATGTCGAACGGGCTCACCCGGCTCGCCAGCCGCTTCCTCGCCGAGCCCGCGCAGGTCGATGTCGGCCAAGGCGGAGACCGGCCGCATGCTCGACGCCGAGGCGGCGGAGCAGCTCGGGCTTATCACGTTTGCGCGCGACGATATCGATTGGGAGGACGAGGTGCGCGTCTTCCTGGAAGAGCGCGCGAGCTTTTCGCCCGACGGACTGACCGGCCTCGAAGCGAACCTGCGCTTCGCCGGACCCGAGACGATGGAATCGAAAATCTTCGCGCGGCTCACCGCCTGGCAGAACTGGATCTTCCAGCGTCCGAACGCGGTCGGCGAGGACGGCGCGCTGAAACGCTACGGCACCGGCAAGCGGCCGGTGTTCGACACCAAGAGGGTTTGATGCAGGTGGGGAGTGGTGATGGCGATGCTGCGGCGCAACGTCTAACGAACAGCGGACCGCCACCCTTCCCCTACTCACAAGGCGGAGGGATGCGCAGCGAGCGAGAATAAGGGAGGACATCAGCCATGGACATCCAGGCCGTCGATTACTCGACCAAGATCCCCAACAACGTGAACCTCACCGAGGATCGCCAGGTGCTGCGCGCGCTCGAGAGCTGGCATCCGGGCTACATCGACTGGTGGATGAGCATGGGGCCGGAAGGCTTCCAGGAGGCGCTGGTCTATCTGCGCACCGCGGTGTCGGTCGATCCCAAGGGCTGGGCGAAATTCGACTACGTGAAAATGCCCGACTACCGCTGGGGCATCTTGCTGGCGCCGCAGGAGGAAGGCCGCACGATTCCGTTCGGGCACCACTTCGGCGAGCCGGTGTGGCAGGACGTGCCGGGCGAATGCCGCGCCATGCTGCGCCGCCTGATCACTGTGCAGGGCGACACCGAGCCGGCCTCGGTCGAGCAGCAGCGCCATCTCGGCCGCACCGCGCCGTCGCTCTACGACCTGCGCAACGTGTTCCAGGTCAATGTCGAGGAAGGCCGCCATCTGTGGGCGATGGTGTATCTGTTGCAGAAATATTTCGGCCGCGACGGCCGCGAGGAGGCGGCCGAGCTGTTGCAGCGCCGCTCCGGCGATCCCGACAAGCCGCGCATGCTCGGCGCCTTCAATGAGCGCACGCCGGACTGGCTGTCGTTCCACATGTTCACCTTCTTCACCGACCGCGACGGCAAGATGCAGCTCGAAAGCCTGGCGCAATCCGGCTTCGACCCGCTGTCACGCACCTGCCGCTTCATGCTGACGGAGGAGGCGCATCACATGTTCGTCGGCGAGACCGGCATCGGCCGCACCCTGCAGCGCACCTGCGAAGCGATGAAGGCCGCCGGCATCGAGGACCCGAACGACATCGAGCGCGTGCGCGCGCTCGGCGTCATCGACCTGCCGACGATCAAGAAGAAGCTCAATCTGCATTACACGCTGTCGCTCGACCTGTTCGGCTCCGAGGTCTCGACCAACGCCGCCAACGCGTTCAATTCCGGCCTCAAGGGCCGTTTTCAGGAAACCAAGATCGACGACGATCAAAGCTCGACAACGCCAGCTATCCGGTGCTGAAGCTGGTCGACGGGGTGATCAAGCGTGTCGACGAGCCGGCCCTGACCGCGATCAACATGCGGCTGCGCGACGACTACACCGCCGACTGCCAGCGCGGCCTCGATCGCTGGAACAAGCTCATCGAGAAGACCGGCGTCGCGTTCAAGCTGACGCTGCCGCACGTCGCCTTCCATCGCAATATCGGCGAGTTCAAGAACATCCACGCGACCCCGGATGGATTGATGATCAGCGAAGAGACCTGGAACCGGAACAAGGATCAGTGGCTGCCGTCAAAGGATGATGGCGACTTCATCGTGAGCCTGATGAAGCCGGTGACCGAGCCCGGCCAGTTCGCAAGCTGGATCGCACCCCCGCGCGTCGGCATCGACAACAAGCCGGGCGATTTCGAATACGTAAAGATCGCGGCGTAGCGCTATCCCTGGCGGCCGATCAGGTTCACGGCTTCCTGCTGATCGAGCCGGGCGGACCCGGTCGTCATGTTTTGTGCGGCCGTCAGTTGGAAGACGGGCAGGGTATATGCTGCGACGGTCGCCAGCGCCGCGGCGGTGACGACGGCAACGACAAAGGCGCGCATGGGTGCCTCCGTTCGAGTTCCCGACCACGTTCAGATAAAAATTCAAGGCGCGGGTCACAACTGGATCGACCCGCCGGCCTCAACAATTTCGCGTGAGCGACGGCCGCGCAATCACGCGGCTCCAAAACCAAGGGCGTCAAAGCGCTTTTGCGCTTCGACGCCACAAGGTTCAGTGCAGAGGTATCGTTAGCGTTGCGTCGGCGGCGAACCGCTCGGAGGCGGGGCCGCGCTGCCGCCCGGTGCGGGCGCACCAGAGCCGACGGTGCCTGGAATCTGGCTACGGTCGACACATTGCGATGACGAGCCGGACGAGCGCGCCTCCTCGCATTGGGCCATGGTTTGATATGAGCACTGCGCCATACCTGCTGGGCTTTTCAGACAGAACTGGCCCGAGCCGGTCTGCGCGAGCGCGGGCGTCGCGAAGACCGCAAGCGTCAATGCTGATGCGGTAATCAGTGTCCGCATGGTTGTTTCTCCTTTCGTGGGGACTACAGGGAGACGAACCAACCAGCGCTTCAATCGTTCCTGAATGCGGGCGAATTTCGGGACGCCGCCCAGTCACGTTTGGTGACGGAACCTAACGGCGCAATGCGCCGGGAACACCGTTGCGTTGCTCGCAATCACTGTTTCGGGATACCGGCGATCTCGACGATGCGGGCGAACCGCGCCACGTCCGCCTTGACCAGCGCACCGAACGCCTCGGGGCTGCCGCCGACCGGCTCATTGCCTTGCGCGCGCATGCGATCCGCGACATCGGGCGACTGGATCGCCTTGGCGACTTCGCGGGCAAGCCGATCGACGATCGCGCGCGGAGTCCTGGCCGGCGCGAAGACACCGTACCAGCTCGACGACTCCAGACCCTTGACGCCGGATTCCGCCAGCGTCGGCACATCGGGTAGCGCGCTGGCGCGCTTGAGGCCGATCAGGCCGAGCGCGCGCACTTGGCCGGCCTGCGTCAGCGGCTGCCCGGTCGCGGTCGGGATGAATGCCATCTGCACGTCGCCGGCGATCAGCGCGGTGTTCAGCGGTGCGTCGCCGCGGAATGGCACGTGGACGATGTCGATGCCCGCGGAATGCTTCATGATCTCCATGGTGAGGTGCAGCGGTGCGCCGACGCCGCTCGACCCATAGTTCAGGATGCCGGGCTTGGCCTTGGCCAGCGCGATGAGTTCCTGCGTGGTCGCAACCGGGAGCTTCGGCGTGACGACGAGCAGCAGCGTGGAGGCGGCCACCTGCGTCACCGCGGCGAGATCTTTCACCGGATCGAACGGCAGCGATTTGTAAAGCGCGGGTGCGGCCGCGAGCCCACTCACGGTGAGCAGCAGCGTATAGCCGTCGGGAGCGGCCTTGGCGACGGCATCAGCGCCAAGCGTGCCGCCGGCGCCCGGTCGGTGGTCGACCACCACGGTCTGACGAAGCGATTCGGTCAATTTGGCCGCCAGGATGCGCGCCATCGCGTCGACGCCGCCGCCCGGCGCGAACGGCACCATGAGGCGGATCGGTCGATTGGGAAAATCCTGGGCCCCCGGGCTGCCAGGGAGGCCGAGAACGCCGATGAGGACAGCGACGAGGTAAGCGATGCGGGTCAATGTCATGCTCCAACCGCCTCGCGGCCACGTCGTGGGCACTACTCCGCCGCGTCGACGCTGCGGGCGTAGTCCCACCACGGGCAAACGCCGGCCATGCGTTCGTAATTGCCGTCGATCACGTTGACCGGCTTGCGCAAGCCGGAGGCGGCAGCCTGGATGCGCAGCTTGCGGGCTTCAACGCGGCCTTCCGGCGGCATCCACATGCGGTCGTGGCCCCACATGCTCGGGCCCCAGGTGACTTCTTCCGGTTGCCAATGGTCGACGTCGATGACACGCCCGCCCCAGCCATATTCCATCATGAAGCCGGACGGCGTGTTGGCGTAGAACGAGGTGACCTCGTCGTTGATGTGGCGGCCGAGCGTGACGCCGATGCGGCCTTCCTCGCCGAGCGCGAGATCGTAGCCCTGGCCGACGTCGTCGAGATTGAACAGCTCCACCATCAAGTGGTGCGTGGCGCTGCGGCCGGTCTCGATGAAGGCGACCGAATGATGCCGCGGGTTGGCGTGGAAGAAATAGGCGTTGAACGGCCGCGTCATGTAGTCGGACAGGCGGAAGCCGAGCACGTCGCGATAGAACGGGATCACGTCGTTGATGTTGACGACATGCAGCACCGCGTGGCCCATGCCGAGCGGGCCGGTGCGAAAGCCCGAGATGCTGCGGCCGGGCTTGAACGGCTCGCTGGTGGTTTCGGCGCCGTGGAAAATCTCCAGCCGGTTGCCGACCGGATCGTCGAACGCAATCAGGTCGGCGACGCGCCGTTCGTCGGCGAGCGCCCGGGTCCCGCGCGCTGACCGCAACGCCGGCCGCTTCGAGCCGCGCCGCGGCGGCGTCGAGCGCGGCGGCATCCGCGACCTCCCAGCCGAAGAACGCGATCCCTTCGCCGCCGTCTTCGGTGATGACGACGCGCTGCTTGCGGTCGTCCATGCGGAAGGCGAGGCTGCCGCGGCTCTTGTCCACGAGCTGCAGCCCTAGGAATTTTTCGCCGAAACCCGCCCAGTCCTCGAGCGACTTCGCGCGAATTCCGACATAGCCCATCGCTTCAATCGCCATTGCGACCTCGTCCTAGACCAGGGTCCGATCAAATTGATCGGACCGTGGTCTAGCTTTGCATTTGAGCATGATCTTCTCCGAAAACCGGTTCCCACTTTTCGGGATCATGCTCTAGTCCTGCTGCGGGATGCCGGCGTCCTTCACCACTTTGGCAAACCGCGCCAAATCCGCTTGGTACTTTACCGCAAATGCCTCGGCGGTTGAACCGACAACCTCGTTGGCGGTGGCGTCCATGCGGGCGCGGACGTCGGGCATTTTGAGCGCCTTGGCGGCCTCGCGCTGGATCAGCGCAATGATCTCGCGCGGGGTTCCTGCCGGCACGAACCAGCCTTGCCAGCTCGCGGATTCAAAGCCGGCGACGCCGCTCTCGGCGATGGTCGGCACATTCGGCAGCGAGGCCGAGCGCTTGGCGCCGGCGATGCCGAGCGCGCGCAGGCGGCCGGCCTCGATATTGGGAACCGCGGTCGCGAACGGCACCACGGCAAGCTGCACCTCGCCGGCGATCAGCGCGGTGTTGAGCGGCGCGTCGCCGCGGTAGGGAATGGCCTGGAATTTGACGCCGCCCGCATGCATCAGCATTTCCATGGTCAGGTGCAGCGGATTGCCGATCCCGGTCATGCCGTAGTTCAGGCTGCCGGGCTTGGCTTTGGCAAGGTCGATCAGCTCGCGCGTGGTCTTGGCGGGCAGCGAGGGCGTCGCGACCAACAGCAGTTGCGAAGCGACGAGCTGCGTGACCGGAACGAGGTCCTTCACCGGATCGAACGGCAGCTTGCGATAGAGCGCGGGGCTGATCGCGAGCCCGTTGGTCACCTGCAGGATGGTGTAGCCGTCGGGCGGCGACTTCGCGACCAGGTCGGCTGCGGCGTTGCCGCCGGCGCCGGGGCGGTTCTCGACGATGACCGGCTGGCCGAGCGACTCCGAAAGCTTCTGCGCCATGATGCGGGCCAACAGATCGACCGCGCCGCCGGCGACAAACGGCACCACGATGCGGATCGGCTTGTTGGGATATGGCTGCGCGGAGGCCGGCGCCGCGCCGAGCAGCGCCAGCGCGCAGGCGATCAGGACGACCCTTCGCCTGAATTCTCTTGTCTCATGGCGTCCTCCCGGCAGGCGCTGTTGGTTCGGTTCCGGCTTATTGCTGCGGAATGCCCGCGTCCTTGACCAGCTTAGCAAACCGGGCGACGTCCTCGCGAAATTTCGCGGTGAAGGCTTCAGGGCTCGAGCCCACCGGCTCGTTGCCCATCGCTAGCAGGCGCTTGGCGATCGCCGGATCGGCGACGATTTTGGCGGTCTCGCGATGCAGCGCGGCGACCACCTCCGGCGGTGTCTTCGCCGGCACGAACCAGCCCTGCCAGCCGGACGCCTCGAAGCCCGGCACCGCATCCTCCGACAGCGTCGGGACGTCGGGCAGCAGCGCCGAGCGTCGCGCGCTCGACACCGCCAACGCGCGTATCGCACCGGATTGGACATGGGGCACGATCGCCGCCAGCGGCACCACCGCCACGTCGATCTCGCCGGCGATCAGCGCGGTGTTGAGCGGCGCGTCGCCGCGATAGGGGATCGCCTGGATGTCGATGCCGGCGGCGCGCTTGAACATCTCCATGGTCAGGTGCAGCGAATTGCCGACGCCGGTCATGCCGTAATTGAGGCGGCCGGGCTTCGCCTTGGCGAGCGCGATCAGTTCCTTGGCCGAGCGCGCCGGCAGCTTGGTATTGGCCACCAGCACCGTCGAGGTGGCGACGAGCTGCGTCACCGGAATGAAATCCCGCAGCGTGTCGAACGGCAGCGTGCGATAGATCGCCGGGCTGATCGCCTGGCCGTTGGTGTTCTGCAAAATGGTGTAGCCGTCGGGCGGCGACTTCGCGACCTCATGCGCCCCGGTGGTGCCGCCGGCGCCGGCGCGGTTCTCGACCACCACGGGCTGCCCGACCGATTCCTGGAGCTTGCCGGCGACGATGCGCGCGAGCTGGTCGACGGCGCCGCCGGCCGCGAACGGCACCACGACCCGCAGCGGTTTCGACGGATAGGATTGGGCGCGCGCGGACGTCGCGGCGCAACCGGCGGCAGCCGTGATCATGGCCAAAACGAAACATAGGCGCCGCATCCGGGCCCTCCCTCATTGCGTCGGCGGCGCGCGCCGCGCTTAGGCACGAATGATACAGCGGCAGCCCCGGCGCGCAATCGCGCGAGGCCTAAGGATTGCGATGCAGTGGAACCGGGCGGCGTTACGCCGCGACGTTGCCGAGGAAGGTTTCGATCTCGTGGCGCAGATTGCCGACGGCACCTTCGACCGATTGCGAGGCCGACAGCACGATTTCCGCCGAAGTGCGCGTCGCCACCGCCGCATCGGCGACCTCACCGAGCACGGAAGCGATCTTGCTGGTCTCGTGCGCCGCCGTGGTGACGTTCTTGGAAATATCCAGGGTTGCCGCGTTCTGTTCTTCGATCGAGCCCGCCACCGCGGTGGTGTACGAGCTGATTTCCTCGATGCACTTCTGGATGCTGCCGACCGCTTGAATGGCGCCGCGGGTGGACGCCTGCACCGCCGAAACCTGCTCGGCGACGTCCTCGGTGGCCTTGCTGGTTTGCAGCGCCAGCGATTTCACCTCGGATGCGACCACGGCGAAGCCGCGGCCGGCCTCGCCGGCGCGGGCTGCCTCGATCGTCGCATTGAGCGCCAGGAGGTTGGTCTGGCCGGAGATCTGCTGGATCAGGTTGATGACGTCGCCGATCTTCTGCGCCGCGTTGGACAGTCCGGCGAACTCATCGTTGGTGGTGCGGACCTTGCTGACCGCGCTGCCCACGACCTTGGTGGTCTGGCCGATCTGCTGGCCGATCTCGGCCGCGGAATCGGACATCTGACGGGTCGCGGCCGCGGCGTTCTCGGCGCTGGTGGAGGCTCCTTGCGACGCCTGCAAGATGCCTTTGGCGCGTTGCGAGGTCTGCTCGGACGAGGCGAACAGGTTGGTCGCGGTCGACTTCATCGCTTTGGTGCTATCGCTGACGGTCGCCAGCACGCTCTCGACGCGCTCGCGGAACTTGGCGATGGCGGAGTCGATCGAATCGCGATGCACCTGCTTGGTTACGTCTTCGTGGGTCGCAACCCAGCCGCCGCCCGGCAACGGCGCCCGTACAACCTTGATCAGGCGGCCGTCGGAGAGCTTGTCGACCCGGCTGGATACGGCGTTGGGTGAATGCCGGCTCAAGGCCGTCGTGCTGGCCTTGTCGTCTGCCAGGATGCCGCTTGCGATGCGATGCTTGATGATCGCTTCATGGGTCGTTCCCGGTTCCAACAGGTTGGGCGGCAACGCGTACAAGCTGGCGTAGCTCTCATTGCACACCACAAGCCGCCGATCGGAATCGAACATGCACAGGCCCTGTGACATGTGATGGAGGGCGGCGTTGAAGCGGACATTTTGAGTGCGCGCTTGCTCCGCGGAGGATTCCCGCTCGTGAAGCTGTCGGAAGTGCAGGATCGAAATTGCCAGCCCGATCCCGGCCAGCGTGACGAACAGGATCAGCGCCACCGTATAGCTCTGCGCCTTGATCTCCTCGAGGAACTGGCTGACCGGGATATCGATCGCGAAGGCGCCCATGACATCGTTCAAGCGCCATTGGACCTTGCCGGCTTGCAGCTCGTTGTGACAGGTCACGCAGCTCTGCTCGTTGGCGAGCGATGGATAAACCGTGCGCAAGACCTGGCGGTTGTCGATGGTGATGAGCGCCGAGCGCGGGCCGCGGTCGGTGGTCTGTGTGAAGGTTTCGATGGTCTGCGCCATCTCGGCGTCGACCGGCGGCGTGGTGATGTGCCGGCCCTGGCGCCCGACCCAGCGCAGGACAAACGAGGCGTCCTCGCCGAGCTGCTTGTTGAAGGTTTCGATCGAATGGGCGCGGAAGGTCGCCGGCACCGGCGCGTCCTTGCCGAATTGCGAGCGCAGGCGCGAATAGTTGGTGACGAATGCGTCGACGAGCTGGATCGTCGTCGCCTTCTCCTCGACCTTCTGGGCGATGAACGTTCGGAGGGCTGACGTATAGAAATAGCTCGCGACCGCGGCGCTGATGCCGCCCGCGAGGGCCAGATAGATGAGGAGAACGCCTCCCGCCTTGGAGCGAAAGAAACGAATGATGGTGCCCATCCCTGCCTCAGGGCTCGAATTGGCGCCATTATCACATTATAAAGATTAACAAATTTTGTCGTCCACGTGCGTTCCCAACGAGCTTCGCGCAAAAACTGCGCGTCCCTGCCGGCTGACCCCCGCCCTGCGCATCGTCTTGCCCATCGTCCTGGCGGGCCCGACGCGCGGCCACTTTGCTGTTAGGCTGGCTTTCCAACCCGCCGGTATTTCCGCGCTTTCTCAGGCTTTCCTCAGGTCCGCTTGTCATCGACAGGGCTCACCACCGTGATCATCGACGTGTTCAACCACTTCATGCCGCAGGCTTATCTCGATCGGCTGGCGCGAATCGCGCCCGATCACATCGCGGTGACGGCGTTTCCGAGATTGAAGCCATTGGTCGATGTCGACGCGCGGCGGCGCCTGCTCGATCAGTTCGACGACCTGCGGCAGGTGATCTGCCTCGCCAATCCGCCGCTCGAACTGGTCGCGCCGCCGGAGCAATCGCCGGAACTGGCGCGGATCGCCAATGATTCGCTGGCCGAGGTCTGCCGCGCCCACCCGGATCGGTTTCCGGCCTTTGTCGCGTCGCTGCCGATGAACAACGTGGCGGCCTGCCTCGCCGAGATCGACCGCGCCGTCACGCAGCTCGGTGCGCGCGGCATCCAGGTGTTCACCAACGTCGCCGGCAAGCCGTTGAGCGCGCCCGAGTTCCGTCCGATCTTTCAGAAAATGGTCGCGCTCGATCTGCCGGTCTGGGTGCATCCCATGCGCGGTCCGCAGTTCGCGGACTACGCCAGTGAAAAGGCGTCGGACAACGAAATCTGGTTCAGCTTCGGATGGCCGTACGAGACCACCGCGTGCATGACGCGGCTGATCTATTCCGGCATTTTCGACGAGCTGCCGACGTTGAAGATCATCAGCCATCACATGGGCGGCATGATCCCGTATTTTTCCGGCAAGATTAAGCTTGGCTTCCGGCAGATCTTTTTTGGCACGCCGGAGGCGAACCCGGTGGCGCAGGAGTGCGGCCTGAAGAAGCCGCCGCTCGACTATTACAAGATGCTTTACGCCGACACCGCGCTCGGCGAGGACGCACCGACGCGCTGCGGTCACGCCTTCTTCGGCACCGGGCATTGCCTGTTTGCCACCGATGCGCCGTTCGATGCCGAGCAGGGGCGGGGGCTGATCGCCAATACGCTGCAGCGCGGTCGCGGCGCTGGAGATCCCGCAGGCGGAACGCGAGGCGATATTGTCAGGCAATGCGACGAAACTGTTGAGGCTATAGATGCTGCAACACAGTTGGCCTCATCCTGAGGAGCCCGAGCGCAGTGAGGGCGTCTCGAAGGATGGTCGCGAATTCGAACTTGCAGCCCATGGTTCGAGACGGCGCGCTTGCGCGCGCCTCCTCACCATGAGGACAGAGTAGGTTGCAGCGTTTAGGAAGGTGCAATGAAAACCGAAACCATCACGGTCAAACTCCGCGACGGCGAGATGGGCGCCTACATCGCGTATCCCGACCGCACGCCGGCCGGCGCCATCATCGCCATCATGGAGATCTGGGGCGTCAACGACACCATGCGCCGGCATGCGCATGAATTCGCCGAGGCGGGATTTGTCTGCCTGGTGCCGGACCTGTTCTGGCGGCAGGAGCCGGGCGTCGAACTTTACGATCGCAATCCCGAGGACGTGAAGAAGGCGTTCGATCTCTACTACGACTTCGACTACGACCTCGGCGTGCGCGACATGGAGGACATCCAGCGCTACCTCCAGACGATTCCGGAATGCAATGGCAAGGTCGGCGCGGTGGGCTACTGTCTCGGCGGCAAGCTCTGCTACCTGATGTGCTGCCGCACCGACATCGATTGCGCCGTGGCTTACTACGGCACCTATATCGAGCATCGCATCAGCGAGGCCAAGAACCTGCATCGCCCGTTCGTGCTGCACATGGCGATGAAGGACCGCTGGGTGCAGGCCGAGGTCAACGACCTTCTGGAGCGGCGGCTGTCGCCCAATCCGCTGGTCACCATTCACAAGTATCCGGATGCCGACCACGCCTTCGCGCGCCACGGCGGCAAGACCTATAGCCAGCCGGAGGCTGATCGCGCACTGGCGCTGACCGTCGATTTCTTCAAGCGTCATCTTGCCGCCGGGGCATGATCGGCGGTGACGCGCCTGCGCGCCCGCGACTACACTACCGGCAACGGCGCAAGTGACGACCAATCAATCTCGGGAGGAACACATGATCAAGCGACGGGACTTTCTTGCAGGCGGCATGGCCGCCGCATTCGCCGGCTCCGGCGCAGTCCCTGTTTGGGCGCAGGATTATCCGGCCAAGCCGGTGCGGATCATGGTCTCGACCGCGCCCGGCGGGATGGCGGATACGCTGGGGCGGCTGCTGGCGTCGCACCTGACCCAGGCGATGGGCCAGCAGTTCTACGTCGAGAACCGCGGCGGCGCCGGCAACATCATCGGCATCGATGTGGTCGCGAAGTCGCCGCCCGACGGCTACACGCTCTTGGTCTGCGCCGGCACGATCACCATCAACCACATCATGTACAAGAAGCTGCCGTACGACGTGCTGCGCGATCTTGCGCCGATCACGCAGCTCGTGTCGGTTCCGAACGTGCTGGTGGTGCACCCGTCGCAGCCGTTCAAGACGCTCGCGGAATTCGTCGCGGCCGCCAAGGCGAAGCCCGGCCAGATCAACTACGCCTCGGCCGGTGTCGGCAGCAATTTGCATCTCTCCATGGAGCTCTTGAAAGCCAAGACCGGCATCGAGGTCGTGCACGTCCCTTACAAGGGCGTCGGTCCGGCGATGTCCGACCTGTTGGGCGGGCACGTCGCTTCCATGGTGTCCAACGTAGGGTCGGCCAAGCCGCATATCGACACCGGCAAGCTGCGCGCGCTCGGCGTGACCGCACGCGCGCGCGTAGCGGCGTTGCCCGACGTTCCGTCGATAGCGGAAGCCGGCGTCAAGGACTACGAGGTGATGAACTGGTTCGGCATGTTCGCGCCGGCGGGTACGCCTGCGCCGATCATCACGCGCATGCAGGCCGAAGCCAAAGCGATGCTGGCGACGCCGGAGATGCAGCAAGCGCCTCGCCAATGAAGGCGCGCAGCCGATCAACAGCACGCCCGCCGACTTTACGGCGTTCGTCAAATCCGAGATGCAGCAATGGTCGGAGGTCGGACGCGCGGCCAAGATCCAGCCGGCGGATTAGGGACGCTGCATCCTGCGATGACATCAGTTGCTGTGCCCGAGTGGGGCGAGGGCACAGCAATACACGCCGCCTTCGTGGCAAGAGAGCAGAAGACTAAGCCGCTTTCGCGCCCGCGCCGGCCGAGGAGGCGAGATAGTCGACCGCCGCCTGCACGCCGCCTTTCTTGTGCGGGATGCCGGCGAGCGACAGCGCCATCTCGGTGATGCCGAGCGCGCCGATCTGCATGCCTTCGTTGACGTCGCCGAGATGGCCGATGCGGAAATATTTCCCGGCATAAGGGCCGAAGCTTGCGCCGTAGGAAATGTTGAAGGTCTCGAGCGCGACCTTGCGGAACGCGTCGGCGTCGTGGCCGGCGGGCAGCATCACCGCGGTGATGGTCGGCGAATAAAATTTCGCATCGCGGCACATGATCTCGAGGCCCCAGGCGCGCACCGCGCGCCGGGTCGCTTCCGCGAGCCGGTCATGGCGCGCGAACACGTTGTCGAGCCCTTCCTCGTGCAACATGTCGATGCCCTCGGCGAGGCCGTGCAACATCTGCGTCGCCGGCGTGTACGGGAAGAATCCCACCTTGTTCATGGTGAGCATGTCCTCCCAGGCCCAGAAGGACTTCGGCAGCTTCGAGGTCTTCGATGCCGCCAACGCCTTGTCGCTGACCGCATTGAACGACATGCCGGGCGGCATCATCAGGCCCTTCTGCGCGCCGCCGACCGAGACGTCGACGCCCCATTCGTCGTGACGGTAGTCGGCCGAGGCCAGCGAGGAGATGGTGTCGACCATGAACAGCGCCGGATGACCGGCGGCGTCGATCGCCTTGCGGATCTGGTCGATCGGCGACAGGCAACCGGTCGAGGTCTCGTTGTGCAGGACGCAGACCGCCTTGATCTCTTTCTTGGTGTCCTTGCGCAGCGCGTCTTCGATCGCCTGCGGATCGGCGCCGATGCGCCAGTCGGTGGAGATGAATTCGGGCTTGAGGCCGATGTTCTCGGCCATGCGCTTCCACAGCGTGCCGAACTGGCCGGTCTCGACCATCAGCACGCGGTCGCCGGCATTGAGGGTGTTGATCAGCGCGGCTTCCCACGCGCCGGTGCCGGTGGCGGTGTAGATGATGACCGGGCTCGCGGTCTTGAAGATGGTCTTGACGCCTTCGAGGCAGCGCTTGGTCAGCGCGGCGAACTGTGGCCCGCGATGGTCGATGATCGGCGTGTCCATCGCGCGCAGCACGCGATCGGGCAGTTGCGTCGGGCCGGGAATCTGCAGGAAGTGGCGGCCGACGGGGCGCGAAGAATTCTTGGTCATTGCTCTAACCTTGCAGGCGTTTTGTAGGGTTCGCGGAACGCTCGCCGCAGGGCCGTTCAGATGCCGGCCGCAGCTTGCCGCCATGAATAGCGAATGCGACAGTCAGTCAAGCCTTTTGGCGGGGGCACTGCTGCGGAAAGCTTCCGACGGCCCGTGAAAGCGCTGTGCGCATGACAGAAACCATACGGCCCGGCCTGGAACGCCGCCTGAAGGCGGAGCTGACCGGCGACGTCCTGTTCGACCGCTTCAGCCGCGGCCGCTACGCCACCGATGCGTCGCACTATCAGATCATGCCGGTGGGCGTGGTGGCGCCGCGTTCGATAGAGGACGTCAATCGGGCGATTGAAATTGCGCGGGAGGCGGGCGTCCCGGTCACGCCGCGCGGCGGCGGCACCTCGCAATGCGGGCAGACGATCAACACCTCGCTGATCGTCGATTGCTCGAAATATCTCGATAAGGTCGTCGAGCTCGATGTTGCGGGCCGCCGCTGCGTGGTCGAGCCCGGCATCGTGCTCGATGAGCTCAACCGCAAGCTCAAGCCGCATGGGCTGTGGTTTCCGGTCGATATCTCGACCGCCTCGCGCGCCACCATCGGCGGCATGGTCGGCAACAATTCCTGCGGCGCGCGCTCGCTGCGCTACGGCAACACCCGCGAGAACGTGCTCTCGGTCGATGCATTGCTGCCGGACGGCGGCGCGTTGCATTTCGGCCCGGTCGCGCCCGATCTCTCCGACGTGCCCGACGCGCTCAAGCCGCTGGCGCGCGACCTGATGGCGATCGGCGCGCGCGAGGCGGATGAGGTCAAGGCGCGCTTTCCGCAGGTGCAGCGCCGGGTCGGCGGCTACAATCTCGACGCGGTTCTGCCCGGCCGCAACGACGTCAACCTCGCGCATATTCTCGTGGGCTCCGAGGGTACGCTCGGCTTCTCAACCAGGATCGAGCTGAAACTTTCGCCGCTGCTCGGCCGCCGCGCCGTCGGCGCCTGCCATTTCGGCAGCTTCCAGGGCGCGATGGAAGCGGCGCAGCACATCGTCAAGCTCGCCCCGATCGCGGTCGAGCTGATCGACCGCACCATGCTCGGGCTCGCGCGCGACATCGCGATGTTCGAGCCGACCATCAACGCGGTGGTGCGCGGCGATCCGGAGGCGATCCTGTTCGTCGAGTTCGGCGAGGACGACCAGCACGAGAATTTCCGCCGGCTGCTGCGGCTGAGCGAACTGATGGGCGATCTCGGCTACGCGTGGTCGAATACCGGCGCGCGCTGGGGCGGCGTCATCGAGGTGATGGACGCCGCGCTGCAGACCGCGATCGGCGAGGTCCGCGCCGCCGGCCTCAACGTGATGATGTCGATGAAGGACGCCGGCAAGCCGGTGTCGTTCGTCGAGGATTGCGCGGTGCCGCTCGACCATCTTGCCGACTACACCGCCAAGCTGACCGAGGTGTTCGAACGGCACGGCACCCGCGGCACCTGGTACGCGCACGCCTCGGTCGGCTGCCTGCACGTGCGGCCGGTGCTGAACCTGCGGCTGGAGAAGGACGTGCACGCGATGCGCGCCATCGCCGAGGAGGCGTTCGCGCTGGTGCGCGCCTACAAGGGCTCGCATTCCGGCGAGCACGGCGACGGCATCGTGCGCTCGGAGTTTCACGACGTCATGTATGGCGAGCGGCTGGTGCGCGCCTTCACCGAGGTGAAGGACCGCTTCGATCCGAACGGCGTGTTCAATCCCGGCAAGATCGTGCGGGCGCCGAAATTCGACGACCGCAGCCTGTTCCGCTATGGCCCCGACTACCACGCCGACGAAATCGCGACCCATCTCGACTGGTCGGCCTATCCCGGCGCGGGCGGCGGTTTCCAGGGCGCGGTCGAGATGTGCAACAACAACGGCGCCTGCCGCGCGCTCGCGGGCGGCGTCATGTGTCCGAGCTATCGCGTCACCCGCGAGGAGCGCGACGTCACGCGCGGCCGCGCCAACACGCTGCGGCTCGCCATCACCGGCCAGCTCGGTCCCGACGCGCTCGCGTCCGACGAGATGGAGGAGACGCTGAAATATTGCGTCTCGTGCAAGGCGTGCCGCCGCGAATGTCCGACCGGCGTCGACATGGCGCGGATGAAAATCGAGGTGCAGGCGGCGCGGCTGCGGCAACGCGGGCTGTCGCTGCACGATCGCCTGGTCGGCTATCTGCCGCACTACGCGCCGTTTGCGGCGCGTGTGTCTGCGCTCGCCAATCTGCGCGACACGATGCCGATGCTGGCGCGCTGGTCGGAGCGGACGGACCGGTTTCAGCGCGCGGCGCAAGCTGCCGCGCTGGCGGCGGGATTGGTTCCGCGACACACAGCCTACGTCATCCCCGGGCCCCGACGTCGTCTTGTTCGCCGACACCTTCAACCGCTACTTCGAGCCCGACAACATCCGCGCCGCGGTGACGGTGCTTGAGGCGGCGGGTTGCCGCGTCCATCTGCCGAAACCGGTCGACGGCTCGCGGCGGCCATTGTGTTGCGGCCGCACCTTTCTGTCGGTCGGTCTGGTGGATGAGGCGAGGGCGGAGGCCGAGCGCACCATCGCCGCGCTCGCGCCCTATGTCGCCGACGGAACGGCGGTGGTTGGGCTCGAGCCGAGCTGCCTGCTCGGCTTCCGCGATGAAATCCCGGCCCTGGTCAAAAGCGAGGAGGCGCGCTGGGTGGCGTCGCGCGCCATGCTGTTCGAGGAGTTCGTCACGCGCGAACTCGATATCGGTTCGCTGCCGCTGGCGCGGATCGCCGATCGCGCGCTGCTGCACGGCCATTGCCACCAGAAATCGTTTGCCGCGATGGGTGCGGTCGCGGCGGCGCTCAAGCTGGTGCCGGATCTGGCGGTCGAGACGATCGAGTCGAGCTGTTGCGGCATGGCCGGCGCGTTCGGCTATGGCGCCGACACCATCGACATGTCGCTCAAGATGGGGGAGCTGTCGCTGTTGCCGGCGGTGCGCAAGGCGCCGGCCGACGCGATCATCGTTGCCGACGGCACCTCGTGCCGGGCTCAGATCGGCGACGGCGCAAACCGCGAGGCGCTGCATGTCGCCCGCGTGCTGGCGATGAGTATCGCGGCCGCTAGAACAACCTAGTCGGCGAACTTGACGCGCAGCCCCGCATAGGCGGCGAGCGGCGCGCCGGGGCTCAGCGTGCGCGGATCGCTCAGGCCAAGGAACGGCACCTCGCCGGTGTCAAAGAATGTGCCGAACGTGTAGTAGCGCTGGTTGAACACGTTCTTCACCAGCCCGAACGCTTCCACGGTCTTGCTGACGCGCCAGGTCGTGTTCAGGTTGACGATCCAATAGCCGGGTAGCATCGCGTGCAGGTTCGAATTCATCGCCGCGCAGGTATTGGCCGCTTGCGGCGATCAAGTTGGTGCCGATCGTCCATCGGTCGGTCACGGCATAGTCCGCCGCCGCCTTGAAGCGGTGGCGCGGAAGCGAGGGAATGCGGTTGCCGGGGCGGACCGTGATCGAGCCGTCGACCGCCAGCGGGTTGTCGGGCGCGGCCAGCGTCACCGCGTCCTGGAACGTGGCGTCGATGAAATTGTACGAGGCTTGCAAGGTCCAGCGATCGAGCCGCGCCTGCGCGGATGCCTCCAACCCTGGCGCGGGTCAGGCCGATGTTCTGGAACACGCCGCGGCCGGTGATCGTGCTCGGCACGCTCAAGATGTCGTCGTGGCTGTCGGTGCGGAACAGGCCGACCGTCCCATTCAATCGGTTGTTGCGGCCGAGGTCGTGGTTGCCGCGCAAGCCCGGCTTCCCAAGTCTTGCCGACCACCTGCTTCAGCGGCGGATCGGAGACCAGGAAATTATCGAGCAGGCACGGCCGCGTCGGATCGGCGCAGGCAAGCTCGGACGGCGTCGGCACGCGGCTCGATTCCGAATAGCCGGCATAGGCCGTCACCTGCGGGGTGAGCTTATAGGTCATGCCGGCGACCGGATTGAACCGGTGGAATTCGTGCGCGCCGTTGAGCGCGGTGCCGAGCTGGTCGTTGAGGCGGATCGAGACGTGATTAAATCGCCCGCCGGCGGTGAACGAAAGCTGGGATGTCAGGTCGAACGTGTTGGTGGCGTAGAACCCGCTATAGGTGTTGGTGGTCGCGACGCTGACCGGCGCGATCTCGCCGCTCGGCTGCGTGATGATGACGCCGGTGCCGGTGACGAACAAATCCGGGCCGATGGTGCCGAGCTCGCTCGACGCGCCGAAGTTGACCCGGCCGCGGTCGACGCTCGAGCCGACGACGAAGTGGTTGTTGTGCCCGAACAGTTGGTGGGTGCTGGTGAGCTGCGTCGAGCCGCCGCATGGCATCGGCCTTGGTGCGGGTGCGGTCGATCGAGCCTGGCGTCTGGCCGCCGAGGATATTCGGCACCGGACCGTTCTGGCCGAACAGCAGGTCGTCGTTCTCCTCCAGGCACAGGAAGCCCGGGAACAGGCCGGGGTCGCAGGCCACACCTCGCTGGTGTTGCCGTCGACATGCTTCTGCCTGAAGCCGCGAAAGTAGACGTGCCCTTGAGTGTAGCCGGTCGCTGATGTCGTGGCTCCGGTGGCGTTCAGGAAGTTGAGCTGGTTCTTGTAGGTCTGCGGCGTGGTGTAGACGGCGCTCCAGCGCTGGTTGAGCAATTCGATCGGGGTTGCGGCCGCCGCGCCGAACCAATTCGACGCGCCGGTGAAGCTCAGGTGGAATTCGCGACTCTCGCCGCGATCGCCGATGTCGGCATAGAGCCGCCGCAGCTTGAGGCGGAGCGGTCGCGCCAGCCGTTGTCGTTGAGCCTTCGGCGGCGAAGTAGCCGGCGACGTTGCCATGCTGCTCGCCTCCTGCAGCGTCACCGTGCGGCGCCCGAACGAGCCGCCGAGCACCTCGGCCTCGGAGCCGTGGTAGGTGAAGCCGTTCTTCATCTGGATCGAGATCGCGCCGCCGAGCGCGTTCAGGCCGAAGACCGGATTGTTGGTCACCAGGTCGATGTCGTTGATCGCCTACTCCGGGATGAGATCCCAGTTGACCGTGTCGCCGAACACCTCGTTGATGCGCACGCCGTTCTGGTAGACCGCCAGGCCCTGCGGCGTGCCGAGCATCGGGCGATGCAGAAGCCGCGAAACTGGATGTCGGGCTGGAACGGATTGACCGGCGGTGTCGTTGATGAACACGCTCGGCGGATTGCGGCATCAAGCTTTCCGGCGACACTCGACGAACTGGGCGTGGTCGAGATCCCGCGGGACCAGGGTCTGGCGTATTGGCAGGAACCTTGTCGCGGTCGATCGCACTGACATCGGCCGGCGCCGCGGGGGCGGCGGGTTCCGAGGTGACGGCGGTGCTGCGCGGTGCGCTGTTCGGCGACGTGCCGATGACGCGGATTTCCGGCAGGGTGGCGCTGGTTTCTTGCGCCAATGCTGCGCAAGACGTGATCAGCAGGGCGACGCTTGCCGGCAGGACGCGCGAGATCGACGCTCCCGCCGGAACTCTTCTTATCACACACAAGAACATTGGTCTCACGCGGACTGTTACTGAACTGCTACTGACGACCTTGCTGCAAAAAGACGAGCCGTGCGCGGCACGGCAAAAATCGATGGACGACTACTTCCCGGATCTGCGGCCCGATCGGCGGCGCTTCCGCCACCCGCTCGCCAAAGGCATTGAAGCGCACATTCAGACCGACCGTGATCCAGTGCGCATTCTCGCCGGTGATGTTGCGGCCGTAGATCACGTCGAAGTCCAAGTTCTCGTTCGGCTTGAGCCGGAACGCGACCTGGGCGCGCGGATCGTTGAGGTGGGGTTGATCGACGAGGTTGTGGCCGAGTTGCCCGAACACCTCGCCGATGATCGAAATGCGGTCGTTGACACTCCAGTCGAAGCCGGCGCCCCAAGTCGCCCAATGCAGGTCGTTGGGGCGATCGTACAGCCAGCCGCCATTCAGGTTGAACTTGAGGTTCTCCAGCGCCTGAAAGGTGGCGGGGATATTCACCAGCACCGAGGAGACATCGTCGGCGGTGAAGTCGTAGGCCATGCCTGTCGAAAACAGCAGCGACCACTTGCCGACGCCGCCCTCGATGATGAGCGTGCGCAGCTTCACGGCGGCGGCCGTGCTCCATTCTCCGTCCGAGCGCGCGCGCTGAAAGCCGAACGTGACGTCCACGGGGCGGCCGAAATCGAACACGCAACCCGGCGACACGACCCCGATGCGGTCCCGGTTCGAGGCAAAGGACGCCCACGAATTCGACCTTACAGGCGCCGACCGGGTCCATATCGGCGTCGTCGACCGCGACCGCGCCGTTTGCGGCCAGGGCCTGTCGCGGCGCCGCGAGTGCAAGCAGCAGAAGCGTCGCCGCCGCGCCGCGTCTCAGAATGTGATGGATGACTTGTGACATCATGGCCGCCCCCCTGACGGACAGTGTCTTGCAGATACTGGGTTGACCGCAACGGGGTCGCGGGCCGCCGACCGGATTATCGAATCTGCCCAGCCTTTTGAGTCTCCTCAGAGCGGACCGGCGAGGGTGAGGCGGATGGCGAGCGGCTCGACCGGATGGAGGTGCCGGTCGAAGGTGGCGACGCCGGAGGGTTCGCTGGCGAGCCGGGATCGTAATAATACTCGATCTGGTTCGCCTTGACGTTGAACAGGTTGAAGGCGTCGAGCTGTAGCCGGATACCGTTCTCGAAACGGTAGCCGGCGCGCGCGTTGACCAGCGTGGTCGGTGACGAGCGCACGCTGTCGTCTTCGATCAGCGGCCGCGGGCCGAAGTAGCGCAGCTTGCGCGGCGCCGAACCAGCCGGTCGCCTTGCCGACAGCGACGCCGGCGCTGACGACCAAGTCGGCGAGCCCGGGAATGTGGTCGCCGGCCGGATCGACATCCGTGAACCGCGCGCGGGTGAAGGCCACGTCGAGATCGAAGCCGAGCCATGGCAGCGGCTTGTAGTGGTTGGTCCATTCGACGCCGACGCGCCGGCTCGGACGGCTCGGCTCGGTGGTGCCGGCGTCGCCGACGAACAGACAGCTCGGAGTCGTAGTCGAGCACGAACAGCGCGACCGATGCTTCGCAGGCCCTGGAGGCCTCGGTGCGCACGCCGATTTCGGCGCCCTTGGCCCGCACCAGCAGCGGCACCTTGTCGGCCGGCTCGCCCGGTCGTCGGATCGACGGTGATGGTGGCGCCGCGCGCGTCGTTGCTGTGGAAGCCGTGGCCGGCGTTGAAGAAGAGTTCGGTCTTGTCGAACGGGCCCGAAGACCAGGCTGAGCTTCGGGCTGGCGATGCAGTCGCCGGCGTGCCGGAGTTGGCGGCAGTGTCGCTCGTCGACCACGCCGCGATAGCAGTCGCCGCGCACGCCGACGATGGTCGCGCAACCACGGCGGCCAGCGCGGTGGTGTTCTGGCCGTAGACGCCGAGGCTGCGTCTCCCGCACGTCGTCGTCGCGCACGGTTGACAGCGATCGCGCGCTGACGGTGTTGAACAGCCCGACGCGCGATGTCGTCGTAGCGGCACCTGCACGCCGACGCGGTCTCGCTGTCGAACGCCGCCAGCCGGCCGTCGAACGTGTGGTTGGCGTGGAAGCCGACGATGCATGCGGCTCGTCGGTCTGCCTGAACTGGTCGCCGTTGGCCGGGTCGTCGAGGAAGTAGGTGAAGTTGTTGAACAGGTCGAGCTCGGTAGCGGATGGCGTAGGCCTCGAGCTTGCGCGTGAGCGCCCTCGTCGTTCGCGCGCCACGCGGCCCGACAGGCTGTAGCGCTGCGAGTTGCCGCCGTCGGTCGGGTCGAGCGAGCCGAAGCGGCCGATCAGGCCCGTGATCGAGCGCGCGCTCGGCGACCTGGTCGGTCGAGGTCCAGCGGTTGCGTGTAGGCCATGCCGGTGACGCTGAAGCCGTTGTGCGCGGTGCCCTGGCTGTAGCGCAGCACGCCGTTGATCTTGCGCAGGTGTCGGGCACGTCCCACGGTCCGTCGTTGTGCATGCAGCTCGAGCGCGCCGAGCAGCTTGCCGTGCGCCGACCGGCGCGACTGCGCCGCCAGCGGCGCGCCGGTAGCCGAAGATGCCGAGCGTCGACTGCGCGAAGCTCGCGTCGAGCGCGGTCGAGTAATCGATGTGCGGCCGCGCCGGCCGACGAGAAGTCGCCCTCGTCGGCGAAGTAGGGGCCCTTGCGGAGCGATGCGCTGCGACGAGCTCGGGGATCAGGAAGTTCAGGTCGGTGTAGCCCTGGCCGTGGCCGTGCGTGGGCATGTTGACCGGCATGCCGTCGACCGAGGTCGCGAAGTCGGTGCCGTGGTCGAGGTTGAAGCCGCGCAGGAAGTACTGGTTGGCCTTGCCGTCGCCGCAGTGCTGCGTGACGATCAGGCCCGGCGTCGCTCCAGCACTTCGCCGGGCCGGGCGTAGGGCTGCTGGATGATGCGCTCGGCCGAGCGGTACTGCTCGCTGGCGGAATTTTCCGGTTCGGTCTGACGGGTCTGTGCCGCGACATTGACGATCTCCGGCAGCACGATGGTCGGCTGCGCCTGTGCGGGGAGGGCGAGGCCCGCGAGGATCGTGCTGCCCAGCAGCAATGACCGGAACGCGCGACCGCGGCTGAGACCAACCTGAAGCATTCTGAACAACCCCCCGTCCCCATCGAAAGGCTGCGCGTATTGCGGCCCGTCAACGCTCACTCTAAGACGGAGTGTATGACATTGTCAAAATAAGATCATACTATCGTATGCGGAACGGGTAACGTTCAGCATATCCTGGGAAAGCGGCACGGATGATGCGGTGCGAGCGGGTCCAGCCAATAGAAAACCGGCCGCTCGCGCCTGCGAGCGGCCGGCTGATTTCAGCGCTGGCGATGTCAGATGACGGCGCGCGTCAGGATCACGAGCCCGGCGAGGGCCACGGCGCTGCCGGCCAGGCGATAGCCGACCTGACCCTGCTGTTCGCTGATGCGGCCGACCAGCATGCCGAGCGCCACGCCCGCGGCGTGCAGCAGCGCGGTCGCCAGCATGAAGCCGGCGCCGTAGGCGGCGGTCGAGCCGTCGAGCGGCGCTTCAATGCCGTGGGCATAGCCGTGGAAGACCGCGAACAGCGCGACGATGGCCATCGCGACTGCGACCGGTGGCTTCAGCGCCAATGCCACGATGATGCCGAGCACCACGACCGAGGCCGCAATGCCGGGCTCCACGAAATAGAACGACACGCCGGCCACGCCGAGCAGCCCGCCCGCCGCCATCACCGCCAGGAACGTGGACGGCACCAGCCAGAGCGCCCGCCCGCCGATCTGGTAGGCGAGGATGCCGACCGTCACCATCGCCAGGATGTGGTCGATACCGGCGATCGGATGCAGGAAGCCGTGAACGAACCCGCTGTGGTCGGCGTGACCCGGGTGGGCGAAGGCAGCGGCCGGCGCGAGGGTCGCGGCGGCAAGTGTCAATCCTGACAGGAGTTTTCGCATCGTGGGTTCCTTGGACATGGGTAAGCTGTTTGATGCAAATCTGAATATCAAACGCGACCGGGGGCCACAAGGGCACCTGACCGGCGGAGTTCTGCCGGGCAATCAAAGGAGACTTGCATGACACGCATTGTAGGCCTGCTGGTTTTGACCCTGGCGCTGGCCCTGCCGGGGCAGGTGTCGGGCGAAGCGGTGAAAACCGACCCGTCCAAGGGCGCGCTCTTCATCAACATGACGACCGGCGATTCGTGGCGGGGCTGGATGGGGCTGCACTTTGCCGACAACACCCTGCGGCAGGGCCATCCGGTGACGGTGTTTCTCAATCTGGAGGCCGTGAAACTCGCGAGCCTGCACGGCGAGCAGGACAAGAAGCCGTCGATGAAGCGCCTGCCGCGCGACATCCTGGCGGACTTCATCAAGAACGGCGGGCTGGTGCTGATGTGCGGACCCTGTATGGAAGAATTCGGGCTGACACTGAAGGACCTTGTCCCCGGCGTGCAGATGGGGAAGCCGGGGCTGACGCAGGGCTACATCTTTGCGCCCAACACCCGCACGCTGAGCTGGTAGCGCTCGCTGGCACTCAGCGCATGTTGAAGCGGACGGGGAGTCAGGCTGACCTCCGCGCCCGGCAGCGCCGCAGGTGGCGGGGGAAACGGCTGGGACCGCCGGATCATCTCGAGCGCTTCGCGATCAAGCGCCGCCGAGCCGGAGGTCGTTGCGACGCGGCTCGACATCACGCGGCCTTTCCGGTCGATGCTGAAGGCGACATGCGCAATGCCACGGTCGTTTCGACCATCGGCCGGGAAGCGCTTGTTTCGCTCCAGCAGCGCCGACACCGTGCTGTGCCACGTCGGGATCGCGTTGGAGTGATCGATCGTCGGCGCACCCTGGATCGGAGCGGCTGCAACGTCAGCCGTTTGCAGCTGCGGCATCTCCGGTGGCGCGGTCGTCTCCGGGGCCGGTAACTGGCTCTCCTGGGGGATTTCGACCTTTTGTTCCGGTTTCGGAGGCGTCGTCTCCAGCGTGACCTCGGGATTGTCCGCTTGCGCGAGCTCCTGTTGGACCTCTCGGGATTCCGGGGCCTCGACCGGCTCCTCGACCTGTTCCTTCACCTCGGTGACGGGCGTCTGAGGCGATGCTTCGGCTTCCACCTGTTGCGGCCCGGGCGGCAGGTCGGTCGCATGGTCCGGCGGCGACAACGGCATGGGAGCGAGGTCGATGACCATCGCTGCGGTCGGCGCGGACACATCGTCGTCGCCCCAGTTGATCATCGCCGCGGCGACCGCGCCATGCAGGGCTACGACGGTCGCGCCACTCAGCGCCCATCGCAGCAATTCACCGCGGTCTTCAATCGAGCGGAAGCTTCATTGTGGTGGTGGCTTCTCGAGTCCGACCAGGGCGACCTTCAGATAGCCGGCCTTGCGCATCAGGTTCATCACCTCCATCAGCTCGCCGTAGGCCACGTCTTTGTCGGCGCGCAGGAAGATCCGCGTGTCCTTGTCGCCCTGGTGACGCTCGAGCGCGCCGAGGCCAGGGCCTCACGACCGATGCTCGTTCGCCGAGGGCCAGCGTCAGGTCGCGCTTGACGGTGAGGAAGATCGGCTTTTCGGGCCGCGGCTGCGGCTTGGCGGTCGAGGCCGGCAGATCGACCTTGATATCCACGGTCGCCAGCGGCGCCGCCACCATGAAGATGATCAGCAGCACCAGCATCACGTCGATGAACGGCGTGACGTTGATCTCGTGGATTTCGGCGAGATCGTCGTCGCCGTCTTTCGAGATGCAAGCTCATGCCGCTACTCCGCAGCTGCCACTTGACCGCCGCTTGCGCCGCGCTGCGACAGGCTGCGCGGCGATCGAGATCGCGCGCAGACGAGCCGCATCGACCTCGTGCCGAGGCGTCGCCCACCAGGGCCCGATAGCCGGCGATCTGAGCGCGCGAACACATTGTAGATCACGACCGCCGGAATCGCGGCGACAAGACCGAGTGCGGTCGCCAGCAGGGCCTCGGCAATGCCGGGCGCGACAACCGCGAGGTTGGTGGTCTGGGACTTCGAGATGCCGATGAAGCTGTTCATGATGCCCCACACCGTGCCGAACAGGCCGACGAACGGTGCGGTGGAACCGATGGTCGCGAGCATGCCGGTGCCGCGGTTGACCTCCCGCGCCGCGGGCCATCTCGATGCGCGCCAGCCGCGACCGACCTGTGACGAATGCCCTCGCGGCAGCCTTTGTCGGTGGATGTCGAAGGATTGCTGCACTCGTCGGTCGGCTGTTGCAATGAAGTCGCCGGGCGCGATCCCTTGACCGGCGCCCGCGGTGCAGCTAGTGCCTCGGCTAGCGTTTGCGATCCGAACCAAGACCTGCGATGGCACGCGCGCAGCCGTCGCACCTGCTCCCCAAAAGCTCGAGGGCATTTGGCGAGCCAAACCGTCCACGTGACGACCGATGCGAGGATCAGCTGTCCGACCATGACGGCCTTGCACGACGATATCGGCCGACGCGAGACATCGACCAGGCGAACAGATCGCGCGGCAGCTGGCCGATCCCAATTGCCGCAGCGGTCGTGAAGCCGGCGGCGCGCCGCTGGGCGCTTGCGCATGCGCGGGGCCGCATAGCGCTAGGGCGCCACCCATCTGCAGGGCGAACGCCGCGCAACAAGCACAAGTGACGAGCCGGCGCGCGGCATGCTGCACCGCGATGCCTACCTCTCCGCCATGGCTGGCCAGGCACCCGGTCCACGCGTTCGCCTCTCGCCGGCACCTGGCGAAGTATCAGTGGTGTGCATGCGAGCCAGCCGCTCTCGCACCGACAGGAGCCACTCTGGAGACGACACGTCCACCGATCCCGGCCTCTCGAACTGCAAAGTGCCTCTTATGCATCTGACCTTCCGCCATCGCCGTCGCGCTCCAATCCCGTGAACATCAGGTGATAGCCTCCGGGCTTCAATTTGACTGTCTCACCGGGCTTTATCTCCAGTCCAGACGGGTGAGGCGGCGCATTTTCATCCCATGCTGTCGACCAGGGTCATTTCATGAACCTCGACGCGGACGGCACGCGCAAGGGGAGTGAACCGCCAAAAGACGATCCGGGGCTGCTGCCCGGAGTTTGTAAACCTTCAAGTAACCGCCCGCAACACGGTGATCCTCCCGGCGTCGCGCGAATCCACGGCGTCTCGATGATGAGTGAACCCAACTTGAAGGTCGCTACCCCCGGAGGGGGGGGATGAGAGCCAGGCCGGAGCAGGCGACTTCAAATCGCGAGCGTCCTTTCCCGGTCCCCGGAATAGTCGCTCCAGGCGACAACCTTGCCGTCGCATTCCTGGTAGACTCGAAAGAGAGATGGTCGTCCCGGCCGCCAGAGTTGTCTGCCAGGGGAGCGTGGCGAGAAACGAACTCATCGTAGTGTTCGTCGAGCAATCGGCCCGACCAGATTCAGCTTCCTTGGGGGCCTTCGCTTCAGTTGTCTTTGCCTATGATAGTCATTTTGTAACGCCCTTGTGTCGTAGCGGGGCCTCCACGGACGATTTTCCAGCGTCCAGCCGGGCTTGGGCATCGGCTTCACGCGATGACGCCCTCGGGGATCGACGATGCGCAGTCTGTGGCTCGCGGCCCGTCGCAGCCATGGGCACCAGCACACCGCCTTGTAGGGGGCGCCGACTTGGCCTGCGGGTTTTGCAATGCAGGTGCGCGAGCACGGCCGACGCCAGTCCGGCGAAATGCCCAAGCGCGCCTGCGCCAAGGATGACCAATTTCAACGTTCGTCTCCATCTACCATTTGTACTTCATGCCGAGCGTAGACGGCGCGACCAGTGCCCGGACTCGAACAGCGGCGCGTGCGTTGGCGACTCGATGATGCTGGCGTGGAGATGTAGGCTTGTCCGGAAGGTTGCGCGCCTTCGACGTAGCGCGAGAAGTCCGCCGTCGTCGAAGCCGACCTTGGCGCCCCAGAGCGAGTAGGCGTCCGTCTTCAGCGTGTTGGCGCTGTCGACAAAGTAGGCCTGCGGCACCCACTCGATGTTGGGCCCGAAGTAGACGCCGGACGGATGCTTGTAGAGCAGCTCGCCGCGCAGGTAGTGCCGCGGCGCGCCCGGCATCTGGTTGTTGCCGAAATGGCGTCGTCGTCGAAGCGGAAGTCGTTGAAGGTGTAGGCGAGTTCAGCCACAAGCGGTCGGGCTTCGGCCCTGAAACCACGATCCCCTTAGCAGGCGAGCCGAAGCCCAACTCAACGCCCTGATGGATCGTCTGATCGGCATTCACGACGTGGCAATTGCCGAACGCGCTGTAGCAGCATTCAGCTCGTTGTCGATATCCGCGCGATAAGCGCCAGATCCCAGGTGTAGTCCGGGCCGCGCCCCGCGTGCCGATCTCGTAGGTCGTCGCTGTCTGCGCCTTGATGCTGAAGAACTGAATATTCGGCAATTGGGATCAACGAATTCTGCGCCACGTTCTCGCCAAAGCTCGGCACCTCGGCGCTGCGCGAGACATTGGCGAACACCTGCCAGGTCGGATCGACGTCCCAGAGCAAGCCGACCTTCGGGCTCCACAAGTCGAACTCTCTGCGGCCGGACTGATCGCCGTTGAGACGAGAAGATCGCCGCCGATCGCGCGTCGCATGCAGGAACTGCGTACCGGCGACGAGCGCGACGCCCGGCACGAAGTAGAACGAGTTCTCGATGTAGACCGAGAAGTTTCGGACGTCTGTAGCGCTTGCGACAGCAGTGCGCCCTTCGCCCGCCGGGTTCGACGTACTGTCGGTGTCGATCGTGCCGTTGTGCAAGGTTCACGCCGGCGATGAGGCGGTTCTTGAACCCGCCGATCCGGCGCTCGTCCGTGAGCCGGGCGAACCCCCCATAGTCGTGTGTAGTTGTAGTCGAGCCACTGGAAGATCGGATGCATCAGGTGCCGGTCGACGCCGAAGGCGCCGAACTCGACGGTGGCCGGCGCGAAGCGCACCGCGGTCTTGTTGGCGATGCGCACCGTGTCGATGTTGCGTTGCCAGTCGTTGATCACGTTGATCGGTCCAGGCGGTCTTCGGCGACGTGAGCGCGGTCTGCTTCGTCACCTGCCGGGGATGCGCTGGCGACGCAATTGGCATTGATATAGAAGCGCGTCTCGACGTCGTCCGAAGACGATAGCCGACATTGGCGCTGCCGCGCTCGCTCGCCCCCGCTGTGGTCGCGAAAGCCGTCGGCCTCCTGCGCGGAGCCAGTGACGAAATAATCGACCGGGCCGGCCACGCCGCCGGAGCTGGCCTGCGCCGCGTGTGAAAGCCGAAGCTGCCGATATCGACGCGCGCCGCGAGGGCTGGCGTCGCGTCCGGTGGGCATCACGAAGTTGATGGCGCCGCCGAGCGAGTTGGCGCCGAAGCGCAGCGCATTGGCGCCTTTGTAGACCTCGATGTAGCGATAGGCGGTCGGGTCGATCTCCTGGAAGTCGCCGTAGCCGTCGGCCGTGTTGATCGGGATGCCGTCCATGTAGAGCTGCATGCCGCGCAGATGGAAGTTGCGCGACAGGCCCGAGCCGCGGATGGAGAGCCGCGTGTCCTCGCCCCACTTCGGCTGCGCGAATACGCCCGGCACGTAGTCGAGCACGTCCTTGATGGTGGGGCCGGGGTGTTGCTGTAGGCGGTGTCGGGCACGATCGCGACGCCGCCCGGTGTGCGTTCGATCTCGGCGCGCGCTTCCACGGTGTTGGGAGAGGCGAGGCTGGTCCCGCTCGGGGTGGTCGCGGCGGCCGGCGCCGGCGCGGTGGGTGCCGCCTTGGACGCCGCTTTGGGAGCCTTCTGCGTCGGCCGTGCCTTTGGCGCGGGCTTCGGTGCCGCGGGTGCATCGATGCGCACCGGCGGCAAGGCTGTGGGTTCGGCACGGACGGTCATGGGACCGACGACGGCTGCGGCCGACACGGCGCACAACGCGCACAAGTGGCGCTTCATAGGGAACTCCCTCAGGATGCGTGATCAGTCGAACGTGCAAGGCGATCAGGCGCTGAGGGGGGGTCCTCGCGGTTGGATGCGCAATTCCAAGTCTGGCGGGGAGAACGACCGCGGCCGTGGCTGAGGTTGAGCGTATCGTAGGCTCGCGGCGGAACGAGGATGATCGCGGACTGCCGGCAGCGCCGCAGCCGCGCGCCTGCCTGTGCTTGCGCACAGATGATCAGGCAATGGAGCAGACTGACCGGCTGGCAATCCGAGCCGTGGTCGGCCGCATCACCGCCGCCATTGCCGTAGCAGATCACAAAGGGAGCATCAGGGGGACGATGCCGCGGCGGCCACACTGCCGTAGGGCCAGGCCGATCAACAGCAGCTGCAACACGAGCGCGCAGGATACGGCAAGGCCAACCAATGACCGTGCGACCAGATGCAACGCTTGCTGACTGTTAATTCACGACGTCCCCCAGGAGGACGATTAACATCGAACCTGGGAGCGTGCAACGCGACTGTCGCAACGACTTTGTCTGCCGAAGCCCCGGATTGTTATCCGCGCTGGCATCATGGCACCCGCAATGAAAAATTCCGACTGCCAGCGAGCGCGTCGCCTTTCGAGCGTGTCTGGCGGAATTGGTCAGTGAAGGATGATTGGCGCCTGGCACCCGCACGCTGTGCCGGTCCGGCACCGGTTTATTTCGGGATCATGCGCTAGGCGGCGCGGCGGCGTTTCTTGGCGGCTGGCTTTTGGTGGGAATGGCGGTGGGCGGTGCCGTCGGCGTGGGTGTCGGCTTGATCATCACGTCGGTCGGCGCCGGACGACGCGGCCGTGGCGTACGCCGCGCTCGGCGATGACGTGCTCGGCGAAATGCTGCACCTCGTCCGACTTGCCGCGCAGGACGTGACCTCCATGCAGTTGTCGTGGTCGAGATGCGCATGCAGCGAGGCCAGCGACAATTCGTGATGATCGTGGAAGGTGTCGGCCAGGCGCTTCGGCGAGGCGCGCGCGTTGTGATCGTAGACGTAGACCAGCGCCGCCACGCAATCGCGATGCTTGTCGAGACTTCGGCGGCCTGCCGGATGCCGGCGCGGGCGAGATCGCGGATCGCCTCGGAACGGTTCTGGTAGCCGCGGGCCTCGATGATGCGGTCGAGTCGGTCATCAGTTCGTCGTCGAGCGTGATGGTCACGCGCTGCATGGCGATGCTTCTCCGGCCACACGCGCCGGGCGCGGGTAGCGGTTGCGGAAGTTCACGATCTCGACGAACTTCCAATTCAGGATAGCTCGGTTTTAAGCGGTAACGCCGTCCGGCCAATGCATGTCATGACGAAGCATGCGCAAAGCAGGCCGCCAAAAAGCAAACCCGCCGGGACGGAAACCGTCCAGGCGGGTCGCTTTAACCGACGCGGGGGTGGATGGGGGCGCACGCGCCGATCGCAACTCTCACGTCCCGATGGGGACAAATCTCAAACGAGGCGCGTGCCTTAGTAGTTGCACATCCAGGCGCGGCCCATGTAGTTGCCGTATTGATCGCGCTGATGGACCCAGCCGCAGCGCTCATAGTGCGGGCCGCTGTTGGCGATGATCGCGCCAGTCACGATGCCGACGCCGGCGGCGATGCCGAGGGCGGGGCCCAAACGGCGGAACTGGGCGTCAGCCTGTCCGGTGGTGGCGATCAAGCTGGAGGCGATGGTCACGACGGCGACAGCAGCAATGGCGAGGGTCTTGCGCATGATTTTTCCCTTGGAATTTGGCCCGGCCATATCGGCCGCTCGATGATTAGTCGTGGGGGCCCGCGGGCAGGTTCAAAGCGAATTCCAGGATCTGGAAAGCGGCGCTGCACGAGGCCGGCATGGTGAAAAAAGTGGTGACCAGGAAGGCCCGGTCTGGACCGACATCCAGGTCCCATCGTGCTTCGCGCGTGCATGTGCGTCGCGCCCGGCCGGGCGACCTCGATGCGCTGGTCGAGCTCGAGCAGCGGGTATTCGCGACCGATCGGATGTCCCGGAATGCCCTGCGGCGGCTGCTGACGTCGCGGTCCGCGCGGGTGCTGGTGGCGGGGATCAGGGGCCGCATGGCCGGGGCGGCGGTGGTGCTGTTCCGCGCGGGTTCGTCGGTGGCGCGGCTTTATTCCATTGGCGGCGCCGCCGATGTGCGGCAAGGGTCCGCGGTCGCGCTTTTGGCCGCGGCCGAACGCGCGGCTCGGCGCCGCAAGTGCCGCTGCATGCGGCTTGAGGTGCACGTCCGCAATCGGGCGGCGATCGCGCGCTATCGCAAGAGCGGTTACCGGCCATTCGATCGTTGCCGGTCGTATTACGAGGATGGTGGCGACGCGCTGCGGTTCGAAAAGCCGCTACGCGCTCGCGCGCGCTAGACGATGGTTCATGAGCGGGTTGGGCGGCGTGGAGCACATTGATCCCACGCCCTTGGCGAGATCGGCGGCCAATTCGATCAACACGGGTGGCGGCGTCGACGCCTTGTCTAAGGGCATTCGATTTGTGAACCCAGACGCGCATGCCGTCATGCGTTCGTGAAAGGCATCGCCGTAACATTGCGACGCTGAAAGCTGATTGCTTTAAGATGAGCACGGCGCTAATCAATCAACGCTTTAGATACTTGATTGAGCATGACGTTGACGGCGGCTCATGCCGTCGCATTGCCGCTCGGAGCGATCTCGCTGGCGTCCGCGCTCAGGCGCCGAGCGGTGCGGTCTCTGCCGGGCGGCGCAAGCAAGTCGCCGCGTCATTCTTGCCCGCCACCACGTGCACAATCTCGATGGTCGCTTTGTTGCGATGGATCCCGATCCGAATATCAGCTATGCTGTTCGGGGCCGGGAAGTGCGAGGCTTCTAGACGGCCATTTCTAGACTGCCATTTCATCCAGCGCGGGTTGCGCTCTGATCCGTTAGGGTGGGCGTCCGGAGGAGCGGCCAACGGGATGCCCCGCTCTTCCGCGTTTATTGTCTTGAAGTTGAGGGTGGGAATGCGACCAAATCGCCGCGCGGTCGTCGGAATGCTGGCTGCCAGCGCTCCAAACTGATCTTGAGTTCGGCCACGCAATCGCGCGACACCGTCGGGGTCGCGTCGCCGCTCGATCGCCTGACGATGCTGCGGCCAGCTCCGCTGCTGCCGTCGATCCGTCTGTTCGGCCTCGACGGAAAACCGTCGTTCTCGCCCACTGATCGGCAGTCGATCATACTGAATTTCTGGGCAAGCTGGTGTGCACCTTGCCGGATCGAGTTGCCGATCCTGGATCGCCTTCAGGAGACGTTTCGCGATCAAGGGCTGCGCATTCTTGCCGTATCCCAGGATCGCGAGGGGCGATCGGTTGTCGAGCGGTACGTTCGGACGTTGAAGCTTCGATCCGTTTCACTGTTTTGGGGACCCCAACGGCTACGTCGCCCATTCGGACGTCGAAAATCCACGAAAGGCGCCGTTTGCCCTCTATGGAATGCCGATTTCGTATTGCGTGACCCGATCCGGCCGGGTGGTCGGCTATACGACCGGACTGACCGACTGGGCTGCCGACTTGCGGCCGAGCTCGTTCGCTATTTGCGCGGTTCATAGCGACGGATTGGTGCGCGGCGCGCGCTCCATCGGTTCGGTATCCGCGGCGACGCGCTGCAATTCGAGAAGCCGCTACGCGTTCGCGCGCGGTGAGGTACGATCGGCATGCATCGCGGTTTGTCCCGCCTGTGACAACGTCCCAAATTCGCCGCCACCACTATCGGCCGGAGCCGGATTGTTGGCGTGGATCGGTGACGGCCAGCATCCGCCACGACGCCGGGCGGCGTCGCCAGCAACCGCTGCACAAGGCCCTCCACGTCGTTGCCATCGCGCGGATCGATGCCTTGTCCCCGCTTGGCGGCATCAGCGCGATAGTCGGGATCGCGCACGGCCGCAGTGAACGCCTTCGATACGCGGAGACCACCTCGTCAGGCGTGCCCGGCGGCAACATGAACGGATTGTTGAACTCGTAGGGCAACAAGTAGAAATCGAGTAGTTGGCGGTGGTTGGTGATTTGATCGGGTCGACGATGCGCGGCACGTCCGGATACTCCGGGTCGGCGACGAGGGCGACTTGCAGCAGTAGCCGAAACGTTCGATCACGCAGCCACGGCGTAACTGTGATGTGCGCAGGGAACTGAGGCTCTTGCAGGATCCTTCGACCTCGCGACGCTCGACGGCCAAACCCATGAATTTGCTGGATATCCAGCGATAGGTCGGAATTTCGTGCCGACCAATGCGACTGAGTAGCAACGATGCCCGCGTCGGACCGGACGTTGCTCCGGTTGCCGATAGTGTTATCTCGCGCTGTCGGGCGTCGTCGATGGATTTTATCGACGACGTATGCCAGACGCCGCAAACCGTATTCCCGCGCAGCAGGCTGCCGATCCAGCGAAACTTGGTACGCAGATAGGCGACGTAAACTGACATCGGCGGCTCGCTACTGCACGGATTGGAGGTCGCGACGGCTGTCATCTGGCCGCGAAATTGAATGAGATATTGTACGCCTGAACGCCGCCGCTGCCGCCATGTTGGAAACGACCACGGCCGGCTCGCCCGGCAGATGTCATCCGAGATACGGCGCCAATGTCCGTGCATATAAGTCGACGCCGCCACCGATGCCGCCACCGACATAGAGTGTCACGGTCCTGCCTTTCCAGGCTGAATCGCCGCGCGCCGGCGATTGCCAGAGCGCCAGGCAAGCAGCCGACATGAGGCAGACACCGAGGCCGGACCGGGTAGCAATCTTGAGTGCTGGCAATGTGTCCTCCCTCACGCCTGCGACAACGGCAACGTGCCGGCGCGGCAATCGTTCTTATGCAATGGTGCTGGCCAGTCTAATCGGCAATGCTCTACAAGAATAACGACTTTGAAACGTGCGCGTGCGACGAGGCGCCTCATGGCCGGCCGCGCCAAGTTACTTCAAATACCGTCAGGTCATGCTGCGAGTAGTGATGCCGAGGCGAGGAGCAAGTCGAATGACGTTGTTGTTCGCGTCGATGGTCGCCGCATGCTGGCCGCGACCTCGCTCGTCGCCCAGCCGCTCGACAAGGTCACGTTCGGCACCAACTGGGTGGCGCAGGCCGAGCACGGCGGCTTCTACCAGGCGCTCGCCGACGGCACCTATCGCAAGCACGGCCTCGACGTGACCCTCGTGCCGGGCGGCCCGAACGTGAACCACCGTCTGCTGCTCACGGCCGGCAAGATCGACTTCTACATGAGCGCCAACACGTTGCAGGCTTCGACGCGGTGGCGCAGAACATCCCGACCGGTGCCGGTGGCCGCGATTTCCAGAAGGAGCCGCAGGTGCTTCATGGCGCATCCCGACCAGGGCATCGAGAAATTCGAGGACCTGAAGACAGCTGACGCTGTTCGTCTCGCAAGCGAGGGTGTCGCCAGCTATTTCCAATGGCTGAAGGCCGACTTCGGTTTCGGCGAGCGGCAGGTGAAGCCCTACACCTTCAATCCGCAGCCGTTCCTCGCCGACAAGCGCAGCGCGATGCAGGGCTACGTCACCTCGGAGCCGTTCGCGATCGAGACAGCAGGGCGGGCTTCAAGCCGAAGATGTTCCTGCTCGCCGACCAGGGCTTCGGCAGCCTATTCGACGTTGATCGAGACGCGCCGCGATCTCGTCGACAAGCAAGCCCGACCTGGTGCAGCGCTTCGTCGATGCCTCGATCGATCGGCTGGTACAATTATCTCTATGGCGACAATCGCGCGGCCAACGCGCTGATCAGCAAACACAACCCGGAGATGACCGACGCGCTGCTCGCCTATTCCGTCGCCACGATGAAGGAGTACGGCATCGTCGATTCCGGCGACACCCGCAACGCTCGGCATCGGCGCCATGACCGATGCGCGAATGAAGAGCTTCTTCGACAAGATGGTGCGCGGCGGGCGTGGTCAAGCCGACGCTCGATTGCCGGCAGCGCCTACACGGCTGCAATTCGTCAACAAGGGCGTGGGAATGGACCTGCGGCCGAAGAACTAGAATACTCTCCATGCTGCGTGGCTCTCTCCTCCGCTCATTCCCGCGCAAGCGGGAATCGAGAATTGTCTTTGCGGGTGGACGGCAGCGTCATGAGCAGCAGCCAGCGCTTCGATGATCCGGCTCCACACGCCAGCCCGACGCCACCGAACGAAGCGATTGTAGCAGGTGGTATAGGGGCCGAATGCCTGTGGCGGCGGTCGTTCACACGCGATTGTGGCAAATCCGCTACACCCGCGAAAATTGATTTCGATGTCCCGCAGTTTACCCACGGTCCGCATTGTCGATGAGGCCATAGGGGCGCATCCTGATGCTCAGAAGACATGTGCATCGGGGGAAATTGCGGTCACATCAGAGCAAGTGCGCCCGATGCTGCGATTTAACGGGTCGAACAGCCAGGGGGTTGCCATGAACAAGCTGTTGCTCGGAACCATAGTGACAATCGCGCTGGCCGCCACTGCGGCGACGGCGGCCGACATGCCGGTCAAGGCGCCACGGGTGGCGCCGGCGGCGCCCGCTTACGATTGGTCCGGCTTCTATGTCGGCGTGGGCGCTGGTGGCACCTGGTCGGACGTTCACCGCTTCTATCCGCAGGCTATCGGGGGCCCACTTCATTCGACGTCCAGCATCAATGAAGCGATCTACAGCGTACATGGCGGCGCGCAATGGCAGTGGGGTCGGTGGGTGCTCGGCGTTGAAGTCGGCTACACCCGGGGCTTCGACGTGCTGGAGAACAAAGTCGCGCTGCCGAGCCCGCCTTTTGCCGCCGATACCTCGGCCCACCATAGGATCAACAGCTTATTCACGGTCGGGCCGCGGCTGGGCTTCGCCTGGGATCGCTGGATGATCTACGGCACCGGTGGTTTTGCCTCGGCGGAACTCGACGGGCGATATGCCTTCACGTCCACCGGTGCGCCGAGATTCTGGAAACTTTTGGGGTTCGTCGCGGAACAAGGGCTGGTTCGCCGGCGGTGGCTTCGAAGTCGTGATACTCCAGGGCACGTTCGTGGACCTCTTGCTAGGCGCCGAATACCAGCACTTCGATCTGAACAGCAAACAGACGTTCTGCTTCACGGCCTGCAATCCCGCCAACGCGGAAGACTACCAGCTGGACGCGAAGGGCGATATCGTCCGCGCTCGCCTGACCATCAAGACACATGGCTGGTCCTTCGGCGGCCCGGTCGTCGCCAGGAACTGATCGGCGCTCACCGGACATTCGAAAGCCCCGGGCCAACCCCGGGGCTTTTCGTTTAAGATGAGATTCCGAATTGAATTCTGTAACGGCGCGACGTCGGCTCCTGGCCCTTCGCGTCATTTCGCGGCGGCGAATTTAGTCGCTTTCGGAGCGAAGCGGACATTCAGCGAGCCGGGCTAACCGATTTATGAGTACGCGCCCGTAAGTAGAACGTCACGAGGAACCAACGACCATGCGTATCGTCGACCTAAGCCGCGATCTCTATCACCGCACCCGACCTATCCCGGCCAGCCGCCGATCATCCACGGTATCTGGAAGACGCACGAAGAGGCGTTCGCGGAATCCGGCAACGTGCAGGGCAACAGCGTGATGTTCTTTTCCATGCCCGATCATGGCGGCACCCATATGGACGCGCCGCGGCACTTCGGCAAAAGCGGCACGCCGATCGACGAATATCCGCTGGAGAACTGCATCGTGCCGGGCATCTGCATCGACCTGCGGCATATCCAGCCACGCGCCGAGATCACTCCGGCCGATCTGGAGGCGGCGGTGAAGAAGGCCGGGGTGCCGGTGCCGAAGAACGGCACCGTGCTGCTCTGCACCGGCCATCACGCCCGGACCTTTCCGACCGCGGCCTATTCGACCGACAACCCGGGCGTGAACGTGGCCGCCACCGAATGGCTGGCGCAACAGGGGGTCGTGCATTTCGGCATCGATTCGATGCGGCCGGGGCCGGAAGGCAAGGTGAACTCGCTGGTCCACAAGGCCTGCCTCGACCTCGACATCACCCACATCGAGAGCCTCTGCAACCTCGAAGCCCTGATCGGCCAGGGCACTTTCCGCTTTATCGGCCTGCCGCTGAAGTGGCGCGGCGGGACCGGTTCGCCGATCCGCGCGGTCGCCGTCTTCGAGTGAGCCGGCTTGTTCGAATCAGGAGATAGAATTACCTGCCAGGGACCGAACGGAATCCGAGGGAGGGCCTGTGGATTCCGGGGAAGGGTATGTGGATAATTGGTACAGGCCACGGTTGAACCCGGACAACTGGGCCAAAATCTGTGCTGAAAAAGCAACACTGAAATTCTTTCAATCCTTACAAGGCGAAAACGCCCAAAAATGCAGCAAATGCTACCGCTTTCGACTTGCTCCGATTCACCCCGCCATTGTTAGATTCCCATCATAAACGGACGAGAGCGGAAGCGGGGATTGCAGCCGCCCTCGGTCCAGGTAAGGGCGGCCTCGCAGGGCGGCTCGAAATCGATGGGGGTCAAGCATGAAGAAGTTTGTGATGTCGGTCGCTGCTGCGGCCACACTGTGCGGGGGCTCGGCCCTGGCGGCCGATATGCCGATGAAGGCGCCGCGTGCGGTCGCCGCTCCGGTGAGCCCGTGGGATTGGGCGTTCGGCGCCGCGCTGATGTCGGACTACAATTTCCGGGGTATTTCCCAGTCCAATCGCGGCCCCTCGGTCACCGCCTATTCGGAGACCCGCTATAACGCCACGTCGAACGTCCAGTTCTACCTGGCCAGCCAATACTGGGCAGTGACGCTGCCGACCGACCCGACCGCGGAAGTCGACATCTTCGGCGGCGTCCGCCTGTCGTTCGATCCGCTGACCTTCGACTTCGGCGCGATGTACTACTGGTACCCGCGCGAGCGGCAGCATGACCACCGGCATTGCCGGCCGCGCCGTTCCCCACCTATCCGAACAACAACGCGACGCTCGACCAGACCGACTTCTGGGAAGTGTACGGCAAGGTCGCCTGGGACGTGATCAAGGACAAGTTCGCCCTCGGCGCCAACGTCTACTATGCGCCGTCCTGGCTGAACACCGGCGCCAGCGGCCTGTACGCGTCGGTGACGGCCAAGGTGACGTTGCCGTCCTTCGCGCCCCGCATCGGCCTGATCGATGAAGTCGGCTGGTATCTGTCTCGGCGAGTTTGGCTACTACTGGCTCGGCACGGCCGACGCCTGTCCCGGTCGTGTTCGCGGTTGCGACCGATCTTCCCGACTACGCGACCTGGAACGTTGGCCTCGCTTTCACCTGGAAGGTCGCCACGCTCGACCTGCGCTACTACGACAGCAACCTGTCGAAGTCGAACTGCAATGTCCTGACCGGCGATCCCAACGCGTTGCTGACCACGGCTGCTGGCGTCGGCCAGTCCAAGTGGTGCGGTGCGGCTTTCATCGCGGCCCTCAAGTTCGACTTGGTCGCCTCGAAAGACCTGAAGTAACCTCCAATTGACCCCCTTCAGGGCGGCGTCTCGGAAACGAGACGCCGCCTTTTTTATTTTGGCCGGCTCGGTGCGGTTCCGTGGAGAACTTGGCATCGCGGTTGCAACGGCCAGGCCATGCGCAAGGAAATCACAGCCGCTTTTGTCATGGCCGGTGCCGCCGGCGGCGCTGTCGCCATCGCCCTGATGCAGGCTCTGTCCGAGCACGCGGCATTCCCGCTGGTCATGATCCCGTTCGCGACCTCGATCGTGCTGGTCATGGGCACGCCCGACGCCGAGCCCGCGCAGCCTCGGGCCCTGGTCGGCGGCCATCTCGTTTCGACCATGGTCGGCTTGCTGGTACTCAGCGTGAGCGGGCCCTCGCCATGGGCGGCGGCAGCCGCGGTCGGGCTGGCCATGGTGGTCATGCACGTCACCCGCACCTTCCACCCGCCAGCCGGGATCGATCCCCTGCTGGTGGTGGCGCAGGGCATGCCCTGGAGCTTCTTGATTACGCCGGTGGCGATCGGCGCGCTGCTGCTCGCGGCATTCGCCTGGGGCTGGCACAACTTTGTCCGCCGCGAGGCCTGGCCTGCGCGGTGGTGGTAGCCGTCCGCTGCTGCTGGCGAACTAAAGCATTTCCCGACAAAGCTGAATCTGATCTCTCCTCCGTCATGACCCGGCCTCGAGCCGGGCATCCACGTCTTTGGTGCCGCAACGAAGACGTGGATGGCCGGGACAAGCCCGGCCATGACGACGGGAACAGGTCAACGTTATTGGGAAGCGCGCTCTAGCGAGCCGCCGCTGCCAACGGCTGTTCGCGCAACGTCAATCCGTCGGCACCGCGCGCAAACACCAAATGGCGATCGTGATAGTCGGTGAGCGCGGTGCGATGCCCGATGGAAATTAGCGTGGTGGACGTCAGCCGCGTCTTGAGCAGGCCGTACAACGTCTCCTCGGCGGCCGGATCGAGCGAGGCGGTCGATTCGTCGAGGAACAGGAAATCCGGCTTCTGCAGGATCGCGCGCGCGATGCCCAGCCGCTGTTGCTCGCCGAGCGACAGCACGCGGTTCCAGTGCGCCTCCTGGTCCAAGCGTTCGACGAGCTCCGGCATGCCGACCGCCGTGATCGCTTCGGCGAGTTGCGCCGCATCGAACCTGCCTGCGGGCTCCGGATAGCTGACCGCGTCCGCCAGCGTCGACACCGGAAAGTACGGCTGCTGCGGCAAGATCATGACGCGCGCGCCGGCCGGCAATCGGATGTCGCCGCTGCCGAACGGCCACAGGCCTGCGATCGCGCGGAACAGCGTCGACTTCCCGGCGCCCGAGGGGCCGCTGATCAGGACGTTGTCGCCGGGCTCGATGGAAATGTTCGCGGCCGCGACCAGCGGCTTGCCGTTCGGCAGCCGCACCGTCAGGTCGCCAAGCGTGATCGCCTTGCCGTCGTCGTGGGTGAGGACCTCGACCGACGGTTTCGCGCTGGCGGTCGCCTCCGCCTGCGCAATGGCGGCGTCGAAACCATCGAGCCTGGCGATGACCGCGCGCCATTCCGCCAATTCGCGATAGACGTCGATGAAGACCGACAGTGCCTCACGCACGCTCTCGAACGCGGCGGTGGTCTGCATCAGGCCGCCGAGCTGGACCTTGCCGGCGAAATAGGCCGGGCTCACCACGATGAACGGGAACACCACCGACATCTGGCGGTAGCTTGCGGTCAGCAACGTCAACCGCTTCAGCCGCGCCATGATTGCCCACCAATTGTCGATGACGAACGAAAACCGCTGCTGCAATCGCGCATCTTCCGCGGCCTCGCCTTTGAGCAATGCGATCTGCTCGGAGTTCTCGCGCACCCGCACCAGATTGAACCGGAAATCGGCTTCGTAGCGTTGCTGCTGGAAATTGAGGTTGATCAGCGGGCGGCCGATCCAATGCGTCGCTGCGGTTCCGACGACGGCGTAGATCAGCGCCGCCCACACCAGATAGCCCGGGATCGAAACCTCGTAGCCGAACAGTTGCAGCGGGGCGTCGGCGGACAATCCCCACAGAATGATGACGAAGGAGACCAGCGAGACCGTCGCGCCAAGCACGCGAATGCCGATCAGGATGGCGCGCTCGGCGAACAGCCGGACGTCTTCGGCAATCCGCTGGTCGGGATTGTCGGCGGCGTCGCCGAGGAGCTGCATGCGATAGTGGTTGGAATGGCCGAGCCAGCGATCGAGGTAGCGGCGGGTCATCCACGCGCGCCAGCGCATCAGCAACCACTGCTGCAGATAAAGCTGGTACACCGCCAACAAGACGTAGGACACCGCAAGGATAAGGAAGAACGTCAGCTCGCTGACGAACGCATCCCAGGCGCGATCCTGCAGCGCATTGTAAAAGCGGGCTTGCCAGCGGTTGATCATCACGTTGATGCCGACCAGCGACAGCTCGATCAGGATCACGCTGGCCAGCAGCGTGCGTCCCACCCGGCGGTCTTCCGAATAAAAATAGGGATGGGCGAGCCGCCAGATGACGGCAAACGTGGAGAGAAGGCCTGACACGGTAGTCTCCTGTCCTGACGACCCGCCGTCCGGCAGGGGCTGGATGCTGATGTTATGCACCGGCCGTTAACTGGGCGCCGATTGCAAGACCCCGAATATGCCGGCGGCCAGCCCCGGAGCCTACGCTCCTCCGCGGTGCGCCGAATTGGCGCGGGGCTCGACCGTCAGGGGGCTTGGCGCCGCGTTAGACGAAATGAGCCTTGTGAACGTCGCGGCTTCTGGCCAAACTAGGGCGATCCCGCTGGAATAACGTATCCCTGCCAGCGGTTCTTAGGCTACGGCGGTCAGGCAAGAGGCCGTCGATTGGGTTTCGTCAACAATCAATCATCGCCCGGGGAGGGCGCCACGCATGTCCACCAATCAATCACCGCCGTCAAAATCCACGACGCGCCGCAAGTTCATTCTCGCCGCCGGTGCTACCGGCGCCGCCGCCGTTGCGATGCCGCAGGTCTCGCGCGCGCAGACCATCACCTGGAAATATCAGTCGACCTGGCCGACCAAGGACATCTTCCACGAATTCGCCGTGGACTATGCCAAGAAGGTCAACGACATGACGGGCGGGCGTCTGCGCCTCGACGTGCTCGCCGCCGGCGCCGTCGTGCCGGCGTTCCAGATGTCAGACGCAGTGCATGCCGGCGTGCTCGACGCCGGTCACGGCGTTTGCGCGTATTGGTACGGCAAGCACAAGGCCTATTCGCTGTTCGGGACGCCTCCGTCCTGGGGCTGGGACGCGCAAAGCATGCTCGGCTGGTTCTACGCCGGCGGCGGTGAAGCCCTCTACAACGAGCTCGTCAACGGCATCCTCAAGCTCAACCTCACCGGCTTCCTCTACTTCCCGATGCCGACCCAGCCGTTGGGGTGGTTCAAGACCGAGCTCAAAACCCCCGCACAGTTCAAGGGCATGAAATACCGCACCGTCGGCCTCTCTGCCGACGTGTTCAAGGAGATGGGCGCTTCCGTCACGATCCTTGCCGGTGGCGAGATCGTGCCGGCGCTCGACCGCGGCCTGATCGACGCGGCCGAGTTCAACAATCCGTCCTCCGACATCCTGCTCGGTTTCCCGGATGTGGCGAAAAACTTCATGTTGGGCAGCCACCATCAGCAGGCGGAGTGCTTCGAAGTGATCTTCAACAAGAAGCGCTTCGACTCCTTGCCGACCGAAATCAAGGCGATCATGCGCAACGCCGCTCACGCGGCGTCGGCCGATCAAATCTACACAGCCTACGATCGCTATTCGAAGGATCTCGAGGCGATCAAGAAGCGCGGCGTCAATGTCGTCCACACCAATGAAGCCGTGCTGAATGCGCAGCTCCAGGCATGGGACAAGGTCCTTGCCGAGCAGCAGAAGGATCCGAAGACCGGGCCGTTCTTCACCAAGGTGCTCAACTCGCAGAAGGATTGGGTGAAGCGCACCCAGGCCTATCTCAACATCAACAATCTGAGCACGCCCGAGCTTCAAACCGCCTACAAGCACTTCTTCGGCTGATAGCGACAACGGCCGCCGCGCCAACGATGCGCGGCGGCCACCTGATTTTCGTTCGGGTGGGGGGACCCGGGGCCGATGCAAACGCTTTCAAGCTTCATCAACGCTGTTTTCGATCCCTTCTTTGAGCTGATCGGGGGGCCCAAGCAGCTCCCGCTTTTTCTTCTCCTGGCGCCAATTCCGATCTTGTTGTGGGTCGCCTGGATCGAAGTCCGGGCGGTGGTCGGCCGGACGTCGGATGACTCGCTGCTCGAGCAGGCGCTGCATGTCGTCGACGGCTGGAGCTCAGGCGGTCGGCAAGACCTATGCCTGGTGCATCGTCATCCTCACGTTCACCACCAGCTACGAGGTGTTCGCGCGCTATTTGTTCCTGGCGCCGACCGAATGGGCGTTCGACGCGAGCTACATGCTCTACGGCACGCTGTTCATGATGGCGGGCGCCTATGCGCTGTCGCGCAATGCGCATGTCCGCGGCGACTTCCTCTACCGCAGCCTGGCCGCCGCGCCGGCAGGCCGGCTTGGACCTGGTGCTCTATTTCCTGTTTTATTTCCCCGGGATGATCGCCTTCGTCTACGCCGGCTACGGGTTTGCCGAGCTGTCGCGCATGATGAACGAGCATTCCGCGGCCAGTCCCAACGGGCCGATCGTCTGGCCGTTCAAATGGCTCATCGTCGTTGTCGGCGTGCTCATGGTGATCCAGGGGATCGTCGAAGTCCTGCGCTGCGTGATCTGCCTGCGCGACGGGCGAATGGCCCAAGCGGCTGCATGACGTCGAGGAGCTCGAAAAAATCATCCTGGAAGAAGCCGAAAAAAGGAAGCAAGCGGAAATCACCCAGGCCGACGCGATCGGTGCGCAGAAGGGGGCCGTCTGATGCTCGGTCTGAGCAATCCCGAGCTCGGCGTGCTGATGCTGGCGCTGTTTGTCGTCTTCATCATGTTCGGGTTTCCCATTGCCTTCACGCTGATGGCGCTCGGCGTGTTGTTCGGCTACTTCGCGATGGGCGATTTCGTATTCCCGCTGCTGGTGCAGCGCTCATATTCCGTGATGACGAGCGACGTGCTGATCTCGATCCCGTTGTTCGTGTTCATGGGTTACATCATCGAGCGCGCGAACATTCTCGACCGTCTGTTCCGCTCGCTCCAACTCGCGGCCGGACCGATACCGGCTTCGCTGGCGCTGGCCACGCTCGCGACCTGCGCGATCTTCGCGACCGCGACCGGCATCGTCGGCGCCGTGGTCACGCTGATGGGGCTGTTGGCGTTTCCGGCGATGCTGCGCGCGGGCTACGACGTCAAGATCGCGTCCGGCGTCATCTGCGCCGGCGGCTGCCTTGGCATTCTTATTCCGCCGAGCGTCATGCTCATCCTCTATGGCGCTACGGCCGGAGTTTCGGTGGTGAAGCTTTATGCCGGCGCATTCTTCCCGGGGATCATGCTGGCCGGGCTTTACATGCTCTATACGGTGCTCATCACGCTGCTCAATCCGAAGCTGGCGCCGCAGCTGCCGCCGGAGGAGCGCAACGTTCCGTTCAGCGACGGTGGTCTGGGCGCTGGTCACGTCGTTCCTGCCTTTGTGCGCCTTGATCGCCGCCGCGCTCGGCTCGATCGTGTTCGGGCTGGCGACGCCGTCCGAGGCGGCTGCCATGGGCTCGCTCGGTGCGCTCCTGCTCGCGGTCAGCTACGGCGCGGACTATTCGCGGCGCTGGGCGTTGATCCTGATTCAAATCTACGGCGTGCTGGCAGGCGCCTTCCTGATCTATCTGTTCGTGTGCGGATTCACCGCACGTGGACGTCGACCGCCGCGTTGTCGCCGTGGCGCTGTTCGCGACGCTGTTCGTCGGAATTGTCCTGATTCCGATCACAAAATTTTCGCTGCATCAGCTCAAGGAGTCGGTGTTTCTGACCGCGCGGACGACCGCGATGGTCTGCTGGCTGTTCATCGGGTCGTTCTGCTTCTCGGCCGTCTTCGCCTATCTCGGCGGTCACGAACCGATCGAGAAATTCGTGCTGGCGATGAACCTGTCGTCGACGGGATTCATGATCCTTGCGCAGATCATTATCTTCGTTCTGGGCTGGCCGCTGGAATGGACCGAGATCATCGTCATCTTCATGCCGATCTTCCTGCCGCTGTTGAAGACCTTCGACGTCGATCCGCTGTTCTTCGGGCTCCTGGTGGCGCTCAACATCCAGACCTCATTCCTCTCGCCGCCGGTGGCGATGGCGCCGTTCTATTTGAAAGGGGTGGCGCCGGACTGGGTCAACATCAACGATATCTTCCGCGGCGTGATGCCTTACGTGCTGATCGTGATCGTCTGCATGATCATGCTGTACACGTTCCCGCAGATCGGCCTGTGGCTGCCGAGCGTGCTGTACCGATAACGGTGCGCGGGAAGGAGCGGAGGATTGATCCAGCCCTAAACGGAAACGATGTTAGCCGAAATAGGCGATGGCGCCGGACAGCGTCATCGTGAATCCGAGCGCGACCGCGGCGGTGAAGGCGACCGCGACATAAGGCTCGTATGCGGTGTTAGCCAAGCGGTAGGTCTTGCCGTCGCGCGGCATCAGGGCCGCAAATATCACCACGGTGAGCGCGAGTACGACGGCTCCGGCCAGCATCAAGATCATCGACCCCTCCCGCGCCAAGCGGCGGCGCGAACGGACTATATCATTTCAAGATGAGTTCCGAGCGCAAAAAAATCGAGGCCGCCGTCGCCGGCGGCCTCGCATGTCAAACCGCGTCAATGCCCGTCAGGCGGCGCTCGGCGGCGCGCCCAGCGTCTCTTTGAAGAAGGTGAGGGTGCGGCCCCAGGCCTGATCGGCGGCGGCCTTGTTGTAGCGCGCGGCGCCGAGGTCGTTGTTGAAGGCGTGCTGGGTGCCTGGATACATATGGAGCGTGTACTTCTTGTTGTTGGCCTTCAGCGCGGCTTCATAGTCGGCAATGCCGGCGTTCACGCCGTCGTCCTTTTCGGCGTAGTGCAGCAGCAGCGACGCCTGGATGTTCGGCACCTGCGCGGCCGGGACTTGCCGGCCGTAATAGGCGACGCCGGCGTCGAGCTCTTTGCTCGACGCGGCCAGCCGGTTGACCATCAATCCGCCGAAGCAGAATCCGACGGCGCCGACCTTGCCGGTCGATTCCGGGTGCTTCTTGAGGAACGACACCGCGGCGACCAGCGTCGCGACCGCGTCGTCCGCATTCATCTTGGGATGCAGCTTGAGCGCCTCTTGCTCGTCCGCCGGCGTGCCGCCGACCAGCGACAGCAGATCGATCGCATAAGCGAGGAAACCTTCGGCCGCGAGCCGGCGGGCGACATCTTCGAGGTGCGGGTTGAGGCCGCGGTTCTCGTGGATCACCAGCACGGTCGGGCGCTTGCCGCGCGACTTCGGTCGCGCCAGGTAGCCGTTGATCTTGCCCTTGGGCGAGTCGAACGTCACACGCTCGGTGCTGAGCCGCGCGTCCTTCGGGTCGACGATCGCGGCCTGCGCCCAATCGCTCTGCAGCAGCGGCAGGATCGCCAAGGCGGCCGCGGTCGAGCCGGCGAGCTTGGTCAAGCCCTCGAGAAAATCGCGGCGATCCATATTGCCGTGGGTGTATTTGTCGAAAAGATCGATGATTTTCTGGTCCATTCGGTTCCTCTCCCTGGGGGTATCGGTCCATTATTAACATAGCCGATGGGCTGTATATTCCCTATGACGTGACGCCGATCAAGGTACGGACGGCGCGCTCGCCTCGGTTCCGGAATTGAACAAGACCGCGATGCAGCCCATCACCCGGCGCGATTTCATCAACGGAGCGGCGCTGACTATTGCCGCCGGCCTCACGCCGGCTGCGCAAATTGCCGCACAGCCCGCGCGCTATCCGCCGCTGCTGCAAGGGCTGCGCGGACAACACGCCGGCTCGTTCGAGACCGCGCATGCCTTTGTCCGCGATCGTGCGGCGTTTTCGGTCGCGGATCGGCCGACTGAGGAGCGGTACGATCTTGTGGTGGTCGGCGGCGGCATCAGCGGGCTCGCCGCGGCCTGGTTCTACCGCCGCGCGCATGGGCCGCAGGCGCGCATCCTCATCCTCGACAACCACGACGATTTCGGCGGCCACGCCAAGCGCAACGAGTTCATGCTCGATGGCCGTCTGATCATCGGTTACGGCGGCAGCCAATCGATCAACTCACCGAACGCGTGGTGGAGCGACATCGGCAAGGGCTTGCTGCGCGAGCTCGGCGTCGACGTGCAGCGCTTCGAGACCGCCTTCGAGCAAACCCTCTACGCTTCGCTCGGCCTGTCGCGCGGCGTGTTCTTCGCGCGCGAAGCCTTCGGACGCGATCGGCTGGTGGCCGGCGATGCCCTGATCATGCCGCGCAGCGAGCGCAGCCGACAGCTCGCGAATGCCAGCCCGCTTCGCGACTTCGTCGCGCAATGCCCGATTGCCGAGACGAGCAAGGCGCAGCTGCTTGCGCTCTATGCCGATGACCGCGATCCGCTCGATGGCCGCAGCGTCGATGAAAAAATCCAGCTGCTCAAGCGCACGAGCTATCGCGACTACCTGATCAAGATCTGCGGCTGCAGCGCGGAGGTCGCCAACTGCTTCCAGGGGCGCACCTACAGTTTCTTCGGCCTTGGTTGCGATGCGGTGCCGGCGGCCGACGCCCGCGCCCACGGCTATCCGGGATTCGGCGGGCTCAAGCTGCCGGCCGCGGCCGGTTCGAGCGTCAGTGAGCCATATATCTATCACTTCCCCGACGGCAACGCGTCGCTGGCGCGGCTGATGGTGCGCGGGCTTGTTCCGGGCGTTGCGCCCGGCAGCACCATGGACGACATCGTGCTGGCGCCGTTCGACTACGCGCGTCTCGACAGTCCGGATTCCAGTGTTCGTATCCGGCTCGACGCGACCTGCATCGACGTGCGCAATGCGGACGGGCAAGTGCGCGTCGGCTATGTCCGCGACGGCGTGCTGCACCGCGTCGCCGCACGGCACGCCGTGTTGGCGTGCTTCCACATGATGATCCCGCATCTGATGCCGGACTTGCCGGCCGAGCAGCGCGAGGCGCTGGCGCAGAACGTCAAGACGCCGATCGTCTATACCAATGTGCTGGTGCGCAATTGGCGGGCTTGGCTCGCGCTGAAGCTGCACGCCATCTCCGCGCCGATGTCATTCCACAGCGCGGTGGCGCTTGATTTCCCGGTCAGCCTCGGCGGCTACCGCCATCCGCGCGACCCGGCCGAACCGATGTGCCTGCATCTGGTGCATGTCGCGGGCGCGCCTCACCAGGGGCTCACCGCGCGCCAGCAATTCAAGATCGGTCAGGCGAAACTGCTGCAGATGCCGTTCTCGGAATTCGAAGCGCATATTCGTGATGATCTCGACCGCATGCTCGGCCCCGGCGGATTTGCGAGCGGTCGTGACATCGCCGCAATCACCGTCAATCGCTGGCCGCACGGCTATGGCTATGTGGAAAATTCGCTGTACGACGGCGCCGATTATGCGAAAACGATCGAACGCGCGCGGCAGCGGGTCGGGCGCGTGGCGATTGCCAATTCCGACGCCGGCGGGGACGCCTACGCCCATCTGGCGATCGATCAGGCGGCGCGCGCGGTTCGCGAATTGACGGATTGACGAGGAACTAAAGGATCACCATGGCATTGACGGCGGCAAAGATCATCGCGTGCGTTCGGCGGCTGTGCGCTGCCTTGGTGTTGCTCGGCCTCGCGACCGCGCCGGCGAGCGCGCAGAGCTTTCCTTACGACCAGGAGATGTTGCTGGAGGTCAAACCGCTGCCAGGGTCGCGGCGGGTGCCGATGCTGGAGATCCGTGCTGACGGCAGCGCCACTGTCGACATGTGGTGCCACAGCGCACTCGCGGCGACGGCGATCACCGGTTCCGAGATCAGGCTCAACTTCTTGTCGGCCACGCCGGAGAACTGCACGCCGGAGCGCATCCAACTCGACCAGCAACTGGCCAAGGCTCTGCTTGAGGTGACGAGTTGGCGGCGGAAGAACGACATCGTGGAATTGGTTGGCCCGACCACCTTCCGCTTCCGCATCTCAACGCATTGAGCGGTATCATTGAACGGCATCATTTGATTGTTTGGCGGGCGGTCTGCCTTCCGATTGTGCATTTGCCTCAGAATCGGATGGCAATCGACCGGCATTGCCCGGTATTGTTGCGATCGCACTGGCCCATGGCTTGCATTCTTTAGGCAGGCTGAACAACGGGAGTGTGATTATGCGACGACGGGATTTTGCGAAACTCGCAGCGATCGGCGCCATCGGCACGGTCGCCGCACCGGCGGTGGTGCGGGCGCAAACCACCTTCAACTGGAAAATGACCAGCTTCTACGGGCCGAATGCCGCCTTCTACTCGACCGGCCCGGGCAGCGCGAAGGACTTGATCAGCCGGATCGAAGCGATGTCCGGCGGACGCATCAAGATCCAGTTCTACGGCGCCGGCGAATTGATCCCGGCGGCGGAGGGCTTCGACGCCGTCTCCTCCGGCACGGTGGAGATGAACTACGCCAACTCCTACTTCTGGACCGGCAAGAGCTTCGCCGCCCAGTATTTCACGGCGGTGCCGTTCGGCCTCAACTTCCAGGGCTTCAACGGCTGGTACTACGACGGCGGCGGCGCCCAGCTCTGGCGCGAGGTTTATGACCGCTTCAATCTGGTGCCGATCCTGTGCGGCAACACCGGCGTGCAGATGACCGGCTGGTTCCGCAAGGAGATCAAGACGGTCGACGACTTCCGCGGCGTCAAGATGCGCATCCCGGGCCTCGCCGGGCGCGTCTATCGCGAGCTCGGCGTCGACGCGCGCCTGATCGCGCCGGGCGAAATCTTCCCCAATCTCGAGCGCGGCGTCATCGATGCCGCCGAGTTCGTCGGCCCCTATCTCGATCGTCAGCTCGGGCTGCACAAGGTGGCGAAATATTACTACACCACCGGCTGGCACGAGATGGCGACCGCGAGCGAGCTGATCGTCAACAAGGCGGCGTGGAACAAGCTTCCTGCTGACTTGAAGGCGATCGTCGAGAATGCCTGCGCCGCCTGCAACGTGATCAGCGAGGCGTGGTGCCAGAAGAACAACGCCGAGGCGATAGAAGACCTGGTCAAGAACCACGGCACCATCGCGCAGCCATTGCCCGACGATGTGGTGAAGGCACTGCGTGCCGCCACCGACCGGATCCTGGCGGAAGCGGTCGCCAAGGATCCCGTCACCAAAAAAGTCCACCAGTCCTACATGGCCTACAAGGCGAAGTACGACACCTGGGCCGACATGAGCGAGACCGTCTATCACACCAAGATCCGCAGGGCGTAGCGGGTGGACGCAGCACGCAAGCTGGCCGGCGGGATCGATGCCGTCACCGATCTCGTCGGCCGCGCCACGTCTTGGTTGGCGCTGGCGCTGGCGCTGGTGATGGGCGCCAATGTGTTGCTGCGCTACGGCTTCTCGCTGGGCTGGATCTGGGCGCAGGAGCTCGAATGGCACATCCTGGTGCCGATCTGCCTGCTCGGCATGTCCTACGCGCTGCGCCACGGCGAGCACGTCCGTGTCGACGTGCTGTTCCAGTCGTTTCGCCCGCGCACCAAGCACGCCATCGACGTCGCTGCGGCCGTGCTCGGGATGCTGCTGTCGGTCATCGTCATCTGGCTGTCGATCCACTACGTGCTGCAATCCTGGAACGCCAATGAGGGCTCCCCGAACCCCGGCGGCATCGACCATCGCTATATCATCAAGGCGCTGATCCCGATCGGCTTCGCGCTGTTCTTCTTCCAGTCGTTGTCGGAGGCGATCAAAAGCTTCCACGCGTTCAGGAGCAGCCCATGATTCCGGTCGAGGTCCTCGCGGTCCTGATGCTGGTGTCGTTCTTCGTTTTGCTGCTGGCCGGCGTGCCGGTGGCGTTGACGCTGGCGACCTCGGGCTTTGTGTTCGGCTTTCTCGGCTTCGGCGGCTTGCTGTTCAACCTCCTGCCGCATCGCATTTTCGGCGTGGTCACCAATTCCACGCTGCTCGCGATTCCATTGTTCGTGTTCATGGGCATGATGCTGGAGCGCTCGCGGCTGGCCGAAGACCTCATGGACGTGATCGGGCACGTTGCCGGTTCGCTGCGCGGCGGGCTCGGCATCGGCATCGTTCTGGTCGGCGTGCTGATGGGCGCGACCACCGGGATCGTCGGCGCCACCGTGGTGACGCTCGGCCTGCTGACGCTGCCCGGCATGCTGCGGCGCGGCTACGACAAGGGGCTCGCCTGCGGAACGATCTGCGCCTCCGGGACGCTCGGGCAGATCATCCCGCCGAGCCTGATCCTGATCCTGCTCGCCGATATCACCAACCAGTCGGTCGGCACGTTGTTCGCAGCGGCGATGGTGCCCGGGCTGATGCTCGCCGGCATCTATTGCGTCTACATTCTGGGGCTCGGCATCGTGCGGCCCAACATGGTGCCGGCGATCCCGAAGGAAGAGCGCGCGCTGGTGTCAGGAAAGAGCTGGCGGGACGATTGCTGCGCGTGGTCGCGCCGCCGATCGCGCTGGTCGGCGCGGTGCTGGGATCGATCATCGCCGGGATCGCGGCGCCGTCGGAAGCCGCCTCGATGGGCGCGCTCGGCTCGATCCTGATCACCGCGGTCACCGGCCGGCTCTCATGGAAAGTCTTGCGCGAGACCGTGCAGGCGACCACCAAGATCACCGCGATGATGATGTTCATCCTGATCTGCGCGCAAGTGTTCGCGCTGTCATTCCGCGGTTTGCAGGGCGAACGGCTGGTTCAAGAGTTTTTCGAATTCCTGCCGGGCGGCATCTGGGCCGACATCTGGTTTTTGATGCTGATCATCTTCATCCTCGGCTTCTTCATCGAATGGATCGAGATTTCCTACATCGCGGTGCCGCTGTTCCTGCCGGTGTTCATGGCGGCCAATGTCGACATGGTGTGGCTGGCGACGCTGATCTGCGTGAACCTGCAGACCTCGTTCCTGACGCCGCCGTTCGGCTGGGCGCTGTTCTTCCTGCGCGGCGTCGCTCCGCCGGAGGTCAAGACCGCCGACATCTACCGCGGGATCATCCCGTTTGTCGGATTGCAGCTGATCGCATTGGTCTTGGTTTTCTCTTTTCCGGGACTGGCGACGTGGCTGCCGCGGGTGATCGGCTGGTAAGCGGCGTGGCGGTTACTGCATGATCCCGAAAAGTGGGAACCGGTTTTCGGAAACGATCATGCTCAATCAACGAACCTAAAGCGTGATTGTGATTCAACTTAAAGCAATTACGCTTTAGTTCCGCCACTGTTCCTTCTCGGAATCCCACACGACGCCTTTCAGCGCGCCGGAAATGGTTTCCACCAGCCCGTCGCTGCCGTCGGGCTCCTGTGTTTCGCCTTCATCCGACGTTGAGGGCGCGAAGGTCAGGCGCGGGGCAGGGCGTTCATCGGCGGTGCGCGCCGCGATGCTTTCGACCCACACGATCGAGCGTTGGTTCGATGCCAGCGATTCCGGCGCCACCACCATGGTCAGCGTAATGATCTGGGTGAGTTTGAGACTGGGCACCGAGGTATCCGGCCGCTTCAATTCCATCACTAGCTCGCCCATGACCGGGTCCCAGTTTGTCGATCCGAGCGTCGCCGACATCGCTTCGGCCGCCGCTTTGCCGATTGCGGCGGCGAGTTTGTCGCGATCGAGCTTGCCTGATCCGTCGCGCCAGCCCGCGGACGGGAAGCGGACGGCGCGCTGCATGTTCGGCGGATTGGGCGAAAACCCAATCTCGGCGATGCCTGCAACCGATTTCACTTTGGCCAGCACCGCGGCGATCCGCTCGGGCTCGACGTCGACCTGCACCGTGTGGCGGTCCGAGCGCAGCACCTGGCAAGACGTTTGCAAGCCGTTGAAGACCAGCCGAACGTTTTGGTCGCGTAGCGCATCGAGCAGATTGGTCAGTCCGCTCCGGCTCACGCGCACGTAAAGCGACTGCGGCCAGGCGGCGCTGAAGCTCGCCGGCGATGGCTCGATATTCGATTCCGCCAGGAATTGATCGCCGATCTCGTCTTCCGTCATCTCGGTGTTGTCGGTCGAGCGGATCTTGTCGGTATGGTCGCCGCTGCTGACGGTGCCTTCAAAGGTGAAATTGCCGCCGGCGACGCGGCGGGTGAGATTGACGGTGACCGCCTGCTTGCGCTCCTGGCTTTGCGCGGAGCCGGTGAGCCGATTGCCCTCGACCTTGAGTGGCACCACGAACCGGTCGAGCTGGTTGGAGGTCGGAGAGACCAGGTGGCACACGTCGAGTTCGGCCGAAACGACGGTGGCTCCCTGACGCGTTTCCTTCAGAAGCGCCTCCGCGCCGAACTCGCTGAAAAGACTCGATGACAGGTCGAAATAGCGGACCTGCGGGCCCGCCGCGGCCTTGCCTTTCGTGGACCCTTTGGGCTCCGCCATCGCGGCTGAATGCGCAAGGGCCAATGCGAGCGCGGTAACGAGAACAGCGAACAGTCTTGGCATTGCGACCTCCCAGCGTCGGAACAATGATAGCGCCGCGTTCTTGCTCTTGTCGATGCGATCGCCCGCACGACATGCGTGTTCGCGCAAAAAAAAGCGGGCCGCAGTTGCGGCCCGCTCGAAATACGTCATGTGGACGATGGAACTTAGAAATCCATTCCGCCCATACCACCGCCCGGCATCGCCGGCGCGGCAGCCTGCTTCTTGGGCAGTTCCGCGACCATCGCTTCGGTGGTGACCAGGAGGCCCGCCACCGACGCGGCGTCCTGCAGTGCCGTGCGCACGACCTTGGCCGGGTCGATGATGCCCTTGGCGACCATGTCGACATACTCTTCGTTCGCCGCGTCGAAGCCGAAGGTCTCCGACTTGTTCTCGCTGATCTTGCCGACCACGATCGAGCCTTCGACGCCGGAGTTTTCCGCGATCTGGCGGATCGGGGCTTCCAACGCCTTGAGCACGATGTTGATGCCGGCCTGAACGTCCGGGTTGTTGTGGGTCAGCTTGCCGACCGCCTTCTTGGCGCGCAGCAGCGCAACGCCGCCGCCCGGCACGATGCCCTCTTCAACCGCGGCGCGGGTCGCGTTGAGCGCGTCCTCGACCCGGTCCTTCTTCTCCTTCACCTCGACTTCGGTCGCACCGCCGACGCGGATCACCGCGACGCCGCCCGCGAGCTTGGCGAGACGTTCCTGCAGCTTCTCCTTGTCGTAGTCCGAGGTGGTCTCCTCGATCTGCGCCTTGATCTGGCCGACGCGGGCTTCGATCTCTTTCTTCTTGCCGGCGCCGTCGACGATCGTGGTCTTCTCCTTCTCCATGATGACTTTCTTGGCGCGCCCGAGCATGTTGAGCGTGACGTTCTCGAGCTTGATGCCAAGGTCTTCGGAGATGAGCTGGCCATTGGTGAGGATCGCGATGTCCTCCAGCATGGCCTTGCGGCGGTCGCCGAAGCCCGGCGCCTTCACGGCGGCGACCTTGAGGCCACCGCGCAGCTTGTTGACCACCAGGGTCGCCAGCGCTTCGCCTTCGATGTCCTCGGCGATAATCACCAGCGGCTTGCCGCTCTGCACCACCGCTTCCAGCACCGGCAGCATCGCCTGCAGGCCGGTCAGCTTCTTCTCATGCAGAAGGATGTAGGCGTCTTCGAGCTCGGCCACCATCTTCTCGGCATTGGTGATGAAGTAGGGCGAGAGGTAGCCGCGGTCGAACTGCATGCCTTCGACGATCTCGACTTCGGTGTCGAGCGACTTGGCCTCTTCGACCGTGATGACGCCTTCGTTGCCGACCTTCTGCATCGCCTCGGCGATCATCTTGCCGATCTTGGTGTCGCCGTTCGACGAGATGGTGCCGACCTGCGCGACCTCGGCCGAAGAGCCGACCTTCTTGGCGCGCTTCTCGATGTCCTGCACGACGGCGGCGACCGCGATGTCGATGCCGCGCTTGAGGTCCATCGGGTTCATGCCGGCGGCGACCGACTTGGCGCCTTCGCGCACGATCGCCTGCGCCAGCACGGTGGCGGTGGTGGTGCCGTCGCCGGCGGTGTCGTTGGTCTTGGACGCGACCTCGCGCACCATCTGCGCGCCCATGTTCTCGAACTTGTCTTCGAGCTCGATCTCCTTGGCGACCGTCACGCCGTCCTTGGTGATGCGCGGCGCGCCAAAGGACTTCTCGATCACCACGTTGCGGCCCTTGGGACCGAGCGTCACCTTCACCGCATTGGCGAGGGTGTCGACGCCGCGCAGCATCCGGTCACGCGCGTCGGTAGAGAATTTCACGTCTTTCGCAGCCATTTGAATGTTGCTCCGTTATGTTAACCTGGTCATGGCTGGGCATAGCCTGTCGAAGACGGGCGTGAACGCCCTTGTGTCCCGGCCATCCACGTCTTTCTAGAAAGCAAAACGTGGATGCCCGGCATGAAGCCGGGCATGACTGCGGATAGAAGTTGCTTAGGCGATCACGCCCATGATGTCGGACTCCTTCATGATCAGGAGTTCCTCACCATCGATCTTGACCTCGGTGCCCGACCACTTGCCGAACAGCACCTTGTCGCCGCTCTTCAGGTCGATCGGGATCAGCTTGCCGCTCTCGTCACGGCCACCCGGGCCGACCGCGATGATCTCGCCCTGCGAGGGCTTCTCCTTGGCGGAGTCCGGAATGATGATGCCGCCCTTGGTCTTCTCCTCGGCATCGATGCGGCGCACGACGACGCGGTCGTGGAGCGGGCGGAATTTGGTCTTGGCCATTGGGGTCCTCACGCGAACTTAAGTGTTTGAGATTCAGAGATATCTTGGAGGGCGCTTAGCACTCGACAGCAGTGAGTGCCAATAGCTGGCCGGACATAGATTTTCCAGCGCGACGAGTTAAGGCAAAGCGGGTCGGCGACGACTGTGGCCGACCCGGGATACCAGGCGGGCGGCTTTTCCTGCTGCGCGATTCATGCTGGATGGGACGCAATCGGGCAGGTTCGGCGGCCGCGCGCCGCCAGGACGCAACAGGAGACCGGAATGACCGCCACGCAAGCAACCCGCACATCCGCAATCACGCCGCGGGCCAACGACACCCGGGCGCTGGAAGCTGCGGCGGCGACGCGGCTCCTGGTGGCGGAGCGCATCCTCGACTACAGCGGGCACGTGTCGATCCGGATTCCGGGCCAGGACGCCTTCGTCATCCAGATCGGCTCGCATTCGCGGGCCGAAGTCGATCCCGGCGCCATGCTGGTGGTGGATTACGAGGGCAGGGTGCTGGAGGGAAAGGGCCAGCCCCCGAGCGAGATTCCGATCCATATCGAGATCCTGAAGGCACGGCCGGACGTGCAGGCGGTGCTGCATTCGCACATGGAGCTCGCGATCGCCTTCACGATGATGGAAGGCGTCAAGCTGGTGCCGATGCGGGCGCGCGCCTCGCGCTGGAAGAGCGGCATTCCGACCGATCCCGATCCGAGCCACATCAAGACCCCCGAGCAAGGCCAGGCCCTCGCCAAGTCGCTGGGACCGCACCATGCGGTGCTGATGCGCGCGCATGGCGTGACGATCGTGGCGGAGTCCGTCCAAGCGCTGTTCATCGATGCGGTGCATTTCAAGGAAAACGCCACCGCGCAGATGCAGGCACTGCAAGCCGGTACCAAGCCATTGCCATTGACGGACGCCGAGATCGAGCAGATCGAGCAGATGGAAATGCGCGACTGGCACATCAAGAAGCTCTGGAACTACTACGTCCGCAAAGGCCTCAAGGAAGGCGTGTTGCCACAGGAATGGGGCGAGCCGCTGATTCCGAGCCGCGGAAATGCTGACCCGCGACCGTACCCACTGACAATTTTTCGGTTATTGCAGCCCATTCAACGGCGCGGCGACGCAGGAGCGAAGGAGAGCATGCGCGCACTCAGTCTGGCAGAGGCCAACAAGATCATCGAAGGCACGTTCAAGTCGGCGAAGAAGCGCAAGGCCTATGCACTGGCGGCGATCGTGCTCGACGCCGGCGGCCGCGTGAAGGCGTTCCAGAAGCAGGATGGCGCGTCGCTGATGCGCTTCGAGATTTCCTACGGCAAGGCATTCGGCGCGCTGTCGCTCAATCGCTCGTCGCGGCAGGTGCTGCAGAAGTTCCGCGAGAAACCGTACTTCATGAGCGACCTGCATGAGCTCGCCGATGGGCCGTTGTTCATGGAAGGCGGCGGGCAGCTGATCCGCGATCGCTCCGGCGAGGTCGTCGGCGCGCTCGGCGTGACCGGCGACGTCAACGAGGTCGACGATCTCTGCGCCATCGACGGCATCCACGCCGGCGGCTTCCTGGCCGACGCCGATTTCGACGCCAAGGAGGCGAAGCGGCTCAACATCAAGGTCGATCCGCCGCTCAAGGACCCGCGCAAGGTTTCTGCCCGAACCAAATAGCGCGTGCCGCGCGTTAAGGTTTGCATCCGGCGGTGGATGGAACACGTATTCCGGCTTACGGCTGCCCCATATCGGCCTTGCAAGGCGTATACTGCGCTGTGCGTGGCGGCTGGCGCTGGGGGTTGCCAAGCTGATAACCGTGCTACTGTTAGCACGTCGAAAAGTTAATGCCGGCGGCGCTGCATCGCCTCCAACGCTGTCGGATCTGCAAAGGAGGGGCCTTTCATGGGAACATTCGGGCGCATCGCGCCGGCTGTTGCCGTCGTGGTTTCGACGTTTGCGCTCGCGGGCTGTCAGGGCACCGGCGGAGGAGGCTGGTTTGGATCGAGCTCGCAGCCCGATCCCGCAGTCTCCCAGCCGGCGCAGGCGCCTGAAATTCCCGCGACCATCCGCTCCTCCGAAATCGTCGGCCGCTGGGGCTATGCGGCATTTCATCGAGCGGAGGACCGCCCGCGCACCGAAACCGCCGCCCGCGGCCAATGCCGCCAAGCCGGTCGTCATCAACCAAGGTCCGGGCGGCGGCGTCATGATGTATCTCGCCGATCAATCCGAACTGCAGGAGCTGCGGCTCAAGGGCGGGCCCAACAACCGCAACTTCATCGGTCCGGCCGGCGAGCCCGCGGGCGGTCCGCAGGATCGCGAGATCGTGCAGCTTCGACGGCCGCGTCATGCTGCTGCGTTTCACCAATCCGGAAATCGACGGCCGTTACGGCACCGGCATCTATGTGCGCTGCGCGCCGGCCGCCGGTGGCGTGGCGCAGACCAAAAAGAAAAAATGACGGTCACGATCTGGCACAACGCAAAATGCGCGACCTCGCGCAAGGTGCTGGATGCCATCCGCAAGAAGGGCATCGAGCCGCGCATCGTCGACTACGTGAAATCGCCGCCGAGTGTGGCCGAGATCAAGGCGGTGCTGAAAGAGATGGGCATCAAGCCGCGCGACCTCCTGCGTAAGCGCGGCACGCCCTATGATGAACTCGGCCTCGACGATCCACGACTCATACGACGCCGCGCTGATCGCCGCGATGGCCAAGCATCCGATCCTGATCGAGCGGCCGGTGGTGCGCGCGCGCAAAGGTACACGGCTCTGCCGGCCGCCGGAGCGGCTGAAAGAGATTCTCGAGTCGTCGGCCGCGATGGCCGTGCGCGGCAATGCCGTGATACGCTCGCCGATCTCCGCACGGCCATTCAGTCATGCCCACCATTCACAGCGTTCATCGCGGGCCCCTGGCGCGCGGTGCTGGTGCTCGGCGTCACGCAGATCATCGCCTGGGGCACGATCTTCTATTCGCCGGTGCTGACCGTGCCGCTGATCGCGGCCGAACGCGGCTGGTCGCTGTCCTTCGCCATGGGCGGCTTCTCGCTGGCCTGCTGGTCGGCCGGCCTGGTCTCGCCGCTACGTCGGCCGCTCGATCGACCGCTACGGCGGCCATGTCGTGATGACGGCCGGCTCGCTGGTCGGCGCGCTCGGCCTCGTCGGGCTGGCGCTATGCCGAGCATCCGGTCGGCCTATCTCGCGGTCTGGATGCTGCTCGGCGCGCGCTCGCGGCATCGCTCTACGATCCCGCCTTCGCCACGCTCGGGCGCATCTTCGGCGCCGGCGCGCGGCCGCCGATCACGGTGCTGACGCTGGCCGGCGGCTTCGCCTCGACCGTGGGCTGGCCGCGACGCATCTGCTGATCGAGGCGGTCGGCTGGCGCGGCACCTATCTCGTCTATGCCGCGCTGCTGGCGCTGGTCGCGCGCCGCTGCATGCCTTCGCGCTGCCGCGCACGCGCGCCGCGCGCCACCGCCGGCGCGCCGGCAGCGATCCGCCGCGCCGCGCCGGTGCTGCCGCCGCGCGGATGGCCTTCATGCTGGTGGCGGCGGCGTTCGCCGCCTATGCCTTCGTGCCGTCGGCGCTGTCCGCGCATCTGCTCGCGATCTTCGGCCGCACCGGCATCGATGCCGCGACCGTGGTGTTCATCGGCACGCTGTTCGGTCCGGCGCAGGTGCGGCGCGCGGATCGCGAATTCGCGTTCGGCCGCAACATGCATCCGCTCGATGGTCGCGCGCTTCGCGGTCGCGTCTGCTGGTGCTGGCGTTCGCGCTGCTGGCGCTGCTCGGCATTTCGGTCGGCGGTCGCCGCGGCCTTCGCGCTGATGTTCGGCGCCGCCAACGGGCTGATCACCATCGCCCGCGGCGCGGTGCCGCTCGCGCTGTTCGGCGCCGACGGCTATGGCCGCGCTGATCGGCCGCATCGCCGGGCCTTGGCTGGTGATGCAGTCGTCGGCGCCGCTGGTGATGGCCTTCGTCGCCGAGCGGACATCCGATCCGGCGCGCTCGCGCTGGTCGCGGCTGCTTCGCGCTGGTCGGCGCTGGCCTGCTTTGCCGCGATCCGGCGCGCGTCCGAAAACGTTGAGCCGTCAGGCGCGGCCGAACAGCCGTCGATGTCGTCCTGCGTAGAGTGGCCGCGGTCGCCAGCGAGCTTCGGGCCGTTGAGCAAAGCGATCGCCGTTAGCGTCGGCAGCGGCCGTCCGCGGCGTACGGCTTGAACGCTCGATGCCGCGCCAGATCTCCATCAGCCGCGCGACGTGCTCCTCGATGAACTTCAGCGTCGCCGAGCACCTTGGCGACCCGCTGGCCGGTGAGGTCCTGGAAATTGCAGGCCTCGAAGATCTGCACGACGCGGTCCTGGATGTCGTGCGCGAGCGCCCGCTCGTGCTCGCTCTTGAGCGAGGCCGCGGACAAGCGTATTCGCGGCCTCGTCGATCTCCTCGGCTGCGCTCAGGATCTGCTGCGTCGCGCGCTCGGTGCCGCCGACGATCGCATCGAGTTCGCGCCCCACGCGCGCCGGCGGCGGCCAGAACGCGTTGACGTGCAGCGAGGCGATTTCCTGCTTGGTGCGCTTGATCGCGTGCATGAATTGCATCGGTATCGGACTTGAGCTGTTGCGCTCGTCCGCTCTGCGGCCGCGGCGATCGGCGCTCGCGACGCGCTGGTGTCGCGCGCTCGATCAGCTCGCGCAGCGCTTTCAGCTCGGCAAGGATCTCCCGCTGGTCGGCCGCCGATCGGGTCGCCGTCCGTCATGCCAGCGGTGCCGCCGACCGGCGACGTCTGCTCGATGCGAAAGACCTTGCGCTGAACCGGCATCGTCGCCCGCGCTCCCGTCTGATCGCGTAATCTAGCGAGCGGCGACTTAAAATCGGGTTCATCGCGATGCCGAGACGCGTCACCGATGGGCTCGCGCGCGAGACAGTCGGTTAACCATGACGCCGCGCGTTTCACTCAAAATAAACTCTAATCCGACGAACACGCTTTCGCTGCTGCGTTAGTTAACATCCGCGGCTCGACTTTTACCGATCGAGTGCAAATTTCGATGCACTGTGACGCGTGCGGGGCCGCTTGAGTTCGGCGGTCCGGTGTACGTACCAGTACAGAGTACGTCGATGCAGCGTCATGTGTTTCCCGCGCCTTCACCAGCATTCCTCGTGCTGAGCCCGGCCTTCGCCGATCCGCTCGATCTCACCGCCCAGACCCGCACGCCAACCGTCGGCGAGTGCGACTCGCTCGAGCATCGGCTCGATCTTGCGGCGCCGGCGCCCGCGCCGCAGCGAGCCGCGCGCCAGTGCGGCATGGCCGCGAACCCGCTCAATCTCGGCGGCGGCTTCATCGAATTCCTGTTTCGGCGGCCGGGTGCGTCGCCGCCGCGGCCGCCCAGTCGGACAGCGATGACGCGCGGCGTCGGCCAGCGCGCCGGCACGGTCGAGCCCGCCGACCCGGCGCAGGCGCGAGGTCGATCCGCGCTTTCTACAAGCAGGTCGTGCGCTATCGCGGCCCCGAAAGCCCGGCACCATCATCATCGACACGCCGCAGCGCTTCCTCTATCTGGTGCAGGGCAACGGCACGGCGATGCGCTACGGCATCGGCGTCGGCCGGCCGGGCTTCACCTGGGCCGGCGTGAAGACGGTCACCGCCAAGAAGGAATGGCCGGACTGGACGCCGCCGCCGGAGATGCTGCAGCGCCGGCCCGACCTGCCGCACTTCATGGCCGGCGGTCCGGACAATCCGCTCGGCGCGCGCGCGATGTATCTCGGCTCGTCGCTCTACCGCATCCACGGCTCGAACGAGCCCTGGACCATCGGCCAGGCGGTGTCGTCCGGCTGCATCCGCATGCGCAACGAGGACGTCATCGACCTCTATGAGCGGCGTCAAGGTCGGCACCAAGGTCGTGGTGATCTGACGCCACCGTCACTGAGCTCACACGCAGAAGGCCGCCCGTCGCACGGCGGCCTTTTTGTTTGCGCAGCGTGTGTCGCGGACAGCGGTGACGCTCGACGATCGAATCGCCGCCGTCGCCGTCGTCGCCGAAATCGTCGCCGTCGTCGAGATCGTCGTCCGTCCTCGTCGCCGAGTCGCTCGACGTCGGACTCGCCGCGACTGCCGCTGCGTGCATCGTCGAACAGCCCGGCTCTGCCGATCGGCCGCCGCGCCAGCGCCGCGCGCCGATGTCGTCGAGGCCGGCCTGGCGGGCGAGATCGCCGCCGCCGCCGCTGCCGCCCCAGGGCGAGCCGCCGCCGCTGCGCCGGTCGAACGCGCCGCTGGCGCCGAGCCGCCGCTGGTCGCCGCCGAACATGCCGCGGAAGCTGTTCATCAGCAGCGCGCCGCCGACCACGCCGGCCGCGGTCGCCGCCGCGGTGCCGAGGAACGAGCCGCCCGCGCGCATGCGGTGCTGGCGCGCGGCGCCTGGCCGGCGCCATGCCGGCTCTGCGGCCGCCGGACGGCCGGCTACTGCAGCCCGGCGGCGCGCTCCATCGGGCGTCGCCGGCCCGGCCGCACCGAGCGGCACCGAGCCGCGCGTCGTCGCGGCTGCCGAGCAGCGCGTCGCGCATGCTGTCGAGGAAGCCGCCTGGCTCGCGCGGCGGCTTGCCGATCGCCAGTTCGCTTCGAGTTCGCGGATGCGCGCGTCGGCGCGCTTCAGCGCCTCGTCCTGCACCAGCACGGTCTGCACCAGCGGATAGAGCGCGTTCGGCGCGCTGCGCAGGCCTCGTTGATCGCGCGCTCGGCGTCGGGGTCGCGCGGGGCGTTTTCGAGCGACGCGAGGCGGTCGAACAGTTCGTCACCAGCTTGCGTTCCTGCGGTGTCATGGCGTTCCTCCTCCCAGTGATCACTCGGCGATCATGTAGGCCAGCGCCGTGGCGGCGGAATGGCTGCGGCAAAATAATTTGTCTGTCGCGCTTGAACCTGAGCCAGTCGTCACCAGCGTCACGCCGCGGCTGCCAGCAGCGCCGGAAAGGCGTCGCCGGCGAAAAAGGCGTATTCGCTGCTCGCGCAGCGTGGTCAGCGGATCGAGCCGCTCAGTCGGCATCGACAAGCCCGGGATGGCACATGACCACGCTCGCCGCCGGCAGCGTCGAGGAAACCCGGAAACAGCGCGGCGAAATCGCGCCGTCGCGTGAAATCGTAGGTGCCGGCGAAGGCCGGATTGGTCGCGATGCCGAGCGCCGCGGCGCGCGCGCGGAAGCGTTGGCTGAGCACGATCGAGCAGCAGCGCCTTGCGATCGGCGACCGCTGCGGCGAGCGGGACCGGCGCGGCCGCACTGCCGCACCCAGGCGTGCGGCGCGCGCCTTCGCACGCGACCGTCGAGCAGCGCCTCGCGCACCTGCGGGAACAGCTGCACGTGCTGGTGGCCGTCGACGAAATCGGGCGCGCGGCCGAACGCATGCGACGAACGGCCGCGAGCTGCGCCGCGATCTCGGCGTCGAGCGCGCTCGCGATCGCAAGCGGCGCAGCAGCCGCGCGCCAGCATCATCCGCCAGCGACAGGAACGCGCCGTCGCGCGAGCGGCGTGAAGCCCGTCGCTCAGCGGCCGGAACGGCGCGGTCAGCGTGACATGCAGCCCGATCGCGACGCGCGGCGCCGCCGGCGTTGAGCACGTTGAGCGCGACCGCCTCCGAGCGGTCGAAGCTCGGCGCCACCACCATCACCGAGGTGGCGTTGATCCGTCCGCTGCACGACCAGATCGCGGATCGCCGTGTTGACCGCCGGCGAGATGCCGTAGTCGTCGGCGCACAGCCAGATCGGCGTCGGGCGGACGGCGGCATGCATCGCGGCGCTCATTCCGCCGCCGACTGGGTCGGCGCATCGCATCTGCGTCCTTGGCGCGGTTGGCATCGTCGCGGTCTTGCAGCGCTGTGCTCGGCGACGAAATAGACCGGCCGCGCCTTGATCTCGGACAGGATCTTGCCGATATATTCGCCCATGACGCCGATCATGATGAGCTGCACGCCGCCGAGCACCATCAGGCCGACCACCACCGACGGATAGCCCGGCACCGATTTTCCGTAGACCAGCGTCTCGAACAGGATCTGGACGCCGAAGATCAGCGCGGCGACCGGCGAGCAGGAGGCCGAGCAGGCTCGCGACCCGCAGCGGCGCGACCGAGAACGAGGTCAGCCCTTCGATCGACAAGCCGATCAGCGAATACACGTTCCAGGTGCGTGCGGCCGTGCTGCGCGCCGCCGGCTCGTAGTCGACGCGCAACTGGCGGAAGCCGATCCAGCTCGCCAGCCCCTTGAAGAAGCGGTTGCGCTCCGGCAACTGCCGCAGCGCATCGGCGGCGCGCGGCGACAGCAGGCGGAAGTCGCCGGCGTCCTCCGGAATCTTCTGGCGCGCGCCCCAGTTGATCAGCGCGTAGAACGCCGCGCACCGCCAGGCGGCGCAGCCAGCGGCTCGTTCTCGCGATGCGCCTTGGCGGTGTAGACCACGTCATAGCCGTCATCGAGCCAATGGCCGACCAGCGTTTCGATCAGCGCCGGCGGATGCTGGCCGTCGCCGTCCATGAACAGCACCGCGCCGAGGCGGGCATGGTCGAGGCCGGCCAGCAGCGCCGCCTCCTTGCCGAAATTGCGCGACAGCGACACCACCTGAACGTCGAGCACATCGGCCGGCAGGGCTGCGCGCGACCGCGAGCGTGTCGTCGCGGCTGCCGTCGTCGACATAGACCACCTCGGCCGCGAGCCGCCGCGCTGCCTTGAGGCGCGCGGGCGACCTCGGCGAGGCGGGCATGCAGCGCCGCAAGCCCGCGCGCCTCGTTGAACACCGGGACGACGATCGACAGGCCGGCATCGCTGCGTCCGCGCGGCCGCAGCGACGCGGTCCTGCGCCGGGTGGTTCATAGCCGTGGCCGACATTTGAAGCCTTTCACGCCGCCTCCCGAGCCGTCCGCCTTATACCCCAACGGGTGGGCGGCTGTCGTGAGACGCCCTGCCACATAATCATCGGATCGTGAATGGAATGGGGCGGCGAGGGCGTCGGCGTCTCTGATAGATGACGGTGTTCGGGGTTGCGCGGCTGAGCGGTTGCAGGTGCCGTTCTTCCGCGGCCATGCTAAGCGGGGGCCGTCATGACCTTTCCCGCCTGGCTCGACCGCCTGATCCACCGCTTTGGCCCAGCCTGGCTCGACCGCGCGCTGGTCGCTCAAGGCGATGAGCTTTGCGTTGATCGGCTGCGTCAACGCGACCGTCGATTTCGTCGTGTTCTCGATCGCTGCATCTCTATGCCGGGCTGCCGATCGTGCCGGCCAACCTGCTGTCATGGTGCGTGGCGGTCACCAATTCCTATGTGCTGAATTCGATGTTCACCTTCGCCGCGGAGTCCGGCCGTCGCCTGAATTTCAAATCCTATATCGCCTTCGCGGCAACGCAGGTCGGCGGGCTGATCGCCAACACCATCACGGTGTTCGCGCTGGCCTATGTCATTCCGGTCCTGCTCGCCAAACTGCTCGCCATCGGCGCGAGCTTCGTGGTCGATTTCACACTGTCGCACCTTCTGGTATTCCGGCGGCGCGAGCAAACGCCGCCGCACTGAACTTGGGGAGACTGTCCTTGGCGTACGATGAAAATCTCACGGTCGAGCATCCGACCTTCGTCACCCATCTCGAATGCTCCTATACCGGCGAGCGCTATCCGGCCGACGAGGTGCACGGGCTCTCGCGCGCCGGCAAGCCGCTGTTGGTGCGCTACGACCTCGACGGCGTGCGCAAGGCGCTGACCAAGGACGCGCTGGCCAAGCGGCCGCCGGACTTCTGGCGCTACCGCGAACTCCTGCCGGTGCGCCGCACCGCCGACATCGTGAGCCTCGGTGAGGCGCTCACGCCGTTGGTGTCGCTGCCGCAGCTCGCCGCCAAGGCGGGCGCGACCGAACTCCTGGTCAAGGACGAAGGCCGCCTGCCGACCGGCTCGTTCAAGGCGCGCGGGCTCGCGCTTGCGGTCTCGATGGCCAAGGCGCTCGGCATCAAGCACATGGCGATGCCGACCAACGGCAATGCCGGCGCCGCGCTCGCCGCCTATGCCAGCCATTGCGGCATCAAGACCACGATCTTCTGCCCCGAGGACACGCCCGAGGTGAACGTCAGCGAGATCGCGCTGCAGGGCGCGGCGGTCTATCGCGTCAACGGGCTGATCGACGACTGCGGCAAGATCGTCGGCGAAGGCAAGGCCAAGGTCGGCTGGTTCGACACCTCGACGCTCAAGGAGCCGTACCGGATCGAAGGCAAGAAGACGATGGGGCTCGAACTCGCCGAGCAGCTCGGCTGGGACGTGCCCGACGTCATTCTCTATCCGACCGGCGGCGGCACCGGCCTGATCGGCATGTGGAAGGCGTTCGCGGAATTGGAAGCGATCGGCTTCATCGGCAAGAAGCGTCCGCGCATGGTGGCGGTGCAGGCATCGGGATGTGCGCCGATGGTGCGCGCCTTCGAGCAGGGCGAGGAGCACGCGCCGCGCTGGGAGAATGCGGCAACCATCGCGTCCGGCATTCGCGTGCCGCAGGCGGTCGGCGATTTCCTGATCCTGCGCGCCGTGCGCGAAAGCAACGGCTATCGCGGTGGCGGTCGACGACGAGGCGATCAGCGCGGCGCTCGACGAGGCGGCGCGCGAGGACGGCTTCCTGATGTGCCCGGAAGGCGCCGCGACCTACGCCGCCTGGAAGCAGGGGCTCGCCGACGGCCGCATCCGGCGCGACGAGCGGGCGGTGCTGTTCAACTGCGCCACCGGGCTGAAGTATCCGCTGCCGCCGATCCGCCGCACCCTCGACCGCCACAAGCCCATCGACTTCGCCGCTTTGTAGCCCGATAATTCGCCCACCTCGACGGGAGGGCGTTCATGAGTGCGACACCGCGCGCGTGCGCAGGGGTTCTCGCCATTGCGATGGCGATGATTGCGGCGGTCGCGAACGTCGCGGCGCAACCGTATCCGTCGCGGCCGATCTCCCTGATCGTGCCGTACCCGCCCGGCGGTCCGGTCGACCAGGTTGCGCGCGTCATCACCGAGCACATGCGCGGCACGCTCGGGCAACCGTTCGTGATCGAGAACGTCAGCGGCGCCGGCGGCAGTCTCGGCGTCGGGCGCGTCGCACGCGCGGCACCGAACGGCTACACCATCGGCATCGGCGACGTCGGCACCCAGGTGCTCAACGGTGCGGTCTATCCGTTGAGCTACGACGTGATGACGGACTTCACCCCCATTGCGTTGTTGGTGTCGAGTCCGCTGCTGGTATTGTCGCGCAGCTCGCTGCCGGCGAAAACGCTGGCTGAGCTGGTCGCCTGGCTGAAAGCGAACCAACCGAAAGTCTCGCAAGGCTTCATCGGCTCCGGCACGCTCTCGCACCTCTGCGGCCTCTACATGCAGCAGACCATCGCCGGCCAATGGACCTTCGTGCCGTATCGCGGGGCGGCGCCCGCGATCCAGGATCTGATCGGCGGCCAGATCGACGTGATGTGCCTGGCGCCGAGCGGCAGCTCGCTGCCATTGGCGCGCAGCGGCAAGGTGCGGGCCTACGCCATCATGTCGCCGACGCGGCTCGCATCGGCACAGGAGATCCCAACCGCCGACGAGGCCGGGCTGCCGGGATTCCATCTCTCGTTCTGGCAGGCGCTGTGGGCGCCGAAGGATACGCCGAAAGAGATCGTGGACCGGCTGAACGCCGCGGCGGTGGCGGCGCTGGCCGACCCAGGCGTGCGCGCCAAGCTCGCGGACCTCGGGCAGATCATTCCGGCGCGCGACGCGCAGACGCCGGCCGCGCTTGAGGCGCTGCGTCGCGCGGAGGCCAACAAATGGTGGCCGATCATCAAGGCGGCCGGCATCAAGCCGGATCAATAACCAGCATGATCCGGCGCGTGAGGGCTGGCTTCGATAGGTCACTCGACGCATCACAAAAGCAGAGCCGTTGAGGAGGAGCACATGAGAACGTTGCTTGCGGTGGCCGCCGCGGTCGGTGTCGTCACCGGCGCCATCAACGCTGCCGCGCAGACCTATCCGAACAAATCGGTGACCATCATCGTGCCGTTCGCCGCCGGCGGGCCGTCCGATGCCTTGGCGCGGATCATGGGCGACCGCATGAAGTCGTCGCTCGGGCAATCCTTCGTGGTGGAAAACATCACCGGCGCCGCCGGCTCGATCGCCGTCGGCCGCGCCGTGAAGGCGGCGCCCGACGGCTACACCGTCAGCTTCGGGCATCTCGGCACCCATGTCGCCAACGGCGCGATCTATTCGCTGCCCTACGACATGCTCACCGATCTCGAGCCGGTGGTGATGCTGCCGAGCAATCCGATGGTGGTGGTGAGCCGCGGCAATCTGCCGGCGAACCAATCTCAAGGAACTGATCGCCTGGCTCAAGGCCAACTCCGACAAGGCCACGGCGGGGACCGCCGGCGCCGGTTCGGGCGCGCACATCGCCGGCGTGTACCTGCAAAGCCTCACCGGCTTGCGCCTGCAATTCGTGCCCTATCGCGGCACCGCGCCGGCGTTGAACGATCTGGTCGGCGGCCAGATCGACATCATCGTCGACCAGGCCTCGAATTCGATGCAGCAGATCCGCTCCGGCCGCATCCGCGCCTATGCGATCACCGACAAGAAGCGGCTCAGGCGGCGCCCGAGATTCCGACCGCCGAGGAGGCGGGCCTGCCGGGTTCCACATGACCTTGTGGAACGGCCTGTGGGTGCCGAAAGGCACGCCCAAGGACGTCATCGCGCGGCTGAACGCGGCGGCGGTGGAAGCCATGGCCGATCCGGCAGTGCAGAAGCGGCTCACCGATCTCGGCCTCGAAGTGCCGGCGCGCGATCAACAGACGCCGCAGGCGCTCGCCGCCTGGCACAAGGCCGAAGTCGAGAAATGGTGGCCGATCATCAAGAAGGCCGGCATCAAGCCGGAATAGCGCGCAGCGCATACGACCGTCGCCGCAACACCAGCGTGGCGATGACCATGAAGTTGAGAATGTTGAAGCCGACGCCGGCGGCAAAGGCGGGCGCGTAGAAGCCGAAATAGTCGTAGAGCGCGCCGGCGAGCCAGGTGCCGGTCGCCATGCCGCTGCCGCTGAGCAACAGCACGATCGGCACCCGCCAGCTCGCCTCGCGCGCCGGAAAATATTCGCGCACCGCCAGCACGTAAGCGGGGATCAGCGCGCTGAAGCCGGCGCCGAATGCGGCGGCCACGCCATAGAGCCCGAGCTCGTCCTGCGTCACCACGAAGCCGGTCATCGCCAAGCCTTGCAACAGCGAGCTGATCAGCAGCGTCCGCAACGCGCCGATGCGGTCGGAGATCGCGCCCCATATTTGACGGCCGAGCACGCCGATGCCCAGCAGCAGCGACAGCATCGCCGCGCCGCTCTGCGCCGAATAGCCGAGGTCGGTGCAGAGCGCGACCAGATGGTTCTGTGGCATCGACATGGTCACGCAGCACAGGAACGATGCGCCGACCAGCATCGCGAACACCATGTTGGGCGGCCAGCCGAGCACGCGCCCGGTCTCGCCCAGTGTTCCGGCGCTGCCGGTGGCGGTCGGCGTCTCCGGCGCGTTCTTGAGGAAGATGATCGCCAGCGGAACGACCACGGCCGCGACGAACGCGCCATAGACCATCATGGTCGTCTGCCAGCCGACATGCGCGATGGCGCGCTCGAACACCGGCGGCCACACCGTGCCGGCGAGATAGAGACCGCTCGACAGCAGCGCGAGCGCCGAGCCGCGCCGGCGATCGAACCAGCGGCTGACATAGATATAGAGCGGCGCGTTGAGGCCGGCGGTGCCCAGGAGCCCGATAAAGATGCCGTGCCCGATGTAGAGTTGCCAGGTTGCCCCGAGCGTCGAGATCATCAGCCCGATGCAGATCGACACCGCGCCGAAGATCACCGTGCTGCGCACGCCGTAGCGTTCCGCGAGCGGACCCATCATCAGGCCGCCGACGGAACTTCCGAGCCAGGCCAGTGAGCTTGCGAGCGCCGGCTCCGAGCGCGCGCCGCCGAAATCGGCGGCCATGGTCTTCAACCCGACCGCGACGATCCACAGCGCGCCGAACGCCAATGCGACCAGCACGAGCGACACGCTCGCGACCACCCAGGAGGCTCGCGTTTCGATGGTTGGAATTGACAACTCGAGATCGGCGTCGTTGCCGCACCAGTGCGCAGCCGCAACGGCTTACCGAGGTCCCGCAGCGGTGAGCAGTAAAGCTGATTAACGGTTAAGCAGTAGTATGTACATCGTCGCAGATGAATTGCAGGGATGCGTTAACCTTGAGGTCCCGGCCAGGCGTTAAAACAGCCAGGCTGATTAGCGGGTGAGCGGTGGGTATGTCCATCGTCGCAGATGAATTGCAGGGATGCGTTAAGCGACCACGGATGCGTTGCTGTGGCTTCGCCCGTAAGCTGCATCGCTGATCGTCGCCGCTGAGCTTCGCCCGTAGTCCATGGCCGGATGGGCAAATGAGCCATGCGCGCCGAGGCGGTGCTGGTGGCAGAGGGTTATGAAGACGCTCAGCGCTTCAGACCGGCATCGAGCTTCTTGTAGAGCGGGTTGTCGCGCGCGAACACATAGTCGAGGCCGGTGACGGTGACGCCATCGGCGCCCTTGTCGCGCAGGAAGCTCGCCAGCGCATGCACGCGCGACGGCGGACAGTGCAGCGTCAGCATGCCCGAGGACGTCGGGCCGCCGAGCGGCGAGACAATGCCGAAGCGCTCGCGTGCTTCGGCCAACAGCGCGTCGTTACAGCTCGTAAAGCGGGTGCGCACTTCGCGGAACGCACGCGCGCGCGCCTGTGCGGCGATGCGGTCGAGCACGTCGCGTGCGATGTCGCGGTTGTCATCGCTCCAGTCGGCGCCGCGCGAGGCGACCAGGTTGGCCTGCGACCGCAGGATCACGCCGTCATCGACGATCTTCAGGCCGTTGGCCGCGAGCGTCGAGCCGGTCGAGGTGATGTCGACAATGAGCTCCGCGGTGCCGGTCGCCGGGCGCGGCTTCGGTCGCGCCCGAGCTTTCGACGATGCGATAGTCGGTGATGCCGTGCTTGGAGAAGAAGCCGCGCGTCAGGTTCACGTATTTGGTCGCGACCCGCATCTTGCGGTCGTGCTTGATGCGAAACGCCGTGGCGACGTCGTCGAGGTCGGCCATGCTGCGCACGTCGATCCAGGCCTGCGGCACCGCCACGATCACATTGGCGTCGCCGAAGCCGAGCGCCTCGATCAGCACCACCTTGGCGTCGGGATCGGGCATCTCCTCGCGCACCAGGTCTTCGCCGGTGACGCCGAAATGCACCGCGCCCTGCGCCAGCAGCAGCGTGATTTCGGACGCCGACAGATAGGCCACTTCGACCCCGGGCAGTCCCTTGATGGTGCCGCGATAGTCGCGATCGCCGCGCGGCTTCACGAGCTCGAGCCCGGCGCGCGCGAAAAACGCGTCGGTGTGTTCCTGCAGCCGGCCCTTGGCCGGCACCGCAATGACGAAGGCGCCGTTCATGACGCCCTCCCGCAATCGATCAGCCGTTCGATCCACACGCCGAGGCCGACCGCCGGAATCGGCGTCGCGCTACCAAGACGGCTGAGCAGCTTGTCGTAGCGGCCGCCGGCGACCAGCGGCTGTTCGACGCGGCCGTTCGGATCGTGCAGCCGGAATTCAAAGCCGGTGTAGTAGTCGAGCCCGATGAAGAAGCGGGTCGAGAACCGAATGCGCGACACGTCGACGCCGCGTTTGGCCAGACATCCGGTGCGGCTTTCGAACAGGTCGATCGCGGGGTCAAACTTGACGTTGGCGTCGCGCGCCAGCGCGCGCAAATCGGCCGCGACCTTGGTGGGGTCGCCGGTGATCCACAAGAAGCGCTCGATCAGCGCCACCATCTCTTGCGGCAATGAGGTCTGCGCGCCGAGTGCGGCCTGTTCGAGAAAGCGGTCGGCGATCTCGCCGACGGAACGGCCGCCGATGGCGTTGATGCCGGCGATCGACAACAGATCGATGACGAGTGCCTGCGCCGCCTTCGGGTCGGAGCGCGCCATCGCCGCCAGCACGCCTTCGTAGTCCGAACGCGCGCCGCCAGCCTTCACCGCCAGCACGTCGAGGTCGCGCTCGAGCCGGCCGGCACGATTGAAATCCTTGATCAGGCGTCGCTTCCAGGCCGGCGCCAGGTCGAGGCTCTCCACCAGCGCGGTGAACAGGCCGACGTCGCCCATGCGGATCTCGGGATCGGTCACGCCAAACGCGGCGGTGGCGTCGAGCCCGAACGCGAGCATTTCGGCGTCGGCGGCGGCGGTGTCGGTGCGGCCGAACGATTCGACGCCGGCTTGCAGGAATTCGCTCGGGCCATCGTCGCCCTGGCGGAAGATCGGGCCGAGGTAGCAGAACCCGGCGGCGCTGCCGGCTTCCGCCGAAGCCAGATAGTCGCGCGAGACCGCGATGGTGAAGTCGGGGCGCAGGCAAAGCTCCTTGCCGCGCCGATCGGTGGTCAGGAACATGCGCTGGCGGATGTCCTCGCCCGACAGGTCGAGAAACGGCTCCGCCGGCTGGATCAACGCCGGCGCGACCCGCCGATAGCCGCTGCCCGCATAGGCGGCGACAAGCGCCTGCGCCCGGGCGTCGGGTTCGGTCGGTTCGGCGATGGTTACGGCGCGGTTCATGACACCAGCTTGGTTGCGCGGCGATGTAACATGGTTCATGCGGAATTTTCGATGAATTGTGACCGGTATCACGGTCTGAATCGCGCGACTCTCTTAATGGAATAGACCCCCTGCGGTCCCAGGGGTCCGGATCGTTAACCCTCCCGCCAGTCCCCCATGACGCTGCCGACCAGCGCCAGTGCCGCCACCGCCGCGGTATCGGCCCGCAGGATGCGGGGCCCAAGCGACAGCCGCACGACATCGGGCAGGCTGATGAGCGCGGCGCGCTCACGATCCGAAAACCCGCCCTCCGGCCCGATCAGCACCGCCAGTGGCCGCGCGTCGGTGCGCGCCGCCGTCAGCGCCGCGACCGGGTCACGCACGTCGGCGGCCTCGTCGCAGAAGATCAGCAGGCGCGACGGCTCGCGCGTGGCGAACATGCGCTCGAACGACATCGGCTCGCCGATCTCCGGCGATGTTGAGGACGCCGCATTGCTCGGCGGCCTCGATCGCATTGGCGCGCATGCGTTCGAGATTGACCCGCAGCGCTTGCGAGTGCTGCATCAGCACCGGCTGCAGCCGCGAAGCGCCCATCTCGACCGCCTTCTGCACCATGTAGTCGAGGCGCGCGTGCTTGAGCGGCGCGAACAGGTAGTGCAGGTCGGTGGGCGCGGTCTGCGCGCGCGTGCGCTCGGCGACGGTGAGCGCGGCGGATCGCTTGCCCTCGACCGCGAGCGTCGCACGCCATTCGCCATCGCGGCCGTTGAACAGCAGCACCGCTTCGCCCGGCTTGAGCCGCAGCACATTGCGCAGGTAATTCGCCTGCGCGGCGTCGAGCGCCAGCCGCTGCCCGGCGACGAGCGGGGCATCGACATAGAGGCGCGGAGAGCGGAAATCGTAGCGGGGCATGGGGGTTTCTAAGGTTGCGCGACTGTATCACGGGCGCGCCGGCAGCGCGGACAATGAGTCGCATCGCGGACCTGCTGGATTTGCCCGCGCGGCCAAGTGCTTGTGCCGCCCCGGCAGCAAAGGTTAATTCGGCGGCATCTGCCGTGTTATTGCCCCATTGAAAAGCCTGTTAGTATGGCAGGGGACGAGGTTATTCGCCGGCGAATCGCTCGCCGGGCGAGGAGGAAGAGCCATGATGATCGGCCGGGCTCTGCTGGCGGTTGTGATCGTCGGCACGACGATCCATCACGCCGATGCGCAATTTCCCGGGATGCCGGGAGGTGGCGGCGGATTCGGCGGTCCGCCGGCCGGCCCGCCGCCGCAATGCCAGGCGCTGCTGGCGATCCGCGACGAGATGCAGAAGCGGGGCCAGGCGATCGAGGCCGCCAACCAGAAAAAGGCGAACGTGAAGGTCGCCTGCCAGCTGTTCCGCAACTACATTGCGACCGAGGCGAAGTTCATCAAGGCGCTGGAAACGAATGGCGCGTCGTGCGGCGCGCCGCCGGAGGTCGTCCAGCAGGTCCGCGGCAGCCACGCCAAGGCGCAACAGATCGGCAAGCAGGTTTGCGATGCCGCGGCCCGCGGCGCGACCGTCGGCCCGACCTTGAGCGACGCGCTCGGCACGTCCCCGGCATTGCCCGACACCAGCCAGAAGAAGGGGGCCGGCACATTCGAGACGTTGACCGGCAATCCATTCGCGCGGCCATGATGAGCGACGCGGCCGGCCGCGTCGCCGACTCCACCGGAAACTGGGTCGACAGCCATGCGCCGCATTGGCTGCGTCCTTATTTGCGGCTGGCGCGGCTCGATCGGCCGATCGGCTCCTGGCTGCTGCTGATCCCGTGCTGGTGGTCGGCCGGCCTCGCCGCGATCTCATGCCGGTCTGCCGGTCAACCTCTGGCACCTCGTGCTGTTCTTCGTCGGCGCCTTCGCCATGCGCGGCGCCGGCTGCACCTGGAACGACATCGTCGATCGCGATCTCGACGCCATGGTCGAGCGCACCCGCTCGCGGCCGATCCCCTCGGGTCAGGTGAGCGTGCGGGCGGCCGCCGTTTTCCTGGTGGCGCAGGCGCTCCTCGGGCTCGCCGTGCTGCTGCAGTTCAACGCCTTCACGATCCTGACCGGCATTGCCTCGCTTGCCGTGGTCGCGATCTATCCGTTCATGAAGCGCATCACCTATTGGCCGCAGATCGTGCTGGGGCTGGCATTCTCGTGGGGCGCGCTGATGGGCTGGCCGGCGATCTTCGGCCGGCTCGATTGGCCGGCGCTCGTGCTCTATGCCGGTTCGATCGCCTGGGTGATCGGCTACGACACCATCTACGCGCATCAGGACGCGGACGATGACGCGCTGATCGGCATCAAATCGACCGCGCTCTTGTTCGGCGACAACACCCGGCCGATGCTGGCGCTGTTCTACACGTTGGCGGTGGCGCTGATCGCCGTGGCCGGATGGGGCGCCGGCGCCGGCATCGTGTTTTCGTTCGGGCTGTTGGCGTTCGCCGCGCAACTGTCCTGGCAGATCGCCAAGTTCCGCACCGGCGATTCCGAGCATTGCCTCAAGCTGTTCAAATCGAACCGCGACGCCGGGCTGATCCTGTTCGCAGCGATGGTGCTCGACGTGCTGGTGTGGCACGTGGGCGGCTGAACAGACGTCGCAATGGCCGTTGACGTGTTCGTAGAAACGCCAATGGCCCTGAGAGGTGCCGCGAACGCGGCGATGCGCAGCCCTGCGTAAGACGCTGGAACAAGCGCATCAACGCCGCACTCGGCCCGAATCAAAGTCCGAGCGACTTGTGAAATATCAGGAACACCGCGACCACCGCTAGAACACCCAATACCGAAAGCACGACCTTGAGCGGCGGATTGCTGTTCGGCAAATTGTCGTTGATCGATACTGTCGGCGGCGGCTTACCGGAGCCGGGATTGGTATTGGTCATGACTTCTCCTTTGTGAAAGTGCGATCGGTTGAAGGCGGTGATGGTGAGCTGGGAAGCCTATGTCGACCGGTGCAGAAGCCAACCGATGAGGCGGAATGTCATGGCGGCTCCTATGCTTTGACATGAATGTCCGAGCGGTTCGCCAGCCCAAGGGTCGCTGCGCGACGAACCAGCGGATAATCTTCGCTGTCGTATAGTCGGCGAATTCCATCGTGGTCGAACAGCTCGGCATTCGCTTGCAGACACGCGCTTGGAAGAAGCTCGGATGAAAGCTCCTCGATCGCGAAGCGGATGGCATGCGCTGCGTGGGCGAACCGCCCGTACCCAGCGGGTTGCCGGCTGAGCTTCCGACCGTTTGTCGGAAGCAATCCGGCGTCACATTTGCTGGGAAACAACTCCGCCGGGATACGGTAGTCAAACGCGGCCATGGTGTGCTCCGAATTGATGACGTGAACGAATGGGCGCGGCATAGGTCGCGCAAGATGCGCGCATGCCTCTTGAAGACTGCCAAGGAACAGCCATCGCAGGGCAAGGCTGCCCACGAAGTCAGTATCGGTTGTGTCAGTATCTGGTTGTTAAGGTGTGCCGGCCGATGGCATTCGTGCTGCCAATTTTAGAGTAACGGAGACTTCGGTACGTCGCCGCTTTTGCAGGCCCTAGAGTATTGCCTACTTACATGGTGCTTCGGAGGCTAAAGCACAATAGGAGGGGACACAGAACGGTCGGCTTTTTTTTGCTTATGGCGTAATTCCGAGATTGCGCTGAGCGCACCACGCAAACGCATTTCCGTGCGCCAGACGGCGTACACGAGGTCGTTCATCCGGTCAGGATCGATTTCAACTCGTCGCGCTCTTCGACGATGAAATCGAAAAAAGCCGCGATGCGCGGCGTGCGCCGCAGGTCGGGATGTGTCAGCAGCCGCCAGCTTCGCGCGAGTTCCGGGATCGGTCCCAGCACGCGGACGAGACTCGGGTCTTTATCGGCGATGGCCGTCGGCAGAGGGGCCGATCCCGACGCCGGATTTGACTGCGTAGATCAAGCCGAGAACGCTGTTGTTGCGCGCCGCGATCTTGGCGTCAGGTGCCACCTCCTTCAGCCATTTCGCCACGCGGTGATTGCTCATCGATCCATCGAGGCAGACCAAGGGATGCCGCGATAAGATCTTCCACACGATCCGGCTTGCCGTGGCGCTCGACGTAGCCGCGGCTGGCATAGATCGCCCAGATCGAGTCCGCGATTTTGCGCCCGATCAACTCGTCGTCGGTATCGCCCGAGCGAAATGCGACATCGGCCTCGCCTTTCGAAAGGTCGAGATAGCGGTCGCTCATGACGAATTCGACGCGTAGCTTGGGATGGCGGGCGTGGAAGCGATCGATCAGGGGCGTCATCCGATGCACGATCGGTTCGGGGCAAGTCACCCGGATAACGCCACTGCGATCGCGCCCTGTATCGGCCACATGCCGCTCGAAGTCTCCGATCGTGGCTTCGATGCGTTCGGCATAGGGCCGCAATTCATTGCCGAAATCGGTCAGGCGATAGCCGGTGGCGGTGCGCGTCACCAGCTTGCGCCCGATTGCTTTTCCAATTCGACGAGCCGCCGCTGCACCGTCGACTGGCTGATGCGAAGCGCTTTGCCGGCCGCAATCGTGCTGCCATGGCGCGCGACGGCGAGGAAGTATTTGAGGTCGTTCCAATCGAACATTTGGTCATTATGCAGTCTTGAGGCCCCCTATCGCAATCTTGCGGCTCCGCGAGCTTGGCTATTCCGACCTAAAGGCTCTTCAGGTCGCGATACCCGATGATGGAGCCAAATGCGATGAACACGCCTTTCGATGCGAACAATTCAAAGCCGCCACCCGTGAGCAATGGGACAAGCACGCCAAGGGTTGGAGCGACCATGGCGTGCAAATTCGGCCACTGGCTGCGTGAAGCGACCGACGCGATGCTGTCAATGGCTGAGGTCGGCCCAGGCGCGCATGTGCTCGACGTTGCCGCGGGCGCCGGCGATCAGACGCTCGACATCGCAAAGCGGGTCGGCGAAACCGGCTCCGTTCTGGCGACCGATCTGTCGCCCGCCATTCTGGAGTTCGCACAGGACAAAGCGCGACGTGCCGGGTACGGCAATGTCGAGACGCAGGCCGCGGACGGCGAAAATCTGAATATCTCCGATGGTCGATTTCGATGCAGCGATCTGTCGACTGGGCCTGATGTTCTTCCCCGATTCCGGCAAAGGGTTGCGGGAAATGTTCCGCGCCCTCAAGCCAGGCGGCCGGGCTTGCACCATGGTGTTTTCGGCACCCGACAAGAATCCCTGCGTGAGCATTCTGGTGTCGACCGCGTTCAAGCATGCCGGGTTGCCCCCGCGTGACCCCTATCAGCCGGGCGGATTGCTCAGCCTCGGTAAACCGGGATTGATCGATGAACTGTTCCGGCAAGCCGGATTTTCCCGGGTGGCAACCACCAAACTGGCGGCTCCATTCAGGCTGCCGTCGACGAAAGACTATCTCGATTTCGTCCGCTCATCCGCCAGCCCGATCCTGCAGATCTTGGGCGCGCTTGAGGAGAGCGCGCGAGATGCGGCTTGGGTCGAGATCGAAGTCCAAGCTGAGCGCCTTCAATACGCCCGAGCGGATGGGAAGGGCCCGAACGAACTGTTGCTGACCGTTGGCTGCCGCCCATGACTGGCGGTCTAATCTGTCCTGGGTCGTCGAATGATGTCCCGCGCGTCAATTCCGCGCGATGATTTCGCGCTCGTCGCGATAGACGACGGAGTCCACCAGCGAACGGCCGACCTTGCGGCGCAGGAAAATGGACGGCCGCCGCTTCCTGATCGCCGAGCGTGCTCGACGCCGCCCGGTGGGGGAGGCGACGCGAACGGCGCCGATGCGGTCGAACGCTTCGCGCAAGCGTCCGTCCGATTCGGCGATCAGGAGCGGCATGCCGAGAACGTGCGCCCACGACTGCCATTCGGCCACGATGTCCGTGCCGTCGTCGGCGCAATAAAGGGGAAGCGAGAGCGCGTCGTCGCGGTGCTCGAGCACGACCGAGACTGCGCCGGAATCATTGCCTGCGGGCGGCGCCATCCGTAGCGCGACGCCGAGATAACAGGCGAGGGGAAGGTTGACCGCCATCTTGATGCCGCGGACCGCGCGGCGGACCACGACCCGTTCGCGGGTCAGTTCGACGTGGCGGGTGCGTCCATCGGCCGTCTGGTCGGCGACCGAAAAGCGCACCGGCAAAGTAAATGGGTCGAGCCGCTCATCACGGCTCGACCCGGCAGGCATGGCCCCGCCTATCAGTGTGTGACGCCTCACAAACTTGCTCCCCGCCGGGTTTTCCCCGGTCGTTGGCTGTCGGAGTTTTGTCCCCGATCGATGCCGCAAACATGCCGCAAACCCTTCCGAATCCGCTTAAAGTTCCTAGTTAATCTGCGGTATCAAAGGGCTGGCTTTGACTCATGCTTGACGGGTCGTTGCCGGATTTCGTCAATTTCCAGTCAATCGTGCCGTGTCCCCCCGTTCAGAAGAGTCAGAATCAACCCATGTCATCAATTCTCGATCAAACCGCCCTCTCGGACCTCGCTGAGCGGCTGGTCGCCGCCGCGCGCCGCGCTGGCGCCGATACCGCCGATGCGGTGGCGGTCCGCTCGATGGCGTCCTCGGTCACGGTGCGCGCAGGCGCGGTCGAGCAATCGGAGCGCGCCGAAAGCGACGACGTCGGCTTGCGGGTGTTCGTCGGGCGCCGCACCGCGGTGGTGTCGACCAACGACGTCGCGGGCGATGTCGCGGCGCTGGCGGAGCGCGCGGTGGCGATGGCGAAGGTCGCGCCCGAGGACAAGTTCGCAGGCCTCGCCGATCAAGCCTTGCTGGCGCGAACCCAGCCCGACCTCGACCTGCTCGATCCGGACTTGCCGCCGGTCGCGCTGCTCGAGGAGCGGGCGATGCGCACCGAAGCTGCGGCGCTCGCGGTCAAGGGCGTCACCATGTCGGAAGGCGCGTCCGCATCGGCGAGCATCGGCGGCATGGTGCTCGTGACCAGTGACGGCTTCCGCGGCGCCTACCTCGTGTCCCATTGCGGCATCGGCATGTCGGCGATCGCCGGCCAAGGCACCGCGATGGAAACCGATTACGATTTCACCAGCGCGCTGCACGCCGGCGACTTGGAATCGCCGGAAAAAGTCGGACGCACCGCGGGCGAACGCGCGGTGGCGCGGCTCAATCCGCGCAAGGTCGAGACCACCAAGGTGCCGATCATCTACGACAAGCGGGTGGCGAGCTCGCTGGTCGGGCATCTCGCCAGTGCGGTCAACGGCAGCTCGGTCGCGCGCAAGACCAGCTTCCTCAGGGATAAGCGCGGCGAGCGCCTGTTCCGGCCGGGCATTCGCATCATCGACGATCCGCTGCGCGTGCGCGGCTTGCGCTCGCGGCCGTTCGATGGCGAAGGCGTCGCCGGCCGCACGCTCGCGCTGATCGAAGACGGCGTGTTGATGTCCTGGCTGCTCGACAGCGCGACCGCGCGCGAGCTCGGGCTCGTCACCACCGGCCATGCGCACCGCGGCGTGTCGTCGGCGCCGTCGCCGGGCGCGACCAATCTCTATCTCGAAGCCGGCACGGTCAGTCCGGACGAGCTGATCGCTGACATCAGCACGGGCTTCTATATCACCAGCCTGATCGGCATGGGGGTCAATGCGGTGACCGGCGACTACAGCCGCGGCGCATCCGGTTTCTGGATCGAGAACGGCAAACGGACGTTCCCGGTGAGCGAGGTGACCATCGCCGGCAATCTCGTCGACATGTTCGCGAACCTCACGCCGGCGAACGATCTCGAATTCCGCCATGCCGTCGATGCGCCGACGGTCCGCGTGGAGGGCCTTACCGTTGCCGGCCGGTGATCGTCCCAACGAGCGTGACCTGTTGGCGACCGCCGTACGCGAGGCGGGCGCGCTGGCGCTGAAGTGGTTCCGCGGCCCGGTGCGGCAATGGATCAAGGGCGCATCGTCGCCGGTGAGCGAGGCCGACATCGCGGTCGATGCGCTGCTGTGCGAGCGGCTCGGCGGCGCGTTCCCTGCCTATGGCTGGTTGTCGGAAGAGACCGAGGACGATCCGCGCCGGCTCGCGGCGGAGGCGGTCTGGATCGTCGATCCGATCGACGGGACGCGCTCCTATCTCGACGGTCGCGACGACTGGGTCATCTCGGTGGCCCTGGCTGTCGGCGGCCGGCCGACGCTGGCGGCGGTGTATGCGCCGGTGACGGACGAATTCTTCTTCGCCGCGATCGGCGAGGGCGCGACCTGCAACGGGATCGCGATCCGGGCCGGGGAGGGCGTCGGCCTCGACGGCGCGAGGCTCGTGGGCCCCAAGCGCTATCTCGGCTCGCTCGCCGACTTGCATCCCTCGGTGGTGCCGCTGCCGCGCATCGGTTCGCTGGCGCTGCGGCTGGCGCGCGTCGCCCATGGCCAAGTCGACATCGCCATCGTCGGCGGCAACAGCCATGACTGGGACCTTGCGGCCGCCGATCTTTTGGTGCACGAAGCCGGCGGCGCGCTGACCGATATCGACGGCGAGCGGTTGACGTTCAATCGTCCGCAGCCGGTGCATGCGTTGTTGGTCGCCGCCAGCGGTTCGCGCCACGGCACGGCGCTTGCATTCATCCGGGAACGCAAAGCGCAGTTCGCTTGACGCTGGTGTCCCGATTCGGACGTTCAGGGGCCCCTCACAGGGCATCGTTCTAGACGTGAGGATCCAGATGGCCAATCAACCCGCAGCCGATCAACCGCCCCAGGGGCAGCTGCTGCACCTGGTCTTCGGCGGCGAATTGTCCGAACTCGGCAGCACCGAGTTCAGGGATCTGAACCGGCTCGAGATAGTCGGAATTTATCCCAACTACGCTACTGCTTATGCGGCTTGGAAGGCCAAGGCCCAGCAGACCGTCGATAACGCCCATATGCGGTATTTCATCGTTCATTTGCACCGCTTGCTCGACCCGGACACAGATAAACGGGGACAATCTTAAATTCACATTGATCGAAGTTAAATCATCTACTCCCGGTCGTGGCGATGCCGTCGCACGATCGCAACACCCCGTGGTTGAAGCCGGCAATGAACACCGGTGATGTCAAGTCTTTCGGGCCCGACTTATTCTCGCTAGTGTGAGCAGCGCTCGATCTCGCTAGTATGAGCGGCGCTCGATGCGGAGATTCTGTTTTGTCCCAAGGGGTCCTCGACAGGCCAAGTTCGGCGGAACGGTTGCCGCTTCCGTTGCGGGCGTACCGGCTGGCGACGCTGGTCGGCTCGCCGTTCGCCGGGCTGGTGCTCTCGAATCGGCTGAAGCGCGGCAAGGAAGACGTCGCGCGGCTGGCTGAACGCCGCGGCGAGACGCAGCTCGCCCGGCCGGATGGACCGTTGATCTGGATTCACGGCGCCAGCGTCGGCGAGGTCGCGGCGATCGTGCCGTTGATCGAGCGCATCGTCGCGAAAGAATTCAAGGTCCTGCTCACGTCCGGCACCGTCACCTCGGCCAAGCTCGCTGGCCAGCGGCTGCCGCCCGGAGTGATCCATCAATATGTGCCGCTCGATGCGCCGCGCTTTGTCGCTCGCTTCCTTGACCACTGGAAACCGGATCTCGGTCTGTTCACCGAATCCGATCTGTGGCCGAACCTCATCCTGATGAGCGCGGAGCGGCGCGTTCCGCTCATCCTCGTCAACGGCCGCGTGTCGGAGCGCTCGTTCAATCGCTGGCGATTCGCCCCCGGCATGATCGCGGCGCTGTTGCGCCGCTTCGACCTCTGCCTTGCCCAAAGCTCGGCCTATGCCGCGCGCTACCGCGATCTTGGTGCGCCGCGGATTTCGACCACGGGCAACCTGAAGCTCGACGTGCCGGAGCCGCCCGCCGACCAGGAGAGCTTGCAGCGGCTGCGGACCGCGGTCGGCGACCGTCCGACCATCGCCGCCGCCTCGACCCATGCCGGCGAAGAGACGGCGTTGATCGAGACCCATCGCCGGTTGCGCCGCACCTTTCCGCGATTGCTGACAATCATCGCGCCGCGCCACCCGGATCGTGGACCGGGCATCCTCGAGATCGCGCACGGCGCCGGGCTCTCCGCGTCGCTGCGCTCGCGCGGGCAGTTGCCGCAGACGCAGGATGACATTTACGTGGTCGATACGCTGGGCGAGTTGGGGCTGGTCTATCGGTTGGCTCCGATCGTGTTCATGGGCGGCTCGCTCGCCAGCCATGGCGGCCAGAACCCGGTCGAGCCGATCAAGCTCGGCGCTGCCGTGCTGCACGGTCCCAACGTCTGGAATTTCGCCGAGCTCTATGAGGCGCTCGATGCCGCCCGCGGCGCCGAGCTGATCGGCGATGTCAGCCGGCTGACGACGCGCGTCGGCGCGCTGTTGACCGACGCCACCGAGCGCGCCGCCATCACCGGCGCCGCGCGCGCGACGGTCGAACGGCTCGGCGGTGCGCTCGAGCGCACGCTCGCGGCGCTCGATCCCTATTTCATGCAGATCCGGCTGGAGCGGCGCGGCAGCCATGCGTGAGCCGCCGTTTTGGTGGCGGCGGCAGCGCGGCATCGCGGCCGCGATGCTGGCGCCGCTGGCGGCTGTCTACGGCGCGGTGACGGCGCGGCGCCTGGCGCAGCGCGGCGCCCGCGCCGGCGTGCCGGTGGTCTGCATCGGCAATCCGACCGTCGGAGGCGCGGGCAAGACGCCGGCGGCGCTGGCGGTGGCCCGCATGCTGCAAGCCGACGGCGAAACGCCGGTGTTCCTGACGCGCGGCTATGGCGGGCGGCTTGCCGGTCCGCTTGCGGTCGATCCGGAGCAGCATCGCGCATCCGACGTCGGCGACGAGCCGCTGCTGCTGGCGCGGGTCGCTCCCACCATCGTTGCGCGCGACCGCGTCCGCGGCGCGCAGGCCGCGCGCGCGGCCGGCGCGAGCGTCATCGTGATGGATGACGGCTTTCAAAATCCGTCGCTGCAGAAAGACCTCGCCATTCTCATCGTCGATGCGCGGCGCGGCATTGGTAATGGCCGGGTCATTCCGGCGGGACCGTTGCGCGCACCATTGGCGGTGCAACTCGACCATGCCCAGGCGCTGGTGGTGGTCGGCAGCGGCGATGCCGGCGGCATCGTGAGCGAGGCACGCAAGCGAGGGCTGCCGGTGTTCGGCGCAAGGCTTGCGCCAGACGCTGCCTTCATTGAGTCACTCAGTGGTCGCCAAGTGCTGGCGTTTGCAGGCATCGGCGACCCGGAAAAATTCTACGCCACGCTGCGTGCGGCCGGGGTGGCGGTCGTTGCGACGCGCAGCTTTGCCGACCATCATCGCTATTCGGGCGCGGACGCGCAGGCGCTCTGCGACGAGGCCGCGCGCGGCGGCCTCACGCTGGGGACGACCGAAAAGGATTTGGCGCGCATGCAGGGCGATGGCGAAGCCGCACAACTCGCGGCGCGGTCACGCGCGCTCCCGGTTACGCTGGCGTTCGATGACGAGCGCCGGATTTCACGCCCTGTTGCGGGAGCGGATCGCGCGCGCGCGCAAGACCTGATACCGGGCTACCGCTTCGCGTGCTCCGGAACATGCCGTTGCAACACGACCTCGGGGGAGACGTAGGCCTCCTGCAGGTCGACGCTCCAGTATTTCAGCTCTTCCAGCGGAATCGGCGTGCCGGTGACGGCGCAGCGCACGAAGGCGCCGGGCCGCAGCACCCGGAAATCGCCGTCGAGATATTTCAGCTCGGCCTCGCCGGCCATCGGAGAAGAGCGGTCGAAACGGTTCAGCACATCAGGTCTCCGCCGCATGGGGTGCCCGGGCCGTCCTCACTGACGCCGCGGGCGCGGACCCCAAAATAGTCATTGGACGCGCCCAATGTCACCCTCGTAATCCCTGACTTTCGATAGCCCCGGCCGGGCCACCCGAGCGGCCTTGGCTCAGGGATCGAACAGGTTGCCTTGGCCTTCGCCGCCGCCCCGCCGGCGGCGCCGGGGTGGGGGAACGGGCGCGATCGAAGGGGCGCCCTGCGCGGTGGCGCGCGCCCGTCCGTCGGCAAATTCGATCTCCAGCGCCTGGCCGGACTGCACCGCAGCGGCGCGGCGCAATGGCGTGCCATCGACACCGCGGACCAGCGCGAACCCCCGTTCCAAGACACCGCGATACGACAAGGCGGTCAGGAGCTGCGATGCGCGCTCGGTGCGCAGGTCGCGATTGTCGATCAGGTTGCGGATCGCGCGCAGCGCGCGGTCGCCGAATGCGTGTACGCGTTCGCGGTCGCGCGTCAGGCTGCTCAGGCGCGCGTCGCGATAGCTGCGCAGCGCGGTCGCGAGGCGCCCCTGCATATGGCCGAGCCGTTCGCGCCGCCGTTCCACCAGGGCGATCAGCAGCCGCGGCTCGATGCGGCCGGCGATGCGCGAGAACTTCACCCGGTCGATCTGCGTGTTGGCGATCAACGCGCGCGGCAGCCGCGCGGTGACGTGGTCGAGCCGCTGGCGCGCCAGCGCGAACAATTCGTCCGCGCCCGGCAACGCCCGGACCGCGGCGCGCAGCTCGGTACGGCGCGCCTCGTGGGCGCGCTGCCAAGAGGCGAGCGAGCGCCGCGCCAGGCTGTCGATGCGCACCAACAGTTCGGCGCGCACCGGCACCGCCATTTCGGCGGCCGCCGTCGGGGTCGGGGCGCGCACGTCGGCGGCGAAGTCGATCAGCGTGACGTCGGTTTCGTGACCGACCGCGGAGATCAACGGGATCATGCTGTCGGCCGCGGCGCGCACGACGATCTCTTCGTTGAACGACCAGAGGTCTTCCAGCGAGCCGCCGCCGCGCGCCACGATCAAGAGGTCCGGGCGCGGGATCGCGCCTTTCGGCGTGAGCGCGTTGAAGCCGCGGATCGCCGCCGCGACCTGCTCGGCGGAGCCTTCGCCCTGCACCCGCACCGGCCACACCAGCACGCGGCGCGGGAACCGGTCGCCCAGCCGATGCAGGATGTCGCGGATCACGGCGCCGGTCGGCGATGTGATGACGCCGATCACCGACGGCAGGAACGGCAGCAATTGCTTGCGCGCGGGATCGAACAGGCCTTCGGCGGCGAGCTTCTTCTTGCGTTCTTCGACCAGCGCCATCAGCGCGCCGAGCCCCGCCGGCTCCAGCGTTTCGATCACGATCTGGTACTTGGACTGTCCGGGATAGGTGGTGATGCGGCCGGTGACGACCACCTCGAGCCCGGCCTCGAGCTTGAGCTTGATGCGGGCCGCGTTGGCGCGCCACATCACGCCGGCGAGGCAGGCCTTGTCGTCCTTCAGGTCCAGATAGACGTGGCCGCTGGAGTGGTATTTGACGTTGCCGAGCTCGCCGCGCACGCGCACGTGGCCGAACGCATCCTCGACGGTGCGCTTGAGCGAGGCTGACAGTTCCGAGACGGTCAGCTCGATGAGATTGAGGCGCGCTTCGTTCATGCGGGTGACAGGGTTCCCGGCCGTGACCGACGCGGATTCCATAGCCGCAATCGAAGCAATTCGCTCAATTCGCTATGGCCGCGTCCACCGCCGGGCAGGTCCGTTTCTCGACCGGCAGTTCGTAGGGCGCGACGTTGCTCTTGTCCACCACCACGGTGCGCAGGATCGCCTCCTTGGGCACGGATTGCTTGCGGATGGCGCGGATCGCAAGCTGCGCCGCCACGCAGCCCTCGATGAAGCCGTTATAGTCGCCGCTCGCCACCATGGCGCCCGACTTGATCAGCTCGGCGGCGTCGCGGCTGGCGTTGATGCCGACCACCAGCGCCGTCCGCTTGCTCGGTCCGAGCGCGTCGAGCGCCCCGAGCGCCATCGGATCATTGGCCGCCAGCACGCCGTCGATCTGCGGGAACTTGCGGATCAGCGCATTCATCGTGTCGGCGGCCGACTTGCGGGCATAGTTGCCGCTTTGTGACGTCAACAGCTTCACGTTCGGGAATTCCTTCAGCGCTTCGTTGAAGCCACGCACCCGCAGCAGGCTCGACGCGACCTTGGGCGGGCCTTCCAGAATGACAACGGTGCCGCTGCCATTCATCGCCTTGAGCAGCGCCCGCGCGGTGGCGCGCGCGATTGCAAGATCGTCGCTGCCGACATAGGCGGTTGCATCGACGCCGACGAGGCGGTCGTTGACGTTGATGACCGGAATTCCCGCCGCGATGAACTTCGCAACGATCGGCGCCATCGTCTTCACGTCGGTGGGCGTGAACACCACCGCGTCCGGCTTGGAACGCAATGCTTCCTCGGCCAGCGCGGTCTGCTGCGCGACGTTGTCGGCACTGGTCGGAATGAAATTGAACACCAGCAACTTCTCGGCCCGGGCGGCGGTTTCGGCGCCGATGCGGATCGATCGGGCGACCGGGTTGCCCTGGCTCTTGGTGAAGACAGCGATCGTCTGCGCGCTCGCCGGGACACTCCCCAGCGGCATCAGCAGCGCGATTGCGGTGGCGCCGGCGGCGGCGCAGGTGGCGACTTGGCGCAGCATCGTGATCCTCCCGGTCTCTTATGTTTATCGATCCATAGAATAGCTGAGCCGTGGGCCCCGGCAACGGCGACAAATTCAGCGTTGCCCGATCGCCGCCCGCGCCGCCGCCACGACCTCGGGCGGCGTCTTGAACATGCGCTCGACCATATCCTGCAAGGCTGCGCCGTCGACCAGCCTGATCTCGAGCTGTTGTTTCTCGGCCTCCGCTGCGAAATCCGGATCGGCGATGGCGCGAGAAAATGCGTGGCGCAGCGCCGCAACGCGCGCAGCCGGAACGCCCGGCGGCGCCGCAAATGGACGGCCCATTGCCTGTTGCGACAGGATCAATTCGAGTGCGCTGCGCTCGCGCTCGTTGCGGGCGAGCTCGGTCACCAGCGGCACATGACGGAGTTCGGGATGTTTTTCGGTGGCAAACTGGACGGCGATGTAGATCTTGTCGTCCCGGATCCAGTCACCGCGCGCGGCCTTCGCCGCCGACCAGGTCCACCCACAGCGCCCGTCGGTTTCGCCGCGCTCCATCGCCAGGCTGAGGTCGTTGACGCCGGGATAGCCGGTGACCACCTTGAATTTGGTGCCCAGGAGACTGTTGAGCAAGCGTGGGAACACGTCCAATTCCGCTCCCGGCGCATTGGCGGCAAACGTCAACGGCCGCGCCATGAACGCTTCGATCGTGCGGATTCCGACCGCATGCCATACCGCGCAGATCGACACTTCGTTGTTGGCGCTGCCGATCCAATTGAATTCGACCGGGTTGAAATTCGCGCCGGCACGGCCGAGCAGGCGGTCCATCGCGACCGAGCGTGCGAACATGCCGATGACGGTGCCGTCGCGCGGCAGGACGTTGTAAAGTTCGCTGACCAGGTTGAGGCTCGCCGCGCCAGGCTTGTGACGCACGGTGAAGTGCGGCTGGCCGGGCATGTGCTTGGTCATAAAGCGGGCAACCAGGCGCGCGTAGACATCGTAGCCGCCGCCCGGAGGATAGCCGACGAACAGGCTGACGATTCCTGCCTTTGTAGAAATCGGCGACCTCATCGGCCGCAGCCGACGGCGCAGCGATCAGTGCAGCGGCGACAAGGTGCGCCATGACTCGGACAATGAACGACGCTGCTGCGGTCATGGTGTTCTGCGGTCAGCTCGCCGGCGACGGCCACAGCCACCAAACTATCAGTGCGGCAGCCGCGATCCAAATCAGGACGATCGCCACGGCGCCCGCGACGCTGCGCGGGCCCTCGCTCACCGTGGCGGCCTGCTCGCGGAAACTGGCCATCAGATCGGTCGGGATCAGCCAGACCACCAGCAGGATGCCCAAGGGAACGATCACAAGGTCGTCGAGGTAGCCCAGCACGGGAATAAAATCGGGAATGAGATCGATCGGGCTCAGCGCGTAAGCGGCGACCGCCATGGCCAGCGCCTTCGCGTACCAGGGTACGCGCGGATCGCGCGCCGCGATCCACAGCGCCAGCACATCGCGTTTGATCGCGCGCGCCCACTGCCTGGTGCGCTCCAGCAGGGTGGCATGGTGCATTGTTGGCGACGTCATCGCGTTGCCGGCGCCGCGAGCTGGCGCACCAGCCGGTCGAGGAAGTCCTTGCTGGCGTAGACATCCTTCACCGCGACGCGCTCGTTGCGGCCGTGCACGCCATTGCGGCCCTGCTCGCTGAACAGGCCGGAGACACCGTAGGCTGGGATGCCGGCGTTGCGCAGCCAGCGATTGTCGGTGTAGCCGGCCGACATGCTGGCCTGCACCGGCACGCCCGGCCACAGCTCGGCGGCAAGGCGCGACGACGGTCTGCATCACCTCGGGATGCGGCGGGGAGGGCGGCGCCGCCATCGGCCGGCCCTTGGGCGTGATCGTCACCTTGTCGTCGGCGATGACGCGGGCAAGGATATCCGCGGTCTCCGCCACCGGCTCGTCGGGCAGGATGCGGCAGTTCACCGTGGCGCGCGCGGTTTGCGGCAAGGCGTTCTCCACCGTGCCGGCTTCCAGCAGCGTGGCGACGCAGGTGGTGCGCATCTGCGCATTCAAGGTCGGGTTGGCCGACAGCGGCGCGAGCGCGTCGGGATCGGTCGCGCCGGCAAGCAGCGCCTTGATTGCGGCAGCGACCGGCGGCGCTTCGGTTGCGGCAAGGCGCGCGAAATTCGCGCGCGTCACCGCATTGAGCCGTGGCGGAAAGTCGAACTGCGCGAGCTTGGTCAGCGCCACCGACAGCCGGTAGATCGGGTTGTCGCGGCGCGGCGACGCGCTGTGGCCGCCGGCATCGGTCACTTCCAGCACATAGGTTTGATAGACCTTCTCGGCGAGTTGCACCGCCAGCCGGAATGGCCGGCCGTTGCGTAGCGCGCCACCGCCGCCCTCGTTGATCGCGAACTCGGCGTCGATCAAGCCCCGCTCGTTCTCGAGAATCCAGCGCACGCCGTTGTGCGGCGACTGCGCGAGCTCCTCGTCGGTGGTCAGCGCCAAAATGATGTCGCGTTCGGGCCGGAATCCCTCGCGGTGCAGCTCGATCAGATTGGCAAGGAAGATCGCCGCCATCGCCTTGTCGTCGATGACGCCGCGGCCGTGGAAATAGCCGTCGTCGGTCTCGGTGAGCTTGAATGGCGCGTGCTGCCAGCCGTCGCCTGCCGGCACCACGTCGATATGGGCGAGCAGCAGCATTGGCTTGCGCGCGCCGGTCCCGCGCAGCCGCGCCACCAGGTTGCCCTTGCGCGGTCCGGTCGAGATCACGCGGATGTCGGCCGCCGGGAATCCGGCGGCCTTCAGACGCGCGGCCATCGCCTCGGCCGCTTTCAGCGTGTCGCCGGTGGCGTCGGTGGTATCGATCTCGACCAGCGCGCGATAAATGTCGCGAAATGCCTGCTGCGACGGCGTCTGCGCGTGCGCCGCGCCGGTGAGCGTGGCGACCGCCAACGCGCTGCCAACCAGCGAGCCGACGAACGAGCGATCAAACTTGCAACGGGGCATGGACATGGCATCCCTTGCCGGCACCTCCAATTGTGCCGCAGCTTGGGGCGCCGGTACACCACCATCTCGTAGCGCCAGATCCCGGGAGACGACCGAATGACCATGACCCGCCGCGGCCTCTTGAATGCCATGGCCCGGATCGGCGGCGCCGGCGCGGCCTATGAGACGCTGACGTTGTTCGACTTCCTGAAACCGCCACCGGCGCTGGCGGCGGGGCTTTCGCTGCCGAGCGACGCCGGCGGCGGAAAGACCGTCGCGATCCTCGGCGCCGGCGTCGCCGGGCTGTGCGCGGCTTATGAGCTCGACCGCGCCGGCTTCAACGTGGTGATCCTCGAAGCGTCACGGCGCATCGGCGGGCGCAGCCTCACGCTTCGCCGTGGCGACGTGCTCCAGGAGATGCACACGCCGGCGCAGGTGTGCGAGTTCGACGAGGGGCTGTGGCTCAATGTCGGGCCCGGCCGCATCGCGCATCACCACGTCCACGTCATCGACTATTGCCGGCAATTCGGCGTCGCGCTGCAGCCTTATGTTTTTACGAGCCGCGCCAATCGCGTGCACACCGGCAATATCGGCAACGGCCGCACCTGGCAGATGCGCCAGGCGGTGCACGACCTGCAGGGCCACATTGCCGAGCTGCTCAGCAAATGCGTGAGCACCAACGGCATCGATCTGCCGCTGAGCAAGACGGATATTGAGAAATTTCAGGACGTGCTCGTGAACTTCGGCGGGCTGACCAAATCGGTGCGGTCCGGCAGCACCAGCTATTCCTACATGAATCAGTTCGGCCGCGCCGGCTTCGAGCGCTCGCACGGCGTCGGTAACAAGCCGCTGGTGCCGCTCGATCCGGTCTCGCTCGACGACATTTTGCGCTCCGACCTGTGGAACGACTTCATCTTCCGCGACGGCGAGATCCAGTGGCAGGCGTCGCTGATGGAGCCGGTCGGCGGCATGGACCATTTCGTGCGCGCGTTCGCGCGCCAATCGCGCAGACGCCAGACCGGCACGCTCGATGGGACGGTGCGCTTCGGCGCCAAAGTGACGGCGATCGACGTCGGCGCCGATCGCGTCGCGGTCGCCTATGACGACGGCGGCACGTCACGCGTGCTCGCCGCCGACTACTGCATCTCGACCATTCCGATGCCGATCTTCAAAGAGCTCAAGACCAATCTGCCCGCGGCCTATATGGCCGCCGCGCGCAACCTGCCGACCGAAGCGGCGGGCAAGGTCGGCTGGCAGGCGGAACGGTTCTGGGAGACGCGCGACCAGATCTATGGCGGGATTTCCTGGACCACGGATACGATCCGCCAGATCTGGTACCCGTCGTCGGGCTTCCTCAGCCGCAAAGGCATGATTACCGGCGCCTACATGTACGGAAAGATCGCCGAGGCGTTCAATGCGCGCCCGGTCGCGGAGCGTTTGCATATCGCGCGCGAGCAGGGCGAGCGGCTGCACGATGGATTCGGCAAATACGTCGAGCGCGGCGTTGCGATCGGCTGGGATCGGATGGAGCATTTCCGCTTCGCCTGGGCCGACGAGACCGACCCGGCATTCGGCGCCAATGCCGAGATGCTCGCCACCCCGCAGGGGCGCTTCCATCAGGCCGGCGATCAGATCACCTTCTGGAGCGGATGGCAGGAAGGTGCCATCATCAGCGCCTGGGAAGCGGTCAAGTCGATCGATCGCCAAACCAATCCGACCGCGAAGCGCGGATAGGCAAAGAAGCGGCTAGGCAAACGACAAGGGCAGGGAATGCAACTCACCATCGCGCTGGAGCGCTACGACCGCCACTTTCCGTTCTTCGACGGCACCGTGAAGGCGCCCAAGGGCATCGAGCTCAACGCTCGCCAGGTCGGCCAATCGAGCCCGGCGCGCGACGGCCTCGATCGTCACGGCCGCATGCTCAAGGGCGAATTCGACGTCGCCGAATTCTCGATGTCGACCTATCTGATGGCGATCGACCGCAAGCTGCCGATCACGGCGGTGCCGATCTTCCCGCGCCGGCTGTTCAGCGCCGGCCTGTTCTTCGTGCGCGCGGACTCGCCGATGACCAAGCCCGCCGACCTCAAGGGCAAGCGGGTCGCGATCCGTTCGTTCCAGACCACGCTGTCGCTGCTCGCCAAGGGCGACCTGAAATTCGAGTACGGTGTGCCGTGGGAGGACATCCACTGGCTGCTGGAAGACGAGGAGAAGATCGCGTTCACGCCGAAGCCCGGCGTGAGGATCGAAATGCTGCCGAAGGGCACCGACGTCGGCCACCTGTTGCGCGACGGCAAGGCCGACGCGGTGATCCAGCCGCATCCGCCGGATTCGATCATGCTCGGCGAGGTGCCGGTGCGGCGCCTGTTCGCCGACGCCGATGCCGAGGAACTGCGCTACTTCAAGAAATACGGCTATTGGCCGATCATGCACATCATGGCGATCCGCAACGACGCGATCGCGCGCGATCCGGCGCTGCCGCGCGCGGTGATGGACATGTACGGCCAGGCGCGCTCGCTTGCGCGCGAGTATTTCTCCGATCCCAACTGGTCAAGCCTCGCCTTCGGTCGGCGCTACTTCGAGCGCGAGCAGGAAAAATTCGGCGCCGACATCTGGCCGAGCGGACTCGCCAAGAACCGCAAGAACCTCGAGCAGTTCATCATGTATTCGCGCGACCAGGGTTTGATCAAAGGCGACTTCGCGGTCGATGAGCTGTTTGAGTCGTCGGTGCGCAATACGTAGCGGCGAATACGGAGCGACGGTCGTCAGGTTTGCGCCTTGCGGCGGGGCGTGACGCGCACGTGCCACCATTTCTGGCAACCGCCCGCTCTGCGTTTGCGAATTGACGCGTCATCGGTGTGATTGCCGCCGGTGGAGTGCACTTCGTCTGCACCACCCCCGATTGCGTTTCGAGCGAGATTCTAACAACTCCTGTGCATGGAGCGCGGGTTTCGTTCGCCTGCCAGTCAGCACTCGGTAACATGCACTACAGATCAACGCTGCTGACGACTCACGCGCCCCAGGGGGGCAACAGTGATGCGCACGATTGCGATCGCGTTGCTGGGAGTGTTTGCACTGTTCGCCACGCCCGCGAACGCGCAGAGCGTGCAGCAGTTCTACAAGGGCCGCCAGGTCGCCCTCGTCGTCGGTTCCAGTCCGACCGGCGCTTACGATCCCTACGCGCGCCTCGTGGCGCGGTATTTGCCGAAGCATCTTCCCGGCTCGCCCGAGATTGTCGTCAAGAACATGCAGGGCGCCGGCGGCGTGCGCGCGGCCAATCATCTCTACAACGTCGCACCCAAGGATGGCTCCGAGCTTGGCTTGATCGTCGGCCGCGCGGCGCTTGAGCCGCTCTTCCGGATTCGGCCGACGCAATTCGATGGCCAGAAATTCATCTGGCTCGGCAGCGCGAATGACGAGGCGGGAGTCTGCTTGGTTTGGCACACCAGCCCGATCACAACGATGAAGGATTTGTTCTCCAGGGAGATGACCGTCGGCGCGTCCGATTTTTCCAATCTCGATTTTCCGCTGGCGCTCAACGCTGTCCTTGGCACCAAGATCCGGATCAGGCGCGACTATGATGGGTTGCCGTCGATCATGCGGGCGATGGAGCGAGGTGAGGTCCACGGCGTGTGCGGCGTGGTGTATTCCGCACTAGTGACCGCGCACCCCGAATGGATCGCCCAGCAGCGCGTCCGCGTGCTGATCCAGATGGGTGCGCAACGCAACAAGACGTTGGGCAGCGTTCCGTTCGTGATGGACTTCGCCAAGAACGCTGATGAGCGGTGCTTGCTGGAGCTGACCGTCGGTTGGACGATCATGGGGCGTCCTTTCGTGGCGCCGCCCGGCATTCCTGAGGAAAGAAAGCTCGCGCTGCGCCGGGCCTTCGACCTCACCATGAACGACCAGGCCTTCCTGGCCGAGGCCACCAAGCTCAAATTGCCGATCTCACCGGCGCGCGGTGTGGCGATCGAGCAATATCTTCAGGACGCGTATGCGGCGCCGCGCCCGCTGGTGGAGCGGGCGGCAAAGATTTTGATGCAAGGGAAGTAGTCTCACGCCTGCAAGAGCGGCCGCAACGCGCGCACCGAGGGGAGCGCGCCGAGCTTGGCGATCGCTTGCACCAGGCCGGTCGCCTTCGCCTCGCCGGAAATCGGCGCCACCAGATCGATCGCCTTGGTCTCGATCTCCTTCGTGGTCATCGGATTGTCGGGCGTGCCGCGCACCGCGCGGGCGTGATGGCGCACCGTGCGCCCGTCGGCGAGTTCGGCTTCGACGATTCCCTGCCGCGCCGGCTTCGCCGTCGTCAGCTCGGCGCTGCCGACGAGCTCGACGCGCTGCGCACCGCCTGCACCGCCGGATCGGCCATGCGGTCGTGATCGTGCACGCTGGCGAAGGTCACGGTGCCGTCGACGATCGCCATCGCGACCAGATGCTGCACGCAGACGTCCGGCATCGCGCCGTTGTTGACGATGTGCATGCGGTCGTCGGGCATGGTGATGACCACGCGCTTGGCGTTGGCGGCGCGCAGGCCGTGCTCGTCGATCAGCGCTTGCGTCGCATCGAGCACCGACTGGATCGGCGAGCCGACGCACCATTTCTTGATCGATCCTTCCATGATCTCGAACCGCTGGCCGAGCTCTTCGGTGAGCAGTCCCGGATTGGGCTTGAGCGCAAAGCCGTCGAAGAAGTTGCCTTGGCCGGTGAACGGCTCCTCGACGCCGGTCATGCCGGCCGCCACCATCATCGCGCCGGCGACGCCGTTGCGCGCGCCCATGCCGCCGAAGTCGAACGCCTTCTCGACGTGGTCGCTGTCGCGATACCAATAGGGGCAGCCCGATGCCTGCTGTACCGCATAGGACAACACGTGGCGCACCCGCACCGGATCGAAGCGCAGCAGCGCGGCGGCCGCCGCCGCGGCGCCGAAATTGACGCCCAGCGTGTGGGTCGAGTGGGTCGCCGCGTTGGGATTCGGATAGCCGAGCGACATGTTGAAACGCGTGCCGATGTCGTAGCCGAGCGCCACCGCGCGGATGAAATCGGCGCCGCTGCGGTCGGCGAGCTCCGCCACCGCCAGCGCCGCGGGAACAATGCCGCAGCCGGGGTGGTAGCGGCCGCGCAGGTGCGAGTCGTCGGTCTCGTCGGCGTGGCCGGCCATGGCGTTGGCCAGCGCCGCGCTTTCCACCGGCACCACCAGCGGGGTGCCGATCAGCGTCGCCTCGGCCGCGCCGCCCAGCCGCTTCACATAGCCGATGGCGAGCTCGCCGGCCTTGAGCCGCGAGCCCGAAATGATGGCGGCGAGCGAATCCAGGATGTGGTGGCCGGTCTTTTCCACGACCGCAGGCGGCAGCTCGCGCGTCGCCGCTGCCGCAATGTATTCGGACAGCGCCCGGGTCATCGGGGTGATCGCACCGTCGGATTTGCCACTCATTGCGCTTTCTCTCCTCGTCATGCCGGTCACTCTTAGGCCGTGAACGCGCTCCGTTGCAACAGCACCCCGCATCCACGTGAATACGCGGCCATAACGACTTCGGGACGAGGGCAGCGCACGACTCGTCCGCGCGCATGCGACATGATGAGCGTGCATTGCGCAGGGCATGAGCAGTCGGTTATCGGTGATCGCACGAAGCAGCGAGAGTTGGGAGGAACAGTTGGCTACAGAACGTCCGTTGGAAGGGAAGGTCGCGATCGTCACCGGCGGGGTTCGGCGGCTCGGCAAGGGCATGGCGCTGGCGTTCGCCCGCGACGGGGCCGCGGTGGTCATCAACGCGCGCTCTTCGCGCGAGGAGGCCGAAAAGGCCGCCGCCGAGGTGGAAGCCGCCGGCGGCAAGGCCATGGTGCACATCGCCGACGTCACCGACGAGGCCGCGGTCAACAAGATGGTCGATACCGTGGTCGCCAAGTTCGGCCGCGTCGACATCCTGGTGAACAATGCCGCCAACCGCGCCGAGGCGCCGTTCCTGCAGATGACCTACAAGCAGTGGCGCGACATCCTCGGCGTCATCCTCGATGGCGCGTTCCTGTGCTCGCGCGCGGCGCTGCCGCACATGGTCAAGAACAAGTTCGGACGCATCATCAACCTCGGCGGCGTGTCGAGCCACCTCGGCGCGCCCGGCCGCGCCCATGTCGCCGCCGGCAAGGCCGGCATCGTCGGCTTTACCCGGGGGCTGGCGTCGGAATTCGCGCCGCATGGCATCACGGTGAACTGCATCGTGCCCGGCCGCATCGGCGGCCAGCGCTCGGCGACGTCGGGGCAGGGGATCGGCCACGCGCCGCCGGTCGGCCGCGAAGGCACCTTCGAAGACGTGTCGTCGCTGGTGCGGCTGTTGTGCCAGCCGGACAACGGCTACATCACCGGCCAGACCATCCACGTGAGCGGCGGGCTGTTCATGCCTTGAGAGGTGCGATGACTTCGCAACCGGCGGCCAAGTCAGACTACGGCGCGGCGCCCCTCGGGCTCAACGTCACGCGCGATCTCGCCGCGTTCCTTGCGCGCGTGCGCTTCGAGGATATGCCCGAGGCGGCGGTGCACGAAGCGCGCCGCGGCGTGCTCGACTGGATCGGCTGCGCGCTCGCCGGCAGCCGGCATCCGACCATCGGAAAATTGTTGCCGGTGCTGACGGCGCTGAACGCGCAACCGCACGCCACCGTGCTCGGCGCACGAACTGAAGCTCGGCGCTGACCGAAGCGGCGCTCGCCAACGGCCAGATGGGGCACGTGCTCGATTTCGACGACACCCACATGGGCGGCGTCGTGCTGCATGCCTCGTCGCCGATCCTCGCCGCGCTGTTCGCGCTGTGTGAGCGTGGCGCGGTCGACGGCGGCCGTTGATGGCCGCACGCTGATCGCGGCCTATGCGGCCGGGTTCGAAGCCGGCGTGCGGGTCGGGCAGGCGGCGCCCGGCCATCACGACGGCGGCTGGCATCTCACCGGCACGCTCGGCACCATCGCCGCCGGTGCGGCGGGCGCTCGCCTGCTCGGTCTCGATGCGCTTGAAATGACCCACGCGCTCGGCATCGCGGCGACGCAAGCCGCGGGGATGCAGCAGAATCGCGGCACCATGTGCAAGTCGTTCCACGCCGGCCGTGCGGCATCGAACGGCCTGCTCGCCGCGCTGCTGGCCCAGCAGGGCTTCGACAGCTCCGAGGAGATCGTCGAGGGCAAGCGCGGCTTCGCGCGCATCTACAGCAACGTCGCCGCGCCGGAGCTGGTGCTCGATCAGCTCGGCACGCGCTGGGAAATCGCGCGCAACGGCTACAAGCCCTATGCATGCGGCGTGGTGCTGCATCCGATCCTCGACGCCATGGTTTCGCTCGGCGAACAGCGCGCGCTCGCGCCGGACGCCATTGCTCGCATCGAGGCGCGCGTGCACCCGATCGCGGTGCGCATCACCGGCCTGGGCGATCCCAAGACCGGACTGCAATCGAAGTTCAGCATCTACCACGCGGCCGCGGTCGCCTATCTCGACCGTGGCGCCGGTATCGCGCAGTTCTCCGACGCGCGCGCGTCGGCGCCGGACGTGGTCGCGTTGCGCGGCAAGATCGAGGTGACGACCGACGAGGGCCTCCGCAAGGACCAGGCGCAGGCGACGTTGGTGACGGCGGCCGGCGAGCGGATCGAGGCGAACGTCGCGCATGCCAGCGGCACCGTCGATAACCCGATGTCCGATCGCGCCATCGAAAACAAATTCCTCGCCAATGCCGCGCCGGCGGTCGGCGACGAGCGCGCGCGGCAAATCGCCGCGACGGCGTGGCGGCTGGAAACGCTGCCCGACGTGCGCGAGCTCATCGGTCTTTGCGCTTGAAGCGGCCGGTAATGTCGGCAAGCATGCCGGCCAAACATGACCAGACGATCCGGGAGGTTACGACCATGGCTCAGAAGCTCGTTCTTGCTGCCGTCGCCGCGCTGGTCGCGGCCGGCGCGTCGCCGGCCCTGGCGCAGTTCAAGCCGACCAAGACCATCGAGATCGTGGTGCACAACGGTCCGGGATCGGGGCCCGACATCTTCGGCCGCACCGTCGCGCAGGTGATCGAGCAGGAAAAGCTGGCGCCGGTCCGCTTCCAGGTTTCGAACAAGGTGGGCGGCGGCGGCGTCACCGCCGCCAACTACATGGTCGAGCGCAAGGGCGACGCGCATACGCTCGGTGCCTTCACCAGCGTCTGGATGACCAATCCGTTGGTGCAGAAGGCGGCGAGCACCAAAGTCGTCGACATGACCCCGATCGCGCGGCTTGTGGTCGAGCCGGCAGTGATCGCGGTGCGCGCCAACTCGCCGTTCAAGACGTTGCGCGATGTCATGAACGCTGCGCTCAAGGACGGCAGCAAGATCAGGCAGGCGGGTGGATCGCCGCTGGCGCGCGACGCGTTGGTGCGCCAGCTGCTGATGGCGGAGAGTGGAGCGAAGTGGGCATTCGTGTCGTTTCCCGCTGCGAGCGAACGTCTCGCCGCGCTGCTCGGCGGACATGTCGACTTCGTGCTGCTGGAGCCGCCGGAGGCGGGCGAATTGATCCGCGCCGGCAAGCTGCGTGCCGTCGTGCAGCTCGCCGAGAAGCGATTGCCCGGTTATGAGTCGGTGCCGACCTTGTCGGAGGCGGGCTTCAAGGTGCCGAACGTGCCGCAGGCGCGCGGCATCATCGGCCCGCCGGGGATGCCGGCGGACGCGGTCGCGTACTACGAGGACCTGCTATCGCGCATGGCGCGCTCCGCGGCCTGGCAAAAATTCCTGCTCACCAACCAGCTCGACAACGCCTACCTGAACGCCAAGGCGACGACGGCGTTCCTCGGCGACTACGAGGGCCAGTTGCGCAAGATCCTGACGCAAAGCGGCGTGCCGCTGGTGCGGTAGTCGGCGGTCGTCATGCGCGGGCATAGCCCGTCGAAGACGGGCGTAAACGCCCTGGTGACCCGCGCGTCCATCATTTGTCAAAGCGTCTTTCGACGCGGATGGATTGCCGGGTCAAGCCCGGCAATGACCATCTTCTATGACAGCTTGGCCATCACCCAGCGCGCGCAGGCGAACAGTTGGTCGTCGCGGTAGCGCGGCGCGACCAGTTGGATGCCGACCGGCAGGCCCTGCGGGCCGGTGTGGGTGGGCAGCGACATCGCCGGGCCGTTGAGCACCGTCCAGAATTGCTGGAACGCCGGCTCGCCAGTGAATGCGAGGCCTTGCGGCGCTTCGCCCTTTACGCACGGCGAGATGATGGCGTCGACGCCGTCATAGGCGTCGTCGATGCGCGCGCGACAGCGATCGGCGAGCTGCAAGGCCGCGACGTAGTCCTCGTGCTTCATCGCGAAGCCTTGGCGGACGCGATCGCCCAAGACCTTGCTGATCTTGTCCGGGTGATGCTGCCAGTCGGCCGCCATGCTCTTGGAGCGCTCGTAATTGTTGATGGTCTCGCGCGCGGTGTAATAGAGCTTCTCGAACTCCGCCGGCAGCACGATTTCCTTCACCGACGCGCCGGCGGCGGCGAGCCGCTTGGCGGCGTCTTCGACCGCATGTTTGGTGGGTTCTTCCGCACTGTCCCACAGCGGCGTGCGACAGACGCCGAGCCGGGGCGGGGCGTCGAGCCGAAGATTGCGCGGCGGCTTGTTGATGAGTACCGCGGTGATGAGTTCGGCGTCGTCGACGCTGCGCGTGAGAAAGCCGATGGTGTCGAGCGTTTCGGCGGCAAACTTGATGCCCTGCCGATTGATCAGGTTGAACGTCGGCTTGTAGCCGACGCAGCCGCAATAGGACGCCGGGCGCAGCACCGAGCCGCCGGTCTGCGTGCCATAGGCGATCGGCAGCATGAAGTCGGCGACGGCGGCGGCCGAGCCCGACGACGAGCCGCCGGGCGTGTGCGCGGGATTGTGCGGATTGGCGGTCGGGCCGGGGAACATGCCGGCGAATTCGGCGGTGACGGTCTTGCCGAGGATCACCGCGCCGGCCATGCGCGCGAGCGCGACGCAGGCGGCGTCGCCCGCCGAGCGGTGGCCCTTGTAGAGCGGCGAGCCCATCTCGGTCGGCAGGTATTCGGTGTCGATGATGTCTTTGATGCCGATCGGCACGCCATGCAGCGGCCCGCGTGACGACGGGCTCATGTCGAGCGCACGCGCCTGCATCAACGCGTAATCAGGATCGATGGTGGCGAAGGCGTGCACGGTCGGCTCGCGCGCCGCGATACGGTCGAGGCAATCGCGCACGACAGCCTCGGCGGTGAATTTTTTCGCCGCGATGCCGTTGGCGATGTCGACGGCGGAGAGCTTGTTGAGGTCGGTCATGATCGACTTGTCCCAACGAAGTCAGTGGTGCTGATGTGCCCGTTCGTGCCGCGAGTTCACCTCTCCCCGTTTACGGGGTGACGGGGTGGAGCGAGGCGGGTGAGTTGCGTCGCATAGTCCTGCTGCCCCCTCCCTGACCCTCTCCCGTGACGGGAGAGGGAGCACACCGAATTCGCCGCGCCGTCGTGCCACAATGCTAAATCAGTTCGCCTTGGCGCGGCCGGCCGAGGTGCCGGCGATCTTGCCGAACACCGAGCCGGAGCAGAGCCCCGAGCCGCCGGGATAGTTGAAGTAGAAGATGCCGCCGACCAGTTCGCCCGCGGCGTAGAGCCCGCGGATCGGCTGGTAGTCGGTGTTGAGGACCTCGCAGTCGGTGTTCACGCGCAAGCCGCCGAAGGTGAAGGTGATGCCGCAGGTCACGGCATAGCCTTCGTAGGGCGGCGTATCGAGCGTGTTCGCCCAGTTCGACTTGTTGATCGCAAGCCCTTCCGTGCAGCGGCCGTCCTTCACGTTCGGATTGAACGGGACGTCGGTGCGCACCGCCTTGTTCCATTCGGCGACGGTCTTGATGAATTGCTCGGCGTTGACGCCTTCGAGTTTCGACGCGAATTCCTCGATGGTGTTGCCGGTCACCTTGGTGATCTGGCGGATGCGGTATTCGTCGCGCTGCAGGTGCTTGACCTTCTGGTCGAACACTCTGCCAGGCGAACTGACCGGGCTGCTCCAGCACCACGCGGCCGTATTTCGCGTAGGTGTAGTTGCGGAAGTCGGCGCCCTCGTCGACGAAGCGCTTGCCGGTCGCATTCACCAGCATGGCAAATGGATAGCTGTGCTTCTGGAACTGGTCGCCGACCGCGAGGTCGCCGAACTCCGGCGCGTTCATCTCCCATTGCACGGCGTGGCAGCCCGACCAGTTGCCGCACGGGCTCGCGCCGATCTCCAGCGCCATGCGGATGCCGTCGCCGGTGTTGAAGCGGGTGCCGCGCACCTTGGCGAGATCCCAGCCCGGGCCGAGATAGCGCGTGCGCCATTCCGGGTTGGCCTGGAAGCCGCCGGTCGCCAGGATCACCGACTTGCCGCGGATTTCGCTGTCGCGGCCGTCATGGCGCACGCGCACGCCCTCGACCCGGTCGCCGGTATGGATCAGCGACAGCGCGCGGGTCTGGTAGCGGACCTCGATGCCGCGCTTCTTCGCGGATTCCGTGAGCATGTTGACGAGGCCGGGGCCGCCGCCGACCGCTTCGACCGTGAGGCCGCCCCAGAACTTGAACTTGCCGTCGATCTTGAACGCCTGCCGGCCGTAGATCGGGATGAAGCGCACGCCCTTTTCGCGCATCCAGTTGAGCGTGTCGAAGCTCTTCGTGACCAGGAGCTCGACCAGATCGGGATTGGCGCGGTTCTGCGTCACCAGCGCCATGTCGTCGAAGAACTTTTCGGCGGTGTAGGTGCCGAAATCGGTCTCCTCGACTTCCTTGTCGGTGAGATCGGGGATCAGCGTCCTGATGTCGTCGACGCCGTTATAGACCACGCGGATCGAACCGGCGGTGAAGCGGCTGTTGCCGCCGGCTTCGTCTTCCGGTGCGGCCTCCAGCACCACCACCTTGGCGCCCTGTTCCTGCGCCGCCAGCGCCGCGCAGAACGCCGCATTGCCGCCGCCCACCACGATCACATCGTACTCAGCCATTGCTCTTCCCGTTTCCAAATTGATCCGTCATCCTGAGGTGGCCGCGAAAGCGGCCCTCGAAGGATGAACGGGCACTGTCCGGGCCGTCGCCCTTCGAGGCGCACCCAAGTCGACTATAGTCGACTTGGGATTCGCCGTCGGGTAACCCGAATCTGGCGCGCACCTCAGGATGACGGTGAGAGGGCGTAATGTCTAGTTCGATACCACGCGCCACTCAATCGTTTCGCCGCCGCGATAGACCAGCGCCCGCTCGTCGGGGCCCGCGACCTTGACCTCCTCGGGCGCGGTCCAGGGCGACTTCTCCAGCGTGATGCGTTCCTCGTTGGGCGGCAGCTTGTAGTGTTTCGGGCCGTTGAGCGAGGCGAAGGCTTCGAGCTTGTCGAGCGCGCCTTCCTCCTCGAACACCTTGGCATAGCTTTCGATCGCGACCGGCGCGTTGAAGATGCCGGGGATGCCGTTGAGCGCGAGCTTCTTCGCCACCGGGTGCGGCGCGGAATCGGTGCCGAGGAAATAGCAGGCCTCGCCCGAGGTCGCGGCCTTGCGCAGCGCGGCGCGGTCCCTGGCGGTTTTGATCACCGGCATCACATACATGTACGGCTTCAGTCCCCAGCCGAACCAGTCGGTGCGGGTGAGGACCATGTGATAGGGCGTGATGGTGCCGCCGACCTGCGGCGCCGCGCTCTTCACGAAATCGACGCCCTCCTTGGACGAGAGATGCTCCAGGATCATGCGCAGGCCGGGAAACTGCCTTGTCCATTTCGACAAATAGCGCTCGATGAACATCGCCTCGCGATCGAAGATGTCGATCTCGGGATCGACGTCCTCGCCGTGCATCAGGAACGGCATGTCGATTTTTTCCATGCGCTCGAGCACGCGCATGATCTTGCGATAGTCGGTGACGCCGGCGGCGGAATTGGTGGTGGCGTTGGCGGGGTAGAGCTTCACGCCGGTGAACACGCCGTCCTTGAAGCCGCGCTCGACATCGTTCGGATCGGTGTCGTCGGCGAGGTAGCAGGTGATCAGCGGCTTGAAGGTCGAGCCCTTCGGCAGCGCCGCCATCACCCGCTCGCGATAGGCGATGCCGTCCTGCGTGGTCCGTACCGGCGGGATCAGGTTCGGCATCAGGATGGCGCGGCCGAAATTCTTGGCGGTGTAGGGCAGCACCGCCTTCAGCATCTCGCCGTCGCGCACATGCAGGTGCCAGTCGTCGGGCTTGCGGATGGTGATGCGGCTCGTCATGCGCGTCCCAAAATCAGGAATTGTTCCAATTTATGAACAGGACTGAGATATCGCCCGCCGGCAAACTTGGCAACCGTATCAGACCTTCTTCCGCAGGCATTCGCGCATGAACGCGACCGCGGCCGGCCCCTTGATCGCGCGCGACCAGAGTTCCTTGGCCATTTTCTCGTGCAGCGCCAGCGCCTCCGGCGCCGAGGTGATCATGGCCACGCCGACCCGGACATTGGGATGTTCGCCCAGCCGGAACGGCGACAGCGCGAGCAGGTGCCGGTCGGGCTGGCGGAAGATCTGGAAGCTCGCATGCGGCAGCGTATCCGGCACGATGCCGATCTGTACGCCGATCGGCTCGTCCGCCATCAGTGCGGTGAAGTGCTCGGCCTCGGCGCGGGCGAGGGTGCGGCGCTCTTTCAGTGTCGCCTCCGGCAGGTCGGTGCGCCCGACCAGGCCGGTACGCACGAAACGTTCCATCTCGGCGGCCGAGATCAGGTTCACGATCGCGGGCTGGCGCTTGCGATAGGTCGCCTTGCGCTGGCGCAGCACGTCCATCAGCTCGTCGACCTGCGCCAGCGCGCGCTTGCGGCCTTCGTAGCCGTCCGGAACATTCTCCTTCAGCATGGTCTCAAGCGAACGATCGAAAGCGTCGGACGCGAGCAGATACGAGATCGGGCCGGCCAGCACGATGATGTGCTCGGAGGTTTCCTCGATCTGGCGCATGCGCTCGAAATAGGCGACCGACGAGCCGATGTATTCGACGCCGACGCCGAGCAACGTCGGCACCGAGACGCCGAGCAGCTCGGATAGTTTTTCCAGCGTTTCGATTTTCGCCAGTTCGCCTTTTTCAAAGCGATAGAGCGCGGTGCGGGAAATGCCGAGGCGGCTGGCGATTTCGTCGGCGCTGAGTCCGGAGCCGAGGCGAAACGCCTTCAGCCGGTTGCCGATATCGTCGAAGCGGATGGGCATGAAAGTATGCGCCTACGAATGATGGCACAGCGATGGCGGCGAGCTCGGTCTGCTCCCTCCCCGTTGTGGGGGAGGGGTGGGGAGGGGGTGACTGCGAGTCCGACTTGCGTCACCCCCCTCCCTGTCCCTCCCCCGCAAGCGGGGGAGGGAACGCTGTGGCGCCAACCTTTCCATCTTCAAAACCGCATTCGCTTGATTACGGAGGTCAGCACTGCGCATCTCGTCGTCGTGCGTGTCACCGCGCGGCCTGCAGCCGCTTGGCGGCATCGAGCGCGGCGGCGACGATGTTCTGGTAGCCGGTGCAGCGGCAGAGATTGCCCGAGATCGCAACCCGCACCTCCTGTTCGGTCGGGTCCGGATTGTCGCGCAGAAATTCGGTGAGCGTCGTCAGCATCCCCGGCGTGCAGAAGCCGCATTGCAGGCCGTGATTGTCGCGGAACGCCTCTTGCAGCGGGTTGAGCTCGGTCGGCGACGGCGCCAGCCCTTCGACGGTGGTGATGTCGTGGCCCTCGGCCTGCACCGCCAGCATCAGGCAGGAGCGGGCGCTGAGTCCGTCGATGAGGATGGTGCAGGCGCCGCAGACGCCGTGCTCGCAGCCGAGATGCGTGCCGGTCAAGCCCAGCGTGTGGCGCAGGAAATCGGCGAGCGTCAGGCGTACTTCGGCGTCCGCTTCATAGCGCTTGCCGTTCACCGTCAGGGCAACCTTGCGGATCTCGGTCATGGGATACTCGTTCTAATTCTTGACGCGCGGCTCTTGAGCCGCGACCGCGCCTGCTCGAGCGCGCGGCGCGACATCACGGTCGCGAGATGCTGGCGATAGGACGCCGGTGCGTGGATGTCGTCGATGGCCTCGAAGCTGCGGCAGGTTTCGCAAACCTCGCGCAACAGTTTGTCGTCCGGCGTCTGCCCGATCAGTGCCTGCTCCACTTGCGTGGCGCGCACCGGCGCCGGCGGCGATGCCGCCGAGCGTCACCGAGGCGCGGGTGATCTTGCCGGCAGCGTCTTCGGTCAGCAGCGCCGCCGCCGAGACGATGGCGAAGTCGCCATGCCGGCGCGAAAATTCGACGAAGCCGTAGCCGTGTCCGCTCCGGCCAGAGCGGGAAGCGCACGGCGGTCACGAACTCGTTCGGTTCGATCGCCGGCGTCATGAAGGCCACCGGAAAAGCGGCGAACTCGATCTCGCGCGTGCCGTTCGGTCCTTGCGCCGTGACGGTCGCATCCATGCGCGGCGGCGACCGACACCAGTTCGGCCGACGGATCGAGATGGCAGAGCGAGCCGCCGATGGTGCCGCGGTTGCGGGTCTGGCGGTGGCCGACGTGCATGGATCGCCTCGTGCATCAGCGGGCAGCGCTGGCGCACCAGGTCGGAGAATTCGATGTCGCGCTGGCGCGTCATGGCGCCGATCTCGAGCGCGCCGTTCGACTTCGCGGATGTAGCGAAGGCCGTCGACCCGGTTGAGATCGATGACATGGTCGGGCTGCACGAAGCGCATGTTCAGCATCGGCATCAGCGACTGGCCGCCGGCCAGAAGCTTGGCGTTGTCGAGACGGCCGAGCAGGGCGACGGCGTCGTCGATGGTGCGCGGGTCGTGGTAGCTGAAGGGCGGTGGCTTCATCGGTTGGGCTTTTCGCTTGCGGCAGTCGAGCCTTTACATAGCCGGAAAACCGTGCCTGAATCCAAAAAATAATAAAAGTCCCAAATATGGAACGTGACCGGGCATGATCTCTCGGTTGCCTTCCGGGGCGCGGGCCAGAGTCCCCGCCCGAACGACGCCCAGGACGATGCAATGAAGCCTGCCGCCTTTCGCTATCACGCGCCGAAGACGCTCGATGAAGCGGTGGCGGCGCTGGCGGAGGTCGCGCCCCATGATGGGCGCGTGCTGGCGGGCGGGCAGAGCCTGGTGCCGATCATGGCGTTCCGGCTGGCGAGGCCGCCGCATCTCGTCGATATCAACGGCATCAAGGAGCTGGCGCGGATCACGGTCGCCGACGGCAAGCTGCGGATCGGCGCCTGCGTGCGACATGCGGCGTTCTACGAGCCGGTGTGCGACGGGCCGTTGGGCAAGCTTCTGGCGACGGTGGTGCGCAATATCGCGTCATCATCCGATCCGCACCCGCGGCACCTTCTGCGGCAGCGTGGCGCATGCCGATCCGGCCTCGGAATGGTGCACGGTCGCCGCCACGCTCGACGCCGAGATGGTGGCGCAGAGCAAGCGCGGGCACGCGCACCATCGCGGCCAAGGACTATTTCGCCGGCATCATGACGACGGCGCTGGAAGACGATGAGCTGCTCACCGAAGTGCGGCTGCCGCTCTTGCCCGCCGATACGCGGGTTGGCTTTCAGGAGTTCTCGCGCCGCGCCGGCGATTTTGCGCTCGGCATGGCGGTGGTGACCTATCGGCTCGCGGACGGCATGATGGCGGACGCGCGCGTCGGCGTCGGCGGCGCCGAGTCGCATCCGCGCCGCATCGGCGAAGCGGAAGCTGCGCTCAACGGCCAGGCGCCGGGTGCGGCGGCCTTCGATGCCGCCGGCGTCGCCGCCGCCGCGGCGATCGACCCGCTTGAGGACATCAACACCAGCGCCGAGTATCGGCGCGATCTCGTGCGCGCGATGACCCGCCGCGCGCTCGATAGCGCCGCCGCGTGAGTGGCGGCCGCCCCAGGAAGGAAGGCTCACGATGAACCGGCCAGCCGATCTGACCTCCAAATCGCTCGCCAACATGCCGAAGCAGGACCTGCGCACGTGGCTCGCCCAGCTCGAAGCCGCCGACGATGTGCAGCACGTGCGCGGCGCCGATCGCGACGCGCGAGATCGGCGGCATCGTCGATTTCTATCAGCGCCAGACCGGCAACCGCGCCGTGCTGTTTGACGACATTCCCGGCTATCCGCCCGGCTATCGCGTGGTCGCCAATCATGCTGACCTCGACCAAGCGCATCAAGATGACGCTCGGTCTCCCGGCAGACGCGACCGACATGGACCTCATCGCCTTCTGGCGGAAGTACATGAAGGACGACAAGACCATTCCGCCGGTCCAGGTGCCGACCGGATTGGTGATGCAGAACGTCTATCGCGGCGACGACATCGATCTCACCAAAATCCCGGCGCCGAAATGGCACGAGCACGATGGCGGCTACTATATCGGCACCGGCGACATGGTGATCATGCGCCATCCCGACACCGGCTGGATCAATTACGGCGCCTATCGCGTGCAGGTGCACGGCAAGAAGCTCGCCACCGTGATGTGCTCGAAGGGCAAGCACGGCAACCTCATCCTCAACCGCTACAAGGAGCTCGGCCAGAAATGTCCGGTGGCGGTGGTGTGCGGCATGCATCCGGCGCTGTTCATGGTGGCGGGGCTCGAAATGCCCTACGGCAAGAACGAATACGATGCGGCCGGCGGACTGCTCGGCGAGCCGGTCGAGATCATCCCCGGTCCGGTCACCGGCCTGCCGATCCCGGCCAACGCGGAGATCGCGTTCGAAGGCTACGTTTCGCTCGATGATCTGATCGACGAAGGCCCGCTCGGCGAGTGGACCGGCTACTACGCCGGCGGCAACAAGAAGGAGCCGGCGATCCGCGTCGAGAGCTTCATGCATCGCGACAATCCGGTGTTGCTCGGCGCGGTGCCCGGCATCCCGCCGGACGACGACAGCTTCTATCGCTGCACCTATCGTTCCGGCGCGGTGTGGAACCAGCTCGAAGGCGCCGGTGTGCCGGGCGTGACGGGCGTGTGGTCGCACGAGACCGGCGGCAGCCGGCTCTGGCTCAACGTCTCGGTCAAGACGATGTATCCCGGGCATTCCAAGCAGGCCGGGCTGATCGCTTCGCAATGCCATGCCGGCGCTTACGCCAACCGCTTCGTGGTGGTGGTCGACGACGACATCGACCCGTCCGACATGAACAAGGTGATGTGGGCGATGTGCACGCGATTTGAACCACGTGAAGGGCTTGAAATCCTGCGCGGCTGCTGGAGCACCGTGCTCGATCCGATGGCCTACAGCGAGAGCGACCCGCGCAACGCCCGCGTCGTGATCGACGCCTGCAAGCCGTTCGGCCGGCGCGACACCTTCCCGCGGGTGGTGCGCAATTCGGAGGAGCTCAACCAGCACATCCTGGCGCGGTTCAAGGACATCCTGCCGCGATGATGATGTCAGGCATGAGAGCCATGACGCGTATGACGACGTCGAACCGTCATCCTGAGGCGCGAGCCACAAGCGCGTTGACGCGCGTCTTTGACGCGCTATGGCGAGCCTCGAAGGACGACGGCCACTGCGCGTGCGGCGTATGGAGTCTGCTAATCGTCCGCGGCCGTGCATCCTTCGAGGCCCGCCTTCGGCGGGCACCTCAGGATGACGGGGCGATATTGGTGTCTGCAGCATGACTGACAAAGCCGACATCACGCTGACCATCAACGGTCCGCGCTCACGCCATCAGCGTCGAGCCGCGCAAGACGCTGGTCGACGCGATCCGCGACGATTGCGGGCAGACCGGCACCCATATCGGCTGCGAGCACGGCGTCTGCGGCACCTGCACGATCATCCTCGACGGCGACGCGGTGCGCTCCTGCTTGATGTTTGCGATCCAGGCCGACGGCAGGCATATCCGCACGGTCGAGGGGCTCGCCGACGGCGACGAACTGCATCCGTTGCAGCAAGCCTTCATCGACCATCACGGCCTGCAATGCGGCTTCTGCACGCCGGGCTTCCTGATGCTGGCGACCAATGCGCTGGAGCGCAATCCGGACATCGGCGACGACGAATTGCTCGACGTGCTGTCGTCCAATCTCTGCCGCTGCACCGGCTACCAGAACATCATCAAGGCGGTGCGCGCGGCGCGCGACAGATGCGCGGCGCAAGGCGACATGAGTCAGCGACGCAACAGAGCCGGCGACGACTATCCCACTCCGCCGCCGGTCCGCGCGAGCGGCGCGTGCTCGGGCATGCGGTGCCCGCATCGAGGACCGGCCGCTGGTCACCGGCCGCGGCCGCTACGCCGGCGACATCAATTTCCCGCACCAGCTTCACATGCGGATCGTGCGGTCGCCCAAGGCGCACGGCAAGATTTTGTCGGTCGACGCATCCGCCGCGCTGGCGATGCCAGGCGTGTTCGCGGTCTGGACCAACGCCGACATCGCCGAGCTGCCGCCGATCGATTTCCGCGCCGACAAGAACGCCACCGGCATCCGCGAATTCCGCCAGCCGGCGCTGGCCAAAACCTATGTGCGCTATGTCGGCGATCCGGTGGCGGCGGTGTTCGCCGACGATCCTTACGTGGCCGAGGACGCCGCCGATCAGGTCGCGCTCGAGATCGAAGAACTGCCGGTGGTGGTGTCGGCGAGCGATCCGCCCGGCGAGTTCGAGCCCGGCCGCTCCAGCGAAGCGATCGTGCTGCATCACAGCTTCGGCGACATCGAAGCCGCGTTCCGCAACGCGCATGCGGTGATCGAGCTCGATCTCGAGACCGGCCGGCATTCCGGCGTGCCTCTGGAAACCCGCGGCGCCATCGGCGTCTACGATGCCGCCAAGGATCTGCTGGAGCTGCACGGCGCGGCGAAGATCCCGCACCGCAATCGCGAGACGCTCTGCCGCATGCTCAACCGCGGCCCGTCGTCGTTGCACCTGCACGAGAGCCATGTCGGCGGCGGCTTCGGCATCCGCGGCGAGCTTTATCCCGAGGATCTGTTGGTGCTGGTCGCGGCGATGCGGTTCAAGCGGCCGGTGAAATGGATCGAGGACCGGCGCGAGCATCTGATGTGCGCCAACCAGGGCCGCGAGCAGCGCCACCTCGCGCGCATCGCGGTCGACAAGGATGGCCGCATCCTCGGCATCGAGGACGAGATCTTCCACGACCAGGGCGCCTATATCCGCACCCACGGCGTGAACGTGCCGAACCGCACCATGTGCATGATGACCGGCGCCTACAAGGTGCCGGCCTATCGGGCGAAGGCGCGGGTGCGGCTCACCAACAAGACGCCGGCCGCGACCTATCGGGCGCCAGGCCGCTATGAGAGCACCTTCGTGCGCTCGCGCCTGATGGACGCGGTCGCCGCCAAGCTCGGCCTCGACCCGGTCGAGGTGCGCCGCCGCAACCTGATCACGGCGGCAGGAAATGCCCTATGTGCATCGCGTTCAACGAGCCCGGCGTCGAGGAGCTGGAATTCGACTCCGGCGATTATCCGGCGTTGCTGGAGAAGGCGCTCAAGGCCTTCGGCTGGGACAAGCTGCAGGCCGACATGAAACGCCGCCGCGCCGCCGGCGAACTGGTCGGCGCGGGCGTCGCGATCTTCATGGAGGAGAGCGGCCGCGGTCCGAGCGACAACGCCAAGATCAAGGTCGATCCCGACGGCGCGGTCGAACTGATCACCGGCGGCGCGTCGCTCGGGCAGGGGTTCGAGACGCGATGGCGCAGATCTGCGCCGAGGCGCTCGGCGTCGACTACAAGCGCGTGCGCGTGATCCACGGCCAGACCGATCTGATCGACCATGGCATCGGCGCGCATGCGGCGCGCGCCACCGTGCTCACCGGCGGCGCCGTGCACGTCACCGCGATGATGGTGCGCGAGAAGGCGCTCGAATTTGCGTCCGAGCTGTTGCAGACGCCGGCTGCCGAACTCGACATCGTCGATGGCACCGTGATGCGGCGCGAGGCAAAGGACGGCGGCCCATCGATCTCGCTCGGCGAGATCGCCAAGCGCATCGCGCCCGGCTCGAAGCTGCTGCGCGGGCGCGCGCCGCAGCTTGCCGCGCATGGCTGGTACACACACCGATCACACGGTGTTTCCCTACGGCGTCGCATCTCGCGGTGGTGCGCGTCGATCGCGACACCGGCAAGATCGCGGTCGAGCGCTTCATGGTCGCCTATGATGTCGGCCGTGCGGTCAATCCGCTGCTGGTCGCCGGGCAACTGGTCGGCGGCTGCGTGCAGGGGCTCGGCGGCGCGCTGCTCGGAGGAGTTCGTCTATGACGAAACCGGCGAGCCGCTGTCGGCGACCTTCGCCGACTATCTGATGCCGATGCTGCACGACGTGCCGGACGTCGAGGTGCTGCTCACCGAGGACGCGCCGTCGCCGCGCCATCCGCTCGGCCTCAAGGGCGCGGGCGAGGGCGGCATCAACGGCGCCGGCGGCGTGATCGCCTCCGCGATCGACGATGCGCTGCAGGATGCCGGGCGCGATCACGCGGCTGCCGGTGACGCCGCAGCGGATCAGGGAGTTGTTGCGGGAGAAACGCTAACGCCCGTAGTCCCGGGCAAGTGAGCGAGCGTAGGCGAGCGGAACGCGACCGTGGATCCAGCGCAGAATTGCGAAGTCGCGTTGTCGTTGGCTAGGTCCCGGCTACTCGCTATGCTCGGCCGGGACACGAGACTGCCTACGGCTTGATCGCCTTGCGCGCTTCCTCGACGATGTCCTTCGGCGTGCGTGTAGAGCTCCGCGATCAGGCGGTCGATCTCCTCGCCGGTGACCGGATTGACCTCGAGCTTGAGCTTCTCGGCCTCGGCGAGGAAGGCCGGGTCCTTCAAGGTCGCGTCGAAGGCGCGGCGCAGCGCCTGCTCGCGATCGGCCGGCACGCCGGGCGGCGCGGCGAACGGCCGACCCATGATCTGGCGGCTGGTGACCAGCCTGAGGATCTGCTTCTGCCGCTCGTTGGCGAAGTCGTTGAGCAGCGGAACGTGCGGCAGCTCCGGCGCCTTGGTGTCGGAGATGTGGACGAGATAGTTGAGTTTCTTCTCCGGGATCCAGGCGGGGCGCGTCGACTTGACGCTCGACCACGACCAGCCGCAGCGGCCGTCGACCTCGCCGCGCTCGATCGCCAGGATGATGTCGGAGGTGCCGTGATAGCCGGTGACGAGCTTGAGCTTGACGCCGAACACGTTGCGCACGAACGCCGAATAGGTGTCGGGATCGGAGCCCGGCGCCTTCGCCGCCGACCGTGAACTGCGTCTTCAGCGCGTCCTGCCAGGTCTTGACCGGCGACGTGTGCCAGGTGGCGCAAAGCGAAATCTCGTTGGTGCCGCTGCCGAGCCAGGTGAACTTGGTGGCATCGAATTGCACCCGCGCGGTGCCGATCAGCGGCTCGATCGCGAGCCCGCGCCGAAGGTGCCGAACACGGTGCCGTCCTTGGGCGCCACGTTGTAGATGTTGTTGGCCGCGTTCAGGCTGCCGGCGCCGGTGAGGTTCTGGACGATGAAGTTCGGGTTGCCGGGCAGGTGCCGGCCCATGTGGCGGGCGAGCGCGCGGGCATAGAGGTCGTAGCCGCCGCCGGCGGTGTAGCCGACGATCACGGTCATGGTCTTGCCCTTGTAGAAATCGGCCACGCGATTGCGCCTGTGCGCGGACGCCGGCGTCGCCAGCCGCGACCAAACCCAATCCCAAGACAGCCCATCGGCGCATTGATCGGCCTCCATCTGATGGCTTCGACCCTGCAATGGTCGTGCCAGCCCGTCAACGCGATGCGATTTGGACGCGGTCTAGACGCTCGCATTTGCCGATGGCATGAGGCAATCTGACGCTCGACGCGACGGCCGACACAAGCGAGAGGTGGGCAGTGGGTGAATGGGGAATAGGTCAGCCGGTCCCGCGGTTCGAAGACCCGCGGCTGGTCCGGGGCGAGGGCAATTATGTCGGCGACATGATGTTCCCGGGCACCGTGCCGGGCTACGTGCTGCGCTCGCCGCATGCGCATGCCCGGATCAAGCGGATCGACGTGTCCAAGGCCAAGGCCGCGCCCGGCGTGCTGGCGGTGCTGACCGGCGAGGATTGGGACAACTCCGGCTTCGGCGACCTGCCGGTGCCGTCAGGCCCCAAGCGGCGCGACGGCTCGCCGCTCTATCGTCCGCGCTACCGGGCGCTGGCGAGGGACCGCGTGCGCTGGGTCGGCGACTACGTCGCCTTCGTGGTGGCCGAGACCGTGCACCAGGCGATGGACGCAGCCGAACTGATCGAGGTCGACTACGAGCCGCTGCCCGCGATCGTCTCGACCGCGGACGCGATCAAGCCGGGCGCGCCGCTGGTGTGGGACGATTGCCCGAACAACATCTGCTTCGTGCATCTCGAAGGCGACAAGGCCAAGACCGACGCGGCCTTCGCCAACGCCGCGCATGTCGTCAAGCATCGCTTCGTGATCAATCGCGTCACCGCCGCCAGCATGGAGCCGCGCGGCTCGATCGGCGTCTATCGCGCCATGACGATCACTACACCATCTACACCACGCTGCAGCGCAACTTCACGTTCCGCGAGGAGCTGTGCAAATTCGTGCTCAAGGTCCCGGAGCACAAGGTGCGGGTCGTGTCCGGCGACATCGGCGGCTCGTTCGGCATGAAGAGCGCGGTCTACAACGAGGCCGCGCTGGTGCTGTGGGCGGCCAAGGTCACCGGCCGGCCGGTGAAGTGGATCAGCACGCGCTCGGAAGCATTTCTGTCGCGACGGCCAGGCGCGCGACAACGTCACCGACGCCGAGCTCGCGCTCGACAAGGACGGCAATTTCCTCGGGCTGCGTGTCAACACCATCGCCAATGTCGGCGCGTTCCTGCAGGTCGGCGGGCAGTCGTTCGTCGGCAATCTCGGCACGCTCGCGGGCGTCTACAAGACGCCGGCGGTCTATGTCGACGTGACCGCGGTGCTCACCAACACCAATCCGGTGCGGCCCTATCGCGGCAACGGCCGGCCGGAGGCGGCCTATGTGATCGAGCGCATGGTCGATGTCGCCGCCGATCAGCTCGGTATCGATCCGGCGGTGCTGCGGCGGAAGAACTCGATCCCGCCCGAGGCGATGCCGTACAAGACCGGGCTCACCTTCACCTACGACTCCGGCGAGTTCGCGAAGAACATGGACGAGGCCCTGCACATGGCCGACATCAAGGGCTTCGAGAAGCGCCGTGCCGAGTCGCGCAAGCGCGGCAAGCTGCGCGGGATCGGCATGTCGAACACCATCGAGCGCGCCGCCGCGCCCGGCACCGAAGGCGCGGAAATTCGCTTCGATCGCTGGCGGCACGGTCACGCTGTTCTCCGGCTCGAACAATCAGGGCCAAGGCCACGAGACCGCGTTCAAGCAGATCGTCTGCGACCGCCTCGGCATCGACCCCAAGGACGTCACCTATATCTCGGGCGACACCGACACGGTGTTCTACGGCGAGGGCACCGGCGGCTCGCGCTCCGCCACGCTCGGCGGCTCCGCGGTCGCTCGGCTGCCGCCGACAAGGTGATCGACGAAGGGCAAGCAGATCGCCGCGCACGTGCTCAAGGTCGCGGTCGAGGACGTCAAGTTCGAGGACGGCATCTTCTCGTCGCCCAAGACGAACCAGACCTCACGCATCGGCGATGTCGCGCGCGCCGCCGACAACCCGGCCAAACTGCCGAAGGGCATGGAGGCGGGACTGATCGCCACCGCGATCTTCTACGCGGACGTCGAGAACTTCCCCAACGGCGCGCATGTCTGCGAGGTCGAGATCGACGAGGAGACCGGGCACGGTCGAGATCGTGCGCTACAGCGTGGTCGACGACGTCGGCACCGTGATCAATCCGCTGTTGGTGTACGGCCAGATCACCGGCGGCGTGGCGCAGGGCGTCGGCCAGATCCTGATGGAGGACATCCATTTCGATCCCGACTCCGGCCAGCTCACCACCGGCTCGTTCATGGACTATGCGATGCCGCGCGCCGACAACATCAGCGCGCTCAACATCCATTCCAATCCGGTGCCGACGCCGACCAATCCGCTCGGCGTGAAGGGCTGCGGCGAGGCCGGCTGCGTCGGCGCCATGCCGGCGGTCGCGAATGCGGTCGTCGATGCGCTGTCGGTCTATGGCGTCCGCCACATCGAGATGCCGGCGACGCCCGAGCGGGTGTGGCGCGCGATCAAGGAAGCAAGGCCGGGTAGGCGGCGAGTCAACGCGGTCCTGATCCGTCGTCCCGAGCGAGCGCAGTACGTAGCGCGCTGCGAGCTGGGCCCGGTCTATGGTTTGCAAGCTCAATGATCCGGGTCCCCGCGATCGCGGTGCGACCGTCCTGTGACTCCATGCTGCACGCGCGTCCGGGATGAGACCTACTTCCCGCCCTCCGAGATCGCCGCCTTGGTGGCGGCGATCACGTCCGGCGGGGTGGCGTAGAGCTCGTCGATCAGCGTGTCGATGGCGGCGCCGCTCATCGGATTGACGTCGAGGCGGCGCTGCTTGGCCTCGGCGAGATAGTCCGGGTCCTTCATGGTGGCGTCGAAGGCGGCGCGCAGCGCCGCGGCGCGGTCCGTCGGCAGGTCGGGCGGCGCCGTGAACGGCCAGCCCATCTCCTGCCGGCTCAGCACCAGCTTGCAGGATCTGCCGCTCGCGCTCGTTGCGGGCGAAATCCATGATCAGCGGAACGTCCGGCAGTTCGCTGCTCTTCTTGCAGCGCCATCTGCAGCGAGCAGGTTGATCTGCTTGCTCGGCGAGCCAGTCCGGCTTGGTGATCTTGATGCTCGACCACGACCAGCCGCAGCGGCCGTCGACCTCGCCGCGCTCCATCGCGAGATTGATCTCGTTGCCGCCCGGATAGCCGGAGACGAGGCGGATCTTCACGCCGAAGATGCTGCGGATCATGGTCGCGAACATGTCGGGATCGGAGCCCGAGCCTTCGCCGCCGACCGTGAAGCGGTCTTCAGCATGTCGTTCCAGCGTCTTCACCTTCGACGTGTGCCAGGTCGCGCACAGGCTGACCTGATCGCTGCACGCTGCCGATCCAGGTGTAGCGGCGCGCGTCGTATTGCGGTCGCGCTGCCGCCGATCAGGGGCTCCATCGCCATGCCGCGGCCGACCATGCCGATCGCGGTGCCGTCCTTGGGCGCGACGTTGTAGAGGAAGTTCGCCAGCCGCAGGCTGCCGGCGCCCGGCCATGTTCTGCGGCACGATATTGGGATTGCCGGGAATGTGCTTGCCCATGTGGCGCGCGAGCACGCGGGCGTTGAGGTCGTAGCCGCCGCCGGCGGTGTAGCCGATCAGGAGCTGGATGGTCTTGCCGCGGTAGAAATCGGCGACCGTCTGCGCGTGCGCAAGCGATCCTGTGAACAGCAGTGACATCAAGCCAAACGCGAACCGCGCCATCATCGCAACTCTCCTGCCTTCGGTCAGACCGCATTGTGCACGAGGAACGGCACCTGCAGGAGGGGTCTATGCAAGATGGATGCCTGTGACGCAGGGCGTCGTGAACGTCCAAAATGACAGGAAGGAGCAACGCCTGCCCGCGGTTGCCGTTTCAAGGGCGCGGCCCGGCGCTCTGCCCATTGGGCGACGCAGGTATGCAGCGTTCCTGCCCAACGAGGCCCTGCGCATGGCTCCCCCGCGTGGCGTCGAACCACGATCTCCGCATTCAAAGTGCAGCGTCTTACCGCTGGACGAAGGAGGTAATTTTTTTCCGCGTGTCATGCGCGGGGAACTTGACGCGGCGCAACATGAGCGTTCGTTCATCGGTAAAATTTGGCGCCGATGCGGCGGCAAATTCCACTGGCATGCGCGGAGCAATTGATGCACATAGGCCGCGGTCGGTGGCGAATCCAATGGAGATCCATTAATGCGAAAACTTGTTTCTGGTCTGGTGGTGGCCGTAGCCGTGGCGTTCAGCGCGCCGGCGGTTGCTTCGCCCGGCATGGGTCAGGCCCGATTGGCCGCAGCCATCGAGGAAAGCGGCGCCGGATTGCTGCAACAGGTCCGCCATGGCTGTGGTGCCGGGTGGTGGCGCGGACCGGATGGCGTTGGACGCTGTCGGCCAATGCGCCGCGGCGGTGTGGTCGTTGCCCCACCGGTTGTCGTTGCGCCGCCGGTTGTCATCGTTCCGCGGCGCGGCTGGTGCCATCGCCGTCCGTGGTCGGGCGGCCGCGTCCCCTGCTGAGTTTTCGTTCGCTTCGCCGTCATCCGCGCTTGATCGCGATGACGGCGAGCAGCGAACAGCACTCCGTCGAAACGTTTCCATCGCCCGCGCAAGCGGGCGATGGCGTTTTCGGCGGATAGATTCGATGACGTCGCGTGATTGGCGCCCTGGTCAGGGCTCGAACCCGCAGGCCTTTTGGGCGGCGCATCAACCATGCGCTGCGTTTACCTGTTCCGCCATCCAGGAGAGTTCACGACCGGGACCAGACGCCGGCGCGCTGCAAGACTGCGACGTCCGAGTCGAGGACGGGGTAGCAATAGTATTGCTTGACGATCAGGTCGCATCATCGGAGCCCGGCGCGCGCAATTCAGGAAATGTGGCGTCTGGCACAAAGGCATTGATGAGTGAGAAACAGTTCGATCGATGCCGCAAGAGGAAACGTCCCAGCAAGCCGCTGGTCCGCAAATTGATCTCCACGCCTTCCAGACGCCATGACGATCCTGGCGAAGTTGGACGTTCATCGGTCCTGCTCCGCCTTCGCAGCAGTCAGAGCGCGCGCATAATCCTCGGTCATCGCATCGAGCGTTACATCCACGATGCGCGTGTTCGAAATCGTGTGTCCAATAGTCGGTGTGATTTTCGGTGACGTGATCGGCGCAATGTCGCCGTCCGGAGCGATAACGGTATGGGAAACGGACGTAGCCGGCGTCCGTGAACTGAGCGAACAACGGCGGCGGGACCTGCAAGGCTCGCGAATAAGCGTCCAGGTGTTCCCGGTCGCCGACATATTCCTGGAACAGATAGCCGGGCTGTTGCGCCATCGTCTCGGCGTCGCCGGCATCGCGGATGAAACACACGCCGCGTGACGCCGCTCCGCGCGCCGGCTTGGCGACAGAGGATAGCCGACCCGCCGGCAAAAGGTGTGCAGCGCCGCCCATCACCGGACTCGCCAGGCATGAAGCTCTCGGCGAACGGCAGTCCGTGGCGGCGCGCGAACAGCCAGGTTTGCCACTTGTCGAGCCCGATCAACGCCGCCTTGGGCGTACCGACGGGCAGTACGCCGGGCAGGTCGGGATGCTCACGCTGCAATTGACTGAGTGCGTAGGTGTCCTCGTCGCGCCCGCACAAGATGAGGTCGGGGCGTTCCTCCAGCAGGATGTCCCGCATGCGATCGGGATATTCGGGCGTCACCGTCAGTGGCACCAGGTAGCAGCGATCGCAACGGAAGTTGCATGCGGCGTCGGCGATGCTGTTGGTCCCGACCAGCTGCACCAGCGATCGGCGGGACAGGCCGGGGTATTCCAGCACCTCCAGGATGTTGTGCCCCACCAGGCTGCTCACGCTGGTCAGTAAAAGTTTCATTGCGCAGGCCGTCACCTTCTGCCGGACCTCAACGTGTTAGTTCAGATCGCGAAGACGTACCAGTGCAGGAAAAAGACGGAGGCTCGCCTGATGATGGTGCCTGGGGTTGGTTTCGAGCCAACCTCTCCGCGTTTTCGGCGCGGCGCTTTCACCAGATTAGCTTCCCAGGCTTTCGAGAGACGCAATTTGTTTAGCAATCGGCGGCTATCGTTCCCCGGCCGACGTGTCGGTGGAGGGCGCCACGATGAGACTGAGGATTGCCATCGCAATGGCCGGCGCTGCTCGGCGCGATGGGCGCCGGATTGGCGACCGGTTATGTGATCTGGGGCTGGCCGACGAACTGGTATGCGGGCCACAATGTCGTCGGCGCTGCCGTCGGGGCCGCAGACCGACCTCATCCGGTATGGCGAGCAGCTTATCGCCGATACCGCGCGCCACATCGGCAAGAGCGCGACCGATCCCGCCAAGCGCTACGCCGGCAACGATCTCGCCTGTTCGCATTGTCACTTCAATAGCGGCGTGAAGCCGTTCGGCATTCCGCTGATCTCGACGTTCGCCACCTTTCCGATGATGGTCGACGAGCAGGTGATGTCGCTCGCGCAGCGGATCAACGGTTGCATGACCCGCAGCATGAACGGAGCGCCGTTGCCCGAGAATGGCCGCGAGATGGAAGCGATCGTTGCCTATCTTCAGTTCATCGGCCGCAAGACGCCGCAGGGCGTGCGCGTCGCCGGCATGGGATTGCCGCCGCTGCGTAAGCCTGCGCAAACGCCCGATCCCGGTCGCGGCGAGAAGGTTTATGCAGCCAGTGCAGCAAGTGCCACAAGGACAGGGGCAGGGCGAGCCGCTGATGGCGCCGGGCGTCGGCTACAACATTCCGCCGCTCTGGGGCGACAACTCGTTCAACAGCGCCGCCGGCATGAGCCGCATCGCGACGGCGGCGGCGTTCATTCACGCCAACATGCCGATTGGCGCCGACTATCGCGAGCCGATCCTGACCGAGCAGCAGGCTTGGGACGTCGCGGCGTTCATGACCTCAAGACCGCGCCCGGCGCTGCGCGCGGCGCCGGTAAGCAAGCCATGATGCTGCGCGCGTGTTGCCCCGGTAGGCGCAGCTTTAGCCGCTAAGCTAAGGGGGCGTGATGTCATGCGGATCGTATGATGTTTAAGAACGGTTGCTTTCTTGCGGCTCCGACCTTTGTCCGCATGGTTTTGGTGGTCGGCGTGTTCGGGCTCGCCGGCCCGCCGATCGGCGGACTGGTCACCTGGGCGATCACTTCGGCGTTCTTGGGAACGCGCTCGCTGCGCTCGCCACTGCCGTTCATCACCGGCGCCTACGCCGAAGGGCTGGAGCTTGCGCTCTACACCGGGCTGGTCTGTGCCGTGATCGCGTTGCTCGCGCGCAATGTGGGGTGGATGGTGCCGGTCATTTCGGCGCTCATCGTTACGGTGTCGTGGATCGCGGTCGGCGTGGTTGTCAGTGCGACACCGGACCCGATGGCCGCGGTGTTGCGGACGTCGATGGTATTTGTGCCGGCATCGTTGCTGGCGGCGGTTGCCTGCTGGACGCTCGCGCGGCCGCTGCTGCGGCGACCCGGGGGCTGAACCGAAGCAGCGACGCGATCAATTGGTGCGCCAGGCAGGATTCGAACCTGCACTGTGCTCGTTCTGAGCGAGCCGCCTCCTGCCGAGTTGGGCTACTGGCGCGTCACGGAATGAATGGAGCTCCTTGAAAAGGGCCAGCGGCGCCGCTCCCGCCAAAGGTCGCGACCTTGCAACAGGGACTTCCGCTCCTCGCGAAGCGATACGCCGCTGGCTAATTCGGGTACACAAGTACTTAGTCAGCCACGAACAACACAGCTTCGGGCTGCATTGCATTGGTTGGACTGTCGGCGTGCGGTCGCGCGCCGACAGAGCGGTTCTGCAATCCCGGTTGCGGAGATTGCCGCGACCAGCTTTGATGCCGAAGGCGCGAGCACGGCTTCGACCAGCGCCAGCGCGCTGACGACGGCCGCGACGACCAGGGTCGACGCCACCATGAGATTGGCGAGCGACTGCCAGGACGCGGCGGCGCCGCGAACGCGGTTGCTGCGCGATCGGCGAACGGGGGATTGAAACGTCTGCTGTCGTTGCGGGCCATGGGAGCCCTCCTGCCTGTTCGGCGGAGGGAAGGCCCGCCGCCGGCTAATCCGGTTGTCTCGATCCGGATTGCAGCACGAAGGAGCAACCCGGCTTGAACGCGCGCATGACGCGGCCGTAGTCCGGTCGATCAATCGACCGGACGACGGCGCTAAGCGCGGTGATGGTGCCTGTGAGGCGCATCGGGTTCCTCGTCATGCCGGCGCACATCCGTGCGTCGGCGGTTGATCGCTGGACGTGTAGAGCGTTTTGCGTCAGCGCATGTCCTTTTCGGAAAACCGGTGTCCACTTTTCCGGGACATGCGCCAGCGGGCGGTGCTTGTGTCAGATGTGTCGGGCAATTCAAGTCGAGGTTCAGGCTCGGCGCACAAAAGCAAGAAAGCAATCGGCACGCTGCGCCGCTCGCGCAACTCCTTGTCGTCAGCGCGGGCCGCGCGCGCAATTTCATCTCGCGCGCAAAGCGTCCGGACCTCGTTGCGGTCGCGAACGGACTGTGCACTGATAGGGCAAGGCGTCTTTCAGTTGCCGGCCTGCATGGCTTGGCGGCAGGCGAGCCCGCGGTCAACGCGGCCGTCGACACGGCGCCGGTGGGAGAAGCACGAGGAGGAGACGATGAACGCAGCATGGCGTTTGGGCCTGGCGGTTGTTGCGATTGCGGTGCTGTTGGCGGCCGGTCCGTCGGCGCCGCAGGCGCAACAGCCGCCCGCGGTCACGGTGGGCGCGAGCGATCTCGGCGGCGTGGTGCGGAGCGCCTCCGGCCCCGAAGCCGGCGTCTGGGTGATCGCGGAAACCACCGACCTGCCGACCAAATTCGCCAAGATCGTCGTGACCGACGACCAGGGCCGCTATCGTCCTGCCCGAACTGCCGAAGGCGAGCTACAGCGTCTGGGTGCGCGGCTATGGCCTGGTCAACTCGGCCAAGGTGCGCGCCACGCCCGGGCAAAATCCTCGATCTCACCGCCGTGGCCGCGCCGACGGCCGCCGCCGCGGCGGAGTACTACCCGGCGCAGTGGTGGTATTCGATGCTGCGGATTCCGGACAAGGGCCTGTTCCCCGGCACCGGGCCGAAAGGCAACGGGATGGCGACCAATATGCGCAGCCAGTCGATGTGGCTCGCCAACATCAAGTCGCAGGGCTGCGGCTCCTGCCACCAGCTCGGCAACAAGCCGACCCGCCTCATCGATCCCAAGCTTGGCAAATTCGAGAACGCGTTCGCCGCCTGGACCTACCGCATGCAGGTCGGCCCGGCGGCCGAGATCATGATCCGCAATATCGGCCAGCTCGATTCGCAGCACGCGCTGAAGAACTTCGCCGACTGGACCGACCGGATCGCCGCTGGCGAGTTGCCGAAATCGAAGCCCCAGCGCCCCACCGGCGTCGAACGCAATGTGGTCATCAGTTTGTGGGATTGGGGCACGCCCACGGACTACCTGCACGATGAGGTGGCGTCCGACCGGCGCAATCCGACGGTCAACGCCAACGGCAAGATCTACGGCGCCACCGAGGATTCGACCGACCTGGTGCCGGTGCTCGATCCGGTCACGCACACGACCTCGCAGATCCGGCTGACCACGCGGTCGGCGCTCAAGCCGCGCGGCATGTTCATCTCGCAGCATCAGGATTTTCTCAATCAGCCGTCGCCCTATTGGGGCGACCGGTCGTTGTGGGGTTCGCACACCACGCCGCACAATCCGATGTTCGATCACAAGGGGCGGGTCTGGTTCACCAGCCGCATCCGCGAGGCGGCAACGCCCGCGTTCTGCCGCAAGGGCTCCGATCATCCGTCGGCGAAGCTCTATCCGATCGAGCAGGCCGGACGGCAGCTCTCGGTCTACGATCCCAAGACCGAGAAGCTCACACTGATCGACACCTGCTTCACCACGCACCATCTCAACTTCGCCGAGGACGAAAACCACACGCTATGGCTCAGCGCCGGCGGCTTCCGCGCCGGCTATGTCGGCTGGTTCAACACCAAGACTGTTCGATGAAACCGGCGACGAGCAGCGCGCGCAGGGCTGGTCGCCGATCGTCCTCGACACCAATGGCAACGGCAAGCGCGACGAAGGCTATGTCGGGCCGAACGATCCGGTCGATCCGACCAAGGACAAGCGCATCGTCGCCGGCCTCTATGCCATCGCTTACAATCCGGTCGACAAGTCGATCTGGGGCACGGTGCAGGTCTATCCGGGCGCCATCGTGCGCATTGCTCCCGGCGACAATCCGCCGGCGACCGTGCTGGCGGAATACTACGAGGTGCCGTTCCCGGGCTATGCCCCGCGCGGCGGCGATATCGATCGCGACGGTGTGTACTGGACCTCGCTCGCGAGCGGCCATCTCGGGAGCTTCGACCGGCGCAAGTGCAAGGGCCCGCTCAATGGCCCGACCGCGACCGGCAAGCACTGTCCGGAAGGCTGGACGCTCTACCCGTTGCCGGGTCCGCAATTCGAAACCGTGACCGACAGCGGCAGCGCGCAGGCGAGCTACTACACCTGGGTCGATCAGTTCGACACCTTCGGGCTCGGGCGCAACGTGCCGGTCGCGACCGGCAATTTCACCGACTCGCTGGAAGCGCTGGTGGACGGCAAGTGGGTCACGCTGCGCGTGCCGTATCCGATGGGCTTCCACGCCAAGGGACTCGACGGCCGCATCGACGATCCCAATGCGGGCTGGAAGGGCCGGGGGCTGTGGTCGGCCTATGCCGGCCGCGCGACCTGGCACATCGAAGGCGATCGCGAACGGCCGAAGGTGGTGAAGTTCCAGCTCCGGCCCGATCCGCTGGCGCGGTGACGGCGGCGCAGCCTACTGCTGCGATTCCCAGTAGCGCAGGCCGGCCTGGGACATCGCGCCGCCGACCACGCAGGGCAGGCCGAGTGCGACCTGGCCCATCGCGGCGGCGCCGATGCAGCCGAGCGACAGCGCGCCGATGCCGATCTGGCCCCAGCGCGAGACATCGCGCTTGTAGGCCGGGCCCTTGCGCCGCATTTCGTCGATCGACGCCATCGCTTCCTTGCGCAGGCGCGAGGTCTCGACCGTCTCGGCGGCGGTGATGACTTCCTTGAGCGCGCCGGCGACTCGCTTGGGCTGGTGCTCGTTCGCATGCTTGAGCATGGCCAGCAGCTTGGTGTCGCGCAGCGCGTTGCTGGCGAGCGTGAACTTCGCCATGTTGCCGAGCGTGAGGAGCTCGATGCTGTTGGCGTCATTCGGTGAACGCCAGCATCGCGACGATGCGCGCGATCGGCCGGTAACGGCCGCTCGCGAAATAGTAGCCCCAATAGGTGTCGAGCAGTTCTGCGGTCGGCTCGAGCTCCTCGCGCGGCGCCTGCTTTTTGCCGTCACCGAAATAGGTGTCGTAGGAGAAGTAGTAGCGCATCCGCTGCCCGGTGGTCGGGTTCCGCTTGGCGGCGACTTGGAACAGGGTCGGCGACTCGTTGGTGAGATATTTCCGGATCATCACCTGCCGCGACGGCATGCGCGGCGCGTACAGGCGCAGCAGGTGCTTCCAGTCCGGATGCGCCGAATAGGCGATCGCGCGCACGATCACCCAGTGGCTTTCCTCCGGCAGCGGAAACATCTTGCCGATCAGCTCTTCGGCCCGCTCCGGGTGGCTGCCGATGACGCCGGCGATGAAGCCGATATAGGGGCCCGCCGCTTCCGGGTCCTTGAACGCGCTCATCCGGCTCAATGCCCTGACGATGTCCGGCACGTCGGAGGGGGTCGGCTTGTGGCGGTAGGCGTTGATCCAGCGCAGCACCGAATCCGGCGTCATCAGGTCGAGCGTGCGCAGCGATTGCGTCGCCGCAGCCGGCCAGAGGTCGGCGAGGACGCACACCATGTTGATCAGGACGACGATCAAGGCTCGTCGCATACCCGCTCACGCGCCCCCGCGCGTGCTCCCTGGCATCCCCCGACGCCCCGATGAGCCCGAGGGCACCACCCGGCTTTCGACCTTTTCATGCTGATGAAGGGGCGGGGATGCGCCAAAGTCGTGGCAAGGCTGCCCGAAAGCCACGGGTGTCCCAATTCCGGACGTTTGAACCGGCCGACGCGCCGCCGTCAGGGGACGAACTGGACCGCCACCTCGTCGTCGTCCCGGCGCACCACGACGCAGCGGCGCTTGAACACCAGCATGAATTCGTCCGGCACCTCCTGGCCGACGGCCAGCCTGGCGCCGGTCTCGGAGATGTCGCAAATGATGCAGTTCAGCAGCTCCACCTCGCGGCCACGGTCGATCTGCCCGAGGTAGTGGACCTCGAAGCGGGGACTTTGCCGTCGATTGCGAAACCTGTTTTCCAGTCGGAATAGCGACATGGCGGAGCCCTTGCGTTGGCGCGCGAGACCCTATCGGCGCATGGCTGAACGCAATATCGCCGGTTTCATTAAAAACTGCGCGATGCGCGCGGATGCTCCGGCAGAAGGCTGCCAGCGGATTAACGCGGTGGCGTCAAATTGAACTTCAATTGATCTTGATGCCGAGCTGCCGGACCACGGTGCCGTATTTTTCGTAGTCGTCGCGGATCAGCTTGTCGAACTCCGCCGGCGCCAGCACCAGCGGTTCGAGGCTGCCGGAGACGTTCAGCTTCTTGGCGAACTCGGCATTCGTCAACAGCTTGTGCACTTCGGTGCGCAGCCGCGTCACGATCGGTTCCGGCGTTCCGGCCGGCGCGAACAGTCCGAGCCAGATGTCGACCGCATAGCCCGGATAGAATTCGCCGATGGTCGGCAGATCCGGGAAGCGCGAGGCGCGCTTCTTGCCGCTGGTCGCGACCGCGCGCAACTGACCGGACTGGATCAGCGCCGCGCTGGCCGAACCGGAGAACAACACCTTGGTATCGCCGGCGACGGTCGCGGTGGTCGCCGGCGCGGCGCCGCGGAACGGCACGTGCAGGAGTTCGATCTTGGCGCGCTGCTTCAGCATCTCCATCATCAACTGATGCTGGCTGCCGTTGCCGCCGGAAGCGTAGGGCAGCGGCGGCGTGGTCTTGCGCGCATAGTCGATGAATTCCTGGAATGTCTTCGCCGGCACCTGCGGATTGAGTGAGAGCATGAACTGGTTGGTCGCCACGCTCGCGACCGGCATGAGATCCTTGAGCGGATCGAACGGCAGCTTGGCGTAGACATGCGGGTTGATGGTGATGCCGCTGTCGGCGTGCAGCAGCAGCGTGTAGCCGTCAGGCGGCGACTTCGCGACTTGCTCGGCCGCGATGTTGCCGTTGGCGCCGGGGCGGTTCTCGATCACCACCGACCAGTTGAGGTTTTCGCCGAGGTGTTGCGCCAGCATCCGGGCCGAGATGTCGGGCGCGCCGCCGGGCGGAATGGTCACCAGCACGCGGATCGGCCGGTTGGGGAAGGGGGCCTGGGCCTGCACCGCCGGGCCAAGCACCAGTGCGGCCGCAAGGACGCACGCGCTCCAGACTATTCGCATCATCGCTCGCTCTCCTGCGCCGCGTCGCGCGGCCGGCGGGATCGTGAGTATATATTGCCTGAGGCGGGCCGCCTCGCCACTGCGGCCAATTGTTACTTCGCCGGTGTTACTTGGCTGGTGCTACTTGGCTGGTGTTACTTGGCCGGAGCCCGGGTCACGGCGGGTTCGCTGGCGCCGGATGGCGCCACCGGCGGCGGCTTGATCACGGCTGACGCGATGCCGGGCTGCCGCGGCGAGACGCCCATCGCCACATAGATGCTCATCAGCCCTTCGATCCCGATGTCCGCGGGCTTGATCCATTTGACCGGGACGTAGACCAGGGCGCCGCCGACCGGGACCGGCGCCGAGGGCACCAACACCACATGATAAGGCTCGCCGTGGAGCATGATGATATCGGGCGATGGCAACAAGGCCAGCACCGCCGCGCCGCCCTCGCCGCCGAAGAAGCACCAGACCGGGCGCATGCCGCTCAGGCCGCCATCATCCCGGCGCTCAAGGATGGCGATCAGGCGCTTGGCCATGTCGTAGATGTAGCCAATCAACGGGATGCGCTGCATCACGTTGCCGATGATGTTGTGGACGCTTTGCTCCAAGCGCGACTGGACGATCACGCCCAGCACATAGATGAACAGCGCCACGATCAGAACGCCGAACAGGTAGGCAAGCCAGGTCGAATAGGCGAGGCCGAACCCGATCGTGATCAGCATCGTGCCGACCACGCTATGGGGGCCGACGAAGGTAATGATCAGGTTGCCGACCCACGCCACCAGGACGACAGTAAGGACAATGGGGAGGACGACCAGTAGACCGGCAATAAAGGTGCGTGCCAAACGGCTCATGGATAGGTACCTGCTACGATCTCGCGGGGACGGCCACATGCCGGCGTCTGTTGCGCCGCCCCTGTAGGATGATACACCACCGCCGCGCCATACAGCATCCGACTTTAGGCATGAACATCCTCCTTATCGGTTCCGGCGGCCGCGAGCACGCGCTGGCCTGGAAGATCGCCGCGAGCCCCCTGGTGGAGCGGCTTTACTGCGCCCCCGGCAACGCCGGCATCGCCCGCGAGGGCGAGCTGGTGGCGCTCGATCCGGCCGACCATGCGGCGGTGATCGCATTCTGCCGCTCGCGCCGGGTCGACCTGGTGGTGGTCGGGCCGGAGGGGCCGATGGGCGAGGGGATCGTCGACGACCTGGCGGCGGCCGGGATCAAGGCGTTTGGGGCGCGCCGGGCCGCGGCCCAGCTCGAGACCTCCAAGGGCTTCACCAAGGATCTGTGCCGCAAATACGGCATTGCGACCGCCGCCTATGAGCGGTTTTCGGCCGCCGAGCCTGCCAAGGCCTATGTGCGGGCGAAGGGGGCGCCGATCGTGGTCAAGGCGGACGGGCTTGCCGCCGGCAAGGGCGTGGTGGTGGCGCAGACCGTGGCCGAGGCGGAAGCGGCGATCGACATGATGTTCGGGGTGGTTTCGGCGCGGCCGGCGCTGAAGTCGTGGTCGAGGAGTTTCTCGAC
>CAVUIV010000028.1:0-9556 GCA_963741595.1 uncultured Alphaproteobacteria bacterium
CTGGATCGCCTGCCGTCCTACCTTGATGTTCATGGGCATGCACCTCTTCTGTCGGGCTGTTTTAGAGCGTTTCCTGTCGGGCCATTGGGGCGGCGGATTTTGGCGCGTCGGCTGCGCCCCGTCCATGGAACAAACGGGGCATTGTGGCGATAACTCGAAACCGACCGGCTGTTGTGGCGGCCGTCCATCGTCGCTATGGGTAGGGCGCCAATGGGTCAGGCGGGGTGGCGATGACTGAAGAATTTGCAGGCAAGGTTGCTGTTATTACCGGCGGCAGCCGCGGCATCGGTCGCGGTATTGCGCTGGCGTTCGCGCGTGCGGGCGCGCAGACCGTGATCGCGTCGTCATCGGCGGACAATCTGGCTGGCGCCGCCAAGGCGATCGCCCTCGTGGGCTCGGAGCCGCTGGCGGTCGCCGGCGACTTGCGCAAGCTTTCCGATTGCGAACAGCTCCATGCCAAGGTGAAAGAGCGCTTTGGGCGTTGCGATATCCTGGTCAACAATGCCGGCCGCACCCGCGCCGGCAATTTCCTGGAACTGCCGGATGACGCCTTTGCCGACGGCTTCGCGCTCAAATACCACGCCGCGATTCGTTTGATGCGGCTGTTCTGGCCGATGCTGAAGACGGCGCAGGGCCATATCGTCAATATCGTCGGCGGCGCTGCCCGCTCGCCGGAACCGGAGTTCACCATCGGGAGTTCGGTCAATGCGGCGCTGGCAAATGCGTCCAAAGGCCTGTCGAAGCTCGGCATGCGGGACGGCATCAACGTCAATGTGATCCATCCCGGCAACACGCGCACGGAACGGCAGGAGGAATTGCTGGCACAGCGCGCGCAAGCGACCGGCAAGTCGGTCGAGGAACTGCGCGCCGCCGCGCTCGCCCGCACCGGTATCCGCCGGGTCGGAGAGGTCGAGGACGTTGCGGCGCTGGCGCTGTTTCTATGTTCGGAATCCGCGCGTCACATTCAAGGCACGGCCATTGCCGTCGATGGCGGAGCTACCGTCGGGTATTATTGAACCATGGCCGTCGCGTCCAAAACCAAAGCAGCCTGTGTTATCGGCTGGCCGGTCGAGCATTCCCGCTCGCCAATAATTCACGGCTACTGGATCAAGAAGTACGGCCTTAACGCCGAATACCGCCGGGAGGCGGTACCGCCGGACCAGTTCAAGGCGTTCGTGAGCGGCCTCGCCAAGCGCGGCTATGTCGGCGCCAAGTGACGATCCCGCACAAGGAGGCCGCGCGCGCGCTGTCGAAGCCCGACGCCGCCGCCGAGACGATCGGCGCCGCCAACACGCTCTGGCTCGACGGAGCGAAGTTGCGCTCGACCAACACCGATGTGGAAGGCTTCATCAACAATCTCGACGCCAGCGCGCCCGGCTGGAACCGCGGCCTGGAAACCGCCGTCGTGATCGGTGCCGGCGGAACCGCCCGCGCGGTCGTCTATGGCCTGAGCGAGCGCGGCATTCCCCGCATCCACGTCATCAATCGGACGTTCGAGCGGGCAGTGGCGTTGTGCGACGATTTTGGCGCGCGCGTGCATCCGGTGCGTTGGGAGGAAATGGGCGGGCTTTGCTCGGGCGCCGGCCTCCTGGTCAACACCACCTCGCTCGGGATGACTGGAAAGCCGCCGCTGGTGATCAATCTCGCAGGGCTTCCTGCGAGCGCGGTGGTCGCCGACGTGGTCTATACGCCGCTCGAGACGGCGTTGCTTGCCGCCGCGCGCAGGCGTGGACTGCGCGCCGTCGACGGCCTCGGCATGCTCTTGCACCAGGCCGTCCGCGGGTTTGAACTGTGGTTTGGGGTCCGCCCGGAGGTCACGGCGGAACTGCGCGCCCTGGTGCAGGCCGACCTGCTGCGCGAACAGGCCTGAAACGCCGTATCGCTGCGGGTCCTCCGGGAATAAGATTTCGGCAACGGGGTTTGCTGTGCGAGCCCCAATAACACAAGGGAGGATGTCATGAGGCAGTCGCAAATCCTTGCCGCCATCGCCGCCGTGACGGTACTCGTTGCTTCGTCGGCCCTGGCGCAAAAGACGCCGACGCAGGCGGTTAAAGGCAAGATTGCTGCGGTCGAGGGTTCCACCATCGTCATCGATCAGGCCAAGGGCGCCGGTCAGGCCAAGGTGAAACTCGACGACAAGGCGGTCATCATGACCGTCGGGAGTGCAACGCTCGCCGAGATCAAGGTCGGTTCCTATGTCGGCGTGGGCGCCATGCCGCAGGCAGACGGCAGCCAGAAGGCCATTCGCGTCATGATCTTCCCGGAGATGCAGCGCGGCACCGGTGAAGGCCACTATCCCTGGAAGGCGCCCGTTGCGAAGCCCGGCTCGACCATGACCAATGCGACGGTCGATACCACGGTGTCGGCCGTCGAAGGCCAGGTCCTGACCGTCAAGTACAAAGGCGGCACGCAGAAGATCATCATCGGCAAGGACGCTCAGATCGTGTCCAACATCCCAGGCGGCATGGGCGACCTCAAGCCCGGCGTGGCGATCGCAATTCCAGCGGCGCAAGTAAACCCGGACGGCACGTTGCAATCGTCGCGCGTCAATATTGGTCGGGGCGACTTCATTCCATAACTCGCGATACGTGCATCAATGTACGGCGCGCACAATTTCACGGGAGGAGACAAGACATGAACAGGGGACTTTGCACTGCTTTCGCCATGACCACCACCGTCATGCTGGTGGCGACATCGGTCAGCTATGCGCAGCAGAAACTGGTGCGCATCCGCGGCACCATCGAGAAAATTGACGGCCAGAACCTGGAAGTGAAGGCCCGCGACGGCAAGGCCGTCAAAGCCGTGATGTCCGACAAGGTCCGCTTCACCGCCATGGTGAAGGCGTCGATGCAGGATCTCACGCCCGACGCCTACATTGGCGTCACCGCGATGCCGCAGGCCGACGGCAGTCAGCGTGCGCTCGCGATCCATATCTTCCAGCCGGCGCAGCGCGGCACTGGTGAAGGCCACCGGCCCTGGGACCTGCAGCCCGGCAGCACGATGACCAATGCCGCGATCGCAACGACGGTCGCCGGCACCGACGGCCAAGTGGTCACGGTTCGCTACAAGGAAAAGGACAAGGTCGACGAAAAGCGCGTGATCGTGACGCCGCAGACCGTCATCGTCCGCTACCTCCCGGGCGATCGCAACGAGCTCAAGCCGGGCGTGCACGTCATGCTCAACAACGCAGCGCCGCAACCCGATGGCACGGTCCAAGCGCCGACCGTCAGCTACGGACGCGACGGCATCACGCCGCCGATGTGACGATTCCGAACGGATTTGTGTAGGAGGACAACGCCATGTTCAAAGCTCTAGCAGGTGCGGCGGTCGCCGCGGCACTCGTCGTCACAGCGGTACAGGCTCAGCAGAAGCCAGTTCGCGTTGTCGGCAGCATCGTTGGTGTCGATGGACCGACCATCGTCGTCAAGCCGCGCGGCAAGGGCGACGAAGCGCGCGTGACGCTCACCGACAAGGCCGCGGTGTTCGGCGTCGTGCGTGCAACGCTCGCCGACGTGACGCCCGGCGCCTTCATTGGCGTCGGCGCGATGCCGCAGGCCGACGGCAGCCAGAAGGCGATCCGCGTTATGATCTTTGCCGAAACCCAGCGCGGGACCGGCGAAGGGCATCGGCCCTGGAGCCGGCCGGGCTCGACCATGACCAACGCCACCGTCGACAGCACGGTGGCCGGCGTCGATGGTCAGGTGTTGCGGGTCAAATACAAGGGCGGCGAGCAGCGCATCGTCATCGGTCCGGACGCCGTCATCATGGCTTACATGGTTGGCGATCGCGCCGAACTGAAGCCCGGCGCCAATATCGCGATCAACGCGGCGGAGCAAAAGCCGGACGGCTCGCTGCAAGCCTCGCGCATCAATGTCGGCCGCGGCGACGTGCAGCCGGATTAGCTTGCTGCGCTCTGCAGCTGACTCTGCTGCTGTCATCGACGGCATCGACTGCGTGGAACGAGACGTGGGGTCGCGGGATCGCCGATCGAGGACCGACTCCGTCGCATCTAACGCAGCAGCTGGCGTCGTCGATCGCTAGCCGCGGCCGTCTTGCCGCGCGGCTTCTCGAACGTGATACCCAGCGCCTTGATCCGTGACGCCAGCGTGGTGGGCTTCACATCCAGAAGCTCCGCCGCGCCGCCACGGCCGAACACCTTGCCGCCGCAGGACTCCAGCGCCGCCATGATGTTGGCGCGGTCGCGCTCGCGGCGCTCGTCGTCGGTCAGCCATCGGCCGGCGGGGGCCTGCGCGGTCGTGACGTGCTTGCCGTTGGGCAGGTCGATCCGCAGGCGGGCGTGGCGTGCGAGGATCGCCGCCCGTTCGATGACATTCTCCAGTTCCCGCACGTTGCCTGGCCAATCGTATTGCATCATGCGGCGGACATCGCCTTCGGTCAGCCGCAGGTCGCGCTTGAGCTTGCGACGTTCGCCGTCGACGAAATGCGCCGCCAGCAGCGGAATGTCATCGCGGCGTTCGCGCAACGGTACCGACTCGATCGGGAACACATCGAGGCGGAAGTAAAGGTCTTCGCGGAAGCGCCCGCGTCGCACCTCCTGCTTGAGATCGCGGCCGGTGGCCGCGATCACGCGCACGTCGACCATTCGGATGGATTGCTCGCCGACGCGCTCGAAGCTGTTCTCCTCAAGCACCCGCAGCAGCTTGCCTTGCAGTTCGATCGGGGTGTCGCCGATCTCGTCGAGGAAGATGCGTGCCGCCGTCAGCCAATTCGAACCGGCCGATCGCCTCGCCCAAGATACCGGCGAGCGCGCCCTTGGCGTGGCCGAAGAACTCGCTCTCGAACTGCGCCTGCGGGATGGTCGCGCAGTTGATGCGGATCAGCGGCCGGCGGCTGCGTTTGCTGGCGTCATGGATGGCGCGTGCGATCAGCTCCTTGCCGGTGCCGGGCTCGCCGGTGATCAGCACGGTGGCGTCGGTCGGCGCCACCAGCTCGACTTGGCGCAGGATCTTCTGGATCGCGGCGCTGCGTCCGACAATGCCATGATGGTTGCCTTCGATGCGGATCTCTTCCTGCAGATAAGCGTTTTCGAGCTCGAGCCGCTCGCGCAGGCGCTCGACCTCGTCATGCGCGGCGCGCAATTTTTCGTCGGCTTCGCGCCGTTGCGTGACATCGCGAAATACGATCACCGCGCCGACCACCGCGCCGTCGTCGCGGATCGGCGTCGAGGTATATTCGACCCAGAACGGCGTGCCGTCCTTGCGCCAGAACACCTCACTGTCGATCTGATGCACCGCGCCGTCGCGGAAGGCGGCGTAGATCGGGCAGTCGTGCGCGGGATAGTGTGCTCCGTCCGGCCGGGTGTGGTGCACGATGGAGTGCATGTCGTGGCCGACCAGCTCCTCGGCACTCCACCCCAGCATGCGCTCCGCCGCCGGATTGACGAAGGTGGTCTTGCCCTCGGCGTTGACGCCGTAAATGCCTTCGCCGGCGGCACGCAGGATGAGCTGGTTCATCGCCGCGCTGCTGAAATCGAAGGCGTTTTCTGCGCCCCGTTTGCTCAATTTCTCATCACGTGGGGAGTGGCTGGGGTTCGGCATTCGCGTCGAAATCCTACGAAAGTTCGTAATATTGACCACGAACTGTCGCGTCTCACGACATCTCGTAGTGCTTCGCTCGCATCTCAAGCAGAAATCGGGCCAAAACCTCCTGCGGCAACGGAACCGGCCAGCCGAAACGGCCATGGCACGGATGTTGCTCAACTCTGCCTGCGATCGTCGCTCGCACGATCATGCTTCGCAGGAGAGATGCGATGTCCACGTTTGATAATCCGTTCGACGCCAAGCACCGTCTTCATCGATCTGGCTGTAGTTGCGGGCGTCATGCCTCGCAGAACGAGCACGAAGCGCAATTGCAGTGCGCGGCAGTCGAAACGGCGGTCGACAGCGAGGACAAACGCTATGAGGGTGTCGTTGCCTCGGCGGTGATGCGGGCGATGTTTCCGCAAGACGCCGCGCGCCGCCAGTTTCTGAAGGCAGTCGGCGCTTCGACCGCACTGGCCGCGATCTCGCAGTTCTTCCCGCTCAAGACCGCGACCGAGGTGTTCGCGCAGACCGGACCGATCGAAAAGAAAAACCTCAAGGTCGGCTTCATTCCGATCACCTGCGCCACGCCGATCATCATGGCGGAGCCGATGGGCTTCTATAAGCGCCACGGTCTCGACGTTGAGGTGATCAAGACCGCCGGCTGGGCGGTCATCCGCGACAAGACCATCAACAAGGAATACGACGCCGCGCACATGCTGTCGCCGATGCCGCTGGCGATCACGCTCGGGGTCGGCTCGAAGCCGATTCCCTACACCATGCCGGCGGTGGAGAACATCAACGGGCAAGCCATCACGCTGTCGGTGAAGCACAAGGACAAGCGCGATCCGAAGTCCTGGAAAGGAATCAAGTTCGCGGTCCCGTTCGATTACTCCATGCACAATTACCTGTTGCGCTATTACGTGGCCGAACACGGCCTCGATCCCGACCAGGACATCCAGATCCGCGCGGTGCCACCGCCGGAAATGGTCGCCAACCTGCGCGCTGACAACATCGACGGCTTCCTCGGGCCCGACCCGATGAATCAGCGCGCGGTGTACGACGGCGTCGGCTTCATCCACATCCTGTCGAAGGACATCTGGGAAGGGCATCCCTGCTGCGCGTTCGCGGCGTCGCAGGAATTCGTCAAGACCATGCCGAACAGCTACGCCGCGCTGCTCAAGGCGATCATCGACGCGACCGCTTTCGCGACCAAGGCCGAGAACCGCAAGCAGATCGCCGAGGCGATCGCGCCGGCGAACTACATCAACCAGCCGGTCACGGTGCTGGAGCAGATCCTGACCGGCACCTTCGCCGACGGGCTCGGCAAGGTGCAAAAGGTTCCGAACCGGGTCGACTTCGATCCGTTCCCCTGGGAGTCGTTCGCGATCTGGATCCTGACGCAGATGAAGCGTTGGGGTCAGATCAAAGGCGATGTCGACTACGCCGCGGTCGCCAAGCAGGTCTATCTGGCGACCGACACCACCCGGTTGATGAAGGAAGTCGGCCTCAAGCCGCCGACCGCCACCACCAAGAGCTTCTCGGTGATGGGCAAGATGTTCGATCCGGCCAAGCCGGAGGACTACGTCAACAGCTTCAAGATCCGCAGGGCCTAACGATGCTGCACGCGCCGGGCGTCCACCATCGGTTCGTGAGATCGCAGCACCGAGCTGTCGTTCCGACGCACCGGACACACAGGGAGAGCGCAGCATGACCCTCTCCATCGGCATGCGCGCGGCCGTGGTGTCGGTCGCGATTTTCGTCGCCTTTATGCTGGCGTGGCACGTCGCCACCCAAGGCTCCGGGCCGGTCGCGCAGATGGACCCGGAATACGCCAAGCTCATGGGGAAGACCGCCACCCAGGGTACATCGGCGATGCCGGGTCCGATCGATGTGGCGGCGAAGCTGTGGGAGCACCTGCGGCAGCCGTTCTACGACCGCGGTCCGAACGACAAGGGCGTCGGCATCCAGCTCGCCTTCTCGATTGCGCGGGTGAGCGTCGGCTATCTGCTGGCGGTCGCGTTCGCGATCCCGATCGGCTTTCTGATCGGCATGTCGCCGCTGATGAGCCGGGCGCTCGATCCGTTCATCCAGGTGCTGAAGCCGATCTCGCCGCTCGCCTGGATGCCGCTTGCGCTCTACACCATCAAGGACTCGCATCTCTCCTCGATCTTCGTGATCTTCATCTGCTCGGTGTGGCCGATGATGATCAACACGGCGTTCGGCGTATCGGCCGTGCGCAAGGAGTGGCTGAATGTCGCGCGCACGCTCGAGGTGAGCGCGTTGCGCCGTGCCTTCACCATCATCCTGCCGGCCGCGGCGCCGACCATTCTCACCGGCATGCGCATTTCCATCGGTATCGCCTGGCTGGTGATCGTCGCCGCCGAGATGCTCGTCGGCGGTACTGGTATCGGCTACTTCGTCTGGAACGAGTGGAACAACCTCTCCATCACCAATGTGATCATCGCGATCCTGCTGATCGGTGTGGTCGGCATGCTGCTCGACCTACTCCTTGCGCGGCTGACGCGCCTCGTCACCTTCCCGGAGTGAGGCGCCAATGACCGACAAGTTCATCTCGATCGAAGGCATCACCAAGCGATTTCCGTCGCCCGGCGGCAGCGCTACGACCGTGTTCGAGGATCTGTGGCTGTCGATGCAGCGCGGCGCGTTCACCTGCATCATCGGGCATTCCGGCTGCGGCAAAACCACCGTGCTCAACATCCTGGCCGGCCTCGACGTGCCGACCGAGGGTGCCGTCATTGTCGACGGTCAGGCGATCGAAGGGCCGAGTATCGACCGCGCCGTCATCTTCCAAAGCCACGCGTTGCTGCCATGGCGCACCGTCATGGGCAATGTCAACTACGCGGTGTCGTCGAAATGGCCGCGCTGGGCGCGCACCGATCAGCAGGAGCAGGCGCAGAAGTTCATCGATCTCGTCGGACTCGCCGGCTCCGAGCACAAGCGGCCGGCCGAGCTGTCGGGCGGCATGAAGCAGCGCGTCGGCATCGCGCGCGCGCTTTCGATCGAGCCGAAGATCATGCTGATGGACGAGCCGTTCTCGGCGCTCGACGCGCTCACCCGCGGCACCTTGCAGGACGAAGTGCGGCGCATCTGCCTGGAGACCGGCCAGACCGTGTTCATGATCACCCACGATGTCGACGAGGCGATCTATCTCGCCGACAAGATCGTGATGATGAGCAACGGTCCCGGTGCGGTGTTCGCCGAGGTGGTCGAAAACCCGCTGCCGAAAGATCGCAAGCGCAGCGACTTTCACAAGCATCCGCTTTATTACGGCGTGCGCAACCACATCATCGACTTCCTGGTGACGCGCTCGAAGAACTTCGCCGAGGACATGGAGAGCAGCGGTTTCGACCGCCGGCAGTGCCGGTGGTGCGTCCGGGCGCGCCGATACCGGTTGCGGCGAGCGTGCGCGGCGTCGCCGCATCACCGTGCCGGGCCTCCTCCGGCCATCCGCCGCGAACGGATGAATCTGACCAATCGATGGCGTGCGGCGGTCACCGCGCGTCGCATGGGACTGACGTTGCAGTTATCCGAGCTGAAAGGAGCCGACTATGAACCGCGCCGACCTCACCGAGAAGATCCTCGACATCAAGCGCGAGAAGGAATGGAAGCTGGAAGACGATCTGCGAAAAGATCGGCGGCATGTCTCGACACGCTGATCATCGGCGCGCTGCTCGGCCAGATGAAGCTGACCAAGCCGCAGGCCGCCAAGGCCGCCGAGCTGTTCGGCCTGTCGAAGGCGAAGAGGCGCTGCTCAACGAAGTGCCGATGCGCGGCACCGGCACGCCGATGCCGCCGACCGATCCGCTGATCTACCGCTTCTATGAAATGGTGATGGTCAACGGGCCGGCGTGGAAGCAGCTGATCGAGGAGGAATTCGGCGACGGCATCATGTCGGCGATCGATTTCGATTTCCAGATGGAGCGCGTTGCCAATCCGAAGGGCGACCGCGTCAAGATCACGATGTCGGGCAAGTTCCTGCCTTACAAATATTA
>CAVUIV010000029.1:0-208168 GCA_963741595.1 uncultured Alphaproteobacteria bacterium
CATGTGAGCGTGTATAGTGCGTTCACGCACCCATCTATTCAGCGCAAGAGCATCACCCATGCACGACACCACCGGTTCCCATTGGCACGAGCCCAAGGCGGGCGAGAACGCGGGCTTCGGCAAGTTCCTGCGCAAGCCCATGCCCTACGACAGCTTCATGGAGTCGGAGGGCGTGCCGGTCTATCGCGGCATCGGCGTGCGGCGGGTGCAGGACCTGCCGATGCAGCCGTGGAAGCGGCTGGGCGGGCGCGGCAGCTACATCCAGCTCTTCGGCACCGAAGGGCTGTGGGGCCAGTACATGGTCGAGGTGCCGGGCGCCGGCGCGCTCAATGTCGAGCGTCATCTCTACGAGAAAATCTGCCTGGTGGTCGAAGGCCGCGGCTCGACCGAAGTCTGGCAGGAGGGCCAGACCAAGAAGCACGTGTTCGAATGGCAGAAGGGCTCGCTGTTCGCGATTCCGCTCAATGCGTTCCATCGCATCGTCAATGCGTCGAGTTCGCCGGCGCTGATCCTGTGCGGCACCTCGGCGCCGAACGTGATGAACCTGATCGACAATCCGAACTTCATCTTCGACTGCCCGCACAATTTCAGCGAACGGTTTTCCGGCGCGGAGGATTTCTTCAAGCCGAACGACGACGTCGAGCCCGACCCGATCCGCGGGCTCGCCATGCGGCGCACCAATTTCATTCCCGACATCGTCGACACCGAGCTGCCGCTCGATAACCGGCGCTCGCCCGGCTACCGCCGCGTCGAGCCGTCGATGGCGGGCAACCGCTTCTATGTCTGGATCGGCGAGCACGAGACCGGCCGCTATTCCAAGGCGCACAAGCACGCCTCCGCCGCCGTGCTCGTCTGCGTCAAGGGCAAGGGCTACACCTACACGTGGCCGGAGGCGCTCGGCACGCAGCCGTGGAAGAACGGCAAGGCCGACAAGGTGCTGCGCCAGGAATACGAGCCGGTCGGCCTGGTCTCGGCGGCGCCGATGGCGGGCGACTGGTTCCACCAGCATTTCGGCATCAGCAAGGAGGCGCTGCGCATCAGCGCCTGGCACGGCCCGAACAATCAGCGCGCGCGCAGGGCCGGGCGTGCCGGGCGAGCAGCTTGCCGACTACGGCGCGATCGATCTGAGCAAGGGCGGCAGCGCGATCCCCTATCACCAGGAAGATCCCGCGATCCGCGCGCAGTTCGCGGAGCGGCTCGCGCGCGAGGGCGTCACGAGCCGGATGAATCCGGAATTCTACGAGCGGCCGCCGACGGAAGGCGAAGCCGTGATGGGCGACGTGATGTAGGCGGTGTGGGCGGAATTATTGCGCCCTCTCCCGTGCGAGAGGGAAGTGAGGCATTGCCGAGTGAATGAGGCCCGGGGCTCCAGCATGCACACCATGCATTCTGCTCTGGGCCCCTCCCGCGGAGACTCATTGCGCTTGGCCGCGGACACGAGCGCAGTGCTTACCGCACGCCCAATCCCAACCGCTTGATCAGCTCGCCCTTCGCCTTGTAGTCGGCGACGGTCTGGGCGTGGAAATCCGCGCTGCCGAGATATTCGATCGTCTGGCCGGTGTTGGTCATCGCCTTCGCCACGGTATCCTGCTTCACGATCGTACGGCAGGTGCGCTCGATCGTGTCGCGGATTTCGGACGGAAGGCCGCGCGGCGCGTAGAGGCCGTTGTGACCGGGCGGCACGCCGGTGGCGACGCCGAGTTCTTTGACCGTTGGAACGTTGGGATAGGCGGGATGCCGTCGCTCCGAGAACACCGCCAGCGCGCGGATCGAGGGCTGCGGGCGGATGGTCGAAATCCCGACCGCGGCGAAATCGACCTCGCCGCGCAGCAGCGCCGGCACCAGCGGCGCATCGCCGCGGAACGGCACCGCCGAGAATTGCGTGCCGAGCGCTTCGGCGGTGTTCTCGGTCGAGAGATGCGGGATGGTGCCGATTCCGGCGTGGCCGTAAGTCAGCTTGCCGGGATCGGCTTTCGCCGCCGCCAGCAGGTCCTGCACCGACTGCAACTTGGATTGCGGACCGACCGCGATCGCGAACACGTTTTCGAAGATCTGGCAGAGATAGGTGAAGGATTCGACGTTGTAACGAACGCCCTTCACCAGATAGGGCGCGTTGGCGATCGGCGTGGTCGGGCCGAAGGCGAGGGTGTGGCCGTCCGGCGCCGCTGCCGCGAGCGTGGCGAAACCGAGCGTGCCAGCGGCGCCGTCGCGGTTGAGCACCACGACCGTCTGGCCCGCCTGTTGCGAGATCGCCGCCGCCACCGCGCGGCCGATCACGTCGACGCCGCTGCCGGCCGGGAAGGCGATGATGATCTCGATCTGGCGCGATGGCCAGGGCTTGTCGAGCGCCGTTTGCGCGATGCCGCTACCGACAGCGGCAAGCAGCAAAAGCGCGGCCGCAGTGCATCGCACCCTCAGCATGATGTTCCTCCCTGGTTTTGGGCGATGGTAGACCATGGCGCCGTCGGGTGGAATGCGTCCCACCGCGCCCGCGCGAGATCGATGACGCACCCTTGTGGTCCTGCCGCGCTCGTCTATCGTAAATTCAACAAGGGAGGCACGATCGCGCATGAAACGAAGTACGAGCCGCATTCTCACCACCCACGTCGGCAGCCTGCCGCGGCCGGCCGATCTGCTCGAGATGGGAGACGGGCGATCCGACCCGAAAACCTATGAGCAACGCCTGCGCTCGGCCGTCGCGGAGATCGTGAGCAAGCAGGTCGAGCTAGGCATCGACGTGATCGACGACGGCGAATATTCGAAGCCGAGCTTCGTGACTTATATCAACGAGCGGCTGGGCGGTTTCGAAACCGACAAGTCCGGAAGCCCCACCAATCAGTGGTCGCGCTCGCGCGAGGCGCTGGCGTTCCCGGAATACTACAACTCGCCCGCCAACGCCGGGCCGCCGCGGCCGCCCAACATGGTCTGCACCGGGCCGATCACCTACAAGGGCCACGACCTCGTCAAGCGCGACATCGAAAATTTCAAGGCCGCGCTCGGCAGCGCGAAGCCGGAAGAGGCGTTCATGCCGGCGATCTCGCCGTCGAACGTCGAGGACCGGCACCAGAACGCCTATTACAAGACCGAGGAGGAATTCCTGTTCGCCATCGCCGACGCGCTGGCGGAGGAATACAAGGCGATCGTCGCCGCCGGCTTTCTGATCCAGATCGACGATCCGCGGCTCGTGTCCTACTACGCGCTCAAGCCGGGCGTGAGCGTCGCCGACTGCCAGAAATGGGCGGGACCGCGCATCGCCGCCGTCAATCACGCGCTGCGCGACATTCCGACCGAGAAGATCCGCTTCCACACCTGCTACAGCATCAACATGGGACCGCGCATCCACGACATGCAGCTCAAGGACTGCATCGACATGATCTTGGGGATTCGCGCCGGCGCTTATTCGTTCGAGGCGGCCAACCCGCGGCACGAGCACGAATGGAAGGTGTGGGAGAGCGCCAAGCTGCCGAAGGACAGCGATCCTGATCCCCGGCGTCATCTCGCACTCGACCATGCTGGTCGAGCACCCGGAACTGGTGGCGCAGCGGATCGGACGTTACGCCAAGGTGGTCGGGCGCGAGAATGTGATCGCCGGCTCCGACTGCGGCTTCGCCACCTTTGCCGGCTCGAAGGAGATTCATCCCAGCATCGTGTGGGCGAAGTTCAAGTCGCTGAGCGAAGGCGCGGCGATCGCCAGCAAAGAGCTCTGGAACTGAGCTGGCTCGGCAATCGATATCCGTCATCCTTCGAGGCTCGGCGCTACACGCCGAGCACTTCAGGATGACGGGTCCTAGGTTTGCCGAGCTGCAAAAAGCGCGGCGCGAGTGTGTTCCGGAAGCGCTTAAAAAAAACATGCCCGGCGCGAGGCCGGGCATGTTCGTATTGGGTTGGTGACGCCGCTTAGCCGGGCGGCTGGCCACCCGGAGGTCCGCCGGGCTGACCAGCGTCGGGGCCGCCTTGGTCACCCATCAATCCGGTGACGTTGCGCACTTCGACACGACGGTTCTCCCGGCTGGGTCCTTGGGTTGGAACGCGCAAGTGCTGCTCGCCATAACCCTGGGTCACCAGGTTTTCCGGGGGAACGTTAAAGTTGGTGGTCAGAGCTTCCGCCACGGCCTCCGCCCGGCGGTCCGACAATGAGGCATTATCCTCCTCCGCACCGACGGCGTCGGTGTGGCCCTCGAGCATGAACACGGTCGAGGAGTTCTCGCTGATGACTTTCATCATCGCCTCGGCCAAAGCCTGCAATTGTTGGATTTGGTCGGGCGAGATTTCCCACGATCCTGTTGCAAAGTTGATGGTGTTGATGTCGACGCTACGCACGCGTGCGCGCAGTTCGACGTTGTCGCGGATCTCGTCGAGGCTATACGCGCGCTCGATCGGCACCAGCGGTGGTGCATCGAGCGTCTCGTAGAGCAACACCGGCGGGGCCCTGTCGATGTCCACGATATAGCGGTCGCGCGGGATCGTGATCAGCGGCATGGCGAGGCCGAGCGCGATGATGCCGACGACCGCGGCGCCGCCGACGCCGTAGCGCCGACGATTGTCGATCAGCACGTATTCGCGGCCATCGGGTCCGCGGCGGAAGCGCCGGATGAGGCGCCCGTTCGCGTCCGTGATGTTGACCACCTCGAAATTGCCGCGCCGGACAAAGGTGTGGCGCTCCTGGCCGCGCACCTCGAAGCGGGCATTGCCCCAGCGCCGCAGGCGTGCGCTGTCGTCGCTGCGAATGACGATCCGATTGTTTTCCCGGATGATGGTGCGATTGCCCGGCTCATTGATGATGGTGACGTTGCCCTTCTTGAACGTCTCGCGCTTGCCGGCGATCTCCTTGACGTTGCCGATTTGCGGTCCGGTTGTCGCCTTGGGCTTGCCGAAGGTCTGCACCTCCAGCTTCGGCCCCTGCTTGGGCACCACCTTGCCCTGCTCCAGCTTTGGCGTAAGCCCTTTCTGCTGCTGCTGAACCTTCTGCTGCTGCAGTTTCTGCAGCTCCTGCTGCTGTAAGGCCTTCTGTTGCTGCTGCTGGAATTTCTGCTGCTCCAGGGCTTTCTGCTGCTGTGCTGTTGCTGTTGCTGCTGCTGCTGCTGGTTCTGCTGCTGCGTTGCTGCAGGACCTTTTGCTGCTGCTGTTGCTGCAGAACCTTCTGCTGCTGGATTTTCTGCTGCTGCTGCGCCTGCTGCTGCTGCTGGAATTTCTGCTGCTCTTGACCTGCTGCTGCTGCTGCTGGCTTGCTGCTGCTGTTGCTGCTGCTGGACCTTCTGCTGCTGCTGTTGCTGCTGGACCTTCTGCTGCTGTTGCTGCTGCTGGACCTTCTGCTGCTGCTGCTGCTGCTGGACCTTCTGCTGCTGTTGCTGCTGCTGCTGCTGCTGCTGCTGCTGCTGGACCTTCTGCTGCTGCTGCTGCTGGATCTTCTGCTGTTGTTGTTGCTGCTGTTGTTGCTTTCTTTTTCTTGGGGTCTTCCTTCTGCGCGACGATGATCCGGCCGGTCGCGGCAGTGTCGTCATAGGCTTTCACGATCTGCGGCAAGGCGATCGCGGCGACCACGATCGTGGGAAGTAGAACGTGTCGGCATTTCGCAAGCGCGCTTGCGAACCTCACGGGCAATCCAGGCAATTCAGCCTCCTCTGGGAGCTTGGCAGCGGTTCGATCAAGTTGATTGGTAGCAGAATATTGCGGCCGGATTGGGTTTTGCCTGAGTCACGCCCAATTAACAACCGTTCACCGGAGCCGGTGCTTTGGCTGTTGGAAGGCCGCTCGCTGCCCTTACTATCTATCGGTTCGGTCGCGGGACATTGCCAACACAAAAGCGCTGCCGGGTCGAATTGGTTCCACGCCTGGTGATGAAAAGGGGAATACCGAATGAACGCGCGGGTCGGTCTGATCATCCCATCGTCGAATCGCATGGTCGAGCAGGAGATGGTCCGCGCCTTTCCAGCCGGCGTCCAAGCCCATATTACCCGCCTGCGCATGACCGGACCGAACCGGATGGGCCACGACCAACTGATCCCGCGCGTCGAAGAGGCCACGCGCGCGCTCGCCGATGCGAAGTGCGACGTGGTGGCTTTTCACTGCACCGCCAACTCGATGGAGGAAGGGGCGGGCGGCGAGGCCCGCATCCTGGCCGCGGTCGAAGGCGCGGGGGCGCGCCACGCCACCACCACCGCGACCGCGATCCGGCGTGCGCTCGATGCGCTTGGCGCGCGCAAGATCGTGCTGGTGACGCCCTACAGTCAGGCGGTGACCGATCACGAGGCGGAGTTCCTGAACGCCGCCGGCTACGACGTGATCGATGCCAAAGGTTACGAGCTTGCCGGCAGCGATGCCTATTGCGCCACCCCACCGGAGGTGTGGCGCGATCGGGCGCTGGCGGCGGCGCATCCGGACGCCGATGTGTATTTCCTGAGCTGCGCCAACATTTCCGTGTTCAGCATCATCGAGGATCTGGAGCGCCAGCTCGGCCGCCCGGTCATCACCAGCAACCAGTCGGTGGTCTGGGATGCGCTGGCGCGTCTCGGCTGGAGCGACCGCCGCGGTTGCCCGGGACGATTGTTCGCAGCGCCCACGGTTGCGAAGGCGGCGCCGGCGGCGCAACGTGGGTAGCAGCAAGATCGATCGGGAGTGAAACCCATGGACGGCCGTCTCGCCGCGCTCGCGTTGGCGCTGGCTCTGACCATTGCTACGCCAGCCTCCGCCCAGCCTGGCGCTGCCGCCGACGAGGTTGCCACCTTCTACAAGGGCAAGCAGATCCGACTGATCGTGGGGTCGGCGGTGGGCGGCGGGTACGACCTCTATTCGCGCGCGCTCGCGCGCCACATCGTCCATCATATTCCCGGCAACCCGACCATCATCGTGCAGAACCTGCCGGCAGCCGGCGGCATGGTGATGACCAACCAGCTCTATAGCCAAGGTCCGAAGGACGGCACCGTGATGGCCGCGCCGCTCAACGGAATCCCGACGGCGCCGATGCTGCAGCAGGGCGCCCAATTCGATGCGACCAAGCTCAACTGGCTCGGCAGCCTGCAGCGCGAACCCTATGTCGCGTTCCTCTGGCACACTGCGCCGGTGTCGCACATCACCGAACTTGCCACCAAGGAAGTGCTCGTCGGCTCCACCACAGTGGGCACGACGATGAACGACTTCCCGTTGCTGCTGAACGATCTGCTTGGCTACAAGTTCAAGGTCGTGCGCGGCTACAAGGGCACGCCGGCGATCAATATTGCGACCGAGCGTGGCGAGATTCAGGGCAATGGCGGCGTCGGGTTGGCATCGGTCAAGACCTTGTCGCAGACGTGGATCGATGAAAAGAAGATCAAATTCATCGTGCAGTACAATCTGCAGCCTTATCCCGAGCTTTCCGGCGTGCCGATGGTCATGGACCTTGCCAAGACGGATATCCAGCGGACCGCGATGCGGCTGATGTTTGCGCGCACCGAATATGCACGGCCGTATTTCTTGCCGCCCGAGGTACCGGCCGCGCGCGTCCAGGCGTTGCGGCGGGCCTTCGATGCCACCATGAAAGATCCGGCGTTTGTTGCCGAGGCGCAGAAGCTGCAGCTTGAGCTGTCGCCGATGACCGGCGAGGCGATGCAGGCCCTGGTCGCCGACCTCGCCAGGACGCCGCCAGAGATCTCGAACCGCGTCCGTAATGCGCTTACGGTGCCGTGACCACCAAAACGTAAGATTCTCCCATGACCGATTCTGCCGCGTCCTTGCTCGCCCGCAAATCCATGTACAGCGGAAACGCGCTGCATATTGGCTTGTTTGGCGCCAATTGTTCGTCCGGGCGCGCCGTCACCACGGTGCCTGAGCGTTGGACCGGAAGCTGGGCCGACGGTCTTGCGCTCGCCCGCATGGCCGACGACGCCGGAATCGACTTCATGCTGCCGATCGGGCGCTGGAAGGGTTACGGCGGCGACACCGACTACCAGGGCGAAACGCTGGAGACCATCACCTGGGCCTCGGGGCTATTGGCATCGACCAAGCGCATCACGGTGTTCGGCACCGTGCACGCGCCGCTGTTCAATCCGGTGATGGCCGCCAAGAAGATGGTCACCGCCGATCACATCGGCCAAGGCCGCTTCGGCCTGAACATCGTCGTCGGCTGGAACGAGGGCGAGTTCGAGATGTTCGGCATCGAACAGCGCGAGCACGAAGCGCGCTACGACTATGCGCAGGAATGGCTCGACGCCATCAAGCTCGCATGGTCGTCTGGCGACGATTTCGACTTCGACGGCCGTTACCTCAAGCTCACGGGCGTGCGCGCCAAGCCCAAGCCCTATGATGGCGCGCGGCCGGTGATCATGAACGCGGGGGCGTCGGCGACCGGGCAGGCGTTCGCGATCCGCAACTGCGACGCCTTCTTTGTGCGCCCGTCGCGCGTGTCGCTCGCCGAGACGGCGCAGCGGGTCGCGGCAGTGAAGCAGGCGGCGAAGGATATCGACCGCGACATCGGCGTCTATACCGTCGGAGTCATCACCTGCAAGCCGACCGAGAAAGAAGCGCGCGACTATTACCAGCACTGGAGCGTCGATCGTGCTGATTGGACCGCGGTCGACTCGATCCTGGCGATCAAGAACATCACGCCGCAGACCGTTCCGATGGAGGAGTTCAATCTCAAGCGCCGGCAATACACCGAAGGGATGGGCGGGCTGTCGATCATCGGCGACCCGGATCAAGTCGCCAAGCAGTTGGCCGACCTGTCGTCGGCGGGGCTGACCGGCATCGCGGTGTCGGGCGTGAACTATCTCGAAGAGCTTCCGTTCTTTTGCGACGAGGTGCTGCCGCGCCTGCAACGTTTCGGCGTGCGCGAGCGGCCCCGTGCGGCCTGAACGGACATCGACCATGAGGATGAGAATGAAGCGACTGGTCTTGTTGGTGGTCATGGCCTGTAGTGTCGTCGGCGTTGCGTTTGCGCAAAAGCCGGAGTGGCCGAGCAAGCCGGTCGAGAATGCTCGTGCCTTATGGCGCGGGCGGCGCCGCCGACGTGGTGGCGCGGCTGTTTGCCGAGCATCTCGGACAATCGTTCGGGCAGCAATTCGTGGTCGAGAACCGCACCGGCGGCGGCGGCTTGATCGGCGCGCTGGCATTGGCGCGCGCGGAGCCCGATGGCTACACGCTCGGCTCAGGCGGCATGTCGGTGCACGTGCTGGCGGCGGCGTTGAGCGACAATCCCGGGTTCGATCCGATCAAGGATTTCACCCACATCGCGTTCTTGGGTGGCGCGCCGAGCGTGATCGTCGCGCATCCGTCGATCGGCGCGAAGTCGATGAAGGACATGCTCGCCTACGCGCGATCGCAGACCAAGGAAATGCCTTACGTCTCTTCCGGCACCGGCACCGTCGGTCACATCGTGTTCGAATACGTGGTGCAAAAGGAAAAGCTCAACGCGGTGCATATTCCCTATCGCGCCGGCAGCGCCGCCGTGGTCGATCTGCTGGCTGGCCGCGTGACCGTCGGCGCGCTCAATTGGGCGACCGCGCGCCAGCATGTCCAGGCTGGCACGCTGGTTCCGCTCGGCGTGTCTTCGGCGAAGCGGCTGCCGCAATTGCCGGATCTGCCGACGCTGAGCGAGCTCGGCTATCCCGACATCCAGACCACGACTTGGACCATGATCACCGGGCCGGCGGGGCTGCCGAAAGCCGTCACCGATTCCGTCAACCGCGAGGTGCGCAACATCGCGGTGAAGCCGGAGCTCAAGCAGCATTTCGAGAACGAGGGCGAGGAGCCGCGGCTCATGTCGCCGGCCGAGCTGAGCGCGTTCGTCGCCGCCGAGGTCAAGCGCTGGTCGCCGGTGGTGCGCGCGATGGTGAAGAAGTAGGCGCTACAACGCTGGCAGATCGATCGCGCCGCGTGACCGGCGCATGCGCGCGGCCCCTCGATTCAACTCCGCAGGCCGGGGGCCTCGTGGCCGGTGCGCGCCACGTACTCGGTATAGCCGCCGCCGTATTGATGGATGCCTTCGGGCGTCAGCTCCAGCACCCGATTGGATAGCGCGGCCAGGAAGTGCCGGTCGTGCGAGACGAACAGCATGGTGCCCTCGTACTGCGCCAGTGCGGTGATCAGCATCTCCTTCGTCGCCATGTCGAGGTGGTTGGTGGGCTCGTCCAGCACCAGGAAGTTCGGCGGGTCGAAGAGCATCGTCGCCATGACCAGTCGCGCCTTCTCGCCGCCTGACAGCACCCGGCACTTTTTTTCGACGTCGTCGCCGGAGAACCCGAAGCAGCCGGCCAGCGCGCGCAGCGAGCCTTGCCCCGCCTGGGGAAACGAGTTTTCCAGCGATTGAAACACCGTGCGCTCGCCGTCGAGCAGATCCATGGCGTGTTGCGCGAAGTAGCCCATCTTCACGCTGCCGCCCACGGCCACCGTCCCGTCATCCGGCTCGGTGGCGCCCGCCACCAGCTTCAGCAACGTGGACTTGCCGGCGCCGTTGACGCCCATGACGCACCAGCGCTCCCTGCGGCGCACCAGGAAATCGAGCCCGTCGTAGATCTTGAGGCTGCCGTAGCCCTTGTGCACGTTCTTCAGGTTGACCACGTCCTCGCCGGAGCGCGGCGCCGGCAGGAACTCGAACAGCACGGTCTGGCGGCGCTTGGGCGGCTCCACCCGTTCGATCTTATCCAGCTTCTTGACCCGGCTTTGCACCTGCGCGGCATGCGAGGCACGCGCCTTGAACCGCTCGATGAACTTGATTTCCTTGGCGAGCATCGCCTGCTGGCGCTCGAACTGAGCCTGCTGCTGCTGTTCGTTCAGCGCGCGCTGCTGCTCGTAGAACTCATAGTTGCCGGAATACGTCGTCAGCGTGCCACCGTCGATTTCCACCACCTTGGTGACAATGCGGTTCATGAACTCGCGGTCGTGCGAGGTCATCAGCAGCGCGCCCTCGTAGCCCTTGAGGAATGCCTCCAGCCAAATCAGGCTTTCCAAGTCCAGGTGGTTGCTCGGCTCGTCGAGCAGCATCGCGTCCGGGCGCATCAGGAGAATGCGTGCGAGCGCGACGCGCATCTTCCAGCCGCCCGATAGCGCGCCGACGTCGCCGTCCATCATCTCCTGACTGAAGCCCAAGCCCGCGAGCACTTCGCGCGCCTTGCCTTCCAAAGCGTAGCCGCCCAGCTCCTCGAAGCGCCCCTGGACTTCGCCATAACGCTCGATGATCTCTTCCATGTCGTCGGCCCGCTCCGGGTCGCCCATGGCGACCTCGAGCTCCTTCAGCTCGGCGGCCACGGTGCTCACCGGACCGGCGCCATCCATCACCTCGGCCGCGGCGCTGCGGCCAGACATCTCGCCCACGTCCTGGCTGAAGTAGCCGATGGTCACGCCCCGATCGACGGCCACCTGGCCTTCGTCCGGCGGCTCCTCGCCGGTGATCATCCGGAACAGCGTGGTCTTGCCGGCCCCGTTAGGGCCGACGAGGCCGATCTTCTCGCCCTTTTGGAGCGCTGCGGAGGCCTCGATGAAGAGTATCTGCCGGCCATTTTGTTTGCCGATATTGTCGAGTTGAATCATCTGTGCACTGGAATCCCGGGACGGTTGCGGCGCCCTTATGCCATGGCGCGCGGCGGGGGGAAGAGGGTTCTGAACTGCGAGGCACGGGCTTTCAAGCGCCGCTGCGCTTATCCGCCCTTCGTTCTCGTATTGATTTGGCGTAATTGCAGGCGGCCGCTCTTGTTTTATTCTAATTTTGTTGAAGGGTCGGGTCCGCGACTGGACCTGCGATGGCATGGAAACCGCAAACGCCAAGGATGTCATCGAGCTGCGCGTCGACGGCATTGCGCAGCTTTTTGATACGCTCGACCCGTTTCCGTTTCGGGAACGCGACCTCGATCGCGAGGTGGAGCAATATATTGTCGGGTGGGCGCGGGAATTGCCTGTCACCCAGGCCATCAAGATTGTCGTTCATTTTCCGGAGGCCGAAGCCCAGACCAAAGCCGCGCGCGAGCTTGGCGTGGCATTCAGCCGATATTTTTCCGATCGTGCCGATGCCCTCCAGAGCGATCTCAATGAGCTCTTTCGGATCGGTCGCCGTTCGCTCGCAATCGGCGTGCCGATCCTGGTTGCGTGTCTGGTGCCTCGCATCTGGCGCCGGGCTCCTCAGCGAAGCGCCGTTTCGGCGCCTCGTCGAGGAGAGCTTCCTGATCCTTGGCTGGGTGGCGAACTGGCGTCCGCTGGAAATCTTTTTGTACGATTGGTGGCCGCTCGCCCGCCGCCGCGATCTCTATCGCCGGCTTTCCCGAGCACCGGTTGAGTCGAGGCCATACTCGGATGCGGCACCGACGGTGCCATGACGGGCGGTCAATCCGCGATGGCCTATGGCCATCGCGGGCATCCCGCTCGTCTGCGGCAAGCAGCGGTGCCCAAGACGTCTACAGCCGCGTCACCGTGACGTGCAGCAGCGCGGAGCGGCCGCCTTTCACTTCCTTGATGGCGCGGTCGAGCGCGGCCGGCACCGCGGCCGGGTCGGTGACTTTCTCACCGTAAGCGCCGAACGCCTCGGCGATCTTGGAGAAGTCGACGTCTGCCGGCAGGTTGGCGGCGAATTCGTCTTCGACCTTGGCGTCGCCGTCGGGATAGACGCGCAGCGTCGATTCCTTCACCGCCGACCAGCCGCCATTGTCGACCACGATCGACAGGATCGGCAGCTTGTATTGCTTCGACGCGCCGAACACCGAGCTCGGCACGTTGAAATAGAAGCTGCCGTCGCCGACGATCTGGATCATCATGCGATCGGGCGCCGCAAGCTTGGCGCCGAGCGCCATGCCGCCGGACGAGCCCAGCCCGCCGCCGCCGACGCGGGTGACCGTGCCGGGCAGGGGCCGCGGGATCTGCTGTTGGATCGCCGGTGAATTGCGCGCGGCTTCCGCAAAGATGATGTCCTTGTCGGCGATGCGTTTGGCGAGCTCAGCACAGAGATAATGCGCGTTGATCGCGCCCACCTTGCCCTGGTTGGCGGCGAGCTCGGCGGCGCTTTGTTTGCGCTTCGCCTTTTGCTCCATCATCTCGGTGACGCGCGCCTTGGCGGCGTCGCGGAACGCCGGCGACGCCTTCTGCTTCACCGCCTCGTAAAGCTGCTCGACAATTCGCGCGCTGTTGCCTTGCAGGCGCAAGTTCGCCGGGAAGCTCCACATCGGCGAGCCGCTCTTGAGCACGTCGACGTCGATCTGGCCCCAGAACGTCTTGTCGTTGAGCTTGGTCTCGCGCGGGAAGAACGGAACGTCGACGTCGACCAGCAGGCCGAAGTCGGCCTTGCCGATATGCGCGCCACCGCCGAAGCCGCCGAAGCACGGACCTTCGTGGCCGAAATTGTTGACCATGTTGGCCTCGAACAGGCGAATGCCGGCGAACTCGGCGAGCCGCTCGATCGCTTCGGACGCGCCGGGCGTGCGGCCGGCATAGGAGGCGAGCAGGATCGGATAGCTCGACGCCAGCAACGCATCCGCGAGCTGATCGATCAGGCGCGGATCGACGCCGGCCGGTTGGGTCGCGCCGTAGCGCTCACCGGGATAGGAGCGCACGTCGTCGTCGGCCCAGACCTCGGTGAGGATTTCGCGCGGCAGCATCAAGTAGACCGGTCCCTTCGGGTCGCTCTGCATGATGGTGTGGGCGCGGCGGATGACTTCCTTGGCGACGATGCCGGACGGCAGCGTCCATTCCCATTTGGTGTAGGGCCGCACCAGGCTGCCCTGGTCGAACGGCTCCTGCACGAAGTGCACGTAGTTGTCGCGCGTGCCGGTGAGTTCGCCGTGGGTGGTGAACGGCGCCTTGCCCGCCATCAGCAGCACCGGGAGCCGGCTGCGATAGAGATTGTGCATGGCGTTCGCGCTGTTGGCGGTGCCGACGTCGACATGGACCAGCACGCCCTGGCCGCGGCCGGTCACCAAGCGCGTAGCCGCCCGCCATGTGCGCCGCGGTGTTTTCATGCGGGCAGACGACGATGGTCGGAATTTTCTGGCCGCGCCGCTTGCGGCCGGCGAACGCCTCGATGATCGGGGCGTGGTCGGTGCCCATGTTGGAGAACAGATAGTCGATGCCGACCTCGTTCAATCCTTCGATGAAATAGTTTGCGGCCGAGTGGCTGGCAACATTGGCACCGGTATCCATTGGTTACTCCGTAGAATGACAGTTGTTGGCCAGACTTATAGCAATCTTCCTCGGACGCGACAGGTTTTCCGGAGGCCCTCGGCAGCCTGCGTCGATGGCGTCCGTGTTATTCCAGCTTCAGCAGATGGCTGTTCTCTTTGAGAACCTTCGACCAGCGCGCGCTCTCGCTGCGGATGTACGCCGTGAGCTCATCCGGCGTCGAGTTGACGGCATTGATGCCGACCTTCTCGAGCTTCTGCATGGTCGCCCGATCGGCATAGATCTTGGCGACGGCGCTGTGGATCTTGTCGACGATCGGTCGCGGGGTGCCGGCAGGTGCCGCGATCGCGATCCAGGTCGAGCTCTCGTCGAGTGAGGGAAGGCCCGCCGCTTCGCTCAGGCTCGGCACGCCGGGAAACATCGGCAGCGGCTGGTTGGTGTACTTCGCCAGCGCGCGATACTGCCCGCCCTGGACCAGCGGCAGCGCCGTGCCGGTGGAGTCGAGGGCGAAATCGACGGTGCCGGCCAGCACCGCCTGGCCGATCTCGGCGCTGCCCTTGAACGGGATGAGCTGGACGTCGATGCCGGCGGTCTTGGCGAACAGCACGGCGCCGAGCCGTGAGGTGATGGTGCCGGCGCCCATGTTCATCTTGCCGGGTCGCGCCTTGGCCTGCGCGATCAGCTCCTTGATCGATTTCGGTCCCGCCATGCGCGTCACCACCAGCGACATGTTCTTGGTCAGCATGGTGATCGGGACGAGGTCTTTCAGCGGTTCGTAGGGCAGGTTGGGAATCGTCAGCGGGTTGAGCACCATGGTGGTGTCCATGGGGATCAGCAGCGTGTAGCCGTCGGGCGCGGAGCGGGCGACCTGCTGGGCGGCGATCGCCGTATTGCCGCCGGGGCGGTTCTCGACCACCACCGTCTGGCCCCAGTCCTCGCTCAGCTTCTGTCCGACAAAGCGCGCGATCACATCAGCCGGTCCGCCGGGCGGGAACGGCACGATCAGCCGCACGATCCGGTTGGGATAGCTCGCCGCGTCGGCCGCGCCTTGGGCGAACGCGGGCCCACTGGCGAGGCAGGCGACGAGGCAGGCCGCGGCCACGGCCAGCGCACGGATCAGTTTCATGGCGGTTCCTCCGGCTATTGATTATCGCGTGCCGCGCAACCGGCTGAGCAATTCGGCGGTCGGCCAGGAATCGGCCGGCAGCTTGAGTTTGATCTGCATGGCGCGGACCGCTTGGCGGCTTTTCAAGCCGAGAATGCCGTCGACCCGGCCGACGTCAAATCCGCGCTTGGCCAGGACCGTTTGTAGCTCGCGCACCTCGTCGGCGTTCAACCCCGGGATCTTCTCGCCCAAGCCGCGATGATAGGGCGCGGCGCCCGCGAGCCTGGTCGCGTAGTAAGCGGCGGTCAGCGAGTAGATCAGCGAGTTATTCCACTCAGTGTAGACCTTGAAGTTGTCGAAGGCGAGGAACGCCGGCCCGAACCGTCCCATCGGCAACACCAGAGACGCGCCCAGGGCATCGGTTTCGAGCGGCTTGCCGTCGGCGCGGGTCACGCCCCACTTGGCCCACTGCGCCCGTGGGTGCTGGATCGACAGGTCGGATTCTTCCCACGGCATATTGGCCGGAACGCGGACCTCCTGGACCCACGGCTGATTGCGCTTCCAGCCGAGATGCATCAGATAGTTCGCGGTCGAGGCCAGCACGTCCGGCACGCTGCGAATGAGATTGCGCCGGCCGTCGCCGTCATAGTCGACGGCGCTGCGATAGTATTCCGACGTCATCATCTGGGTCTGGCCGAGCTCGCCGGCCCAGGAGCCGATCATCTCCTCCGGCCGCAGGTCGCCGCGCTCGATCATGCGCAGCGCGTCGAACAGGCGCGGCCGGAACAATTCGGGCCGCCGGCAATCATAGGCCAGCGTCGCCAGCGCGCGCAGCACCTGCTCCTTGCCGGCGCTGGCGCCGAAATCGCTCTCGAGCCCCCAGAACGCAACAATGACGGGAGCCGGTACGCCGAAGTCCTTGTCGATGCGCCGGAATATGTCCTGATGTTTTTTGATCATCTGGCCGCCGCGCTGCAGGCGGTAGGCCGGCACCAGTTTGTTGGAGAAATCCAGGAAGTTCTGCGCGAAGAAACGCTGCCCGCGGTCGATATTGATGATGCGTTGATCGAGGGTCAGGAACGGCGATGCGGCGGCAATGGTGGCGGCGGAAATCTTTTGGGCGGCGGCCTCGCGTTTAACGTCGGCGAGCCATTTGTCGAAGTTGCCGGTATTGCGGCAGTTCGGCTGGCCAAGCGCCGCGGTCGGCGCGCCGATGATCATCAATGCCAAGAGCGGCAGGGCCAAGGGCCGAGGGCCAAGCTACGTGTTGGGCCAAGCCCCGACGGATGGGTCGCATATCGCTGTCCGTTGTTGATATCGGCTATTGTTCCCGGCAACTGGCGTTGCCGCAAGCCTCTGATGTCCCTCGTGGAGTGGATTTGACACGAGTGTCCTTGCTGGCCCTCCGACACCTCGCCTATCTTAGTGCATGTCTTGCGGAGTTCGCGCCAACGTGGCCGCGTGCCGCGGCTTGGGAATTCGGGAGACGGAGCAGATGGCGATGCGGATGGCGATGGCGCTGTTGATCGGTGCGGCACTGATCGCGGCTGGGCCGAGTGCCGGGCCAAGCCTGGCCCAGCAACCGGCTCAGGCACCGTCGGCTGGTTCTCCAGCGCCGGAGTATGGGATGCCGATCAGCACCGATCAGGCCAAGGCGGCGGCGGCGGCGGCGCTTGCCGAAGCCCGCAAGAACAGCTGGCGCATGGCCGTGGCCGTCGTCGGCCCGGACGGCGGCATCATCTATTTCGAGAAAATGGACGGGACCCAGAATGCATCATTCCAGCTGGCCACCGCCAAGGCCCGGACGTCCGCGTTATTTCGGCGCTCCAGCAAGGTGTTCGTCGACCAATTTGCGGCGGGAAATGTCGCGTTCATGACCTTCCCAGACGACGCGCGGCCGACCGCGTCGGAGGGCGGACTGCCGATCGTGGTGGACGGCAAGATCGTCGGCGCCATCGGGGTTAGCGGCGGCACCGGCCAGCAGAACGGCGTCGCCGCCGCCGCCGGGGTCGGCGCGGTGAGATAGCCACAACTGTCCGTGATCGGCCGGTCACCGGATGGCGATGTCGCGATAGCGCTTTGTTTTTCCATTGCCTTTTCTGCTGCTAGCGTTGGTCGCAAGGTGCCTCGTTTCGTCGCGATGACGGCCGTCATCTTGGCCGCGACTGAAAGCGTCGCCATATCGTATGCTGCGGAACATTCGGTCCCGCGCGGGCCGTTCTAATCGGGGCGCTCACGAACACCTTGAAAAGGAGTGGGAATGGCTTCTCAAGCCATCCATCCATCTCGCGGCCAAGATTTGTCTCGCGGTCAAGACAACGTCACGCCGATGCCAGGGCTCGCCCCGCTGCGCCCGAGCGACCGGCGAGGCGCGTGGCTTTCCGTCTATCGTGACGTCCGCGGTGAGACCGAGCGGCGCGTCGCGCCCTTGAGCGATGAGGACCAGGTCATCCAATCGATGGCGGATGCCAGCCCCACGAAATGGCACCGCGCACACACCACCTGGTTCTTCGAGCAGTTCCTGTTGACGCCGCATCTGCCGGGCTACCGGCCGTTCGATCGGCAGTTCGCGTATCTGTTCAACTCCTACTATGTCGCCGCCGGACCGCGCCATGCGCGCCCGCAGCGCGGACTGGTGACGCGGCCAACCAACAGCGAGGTCACGGCCTATCGCGCCCATGTCGACGATGCGGTGGCGCGGCTCCTGGAGCAGGGTGGCGGCTCGCAGCTTGCGGAGGTGCTGCGCATCCTGGAGATCGGCCTCAATCACGAGCAACAACATCAGGAGCTGATCCTCACCGACATCCTGCACGCGTTCTCGCTCAATCCGATCGCGCCGGTTTACGATGACGGCTTTGCTGCGCCGGCGTCGCAGAAAACCGCGTCGGGCTTCGTCGCGATTCCCGATGGCCTGCACCAGATCGGATTTTCCGGCGAGGGCTACCAGCTTCGACAATGAGGGGCCGGAGCATCAGGTCTTTCTGCGGCCGGTGCGGATCGCGCGCTGCGCTCGTCACCAATGCGCAATGGCTCGATTTCATCGCCGACGGCGGCTACGCGACGCCGTCGCTGTGGCTGTCGGACGGCTGGGCCACGCTGCAAGCCGAAGGCTGGGAGGCTCCCGGCTACTGGCGCAAGGTCGATGGCGTGTCGCACAGTTTCACCTTGGCGGGACTCAAGCCGATCGATCCATCCGCGCCGGTCTGCCACGTGAGTTACTACGAGGCCGATGCCTTTGCGCGCTGGATGGGCAAGGACCTGCCGACCGAGCAGGAGTGGGAGGTCGCGGCTGGCGCCGGCCTGATCGACGACGCGTTCGGGATCGTGTGGCAATGGACGCGCAGCGCCTATTCGCCGTATCCCGGTTATCGCGCGGCGACCGGCGCGCTCGGCGAATACAACGGCAAGTTCATGATCAACCAGATGGTGCTGCGCGGCTCCTCGCTGGCGACACCGTCGGGACATTCGCGGCCGAGCTACCGCAATTTCTTCTATCCACCGGCGCGTTGGCAATTCAGCGGATTGCGGCTCGTTGATTACGGCTGCTGAACGCATTCGGAGCAGTGTAAGGAGGTAACGATGGTGGCACTGGCCCGAACGGCGCTTCAGCCTGTTTCGAACGAAGTCGAAACCGAGTTTGCGCGCGACGTGCTCGCCGGATTGGCGGCGCGGCCGAAGCGGCTGTCGCCAAAATATTTCTACGACGAAGTCGGCGCGCAGTTGTTCGAAGAGATCACGCGGCTGCCGGAATATTATCCGACGCGTTGCGAACTGGCGATCCTGGAGCGCCACGCCGGCGAGATGGCGGCGTTGATACCGCAGGATTCCGCGCTGATCGAATTCGGTTCGCGGCTCGACCCGCAAGGCGCGGATGTTGCTCGACGCCGCGCCGGCGATCTCCGCCTATGTCCCGGTCGACATTTCGTCCGAGATGCTGTTGCAGGAGGCGGCCGAGCTGCGCCGTGACTATCCGCGTCTCACCGTGCTTCCGGTCGAAGCCGATTTCACCAAGGCGTTCCATCTGCCGCGCGCGGTCGTGTCGCGGCCGCGCGTTGGATTTTTCCCGGGATCGACGATCGGCAATTTTGAGCCACACGCCGCCGCCGCGTTTCTCAAGCATGCCGGCGGCATGCTTGGCGCCGGTTCGACGCTGATCATCGGCTTCGACCTGGTCAAGGATGTGCGTGTCCTCAACGCGGCCTACAACGACGCGGCCGGCGTCACCGCGCGCTTCAATCTCAATCTGCTGACGCGGATCAACCGGGAGCTGGGCGCGGACTTCGATCTCGGCTCGTTCTGTCATCAGGCGTTCTACAACACCGAGCGCCGGCGCATCGAAATGCATCTCGCCAGCCGCAAGCGGCAGAAGGTGAGGGTGGCGGGACGCATCTTTGAATTCCGCGGCGGCGAGACGATCCACACCGAGAACAGCTACAAATATACGCCGGAAGCCTTCGTCGCGATGGCGCGCGGTTCGGGCTGGACCGCCTCGGCCGCATGGTCCGACCGCAACGGCTATTTCCTGGTCCAGGCCCTGACGCGGCAAAGTTAGGCCCTAGTGGATGGATTTGACATTCGCTACCCACCTGGCAGCAAGCACGCGATGCGAATGTCAAATCCATACTCCACGAGCAGCTGATACTTGCCAGTAGTCCTTTAATCTAACATTCGCAAAACAGTCCGCGGAAATGGGATGCGAATGTTAGAATTGGACTCTGGCCTCAAGACACAGCCGCCAGACACCGCTATAAGCGGCCCGCAGAAGGGGGGCCTGCCGTATAGACGTGCTTTCCGGCGCTTTGCTATAGTCCCGTCCCTCGGCAGATGAGGAGCTTCCAGAGCCATGAAGATTGTAGGATTTGAATCGAACGAGGGATTGCGCCTGGGCGTGGTCGAAGGCGACAACGTGATCGACCTGCAGGCGGTCGACGCCGAAGGTGCCGTCGAACCTGGCCGACGTGCTGGCCCAGAGCAATGGCGACCTCACGGCTCTCGGCGATCTCGCCAAGCGCGCGCCCGCCGGCGCCCGCAAGCCGCTGAAGGGCCTGAAATTCGGCCTGCCGGTCGCGCGCCCGCCGAAGAACATCTGCCTCGGCCTCAACTACCTTGAGCACGTCAAGGAAGGCTTCAATCGCGACAACATTCCGAAATTCCCGACCATCTTCTTCCGCTGCCACACCTCGCTGGTGCCGCACCTGCAGCCGATCGTGCGGCCGAAGGTCTCCGACACCCTCGACTACGAGGCCGAGATGGTGGTCGTGATCGGCAAGAAGGCCCGTCACCTCACGATGGACAACGCCTATTCCTGCATCGCCGGCTACTCCGTGCTTCAACGAAGGCTCGGTGCGCGAATTCCAGCGCAAGACCACCCAGTGGGACATGGGCAAGAACTTCGACAAGACCGGCGGCTTCGGCCCCTGGATGGTCACGGCCGACGAAGTGCCGCCCGGCGGCAAGGGCCTGAAGATCCAGACCCGCCTCAACGGCAACACCCTGCAGTCGGACAACACCGACAACATGATGTTCCCGGTCGCCGAAATGCTGGTCTACATCACCCAGGGCATCACCCTCGAGCCGGGCGACATCATCATCACCGGCACGCCGTCGGGCGTCGGCTTCGCGCGCAAGCCCCCAATCTTCATGCGGGGCGGCGACACCTGCGAAATCGACATCGAAGGCGTCGGCGTTCTGGTCAATCCGATCGAGGACGAGAAGTGACGCGCTAGCAGTACGGCCGGGCAGAGGGGGCGCAAAGCGCGTCGTCTTGCCCAATGCCCGGCCTTCCTCTTTCCTGCAAGAAAAGTGGCTGCGCGGGACAAAGCCCGCGCCATGTCGATTGCGACACGGGGAGGACATTGCATGAAACGGTTGTTCGCCATCGCGGCTGCGCTTGCGGTCGTCGTCTCTTTCGGCGCGGTTGCGACGTCGTCGCACGCCCAGGATTGGCCGACCCGGCCGATCCGCATCATCGTCGGCTTCGGCGCCGGTGGCGGCACCGATATCGCCGCGCGCATCATCGCCGAGCCGCTGTCGAAAGCGCTCGGCCAGCCGGTCGTGGTCGAGAACCGCGTCGGCGGCGGCGGCACGACCGCGGCCGAGCAGGTCGCTCGCGCGCCCAAGGACGGCTACACCGCGCTGATGATGAGCAATGCGCACGTCATCGCCCCGGCGATGTACAAGTCCCTGCGCTACGACTCGGTCAACGATTTCCAGATGGTGTCGATGGTCGGCACCGCCGGGCTGATGCTGGTCACCGCGCCGGACTTCCCGGCCAAGGACGTCAAAGGCCTCATCGCCTATGCCAAGAAGAATCCCGGCAAGCTCAACTTCGGCAGCCCCGGCGTCGGCACCACGCAGCACTTCGCGTCCGAGTACTTGAAGCAGATGGCCGGGCTCGACATCGTGCACGTGCCGTACAAATCGACGCCGGCCACGCTCACGGGCCTGATCGCGGGCGAGGTGCAGATGGTGATCGAACTGATCCAGACCGTGCAGGGCCATGTGCAGGCCGGCAAGATGCGCGCGATCGGCGTGACCTCGCCGCAGCGCTTCCCGACCGTGCCCGAGATTCCGACGCTTGGCGGAATCCGGGCTGCCCGGCTACGACGTGACGAGCTGGTACGGGCTCTGCGTTCCCGGCCGGCACGCCGGCGCCGATCGTCGAGAAGACCAACAAGGCGCTGCGCGAGCTGCTGGCGACCGATAGCGTGCGCGCGCAGATCGCCAAGGTCGGCGCGCTGGTGAAGTCGTCGACGCCCGATGAGCTGCGCGAGCATATCGTCTCGGAGATCGACCGCTGGAAGGCGGTGCGCGAAAAGGCGGGCATCGCAGCAGCAATAGCGCCGGACTGTCGGCCGGGCTGTCGATCCCGACGAGCGTGTATGCGGATAACAGGGGATGTCACCATGGCTGACTCTGAACATCGTTTCGATCTGCGGCTCGCTGCGCAAGGCGTCGTTCAATGCCGCGCTGTTGCGTGCGCTGCCGTCGCTGGCGCCCGCCGGCATGAAGATTACGCCGGCGCCGTCGTGGGCCGAGATTCCGATCTACAATTTCGATCAGCAGAACGCCGGCTTTCCGGCGTCGGTGACGGCGTGGGCGGACGCCATCCGCAACGCCGATGGCGTGATCATCGTCTCGCCGGAATACAACTGGACGATCCCGGGCGGCCTCAAGAACGCCATCGACTGGACCTCGCGCATGAAGGACGACCCGTTCAAGGGCAAGCCGGTGGCGATCCAGTCCTGCGCCGGCGGCCTTCTGGGCGGCGCGCGCATGCAGTATCACCTGCGCCAGTGCCTCACCTCGGTCGAGGCGGTGATGCTGATCCGGCCGGAGGTGTTCGTGAACTTCTCGGCCAAGAAGTTCGCCGAAGGCTCGCTCGAACTCACCGACCAGGCGACCAAGGACATGGTCAAGCTGCAGCTCGAAGCGTTCGAGAAATTCGTGCGCAAGCAGACAGGCCGGCAAGAACTGACCATCGGAGAACTGACCATGGCGCGTCTCGCCGGCCGCTGCGCGATCGTCACCGGCGGCGCCCGGGGCATCGGGCGCCACTATGCGCAGGCGCTCGCCGCCGAAGGCGCGGCGGTGATGATCGCCGACATCGCCGATGGCAGCGATCTTGCGCGAAGAGCTGGCCGCCAAGCACGGCAGCAACGCCACCGCCAGCATGGTCTGCGATGTCAGCGACGAGGCGCAGGTCAAGGCGCTGGTCGCCAGCACCGTCGAGCGGTTCGGCAAGATCGACATCCTGGTCAACAACGCCGCGCTCTATTCGCAGCTCGAAGAGACCGAGTTCACCAATATCGACGTCGCGCTGTGGGACAAGGTGATGGCGGTCAACGTGCGCGGGCCGTTCCTGATGGCCAAGCACGTGGTGCCGCACATGCGCGCCAAGGGCTACGGCAAGATCATCAATATCGGCTCCGGCTCGACCTACCGCGGCATGCCGCAGATGCTGCACTACACCACGTCGAAAGGCGCGATCGTCGCGTTCACGCGCTCGCTGTCGCGCGCCGTCGGCGGCGCCGGCATCTGCGTCAACACGCTGGCGCCGGGCTTCACGCTCTCCGACAGCGTGGTCGAGAACAATCCCGGCCACGTGCAGACGTTCGCGCGACAACGCCATCCAGCGCCGCGCCATCAAGCGCGACGGCTATCCGCAGGACATCCTGGGCGCGCTGGTGTTCCTGGCGTCGAGCGACAGCGATTTCGTCACCGGCCAGATCATCGCGGTCGATGGCGGCGCGGTGAATACGTAAGCATCCGCGTACCCGGCCGAGCGCAGCGAGAGCCGAGGATCCGCAGAGAACTGAGACGGGCTTAGTCAGAGTTGCGCTTTGCGCGCTATCTGCTTGGGTCCCGTGGTCTCCCCGCGTCAAGCGCCGGGGTCGCCCGGGCACATCGCAGAGCTACTCCGCCTTGATGCCGGCGCTCTTGATCAGCTTGGCCCATTTCTCGGTTTGCGCCTTCACGAAGGCGTTGGCCTCGGCCGAGCTCATGATCGCGGGCGAGGCGCCCACATCGGCGAAGCGCGCCTTGATGGTGGGGTTGGCGAGCCCGGCGTTGATCTCGCGGTTGAGCCGCTCGATGATCTCGGGCGGCGTGCCGCTCGGCGCGCCGACGCCGGAAAACGTCCGCACCTCCAGGCCGGGAATGATCTCGCCGGCCGCCGGCACGTCGGGCAACGCCGGCGCGCGCTCTGCGGACAGCACGGCGAGCGCGCGGATCGCGCCGCTCTTGATGTGCGGCAGCGAGCTCGGCAGCGAGTCGACCGCCGCCTGGATCTGGCCGGAGATCAGGTCGGTCATGATCTGCGCGCCGCCGCGATACGGCACGTGCACCACGTCGACGCCGGTCGTGACCTTGAAGAACTCGATCGCCAGATGGCTGATGGTCGCCGCACCGAACGAGGCGACGTTGACCTTGCCCGGATTGGCCTTGGCATAGGCGACGAATTCCGTGAGGTTCTTCACCGGAAGCTTCGGGCTGACGTCCATCACCAGCGGCAGCTCGCTCAGTCCCGACACCAGCGTGATGTCGCGCAGGAAGTTGAACGGCAGCGACTGCAGCGACACGTTGATGGTGTGCGTGGATGCGGTGAACAGCAGCGTGTAGCCGTCCGGCGCCGCGCTGACCACGGCCTGGGTGCCGATATTGGTGCCGCCGCCCGGCCGGTTGTCGATGATGACCGGCTGGCCAAGCCGCTCGGTCAGCCATTGGCCGAGCAATCGCGCGATCAGATCGGTCGCGCCGCCGGCCGGATAGGGCACGACCCAGCGGACCGGCCGCGTCGGATAGGCTTGTGCGATGGCCGGGCGTGACACGACGGGGAGTGCGGCGGCTAATCCGGCGAGACGCAGGAATTGGCGGCGTGGCAGTGTCATAAAGATTGCCTCCTTCTCGTGTCCCGGGCGCGTTGCAGCACGAAGTGATGCAATGCAGACCCGGGACCCCGGTTGATTATCGGCAGAAACCGGGACCCCGCGTCTGCGGCGCACCGCACGCAGTCGAGCTTGCGTAGACTGCGTAAACTTGTCTATGCGTGCGCTGCACCGCGCGCGGGGAACGCATCATCACTCCGCCGCCGCCGGTTGCTTGCCTTGCGGCAGGCGGTCGCGGAAGTGCGGCAGGATTTCCTGGGCGATCGCCGCCATGTTGGCGCGCGTCATGTCGTCGGGCAGCGTGCCGAACTGGGTCTTGGTCAGCGAGGTGTTGAAGCCGGCGAGGTCCTGATACTCGGCGAGCTTCTCGCGCACGGTGTTCGGGCTGCCGATGATGACCACGCCGGTCTTGATCAGCTCCTCGATCGACATGCGGTCTTGCCGGTCATCTTGGCGGCGCGGATGCGCTTCATCGATTCGATGTTGGTGTAGCCCGGCGGCAGCAGCATCTCGATCGGCATCTTGAGGAAGCGGTTGACCAGCGCCTCGAGATGCGGCTTCGCCTCGCGCATCGCCTTCTCGTCGGTGTCGGCGACATAGATCGTGTTCGACCAGGCGAGCTGGTCGGGCGAGGGCTCGTAGCCGGCCTTCTCCGCCTCGTCGCGATACATCTGGAAGAAGCGCGCCACCACCGCGATCGGCGACAGCGTCTGCGCGTAGGTGTAGCGCATCTGCGCCGCCCATTTGATCGTGCTCGACGAGCCTTGCGACGGAATCCAGATCGGCGGATGCGGCGTTCTGATACGGCCGCGGCCAGGGGTTGACGTAGTTGAAGTGGTAGTGCTTGCCCGCGTAGGCGAACGGCCCGGGCTCGGTCCAGGCGCGCACGATCAGGTCGTGCGCCTCGGCGAAGCGCTCCTGCGAGACGCGCCGGGTTGATGCCCATGGCGTGGTATTCGGCGCCGATGCCGCGCACGAAGCCGGCGATGAAGCGGCCGCGCGTCAGGTTGTCGAGCATGGCGTATTCTTCCGCCACCATCAGCGGATTGTTGAGCAGCGGCAGCGCGCGGCCGAGGATCGCGAGCTTGGCGCGCTTGACCGAGCGCGCCAGCGCGCCGGCGAGCACGCCCGGGATCGGCATCATGCCGTAGGCGGTCTGGTGGTGTTCGTTGAGGCAGACGCCGTCGAAGCCGAGCCGGTCGGCGAATTCCATCTGGTCGAGATATTCGTGATAGAGGTCGGCGCCCTTCGCGCGGGTCGTAGTGGCGGTTGGAATAGGTCACCCAGGCGGAGCCGTTCTTGCTCGATCGCGTCGAGATCGGCGTGCCGGTAGGGCATGAGATGGAAATTGAAGAACTTCATGCCGCGACCCTCATCCGCTCGATGAAATCCGTGAGCGCGGCAACGAACATGGCCGCCTTCTCGACCTGCGGGATGTGTCCGCATTCCGGAATGATCACCGCCTTCGAGCCCGGGATCAGTTGCTGATAGGCGTAGGCGTATTCCATCGGAAACAGCCGGTCGTTGGCGCCCCACACGATCAGGGTCGGCACGTCGATCCGGTGCAGCCATTTGTGCAGGTGCGGATCGTAGCCGCGCGGCTGCCAGGCCAGCTTCGCGGTGGCGATCCGGTTCTTCATATTGACGTCTTCGAGCTCGGGCTGCAGCAGCCGCGCGATCATCTCGTCGGCGCATGTTTGGGTCGTGGAAGAAGTCGCGGATGCGCTGCTCGTCGCTGCCGAGGAAGAGGTCGACCTGCTTGACGCCCGGGACATGGATGCCGGCGGCGCCGATCAGCGTCAGCGACGCCAGCCGCTGGGTGTTGCGGATGGCGATCTCGGCCGCGATCCAGCCGCCGAGCGATCAGCCGACCAGGTGGACGCGGTCGAGATCGAGCTGGTCGAGGACGTCGAGATAGAAATAGGCGAGGTCGTGGATGGTATCGAGCCAGTCCGGCGTGTCGGAATCGTTGAAGCCCGGATGCTGCGGCACGATCACGTCGTATTTCGCCGCCAGCGACTGCATGAACGGCAGCCAGGCGCCCGCGCCGCTGGCGCCGTGCAGGAACAGCAGCGGCGGACCGGAGCCGCCGCGCATCAGCTTGGATGTTGCAGCCGCGCACGGCGATTGTCGTGGTGGTGTGGTCGGCCATTCGTCTGCGCTCGACGTCCGCTTACTTCGGATTTCGTGGGAACGGCACAAAGCCATCCCGGTTCGGCATTCGTATCCTAGGCAAGGACTGTGCGTCGAGCACGTCATTCGGCCCGACGATGCCGTTGAGGTGCAGGATGTAGGCCGATACCGCGTAGAGTTCATCGCCGGTGAGCGACTGTGACTCCTGGAACGGCATCGCTCGCCGCACATAGTCGAACAACGTCGTGGCATAGGGCCAAAAGCTGCCGACCGTCTTCACCGGCGCCTTGTCGGGGGCGAGCGATCCCATGCCGCCGACCAACGCATCGTTGGGTTTGCCGGCGCCCTTCTCGCCATGACAGGCTTGGCATTTGGCGACGTAGACGGCTTCGCCTTGCGTGGCGGTGCCGCTGCCGGACGGAAGCCCGGCGCCATCCGGGCCGATGCTGATGTCCCATGGCGCGAGATCGGCCGGCGCAATCGGTTGCCCGAGTTGCGGAGACTGCGCCAGTGCGGCGGGTGCTGTCGCGAGCAATGCCGCGCAAACGGTGAGGCGCTCAAGCATAGACATTGGTTGCCTCTCCCTTGGCGTCGACGGCCCAGCTGGCGATGGCGTTGTAGTGGTAGACTCCGCGCAGTCCGCGTGCGGCGGCGAATTGCGCACGCGTCGGCTGCACCATGCCGGTGTCATCGGTGGCGCGGCTTTGCAGCACGGCGGGCCCGCCGTTCCATTGCCAGGGAGCGCGGAAGCGCACCGGCGCCATCGGCAGCGCCGGGCCTGCGAGCGCGGCAGGGGCCCAGCTCTTGCCGCCGTCGGCCGAGACATCGACCTGCGTGATGCGGCCATTGCCGGACCAGGCCAGCCCCGAAATCTCGTAGAAGCCTGGCCCTCTCAATGGGGTTCCCGGCGACGGTCGGGTGATCAACGACTTCACCTCCATCGGAAACACGAACTGCCAGGATTTCTCGTCCTTCAGCACGACCGTGTATTTCGAGGTCTCGTCCTTGGTCATGGCTGGGCTGGCGGTCAGTTTGAGCCGGCGCAGCCATTTGACGTTCATGTTGCCCTCAAAGCCGGGCAGCAACAGCCGCAATGGATAGCCGTTCGAGGGACGCACCCGCTCGCCGTTCTGGTAGAGGCAGACCAGCGCGTCGCCCATCGCCTTGGACAACGGGATGCTGCGGCTCATCGCGGCGGAATCGGCGCCCTCAGCGATCACCCAACGCGCGGACGGATCGACGCCGGCCTCGTCCAGCAGCGTGGCGAGACGCACGCCGGTCCATTCCTGGCAGCTCAGCAGTCCGTGGATCGCCGCGACGCCGAGCGGCGCGGGCTTCGGTGCGTTGAGCGCGGCACTGTTGCCGGCGCACTCGATGAATGCGATGCGCGACTCCATCGGATAGCGCGACAGCGCCTCGACGGTGAATACCAGCGGCCGCTTCACCAGGCCATGAATCGCCAGGCGGTGCCGGTCGGGATCGATATCCGGGATGCCGGAATGGCTGCGCTCGAAATGCAGTCCCGACGGCGTGATGATGCCGTCGAGCAGATGCAGCGGCGTGCGCGCGGTGCCGACGCCTTGCGTCGCCGGATTGGCCGGCGGCGCGATCGCCCGCACGACCTTGCTCTCGAAACGCGACGGTTGGCCGTAGCCGGCGAACCCCGCCCCCGGCGTTTTCATCCACGGCTCGATCGCCAGCGGCTGCGCGGCGGCCGTCGAGGCGCCTGCACCGGCCGCTCCGGCCGCGAGCGCGCCTTCCAAGAAAAGACGGCGGTTCAAAATGCCGTGACCGGCGGCCGGCTCGGATACCGGTCCGGGTTTGCTTCGTTTGCCCATGGGCGCACTCCCTTGTTCGCAGCGTCGTTGCGTGCGCCGCGAGTTCTTGTGTTGGCTTCCGTATCAAACAAGTTGTCTGGAATATTGGCAGAACTTTACCATATGGCTGTCAGAACCGGGAATGATCGAGCCGGAAATCCAGACCAGATCCGGGCGGCCGGGAGATAGTTTCATATTGGACTATCTCCGCGATTTGGAGTAATCTGCCGCCGATCGTCAGCCCCCAAGGAGGCGCCATGCCGACCGTCTCAGCCGCCAAGCCAAAGACCAATGGCAAGCCTGGCCCCAAGCACAATATCGATGCGATGCGCGAGGAGTTCTACGAGCGCATCTCCAAGCAGGACATGACGCCGCTCTGGAAGGTGATGAGCTCGGTCGTCACCAAGGAGCCAGTCACGCGCTGCGTGCCGCATGTCTGGCATTACGACGTCGTGAAATCGCTGGTGATGGAATCGGGCGGGCTGATCTCGGCCGAGGAGGCGTTGCGGCGCGTTCTCATCCTTGAGAACCCGGCCCTGCGCGGTGAGTCGAAGGCGACCAACACCCTGTTCGCGGGCATCCAGATGATTCTGCCGGGCGAGGTCGCGCCGGCGCACCGCCATGTGTCGTCGGCGATCCGCTTCGTGCTCGACGGCGAGGGCGCCTATACCGCGGTCGAGGGCGAGAAGGCGTTCATGTCGCCCGGCGATTTCGTCATCACCGCCAACTGGGCGCCGCACGACCATGGCAATCCATCGAAGAAGCCGATGCTCTGGCTCGACGTGCTGGATTTCCCGGCGGTCAATTTCTACGAGACGTCGTTCGCCGACTATTTCGACGAGAAGGACAAGATGCAGAACACGACGCGCGGCGACGGCGACTCGCTGGCGTTCTACGGTTCCGGCGTGCTGCCGGACGGCGCGCCGGTGAACATGAAGCGCAGCCCGGTGATCAACTACACCTATGCGCGGACGCGCCCGATCCTCGATCGGCTCAAGAAGGCTGGCGACATCGACAAGAGCCACGGCGCGCGGGTGCGCTACGCCAACCCGGTCAACGGCGGCCCGGTGCTGCCGACCATGGGCGCTAACCTGGCGCTGTTCCCCAAGGGCTTCAAAGGCGAAAAATATCGGGCGACCGACGGCACCATTTTCGTCTGCACCGAAGGCGGCGGCACCACCACGGTCGAGGGCACGACGCTGGAATGGGGCATCAACGACGTGTTCGTCGTGCCGCCGTGGAAGCGCTATTCGCACCAGGTCGACAAGCAATCGGTGCTGTTCTCGATCTCCGATCGCCCGGCGCAGGAAGCGCTCGGCATCTGGCGCGAACAGCGCAACGCCTAAGCGATGTGACACATCGATCGGCCGTTCAGCGCCGTCTATTCGCCCTTGATGTTGGCCGCCTTGATGATCGGCCACCAGCGCGTGGTCTCCGCGCGCTGTAGATTGCCGAGAGCTTCCGGCTGAAGCTGATCCGGTGGCGGCAACACCGATCCGAGATCGGTCAGCCGCTTGCGCACCGCCGCATCGTTCAAGGCGGCGACGGTCGCGGCATTGAGCCTCGCGATCACGTTGGCGGGCGTGCCCTTGGGCGCCCACAATCCGAACCAATACGATGCCTGGAAGTCCGGCATGCCGCCTTCATGCAAGGTCGGGATCTCGGGGGCGGAGTCGAGGCGCGTCAGCGACGTGACTCCGTAGGTCTTCACCTTGCCGCTGCGCGCCAGCGGCAATGCGCTCGAGGCCTGGTCGAACACCAGATCGATCTGTCCGGCGATCAGATCCGCCAGCACCTGCGGCGTACCGCGATACGGCACCAGCTGGAACTGCATGCCGAGCGCGTTCTGGAAATAGACGGCGGTCAGGTGCGACGGCGCGCCTGGACCGGCGGTGCCGATCGTGACCTTGTTGGCGTTGGTCTTGAGCCACGCCAGCAGCTCCTTCAGATTCGTTGCCGGCACGCCGCTCTTGGCGATCAGCAATTGATAGTTGGTCGGCAGCAGGCAGATCGGCTCGAAATCCTTCACCAGATCGAACGGCAGCGAATAGATCGCGCCATTCACCACGTGGGTGCCGAGATTGCCCAGGATCACGGTGTAACCGTCGGGCGCTGCGCGTGCCGCGCGGGCGGCGGCGATCGTTCCGGCCGCACCGGAGACGTTGTCGATCACCACCGGTTGGCCGAGCGCCTGGCGCATCGGCTCGTTCAGGATGCGCGCAAGCACGTCGGCCGGTCCCGCCGCCGGAAACGGCACGATCATGGTGACCGGGCGCGATGGATAGGCTTGCGCCAGCGCGTAGTGCGGTGTGGCGATGGCGGCGGCAGCGCCGGCCGCAAGATGCAGGAATTGCCTGCGCTTGAATGTCATGGATCCCTCCCGTGTTTGGTTTTCGGAGAGGTTAGCAGCGCGCCGATTGGTCCGCGAGCGCCTTGTCGCACTCCCACGCAGGGGGGGTGGCAACCGGCGTTGCCGTAAAGCACCGCCCACGACATCACACTTTAGAATAGCTGCCGCTTCCTAAGGTACAATACAAAGTTCGCATTGCGAGCCTTAAGCATAGAGAGCCCCGCGAGAGGAGATGCTCATGGCAGTTGCAAGCGTCAGCAAGATTTCCGCAGCGTCACCGAAGGGATTCCAGCAGGCGGCCGAGGAGGGCTTGAAACGTGCCACTCAGACCCTGCGCGGAGTCACTGGGTTCGAGGTCATATCCCTGAAAGGCAAGGTGGAGAACGGTGCGATCACTGAATACCGTGTGACCCTGGAGGTCACGTTCATTCTGGAATGAACCGCTGCTAACGCGACGCGACGTAGTGCGCGAGTGCGGCAATGTCGTCGTCGGACACGCCGATCACCACGTTGCTCATCAGCGTGTCGGCGCCCGAGCGGGCGTTGTCGCGGAATTGCTTGAGCGAGTGGATCAGATAGTCGATCCGCTGCTTCGCCAGCCGCGGCATCTGATCTTGTCCCGCGAAGCTCGGCAGATGGCATGACGCGCAGCGCATCGGCTCGACCAGCGCGGCGCCGCGTTTGGCTAGCGCCGGATCGATCTTCTCCTCGCTTGCCTTGGGCGCGAGCGCGGCGAAATGACCGGCGAGTGCGACGAGGTCGTCGTCCTTGAGGCCCTTCAACAGCTCCGACATTCCCGGGACATTGCGCACGCCTTCGCGGAACAGGAAGAGCTGGTTGGTCAGATAGAATTCAGGCTGACCGGCGAGCGACGGCGTGTTCGGCATCCGCGCATTGCCGTCCTCGCCGTGGCAGGCGCTGCACAGCTTGATGCGCTCAGCCTGCGGCATCGGCTGGCCGATCGCGGCGCCGGCGTAAAGCGCGGCAGCCGCCAGCCCAAGGGCCAGCGGCTGCCACCAACTTTTGTTCACGTATCGCAACGGACCGCTACTTCTTCCCGGGTCCGCTGTAGGTGATGCGGTAGATCGCGCCATGCAGTTCGTCGGACACCAGCAGCGAGCCGTCGGCCATCTGGAACACGTAGCTCGGCCGGCTGTGATGCTGGTTCGCTGCTTCGTCCAGCATGCCGGTCAGGAACGGCTCGATCGTGGCCTTGCCGCCGTCGGTGCGCGCAACGGCGACGTCATAGCCGAACCGCTTCTCGCGATTCCATGATCCGTGCCGGGCGATGAACGCGACGTTCCGGTAGTTCTCCGGGAACATGGTGCCGGTATAGAACTTGATGCCGAGGCCCGCCGAGTGCGGCCCGGTCAGCGCCGCCGGCAGCACGACGCCGGCGCAGGCGTTCGGCTTCCTGACGTCCGGATCGGGGATGCCGTTGGCATGGCAATAGGGGAAGCCGTAGAAGGCGCCCTCCTGTCCGGCCGCGACGCGGTTGAGCTCGTCCTCCGGTCCGTCATTGCCGGCCCAGTCGCGGCCGTTGTCGGTGAACCACAATTCCTTGGTCACCGGATGCCAGTCGAAGCCGACGGTGTTGCGCACGCCGCGCGCGACGATCTCCATGCCGGTGCCGTCGGCATTGTAGCGGCGGATCTGGCCGTGGATGCCGGGGTTGATCTCGCAGATGTTGCAGTTGGCGCCGACCTGCACGTACATCTTGCCGTCCGGACCGAACGCGACGTATTTCCAGTTATGATGGACGGTGTCGGGCAGGTCGTAGGCCTTGGTCAGGTCGACCGGCTCACCGGGATTGTCCAATTTGTCCTCGATGTTGTCGTAGCGCAGCACGCGGTTGATCGCGAACACGTAGAGCGAGCCGTCGCGGAACGCGAGGCCGTTGGGCTGCGTCAGGCCCTGGAGCAGCACCTTCGCCTCGCGCTTGCCGCCCTGGTTGGTGATCGCGTAGACGCGGCCGATCACGCGCGTCCCCATGAACATGGTGCCTTTCGCGCCCATCACCATGGTGCGTCCGGCGGCGTGGCCGTGCGACCAGATCTCCGCCTTGAAGCCGGGCGGCAGCTTGATGCGGTCGAGCGGAATCTTCTCGAGCGGCGTGGCGGTTGCCGGCTGCGGGTTGCCTTTCAGGTTCTGGTTTTGCTTGCTTTTGGCCTGGTCGGTTTTGTCGATGGGGCTGAAGCCCGGCCTCTGCTGCGCGCTCAGGGCGCTAACGCCGAGGGCCAACGCGGCTGCGGTCGCGGCGATCGCCAAGATTCTTGGCGCAATTGTGTTCATGTCGAGGGTCCTCCCAATGGGTTTCCAAACGTGTTTTTATTGGTGGCGAGAATAGGCAGATTTGCGATGGCTGAGAAGTGGGGTGGCTCTAACGTTTGATCCGGCCCGCAAGGTCGCCCTCCTGGCGCGTGCCGATGCGCGGGACCTTAGGGTTGGAGGTCGGGTTCCAGGTATCACGACGGCAGTGCAGCGAGCGCCTTCTCCAGCGTCGGGATCCACTCCGCCTCCGCTGCGCCGATCTGCCCCGCAGCGGCAAGCGCGCGCGCCACTTCGAGCGCGCGGGTGAGATTGGCGCGCGGGGCGTCGCCGCCTTGCGCCAGGAGGTACAGCGAAATGACCAGCTCGCGCCGCCAGCGCGGATTGTCGGCCTCGGCCGCGACCAGGCGCTCGACAAGGGCCAGCCGACGGCGCAGCGGCGCGACCAACTCCGCCGCGCGCCCCAGTTCCTGCAGCAACTGGCCCTGCCGCTGCAGATAATAGGCGAGCACCCGGCGGTACTCGAGAATGTCGGGCGCGAACGCGACGATGCCATCGTAGACGCGCCCCGCCTCGGCGAAGCTCGCCAACGCCTCCGCGCGACGCCCGCTCGCAGCGCGCGCCTCGCCGATGCCCTCGTGGCTGCCGCCCAGCGTGAACTGGAAGGTGAGCCCGTCGAGCCCGGCCGGCAGCCCGTTCTGGGCATGCAGCGCAAGCGCGCGCTCGAAGGAGGCGATGGCCTCATCGTAGCGTTTGAGCGCGTTGAGAACGTACCCCGCGGAATTGAAGCTCAGCGCCAAATCGTTGCGGCGAACGACATTGCCCGGCTGACGCGCCACGCCGCGTTCCGCGGCGGCCGCTCCTGCCCGGTAGGCCGCGAGCGCATCGTCGAGACGCGGGATCGATTGCGCAACGATGCCGATGCGCATCTGCGTAAACCACAGGCCGCGGAGCCATTCGACATTGTTGCCGTCGGCAGCGACCAATTGCTCGATCAGCGCCAGCGCGCGATTGTGCGCCGCCAGCGCCTCGTCGATTTTGCGGTTGAAACGAAACGCATCACCAAGTTTATTGTGGCTGACCACTAGCGAATGGCGGTTGCTCATGGCATTGTCCGCCGCCGCCATTTCCGCGCGGATCGCGAGGCCCTTGCGGAACGCATCGATGGCCTCGAGGGCGCGGCCGGTGGCGAGCAGCACGTCGCCGACTCGGTCGAACCCATTGGCAAGATCGTGCTGCCAAGCGACGGTTCGCCGGGTCGGACGCTGCCAACGTCTCGCGGATATTCTGGCTGCGCTGATAGATGTCGAGCGCGTCCGTGTGCTGGCCGAGCGATATCAGGATGTCGCCGACCCGGTTGAGGCTGATGGCCAGGTCGCGCTGCCATTCCGCGGTCGCCGCCTTGTTCGATACGCGCAATTCAACGATGGCGAGCCCCTTGCGATAGGAGTTCGAGCGCGTCTGTCCGACGTCCCATGGCGAGCAGCGCGTCGCCAATCCGATTATAGCTGATGACGAGATCTTGCTGGCGGTCAGCGCTGTCCGGATCGCCTCGCGCAAGCCGCTCGCGGATGGCGAGACTTTTCGTGTAGGTCTCGATCGCCTCCGCGACATCGCTGCGCTTGTGCAGAGCGTCGCCCAGCCGGTCGTAGCTCACCGACAGGTCCCGCTGCAGTTCCGCGCTGTCGGGGTCCGCCTGCACGAGCGCCTCGCGGATCGCGAGGCTCTTGCGATAGGCAATGAGCGCCTCCTCGATCTCCTGCGTCTCGATCAGCACGTCGCCGATCTTCTCGAGCGATACCGCGAGATCGCGCTGCACGGACACGGCGCCAGGATACGCCTGCGCCTGCCGTTCAGCGAACGCATGCGCGCGGCGATAGACAGCGAGCGCCTCGTCGCGCTGGCCGGCGACGATGAGCGCGCCCGCGAGCAGACCGAGCGTTACCGATACGTCGCGCTGCCACTGCTCGTTCTCAGGATCGATCGCCGACAGTTCTTCGGCGATGCGCAGCGCCTCACGGTAAGCCGCGACCGCTTCCGTCCGGCGGCCGGCGCGCAGGAGCACATAACCGACCTTGTTATGCGCGACGGAAAGCCGGCGCCGCCACGATACATTCTTCCCGTCGCGGGCGACAAGGGTAAGCATCGCCTCGCGTGAGCGCTGCGCCGTCTGCAATGCGGCGTCGTTCTCACCGAGCGTCAACAGCGTAACGACCAGAAGATCGAGCGCCTGCCCCGCGCTTTCCAGGAGCGCGGGCGAGGTCTCTCCGGAGTTAAGAAGCTGCTGCTGCAGCTCCCGCGCACGGTCCAGGATGCGGCGCACCAAACCCGAGGGCATGTCGCGGCGATCGCGGAACTCGTTGGCGAGATCGATCACCAGCGTGTTCGCGGTCTGCGTTGCGGCGGCGAGCGCGCGCTCGGCCCTGTCGCGCTGTTCGCTCGCGATGCGCCCCTGTTGCACGGCTTCAGCCCATTGCCACGCGGCAAGCCCCGCAAGGGCAAACAACACGCCGGCCGCCGACCAGGCGAGGCGTAGCGCCCGCTTCTGCTGGCGCATTTCTTGAGAGAGCAGGTCTTCCTTCGGAATCCCATGCACTGCGGCGGCCAGATCGGCTCCCGCCTCGATGAACTTCGTCTCCGCAATTTCGGGCGCATCGCGCCATTGGCGAAAATCAATCCATTTCGGCTCGTACGAGAACTTGCCTTTCAGCGCCGGTGGCAGCGGCGTCGTCTCGTCCCAGCGGAAATCACGCGCCGTTTCGTCCCAATGCAGTTCGCCTTCGGTGAGTGCGATCAGCATCGTCTCGCGGCTCTTGTGCTCGAGCCAGTAGGCTACCTCCATCCCGCACCACTTCGATCGCGCGAATTGCGGCGAGGCGAGGAGGATGATGTAGCGCGAGCGAATCCAGCACCTGCTAGAGCGATGGCCACATCTCTGGCGACGCCGCGAGCGACGTGTCGTCACGAAAGATGCGCAATGCGCGACGCTGGTACCAGGGCTTGCCGAGCCGCTGCATGATCGATTGGATCGCCGATGCGACCGGCTTATCCTTCGCGTGACTGTAGGAGATGAAGGCGTCGTAGAGCGACATGAAAGAGGCAAAATCCTTCGCCGGGCTAAAGAGCGTCTACAGTTTTTGGCGACGGTTTCGCAAGGGCGATGCGTATAAAAGTCAGCAGATTTCGCTGCGGCGCGGTGAGCCTGCCCTCGCGACTACCCCGACAGCCGACCGGATAAGGTTGACCTTCGGTGAAGCAATGAATGGGACCACTAGGAGGCTCGCCGCGATACGATCGGCGTGCCGCGCTTTTTGCTGTAGCCGTGGATGTCGACGCGTTCCCAGACGCCGTTGACGTGGTAGGGATCGCTGCGGACGAAGCGATCGACCGCGTCGCGATTTTCAGCATCGACTACGAAAACGCTGCCGCACGGGGTCTCGCGGTCGTCGGCGATCAGCGTGCCGGCGGTGATGACGTCGACATCGTAGTCTTCGGAACGGTCGAGATGAATGCGGTGGTCGCGATAGTGCTTGGCCCGCGTCGGCATTTCGCCTTTTTTGTCGAGGGCGTGGACTACGAACAGCATGGCGGCATCCCCGTACAAAGTTGCCCCATGCTAGCGCATTCAACCGACCAATTCGACCCTGAATCCCTGGCCGGCTTCCAGGGCGATCTCGCCCCGTTCCACCGCCGAAGCCCAGCGCGCGGTGCGCACCAGCCCGCCAAATGAGAACAAATGCGGCTGCACGTCGCCGAGGCCGCCGCGCTCGGCCGCCAGCGTTCGCACGATCGCGTCGGGCGCCGACATGGCGAACAGGTGCCGCATCATGCCGGCATGGCGCGCGAGCCCTTGTGCTGACGCTGCGACGCCGCAGCGGCTCGCATAGCGCATCAGCGTCGGCAGGCTGGTCGGACCGGCAAGGCCAATCCGCACCGGGGCGTCAAATCCGAAGTCGCGCAGCCGCCGGACCCACGCGATGATCGCCGCCGCGTCAAAACAGAACTGCGTGACGATGTGGACCTTGAGCCCGATCGCTTCCGTGGCGGCGATCTTGTCCGCCAACGCGCGGTCGAGCTCATGGCCCGGGATCCGGGGATGACCTTCGGGGTAACCGGCGATCCCGACCTCGCGGATGCCATGGCGCTGCAACAGGCCGCCATCGATCAGGTCGAGCGCGCTGCGGAACGGGCCTGCCGGGGAATCGCGATCGCCGGCAATCACCAGCACTTGGCGCACGCCGGCGTCCCCCGTCAGGCGGGCGAGAAAGCGATCGAGCGCCTCATCGCTCGCAAAGGCCCTGACCGCGATATGCGGGATCGGCTCAAATCCGCCGCGTCGCAACCGGCGTGCGTGATCGATCGCCTCGTCCATGGGCTGTGTCGGCACGGCGCTGACATAGATGCTGGTGCCGGCCGGGACGATCGCGCCGAGCGCGGCGATGTCGTCCGCCGTCGGCCGCGTCGCCTCGAGCGAATAGCCGTGCATGAATTCGGCGATCGACCGGGTCACATCCATGCGGTTCTCGTGAACCTTCATTGTCAGCGCGACGGAGTTCATCGGCATGGTTTCCGCTCGTGCGTTGCTCAGTCGCGCCGACGTGAGATCACATACAACTCGTCGTAGAACCAAAGCCCGCCGCGTTCCTGCAGCACCGCGCGCGTGGCATCGAGATAGCGCCCGTCCGACACCACGTCGCCGAGGCGGTCGTCTTCGACTTGCGCGACGTAGATCGCGGCATTCCACGCTGCAAACAGCGTGGACGTTCCGATCGAACTCGGAGATTTCCGACGGCAAGGTGTGCATGTCGTAGCGGAACAACGAGCGGTTATCGGCATAGGCGTTGAAGTTGAGATCGCGCGCGGCCGGTCCGAGCTCGTGCTTGACGGCTTTGAGGATCTCGTGGCGGTCGTGCACGAACGGGTTGTCTCCTGGCCAGACCTTTTGAATGATCTCCATGCCGGGATCGTTGCCGTGCGAATGGATCGCGATCAGCCGTCCGCCGGGACCGAGCGCCTTGGCGAGCGGAGCGATCACGCGCTGTGCCTTGAAATCGAGCGGCGCGCGCGCGCGGTACGGCTGCGAGGCGATGACCAGGTCGTAGTTGGCGACGGTGCCGCCCGGGCGCGGAATGATCGGATCGAGCAGGAATTTGTGATCCGCCCGGTACAGCACAAGCACCACCGGACGCTCGTACACCGGATTGCCGGTCTTGCCGCTGATGCCGGCTTTCCAGTTCTGCGACAGGAACGGCACCAGATCGGTGATCTGCTGTTCAAACCGATGCGCGGAATCGCCGGTCAGCGCGGCTTCGTGCCAGACCAGGCTCGAGGCCGCGTTCAACGACTTCACATGCAGCCATGGCGCGTCGGCATAGGCGAGGTTGGTCAACACCAGCACCGTCGCCGGATGTTCGCAGAAGCGGTCGGACATCTTCTGCAGCGCGAGGCGGACGTCCTCGAGGCTGATCTCCTTGCCGACGATATAGAACGGCATGTGCGGGAAGCGGTCGTGCATCGCGCGCAGCGCCCGCAGCATCACCGTGCCGTCGCCGACTCCGGCGTCGAACATGCGCACCGCCGGCGGCCGCGGATGGAGGTTGCCGAGTTCGAGCGCCACCCGGTTCGCGACCACCCATTTCTCGCTGCATGTGTTGACGAACAGCAGGTACTTCTGCCGGTTGTCGAAGAAGCGAAAGTTGCGCTGCGGATCGTCCCGATCTGCCAATGGCCCAGCAGCCAGTGGCCGAGCAGCCAGTGGGCCGTTGGCCCGCGCCGCAGCGGCGGTCCGAGGTGCCGGGCGTTCGATGATCGGCGGCCGTCCGCCGGCGGCCTCCGCCCGATGATCGTCCATGAAACTGCGGATGCGGTCGAGCGTGTAGGTCGTGATCCGTCCGCCGTTGCGCAGCCGCGCGGCGAGCTTGCCGTCGTTGACGGCCCGGCGGCCGAAGGTCGAACTCGGCCAAGCCGGTCTTGCGGCAGTAGTCGGAGATTTCCTGCAGCAGGTGGTGGTGGTCCGTCCCTGACATGGCCGCTTGTCCGTGAGCAAAAAGGGGGCGCGGTTATGCCGTGAAGAATGCGGGGCCGGCGTGCTGGGTCAACCACAAAATGGCCCACCCTGAACGTGGGCCATTATGTGGGATAAATCCCATCACGTTCATGGGGATATCTGCGATACTTCGCAAAGCTGCTCAGCCTTGCCCACGGTTCATGGGCGGTGCCCACCCATGCAGGGGGGCAATATGGGGCAGATGCCCACTTCCAGGCGGTTTGAGGGGCTGGTGGACGGGGGCTCCACGGCGCGCTCGGCAGCGGCTGGCGCCTCGGTTGGCATCGCCGGCCGGGATGGAATGCGGCGGAGCTCACCGCTTTGCCCGGCGCGGCCGCTGTTGCTAGGTTGCCGACATGTGGGGACGTAAGAATCAGGCGGCTGCCGCCAAAACCAACGAGCCGGAACGACTGAAGGATGCCTTGCGGCGGGCGCGGATCGATGCCGCCGAGCGCACCGGCGTGGTCGTCGACCTGCACGATGCCGACGTTGCGCGTCTCGAACTGCTCAACGAGGCGCTCGATCCGGTGTTCGCCGAGGTCCCGGCCGAGGTCGAGCTGTTCGATCGCGGGATTTCGCGCGGTGAGACGCCGCGGCTCTGGCTCGATGCCGTCGCCCATGTCGCGATGGGCCGCGACAAGCGTCTCTACCGCTTTCTGCAAGACACCCGCTATGGCCGCAAAGTCCTGGCGGAAAGCGTCAACATCCCTGAGATCGCGGAAGCGGTGACGGCCTATGTCGCGCAGCGTCTGATCGATCGCGAGCGCGCGCTGGTCGATCGCGGCACCACGATCGGCAAGGCGCGTTGGGAGACGCGGCGGGCGCGGCGGCGGCGTGTGATCCACGCGATCCGCATGTTCGGGCTGGGCCTGTTGGCGGGGATCGCGGTGCTGGTCGCGCTGGCGCTGTGGTGGCCAGGGCCGCGCTAAAGCGTGATTGCTTTAAGTTGAATCGCAACCACGCTTTAGCTTCTCGACTGAGCATGATCTTCTCCGAAAACCGGTTCCCACTTTTCGGGATCATGCTCTAGAAAATCATCGCGACCCGACGTTCAGCACCGTCCGTCTCACCTCGACCACATCCGCATCGACGATGCCGCGCGTGATGACTTCGCAGCGCCAGGCGCCGGGCTCGCCTTCGATGCGGTAGAGGTTATAGCCGGCGGGATCGTGCTTGCCCGGCGGCGCCTCTGACGCCGACGGTACGCCGACGGCGGGGATGCGTCCGTGCGCTGAGTCGATCCAGACCGTTTGGTTGCGATGGTCGTGGCCATGGATGACGAGTTCGGCGCCGTGTCGCGCCAGGATCTCGCAGAACTGACGGCCGTCGGTCAGCCGCTTGAGATAGTGCGCGGGCTTGCTGGTCGGCGGGTGGTGGATCATCACCACGCGAAACAGCGCGTCGCGGCGGGCTCCTCCAAGAGAGCTGCCAAACGCTGCAATTGCGCCTTGCCGACGCGCCCGGTCGCCAACAGCGGCAGGCTCGGCACCGAGGTCGACACGCCGATCAGCGCCAGCGGCCCGCGCCGGCGCAGGAACGGGAAGTCGGGCGCTGCCGCGCCGCCGTCGTCGCCGCGCATGAACTCGCGCCAATGCGCCAGCGACGCAGTCAGCCGCTGCGCACATAGGCGTCGTGATTGCCTGGAACCAAGGTGACGTCGTGTGGCGAGCCAAGCCGATCGAGCCAGGCGCGCGCGCGCCGGATATTCCGCCGGCAGCGCCAGATTGACGAGATCGCCGGTGACCGCGATGTGGTCCGCCGCTTGATGCTTCAGGTCGGCGACAATGCGCGCCAGCACGTCCGGCTGGTGCATCGCCGCGCGCCGGCGCCGCCAGTTCATAAAGCCGGTGGCGCGCTTGCCGATCAGCTAGGTCGGCCCGCGGTTGCGGCAACGGCGCGAGATGCGGGTCGGACAGATGCGCCAGCAGAAAAGTCATCAGGAATGCTTTTGGCGCATCGATCTTGTCCGAAAACCGGCACCGGATCAAGTCCGGGGCAGGCTTTTCCGGGATCATGCGTGGCTGGCGCATGATCTCGATCATGCGCTACGAACTGCCGATCAGGATGCCGGCCAGCAAACACCAGCGCTCCGCCGAGCACCACCTGAAACGCCGCCGACAAGAACGGCGTATCCATATATCTAAAGCGAATATACGAGATCGCGACAAACTCCAAGGCGACCACGATGATCGCAACAACGGTGGCGGTCCAGAAATCCGGGATCAGATAGGGCAGGGTGTGACCGACGCCGCCGATGCGTGGTCATGATCCCGCACACCGCGCCGCGCAGCCACGGCGTGCCGCGACCGGTGAGCGAGCCGTCGTCGGACGCGCTTCGGCAAAGCCCATGGAGATGCCGGCGCCGACCGAGGCCGCCATGCCGACCAGGAAGGTTTCCCACGTGTTTGGGTGGCGAAGGCGGCGGCAAACAGCGGCGCCAGCGTCGAGACCGATCCGTCCATCAGGCCGACCAGGCCCGGCTGCACATATTGCAGCAGGAACATGCGCCGCGCGGTTTCGTCCTCCTTGGCGCGCGGACGGGGTCAGGATTTCTTCGCCGAGCTTCTGGGCGGTGTCTTCGTGCCGGCTTTCGGTCTCCGCGAGTTCGAGCAGGAGCTGGCGCACCGAGGCGTCGCGCGTGGTATCCGCGGCCTTGCGATAGAAGCGCTCGGCTTCGAATTCCATGTTCTCGGCGTATTTGCGGACCTCGTCCAGGCCGAGCGGGCGCATCAGCCAGAGCGGCGTTGCTTGGCGATGAAGCCCTTGACGTCCTGGCGGCGGATCAGCGGCAGGTATTCGCCGAATTTCTTGCGGTAGAGGTCGAACAGCATGCGTGCGGTGGCGCGACCTCTTCCTCGGCCATTTCGTCGAACACCTTGGCGGAGGCCGGATATTGCGCGCGCAGGCCCTCGGCGAAGCCGCGATAGATGCGGCTGTCCTCGTCCTCGTTGGTGATGGCGAGCGCCAGGACTTCCTGTTCGGTGAGATCGGCAAATCGTTTCACGACAGCCTCGAAATGCGGGGAAATACAATAGATTAGAAATTTTCTAAACTATTGGACTGTCGCAATCAACGGCATCGTGGGGCTCGTCTTCAGCTTCTTTTTAGCGGTTCAGGCGACCTTCAGGAGGCTTCGATTCAACCCGGCGATCCCTCTCGCCAGCGGACCATGTCGGTGACAGAGCCCAGGCCCATTCTCGACCAATTCCGGCACGCTTTGGAACCGGCCCTGCGGCGCGTGCTGCACGCCTATTGGCGGTGGTCGCGCGGCATGACGCTTGGCGTCCGCGGCCTCGTGATCGACGAGGCGAACCGCGTGTTCCTGGTGAAGCACAGCTACGTCGCCGGCTGGCATCTGCCCGGTGGGGGCGTTGAGCCCGGCGAAACCCTCATCGACGCCTTGATCCGCGAACTGGCCGAGGAAGGCAATCTCGAGCCGACCGCACCGCCGGTGCTGCACGGCGTGTTCTTCAACGGCCACGTCTCGCGGCGCGACCACGTCGCGGTGTTCGTGCTGCGCGATTTCCGTCAGACCGCGGCGCCGGTGCCGACCCACGAGATCGTCGCGCACGGATTCTTCAAGCTCGACGAGTTGCCGAACGATACCACTGCCGGCACGCGGGCACGCATCATCGAGGTGATGGGGCGTACGCCGGTGACCGAGCAGTGGTGAACGCAGCTAGTGGTTCAATTCTAACATTCGCATCCCATTTCCGCGGACGGTTTTGCGAATGTTAGAATTAAAGGACCACTAGCAAGTATAGGCTGCTAGTGGAGTTTGGATCTGACATTCGCATCGCGTGCTTGCTGCCAGGTGGGTAGCGAATGTCAAATCCACTCCACTATCGAACGGTTGCCGGCGAAGCCGTCATCACCGCAGGATTTTCGCTGGTCGAGCGCAGGACCCAGAACAAATTGACGGCGAACATCACGCCGGATGACCAGACGCCCAACTCACCGACCACCAGTGCCGGCGCTGCCCAGGTGTGCCCGCTGATGACGAACGCCAGCCCGCCCAAGCAGAGCGGAACGGACAGGTTGTAGGTCCAGAACCAGGCGGTCGCGAGACGGGTCCGGGCCGTCTCGGGGAAGACGTGAAACACCAGCGCCGCAACCGCAATCGATGCCCATCCGAGCAAATTGATGTGCGCGTGGACCGAGCGGAACAGGAAATTATGAGTGAGCCCCATGCCGACGCCGATCGTCATGCCGACGACAAGATAGAGCGCTGCGATTTTAATGAGACGAACGGTCATTCTTAATTCCTCGATGAGCGTGTGAAAACACCCCTTGGATGAGGGCACACTTGGTCGCGTCGAGCCGGAAAAAGGTTCAACCGCCGAAACGCCAGCCGGCGGACCGCCGGCTGGCCGAGCGCATGCGCCGGTCCGACATCTTGACAGTGGCTCCCCACTGACGTTCGATTATAGGTAATCATGACCGATAATCGGACCAAAGCTCCCGAGGGAAGCCAGACACTGTCGCGGGGGCTCAAGCTCCTCGACCTCATCGCCGATGGCCGCGAAGGCGTCCCCGTGCGCGATCTTGCCGCCGTCATGGCGCTGCCACGCAGCATCGTGCAGCGGCTCCTCTACACCCTGGAGGCAGAGGGATTTTTGGAGCGGCATCCGTCGCAAGTCGGATACCGGCTGGCGATCAAGCTGTGGCGGCTCGGCTGCCAGTCGGTGCGCCGTTTGAGCGTGCGCGATCTTGCGCGCCCGCATCTCGAAGCGCTGGCGCGCCGCACCAACGAGATGGTGAAGCTCGCCGTCCTGACCGGGAGCGACGTCGTCTACATCGACGGCGTCGATAGCTCGCAATCGATCCGCGCCTACGTGCCGATCGGCGGCAATGCGCCGGCGCATTCGTCGGCAACCGGAAGGCCATCCTGGCCTTTCTGTCCCCCGAGACGCTGGCCGGCGCCGGTGCGCCGGTGCGGCGTTACACGTCGCAAACCGTGGTCGGGAAAGACGCGTTCGCGAAAGAACTGCAGCGCATCCGCCAGCGCGGCTATGCGATCAACCGCGGCGAATGGGAAGCGGAGATCGGCGCGGTCGCGGCGCCGGTGTTCGATGCCGATGGCCACGTGGTCGCATCGATCGGCGTCATCATGCCGCTGAACCGATTTCCCGCCAGCAAGGCGACGCAATTGGGGACCTGGACCAGCGCGACCGCCGCCGAGGTCTCTCGCCAGCTCGGCTATCGCGCCGGGGACATGGCCGTGAAACGAGCCGGGTAGGAGACGATGGCGAAAGAGGTCAGAGCGATTTCCGATGCCCGCTGGCCCGACGGCATCCGGCTGCCGGTGGCGCTGACGTTCGAGCACCAGTCCGGCGAAGGCACGCCGCCGCTGCCCGGCGATCGGCCGAACTACATGATCGGCGGCGCGCTCGAATATGGCGGACGCACCGGCATCTGGAACATCCTGGAGGTGCTCGACGCGCTCGACGTCAAGGCGACGTTCTTCGTCTGCGGCACGACGGCGAAAAATATCCCGACGCCGTGCGGGCCGCCGGCAAGGCCGGCCATGAGATCGCCGGCATGAGCTACAGCTTCGAGCGCATCCGAACCGCCAGCGCCGAGCGCGAGCGCGCGATGGTCCGCAAGACCGCGAAGGTGCTGCGAGGACGTTTGCGGCGCGGCGATCAGCGGCTGGCGCTGCCCGGACTATCGCGTCAGCCCGCAGACGCTCGACATCCTGTCCGAGGAAGGGTTCGCCTGGGACAGCAGCATGCTGAACGACGACTTCCCGTGCCTGTTCGATTGCGCCGGCGGCAAGCTGATCGAGATTGCCGTTCACCACCAGCACGGCCGACAAGACCTTCATCGGCTATCCGTACCCAATGCGAGGCGGCCCGGACGGGCTCACCGACGTCTGGGACTGCGAGTTCGAGGCGCTCTATCGCGAGAGCGAGCACGGCTCCCGCTTCATGATCCTGAGCATCCAGACCTGGGCGACCGGCCGGCCGGCTCCGCTGCGCGCGCTGCAGGCAGTTCATCGAGCGGCTCAAGACATACAATGACGTTCGGTTCGCACGTTGCAGCGAAATCGCCGCATGGTGCGGCAGCAAGTCGACGGGTTGAGGCGCGCCATGTGGAAAGAAATCCGTCCACTGAACAGACCGGCCGCTGGCCCGACGGCGTGCGTCTGCCGATCATCGTCAGCGTCCACCATCAATCGGAGGAGGCGGCCTACGTTTTCGACGAGGGCAGGTCGATCCGTTCGACTACGGCGAGCGGCAATACGGCGGCCGGCGCGGCGCTTGGCGGCTCCTCGAAATCCTGGGCAAGCACAACGTGCGGGGGACCTGGATCGTCTGCGGCGCCACGCTCGAGAAATATCCGCAGATCTCCCGCGAAGCGAAGGCGGCCGGCCATTCATTCGCCGGTCACACCTACGAGCACGAGATGATGTGCAACTATCCGCCGCGAGGAGGAACTGCGGCTGATCCGCAAGACCGTGTCGGTGTTCGAGGACCTGCTGGGCGAGCATTTGCGTGGCTGGCGCACCTGCTTCGCCAGCCACAACACGATCGACCTGCTGCTCGAGCATTTCGACTTCGCATGGGATGCCAGCATGTGGAACGACGACCTGCCCTACGTGATCGAGGGGCACGGCACGAAGATTCTGGAAATTCCGTTTTCGTCTTACAGCGACGCGGCGCTGGCGGTGCTGATCACCAAGCCGATTCCGCCGAGCCCGTTCTGCACCTGGCAAACCAACACGCCGCGGTTCATCTGGAACACGCTGAAGACCCAGTTCGACGCGCTCTACAAGCGCGGCGAGAGCAAGCCGGTACTGATGCCGCTGACGGTGCATGATTTCATCATGGGCCGTCCGTCGCGCTGCAAGATCCTCGACGATTTCATCGCCTATGCCAAGCAACTCGAGGGCGTCGTGTTCATCACCCACGATGAAGCCAGCGCCTGGTGGTGGAAAAACTATGCGCCGGAGGAGGCTCCCGCAACCGCATTGGAGACGTCATGATGCGTACCATCGCAAGGCTGAGTTCACTTGCCGCCATCCTGGGAACTGGAATCGCCATTTTCGGCGGCTGGACGCAAGGTGCTGGCGCACAGGATTATCCCACCCGCGTCATCCGCATCGTCAGCCCGCATCCGCCCGGAATCGCGACCGACGTGCTCGGTCGCGCCCTGGCACAGAAGCTCAATGATAAATTCGGACAGCCGGTGATCCTCGAAAACCGTCCCGGCGGCAACGGCATCGTTGCGCGGCGGCGGTCGCGAAAGCGGAGCCCGATGGCTATACGCATCCACATCACGACCGGCACGCACATCGCCAATGCGTTCACGGGAACCAAGCTCTGCCGTACGACGTCATCACCGATTTCGCGCCGGTGACGCAGCTTGCCGCGTCCTACGGACTGGCGCTGTTGACCAATCTGCCGGTCAATTCGGTCGACGAACTGGTCGCGCTCGGAAAGAAGCGCCGGCTGTCCTACGCCATGAACGGTGCCGGCAACATCACCCACATTGCCGGGCTTTTGCTCGAGAAGCGTGCCGGCATCGAAATGACGGCGGTGCCCTACAACACGCCGCAGCTCACGACCGACGTCATGAGCGGGACGGTTGATTTCACATTCATTTCGATCGCGACCGCGATCCCGTTGGTCAACGGCGGCAAGCTCAAGGCGATTGCGGTGACTGGCACCAAGCGGGCTCCGTCGCTGCCGAAAGTGCCGACCATGCAAGAACTTGGCTTCAAGGACTTCGACATCACCGGCTGGTTCGGTCTGCTGCTGCCGGCCAAGACGCCGGCGGACCGGATCGAGCGCCTCTACCGCGAGTCGACCGCCGCGCTGGAAACGCCTGAACTCAAGCGCGTCATGGACGTCGGCGGATTCTATCCGGTGGCGTCAACGCCGGAAGCGTTCGGTCGTTTCCTGAAGAGCGACTATGCGTTTCAGGGCAAGCTGCTCAAGGAGCTCGGGCTCACGCCGTGATTCCCGTGCGCTTCGCCAGGCACGCCGGACCGGGGCCGCGCATATAGTGGCATTCGGGACGGTAGCTTGAGAACAGGTCGTGGCGGAGGCGGGCGACCATGTCCGACAGCTCCGACCAGAGACCGGGCCTGGAATGTTGCTGAAGGTCCGCCTGGGACAGGGTGCTGTCGGTGTGCATGGTCGCCTCTCCGTTGCAATCAGAAGGCTCGTTGTGCCTTCCACTTGCCCCGTTTGTCGCAGACCGGCGCCACTTTGGATGTGTTGGACGTCACAAAAGGTGCGGTTGCACGGCGACCGCAATCGGCCCGGCTGACGCACGTCTGACGTCTGAAGTTCTTACTTTTGCACCAGCCGCAGCGCCGCGGCCGGCGCGCTGCCGTTGACCGCCGCGAACAGCTTGTCGTCGGCTTCGCTGACCACGGCGTTGCGGCCGGAGCGCTTGGCCGCGAGCAGACACAGCTCGGCCGCCTCGACCAGTCCTTGCGGGGTCAGTCCCTTGTCGAGCGTGGCGACGCCGATTGACAGCGTCAGTCGTGCCTTCTCGGAGCTGTTGCGGCGGACCAACTCGCATTTGACCACGGACTGGCGCAGCTGCTCGGCGAGGCGAATGCCCGGCGGCAGGCTGGATTTCGGCAGGATGATGGCGAACGCGTCGTCATCGTATCGCGCCGCCACGTCGCGCCCGGTGATCGATTGCTTGATCATCATGGCGATGAACCGCAACACGCGGTCGCCGACGATATTGCCGTAGTTCTGGTTGATCAGCTTGGTGCAATCGACGTCGGCAAGCAGCAACGTCAGCGGCTCGTTGGTGTCGCGGCACTCCGCGATCAATCGATCCAATGCGGCGTTGAAGAAGCGGCGGTTGCCGATGCCGGTGAGGGGATCGGTCTGGCTCTCCGTCCGCAATTCCACGATCTCGCGACGAAGCTGCGCAATTTCCTCCGACATCGCCTGCAATTGGTTTTGCAGCTTCGAATTGGTGTTGGTGAGCTCGTGGGTGGCCCGCGTCAGCGCATCGACGATCGCCCGCAAGTCATCGCGATCCTGGGTGGCGCCGAGCCGCTGCGCGGCCGAGCTCAGTTTGCGCGAATAGGCGCTGGAGCTTTCTGCGGCGCTCCCGACCGTCGTCAGAATCTGATCGATGCCCACCGCCATGCGCGCGCCGACCCGATTGCTTTTGTTGTGCACGCGGCTCGGCGCAATGTGCGCGTCATGCAGCTCTTCGAGATCGGTGGCGGACAGTTTCCCGTTGCGGGCGAGGCGCGCGTTGACGGCTGCGGACAACAGGCCGCTTTCGCCGGACGCGTATTTGAACCAGAGCGCGAAACTGCGCGGGTCGGCCGTTTGACCGAACGCGCTGATCTTGCCGAGCGCGGCCTCCGCGATCGCCACGGTATTTTGTTGCTGATAAGCCATGCGTCCCCGTCAACACCAGCCGCGACGCTGTCAGCGGCTCTACCCCCGGCTACCATCTCTCGATTGTCTCAATAAGCCGTTAACCAGCGACGCCGACGACGGTGTTCAGCGGAACAAAGGACCTAGAAACGTGCGCGATCGTGCGGCGCGCCGAAGTCGATCGCCGGTCCGGTCGGACCGAGCGGGACGATGCCGGTCGGATTGACGCGTTTCTGGCTGCCGTAATAGTGGCGCTTGATGTGGTCGAGGTTGACGGTGTCGGCCACGCCCGGCTGCTGATAGAGATCGCGCAGGTAATTCGATAGGTTCGGATAATCCACGATCCGCTTGAGATTGCATTTGAAGTGGTAGTGATACACCGCGTCGAAGCGGATCAGCGTCGAGAACAGGCGCCAGTCGGCCTCGGTGATCTGGCCGCCCACCAGCCAGCGCTGGCGCGACAGCCGGTCTTCGAGTTGATCGAGCGTGGCGAACAGGGCGCGGCACGCTTCTTCGTAGGCATCCTGCGTCACCGCAAAGCCTGAGCGATACACGCCGTTGTTGACGGTGGTGTAGACGAGGTCGTTGATGCGATCGATCTCCTCGCGCAGCGCCACCGGGTAGTAGTCGGCCTGATCATCGGTGAATTGGTTGAACGCCGAATTCAGCATCCGGATGATCTCGGAGGATTTCGTTGTTGACGATGGTGCGGCGCTCCTTGTCCCACAGCGTCGGCACCGTGACGCGCCCGGAGTAGCGCGGATTGGCGATGAGATAGACCTCCCACAGCTCCTTGGTGCCGTTGACGGTATCGGGACTGCAACCGGGCTCGTCGGCGAAGCGCCAGCTGCGGTCGCCATAGAGCGGCGCCGCGATGGTGATCGAGATCACGTGTTCGAGCTTCTTGAGCTTGCGGAACAAGGTGGTGCGGTAAGCCCATGGGCAGGAATGTGAAACATAGAGGTGATAGCGGCCGGGGGCGGCGGGAAATCCGCCTTCGCCGCTCGCGCCGGCGCCGCCGTCGGGCGTGATCCAGTTGCGATAGACCGACGGCGTGCGCACGAACCGCCCGCGATCGCTGCGATTGGCGGGCGTGTCCTCGTGCCAAACGCCCTCGACAAAAAATCCCATGCGTGGCTCCCTGCCGGTGTGTTGGTTGGTTGGCGCCACGGAAGGGCGACACGAGCGGTCCTACGGCCCCCGCCGGCGGGCGCACTCTACACGCTCGGTCCGCCAGCCCAAGCCCGCCAGTAGCCCGCGCCAGCAGCCCAAGCCCGCGCCTGCAACCGGGCCTTGCGCCCGCCGTTAAGGGCTGTGAGCCGATGGACCAAGGCCCCGCCGGATGCTAAGCGGATCGCCCATTCATGAGCGAATTGTCCCTCACCATCTTGCCGGAAACCGCGGACGATGCGGTCGCGATCGAGCGACTGCACGAACGCACGTTTGGCCCGGGCCGGTTCGCCAAATCGGCCTACCGGCTGCGCGAGGACCACGCGCATAGCCTCGACCTCTCGTTTACCGCGCGCATCGGAACGCTGCTGGTCGGTTCGCTGCGGATGTCGGCGGTGCGCATCGGGGAGGCGCCGGCGCTGTTGCTCGGGCCGTTGACGGTTGAACCGCCGTTTCGCCAGCACGGGATCGGCAAGGCCCTGATCGAACGCGCGTTGACCGAGGCGAGAGCGCGCAGCCATCGTCTGGTGGTGTTGGTGGGCGACGAGCCTTACTACGGCAAGCTCGGGTTCAAGGCGATCCCGAAAGGGCAGGCCAAGCTGCCGGGGCCGGTCGATCCCGCACGATTGCTGGTGTGCGAACTGGCCGAGGGCGCGTTCAGCGGCGTTTCCGGTGCGATCCGTCCGGACTGGAACCGGTCGTGATCGCAAAGTTTATGTCGCATTAATCCCGGTTGAACGCAGCACGGGAATGCTTTGACGCCCCGTCCGCCGGCGCGTAGCGTCGCGCAAATCCTCAAAACAAGGTGAGTTCCCGTGAAACGTCTCAGCGCTCTTAGCGATTGTCGTTTTGGCAGCGATCACGCCTGCGCAAGCTCAGAAGGTCGATCTGTCGACCATCACCTGCAAGCAGTTCATCGAGATGCGGCAGGAGAGCGTCAGCCTGATCCTGATGTGGATGGCTGGGTACTATGCGGATCAGGATGCGCCGCCGGTCGTGGATTTCGACAAGATGAAAACCGATGCCGGCAAGCTCGCCGGCTATTGCGCCAAGAATCCGACGGTCGGCTTGATCACCGCGGCGGAAGAGACGATCGCCGAATAGCGCGCGCGATCCGCCGCGCATTCCCGCGCACGCGAGAAGGGCACGCGGCGCGTCAGCGGCCTTCGCGCGCCCAGGTCGCGGCGAGTGCGCCAATCAGCAGCAATAGCCCGATCGCGCCGGCGAAGATCGGCAGCACGCCGATGCCGCGCACCACGCTGGCTTCGCGCATGCGCAAGCCGATCCAGTCGTCGCCGCGATAGGTGTCGCTCGATCGCACCGAGACGATGCGCGGCATGGTGAGCGCGCCGGAGGCGTCGGCGATCCGCATCGACGCGCCGCCGGTGGCGCCGGTCAGCGGGGCCGTCACCTGGGTGGTGGACGTCACCTCGGTGAACTCGCGCGGATTGGCGGGACCGACATTGGCGAGCGCGGACAACTTGCCGTCGCTCGCGCGCCACAGCCCGAGCTCGTTGGCCTCGATGGTGGCGCGGAACACGCCGGGGTCACCCTCGGTCAGTTTGAGCGTTCGGGTCTTGCCCGACGGTGCGGTCAGCGTGATCTCCTCGACGGTTTCCGCCATGGTCTGGCGTTGCACCGTGAGGTCGCGGCCGCGCACCAGCAGCCGCAGCGCTTCCTCTTCGAGGTCGGGCTGCTTCATCAGCCAGTGCGACAGCCGGCGCATCAGGTCGATATGCGGCCCGCCGCCCTCGTAGCCGCGCGCCCACAGCCAGATGTGATCGGACAACAGAAGCGCAATTCGGCCTTCGCCTTCGCGCGAAAGCTGCAGCAGCGGCTTGCTGTCGGGGCCTTCCATCACGGTCATGCCCTTGGAGGCGCGCGCATCGACCAGGCGGAACCAGCGGCTCCATTGCGGCGGATCGCTCTGCGAGCCTTCCAGCCCGCGCGTCACCGGGTGACGCAGGCCGAGCTTCGACAGTTTCGCCCGGTAAGCCATGTCGGTGGTGCGGCCGTTGGGCTCGGCCGGCAGCACCGACTCCAGCGGTGTGCGCCAGAGGCTGGTCTGGCTGGCGTAATCCGGTCCGGCCGCGACCAGCACCGCGCCGCCGCCGCGGACGTAGCGGGCGATGTTGTCGAAGTAGAGCACCGGCAGCACGCCCTGGCGGGCGTAGCGGTCGAAGATGATGAGCTGGAACTCATGAATCTTCTGCTGGAACAGCTCCCGCACCGGGAACGCAATCAGCGACAGCTCGTGGATCGGCGTGCCGTCCTGCTTTTCCGGCGGACGCAGGATGGTGAAGTGCACGAGGTCGACGGCGGCGTCCGATTTCAACAGATTGCGCCAGGCGCGCTCGCCCGCATGCGGCTCGCCGGACACCAGCAGCACCCGCAGCTTGTCGCGCACGCCCTCGATCGACACCACGGCGCGGTTGTTGACGGTCGTCAGTTCGTCATCGAGCGGCGCCGCCTCGATCTCGACGATGTTGGGTCCCGCGTGCGGGATCTGGACATTGACGCGGACCTCCTGGCCGACGCGCACGTTGCGCTTGTCGATGGTTTCGCCGTCGCGCCGCACCGTGACTTGGGCGGTGCCGGCCGGCACGCCCTGGTCCTCGACGCGGTAGGCGATGGTCTGCGACTGACCGACGATGCCGAAGCGCGGGGTGGTGACCAGCGCCACCCGGCGGTCGCGCTCGTTCGGGCGTCCGGTGATCAGCGCATGCACCGGCGCGGCGAAGCCGAGGCCCGCGGCGTCGACGGGCACGTCGTGCACGCGCCCATCGGTGATGAAGACCACGCCGGCGATCCGCTCATGCGGCACGTCGCTCAACGCTGCGGTGAGGGCGGTGAACAGCCGCGTGCCGTCGCTGTCGCCGGCGCTTTCGCCGGCCTCGACGAAGCGGACTTCGAGATTGGGAATCCGCCCGAGCCGCTCGGCCAGCGCGGCGCGGGCGGCTTCGGTCTGCTGCGTGCGATCGCCGAAGTCCTGGCTGGCGCTCTTGTCGACCACCACGATGGCGATCGAGTTCAGCGGGTCGCGGTCTTCGCGGGTGAACGACGGATTGGCCAACGCCAGCACGAACAGCGCCATTGCCGCGGCACGCACCAAGGCGCCACGGCTGCGCGACACCAGCAGCAGCACGGTGAGCACGACCGCAACGCCCAGCGCCAGCCAGACCACGGTGTCGGGTACGAGCGGAGCGAATGAGATACCGATATTCACGGGTACTCTCCTACTGCCCCAGCCGTTCCAGCAACGCCGGTACGTGCACTTGATCGGCTTTGTAGTTGCCGGTGAGCGTGTACATCACGATGTTGACGCCGGCGCGGAACGCGAATTCGCGCTGGCGCGGTTCGCTTGCGACCATCGGCAGCATGGCTTGGCCGTCGGGCCGCAGCGCCCAGGCGCCGGCGAGATCGTTCGACGAGATGATGATCGAGGACACGCCGTCGCCGGTGCGGGCGGGGCGCTCCTGCGCGTCGTCGTCGCGATCGGCTGCGGTCGCCTCCACCCACAGCTGCCCGCCGGCATAGCGGCCGGGAAACTCCTTGAGCAGATAGAACGTCTTGGTCAGCACGTGGTCGCGCGGCACCGCTTCGAGTTCGGGAATATCGAGCGACGACAAGATGGTCCGCAGCGCCGCGGTGTTGGGCGACACCGTGCCGCCGCCGGACCCGCCTTCGATGGCGTCGCGGGTGTCGAACAGCACCGTGCCGCCATTCTTCATATAGGCGTCGATCTGCTCCAGCGCTTCGCGCGAGGGGCGGGTGGTCCCGGCCACCATCGGCCAATAGATCAGCGGATAAAACGCGAGCTCGTCCTTGCCGGGATCGACCCCGACCGGCTCGCCGGCTTCCAGCGCCGTGCGTTGTGCCAGGAACAGCGTGAGGCCTTGCAGCCCGGCGCGGCTGACCCGATCGACCTCGTCGTTGCCGGTGATGACATAGGCGAAGCGGGTTTGCAGCGCGGCCCGCAACGCCGCGGTGTCGTCTTGGGCGTGCGCCGTTGTCGCCAGTGTCATGGCGCCTGTCATGGCGCCGATCGCGATCGCCACAGCCAAGGCTGCGGCTGCTGCCGGGCGCGCGCGGCGGCGCAACAGTTGGGCGATGCCGCCTGCGAGGAAGAACACCACCAGTGCGTCGAGCGCCAGCAGCCCCATCGCCGCCAACAGCACCGGCCCACGCAGGTCCTGCGGCTCGCTCATGCGGTAGACATCCCGGCGTGCATTGAGGCCGGCAAGGTCGAGCGGCGCGAGCCGGTCGTCCGGCGCCAGCGTGTTGACCGCCAGCAGGCCTTCGGGCGGACCGTAGAATCCGGGCGGGTGATCCACGTTGGCGCGGCTCGCATAGCCGGCGGGGACCGGCCGCGCATTGGCGGGCGGTGGTCCGAACACGCCGAAGCCGTCGAGGATGCGGGTCGGCGTGATCACCTCGCGGCCGCCGCGCACGCCGTCACTATCGGCGGTGGCGCTTGATCCCGCGAGCGCAACGATGCGTTTGAGCATGTCGACGAAGGTACCTGACAGCGGCAGGTTGGACCAGCGCGTGTCGGCGCTGACATGGAACAGGATGAGCATTCCCTTACCGCGCGCTTGCGCCGTGACCAGCGGCGTGCCGTCGCCGAGCGTCGCCCAGGTGCGTTCGGTCAGCATGGCGTCGGGCTCGGCCAAGACCTGCCGGTTCACCGTGACGTCCGTCGGCACGTCCATGTTAACGAATGGGCTCTCGCGCGAGAACGCCGCGAGCTGCTGCGGCTGGTCCCAGCTCAACGCGCCGCCGAGCGCGCGTCCGCCGCGGCGCAGTTTGACCGGAATGAGATCGTCGTCGCCGGCGGCGAGCCGCGGGCCGGCGAAACGCACCAGCACGCCGCCTTCCTCCACCCACTTGGTCAGCCGCTCGCGCGCTTCGGCGACATTGCCGACGTCGGCGAGGATCATCATCGGCAGCCGCTGATCCATGAACTGATTGACCGCCTGCGCGGCCGAGCCGCGATCGGCCTGCCGCACATCGGCAAACGGGGTGAGCGCGCGCGTCAGGTAATAGGTCGAGGCCAGCAGCGGCTGCGCGGTGTCGGCGCTCGCCCCGGTGACCACGCCGACCGCGCGCCGGCGCCAGCGCTTATCAAGGAGTTGAACGGCTCCGGCCGAGCTCTCGGCGCTGATGTCGATGCGCGCGACGTCGTTGCGGATCTCGACCGGCAGCGTCAGCGCGGCTTCGGTTTCGGTGTCGCCGGCGCCGAACGCAAACGCGGCTTCGCCCAGCGGTAAGCCCTTGAGGTCGAGGCCGCGGATCACGCCGGATTGCGTGCCACCGGTGACGGAGCGCAGCACTTTGACGGTCAGCGCGCCGGCGGTGTTCTCGGCGCCGGCCAGCGCCAGTGCCGGAGGCAGGCCGCCTTCAATCACACTCATGGCGCGCGTGCCGACCAAGCGGGCGAGCGCCGCGACGAATTCCGGACCGCCGCCGGGATCGATTCCGTCCGCGAGCCAGATCGTCTCGACATCGGCGGTCGCGCCGAAGAAGCGGGTCAGTCCCGGCAGCGCATCGGAACGTTGCACCGCATAGGGCCTGGGCTTGAGCTGCTTCAGGCGCACGCGCGCCGCGCCCGGCGTCTCGAAGCCGATCTCGCGGCCGGTCTCCGACAGCGGGATCAGCGCCACGCCGCGGCCATCGCTCTCGGCCCGGTTGATCAAATCGGTGGCGGTGCGCATCCGCGCATCCCAGGTCCCGGCCGCCGAAAAGCCGTCGTCGATCAACAGCGCCAGCGGCGAATTCGTCCGCGTCGCTTCCGCCGCCGGATTCCACAGCGGGCCGGCCGCCGCCAGGATCACCAGCGTCGCCATCGCCAGGCGCAGGAGCGTGAGCCACCACGGCGTGCGGCGCGGCGTCTCCTCCTGCGGCTTGATGTCGAACAACAGCCGCGTGGGCGGGAAATCGATGCGCTTGGGCTGCGGCGGAATGAACCGCAACAGCCACCACAGCACCGGCAGGCTCAAGAGTCCGAGCAACACCAGCGGCTGGGCGAAACCGAGCGGCAGCCACGGCATCATGCCGACCTCCGGGCTTGCACGCGACCGCCGACCACGGCGCCCGGCGGCGGCGCCGCCATGCGCGCATGCAGCGCCAGCAAGAGTTCGGTCGCCGCCCGATCGGTGCGATGGATGGCGAAGCTCCAGCCGAGCTTGTCGGTTTCGGCGCGCAACTCAGCGCGGTGGGCGGCGACGCGCTTCTCGTAGTCGGCCTTCCAGGCTTCGGCACGGCCGGCGGTGATCGCGCTTCCGCTTTCAGGTTCGATGAACTCGATGCGGCCGGAATAGGGAAAGGTTTCTTCCGCCGGATCGACCACCTGCACCGCATGGCCGTGGGCGCCGCTTGCCGACAGGCGCGAGAACATGGCGCGGATATCCGGCATCGGTGTCCAGAAATCCGATACGACGACGATTTCCGAGAGCGACGACGGTACGAACGATGGCGGCAGGCTCCCGCGTTCGGTCGTATCGTGGATGATCGCGTTGGCGATCTTGTCGAGCACGTTGCGGCTGCCGGTCGGGCGCATCAATCCCGGCATGCCGACGCGTTCGCCGGCATGCACCAGCACTTCGGCCAGCGCGAAGGCGATGACCAGGGTTCGGCTGAGCTTGGATTCGGTCGCGAGCGGTGACGTGAACGCCATCGAGGGCGAACGGTCGGCCCAGATCCAGACCGTGTGCGCGGCTTCCCACTCCTGTTCGCGGACATACAGGATGCCGTCGCGCGCCGAACGCCGCCAGTCGACCCGCCGTGCCGGCTCGCCGGACAAGAAGCGGCGGTACTGCCAGAAATTTTCACCGGGCCCGGCGCGGCGACGACCGTGCAGGCCGTGGATGACGGTGGCGGCGATCTTGCGGGCCTCCAGGATCAGGCGCGGCAGCGTTTCCGCAAGCGCGCGGGCTTCGCCGCTTGCGAACTGCGTCGCCCTGATCTCCTGCTTGTCGGCGTGCCGCGCCATCTGCACCTATCCAACGCGTTCCTTGAGCCGGCCGATCACACCTTCGACGGTTTCGCCGTCGGCGCGCGCCGCGAAGGTCAGCGCCATGCGGTGCTTGAGGATCGGTTCGGCCATGTCGAGGACGTCGTCGATCGATGGCGAGAGTTCGGCCGTCGATCAACGCGCGCGCGCGCGCGGCCAGCATCAATGCTTGGCTGGCGCGCGGGCTCGGGCCCCACGAGATCAGCTTGCCGAGTTCGCCTGAGTCCGGTCCCGGTCGCGCCGAGCGCACCAGGCTGAGGATCGCGTCGACCACCAATTCACCGACCGGCAGCCGGCGCACCAGCCGCTGCGCCGCCAACAGATCGTCGGCGGTCAAGGTTGCTTTCGGCTTGCTCTCTTCCATGCCGGTCGTGTCGAACACGATTTTTCGCTCGCTTTCGAGATCGGGATAGTCGACGTCGATCTGCATCAGGAAGCGGTCGAGCTGCGCCTCGGGCAGCGGGTAGGTGCCTTCCTGCTCGATCGGGTTCTGCGTCGCGAGCACATGGAAGGGGCGCGGCACGTCGTGACGATTGCCGGCGACCGTGACGTGCTGTTCCTGCATCGCCTGCAGCAGCGCCGACTGGGTGCGCGGCGACGCGCGGTTGATTTCGTCGGCCATCAGCAGTTGGCCGAAGATCGGGCCCGGGATGAAGCGGAAGCTGCGCTTGCCGCCGGCGCCTTCCTCCAGCACCTCGGAGCCGACAATGTCGGACGGCATCAGGTCGGGGGTGAACTGAATGCGGCGCGCTTCGAGGCCGAGCACCAGGCCCATGGTCTCCACCAGTTTGGTCTTCGCCAAGCCGGGCAGACCGACGAGCAGCGCGTGCCCGCCCGAAAGCACCGTGATCAGCGCCTGCTCGACCACGCGCTCCTGTCCGAAAATGACCTTGCCGATCGCGGTCTTGGCGGCGGCGACCTGAGCACCGGTCAATTCCGCGGCGCGCACGATCATGTCTTCCAACTTCTCGAGCCCGTCTCCGGCTGACGCCATGTCGCTTGCTCCTTACGTCACCTGCTTCCAGGGATCCTGACACTTGCATCGCACAGCGCCACGGACCAAACCACACCGGTCTGAGTAAAATTCTCGCAATATACGCGCCAAATGCTGCGAATAGCTGGTATGCGCGCCGCCGATGCGCCGCTTGGCATGTCCGCCCGGCGCACGAATCCTCTTAACTGTTTGAAGATTACGCTACTTTCCAACGGGTGCGATCCTGCCTTCCTGCAGTTTTGCCACGATCGCCCCAAGGCCACTTCCTGCGTGCGCTGTGAGCGCCTGTGGGTTGCGGCTTTCCATGCCCGCCGGGCTTTGCCGGTTGGCAGTGGATAAACTTGCGTGCAACCCCAATCGCGGGGAAAACGGCCAGTCACCGGATCACGTTCCAGGCAAACCATGGCGAAGGAAGGGCAGCCGCATCAAGGTCTTGAGAGCATCCGTGCGGCCGCCGGCGAGGCCGCCCGCCGCGGTCCGCCGCCCGTGCACCTGTGGAATCCGCCCTTTTGCGGCGACCTCGACATGCGGATTTCCGCAGACGGAACATGGCATTATCTCAAAACGCCGATCGGCCGGCCGGCGCTGGTGAAGCTGTTCGCATCGGTGCTGAAACGGGAAGGCGACCGCTACTTCCTCGTGACCCCGGTGGAAAAGGTCGGCATCGTCGTCGACGATGCGCCCTTCCTGGCGGTCGAGCTGGCGATCGAGGGCGAGCCGCCGGGGCGACGGCTGCGTTTCCGCACCAATGTGGACGATTGGGTTGACTGCGGGCCCGGGCATGCGCTGCGTTTTGAGCCGGAGCCCGATACCGGCGGGCTCAAGCCGTATCTGCATGTCCGACGCGAGCTCTGGGCCAAGGTGACGCGCGCGCTGTTCTATGACCTGGTCGAGCTCGGCGAGGAGCGCGACGTGAATGGCGTTCGGATGTTCGGCGTCGCATCCGACGGCGAGTTCTACCCAATGGCGCGGGCGGATGAATTGCGCGGCCTGTTGTGACCGGGCTATCGGGAAGACCTGCTTTGCGAAACCATCGAGGAGATGTGCGAGGACGTGAGGTGATTTAAGTTTGTTGTTCTGCCAGGTTTGTAGCGACGATACTGTAAGACTGGCTTTCGGCGCTGAAGTTCGGCAACGGCGGCTGCTGCTTCGTCCTCGAGTCCGCATGAGCGCAAGCACCCGCCAGATGAATGAACGGCCAGATCAGGTCGGACGTCGGATGGCGCGTCGCCTCGCGCGCGCATCGGTATTGCGTCTCCTGGTATCGTTTGAGTTGGTAGAGAGCGCTGGCCTTGAAGGTTCAGTAGCAGCCACATCCGCGGGTCCCGGGGGCTCAGGCGGATGGCGGCGTCGAACTCGTGCACGCCTTCTTCGAAGCGGTCCGAGAAATTCAGCACCATCCGTAGCTCCAATGCGCGAGCGACGAGCTAGGATTGAGGACGAGCGCGGTTTGTGCTCTGCGATGGCGCGCGGCATGTCGCCACGCTCCAGATAGGCAAGGCCAAGCGCCACACGGGTGGATAAACGGTGTCATCGGATTTCGACCGCGCGCATTCCTTCCTCGAACATTTCCGCGACCAGCAAGCCGGGATCGTCCGTCCACATCCGACCGATGATAAAATAGTCGAGCAACGCGATGGCAGCGTGCGGCGGTGCGAACGCGGGATCGAGCGCGATGGCATTGCGAAAGTAGGGCCGCGCTTCGGAAAAATGCCGGGCGTTCTGTTGTAGGAGATGCCACCATCCGCGCTGGTACAGGCCCAGGCATCGAGATTCTCCGGTGGCCTGCGCCGGGCGCGTTCGCGCTCGGATGCGCTGATCTCGGGTTCCAGCGCACCAGCGACCGCGGCGGTGATTTCGTCTGAAGCGCAAAGATATCGGTCACAGCGTGATCGTAGCGCTGCGCCGAGATGTGCGTTGCGCCTTCGGCTTCCACGAGCTGGACCGTGGTGCGCACCTGATTGCCGATGCGCCGCACGCTCCCTTCGAGCACGTAGCGGACGCCGAGGTCGCGGCCGATCCTCGTGACGTCGATGGCTTGGCCCTTGTAGGTGAAGGTCGAGCTGCGCGCGATCACGAACAGCCAGCGCACATGGGAGAGTGCGGTGATGATGTCTTCAGTGATGCCATCGGTGAAATAGTCCTGCTCCGGATCGTTGCTCATGTTGAGAAATGGCAGCACTGCGATCGAAGGCCGGTGCGGAAGCGGGAATATGGGTTTCGCTGAGGGCGCCTCCGCCGCTTCCAGCACATCACCCACGAAACGAATGCCCTTGCGGCGGAAAGTGCGGATCAGTTCCTGCTTTTCGCCGCTGTCGCCGACGGCTGTGCGGGCGCGTTGACGCGGGTCGTCAGGGCGAAGTCCGAAACCGCGCGGCCATTCCAGATCGCCGTGATGATGTCATCCTTGGCGACCACGCGATCACGGTTGCGGATGAGGAATTCGAGGAGATCAAAGACCTGCGGCTCAACCGTGACAACGCCGCCGTCATGGCGCAACTCGCGCCGTTCCGGATCGAGCAAATAGCCACCAAAACGATAGGCCAAGTTTGTCTCCGGGCAGTGGTTCGGATTGCCGCGAACGATACGAAATATCGAACGACAGTAGAACCCGGAAACAAGCGGGTCTTAAGGAAAAATGAAGCCAGTCTTAAAGCAAGGCTCGTGAGACGATGGCATGGTCCCCCAAGCCGCCACAAAGGGAGACCGACAATGGACCGTGTGCCCCTGGTCAATCGCCGCGGCCTTCTCGCTTCGATCGGAGTAAGCCTCGCGGTGCCATATTCGCGGGTGGCCGCGCAGCAGCGAGGACGAACCATTACGGTCGTCGTGCCATACACGGCCGGCACCGGAATCGACACGGTTGCGCGGATGCTCGCCGCTGAGCTTCAGCGGCGTTGGGGCCAGCCCGTGATCGTCGACAACCGGCCCGGTGCAAGCGGCATACCGGGATTCTCAGGCTGTGGGGCGGGCGGCGCCGGACGGTCATACGCTGTTGATGGCGGGACCTTCCTTCACGATGAATGTCAGCCTGCTGCCAAACGCCAACTACGATCTGGTCGGGGGCTTCACGCCGTCATTGAATGCTCGCGCGATGCGATGGCGCTTGCCGTTCACCCATCGCTGCCGGCGGCCTCGGTCCGGGAATCCTGCAATATGTCAGCGCGCGGCCGGGCACCGCCAACTACGGATCGCCCGGCTCCGGCACGCCGCAGCACCTTGCCATGGAGTTGCTCAAGGTGACGGCAAAGACCGAGTTGCAGCACGTGCCACACAAGGGAATGGCAGGTGCAGTCACGAGCCTCGTCGGCGGTCACGTGAGCGCGATGTTCGTTCCACTGAACGTCGCCTTGCCGCTCGCGAACGGCGGCAAGATACGGTTGCTGGCCGTGAGCAGCAGTTCACGCGCGCTGTCGGTGCCCGATTTGCCGACGTTCGCCGAGCAGGGACTGAGCGAAGTCGAGGTTGGAATCTGGATCGGGCTGCTTGCGCCGGCGGCGACGCCGCAAGGTATCGCCGGGAAGTACAACGCCGCAATCAACGAGATCATCCGCTCACCGGACGTTGCAGCACGGTTGGCGAAGCAAAGCTTCACGACAGTTGGCGGCTCGCCGCAATCCTTCGCAGAATTTCTCGCGAAGGACGTTGCGAAATGGCGGGCGGTGGCCCAGCGCGCTGGCATCGTGTTGCGCTAAGCGCCAATCGAGGAACGTGTCGATGAGCATCGAATCGCTGATGAGTGCAACGCATCGGCTGAGCGCGTCGATGGATGCGCTCGCCGCCCTCGGAGCGGAGTTGCGCCTGCGTCGGCAGGGCACATCTTGCGCGTCGGAAATGCGTACGCTGCTGCGGGAGGCGGTGCATCAGATCGATCCCAAGGCGTTCGATGACATCACAGCAGACCAGGAGATGACCGCCCTAGCGATCATCGACGCGTTCTTCCGTCAGGCCGCCGACTTGCTGGAATCTCCGTCAAGGCCGCCCGGGTGGTCGTACACCGATCCGGCAATACTGAACGGACAAGGCTTCACCTCGCGGCGGTTCGTATGGGAATTCGCAAGGCTGGCGCTCAAACGGCCGGACCTTGCGGCAATGTTGGCGCGTCCTGGGCATTGCTGGATGGTGGGACCGGCGCGGGGTGGCTCGCCATTGAAGCAGCGCGAACCTGGCCAGAATGGCGGGTGGTTGGTATCGATCAATGGGAGGCGGCGCTCAGCCTCGCGCGCGACAATGTTGCTGCCAGCGGTGTTGGGGATCGCATCAAGCTGCGGGTCCAGGCCCTCGAACATTTGGACGACGACGATGCGTTCACGCTCGCTTGGCTTCGGGAGAGCGTTTCTGTCGCCACAGGTGGTCACGGTCGCTCTCGAGCGCGTGTTGCGGGCGCTGGTGCCAGGAGGCTGGCTGGTGTTCGGGCTCTACGCGCCGCCGCCCGGGCCCGGCGGTGAGTTGTCGATATCCTGAAGGTCGTCCGCAACGGTGGGCACCCATGGGCGTCCGCGGATGTGGAGAGGCGTCTCCGCGTGGTCGGTTTCGAGCAGGTCGAACCGGTGTTGACGCCTGGCACAACACTGGTGGTCGGCAGGCGCAGGCGGGCATGAGTGGCGCCTGACGGGCAGCGGCCTGCCGTGGCCGTTCGCTTGAATAGGCGTGCCCTTCCATGGAAGATGTGCATCACGGTACTCATCACCTGAGCCGTGTTCATCTTCCAGGCTGGCAACAGACAAGTCATGCGCAGCTATCGCATCGCAGCCATTCCCGGAGACGGCATCGGGACTGAAGTCATCGCCGCCGGCATCAAGGCGCTCACCGCCTGCGCCGAGCGCGACGGCGGCTTTGCGCTGGCGTTCGATCATTTCGACTGGGGCTCGGAACGCTATAAGGCGACCGGCGCCTTCATGCCCGCGAACGGTCTCGACCTGATCAAGCGTCACGACGCCATCCTGTTCGGATCGGCCGGCGCGCCCGACGTGCCGGATCACGTCACGCTCTGGGGATTGCGGCTCGCGATCTGCCAGCCGTTCGATCAATACGCCAATGTGCGGCCCACCCGCATCCTGCCCGGCATTGTCAGCCCGCTGCGTCACGTGTCCGGCCCCGAGCTTGACTGGGTGATCGTGCGCGAGAATTCCGAAGGCGAATATGCCGGCGTCGGCGGCCGCGTCCACCGCGGCTTGCCGGAGGAGGTCGCCACCGACGTGTCGGTATTCACGCGCGCGGGCGTCACGCGGATCATGCGCTTCGCCTTTGCGCTGGCCCGTTCGCGCCCGCGCAAGCTGCTCACCGTCGTCACCAAGTCGAACGCGCAACGCCACGCCATGGTGATGTGGGACGAGATCGCCGCGGACGTCGCCGGCGAATTTCCCGACGTCACCTGGGACAAGATGCTGGTCGACGCCATGACCATGCGCATGACGCTCAAGCCGGCCTCGCTCGACACCATCGTCGCCAGCAACCTGCACGCTGATATTTTGTCGGACCTTGCGGCGGCGCTGGCCGGATCGCTTGGTATTGCGCCGACCGCCAATCTCAACCCGGAACGGCAGTTCCCCTCGATGTTCGAACCGATCCATGGTTCGGCCTTCGACATCATGGGCAAGGGCATCGCCAATCCGATCGGGACGTTCTGGTCCGGCGTCTTGATGCTGGAGCATCTCGGCGAACCGTCCGCCGCGGCGCGCCTGATGCGGGCGATCGAACGGGTGACTGCAAACCAGGCGCTGCACACGCCGGATCTCGGCGGGAGCGCCAGCACGGCGGATGTCACCGCGGCGGTGTGCGACGCGCTCGCCGGAGACAACCGGGTATGAACGCCGCCGCGGTTTCCGATTTCTTCGCCCGTGCCCGGGCGACGCTGACGCTCGAGGTGCCGGCCGGGCTGACCGACGCGACCATCATTCCGGCGCGCGGCGACCACGACCTCAATCCGATGACGGCGGCGATTGCGGCGGTGCGTCCGATCCGGCCGGCGGCGGTGCTGGTGCCGGTGGTCGCCCGTGACGAACCGATGGTGCTGCTTACGCAACGCACCGCGCACCTCAGGGACCATGCCGGCCAGATATCGTTTCCCGGCGGCAAGATCGACGTGGCCGATGCGTCGCCGATGGCGGCGGCGCTGCGCGAGGCGGACGAGGAAATCGGCCTCGCCGCCGACCGCGTCGAGGCTATCGGCTATCTCGATCTTTATTTGACGACGTTCGGATTTCGCATCGTGCCGCTGGTGGCGCGCGTCGCGCCGGACTTCGTGCTGACGCTCAACCGCAACGAGGTGGACGACGCCTTCGAGGTGCCGCTGGCGTTTTTGATGTCGCCTGAAAACCATCAACGCAAGAGCCGCGACTGGAACGGCCTCACGCGCCATTTCTACGAGATGCCCTTCGGCGAGCGCTATATCTGGGGTGCAACCGCCGGCATCTTGCGGAACCTCTACGAGCGGATTTATCCGGAGTGATCACGAACTGCGACGATCCCACACGGGGTCGATGCAGATTGACCGACAGACTTGCAACCGTTGGGGATGTAAAGTCATGTCGCAAAGTGGGGAGCGTGACGGCGGCCGTGGCCGTCATTCGCGTGGTGAGCAGCATGGGACGACCGTCGCCAACGATGACATCGCGGAAGGCAGTTCGCCGCGCGGCAATTCCCATTTTAGCGGTGCTGTTTGCGGTGCCGCTGGCGCCAGCGCCATCGGCTGCCGTGGACATCCAGGTGTTCACTTCCGGTGCTCCGTCTGCGGTGCAGAAGCAGCTTGCGCCGGCCTTCACCAAGGCGACCGGGCATAACGTGGTGATCACCGCCGAGACGCTCGGCGAAATCCGCAAGCGCCTGTCGGGCGACACGAAGCCGGATGTGGTCGTGCTGCCGCGTCCGGCGTTGCTTGCCATCGACAAGGCCGGCGAGCTGCGGCCGGGCAGCATGGTCAATATCGCGCGTGTCGGCATTGGCGTGGTCGTACGCGAGGGCGCTCCGGTGCCTGACATTTCGTCGGTCGATGCGCTGCGCAAGACGCTGTTGAACGCCAAGTCGATCGCCCATCCCGACCCCAAAGGCGGCGGGTTCACCGGCGCCCATATCGACCGCATGTTCGAGCGCCTCGGTATTGCCGAGGCCGTCAGGCCCAAGGTTATGCTGGGCTACGCCTTCACCGGCGGCGTCGCCAATATTGCCAAGGGTGTTGCCGAACTCGGCTTGTTCAACATCAGCGAAATCGTGCCCATCAAGGGCGTGCGGCTGGTCGGTGCATTGCCGGCCGAGCATCAGAGCTACATCATCTTTGCCGGCGCCCTCCATGTTCGCGGCGCCTCGCCGGAGCCGGCGGCGGCGTATCTTCGATCGCTGATCGAGCCGGGATCGCAGGACGTCTGGAAAGCCGGCGGCTTCGAGTTCTCTCCCCGGCGGGAATTAACCGAGCCAATACGGGTTTTAACCCTGCGCGCTTGCGCGCTCTTCCGGCTGTCTGCCCGATTGAGTAGGCTGCCCATCATCGACAACCCAGGGGGAGACTGTATGTATCGCGTCGTCTCTGCGGCAGCGGCGCTGCTGCTTGGTGCGCTGGCCGCAACCGCGGCCAAGGCCGCCGACATCAAAATCCTGTCTCCGGGCGCCACCGAGGGCGTGCTCAACGAGCTCCTGCCGCAGTTCGAGCGCGCGTCCGGCCACCGGGCCACGATCAATTACGGTCCGGCCGGCAACATCGCGGCGCGCGTGCGCAAGGGCGAAGCGGTTGACGTGTTGATTTCGTCGCAACCGGAGGCCGAGCGGCTGCGCAAGGAAGGCCTGACCGTCGATGGCAGTCAGACGATTGTCGCCAAGGTCGGTATCGGCATTTTTGTCCGCAAGGGCGATCCGAAGCCCGACATCAGCACCGCCGATGCCTTCCTGCGCACGCTCGCGACCGCCAAGGTCATCGCCTATGCCGATCCGAAGCTCGGCGGTTCTGCGAGCATTCTGGTCGGCAAATTGCTGAGTTCGTTGGACGTCACCGGCTCGATCGTTGCGCGCACCCGGCTGGTGCCGCCGGCAAAACCGCTGGTCGATCTGGTGGCGGGCGGCGGCGTCGACTTCGGTTTTCAGCCGGTCGCGCAAATCTTCCTCGACCCGCGCATCGAATATGTCGGGCCAATTCCGGCACCCTACCAGCACTACACCGATTACGTGGCCAGCCTGGTGGCGACCAGCAAACAGGCCGAGGCTTACAAGGCGCTGCTGACGTTTCTGGATTCACCGGCGGCCGCGGCGAACTGGCGCTCCAAGGGGTTCGAGCCGCGCTGAGCGACGACGCCGGTCGTTGCCTCAAGGAGGTTGGCTCAAGCCGCCTTCACGCTGCTGCGGAGCAACTCGGGCGGTTCGAACGAGAGCGCGGCGAGCGGCACCGGCCGGCTGAACAGATAGCCTTGCGCCAGCCGGCAGCCGGTCGTGCGCAGGAACGCGAGCTGTTCCGCGGTTTCGACGCCCTCGGCCGTGGTTTCGATATCGAGCGCGCGCCCGAGCCCGGTGATCGCTGACACGATCGCCGCGGTGTCGGCGTGGCTGGTCATGCTTTGCACGAACGACTTGTCGATCTTGATCTTGTCGAACGGGAACATCTGCAGATAGCGCATCGACGAGTAGCCGATTCCGAAGTCGTCGAGGATGATCGACACGCCGAGGTTCTTGATCTCGTGCAGGACGGCGAGGTTCTCCTCGCTCTTTTCCATGAGCACGGTCTCGGTGATTTCCAGCTCCAGCCGGCTCGGGGCGAGGCCGGTCTGGCGAAGCGTGGCGCGCAAGGCGTCGACCAGGTTGCCTTGCTTGAGCTGTGCCGGCGAAAGGTTGACCGCAATCGTGAAGTGCGCCGGCCATTTCGCAGCGTCGGCGCAGGCGCGCCGCAAGATCCATTCGCCGAGCGGCACGATCAGGCCGCTCTCCTCCGCGAGCCCGATGAATTGATCCGGGAACAAGAGGCCGCGCTCGGGGTGGCGCCAGCGCACCAGCGCCTCGGCCCCGCAACATTGCTGCCGCTCGACATCGACGATGGTCTGGTAGTGCAACTCGAATTCGTCATGTTGCAAAGCCTGCCGCATATCATCTTCCAGGTCGCGGCGGTCGCGCGCCTCGGCTTCCATCGTCGGTTCGAACAGCCGGTAGCGGCTGCGGCCCTCGGACTTCGCCTTGTAGAGCGCGAGGTCGGCATGCCGGACCAGGGCGTCCGCCTCGGCGGCATCCTGCGGCGCCAAGGTGATGCCGATGCTGGTGCCGATGACGATCTTGCGTCCGTCGATGTCGTAGGGTTCCGTGACGGTCGTCAGGATCCGATTGGCCAGGATCGTTGCCTGGTCGCGCTGGCTCATGTCACCGATCTGGATGACGGCGAATTCGTCGCCGCCCAGTCGGGCGACCACATCGATGTCACGCACCAGCCGGCGCAACCGGTCGCCCACCGCCTTCAGGAGCGAGTCGCCGATCGCGTGGCCAAGTGAATCATTGACCGCCTTGAAGCGATCGAGATCGAGCATCAGGATCGAGAATGGTTCGCCATCGTGGGTCAGCCGGGCCAGGGCCTCATTGATCTTTTCCAGGAACATCGCCCGATTGGCGAGGCCGGTCAGCGCGTCGTAACGCGCCATATGGGCGAGTTCCGCTTCCGCCCGCTTTTGCGCCGTGATGTCCTGGTGCACCGCCACCCAGCCGCCGTTGTCCATCTGCTGATGGCTGACGGCGATGATCCGGCCATCGCGCAGATAGTCGGTGACGCAATAGTCCACGCCCGCCGACATTTGTTCCATGCGTTCGGCCGCGTAGGCTCGCGACGCCGGAGAGACGCCGGCCATGACGCGGGCCTCGAGGATGTCACGCGCCGGCGTTCCGGGCTTCAACTGGTCCGGCCGCAGGTTGTACATGGCCGCGTATTGCTTGTTGCAGACGACAAGCCGCTGGCGCTTGTCGAACATGCTGATGCCGTGCGCCATATTGTTGAGCGCGGCATCGAGCTGCTGCGACGTCCGCATCAGCGAGGATTCCGATTTGCTCAGGGAGCGGACTTGCCGCGTGATCGCGATCAGCAGGTAAATCGAGCAGAGCAGCAAAGCGGCGCTGCCCAGGCCGATCAGTGCCGAGCGCCGAAGCCATCCTGCCAGCACAGCGGCTTGCTGCACTGAGATGTTGACGAACAGCGGATAGCCCGGCACGCCCCGGACCGAAACGTAACGATAGGTGCCGTCCGATCGCGCTTGCACGCCGAAAGTCCTGGTGCCGCGGACGATCGAGTCCTGCCAGGTGGCCTCTGCCGCCAGTTTCTTGCCGGCAAAGCCGATCGGGTCCGGATGCCGGAACAGGATCGTTCCATCGTCCCGGATCAGGTTGAAGATGAGGCTTTGAACCGACTGCGTAGACCCATAGATGGCCTCGAAATAGCCGGAGTTCACGCTGGCGAAAATGATGCCGGCGAACGCGCCGGTGGCGGTTTCCAGCCGTCGGGCGAAGACAATCGTTTGGTTGCCGTCGATCCGGTTGCGGATCGGAACCGATGCGCTCAGCCGCCCATCGGGTCGCGAGCGCGCATTGATGTAGTAGTCGCGGTCGCGCACATTGATGGCGGGTGTCGGCCACGCCGCCGTCGAAACGACGAGCTGGCCGTCCGCATCGGCGATCACGATGTTGAACACGTGCGGCAGTGTCGCAAGATGCTGGCGCATCGCATCGTGGATCTCTTTGCTGCCGTATACGGCCCGAAGCCTTTGCGGGCTGTCGAGCACCTTTTTCTGGTCCAGGTTTTTGATATCGACGAGCGCGGCGTCGATCGTGCTCAGGGAGCGCGCCAACTGGCCCGCCAGGATCGTCGCAATATTACCGGAGTCGGTGATGGCGGCATCGATGGCGTCGTTGCGGAGCTGCCAGATCGTGAATTCGACAGCGCTGACCGATAGGCCGAGCAGCACAATCGCCGCCTGCCAAAGCCGCCGCAACGCGATGGGCTTCGTGACTGGCGGCGCGTCTGCTGCTGACGTCCCTTTGGCGAATCCGATGTCGGTTGTCGTCCTATCGTGCATCGTGCCTATCGACAAAATCCAAGCCGGCGACTGCCGCTCGACCTGCACGATCTTTATGCGACGGAGCAAAAGATCAGCTTAAAGTCTTGGGTTAACCGGTTGCTAACCGAGGGGGCAGGCCCCGAGTTTGGGCATACACACCGCGCGTTTGGGCATGTCTGATGCCGCCGAAAACGGGCGCTGTGGCCGTGCTGCACGCATCGGGTGCTGAGCCTACCTATGGCCGCGACGAAACGCGCGAGCGCCGCCGTCGCAGCGCGGCGCGGCCGTCGGGGAGTCTCGGCAGCAAGGTGCCGAGCGTCACCATGGCGACCGCGATCAGGAAGTGGGACGTCAGCGGCTCGTCGAGAATGAGATGGCCAGCCGCGACGCCGAACAGCGGCGTCAGGAAGGTCAGCGCCGCGAGGCGGTTTGCGGAGTAGCGCTGAACCAACGCGAACCAGATGAGATAGGTGACAAAGACCACCCACACGGTCTGAAACAACAAGGATGCGATCGACAGGGTGGATGGAACCTCGGTAAGGCTTTCGCCCAACAGCGCCACACACACCGCCGAGACCGGCACCGCCATGGCAAGCTGGTAGAACAACGTCTTTTCATAAGGGGCGTGGCGGAGTGCGCTCGCTTTGGCCACCAAGGTGGTGCCGGCAGCGCCAATCGCAGCCAGGACCATCATCGCATTGCCAAGCGCCTGCTCGGGCTTGTCGAACGGCGACGCTTCGCCGAACGCCACGACAATGCCGATAAACGACAGGGCGATACCGGCCCATTGCAACGCCGTGAACCGCTCGCCGGGCAGGAACCAGCGCGACGCGATGACGACGAAAATTGGCGCAGTGTAGAGGTAGACCACCGAACGGCTGGCCGACGTATAGAGCAGGCCGCGATAGATCAGGATGTATTCGAAGGTGAACAAGAGTCCGATCAGCAGGCCCGCCTTCAATGTGCCGTCGCGAAAATCGAACTTGATCCCGCGCAGCCACATCCAAATCGCCAGCAGCAGCGTGGCGCCGACGGCGCGGATGGTAACTTGCACGACCGGCGGTACGTCCGGCAAAGCGAGCTTCACCGCGACCTGATTGAGTCCCCAGCTCAGGCAGAGGATTACCGTCAGGGTGATCGCCAAGAGATCGAGCGGGCCTTGCTCCGCATCGGCCGACGGGCCGGGGTGGGCCGATACTTCGACCGGCGTGTCGAGCACAGTTGCTGCCGGCGTGTCCTGGCGCGTGGTCATTTGATGTCGACCTGTGCGCTGGTTCCGACCATGAGCTTCCAATCCTTGATCGCGGTCGCGGCGACGTTGAGGCGTCCGGCCAGGTAATAAAGCCGCGCGGTATCGTCGCTGCGTGAGGTGCAGAAGCGGTCCTGCAGATAGTAGGGCGGGGTGGCCTGGTAGTAGAGCGTGGCGCGGACCGCGGCGGGGCGGCCGGCGAGTTGCGTGAGTGGCACGCGGTACGAGACCGTATCGGAGCCGCCGCTGCGGTAGTCCGGGTCGTCGCCGATTTCGACCGGTGCGACGTCTTCGGCCAGCTCGTGATTGGCGCCGATCGCGTCGGCAATCGCGATGCGCTCGTCGATCGGCAGGAAGCCGGCCGGCAGCAGCCGGTTGTCTTTCACCTTGGCGCAAATCGATAGGAAGCTGGTGGTCAGTTCGCCGGCGGGCTTGGCGCCGCGGCCGCACACCGGCTGCGCCACGTCCGCCGGTTTGGCGACCAGCTCCTCGTAGATCTGCGCCTGGTCCTGGCGGGTGATGACCTGGTGGTGCGGCTGGTGTTCGCGCGCGGCCGGGTTGATGCGGGCCGAGCAGTCCGCACGCCACCGCAACTCGCCGGCAATCGGATTGCCGCGTTGGTCGACGATGACGCCGGTGGCGTTGGTGCGCCCCGACGACCACAGCACGCGGTCGCGCGCATCGAGCACGCTGAACTCGATGAAGGCGCGGCGGAAGGCGACGCCGGAGGGAAACTTGTGCCCGGCCATGTTGGTGATCGTCACCTTGGCATTCAATGTGGTGCGGTCGCGCTTCACATCATCGATGCTGACGTCGGCGGTGCGGTGCCGCGCCTGGTACAGCATGGCATTTTCGGTCGTGGTCAGCGGGTCGACGCCGCGCTTGGCCGTCAGCATTGGATCTTCGGTGCGAATGCCGAGCAATTGCGGGAACTGCTGCGCCATCTTGATCAAAAACAGGTTCAGTCCGACCAGCGTGTGGCGGGCATATCCCTCCCGCACCGGCAGATCGATGTCGGCCGGGGGCAGCGTATGCTCGGCCTGCGGAAAGTTGCTGTACTCCTGGATGGTCGCGATCTTGCTCCGGAGGGGAATGCCGAATGCATCCCGCTTCGGCATGTGGCAGTCCTGGCAGGATTGCGCCTTGGCGCCGGCGCCGAGCGGCAGCGAGCCGTCCGGCGTGGCGCCGGTGCGATAAGCGCTGAACGCCCACTCCGGATAGGTCGCCTGCTCATAAGTGCGCGCGATCGTCTTGCCGCGATGCAGGACCGGCAGGTGAACTGTGTGGCAGCTCGCGCAGATCTCCGAACTGGTGACGTGCGCGCTGTGCTCCGGCACCATGCCGGTGGCGTTGGTCATCGGCTTCTGCTTGGGATCGCGGAACGGACCGTAGAGCTTGCCGGGCGGGCCAAGCAGGAAATTGCCGGTGAACGTCCGCGCGAGACCGCTGAGTCCTGCGTTGGTCCGTTCTTGCCTCGCGTCGATGCAGGCATTCTGCGGTTGCGACTGCGCCGCGGCGGTGGCGGCCTGGCCCAGCACCATGCTGTGGCAGGCGGTGCAGGAGACGCCGTCGCGCGCCAACGCCGCGTAATGCGCCAGCGCCCGGACGTCGTTGTCCGCGTGAATCGGGGTCGCCTTCAAGGCGTCGCGCGCAAACGGCTCGCAGACGCCGGTTTCGGCGTGGCGGTCGGTTGCGAACTGGCGCTGGCCCTGCACGCCATGACAACCCAGACAGGTGTCCTCGACGGTGGCGCGCGACTCCGGATGGAACGTTTCGGCCTCGCTGGCAAGCTGCGCGAAGAAGATCGGATCGCGGCCGGCGAGACCCTTGGGTGACGTGCGCCAGGTTCCGTAGGGCGAGAGGTTGACCATCTTGTTGTCGGGGCCGGGTTCGGTCATGTCGAATTGCAGTCCGGTCCCGCCGGCGCTGTGGCAACCGACGCAGACCGTCGACGTCACCAGTTGCGAGCGCGCGCTGGGCGGACCGGCCGCCGCCCAGACATGGTCATAGGTTTCCGACGGCATCTTCACGACCGTCGCTGCGGTCGGCCGCGTCTTGCTCGCGAGCCGGAAGAAGCGCGTGAACAGCGCAGGGTAGGGCGCCTCGCGCGGCGCGGCCGTCTCCGGCTTGGCCTTGGTGATGACCTCGTGAAAACTTTCGTATGTCGGTACCACGAGGAAGGTCTGACTGAGGTACACCAGGGGATCGCCGCGCTCGCCCTTGATGTTGCGCAGCGACGCGAAGGTTGAGTTGTCGCGCGCCGACGCATGGCAATTGGTGCAGTACAGGCCGTAGCCCATGTACTGGTAGTCATTGTTGGCGGGCGCCGGCCAGTCCGGCCGCCAGTCGTTCTCGCCCCATCCGAACCAGCCCCAGAACCAGCCGTCATGCGAGCCGCGCGCGTCGCGCACCATCACGGCCGCGCCCGAGGTCGGCGACAGGCGCAGCGGGTCGACCGCCGCGCAAGCCGCGGCCGGCGGCGGGAACATCTCCTTGACCATGATCGCGCCGTCCGGAACCGGCGGCGGCTCGTGCGGGACCGGTTGGTCGTCCGCGCGGTTGGCCTTGAGCCACGCGACCATGTCGGGCGAATACCAGGTCACGACCGGCGCATGCGTGCCGAAATAAGTTCCGGTCCACTTGCCGTCCTTGAGCGTTCCGATGAACGGGCCGGTGTCGCGCACATACTTGTCGCGCTGCCAGCCGGACGCCTCGTCGCGGTGGCAGAAGTTGCGGAGAAACTTCGCGAGCGTCGCCTGATAGGCATCGAGCGGAGCTGACCGTGGATTGCGGATCGACGGCGCGAGCTCCGCGCACAGCGTGCGATCGGTCGGCAGCAGCGGCTGCGCGCGTTCCGATGGACAGACCGTCGTCGCGAGCGCGATGTCGCACCAGGCGAGAACGAGCAGGAGAGCGCCGCCGATGCCGAGCAGGTGCCGATGCGGGCGCATTGTCGAGGCTGCATCCTGTCGATCGGCTTTCACTCGCCGCGGTGACCAACCGACCATATGCACGGAATCCCCACCGGAAACGTCAGCGAAAATAGGAGCCGCGTAGGGGCCGGGTCAACCGCGCGACATGGCCGCTCAGCGCCGCTCCACAACCGCTGGATATATTTTGGATTGGGGCGCGCTTTCACGCCGCCGCTGGCACCGGTGGTGTAGAATGGCGTACTGCCGCGGCCAAGCACGCCCGTGCCAACGACGATTCGAGAAGAACCCCCGCGATGATCCGCCCCGTCTTCACCGAATTGGCGCTGTTTGTCGCCCCGTTCGCGCTCTATGCCCTGTTCCTGTGGGCGAGCAAGCGCGGCGGGGTGCTCGATCGTGCCAATTGGCCGTTGTTGCACGTGTTCTGGCTTTTGATCGCCGCCTTCCTGCTGGTGATCGGGAGCTTCCTCGTTTTAGCGCAATGGGGCGGCGCGCCGCCGCGTTCGACCTATATCCCGGCCCACGTCGAGGACGGCAGGTTCGTGCCGGGGCAGACCAAGTAGAGCCGCGCTCGCATGAATACATCCCGCACCACGCAGTTTGGCTCCGGACATGCCGCCTGGCTCCGCGGCGGTTCTCTGGCGCGGCTGCTCGAGGTGCTTGACCGCGATGGCGAGGAAGCGCGCGTGGTCGGCGGCGCGGTGCGCAACGAATTGCTCGGCGAGCCGGTGGTCGACATCGATGTCGCGACCACCGCGGTTCCGGAGGAGGTGATGCGCCGCGCCGAGGCGGCGGGCTTCAAGCCGGTGCCGACCGGGATCGAGCACGGCACCGTCACCGTCGTCGCCGATCGCACGCCCTACGAAGTGACCACGCTGCGCGAGGACGTCGAGACCTTCGGGCGTCACGCCCGCGTCGCGTTCGGGCGCGACTGGCGGCGCGATGCCGAGCGGCGCGACTTCACCATGAACGCGCTTTACGCCACGCGCGACGGAACGATTCACGACTATGTCGGCGGGCTGGACGATCTGGCCGAGCGCCGGGTGCGTTTCATCGGCGAGCCGGCGAGCCGCATCGCCGAGGACTACCTGCGCATCCTGCGGTTCTTTCGCTTCTATGCCGCCTATAGCCACGGCGGTTCGCCGGATCAGGCGGGCCTCGCCGCCTGCGTCGCCGCCCGCGCCGGGCTCGAATCGCTGTCGCGCGAACGGGTGCGCATGGAAATGGTGAAACTGGTGGTCGGCGTCCATGCGGTGCCGGCGCTCGTCGCCATGAGCGAGACCGGGCTGCTGATGACCGTGCTCGGGGGCGTCCCGCGGTTGGCGAGCTTTGCCAATATGACGAAGCTCGAGCGCGAGCTTTCGCTCGCGGGCGATCCGGTGCGGCGGCTGGGCGCGCTCGCCGTTCACGTCGGTGAAGACGCCGAACGGCTGCGCGAGCGCCTGCGGCTCGCCAATGCCGAGTTTGGCCGTCTCGCGGCCATGGCCGACGGCTGGTGGCGGATGTCCGCCGGCACCAGCATCCACGATGCGCGGGCGCTGCTGTACCGGCTCGGTCCCGGAAAATTCCTCGACCGTGCGCTGCTGGCATGGTCGCGCGCCTGGACCGAAGGCGTGACCGACGAACACTGGCACGATCTTGTGCTGCTCCCCGATCGCTGGAGCGCGCCGGTATTTCCGCTGAAAGCCGCCGACTTCCTCTCACGCGGGGTCGAGAAAGGTCCGGCGCTGGGTGCGGCCATGCGCAAGGCCGAGGCGGCGTGGATCGCGCAGGATTTCCCGATGGACGATCCGTCGCTCGATCGGATTGCGGCAGCGGCGATCGATAACGACTAACTCGCTCTTCCAGCGAGGAGCGCCGAAAGCAGCTTCTCTATGCCGCGCGCATGTTCGCGGCGTCACTGGCGCCGACCTGCATGGTGCCTGCCAGCACGCCGTAGACCTTGGCCCAGGCCGAGCGGACCTCCGGCGTGAATGCCTCGCCCAGTCCGCGTTCGAGCGTCCACATCAGCGCGTCCGCGACAATGGCGTAGTCATTGACGGTGACGCCGTAGCCGGCGTGCCTCGCACCGAGCGCCTTGACCTTCGGAACGAGCGCGTTGAGATCGTCCAGTCCGCCGACGGCGGCGGCGATCATCGCCATCAGCTTCACCTTCTGCTCCTTGAGGTCGGACGGGAACATCCCGCGAAGCTGCGGCGCAATCTCGAACAGGCGATTGTAAAACAGGTCGGCGGCGACGTCCTTGATCGGCAAGACCTTCGCAAAGCTCGCGCGCACTAAGATAATATCGTTGGCGGTCAACATGCTGCATCTCCGGGGGCGTGGTCGATGCGGTTAGTTGCGCGTCGGGGCAATTCGGTTCAATGCGGAAATGGCCGATGATCGGCCTTGTATGGCGCCGGGGATCGACCCAATTCGCTCAATTCGGTGCGACACGGCCATCATCGACGTTCATCGAATTGCCGCGCCAGACGAAGCCGCGTCCCCGCCAGCCTTCGATCCAAAGCACCGGCAGCATGGCGTCGCGGAGCATCGCATGCAGCGGATAAAGCATCGGAAGATGCCAACCCGCGATCGTTGCCAGCAGCATCTCCGCGCCGTACCAGAGCGCAAGAAATGCGGCCGTCGCGGCGAGAACGGAATAGCCGGTGAGCGTGGCGGTGCACGCGACCGCGAGCAGCGGCAACACCGCGCCCGAGGTCACTTCGAGGCAATAGAAGAATGCAAAGCTGTCGCGCCGCAGCCGCGCCCAGCGGACCTGACGATCCCAGACGTCGCGCCGTCCGCGCGTTCCGAGCGGTTGCTGGAACGGTGCGTCGACCAATCGCACCCGCCGTCCGCTCTCGCGCACGATCTTGGTCGAGGCCGCATCCTCCGCTGCCTCGGCCGGCGAGCATGCGCAGTCCGCCGGCCGCTTCGATGTCGCTGCGGCGATAGAACAAGGTCTTGCCCTGCGCGAAACCCAATCCGAGCGTGTCGGCGGTGTACTGCCAGCGCGCCTGATAGGTGTTGAGGAAGGTGCATTCGATCTGCGCCCAGAAGCCTTGCGGATGGCTGCCGACCGGCGGTGCGGAGACCAGGCCGGTGTCGGGGCGCCAACTGGCCAGCAGCCGCTGGATGTAATCGCGCGGCAACAACACGTTGCTGTCGGTCATCACGATCCGATCGTGGGCGGCCGCGCGCCAGCCCTTGAGGACATTGTTGAGCTTCGGGTTGGCGCTGATTCGTTCGTTGCCGATCAGCAGCTTGGCGCGCACCGTCGGGTGCTCGTGAATCAAGCCCCGGATCAGGGCGACGACCGGATCGCTTGCCGACGCGACGCAGAACAGAATTTCATAGTTCGGATAGTTGAGGGCGAAGGTTGAGCGCAGCGTCGATTCCACGAAATTGTCGATGCCGCAGGCCGGGCGGATGATGGTGACCGGCGGCGCGTGTGGCGGCGGTGGCAGTTCGCGGGTGGGGATTCGGCAGCGGACGATGGCAATGGCGATGCTGCCGAGATGAATGGCGATGGCTAATCCGCAGAACGCGGATGCGGCCCAGAGCACGATGGTCATCATTAACGATTAGCGTCGCCGGATGACGCGCCGATGACGCAAGCCGTTGAATCGCTGTCATAAAACCGCAAGACAACGCTGGCACTGTGCGGGCCAATGGGGATTGATGAACAGCCGTGTGAGCGACCGTGAGGGCACCTTCCGACAGCCGCCGCTTCCGCACCGTGTTCATTTCCGACGTGCATCTTGGCGCCCGCGGCTGCCAGGCCGACAAGCTGCTCGATTTCCTGCGCCACCACGAGGCCGACACCATCTATCTGGTGGGCGATATCGTCGACGGCTGGCAGTTGCGCTCGGCGTGGTTCTGGCCGCAATCGCACAACGACGTTGTGCAGAAGCTGTTGCGGCAGGCGCGCAAGGGCGTCCGCGTCATCTATGTTCCCGGCAACCACGACGAGTTCCTGCGCCAGTACTGCGGCACCCATTTCGGCGGCATCGTGGTCGCGGAAACCGCCATTCATGTCGCCGCCGACGGCCGCCGCTACCTCGTGATCCACGGCGACCATTTCGATCTGGTGGTCACGCAGGCGCGCTGGCTCGCGCTCTTGGGCGGCAAAGCTTACGACTGGGCGATCGCGCTCAACCGGGTGCTCAACCAGTTCCGCCGTCGCCTTGGTTTTCCGTACTGGTCGATGTCGCAATGGGCCAAGCTGAAGGTCAAGAATGCGGTCAACTTCATCGGCGATTTCGAGAAGACGCTGGTCGCCGAAGCGCATCGCCATGACGTGCACGGTGTCATCTGTGGCCACATCCACCACGCCGCGATCCATGACGATTTCGGTGTTCGCTATCTCAATTGCGGCGACTGGGTGGAAAGTTGCACAGCCATCGTCGAGCACCATGACGGCCATTTCGAAGTCGTCACCTGGACCCATGAGCGCAAAAGCACGCAAAGCCCGGCGGCGGTCACGGCCGCGAAACGCCGCGCGGCCTGATTGCGCGACCGGCGCGGCGCCACACGCAAATCTTTTCGAAAATGGCGGGATAAATCCACCGCCTGCCCATAGACATGAGACGGCGAGGCTCGATAGGATTTCTTTGCCAGGCGGTGGAGGAACCGCCCAAGCTCATCGAGGAGGGACCATGATCCGCATCATCACTGCAGTTGTTGCGACGGTTGCACTGACCTCATTTTACGCTGCCGGGCCCTCGCTCGCGGCGTCCTGCAAGGAGGAGGCGGCGGGCAAGAAGCTCGCCGGCGCCGCGTTGACCAGCTTCATGGGCAAGTGCGAGCGTGAAGCGCAAAACGCTTGCGACACCAAAGCGGGAGCGCAGAAGCTCGCCGGTGCCGCCAAGAACAGCTTCACCAAGAAGTGCCTGACGGAAGCCGTCGGTAACTGACGATCCCCTTCATCGAAGATTGCAAGGCGGCCGGCATGCCGGCCGCCTTTTGCTGTCGGTCACCGACCGCCCACACTGGCGTGTCTTGGCGGCGGCGGGGCGCCGGCAATCTCGAGAATCAGCTTCATCAGGATCGCTTCCGCAAACGTCTCGAAGCTCTTGGCGGCGATCAGAAAGGCGCCGGGGCCGCCGATCACGTAGTCCTTGAAATAGCTGTCGAGCTGCGGCTCGAACGCCAGGATCGGCAGGCCATTGATCACGACGCCGGCGGCGACCGCTTCGTCGCGCGCCTGCGTCACCGAGCGGCCGCGGTTGTTGGAGCCGTCGCCGGAGACGTCGATGACGCGGCGCTCGGCCTTCAGCGGCGCGCTCGGGAACAGCGCCGTCCCCTGGTCGATCGCGCCCGAGATCGAGGTGCCGCCGCCATACATCATGCGTGGCGCCGATTCGATCGCGGCGGCGAACCCTTTCATTGACGCTTCGTCTTTGAGCACCGTCCACGGAACCACCTGCGCCTGCAGAAATGGACCCGACCATTGCATCATGGTGGCCGCGATCGACTGGTGACGTCCGGCGGAAATGGCGTTCAGGACGCGCCGGTTCTGGAACGCCGTCACGTAGCCCATCTTCTGGAGTTCGAAGCGTTGCGCGTTGACGCTGCCGGATACGTCCACGGCCAGCACCAGGTGCAGGTCGACGTTGCCCTGCGCGAACGCGCTTTCGCGTCCGACAACGGCAAGCGCTAGCGCAAAAACAAGCCGGACGGCGCGCCTGAGCGTCGAGCGGGGCCGATGAAATGTCCCGCGCATCGGAAGAGCCTCCGTGGCGTCCACGTCCGGCAGCTTAGCCGGATTTACGGCGACTCGCACCTGGCCTCGGATGGGATTACAGTAGGCGTCAAAGGTGCACCATGAGTATGACCCGGACGCCTGCCGATATCGCCCGCCGCAGCGCCCGCCGCTTGGCGGAAAGCGGCACGGCGCGTGCCGCCTTCCGGCGCGAGACCTTTGCGCTGCCGCGCGCGCAGGCGCGCGAGAAGGCGCGAGAACTGTTCAAACGCTTTCCGAAAGCGGCCTATCAGACGGAAATCGAAAGCTGGCGCGTCCTGCCCGACGATTGCATCGAGTTCACCATGCGGCGTCTGCCCAGCGCGGACTGAGTGCCAGTCTTCGCCGTTCACCTCTCTGAGATAACCTGAAGATCCTGGCGCAACCTTCGGTCACCTCTGACCGTATTGCTTTACAACGGCGGGTGCCGGGCCGCCGCGCCTTCGGGAGTTTGAGCCATGCGCCGATTCTTGCGTGATGTCCTGATGGTCCTGCTCGGCGGCCTCGCCGGCACGGTTTTCGGCGTCGCGCTCGGTTTCTTCATCTTTCCATACGTCTTTGCGCCGCCGCCCGCTTCGGAAACCCTGACCGAGGCCGACCGCACGCGGCTCGTCGCCAGCGGCACCTTCATCCACGCCAATCCCTCGGACCCGATCCATCACGGCAAGGGCAAGGTCAGCGTCTATGAACGGGCGGTCTTCCTGGAGCCGGACTTCGAAGTCGGGCCGGGACCGGCGTACCACGTGTACCTCGTGCCGAAGGCGTCGATCCGTTCGTCGTCCGACATGAAGGATGTGATGTTCGTCGATCTCGGGCGGCTGCGCGCGTTCAAGGGCAGCCAGCGCTACGCCATTCCGGCCGGCGTCGATCTCGCCAAGTATCCGAGCGTCATCATCTGGTGCGAGCGTTTCAGCGCGCTGATTTCGCCCGCGGATTTGAAGACGGCGCAAGCCGCCAAGTAGGCGCAATATGCCAGCGGCGGATTTGCACAAATCGCCGTGGCCGGGCATGACGGGCATGCTCGATGCTCTGCTCGCCGCGCTGGCCGCGATCACGTCGGCCGAACTCGCGCTGGTCGCCGGCGTGGCGCTGTTCGCCTCGGTGGTCGGCGGCGTCGCCGGCTATGGCACCGGCGCGCTGATGCCGCTGGTGCTGGTGCCGATGCTGGGCCCGGAGCCGGTGGTGCCGATCATCGCGCATCTCGGCGCTGTTCACCAACACCGGCCGCGCGCTCGCGTTCCATGCGCTGATCGACTGGCGGCGCGCTGCGCTGGTCGCTGTGCTGGCGCCATGCCGACCTGCATGCTCAGCGCCTATGGCTACACGCTGCTGACCGGCAAGGGCGCGGCGATCGTGATCGGCGCCATGCTGATGCTCACGCGTGCCGCTGCGCTACTCTGCGTCAAGCGCTGCGTCATGGCGCTCGGCGACACGCGGGCTGGCGCTGGGTGCGGTGGGCTATGGCGCGGCGGTCGGCGGCACCGTCGGCGCCGGCGTGATCCTGCTGTCGATCCTGATGGCGGCGGGCCTGCAGGGCGCGGCGGTGATCGCGACCGATGCCGTGATCTCGATGTGGTCATCGGCGTGCGCAGCTGACGGTGTTCGGACTTGTCCGGCGTGATCGATCACGCAGGGTGATCGCGTTCGCGCTGCTGATCGGCGCGTCGCGTTTCCCGGCGCGTTCCTGGCCAAGGCGTTGGTCGCGCGCATGCCGCTCGCACGTCGCACACCGCGATCCTCGACGCGGTGGTGCTGATCGGCGGCGCGGTGATGGTTTATCGGCGCCGCTGCGACTGAGCTGCTGTGACGCAGCGGCTCACGGCCACTTCACCACCGGCGGCATCGAGGACAGGATCGACTCGACATTGCCGCCGGTGCGCAGCCCGAAGATCGTGCCGCGGTCGTAGAGCAGGTTGAACTCGACATAGCGGCCGCGGCGCACGAGCTGCTCCTCGCGCTCGGCCTCGCTCCAGGGCGTGGCGAAATTGCGCGCGCACCAGCTCGCGGATAGATCGTCGAGGAAGGCGCGGCCGACGTCCTGCGTGAAGGCGAAGTCGGCGTCCCAGTCGCCGCTGTCGAGATAGTCGTAGAAGATGCCGCCGATGCCGCGCATCTCGTTGCGGTGCTTGAGAAAGAAATACTCGTCGCACCAGGTCTTGAATTTGTCGTAGGGCGCGACCGCGGCATGCGCGTCGCAGGCGGCCTTCATCGCGGCGTGGAAGGCGAGCGTGTCGGGGTCGTCCTGGGTGCGGCGCCTGTCGAGCACCGGCGTGAGGTCGGCGCCGCCGCCGAACCAGGCCTTGGTGGTGACCACGAAGCGCGTGTTCATGTGCACCGCCGGCACGTGCGGATTGTGCAGATGCGCGATCAGCGAGATGCCGGAGGCCCAGAAGCGCGGATCGTCGGCGGCGCCGGGAATGTCCTTGCGGAATTCCGGCGCGAATTCGCCGTGCACGGTCGAGCAATGCACGCCGACCTTCTCGAACACGCGGCCGTGCATCATCGACATCACGCCGCCGCCGCCGGGCGCGCCGGTATGGTCGGTGCGCTCCAGGGCGTGCGCACGAAGCGGCCGGCCGGCGCGGTCGGCGAGCGGCGCGCCGCGCCGGCAGCGCGTCCTCGAGCGCCTCGAACGCCGCGCAGATGTCGTCGCGCAGGCTCTCGAACCAGGCGCGGGCGCGTGGCCTTGCGGGCATTCGATTGTCGAGACGTCCATGGCACATCCGTCGCGCGGCGCCTTCGGCAGAGCAGCGCCGCTGTCTATGTCGCAAAACCTACCGACATTCCAGCGGCGTCGCTTGAACGAGGTCAAGACGTCCCCGGCTACTGCGCCGCCTGCTTCAGATAGGCGATCAGGTCGGCGCGCGCCTGCGCGTCGGGCATGCCGGCGAACGGCATGCGGTTGCCGCGGAATGGCGGCGCCTGCGGGTCGGCGAGGAACTGGTCGAGCAGTTCCGGCGTCCAGACGAAATTGGCGCGGCGCAGCGGCGGCGAATAGACGAAGTCGCCGACGCTCGCCGACTTGCGGCCGAACAGCCCCTTGAGGTGCGGCCCGGTCTCGTTGCGGGCCGGCGTCGAACGAGTGGCAGGCGACGCACTGCTCGAACAGCGCCTTGCCGCGTTCGGCATCCTGCGCGGCCGCCGTCAGCGAGATCGTCATCAGCGCCGGCGGCGGCCAGCACACGGATCGATCAGCATCAGATCAGCGACCCCGGATTCTTGAGATATTTTTCGCGGATCGCGTCCGCCATCCAGATAGGCGAGCGCGCCGACCGGGCCGGTCGGATTGTAGCCGGAGTTGTGCGGGAACGCCGACGCGCCGGTGACGAACACGTTGGCGACGTCCCAGCTCTGCAGATAGCTGGTTGAGCGCGCTGGTGTTGGGATCGGTGCCCATGACGGCGCCGCCGGTGTTGTGCGTGCTCTGATAGGGCACGACGCTCCAGGTCAGCCGCGGGGTCGGATTGCCCATGCGGCGTCGGCTTCATCGCCTTGCCGATGCCGCCGATGATCCCCGCCGCATGCTTGGCGAGCTTGTGCTCGTTCTCGCGGAAGTCGAACGTCATGCGCATCAGCGGCTGGCCGAACCGGTTGGTGTAGGTCGGATCGAGATCGAGATAGTTGTTGCGGTTCGGCATCACCGATGCCGAGGCGCTGATCGCCATCGCGCTGTGATACCACTTGGCCGTCGCGCGCTTCCACTCCGAGCCCCATTGCGGCGTGCCCGCGCGGCAGCGGCCGGTAGGCGATCGGGCGGCCGTTCGAACCGCCGACCGTGATGTAGGCGCCGCCGATGCCGCCATGCGCGGTGCGGTCGAAGTCCCAGTTGGTGTGGAAGTCGTCGATCGATGTGCCCCAGCCGCCGGTGGCGATGAACGGATTGAAGCTCTTGTCCTCGAAGAACAGCGTCACGCCGGCGCCGGCCTGGTAGGCGTAGTTCTTGCCGATCACGCCGGTCTGGGTCGCCGGGTCGTAGGGCTTGCCGATGCCCGACAGCAGCATCAGGTGCACGTTCGACAGTTGGTAGGCGGCGATGATGACGAGATCGGCCGGCTGCTCGATCTCCTCGCCGGTGAGCACGTTGACATAGAGCACGCCGGTCGCCTTCTTGCCGGTGGAGTCCTTCAGCACCTTGGTGACCCAGCGTATAGGTGCGCAGCTCGACGTTGGGATTGCGCAGCGCCACCGGGATCACCGTGATGAGCGGGCTGCCCTTCGCATTCGCCTCGCAGCCGAAGCGCTCGCAGAAGCCGCAATATTGGCACTGCCCGATCTTCATCCCGTCGGGATTGGTGTAGGGCTGCGACGCGTTCGCGGTCGGCCGCACGAACGGGTGGTAGCCGAGCTCTTTCGCGGTCTTCCAGAACATCTGCCCGGCGTGGTTCTGGATCAGCGGCGGCAGCGGGTATTCGCGCGAGCGCGGATCCTCGAACGGATTGCCCTCCTTCTGGACCTGGCCCTTGAGGTTGCCGGCCTTGCCGGAGATGCCGGCCGACGTATTCGAACTTGTCGTAATAGGGCTCGAGCTCGGCCCCGCTGACGCCCCAGTCCTGCAACGGCATGTCGGCCGGGATGTAGTTCTTGCCGTAGCGCTCCTCGTATTTCGTGCGGATGCGCAGCTCGTGATCGGGCCAGCGCCAGGTGACGCCGTTCCAGTGCGCGCCGGCGCCGCCGACGCCTTCGCCGGGCAGGAACGAGCCGAGCCGCCGCATCGGCAGCGCGGTCTCGGACGGGTTGTTGCGGATGGTGTAGGTGTCCTGCGACACGTCCATCATCATGTCGTGGCGCGACGAGAACCGCAGCTCGTCGCGGATGAGCGGCACCGCGAAGTCGTTCTGCGGCGTGCGCGGCCCGCCGCGTTCGAGCACCACGATCTTGAGCCCGGTCGGCCCCAGCTCCTTGGCGAGGATGCCGCCGGTCCAGCCCATGCCGACGATGACGATATCGACGGGGGGAAGCTTGGTTGCCATGCTGCGTTCCTCCCTCAGGACATGTCGGCGATGCTGACGGGATTGGCGGCGAAACGCCGTCCGTCATTGTATTGCTTGATGTTCTCGGCGTTGTTGGCCGCGACGCCGGGGAAGCCGATCATCTTCCAGCCGACCTTGTCGCGGTTGCCGCCGTAGATCGGGTCGGCGAACATGCCCTCCATGACATTCTGGTAGAGCAGCGACGAAGAACGCGCGGCCGGGCAGCCCGCCCTGCAAGCGTGATCTTGCCGCCGGACAGCTCGCGCAGGAATGTCTCCTTCTGCTCGGCGGTGCAGCGGTCGAAGGTTTGGCCGTAGGCCTTGCGGCAATGGGCGTTGGCGCCTTCGATGGCGGCGCGATAGAGCGCGGCCGGCGTGAGCGGTAGCTGATAGCCCTGGTTGGCGGTGCCGCGTGGCCACGGCCCTTGCATATAGAGCCGGTCGCCCTTGCCCCAGGAGCCGGCGAGCGCGCGGTCGATATAGGTGGCGACGCCGATATCGGTGCCGCTCGGCGTCAGCTCATCCTTGGGGATCATGTGATCGACCACCGCTTCGATGAACAGCGCTTCTTGCGGCTTGAGGAAGGTGTAGCCGGCAGGCTGCGGCTGCGCGCCCGCGCGGCGGCCGGCGGCGCTTGCGTCTGCGCATTCGCCGGAGCGGCGGGAGTCAAAGCATGCGCCGCGGCGGCAGCGGCACCAGCAACGCCGGCGCCGCCGAGAAATTCGCGACGTCCCACGTCGACGCGGGATTTTCCCTCGGCCATCGTTTCCTCCATGGATTTGTTTTGCGGGACGTTCCGGCGTCCTCGCTTGTCTTCTACTTGAGAATGATACCAGGGTGACGCGGGGCAAGTCTTGTGTGCTGCGGAGGAGGGGCTATGCATTTCCCGCACGCACCGAGACGGTGGTACGCCGTCGGTGTCAGACCACGCGGGTCTGCCGCACCGCTTCACCCAACGCCATGGCGCAGGCGACCGCCACGTTGAGCGAGCGCAGTTCTGGCCGGATCGGGATCATGAGCCGCGCGTCCGCCGCCTGGTGGACATGCTCCGGCACCCCGGCCGACTCGCGGCCGAACAGCAGCACGTCGTCGCTTTGGAATGTGTGGTCGAGATAGGAGATGGCGCTCCGGGTCGTGAACAGCACCAGCCGGGCGCCGTCCCCAAGACCCTGCATTGTCTTGCGCCACCGCTCGAAATCGTCCCAGCTCGGATGGCGGGTGATCGCCACCTGGTCGAGATAGTCCATGCCGGCGCGGCGGAAGGCGCGATCGGTCACCGGGAAGCCGGCCGGCTCAATAATGTGCGCCTCGACCCCCAGGCAGGCGGCGAGGCGGAGAATCGTCCCGGTATTCTGGGGAATGTCGGGCTCGTAGAGCGCGATCCGCATCGGGTCAGGATAACGCATTCCCGGCCCAGCAGAAGACCGGAAACCGAGTGGCCAAAGGCACTTGTGCGTGGTTGCCGCATTATAACCCCGCCGCACTTGCGCTCTCTTTACAAGGGTGCCAATAACACGCCGCCGGTTCGTGCCGACCCGTCCTTGCCCGGGATCGGGTGCAACCGGACCGCCCGCCGCCCTCCGGAAGCGCGCTTTCCGATGGTCCCCTGCGCGGGCTGGCCGCCTCGCATCTGGGAGAGGATTTAGACGTGGCATCAATCTCTTCGACCGAGCACACGCGCCGCGACTTTCTCTACATCGCGACCGGCGCGGTGGGTGCGGTCGGCGCTGCCGCCGCGCTGGTGCCGCTGGTCGCGCAAATGAACCCCGACGCTTCGACCATCGCCGCCGGCGCGCCGATCGAGGTCGATCTGGCGCCGATCCCGGAAGGGCAGGCGATCAAGGTGTTCTGGCGCGGCAAGCCGATCTTCATCAATCACCGCACCAAGAAGCAGATCGAAGAGGCGCAGAACGTCAACGTCGCGCAGCCTGCCCGATCCGCAGCCCGACTCGGCGCGCGTCAAGCCAAAGCACGAGCAGTGGCAGGTGCTGATCGGCATCTGCACCCATCTCGGCTGCATCCCGATCGCGCATCAGGGGCCCTATAACGGCTACTTCTGCCCCTGCCACGGTTCGGTCTACGATACCTCCGGCCGCATCCGAAGCGGTCCGGCGCCGACCAACCTGCCGCTGCCTCCCTACGAGTTCGTTTCCGATACCCGCATCCGGATCGGCTGATCGCCGGCGCGACCACTCTCTGCAAGGTTAGACCATGAGCGGACATCCGACCTACCAGCCGCAAAACGCATTCATGAAATGGATGGAGGCGCGGCTACCGATCGCCGGGCTGATGTACTCCTCCTTCGTCGTCTATCCGACGCCGCGCAATCTGAACTACTGGTGGACCTTCGGCGGCATCCTCACCTTCATGCTGGCGCTGCAGATCGTGACCGGCGTCGTGCTGGCGATGCACTACACGCCGCATGTCGACTTCGCGTTTAATTCCGTCGAGCACATCATGCGCGACGTGAATTACGGCTGGCTGTTGCGTTACCTGCACGCCAACGGCGCGTCGATGTTCTTCCTCGCCGCCTACATCCACATGTTCCGCGGCATGTATTACGGCTCCTACAAGGATCCGCGCGAGGTGCTGTGGATCCTCGGCGTGATCCTGCTGCTGCTGATGATCATGACCGGCTTCATGGGCTACGTGCTGCCCTGGGGCCAGATGAGCTTCTGGGCGGCGACCGTCATCACCAACCTGTTCTCCGCGATCCCGATCGTCGGCGAGCCGATCGTCACCTGGCTGTGGGGCGGCTTCGCGGTCGGCAATCCGACGCTCAACCGATTCTATTCGCTGCACTATCTGCTGCCGTTCGTGATCGTCGGCGTGGTGGTGCTGCACGTCTGGGCGTTGCACGTGGTCGGGCAAAACAATCCGGACGGCATCGAGCCGCGGCAGGACAGCGACACCGTCGCGTTCACGCCCTATGCCACCATCAAGGACGGCTTCTTCATTGCGGTGTTCTTCATCCTGTTCGCCTGGTTCGTGTTCTACGTGCCGAACTATCTGGGGCATCCCGACAACTACATTCCGGCCAATCCGGCGGTGACGCCGACGCACATCGTGCCGGAATGGTACTACCTGCCGTTCTACGCGATCCTGCGCGCGGTGCCGAACAAGCTCGGCGGCGTGGCGCTGCTCGGCGCCTCGATCGTGATCCTCGCGTTCCTGCCGTGGCTCGATCGTTCGAAGGTGCGCTCGGGGCGTTATCGGCCGCGTTCCGATTCTTCTTCTGGCTGTTTGTCCTGACCTGCGTTGGGCTTGGCTGGCTCGGCTCGAAGCCGGCTGAGGGCATTTACGTCTATGCGGCGCGCGTGCTGACGATCTACTACTTCGCGCACTTCCTGGTGATCCTGCCGCTGCTTGGCAGCTTCGAGAAGACGCTGCCGGTGCCGGGCTCGATCACCGAGGCCGTGCTCAAGCGTGGCGCAGCGGCGGTCATCGCGTTCGCGGTGGTGCTGTCGGGGCTGACCGCATTGCCGTCGCCTGCGATGGCCGCGGAGGCCGATACGCCGGCGAAGCAGAAGTGGTCGTTCGCCGGGCCGTTTGGCATGTTCGATCGCGGCCAGCTCCAGCGCGGCTTCAAGGTCTATCGCGAGGTCTGCCAGACCTGTCACGGTCTGTCGCTGGTGGCGTTCCGCAATCTGGCCGACGTCGGCGGCCCCGGCTTCAGTGCGGCGCAAGCCGCTGCTGTCGCCGCCGAGTATCAGGTGCGGGGCGAGCCCGACGATCAGGGCGAGGTCAAGGATCGCGCCGGCCGGCTGGCCGACCGCTTCCCGGCGCCGTTCAAGAACGAAAACGAGGCGCGCGCCCGCTTCAACGGCGTGCCGCCGGACCTGTCGATGATCGTCAAGGCGCGCGGCTACGAGCGCGGCTTCCCCGGCTTCGTCTTCGACCTGTTCACCCAGTACCAGGAGCACGGCGCCGATTACTTGGTGGCGCTGCTGACGGGATATTCGGATGCACCGGCCGGCACGACGGCGCCGCCCGGCACGTTCTACAACAAGTATTTCCCGGGGCACTTCCTGACGATGCCGCCGCCGTTGACCGACGGCCGTATCGACTACACCGACGGCACCAAGCCGACGGCGGAGCAGCTCGCCCGCGACGTGACCGCGTTCCTGGCGTGGGCGTCCGAGCCGCATCTCGAAGCGCGCAAGCGCCTCGGGTTGCAGGTCATGATTTTCCTGGTGGTGTTCGCCGGGCTCCTCTATTTCACCAAAAAGAAAGTGTGGAAGTCGGTCCACGCTCACTGAAAAGGCGACAGCCCGCGGGGGCATGCGAAACCACTCCATGCGGGCATTGCTGGTCGTCTTGATTCTGGCCGTGGGCGCCGGCAGCGTTCACGCGCAAAGCAAGGTTGACCGCATCGACATCGTCGAGACCGGGATTTTTCGCGCTCAGACGGCGGCGATCGAGCAGGCGCCCGATACCGCGACCCGCCAGCGCAATGTCTTGAGCGAGACCCAGCTCGTCACCGCCACCACCCGGATCGAGGCCAAGATCGGCGTGCATTTCGGCATGCGCTATCGTCTCGTCGGCCGTCCCAACAGCACCACCACCAAGCTGATCTCGATCACGCAATATCCTGCGCCGGGATTGCGGAATCCGCTGGTCGGGAAGCACCCAGACCCGCGGCGAACACGCGCTGTTTGCAACCATCGGCACCATCAATTATCGCGGCTATGTTTTCGAGCATGACTGGGAGCTCGTGCCCGGCATCTGGACCTTCGAGATCTGGGATGGCCAACGTAAGCTGGCCAGTCAGGCCTTCGACGTGGTCAGGCCGCGGTAGGGCGGTGACGGCGCTTCCGGCCGCGCCGCAATCCACGTGGCTTGGCTTGCATCGGAAACGGCGTGTGACGCGCGCGATACGGAGAATGCGATGACCAAAGCCGTGCTCGGGATCATCGGCGGTTCCGGGATCTACGATCTGCCCGGTCTTGAGAAGGCGCGCTCGCGCCGGATCAAGAGCCCGTGGGGCGAGCCGTCGGCGCCGCTGCGGGTCGGCGAGATCGCGGGCTTGCCGATCGTGTTCCTGTCGCGCCACGACAAGGGCCATCGGCTCTCGCCATCGGACATCAACTACCGCGCCAATATCGACGTGCTCAAGCGCGCCGGCGTCACCGATCTCGATCTCGCTGTCGGCCTGCGGCTCGTTCAAGGAGGAGCTTTCGCCCGGCACCTTCGTGCTGATCGACCAGTTCGTGGACCGCACCCACAAGCGCGAAGTCTCGTTCTTCGGCAAAGGCTGCGTGGCGCATGTGTCGATGGCGCATCCGGTGTCGCCGCGCCTGCGCATCCATCTCGCCAGTGCCGCGGAGGCCGAAGACATCCATGTCGTGCGCGACGGAACCTATGTGTGCATGGAGGGACCGCAATTCTCCGAGCTACGCCGAGAGCATGACCTACAAGGGTCTCGGCTATTCGGTGATCGGCATGACCAACATGCCGGAGGCCAAGCTCGCGCGCGAAGCGGAGATTTGCTACGCGACCGTCGCCATGGTCACCGACTACGACTGCTGGCATCCCGACCATGACGCGGTGACCGTGCAGGACATCATCAAGGTGCTTGATGGCCAACGCCGACAAGGCCAAGCGGCTGGTGGCGCGGCTCGCGCGCGATTTCCCGCGCCAGCACGAGCCGTGCCCGATCGGCTCCGATCGCGCGCTCGACACCGCGCTGATCACGGATCCGAAAGCGCGCGACAAGAAGTTGCTCAAGAAGCTCGACGCGGTGGCGGGCAGGGTGTTGGGCAAGCGAAAGTAGCGCGATGGAGCAGAATCTTGCGGTCATGCTCGGCGTGGCGGTGCTGGTGTTCTGGGCCTGGGGCTACGCGCTTGCCGCGCTCTATTGGTTCGTGCGGCCGGCGCTGCAGACCGGCGTTTTGCAGGCGCGCCGCCGCAGCTATAGCCGCGCCGACGATCCGGTCAGGTTTTGGCTCGGCATCGTGGCCTGGATCGCCTTGGCGGCGTTGCTGGCTTATCCCGTCGCCGTGGTTGTGCTGCAGCTCTGGCGCGCTGCCGTTGGCTAGTGTGGCGGTTCAGAAGTCCGCAACATTGGTGTGGCGAGTCCGAATTGCGGACTTCTGAACCTAAGCCACACTAGAATCAATGAGTTGCTAGTGTCCTTCGATTCCGAAGTTCGTATCCGAGGGCGCTGCGAAATAGTACGAACTTGCGGAATCGGGACACTAGACGCGTCTCGGGTTGCGCGCCGTCCCGCGGTTCGCCAGAGTGACCCTGCATCATTGAAGGAAGCAGCCGAGCCCACCATGGACATGACGTTCGAGCACGATCTCAAAGCCGCCATCCGCACCATTCCCGGACTATCCCAAGCCCGGGATCATGTTCCGCGACATCACCACGCTGCTCGGCAACGCCCGCGCGTTCCGCCGCGCGGTCGACGAACTGGTGCAGCCCTGGGCGGGCGGCAAGATCGACAAGGTCGCCGGCATCGAGGCGCGCGGCTTCATCCTCGGCGGCGCGGTGGCGCATCAGGCGTCGGCCGGTTTCGTGCCGATCCGCAAGAAGGGCAAGCTGCCGCACCAGACCGTGCGCATGGCCTACGCGCTGGAATACGGCACCGACGAGATGGAGATCCACGTCGACGCCATCGCCAAGGGCGAGCGCGTGGTGCTGGTCGACGACCTGATCGCGACCGGCGGCACGGCGGAAGGGGCGGTCAAGCTGTTGCGCCAGATCGGCGCCGAGGTGCTCGCCGCCTGCTTCATCATCGATCTGCCGGAGCTCGGCGGCGCCGACAAGCTGCGCAAGCTCGGCGTCCCGGTGCGCACGCTGGTGGCGTTCGAGGGCCACTAGAGCATTCGGTTTTGATTCTACCAAAATTGAATGAGGGACGCCGCGCGCCAGCAAGCGTCAGCCTCGCAGCGAGAGCTTGACCTTTTCCATCAGCAGACGCAGTTCGAGCTCGCGGAACTCGAGAAACGCGCGCTTGGTCCATGAGCGCAGTTCGAAGTCCGGTCCGATCGGAACCGGGCCCGGCATCCGATTGTGGAAATCGGCAAAGGAATGGCCGGAGCGCTCCGCGTGGGTCTTCAGCGCCGGCGGCAGCAGCGGGATTTGCATCGGCACCGTCGCCGCCCGCGTGAACGGGTATTGGTCGCGCAGCCGGTGGCCCTTGAGGATGCCGTCGTTGAACACCGGCGTCAGGATGATCTCGGGCATCCGCCGTTGCAGGATCGCGTAGGCTTTGACCGATAGCGGGTGGGCGTCGGCCGCGTAGAGGACGATGACGTCAAGCGCGCGGCGCTGGGCTTCCCGAGCGAACCCGATTTCGTCCATCAGCGCGAAGAAGCGCTGAAACGACTCGTGGCCGACGTCGACCACCTTGGCGACCCCGTCGGTGAGGATCAGGCGGTCGAACAGCCGCATCTGCGCCTGGGTGCTGTCGAGGTCGCAAGGGGTCGTGAACTCGGGAAGGTGGTCGGCCAAGGCCAGGTCGCCGGGGCTGAGTTCGAAGGCTTCGACGTGGCTGCCCTTCATGTGCAGGAATTCGGTCACCAGGCGCGCGAGGAACGTCTTGCCGGTCCCTGGGCGGGGCGAAGCGACGATGAAGACGGTCGTGGAGCGACGCAAGCCAATCTGCGTGTCGGCGCCGGATCGAAACAGATCGTCGCCGAGGGACGCAAGCACTGACTGACTATGGCTCGTCGCCACCTTCACGGCCTCCGTGCACAAGGGTACTAGTGCCGCAAACTGGGCCAGGAACTTCGACCGACCGGTATCAGATCATGGTCCGGCGGCATGTGCGAGCACGATCTTGAGCAATATCCGCTTTCCACCGTCGGGGGATCGCGCCGTCACGTCTGCAATCAATCCGGTTGCAAGTCTCGCTGACATTCCGGCAATCACGCACGCCGCAAGCTTGGCATCATCAGAAGGTTCGATCTCGCTTGGGCTTGGTGCCGCCGCCCCCTCCCGCGTCCGATCAGATCGGGGGTGAATGCCTGCCGGCTGCGGGAAGGGGGACGCCGATGCTCTGCTGCCCCCGCGCGAGCCGGCGGGGATGCTCAGTCAGTCGTCGCGCAACGTCAGCCCACCTTTCGCGGCGCGTCGCCGGTCAGCGGCTTCGCCGCCACCAGGTCGATCAGCTTGATGCGGTCGAATTCGGCCCAGACATTGCCGAGCCAGTGCCGCACATAGCCGCGCAGCACGAACGAATACGACGCAGCCTCGCCACCCGCCCGCTTGTTGGCGATGAAGGTGACATAAGGCACCGACGCCAGATCGACCTGTTCGGCCGCCATTTCGTTGAGCTTCGGAACGGTGATCTCGACCGCGTCCTTGATGCGGTTGAAGTAGGCCTTATGGGTCGCTTCGTCCCACTCGAAGAAGTGGGTGTTGTTGATGAAATTCTTCACCAGGAAGTAGCGCGCATCGCCGAGATAGGCGGCGGTTTCCGCGATCTCGTCGAGCGAAGCGATGGTCGGCCCGAGGATGTGGAACACCGCGAAGGTGATCTGTCCCTTCTTGGCGGCCTCGATGAAGCCAATGTCGCGCAGCGCCTGCAGCGTCGGGGACATCAAGCCGGCGCGCACATCGATCAGCGTGACCGACGCCTCGGCCGAGTTCAAGGTGTCGAAGATCTTCATCTGATCCGGCACCTTGGTGATGTCGACGATGTCGGTGATCTCCGGATGGAAGCGCTTCAGCGTGCCCTTCGGCGCTTCGGTATCGAAGGCGCGGAACGGAATCTGATGAGCTGTGAAGTAGTCTGCGAGTGTGCGCGAGACGGTTGTCTTGCCAACTCCGCCCTTGTCGGCACCGACGAGAATGACGGCTGGTTTTGCCATGGACTGCCCCCGAATCAGTTGAGTGGCCTACAACGGTAGCAAGCGTCGGGCTGAAGCATGACCGAATGCCGGCCGTCCCGGGCGATTACTCGTCTCGCCGCGAGGATTTTGCACAACATATTACCGCCATGGTTAATCGCCCCGAGGCGCTACCCGCATAAGTTATAAGTCGCACTGATCTTCTTGTGAAGCCATGCTTTTCTCGCCGGCTTCGCGATCGTGCGCTCGCCGGCTTTACCGCACGATCAACGCCGCGGCGGCGGGCCCCAAGGGCCGGTTTCGCCCGGCCCGCCCGATGACGGCGGGCTGCCAAGATCGACCGGCGGCTGCGATGGCAGGAACGGCTTGTCGCTACCGACGCCGAACGGGGTCGGCGCCCCCGTTGGCGATGTTTCGGCGCCCGCGCGCGGCTCGCCCTCCGCATCGGCGGTCTCGTCCGGCGGCGCCTCCGGTTCGGGCAGCGCGATCGGACCGGGGTCGTGCCCCCCGGCGAAGCGGACGATCGCGGCGACCCGCGCGTCGATCGACGGATGGGTCGCGAACAGGTCGGCGATGCCGGAGCGCGGATTGTCCACGCACATCTCCATCACCGCCGAGGTGGCGCCTTCCAGTTCGCCGCGGTTCTCGATCTTGCGCAGCGCCGTGATCATGGCGTCGGGGTTCTTGGTCAGCTCGACCGCGCCGGCGTCGGCCAGGTATTCGCGCTGCCGCGACAGCATGAAACGGATGACGATCGACAGCAGCCAGGCCACCGCGATGGTCGCCAGGGCGATGATAATCGCGATGAAGACTCCGCCGGAACCCTTGCTGTCGCTGCTGCTTCTGCTGCCGCGCCCGAAGCTGAACCCGCTGCGAAAGAACAGCCGAAACACCATCTCGGCGAAGAACGAAATAACGCCGGCCATGATGACGGCGATGACCAGCATGCGCACGTCGCCGTTGCGGATATGGGTCAGCTCGTGGCCCAGCACCGCCTCCAGCTCGGCGTCGTCGAGCCGCTCCACCAGTCCGGTGGTGACGGTGATCGAATATTGCTTCTCGTTGAGCCCGGTCGCGAAGGCGTTGAGCGCGGGGCTGTCCATCAGCTTGAGCTTCGGCATGGTGATGCCGCGCGAAATGCACATGTTTTCGAGCAGATTGTAGATGCGCGGCTGCTCCTGCCGCGTGACGTCGTGCCCGCCGGTCAAGGCGTCGATCATCGACTGGTGGAACCGGTAGGCGATCAACAGCCAGATCACGGTTCCGATCGTCACGAAGGGCAGGGCCATGACCAGGTCGCGCAATGCCGCGCGCAACAGCCAATCGAGCGAGGCATTGCCGGCGGTGAGCGCTTCGGCCAGCAGCGCGCCCGCAAACGTCAGCACATAGACCAGAAAGAACAATCCGATCAGCAAGACGACCGAACGGCGCTTGTTCGACTGGATGTGGGTATAGAGGCCGTAGGCCATGGGGTGGCTGACTACGTTGTGTGTCCCGGGCGCAGTGCAGCACGGAGCGAAGCGGCGTGATGCTCTGCAGACCCGGGACCCCGGTTAGCGACCGATCGAGGCCAACCGGGGTCCCGGATCGGCGGCGCACCACCATAGCGCGTCGAAGACGTGCGTGAACGCGCTTATGGTGCTGCGCCGCGTCCGGGACACGAAGGATTTAAAACTTCACCTGCGGCGTCTGGCCGACCGTGTTGCGATCCGCACCGAGGTCGAAGAACTCCCGCTGGGTGAAGCCGGTCGGGCCGGCGATGAGAACCGCCGGGAATTGCTGGATGCCGGTGTTGTACTCCTGCACCGCGTTGTTGAAGAAGCGCCGCGCGGCGGCGATCTTGTTCTCGAGGTCGGCAAGCTCGGTCTGCAATTGCTGGAAGTTCTGGTTGGCCTTGAGGTCGGGATAGGCCTCCGACAGCGCAAACAATTGCCGCAGCGCGCCGGTCAGCATGTTCTCGGCCTGCGCCATTTGCGCCGGCCCTTGCGCCGCCATCGCGGCGTTGCGCGCCTGCACCACGGCTTCCAGCGTGCCGCGTTCGTGCGATGCATAGCCCTTCACGGTCTCGACCAGATTGGGCACGAGATCGTGCCGCTGCTTGAGCTGCACGTCGACGTCGGCGAAGGCCTGGTTGACCCGTTGCCGCATGGCGACAAGGCCGTTGTAGAGGATGATGATCCAGATCACGAGCAGGGCGATGGCGCCGAGGACAATCCAGGTTGAGGTCGACATGGGGGACATTGCTCCGGAGGTGTTGTGCCGCTCAAAGTACATGAAGTCATGGGGGATGCGATAGCCGCTCCGGGACGCCAAACCTCGCCCCCCGGTTGAACCGGAAGCGCATGACCGCGTTTCCCCCTGGAGATTCGCCCCAATGGGTTCGCCGGTGCACCTGCATGACCGATGACACGTGACACATGACCGATGGCACAGTGGCACCGGCGACGATCGCCGATACCGACATTCCCGCACGGCTCGACCGCCTGCCGTGGGGGCGTTTTCATACGCTGGTCGTGGCGGCGCTCGGCGTCACCTGGATTCTGGATGGGCTTGAGGTGACGCTGGCGGGCGCCGTGTCGGGTGCGCTCAAGGAAAGTCCGGTGCTGCAATTCTCCAACACCGACGTCGGCATTACGGCCAGTGCCTATGTCGCGGGTGCGGTGCTGGGTGCGATCCTGTTCGGGTGGCTGACCGACCGACTTGGACGCAAGAAGCTGTTCTTCATCACCCTCGCGGTTTATCTGCTCGCGACGGCGGCGACCGCATTCACCTGGAATCTGTGGACCTTCGCGCTCTGCCGTTTCGTGACCGGCGCCGGCATCGGCGGCGAGTACACCGCCATCAATTCCGCCATTCAGGAGCTGATCCCGGCACGTTACCGCGGCTGGACCGATCTCGTGATCAACGGCAGCTTCTGGATCGGCGCCGCTCTTGGCGCCGTCGGCTCTATCGTGCTGCTCGACCCGGCGATCCTCGGCGGCGATCTTGGCTGGCGGGCAGCATTCCTGATCGGTGCGGCGCTCGGAGTCGTGGTGTTCACGATGCGGCTGTGGCTTCCGGAATCGCCGCGCTGGCTGATGACGCATGGCCGCGTCGGGGAGGCCGAAGCCATCATGACGGCGATCGAGCACGACTTTCAGCGGCGCAAGCATCTCATCCCGGCGGGAAACCTGCCGCGCATTCGGCTGCGCATGCGCTCGCATACCCCCTTGAGTGAAGTCGCGCACACGCTGTTTCACCGCCATCGCAAGCGAACGCTCGTCGGACTCGTGCTGATGACGTCGCAGGCGTTCTTCTACAACGCGATCTTCTTTACCTACGCGCTGATACTGACCGACTTTTACGGCATCCGCTCCGATCACGTGGGCTGGTATCTGCTGCCGTTCGCGGCCGGCAATTTTCTCGGACCGGTTCTGCTCGGTCGCCTGTTCGATACCGTCGGGCGGCGTCCGATGATCGCCGCAACCTACGCGATTTCCGGCGTGCTGCTGGCGGTCGCCGGATATTTGTTCGCGATCGGCGTGCTCAGCGCTGCGCAGCAGACGCTGGCGTGGATGATGATCTTCTTCGTTGCATCGGCAGCGGCAAGCTCCGCCTACCTGACCGTCAGCGAAACCTTTCCGCTCGAGATCCGGGCGCTTGCGATCGCCTTTTTCTACGCCATCGGCACCGGCGTGGGTGGAGTGGCCGGGCCCTGGCTGTTCGGCGTGCTGATCGACACCGGCTCGCGCTGGAGCGTATACGGCGGATATCTCCTCGGCGCCGCGCTGATGCTCGTCGCGGCGTGGGTCGCCGCTCGGCACTGCATTCCCGCCGAACGCAAGCCGCTCGAATCCGTGAGCCGGCCGCTGGCCGCGGTCGATTGATGATCAAGACATCCTAGTGGAGTGGATTTGACATTCGCTACCCACCTGGCCGCATCGCACGCGATGCGAATGTCAAATCCAAACTCCACTAGCAGCTTATACTTGCTAGTGGTCCTTTGATTCTAACATTCGCAAAATCGGCCGCGGAAATGGGATGCGAATGTTAGAATTGGACCACTAGCGGCTCTCTGTGACATCGTCGAGTTCGCTCCAATACGGGCCTCCATGCGGCCTGTCGTCGCTTGTCATCCTCCCGTGCCGATGAAACACTTGATTGTGCTGCGGTGGCTCGACCCGTCCGCAGCGGCTTCCGGGGAGTGAACACGATGTCGTATCAGCGATTTGCGGCGGGCTCGTTGGCGGGGGTGCTTGTTGTGGTGCTGGCTTGCGTGCAGCCGGTCGCGGCGCAGCAATATCCTTCGCAGTCGGTCACCATCATTGTTGCCGCCGCGGCTGGCGGATTTGCCGACGGCGTCGCGCGCGCCGTGGGCGAGCGGCTCAGCGAGAAGCTTGGGCAAAGCATCGTCATCGAAAACCGCGGTGGCGCCGCCGGCAATCTCGGTGCCCGCGCGGTCGCTGGCGCCAAGCCCGACGGCCACACGGTGCTGGTCTCCACCACCGCGATGGCGATCAACGGCACGCTCTACAAGAACATGGGGTACCGCACCGAGGACATCACGCCTGCGGCCATCGTCGGTTCGGCGCCCGAGTCGATCGTGGTGAACCCGGCGAACCCGGCGAAGACTCTCAAGGAGTTCATCGAGGCGGCGCGCAAGAAGCCGGTCGAGTACGGCTCTGCCGGCGTCGGCAGCGGCTCGTTCATCGCCGCCGAATATCTGTTCAAGGTGATTGCCAAGGCGCAGACCGTGCATGTGCCGTTCCCCGGCGGAGCGCCGGCGGTCACCGCGCTGCTCGGCAATCATATTCAGGCGGTCGCCGCGACGGTGTCGCCAATGGTGACGCATATCCAGTCGGGCAAACTGCGCGGCATCGGTCTCGCCAGTGCGAAGCGACATCCGATCGTCCCTGACGTGCCGACATACGCCGAGAGCGGCATACCCGATTTCTATGCGGCCTCTTGGGTCGGCTTCTTCGTGCCGTCGAAGACCGACGCCAAGGTTGTGGCGAGGCTCAACGGCGCGATCAATGAGATCGTCAAGGAGGCGGCCGTGCAGGAGCGGCTCAAACGCTTTGCGCTCGAACCGATGTACGGCAACCCGTCGGAGAGCGCCGCGTTCTTCAAGAGCGAGGTCGCCCGTTGGGGCAAGATGGTCACCACGCTCGGCATGTCGATCGACAAGTAAGACAAGTAAGTTGACGGGTGGGTGAGGGGGCATGCAAGGCAAGATCGAACTCGAGGAGCATTTCGCTATTCCGGAGACCCTGGATGACTCCCGGGGCTTCTTTCCCGATCGGATCTGGAGCGAATTGAGGATACGGCTGCTCGACCTGCATGACGGCCGGCTCCGGCTGATGGACGAGTACGGCATCGACATGATGCTGTTGTCGCTCAACGCGCCGGTCGTGCAGGCGATCACCGATCCGGCGCGCGCCAACGATGTCGCCCGCAAGGCCAACGATTATCTCGCCCGCGAGGTGCACAAGCGGCCCGACCGCTTTCAGGCGCTCGCGGCGCTGCCGATGCAGGACCCCGATCTCGCGATCCGCGAGCTTGAGCGCTGCGTCCACGATCTCGGCTTCAAGGGTGTCCTGGTCAACGGCTTCTCGCAAGTCGGCGATGGCGACAGCATTCTCTATTACGACCTGCCGCAATATCGCCCGTTCTGGAAATTGCTGGAGCAGCTCGACGTGCCGTTCTATCTGCACCCGCGCAACCCGCTCAAGCGCGACGCCCGCATCTATGACGGCCATCCTTGGCTGATGGGGCCGGCGTGGGCGTTCGGCCAGGAGACCGCGGTGCATGCGCTGCGGCTGATGGGTTGCGGATTGTTCGACGAGTATCCGCGGCTTGCGGTGGTGCTCGGCCACATGGGCGAGGGGCTGCCGTTCAGCATGTGGCGGGTCGACAATTGCAACGCCTGGGTCACCGACCGGCACGGCTATCCGGCCAAGCGCAAGATCGCCGACTATTTCGCCGAAAACTTCTACATCACCACGTCAGGAAACTTCCGCACCCAGGCCCTGATCAACGCGATCCTCGAGATCGGCGCCGACCGCATCATGTTCTCCACCGACTGGCCGTTCGAGAATGTCGATCACGCCGCGATCTGGTTCGACGCCGCAGCGATCAGCGAGAATGACCGCTTGAAAATCGGCCGTACCAACGCGGTCAAATTGTTCAAGCTGGGACTGAGCTGACGCGATGAAGGGCAAGATCGGACTGGAAGAACACTTCGCCATCCCGGACACCGCGACGAATCCGCGGGGCACCTATGCGGACGAGACCTGGGCGACCCTCAAGGCGCGGCTCACCGATCTGCACGGCGAGCGGCTGGCGCTGATGGACGCCCACGGCATCGAGATGATGGTGGTGTCGCTCAACGCGCCGGCGGTGCAGGCGGTTCCCGATCCGGCCGCGGCTGCGGCGCTGGCGCGCCGGGCGAACGACGCGCTTGCCGATGAGATTGCGAAACGTCCCGACCGCTTCCAGGGTCTCGCCGCGCTGCCGATGCAATCGCCCGATCTCGCGATCGTGGAGCTTGAGCGCGCGATCAAACAACTCGGTTTCAAGGGCGTGCTGGTCAACGGCTTTTCGCAGGTCGGCGATCCCGACAACGCGGTCTACTACGACCTGCCGCAATACCGGCCGTTCTGGGCGGCGGTAGAACGGCTCGGCGTGCCGTTCTACCTGCATCCGCGCAGCCCGTTGCCGCGCGATGCGCGGCTCTACGCCGGGCATCCCTGGCTGATGGGCGCGGCCTGGGCGTTCGGCAACGAGACCGCGGTGCATGCGCTGCGGCTGATGGGCTCCGGGCTGTTCGACGAATACCCGCGGCTGTCGATCGTGCTCGGTCACCTCGGCGAGGGGCTGCCGTTCAACCTGTGGCGGGTCGACCATTGCAACGCCAGCGCGGTCAAGACCGACGGTAGCCAGGCGAAGAAGCCGATCGCCGACTATGTCCGCAATAATTTTTACGTCACGACCTCAGGCAATTTCAGCACGCTGTCGTTCCTGCACACCGTGCTTGCGCTCGGCGCCGACCGGGTGATGTTCTCGGTCGATTGGCCGTTCGAGGAGATCGAGCACGGCGCGACCTGGTTCGATGCGGTCGATATCGCCGAAGGCGATCGGCGGAAGATCGGCCGCACCAATGCGGCGCGATTGCTCAAGCTGAATCTGAGCTAGTCAGCGCAACACCAGTTGAGACTCGTTGAACTCGTTCTCTCCCGCTCGTCCCCGCGAAAGCGGGGACCCAGTACCAAAAAAGAAGAACTGGATTCCCGCTTGCGCGGGAATGAGCGGAGGAGAGGTTCGAAATCGAACGGAACGCTTCTAGCTCGCCTCGCGCAGCTTCACCGCGCCTTCGAGGTCGACCGACACCAGTTGCGATACGCCGCGCTCGGCCATGGTGACGCCGAACAGCCGGTTCATCCGCGCCATGGTGATCGGGTTGTGGGTGATGATCACGAAGCGGGTGTCGGTCGAGCGGGTCATCTCGTCGAGCAGGTCGCAGAAGCGCTCGATATTGTGGTCGTCGAGCGGCGCGTCGACCTCGTCCAGCACGCAGATCGGCGCCGGATTGGTCAGGAACACCGCGAAGATCAAGGCCAGCGCGGTCAGCGCCTGCTCGCCGCCGGAGAGCAGCGAGAGCGTCGCGGGCTTCTTGCCGGGCGGCTTCGCAACGATTTCCAGCCCGGCCTCCAGCGGATCCTCGGCCTCGACCAATTGCAGCTCGGCGGTGCCGCCGCCGAACAGTTCAGCGAACAGCTTCTTGAAGTGGCCGTTGACGACTTCGAACGACGCCAGCAGCCGCTCGCGCGCCTCGCGGTTGAGGTTCTGGATGCCCTGGCGGAAGCGCTTGATCGCCTCGACCAGGTCGTCGCGTTCCTTGATGAGGTTGACGTGCTGAGCCTCGACCTCGTTCAGCTCCTCTTCGGCGCGCAGATTGACGGCGCCAAGCCGCTCGCGTTCGCGGCGGATGCGGTCGAGCTTGGCTTCCGCGTCGGCGACGTTGGGCAATTCCTCGCCGGGCTTGATCTCGGCAACTTCGCCGACCGCCGACGGCTCGATCTCGAGCATCTCGCGGATCTCGTGCTCGATGTCGGCGAGGCGGCGGTTGGCGCCGGTGAAGCGCTCCTCGGCGCGAGCGGCGTCTTCGCGGGCAGCGCCGACCGCTTCGAGTGCGCTGCGTGCATCGCGGTCGGCGGCGGCGAGCGCGGTCTCGGCTTCGGCCAGCCGGTCGGCGGATTGGCGGCGCGCCGCTTCTGCGGTTTCGATCTCGCTGATCAGGGCGGTGCGCTTTTCGGCGAAGGCTGCCGGCGCGTCGTTGAGGCTGACGCGTTCGGTGGTGGCTTCTTCGATGCGCTGGTCGAGCGTCGCGATGTGGGCTGAGGCGCTGTCCTTGCGCGACGTCCAGCCTTCGCGCTCGGTGCCGATCTGCGTGAGCCGCCGTGCCGCCAGCTCGGCCTCGCGCGCAAAGGCCTGGGCCTCGGCGCGCACCTCCGCCACATGGACGCGGTGCTTCTCGATGTCGTCGCGCACGGCGCCGAGCTGGGTTTCGATCTCGGCGGCCGCGGCCAGTTCGGTCAGCCCGCGCTCGGCCTCGCTGAATGCCGCCACCGCCTCGTCGCGGCCGGCGACCAGGCGGCTGCGCGCTTCGGTGAGCGCAGAGAGCCGCGCCGCATCGCGGCCGGCTTCGCGTTCGGCATTGGCATGCTGCTCGCGCGCGGTGGCGGCGGTGCGTTGCAACTCGCGCCATTGCGCGCGCGCTTCGGTTTCGGCGTCCGCCGCCGCACGCACTTCGGCTTCGGCGGCTTCGACCGTCTTGCGCTTGAACTCGACATCGCTGCGCAGCGACTGCAGCTCGGCTTCGATATCGGCGAGGCGGTTCTTGCCGGCGAGCCGGCGCGCGGCCCCGGTCGGCGCGTTGGCCGACACCGAGAAGCCGTCCCAGCGCCAGAGATCGCCGTCCTTCGACACCAGCCGCTGGCCGGATTTCAGCAGCGCGACGAAGCGCGGCGCGTCGGCGCGGTCGATCACGCCGATCTGCGCAATGCGGCGGGCCAGTTCCTTGGGGACATGGACGTGCTGATGCAGCGGCTCGACGCCCTCCGGCAGTTGCGGATCGTCGGGCTCGACCGCGACGCCGGCCCAGCGCATCGGCGAGGACGGATCGGTCGGCGCTTCGAGGTCGTCGCCGAGCGCCGCGCCGAGTGCGGCTTCGTAGCCTTTGCTCACGGTCACGTCGTCGATGACCGACGGCCACAGATGTTTGGTGTCGACGTGCAGCAGCCGGGCGAGCGTCTTGGCTTCGGTTTCGAGCCGTTGCACCCGGCGCTCGGCTTCCGCCAGCGGATTGCGCGCATGGTCGAGCGCCTGCCGTGCGCCGGAATGCGCGGTTTCGGCGCGCACCGCCACGGCCTCCGCGTCGGCGACCGCCGTCTGCGCGTTGTCGGCGTCCTTCGCCAGCACCGCCAGCTCGAGCCGGCCGGTCGTGCTGGCGCCGAGTTGTGCGAGCTCGGCTTCGACGCCGGAGAGCTCGCTGTCGAGCCGTTGCCGGCGCTCGCTTTGGGAATCGATCGCCGCCTGCAATTGGTTGCGCCGCGCGGTCAGGTCGGCGAGCGTGCTGGTCAGTTCGCCGAAGGTCTGCTCGGCGGCGGCGAGCACGGTTTGGGCGTCGGCGACGCGGCGGTCGGCGTCGCTGCGCTTCTCGGCGGTGCTGCTGGTCTCGCGTTGCAGCGTTTCTTCTTCGGCGGCGAAGCGCGCCAGCGCCGCTTCGGCGTCGGCGGCCTGCTGGCGCTCGCGCGCGATGTCGGCGGCAAGCTGAATGAGCCGCTGGTCGAGCTCGACCATGCGGTTCTTGGCGCGGGTCTCTTCCTGTTCGAGCGTTTCGCGCGCGATCACCAGCCGCTGCAACACGGCGGCGGCGCGGGCTTCGGCCTCGCGCAGCGGCGGCATCGAGGACGACGCTTCCGCCTGCCGGCTGGAGGCTTGCGCCTGCGCGCCGGTGCGTTCGCCGACCACGCGCACCGCCAGATTGCGGCTCTGCTCGGCTTCCGCCAGTTCGGCATTGGCGCCGACCCAGCGCAGGTGGAACAGCGTCGCTTCCGCCGTGCGCACCTGCGATGCGATGTTGCGGTAGCGCACCGCCTGGCGGGCCTGCTTCTTCAGCGAATCCACTTGGCCGCCGAGCTGATTGATCACGTCTTCGATGCGCGCGAGGTTCTGCTCGGCCGCGCGCAGGCGCAACTCGGCCTCGTGCCGGCGCGCATGCAGGCCGGAAATGCCGGCGGCCTCTTCCAGCACGCGGCGGCGCTGCTCGGGCTTGGCCTGGATGATTTCGCCGATGCGGCCTTGATGCACCAAAGCGGGGGAGCGCGAGCCGGTCGAGGCGTCGGCAAACAGGATGTGCACGTCGCGGGCGCGCACCTCGCGGCCGTTGATGCGATAGGCCGAGCCCTTTTCGCGTTCGATCCGGCGCGTAATATCGAGCTGCTCGTGGTCGTTGAACTGCGCCGGCGCCTTGCGGTCCTTGTTTTCGATGTGCATCGCGACTTCGGCGTTGTTGCGCGCCGGGCGGCCGTTGGTGCCGGAGAAGATCACATCGTCCATGTCGGCGGCGCGCAGCGACTTGTGCGAGGTCTCGCCCATGACCCAGCGCAGCGCCTCGACCAGGTTGGATTTGCCGCAGCCGTTCGGCCCGACCACGCCGGTCAGGCCCGGCTCGATCAGGAAATCGGTGGGCTCGACGAAGGACTTGAAGCCGAGCAGGCGCAGGCGCGTTAGTTTCATGCGGTCATTCCAAGGTCACGACAGACTCACTGACATATCGGTCAGAGGTCGGGTCGATAGCAGCCGGCGGCACCGAAACGCGAGCCAAATCGCGCGCTGTCCCCATCGCACTGCGGGGCGATGCGAATCGCGATCGAACGCGAATCCAACCGGGACTCGCGCCCATAACGTGGGCCGAGAAAGGTGCCGCATCGCGGCGGAGAATGAATCGGACGTATTGATTCCGCAACAAAAAGCTGTCCAAGGATCAGGGTGCGCGTGCTGCCAGCGCTCCACTGCCCAATTCGGGAGTCAAAACAAAGGCGTGGCCGCCGGGCCTGCACCCAGCCGCCATCGGAATTGCGGAAAATAGTCCTGGTCAGCCCTTGAGCAGCGGCGTGATCGCCTTCTCGAAGTCCTCGATCGAGAACGCGCCGCGCAGCGGCTTGCCGTTGATGAAGAACGACGGCGTGGACTCGACCTTGAGCTTCATCGCCCGCTGCCGCACGTCCTCGATGCCGTCGATCAGCTTCTGGTTCTGCAGGCATTCGTTGAAGGCGGTTTCGCTCATGCCGGCCTGCTTGGCGATCGCCATCAGCGGCCCGAGCGGCTTCTGGATCACCCATTCCTTCTGCTGCTGGAACAGGGTGTCGATCATCGGGAAGTATTTGTCGGGGCCGGCGCAGCGCGCCAGCAGGAAGCCCGCCAAGGCCAGCTGGTCGAGCGGGAACTCGCGGAAGATGAAGCGGACCTTGCCGGTATCGATGTAGCGCTTCTTGAGCTCCGGATAGGTGGTGGCGTGGAACGCCGCGCAATGCGGGCAGGTCATCGAGGCATATTCGATGATCGTGATCGGCGCCTTTTCGTCGCCCTGCGCCATGTCGCCGAGCGGCCCGGGCTGCATCAGCAGCGCCTGCGCCTGCGCCTGGCTCACGAGCGTGATGTCGGCGAGGCCGCCCAGCGCCACGGTCAAGGCCAGCGCGCTGGCACCCAGGGCAAAATCGCGACGGGTGATTTTCACAAGGCTCTCCGTAAGTTGCTGCGGATATCGTCAGTTATAAGTGCATTCCCCGGCGGCTCTGCGGGCCGCCGGGGCGCGCCGACCGGGCAACCGCTATCCTGACCGAAAAATCATGGCAATGACAGGCCGTCCGGGCGTGAGTTTGCGGCCGGTCACGCTGCTTTGATGGGATTGCGACCCCGACCCCCGTCGGTTCAGGTCTTTCCCAGCGCGGCGCCCAGCCGCGCCAGCGCCGCCCGCAGCTTCTCGTCGCTGATTTCCGGCAGCGACGCGGCGATGCGTTCGGCCGCCGCCGGGTCCGGGGCGGGCGGCTTCGGCTTGTCGCGCCGGCTGAGCGGGGCCTGCCGCAGCCGCAGGTCGGTCACCGCCTGCCAGCCGAAGAAGCGGTTGACGCGCTCAAGGATGATTCCCGACAGGTGCTGGATCTCGATCGCGGTCGGCCCTTCGACCCGCAGCACCAGCGTGCCGGGCGGCGCGTCCTCGGCGCCGTACGGCTTCGGCCACTGGATCTTCTCCGGCTCGCAATGCGCCGCGATCTCGGGCCCCACGATCTCCGACCAGCGGGTCACCAGCTCGGTCGCGGCAAAGCCCTGCTTGGCGAACGCATCCTTGATGGTCTTGCGCAAGATATCCGCAAGCGGACGCGCTGACGTCCAGCCGGGCTTGTCGATGGGGCGCTGCTCTGCCATGTCGGACCGCCATGACGGTAGCAGCACGAACAAGAGTCCGGAAGCGTGCGACGGCACGACGTTCCGAAGGCAAGCGAACTGCTCGCCTGGTACGACCGTCATCGCCGGGTGCTGCCGTGGCGCGCCAAGCCCGGCGAGGCGATCGATCCCTACCGGGTGTGGCTCTCCGAGATCATGTTGCAGCAGACCACCGTGAAGGCGGTCGCGCCGTATTTTGCGCGCTTCCTCGCGCGCTGGCCGGATGTCGCGGCGCTCTCGGCGTCGCCGCTCGACGACGTGCTGCGGCTGTGGGCCGGGCTCGGCTACTACGCGCGGGCGCGCAACCTGCATGCCTGCGCGCAAGCGGTGGCGGCGCGCGGCGGCTTTCCGCGTGACGAGCCCGCGCTCACCGCGCTGCCGGGGATCGGGCGCTACACCGCGGCGGCGATCGCGGCGATTGCGTTCGATACGCGCACCGTCCCGGTCGACGGCAATGTCGAGCGCGTGGTGACGCGGGTGTTCGCCATCGAGGCTGAACTGCCCGCCGCCAAGCCGGAGGTGCATCGCCTGGCGCAGACGCTCGCTCCGGATCGTCGCGCCGGCGACTTCGCGCAGGCGCTGATGGACCTCGGCGCCACCATCTGCACGCCGGTGAAGCCGGCCTGCGCGCTCTGTCCCTGGAACGAGGCTTGCGCGGCGCGCCGGCGCGGCGACGCCGGCACGTTTCCGCGCAAGGCGCCGAAGCGGGCAGGGCGGCTGCGGCGCGGCGCGGCGTTCGTCGCGATCCGCGCCGACGGCCACGTGCTGCTGCGCAGCCGTCCGCCGAAGGGATTGCTCGGCGGCATGACCGAAGTGCCGACCACGGACTGGTCGCACGACTTCGACGAGGCGCAGGCGCCGCCACAGGCGCCGCGCGTTGGGCGTGCCGCATCGGCATGGCGGCGTCTGCCCGGCGTGGTCACGCATGTGTTCACGCATTTTCCGCTGGAGCTTGTGGTCTACGCGGCGCAAGTGCCGCGCAACGCCCGCGCACCCGCAGGCGCGCGCTGGGTGGCGATCGAAGCGCTGCCGGACGAGGCGCTGCCGAATGTCATGCGCAAGGTGCTCACCCATGCGCTCGGCCATAGAACGGTTTGAGGAGCAGGCTTGACGGCATCGGCATGGAGGAGTTCGCTGCGACGAAGTTGCCGGGAGTTGCGGCGGAGGGCCCACGATGGCGGCGGACCGGTCGATCAAGGTGATGCTTGGTCTTTGCACATCAATTGCCGTTGTCGCCGCGCGATCCATCGCGGGGCTGCGGCTGAGTTGCGCAATGTCGCAGGCCCTCAGTACTCGAGCCATGGAGGGAAACCAATGATGCCGTCGTTCGATCAAGCTGTGGTGTGGATCATTGTCGGCTTGCTGGGCGGCAGCCTGGCGGGCCTGATCATCAAATGGGAGCGCGGCGGGTTTGGCATGTTGCGCAACCTGGCCTTGGGCATGATTGGTGCGCTCTTGGGCGGCTGGCTCTTTCGCCTGTTCGGATTGCTGCCGGGGCTGGAAAGGGTGTCGATCTCGCTCAGGGATGTCGTGGCGGCACTCGTTGGATCGCTGCTGATCCTGGCCGGGTTGTGGCTTTGGCGGCGCTACCAGACGTCAGCAAGCTGACGCCGCGCCGCCGCTTCCGCCGCCGCGCCCCGATCGTCATGACCGTGTTCGAGGACGCGCGGCCCACCGTCATGCGCAAGTGCTGGCGCACGCGCTCGACGCATCAATTGCGCGCGGTCGTGCCCAATGACGGGACGTATTCCTGCAACGTCTCCCACGCCATGGTTTGCAGGAACGCCGCGGTCTCCTGATTGAGGCCCGCGGTGTATTTCAAGCCGACCGGCGAGTTCTTGAACAGCGCGCCGTAGGTCGTCGCTGCAGCGAGGTAGGTTCCGGCCACGCTCGGATGCCGCTTATCGGCGACATAGAGGTTGAGGTCGGGCCGCTTCGCGACGGCGCGGGCGAAGGCGAGCCCCGCCGGGATGACGAAGGCATCGTTGTCGTTGGCGGCGCTGGTGTAGGCGTCGGCCAGCGGCACGGTCATCTCGGGCGCGTCGGCATAGGCCCATGACATGAAATACACCGGCTTGGCGCCATGCTTGCGCACGGTGTCGGTGTGCAGCTTCATGTGCTCGAAGAACACCGGCCGCAGTTGCGGATGCACCGGGCACTGGCTGCAATCCATCATGATCGCGAGATCGAACAGCCGCTCGATCTTGTTGAACACGATGTTGTTGTTGGCGTTGAACGAGTAGCGCCCGACCGCGTTGGGGCGGAAATAGGAGCCGACATCGTGCCAGTCGGAGCCCGAGCCGCTGATCGTCACCGAGGTGGCGCGGAACCGGTAGGCAGGGTCGGCAGCGCGCAGGAACTGCGAGACGTGATTGTGGAGGCTGTTGTTGTAGTAGAAAAAGCTGTTGCCGATGTAGATCGCCGAGGCCGGCCGTTCGACGCCGGATGACATCACCTTCGGCTTGATCTGCGCCGCGCAAGGTGTCGCGACCGCGGCCGTCATCAAGGCGGCGCCAAGCGCCCCCAGCAACTTTTGCTTCGACATGAGCAATCCCCCCGTTTGTTTTGACGTCACTTCGCCTTGATGTTGGCGGCCTTGATCACCTTCGCCCATCGCTCGCCTTCGGCGCGCATCTGCTTGGCGAAAGTCGTCCGGCGTGCCGCCGACCACGTCGAGGCCAAGGCTCGATAGCTTTTCCTTCAGCTCCGGTAGCGTCGATGGTCGCGTTGACTGCTTGTTGAGCAGCGCGACGATCTCCTTCGGCGTTCCGGCAGGCACCAGGCGCCGACCCAGCCGTCGCCCTCCATGCCCGGGAAGCCGGCGGCGGCGATGGTCGGCACCTCCGGCATCGACGATGACGTCCGCTTGCTGAGCACCGCCAGCACCTTGAGCTTGCCGTCGCGCGCCTGCGGCGCGGCGGCTCGACATCGCGGCGAAGCAGATCGGCGTGTGGCCCGAGATTGCCGCCGTGATCGCCGGGCCGCTGCCGCCATACGGCACGTGCACGACGTCGAGATTGTGGGTCACGCGGAACTGCTCGCCGAGCAGATGCGACGGGCGTGCCGAGGCCCGGCGACGCGTAGCTGTATTTCCCGGGATTGGCTCTGATGACCTCGATCAATTCCTTGACGCTTGTTTGCCGGCACCGACGGATGCACCGCAGAACGCCGACGAGAAGCTGACCGCGAGCGCGACCGGATCGAAATCCTTGTAAGGATCGAACATAACCTTATCGAACAGCGACGGGTTGATGACGAGGTTGTTGACCGTGACCAGGATCGTGTAGCCGTCAGGCGCCGCCTTGGCGGCCTGCGCGGTGCCGATATTGCTGGAGGCGCCGGCGACGTTCTCAACCAGGAAATTGCGGCCGAGGCTTTTCGGACAGCTTTTGCGCAATGCAGCCGCGCGGCGACGTCGGTCGGCCCGCCGGGCCCAAACGGCACAAGGATGCGCACCGGTCGCGTCGGATAGGACTGCGCCCAGGCTGTTGCCGATGCCGCGGGAGCGGCGAGCGCGGCCGCCGAAAGCTTGAGGAACTGACGCCGTTTCATCGTGCACCTTCCAAGACGCTGTATTGACAGAGACGCTGTATTGACGATCCGGCCCCCATTATACGACGCTCCGGGGAGAGAAAGTGCCCAGTCTATCGGCACCAGGGAGGATAAATTGACCATCCAACGCTTCAAAACAGGCGCGCGGCTCAGCCGGGCCGTGGTGCACGGCGACACCGTTTATCTCGCCGGCTTGACCGCCGACGTCACTGCCGGGCGCAGCGTCGGCGAGCAGACGCAGGAGATCCTGGCCGCGATCGACGCGCTGCTCAAGGAAGCCGGCACCGACAAGTCGAAGCTGTTGCAGGCGACGATCTGGCTGCAGGACATCCGCACCGTCGATGAGATGAACAAGGTGTGGGACGCCTGGGTGCCGCAGGGCACGGCGCCGGCGCGCGCCTGCATCGAGGCGCGGCTGCAATCGCCGGCGAAGATGGTGGAGATCCGGGTGACGGCGGCGAAGTAGCGCCAGCTGGGCCTGCCGCAGTTCGGGTCGATCACTCGCTACCGGTGATGACCGTTAGGCCGGCAGCGCGCCATTCCGGCAGACCGTCTACGAGACGAAGCGCCTTAAATCCGCGGCTGCGCAAAGCGGCAACCGCCTCGTAAGACAGCACGCAATAGGGGCCACGGCAGTAAGCAATGACCTCCTTGGCTGGATCAAACTCAGACAGTCGCGCTTCAAGCGACCGCAGCGGTATGTTGACCGCGCCCGGCAGGTGACCGAGCGCAAATTCATCCTCGGGACGCACGTCCAGAATGGTCACCTCGCCAGCGCGCGAACGCTTGATGAGTTCTTCGCGCGAAATCGGTTCGAGGCTGTCTCGATTTTCGAAATAGGTTCGAACGATCCGGTCAACGTCGGCCACATTGTGTTCCGCGATCGTGCGAAGCCCTGTGAGCACGTCCATAACGGCATCATCGGCAAGCCGGTAATAGACGAAATTCCGCTCCCGACGATTTGCCACCAAGCCAGAGCGGCGCATGTGCTGAAGGTGTTGAGAAGCATTGGCGATCGATAGGCCGGTCCGATCGGCCAGGACTTCGACGCTGCGTTCTCCCTGGGCCAATTGCTCCAACAGATGCAGGCGATGTGGGTGCGCCAGAGCTTTTGCCACGCCCGCAAAATGTTCAAACAGGGCCAGCTTCGGATTGCGCATTGACATCTCGGATCGACAGTATTATTCAATTCAAGAGAATACTTGAATATATAAATCTAACGGCATTGTCAATAGCTTAGAGGCTGCCGGTTATGCGTGCCCTGCTATCCTATGAACCAATGGTCCGGCTGGCCGCATTCGGGGCCGTATTCATCGTCATGGCGGGCTGGGAACTGATCCGGCCTCGCCGGAAGCAGTCCATTCGCAGGCGCTGGCGGTGGCCCAACAATCTCGGTGTGGTGGTCGTTGATAGCCTCTTGGTCCGAATTGTTTTCCCGATCGGCGCCGTCGGTCTGGCCTTGCTTGCTGAAGCGCGCGGCTTTGGATTCTTCAACGTCGTCAATTTGCCGGCCTGGGTCGGCGTGGTGCTGTCGGTCGTCATCCTCGACTTCGCAATCTATCTGCAGCATGTGCTCTTTCATGCTGTGCCGGGGCTCTGGCGTCTTCATCGAATGCACCATGCCGATTTGGAAATCGACGTAACCACCGGGCTGCGCTTCCACCCAATCGAAATCCTATTGTCGATCCTGATCAAATTTTCAGTCGTTGCCGTTCTCGGCGCTCCTGCGCTGTCGGTCCTGATTTTCGAAGTTCTTCTGAACGCGACTTCGATGTTCAACCACAGCAATGTGCGCATTCCCTTCGGGATAGACCGCGTACTGCGGTGGTTCGTGGTGACTCCCGATATGCATCGCGTTCACCACTCGATCCTGACGCGAGAAACAAACAGCAATTTTGGATTCAATCTGCCTTGGTGGGATCGCTTGCTGGGTACCTATCGTGCCCAGCCCGAAGCTGGTCACGAAGGCATGACCATTGGCATCGAACAATTTCGGGACACGCGCGAGCTCGGCCTCGACAAGATGCTGCTTCAGCCGTTCCGCGGGCAGGTCGGACGCTATCCGCTCGGACACAAGGAAACCGATCAATGAGCGCGCAAGGCTTGTTGCCAAGAATCGCACTCGGTCTTGTTCTGGTCTCGGTGTCGATATTTGCGTTCCTTCATCGCGATCAAATCAATCTGGCTTCGCTCGAACTTCTTGGATCGGTTCAGCCGGACTGTTAGCCCCTCTGGCATATGTAGTCCTCTATGCGATCGGTACTGTCGCGTTCGTTCCCGGGTTGATCTTCGCATTGGCAGGCGGGGCGCTGTTCGGTCCTCTCTGGGGCAGTGTTTGGAATCTCATAGGCGCCACGCTCGGTGCCACGTTTGCCTTCCTTGTCGCGCGCTACGTCGCCGGCGACTGGGTCGCGCGCAAAGCCGGCGGACTACTCAAGCGAGCCATCGATGGGATTGATGCTGAAGGCTGGCGTTTCGTTGCCTTGGTGCGCCTTGTGCCTCTCTTCCCCTTCAACTTGTCCAACTACGTCCTGGGACTCACGCGTATCCCGCTGCACCACTACGTGCTTGCAACGCTCGTCTGCATGATACCGGGAACGCTCGCCTACACGTGGCTCGGTCATGCCGGAAGAGGGGCTCTTGCGGGTGAAACCAGCGCGGTGCGCTATGGCTTGCTGGCGCTCGGTTTGCTTGCCGCCATAGCCTTCCTGCCGCGGCTGATCGCGCGTCTTCGCCACTCATTCTCGTGGATTGAGGTTGGCGATCTTAAGCGCCGCCTCGATGACGGTGAGCCGGTCACAGTAATCGACGTGCGAGGACCTGACGAATTTAGCGGACCACTCGGCCATATCGCGAATGCCCGAAATGTTCCGGTTGCTGAGCTGAGTGGAAGGTTATCCGAGATTTCTGGGCTTGAACGAGAGCCCATCGTTCTCGTCTGCCGGACCGACAAGCGTTCGGCATCGGCGGCGCGCACTTTGCGCGCGGCCGGATTTACTCAGGTCAATGTCCTGCGCCGCGGGATGGAGCAGTGGAACGAGGTTGGCCTGCCGACTGAAGGCGCGCGTCGAAATGAAAATATAGGCGGAGCCCCACTATGAAAACCTTATTCATCATCAATGATCCGCCCTACGGCACCGAGCGCGTCTATAACGCGCTGAGGATTGCTCACGCTCTGCTGAAGAAAGATCCGCAGACGGCGGTTACGGTCTTTCTGATGGCGGATTCGGTCGTCGCGGCGAGGGCCGGGCAGAAAACCCCGGACGGCTACTACAATATCGAGCGGATGCTCAAGCGAGTGCTGGCGAGCAAGGGTGAGGTGCTGTTGTGCGGAACGTGCATGGACGCACGCGGCATTGGCGAGAGTGAATTGATGGACGGTGCACGTCGTAGCTCGATGGACGAGCTCGCCAGCGCAACAGTCGAAGCCGATAAGGTCCTGGTATTCTAAATCGTAATCGAGGTCGATGCGATCATTTGAAGGTGATCGCCTGCGCGCTGAAGGGCTTCGACAATTTCGACGTCGCCGCCTGCACCGATGCCGGCGTCTGGGTGACGATCGCGCCCGATCTCCTCACCAATCCGACGGCGGAGTTGGCGGTCGGCCTGGCGATTGCGCTGGCGCGACGCTTGCGCGACGGCGACGCGCTGGTGCGTTCCGGCACGTTCAAAGGCTGGCGTCCGGTGCTCTACGGCACCGGGCTCGACCAATCGGTGGTGAGCATCATCGGGATGGGCGCGGTCGGGCGCGCGATCGCGGCCCGGCTGGCCGGTTTCGGCTGCCGCATCCTGGGCGTCGATCCCGGCCGCGACATGCCCGACGGCGTTGCCGCGACGGAATTCAATACGGCGCTGACAAAGAGCGACTATCTGATCCTGGCGGTGCCGCTGACGCCGGCGACCTTCCACCTGATCGGCCGCGAGGCGCTCAAGCGCGTGAAGCCCGGCGCGTTGTTGATCAATATCGGGCGCGGCTCGGTGGTCGACGAGGCGGCGGTCGCCGATGCGCTCGATGCCGGCGCCATCGGCGGCTACGCCGCCGACGTGTTCGAGATGGAGGACTGGGCGCGCGACAGTCGTCCGCGCGCGATCGATCCGCGTCTGCTGGCGCACCCGATGACGCTGTTCACGCCGCATCTCGGGTCGGCGGTCGACCGGGTGCGGCTCGAAATCGCCATGCAGGTGGCGGACGACATCGCCGCGGTGCTTGCGGGACGGCGACCGCGCCATGCGATCAACGCGCCGGCATCAGCGCGCGCCAGGCTGGCGAGCTGGTGATTGGACTTGACATTCGCTACCCACTCTGGCATGCGCGGCACGCGATGCGAATGTCAAATCCATAACAGCGCTAGCAGCCTGCGTACACTTGGCTGCGTGTGCGCGTCATTCGAACAGTCGGGCAGAACCGTCCGCGGAAATGGCCCTGCGGGCCTCCTCAGCATGAGGCCGATTGGGGATGGCTTCTACATCACCCGCTGCTGCTGGTCGTCGAAATGCTCCGGCGACATCGCCCAGAGACGTCATCGTGGCCCATGGAATAGTTGCGGGCGGTCTGCGCCGGATTGCGGTTGACCAGCGGGCGCATGAACATCGGATGGGTGAGGCTGCGCACCTCGTGCTCGATCGTGAACAGGTGCTTGTTCGAGTCGAGATCGACGATGTCGCGGAAGCGGTATTGATACTGGTTGTCCTCGCGGTTGACGAGGCCGCGCTCGCCGAGCCGGCGGTGCGGGCCGGAGAAGTCGGCGACATAGATCTGGATATGGTGCTCGTCGAAGTCGGGCAGCGGGCGGTCAGTCTCGCGGAACAACAGATGCTGGTTCTTGCCGACGCAGACGCGCGCGGCAGTGCCATCGCCGTTCTCGACCTCCGCCGGCGTGCCGATCATCTCGCGGTAGAACCGCGCGATGCCCTTGGCGGCGCCGGCCGGCACATCGAACTCGACATAGGGAAATCCGAGCGCGACGCGGCCGAAGCGCGCGGCGTCGGGCTCATAGCAGCGTAAGCGGTTGCCCCACGGGCAGGTCGCTTCGACGTGATCGTTGCGCTCGACAAAAGCGAAGCGGGTGCCGTCGAGCTTCTTGCGCACGTCAGCGAGCCGCGCCAGCAGCGCCTCGCGGCCCTCCATGACAATGCCGGTGTGGCCGCGCAGCACCTGCGGATTGCCGGTCGGCAGATGAAACTGGCTGCGGCCGACATTGATCCACATGTTGTTGTCGGCGACGTTGAGATAAGGGTCGCGCGTCAGCCCGAGCCCGACCACGTAGAACAGGCTCGCGATCCGCTGATCCGGGATCTGCACGTTGACGTGTTCGAGATGGACCGAATTGCCGAGGTCCTCGGCTGGGCGATTGAAGGTCTGCATGATGGTCACTCCGGCGTGCGGGCAATGTATCTTATTTTCGGCTATTTCTGCAGCAGGTTCCAGCAGGCCCAAACAGGACAGCCATGCTCATGACGAAGGCCGCCAAGCGCAAGACCCGACCCGCCAAGGCTGCGAAACGCTCGCAGAGCCCGAAACGCGGCAAATCCCGTGTGCGCAAGGTGCGCGTGAAGGTGCCCTCGACCAAAAACGCTCGCGACCGGCGGCCCGCCGAGGACCGGCTCAAGGAGCTCAAGCAGCGTCTGCTCGAGATCAGCGATCTCAGCGCGGTCGGCTCGGTGCTCGGATGGGACGAAGCCACCTACATGCCGACGGGCGGCGCGGCGGCGCGCGGCCGCCACAGCGCGACGGTCTCGCGGATAAGGCATGAGAAATCGATCGACCCGGCGCTCGGCCGGCTGCTCGACAGCCTGGCGCCGTTCGCCGACAGCCTGCCGGAGGATTCCGATGACGCCGCGCTCATTCGCGTCGCGCGGCGCGACTTCGAGAAGGCGATCAAGGTGCCCGCCGAATGGGTCGAGCGCGCCAACCGGCACGGCTCCGCCTCCTACGACGCCTGGACGCGAGCGCGCCCGGCCAACGACTTCGCGACCATGCGGCCGTATCTCGAAAAGACGCTTGAACTCAGCCGCGAATATGCCGGCTTCTTCAAGCCCTACGACCGCATCGCCGACCCGCTGATCGACGACGCCGATGAGGGCATGACCACGGCATCGATCCAGACCCTGTTCGCGGAACTGCGGCGCGAGCTGGTGCCGATCGTGCGCGTGATTGCCGACCAGCCGGTGGCCGACGACCGCTGCCTGCGCGGCGCGTTCGGCGAGGCGTCGCAGCTTGCATTCAGTCTCGATGTCGCGACGCGGCTTGGCTACGACCTTGATCGCGGCCGCCTCGACAAGACCCATCATCCGTTCTGCACGCGGTTCGGCACCGGCGACGTGCGCATCACCACGCGGGTGCGCGCGGACGATCTTGGCGACGCGCTGTTCTCGACCGTGCATGAGGCCGGCCACGCCATGTACGAGCAGGGCGTCAGCGCCGCGCTCGACGGCACGCCGCTCGGCTCCGGCGTATCGGCCGGCGTGCATGAGAGCCAGTCGCGGCTATGGGAAAATGTCGTCGGCCGCAGCATTGCGTTCTGGGAGCACTACTTCCCGGCGCTGCAGCGGGTTTATCCGGACCAGTTCGCGGGCGTGGCGCTCGACGCCTTCTATCGCGCCATCAACAAGGTCGAGCGTTCGCTGATCCGCACCGACGCCGACGAGGTCACTTACAATCTTCATGTCATGATGCGGTTCGACCTCGAGCTCGATCTGCTCGAAGGCCGGCTCGCCGTGAAGGATCTGCCCGCGGCCTGGCGCGCGCGCATGCAGGCCGACCTCGGCATCGCGCCGAGCGACGATCGCGACGGCTGCCTGCAGGACGTGCATTGGTATTACGGCGGCATCGGCGGCGGTTTCCAGGGCTACACCATCGGCAACATCCTGAGCGCGCAGTTCTTCGCCGCCGCGGTCAAGGCGCATCCCGGCATTGCGTCGGAGATCGCGGCTGGCGAGTTTCGCACGCTGCACCGCTGGCTCACCGACAACCTCTATCGGCACGGCCGCAAGTTCACGCCCAATGACCTGATCAAGCGCGCGACCGGCGAGCCGATGACCATGCGGCCTTATCTCGCCTATCTACGCAACAAGTACGGTGCGCTGTATGCGCTGCCCGCCGCGGCGTGAGCGAGAGTTTTGTGACGCAACGCCTCATCAATTCACCTTATCCGTCGGAAAGCAGGTTGTCGGCGTCGGTTTTGAGAAGATAAATGGCCAAACCTTGGCTTCTTTTGGTTTGCGGTCTGGCGCAACGTTCATCGCATAGCCATCTAAGCTAGCTCGCCGTCGTGTGGTTTATGTGGTTTAGGCACCTCGGGAGAGCCGTTCCAAACCGGAGGCTCCCTTATGTTCACGCCCCAGCAATATCGTGCAAAAGCATCCGAATACACCGACTTGGTAAAGACAGCGGGCAACCCTGCCGAGATTCTTGAATTCCAGAAGCTTGAACAGAGCTTCACTGCGCTCGCGGACAATGAGCAGTGGCTTGCCGACAATCATGGCAAGTTCATCGATGCGAGCTCCAAAATTGATTTCACTGGCGCTGGAATCGTGGCTGCGGAGGAGGAGGAGCACGTGCTGCGATGTCTGGGAGCAGCCTTGATCATGCAGTGGAATACGTTGCCAAGAAAACTGCAACGCGAGCTCTTCGACAATGCCAGCTCGATGGGTGAGCTATTGGACACCGCCACGCTGAGAGGCCAGGTGGCTCGCTTCCTGCACAAGCACAAACAGGGCGAGAACGCGCGGGCCCGCCTTCCGATGTAATCAAGGGCGGTGGAGCCGGATAGTCGATTGCGCGTTGGGCCCGGAGCTGAGGCTTTCGCGTTGGAGCTGTCATTCCGCTTACCAATATAGCGCCTTAACCCCGTTGCAGCGTGCTATTGTGTAGCCCTGGGCATGCAGTGCTTTCATCTTGGGCTGAGAAAGACACCAATGAAAATCGCACAGGTCGCGCCTCTGATCGAGAGCGTTCCTCCACGGCTCTATGGCGGCACCGAGCGGATCGTTTCCTACCTGACCGAAGAATTGGTGGCGCTTGGCCATGACGTGACGCTGTTTGCGAGTGGCGATTCAATCACTGCGGCTAATCTGGTGCCCTGCGTGCCGAGGGCGTTGCGGCTCGACACCAGCGTACGCGATACCATCCCTTACTACATGCTCATGCTTGATCGTGTGCGCCAGCGCGCCGACGATTTCGATGTTCTGCACTTCCATATCGACCAGTTCCATTTTCCGCTGTTCCGGCCGATCGCGGGCCGCACGGTCACCACGCTCCATGGTCGCCAAGACCTGCCGGATCTGGTTCCGCTCTATGCCGGCTTCGACGACATGCCGCTGGTCTCGATCTCCAACGACCAGCGCCGGCCGATGCCGGATGCAAACTTCGCGGCGACCGTTTACCACGGCCTGCCGGTCGGCCTGCATCGTCCGATCGCGGGACCGCACGGCGGCTATGTTGCCTTCCTCGGCCGCATCTCGCCCGAGAAACGTCCCGACCGCGCCATCGCGATTGCGCGTGCGCTTGGTATTCCGCTGAAGATCGCGGCCAAGGTGGACCGCGCCGACGAGGTCTATTTCCGGACGGAGATCGAGCCGCTGCTCGATGGACCCGGCGTCGAATTCATCGGCGAGATCAACGAACATCAGAAGACGCAATTCTTGGGCGAGGCGCAGGCGCTGCTGTTTCCGGTCGACTGGCCGGAGCCGTTCGGCCTTTCCATGATCGAGGCAATGGCCTGCGGCACGCCGGTGCTGGCGTTCCGCTGCGGGTCCGTACCGGAAATCATCGAGGATGGCCTGACCGGTGCGATCGTCGACACCATGGAACAAGCGATTGCGGCGCTGCCGCAGCGTCATCGCATTGGACCGGAAAAAGGTGCGTCAGCGTTTCGAGCAACGTTTCTCCGCCACGCGCATGGCAAAGGACTATGTCGGTGTGTATCGTTCGCTGATTGGGTCGTCGAAATCCGCCGGCATCGAGCAGCGCGATGCCGGACCTCAAGCGCCAGACGGCAATGATGCAAACAACTTGAGGCCTCAAATTGCTTAGCCAGCAGCCTGCCGGCGCCCCTGATCGAGGAGGTTCCGGAGACCTCCTTCGATATCCCGGGGACGGAATCCTCCACGCGGCCCCGCCGTACCCTCAAGCACGGCGACTGCTTCGTCGTGCTCGACAGCCATGCCGACATCGGAGCGACGTCGGGCGGGCCTGACGGCATTTTCTTTTGCGACACCCGTTATCTCTCGCACCTGGAGATGCTGATCAACGGCCGGCAACCCTTGCTGCTCGGCTCAAATGTCCGCGACGACAATTCCATTCTCACCGTCGACCTGACCAACCCCGACATCTATCTCGATCACAAGCTCGTGCTGCCAAAGGACGTCCTGCACGTCGTGCGCACGCTTTTTCTTTGGCGCGGCGCCGTCTATCAGCGCCTGCGCATGCAGAACCACGGCGAGGAACCGTTCGACGTCCGGCTCACGCTCGCCTTCGCCAGCGACTTTGCCGATCTGTTCGAGGTGAGGGGATTGCGCCGCGAGCGCCGCGGGGTTGTGACGCCTGAGATGCGAGGCAAAGCCGAGGTCGCACTGAACCACCTGGGTCTCGATGGAAATCGCCGTCGCACGACACTGCTGTTTGATCCGGCGCCGGAGCGGCTCTCCGCCAACGTCGCTTCCTATGCGTTCGTGCTGCAGCCGAACGAAAGCCGGTCGATCTACGTGACAGTTCGATGCGACCGCGGCGTCGAGGAAACTCCTACGCTGCCGTTTCGCAAGGGTTTGCGCGCCGCATTCAACGAACACAGGGCCGCCAACCGGGGCATGGCCACGATCTCGACCTCGAACCAAGTGTTCAATGAGGTGGTGTGCCGCTCGATGGCCGACCTCGCGATGCTGACGACCGGCACGCCGCAGGGTCCTTACCCTTACGCCGGCATCCCCTGGTACTCGACCACGTTCGGCCGGGACGGGATCATCACCGCGCTGCAGATGCTGTGGTGCAATCCTCAAATCGCGCAAGGTGTGCTGCGGCGGCTCGCCGCGTTTCAGGCCAAAGACATTGATCCGCTCGCCGACGCCGAGCCCGGGAAAATCCTGCACGAGATGCGCGGCGGCGAAATGGCGGCGCTGCGCGAGGTCCCGTTCGGTCTGTACTACGGCAGCGTCGATGCCACGCCGTTGTTCGTGATGCTGGCCGGGCTCTACAGCGAGCACACCGGCGACATCGAGACGCTGCGCGAGCTATGGCCCAACATCGAAGCGGCGCTGGGCTGGATCGACGGACCGGGCGATCCCGACCGTGACGGCTTCGTCGAGTATCACCGCGCCAACGAAACCGGCTTGGTCAACCAGGGCTGGAAGGATTCTCGCGACGCGGTTTTCCATGCCGACGGTTCGCTCGCGCAAGGGCCGATCGCGCTCTGCGAAGTGCAGGGCTACGTCTATGCGGCGAAGCGTTTGGCGGCGCGCGGTGCGCGACGGCTCGGCAAGCTCATGTTCGGTGAAGCGCTCGATGCCCAGGCTGCAACGCTCGCCGAACGATTTGAGGCGGCATTTTGGTGCGAGGATATCGGCACCTATGCGCTCGCTCTCGACGGGCAGAAGCGGCCGTGCCGTGTGCGGACCTCGAATGCCGGTCAGGTGCTGTTCAGCGGAATTGCCGCGCCGGATCGCGCAGAAGCGGTCATGCGCGACCTGATGCGACCGTCATTCTTTTCCGGCTGGGGAATCCGAACGCTGGCGCGCGAGGAGCGCCGCTACAATCCGATGTCGTATCACAACGGCTCGGTCTGGCCGCACGACAATTCGCTGATCGCGGCTGGCTTCGCGCGCTACGGGCACAAGACATGCGATCGATCGCGTGTTCAAGGGACTGTTCGACGCCGCGAGCTACATGGACCTGCGGCGGTTGCCCGAACTCTATTGTGGCTTCCAACGCGGACGCCAGCGCGGGCCGACGCTCTATCCGGTCGCCTGCTCGCCGCAGGCCTGGGCCGCCGGCACACCGCTCCTGCTGCTCCAGTCTTCGCTCGGTCTCGAATTCGATCCGGACCGCAATGAAATCCTGTTGCGCAACCCGAGACTGCCGCCGTTCCTTGAAGAGGTGACTCTACGCAACCTGCGTCTTGGCCAATCGGCCGTGGACGTGATGCTGCGCCGGCACGGCACTGACGTGTCGCTCCAAGTGTTGCGCAATGAAGGGCATATCAAGGTGACGGCGGTGTATACGTGACGGTCGCGTACACAGCGACGTCGGGTCCGAGAGTGCTAGGTTGACAGGCGGTAACTGCTCGCGGCGGCGTGAGCGGCGCGAGGCAGCGCGGCAAGCAAGCGTGAATTCAGTCGATCGTCAGTCGATCTGCATGCCGCTTGCCCTGATCGGGCCGGCCCACTTCTCAGTCTCGCTCTTGACGAACTGGCCGAGATATTGCGGCGTCGCCTGCGCGTCCGAAACGACCTGCGCACCCAGAGCCGCCAGTTTCTCATGCACGGCCGGAGTTTTCATCGCGGCGACGGCAGCGGCGTTGAGCGCCTGGACGATGGCGGCCGGCGCGCCCCTCGGCAGGAACAGCGCATTCCACGTATAGGCTTCGACCTTGACGCCCTGTTCGACGGCGGTCGGCAGGTTCTGCATCACGGGAGATCGCGCGGAGCCGAAGACCGCAAGGCCCTTCAGGCTGCCATTGTCGATCAGCGGCTTCGCCGTCGTGATGCCCGCGCACATGAAGTCGATCCGGCCGCCGAGCAGGTCTTGCGTCGCGGGCCCCGTGCCGCGATACGGCACATGCGTGACGTCGGTGCCGAGCGTGTGATTGAGCAGCATGCAGCCGAGATGCGGCGCCGATCCCGTGCCTCCGGTGCCGTAGGACATCTTGCTCTGGTTCTGCTTGGTGTAGGCGACGAACTCCCGGAGGTCTTTGACAGGCAGGTCCTTGCGTCCCGCCAGCACGATCGGGACGTCCGCGATCAGCACGACCGGCGTGAAGTCGGTGGCCGAATTGTAGAGCGGCTTCTTGTAGAGCGTTTGGCCCTGTGCGTGGGTGCCGACCGTCCCGAGCCCGACCGTGTAGCCATCCGGCGTCGCGTCGGCCACGCGCTTCGAGCCGACCTGGCCACCACCGGCGGCGACGTTCTCGACGATCACCTGCTGGCCCAGGATCTCGCTCATGCGCGCCGCCATCACGCGGCCCAGCACGTCGGTCGGGCCGCCGGCCGCGAACGGGATAATCAAGGTCACCGGCCGCGCCGGATAATTTTGGGCATTGGCGACGCCGCTCCATACGACAATGCAAGCAAGAGCGGGCAAGAACCTTGAATGACGCATGGCGCTTCGTATGTCCTCTGTTGTCGGGCGTTCATACATCCCTTGGGTCGGCATGAGCAAGGGATTGAAATTGTTTTCAAATCTGCCCATGACTTGCTACGCACATGCTGCGCCGATGACTTGCTAGCAGGCCATGCGCAGCATCATTCAGGTCGCCCGTGTCGGGCGGCTTTCTTTTCGATTGGAGAACAAGTCGGTGACTTCCGAAGTGCATCGTTACAAGGTCGGCGACATCGGGGTGACGGTGCTGTCGGACGGCTTCCGCATCGCGTCGCCGGACGGCTACATCCTCAATGCCGGCAAGGATGAGTTGCTGGCCACGCTCTCCGCGGCGGGGTTGCCGACCGATCACATGAGAAACGTCTATGCGCCGATCCTGCTCGAAACCGGGGGCAAGCGCGTGCTGATCGATGCCGGCAACGGCGAGGCGGCGTTTGCGCAAAGCCAAGGCGAGCGCGGGCGGATGCAGCAGAACCTTGCGGCGGCGGGCATCGACCGCAACGCCATCGATGTCGTGGTGATCTCGCATTGTCATGCCGACCACGTGAACGGTCTGCTCGCGGCCGACGGCACGGCGGCGTTTCCGAACGCCGAGATCATGGTGCCGGAGCCGGAATGGGCATTCTGGATGGATGACGGCGAAATGAGCCGCGCCTCCAAGGGGCGCATGGCCGAGCTGTTCCACAACAACCGGCGCGTCTTCGACGCGCTGGGCCGCAAGGTCACGCGTTATGCCTGGGATCGTGAGATCGTCAGCGGCGTTACGGCGGTCGGCACGCCCGGCCACAGCATTGGTCATACCTCGTTCGTGGTGGCCTCGGGCGCCGAGCGAGTGTTCGTCCAATCCGACGTGAACAACCAGGCGGTCGTGTTCTCGAAACATCCCGAATGGCACGGCTGGTTCGACCAGGATCCGGCGCAGGCGTCCGCGACGCGACGGCGGGTCTACGAGATGCTGGTCGCCGAAAAGATGCCGGTGCAAGCGTATCACCATCCGTTCCCCGGCCTCGGTCGGGTGGAGCGTGACGGTGCCGGCTTTCGGGTCGTCCCCGTCGTCTGACGACCATCGGCCTGGCAACTAATTCGGTCGCTGCTCCACCTTGCCGCAGCCTTGCACTCACGCCACCATGCGAGGGGCCAGGGAGGAGGTTTGCATGCGCGTCAGGATCGGCTTGCTCACGCTGAGCGTCGCCGCAGTGGGTGCGATGCTGATCGCCGCCTGGAGCGGCGGTTTCGCCGCGCCGGCGCATCGCTTCGCCGACAAGCGGCCGAACGCGGCGCCGGTCGATGTCGAGCTGGTGATTGCCGTCGACGTCTCGAACTCGATGGACCCGGAGGAGCAGGAGCTGCAACGCGACGGCTATGTCGCGGCGCTGACCTCGCGCGAATTCCTGCAGGCGGTGCGCTCCGGCGCGCATGGCAAGGTCGCGCTGACCTACTTCGAATGGGCCGGCATGTTCGACCAGACCATCCTGATGCCGTGGCGGCTGATCGAGAGCCCGGAAACCGCCGATGCGGTGGCGCGCGAGATCGCGCGGGCGCCGTACCGGCGTGCGCCGCGCACGTCGATCTACGGTGCGCTGCAATTCGCCAAGCCTTTGTTCGACGCCTCCGGCTATCGCGGCCACCGTCAGGTCATTGATGTCTCCGGCGACGGCGTCAACAACCAGGGCCCGCCGGTCGTGCAGATGCGCGACGACGTGCTCGCCGCCGGCATCACCATCAACGGCTTGCCGATCATGCTGCGGCGCCAAAGCGGCTTCGGCATGTGGGGCATGGCGTTCGAACACCTCGACGTCTACTACGAGGATTGCGTGATCGGCGGGCCGGGCTCGTTCGTGATTGCGATCCGCGAGCGCGAGCAATTCAAGGAGGCGACCCGCAACAAATTGGTGCAGGAGGTCGCCGGCGTGACGCCGCAGCCGCGCGTGATTCCGGTGCAGAGCAAGAAGCCGCGGGTGTTTTGTTCATGAGGTAGGGACTTGTAGGGTGGGTTGAGCGAAGCGAAACCCACCATCAATTTGAGAAGTGATGGGTTTCGCAAACGCTCCACCCATCCTACGATTTCTGGCGGGCGTCCTGAGCGCGAACGCGCCCTCACGCCGCCGGCGTCGCCATCTCCGCGCGGATCTCGGCGCGCAACGCGTCGATCGAGATCAGGCCCTTCGGCGTCTCGACGTGCCAGAACGACCAGCCGTTGCAGGCATCGAGCCCTTGCACCAGCGCGCCGATGCGATGGATCGAGCCGACCTTCTCGCCGAGCGTCACCGCGCCGTCGGCACGCACCAGCGCCTTGTGGCGGCGCTTGGCGTCGGTGAGTTGTGCGCCGGCCGAGACCAGGCCGCGTTCGACCAGCGTCGCGAACGCCACCCGCGGCGCGTCGCGCGCGGTCATGAACGGCGCCAGGCTGGGCGCGGGTAGGGGTTCGACTTGCGCAATCCGCTGCTCGGCGGCGGCGGCGTAGCCGCGGTCACGCTCGATGCCGATGAAGCGGCGGCCGAGCCGTTTTGCCACCGCGCCGGAAGTGCCGGTGCCGCAGAACGGATCGAGCACCAGGTCGTCGGGCCGCGATGACGAGAGCAGCACGCGCGCCAACAGCGATTCCGGCTTCTGGGTCGGGTGCAGCTTCTTGCCGTCGTCGTCCTTGAGGCGCTCCTCGCCGGTGCACAGCGGGATGGTCCAGTCGGAACGGACCTGGACGTCCTCGTTGCCGGCCTTCAGCGCCTCGTAGTTGAAGGTGTAGCCGCGGGCGTTCTCGTCGCGCGAGGCCCAGATCAGCGTCTCGTGGGCGTTGGTGAAGCGCCGGCCGCGGAAGTTCGGCATCGGGTTCGACTTGCGCCACACCACGTCATTGAGAATCCAGAAGCCGAGGTCCTGCAGGATCGTGCCGACCCGGAAAATGTTGTGATACGAGCCGATGACCCACAGCGTCGCCGCCGGTTTCATCACCCGCCGGCAGGCCAACAGCCAGGCGCGGGTGAAATCGTCGTAGGCGGCAAAGCTCGCAAACTTGTCCCAGTCGTCGTCGACGGCGTCGACGCGCGAGTTGTCGGGACGTTTGAGATCGCCGTGGAGCTGCAAATTGTAGGGCGGATCGGCAAAAACCAGGTCAACGCTTTCGCCCGGCAGCCCCGCCATGGCGGCGACGCAATCGCCGAGCAGGATTCGGCTACCGTGGGCAGGCTCGGAACTGAAGCGGGGCGCCCTGATGGACGCCCCGCGACGCGACACAACCATGATTCAGAACTCTGACTCAGGCGACGCGGCCGGCGACGCGGGACCTAACAACCGACAGGCAGATCATGCCGCCCCAAGGTAAAAAACGCCTTAATCAAAAGAGGTAATGCGCTAGGCAAGAATTGCCGAGGCATTATATAGACGACTCGGAGTACTGGTTTGGAACGCGAACGGACCCGTGGCGTTCTCGCTGTTCCGGAGTGACGATCTGAACGCGCGCGCTGCGACAGCAAGGGAATCTCGATCATGCGCTGGGAAGACCTGCCGGAAAGCCAGAACGTCGAGGATCGTCGTGGTGAAGAGGGCGGCGGCTCTGGCCGCGGCGGTGGCGGTTTCGGCGGCTTTCCGGGCGGCGCCGGCGGCCTGTCGATCGGCACGATCGTGGTTCTCGGATTGATCGGATACGCGACCGGCATCGATCCGCGGCTCTTGATCGGCGCGGCCGATCAATTCACCCGCCAGCAGCCGCGGGTCGAGCAGGCGCAGCCCGGACAGCCCGGCCGTCCCGGTGCGTCGCCGACGGATGAGACCGGTCGATTTGTCACCCGCATCCTTGCCAGCACCGAGAGCACCTGGAAGGACGTCTTCGCGCGTTCGAAGCGCACCTATCGTCCGCCGGTGCTGGTGCTCTACTCGCGCCAGACCCAAGCCAATTGCGGCGGCACCGCCATGGCGGCGATGGGCCCGTTCTATTGCCCCGCCGACAAGAAGATTTATCTCGACACCTCGTTCTTCCAGATGATCGAGAGCCGCTTCCGCGGCTGCGACGTCGGCAGCCAGTCCTGCCGTTTCGCTCAGGCCTATGTCATCGCGCACGAGGTCGCCCACCACGTGCAGAACGAGCTCGGCATCCTGGCCAATGCGCAACGGGCGCAGCAGGCGGCGGGCGGCCGGACGCCGGAAGCCAACCGTGTCCAGGTGCGGGTCGAGTTGCAGGCCGATTGCCTCGCCGGCATCTGGGCCAACCGCGCGCAAGAACGGCTCGCGCCCGGCGACATCGAGGCGGCGCTGCGCACCGCGAGCGCGATCGGCGACGATACGCTGCAACGGCGCTCGCAGGGCCAGGTGGTGCCGGATTCGTTCACCCACGGCACCTCCGAACAGCGCCAGCGCTGGTTCTACACCGGCTTCAAGCAGGGCACGGTCGACAGCTGCAACACCTTCGCGCCGACCGCGCGGCTATAGACGTACGCTCCGCCGTCATTCCGGAAGCCGCGCAGCGGCCAAGGATGATCGAAGAGGGTCCCATGAGCTATCGCTCTCCCGATCGTCGCAGCGTCATCGCCGGCGGCGCGGCGCTGGCGGGCGCCGCGATGCTGCCCGCCGCGGCGCGGCGCAGACCGGGGCTTGGCTCCGCCGCCGATCTCCTGGCCGCGACCCGCAAATTCCTGGCCAGCCTCGACAACACCAAGCGCAAGGCGGCGAGCTTTCGCCTGGAACGCGCCGCAGTGGCGCAACTGGAATTATTTCGGCAGTGGCGACAACATCAAGCCGGGGCTGCGGCTCGAACAGATGGACGCGGCGCAGAAGCAGGCCGCCTGGGACGTGCTCGCGGTGCTCTTGTCGCCCGCCGGGCTCGAAAAGACCCGCAACGTGATGACGCTGCAGGACGTGCTGGCGTCGCAGGGCAACATGCCCGGCCAGCGCTCGTCGGAGCGGTTCTCGTTCGCGGTGTTCGGCACGCCGTCGGAAACCGGCGCCTGGGGCTTCCGGCTCGAAGGCCATCACCTGCACCAGTCGGTCTCGGTGCGCGACAACCGCATCGTCTCGGTGACGCCGTCGTCGTTTTCGGTCAACCCCAACCGCGTGACCGCCGGCAAACATGCCGGCCTCGTCACGCTGCGCGGCGAGGAAGCGTTGGCGCGGCGGCTCTACGGCGATCTCAATCCGGCATTGCAGGGCAGGGCGCGCCTGTCGGCGACGCCGATGAACAACATCCTGTCCTATGCCGGCCGCGAGCGCGCCAATGCGCAAGCCGCCGGCATCGCCGCCGCCGATCTGGCGTCGGCACAGCGCGACCTGATCTGGCAGCTGGTCGACACCTATTCGCGCCGACTACCTCACGCCGGCGCTGGCCGAGGCGCAGCGGGCGCGGGTGCGGCTCGGCGACCGCGACGCCGTGCATTTCGCCTGGTATGGGCCGAACACCGCCGAGCGGGCGTTCGGCTATCGTGTCATCGGCTCGGGTTTCGTGGTCGAGCTCGGGTCGGTCGATCCGGCGGCGCAGCACCTGCACACGATCTATCACGACCTCGGCAACGTGCTCGGGCGCACGGGCTGAACTCCGGGCGCTTCATTGCCGCGGACGATCTGGTAAAGTCACTCCCCGCGATATCACCCGTTTCATTAGGCAGGCCATGCCCGGCATTGACGAGACCCGACAATTCGTTCCGCTCACGATCGCGGTGCTCACCGTGTCCGACACGCGCGAGCTCGCCGACGACAAGTCCGGCGCCACGCTGGCCGAGCGCATCGAGGCGGCCGGCCACACCGTCCATGAGCGCGCCATCGTGCCCGACGACGTCGGAGTCGATCCGCGCGCAAATGCGGACATGGATCGCCGCGCCTGATGTCGACGTGATCATCTCGACCGGCGGCACCGGCTTCACCGGCCGCGACGTGACGCCGGAAGCGGTCGAGCCGCTGTTCGAGAAGCGCATGGAGGGCTTCGCCACGCTGTTCCTGATGGTGAGCCACGCCAAGATCGGCACCTCGGCGATCCAGACCCGCGCCACCGCCGGTGTGGCGGGCGCGACTTACATCTTCTGCCTGCCGGGCTCGCCCGGCGCCTGCCGCGACGCCTGGGACGAGATCCTCAAGCACCAGCTCGACTACCGCTACCGGCCCTGCAACTTCGTCGAGATCATGCCGCGGCTCGACGAACACCTGCGCCGGCCGAAGGCCAAAGGCGCGACGGTGTAGTTGAGTTCTCCCGTGCGTGAAGATGTTACTTTTTGCGTGAAGAAACCGGGATCCCGGGTCTGCACCGCAGCACGACGTGCTGCAGTGCGCCCGGGACACGATACCGCGGCTCACTTCGGCATTGCGTCGTGAACGACCTTGCCGCCGACCATCGTCAACAGCGGCTTGATGTCCTTGATCTCGTCCGCCGGCACCGTGAGGTAGTCGCGGTCGAGCACCAGGAGATCGGCATAGCGACCGCGCGTCAGCGAGCCGACATTGGCCTCCTGGAACAGGAAATAGGCGTTCGCGCGGGTGTGCGCGATCAGCGCCTCCTCGCGGGTGATGGTCTGGCGGTTGACGTGGCGGCCGCCGATCATCTTGCCGGTCACCGCGAAGCTCAGCGTGTAGAACGGATTGGACGGCGTCACCGCGGTGGCGTCGGAGCCGAGCCCCCAATGGATGCCGCAATCCTGCACGCGGCGGAACGGCGGCATGTCCCAGGCCTTGTCGCCGTGGATCTTGTGCATCAGCGCGCCCTGGATCAGCGGACGGCTGTGCAGTTGCGCCGAAAGGCCGAGCCGCTTCATGCGGTCGATCTGCGCGTCGGTGACCTGATCGAGGTGCGACAAGGTCCAGCGCAGGTTCCTGATCGGGCGCGCCTTGTTCACCGCCTCATATTGTTCGAGGAACGCGTCGATCGCGGTTTGCATCTCGACATGGGCGTTGAATGGAATGCCCTGGCGGGCGAGCGCGTCCGCCAGGCGGCGCACCTGCGCCATGGCCGCGGGGTTCATCGGGCCGTCCGCGCGCATGGTGTTGGTGGTCGCTCCCGCGTAGGTGCCTTCGCCCCAGCCGATGTGGTTGAAATAGTCGTTGCCCTGGAACGGCGTGAGCTGCGGCACTTCCGTGAGCACCCGGTCCATCTGCTCGGGCGTCGCCGGCGCGCGGATCGTGTGCCAGAACACCCGCGCGTTCAACTCGCCGGCGTCGGCAAGGCGCCGGTAGGGCTCATAATGCGCGGGGCTCATGCCGCGACCACCGAGGTCGCCCCACGCCGTGATGCCGAGCGAATTCAGATAGGCCACCAGCCGGCGCGTGTTGGCGAACCAGCTTTCCTGATCGGCATGCGGCACCTTGGCGGCGACGAAAGCGACGCCGCCCGCGCCGCGCACCACGCCGGTCGGCTTGCCGGCTGCATCTTTCTCGATCGTGCCGCCCGGCGGATTGGGGGTGTTGTCGTCGATGCCGGCGGCTTTCAGCGCCGCGCTGTTGAGGTAGCTGTGGTTATAGACCGATTGCAGCACCACCGGATTGTTGGGTGCGAGCGCGTCGAGCTCGGCGCGCGGAAAGCCGCGGTCCTCGTCGGTGAACTGCTGTTCCGACCAGCCGCCGAGCACGGCGATCCATTCGCCGGGCTTGGCCGCGCGCACGCGTTCGGTCAACAGCGCGACCGCGCGCTTGCGGGTGGTCACGCCGTCAAAGCGCAGCTCGTTGTGTTCGGCGGCGCGGACCCAGTGCGAGTGATTGTCGATCAGCCCGGGAATGACGGTGCGGCCGCCGAGCGCGATGGTGCGCGTCTGCGGCCCTTGCAGCGCGGCGATCTCGGCGTTGCTGCCGATCGCGACAATGCGCTGGCCGCGGATCGCCAGCGCCTCGGCGATGGTGAAGCGATCGTCGACGGTGACGATCTTGCCGTTGACGAGGACAATGTCGGCGGGCGCCTGTTGTGCCGCCACTGGTGCGATGCCCAGCAGCAGGACGAGCGCAAAGAATCCGAACGCGCGCATGGGCCGCTTCCTCCCGATTATTATTATGAGGCGGATGCTAGTTCGGGGGATCCGCCCTGACCAGGGCGTGTCCGCGCGGAAGGCTTTGCGTCAAGGTTTGGACTGGAACGTCATTTGGCTGGAACGTCATTTAGACTGGAACGCCATGGCGACATCGAGTGTGGTAATCCGCCGGCGGCCGAGGCGGCGCAGCAGTTCGGTCTCCGGCTCGGCGACGTCGGCGCGGTGCGCGCCTACCTGCTGGTAGAAGGATTTGGCGATCAGCAATCCCTGGCCCGGCTTTGGACCGGCGCCGAGGGCTGAGCCCAGCATCGCCAGCGCTTCGATCAATGGGGACCGCCCGCGTCCCGGGCGGGCACGGAAAACGGCTGCCTGGTCAGGCGATTGTGACGCCAATTCGCAATCCCGGATGAAGCGCCCGAGCTCCTCGATCCAATGCGAGCCGGGGACGCAGCCGGGCTGCACGAACCACAGCCAAGGCGACCGCGCCGCGGCGGCCGCCGCCGCCAGGCCGGCGCCCGCGGCCGCCCGGCGCCACCATGAAACGGCAGCCGGCAACGTCGGCGACCTTGGCGGTTCCATCGCGGGAACCGGCGTCCGCGACGATCACCTCGCGCAACACGCCGTCGATCGCGCCCGGCACCAACGCCGCCAAGGTGTTCGCCAACGCCCGTTCCGATTCGTGCGTGGGAATGACCACGCTGATCATGCATCGCTCCGCAAAGCTCTCGCGGTTCCCCATATCATGTGGCGGGGCGCGATCCGCCCACGACATGCCGCGTTTCTCCACTGATTGGCAAATTGTTCTTGTTTTGTTCACAATCGGCCATTAGATGACTGGCCATGGCTCGTTCTTCGACAGCCCTGAAACGCCCGCCGGCGCATCTGCCCTCCAAGCCAACGCCGGCGGGCGGCTTCGCCCGGCGCGCTCCGGCGGTCGATCTCGACCAGCCGGTCGATGCCGACGTGTCGGTCGGCGCCGAACGGCGGCGCGGGCGCGGCGCGCAGTCGAATGCGTCGGGCCGCTACGAGCCGGTGGCGCGCATCGCGTTCGACGATGGCTGGCAGGCGCTCGACGAGCTGCCGCCGTTCAAGACCAGCGTGACGGTCGACGCCACCCGCAAGATCATCACCCGCAACGACTCGCCCGACATCTCCTTCGACCGCTCGATCAATCCGTATCGCGGCTGCGAGCACGGCTGCATCTATTGCTTCGCGCGGCCGACCCACGCCTATCTCGGCCTGTCGCCCGGGCTCGATTTCGAATCCAAGCTGTTCGTGAAGCCGGAAGCCGCCAAGCTGCTGGAACGCGAACTGGCCGATCCGAAATATTCGCCGCGCACCATCGCCATCGGCACCAATACCGATCCCTACCAGCCGATCGAGAAGCAGTATCAGATCATGCGGCGGATCCTGGAGGTGCTGGAGCGCTTCGGCCATCCGGTCGGCATCGTCACCAAGTCGGCGCTGGTGCTGCGCGACCTCGATATCCTCGCGCGCATGGCCAAGCGCAACCTCGCCAAGGTCGCGCTATCGGTGACGACGCTCGATCCCAAGCTGGCGCGGGTGATGGAGCCGCGCGCGGCAACGCCGGCGCGCCGGCTCGAGGCGTTGCGGCAATTGACGGAAGCGGGCGTGCCGACCGCGGTGATGGTGGCGCCGGTCATTCCCGCCATCAACGATGCCGAGATCGAGCGCATCCTCGACACCGCCGCGGCGATCGGCGTCAAGGAGGCCGGCTACGTGCTGTTGCGGCTTCCGCTCGAGGTGCGCGACTTGTTCCGCGAATGGCTGATGGCGAATTTCCCCGATCGCTACCGCCACGTGTTCAAGCTCATCCGCGACATGCGCGGCGGCAAGGACTACGATTCCACCTTCGGCAAGCGGATGACCGGGACCGGCCCGATCGCCTGGATGATCGGCCGCCGCTTCGAGGCGGCTTGCGACAAGCATCGGCTTCAACAAGACCCGCACCCGGCTGACCGTCGAGCATTTCTCGCCGCCGAAGCAGGACGCGCCGCAGCTCAGTTTGTTTTGAGGGATAAGACAATGGCTCCGAAACCATGCCTGACGGTGGTGACGCTCGGCGTTGCCGACATGCAGGACAGCATTCGATTTTACGACGCGCTGGGGTTTGTGCGCCGCATGCGCGCGACCGGCGAGCAGGTCGCGTTCTTCGACGCCGGCGGCATCGTGCTCGCGCTCTATCCGTGGGACAAGCTCGCCGAAGGATGCCACGCTTGCCGACAAACCGCGGCCGCAGGCGTTTCGCGGCACGACCTTGGCGTGGAACTGCCGATCGCCGGCGGACGTCGACGCCGCGATGGCGCACGCGCTCGCGACCGGCGCGGCGCAGATGAAAGCGCCGCATCAGACGTTCTATGGCGGCTATTCACGGCTATTTCGCCGATCCGGACGGCCATCCTGGGAGGTGGTGCTGCGCGCCCGGGATCGACGTGCAGGCCGATGGCCGCGTGACACTGCCGGACTCGAGCAGGCTGCCGGTCTGAGCCGCGGCTGGTATTGGCTCCGGCCTCGACGGCAGTTCCTCCCCGATGTTCACACGTTGCGCACGCCTGCATTGACTTGCCGGCCGCGCCGCGCACCATCCCGGCATGAGTCGCACCGCTGCCGCCAATCGCACGCCTGCCGTTGGGAGAGGACGATCGTCCGTCCGACGTTTCGCCGCGAACGCGCCGCGCTCAAGCGCGGCGTCTGGCCGGTGGCGGGCTGCGACGAGGCGGGCAGGGGCCCGCTGGCGGGGCCGGTGGTCGCCGCCGCGGTGATCCTCGATCCCCAGCGCGTGCCGCGCGGGCTCAACGATTCCAAGAAGCTCGACCGCGGCCGAGCGCGAAAAGCTGTACGCCAAGATCTGCGCCAGCGCGGAGGTCGCGGTCGCCTTCGCGCCGCCGTCGCGCATCGACCGCGACAACATCCTGCGCGCGTCGCTGTGGGCGTTGGCGCGGGCGGTGGCGGCGCTGCCGGTGAGGCCGCGGCTCGTGTTCGTCGACGGCCGCGACCGAATCGAAACCTGCTGCGATTGCGAGGCGGTGATCCACGGCGATGCGATCGTGTCCTCGATCGCCGCGGCGTCGATCGTGGCGAAGGTCACGCGCGACCGGCTGATGACGCGGCTCGCGCTTGCGCATCCGGGCTACGGCTTCGAGCGCCACATGGGCTATAGCGTGCCGGAGCATTTCGCAGCGCTCGCCCGGCTCGGGCCGACCATCCACCATCGCCGCTCGTTCTCCCCGGTCGCGGCGCGCTACCGCGATCAGGCTACCGACCTTGAGACAACGTCGCCGGTGTTGCCGCTTTGATGCCGGCGTGCCGTCTGCATCACGACAGGCGCTGGTTTCTGCACTCGCGCCTGACGCCCGATTGCCGGTTCCCACGGTTCGGGATCATGCACTAATCTCCGCCCCGATGGGGTGTTCGTGAAGTTCCCGCGGGGGCCATGCTTTACGTATCCATTTTTGTCGAATTGCTGCGCTCGCGCCCGGCGCTGGCGGTATGGATCGCCGCGTTGATGCAGGCGGCGTTGTGGACGCTGGTGCCGAGCGTGTTCTACGCCGGACCGCCGGGCGATCTGCCGTTCGTGCTCGCGATCGGCAACGAACTGCAGCTTGGCACTTATCTCGGTCCGCCGCTCGCGTTCTGGCTGGCGGAAGGCGCCTACGTGCTCGCGGGCAACAACCTGTTCGGCGTGTATCTGCTCTCGCAAGTCTGCGTGGTCGTCACCTATTGGGCGGTGTTCTCGCTCGGTCGTTCGATCGTCGGCGCACAACATGCCGCCTTGGCGGTGCTGTTGATGGTCGGCGTCTCGGCGTTCACGGTGCCGACGCCGGAGTTCGGGCCGGTGACGCTCACCATGGCGCTGTGGGCGGCCATCCTGCTGCACTACTGGCTGGCGGTGAAGGAAGGCAAGCGCGGCTACTGGGTCGCGTTGGCGGTGGAGATCGGCCTTCTGTTCCTCACCACCTATGCCGGGCTGTTGCTCCTCGCCATGCTGGCGCTGTTCACCGCGACCAACGCGCGCGCCCGGGCGGCGATGCGCTCGAGCGATCCGTGGCTTGCGAGCCTGGTCGCGATCGTCGTGCTGTTTCCTCATTTGCTTTGGCTGTCGGAAACCGGCGACGGGCTGGCCGACCGGCTGTTGCGGCTGCGCACCGCGGAGTCGGTGGTCGACAATCTGGCCGCTTGGTTGCGGCAGATTGCGTTCATCCTGGCCGCACATGCCGGTCTTGCCGTGCTGGTGTCGGCGGTGGTCGGCTGGCCTTGGGTGAGGGACGAGCCGTCGCCGGTGATTGTGCGCCGGCCGGTCGATCCGTTCGCCTGGCAGTTCATCGTCTATTTCGCCTGCGTGCCGGCGCTCGCCGCCACCATCGTCGCGGTGCTGGCCGGCTGGTCCGCGCCGGTCGGCGGCATTGCGCCGTTGGTGGTGCTGTCGGGGCTCGCGGTGGTGCTGCTGGCGGGGAACGGTATCGAATTCAGCCATCAGCACATCGTGATCGCGGTGTGGTTCGGGCTGCTGTTTGTTCCGCCGGTGCTTGCGGTGTTCGCTCTGTTCACGTTCCCTTGGCTTGGCGTCGATCTGAACGTCAACAAGCCGATGAAGCAGATCGCGCAGTTTTATGCGGAGAGTTTCCAGCGCCGCACCGGTCAGCCGTTGCAGGTCGTTGCCGGCGATCCGCGCACCGCCGCGCTGATCTCGCTCGGCGCGCCGAGCCGGCCGAGCCTGTTCTTCGACGCGACGCCGGAGCGCTCGCCGTGGGTGACCTTCGACGACGTGCGCCGCAAGGGCGCGATCGTGGTCTGGCCGACGGCCGACACCACCGGCGCGCCGCCACCGGAGATCAAAGCGCGCTTCCCCGATATCGTGCCGGACCCGCCACGGGTGTTCGAACGCCCGATCTCCGGGCGCTTGCCGGCGCTACGCTATGGTTGGGGCGTGATCCGTCCGCCTGCCGCGGAGAAGGAGCAGAAAGAGCCGAAGCCGCCCGAGGACACCAAGCCGCCCGAGGGCAAGAAGTAGAACGCGCGGACCGGTCGCGGCGTCTAGTGATGGTAGCCCTCGCCGTGACGCACCTTGCCGCGGAAGATCCAGTACACGAACACCACATAGCCCAGGATGATCGGCAGCAACGCCAGCGTGCCGGCCAGCATGAAGCGCTGGCTCGCCGGGGCGGCGGCGGTGTCCCAGATCGTGAGTGACGGCGGCACGAGATAGGGAAACACCGAAATCACGATGCCGGCGTAGCCGAACAGGAACAACGCGATCGCGGCGATGAACGGCGGGATGTCGCGTCCCTGGTCGAGCCAGCGCCACAACGCGAACGCAGTCGCGGCGGTCATGATCGGCACCGGCCACAGGTAATAGATGTTCGGCGTCGTGAACCAGCGTTGCGCGATGCGTTCGAACGTCAGCGGCGTCCACAGGCTCACCACGGCCATGCCGCCAGCACCGCCAGCAGACAGAGCTTGGCTTGCGCGCGGGCGCGCGTCGGCGACCGCGCCGTCGGTCTTCATCACCAGCCAGGTGGCGCCGAGCAGCCCGTATCCCGCCAGCACGCCGAGGCCGCAGAGCAATGCGAACGGGGTGGCCCAGTCGAACGTACCGCCCGCAAACATGCCGCCCTCGATGGTGATGCCTTGGATCAGGCCGCCGAGGATCACGCCCTGGCACAACGCCGCCAGTATCGACCCGGCGGCGAAGGCAAAATTCCAGTAGCGCTTGCTGGTTTCGGCCACGGTGCGGAACTCGAAGGCGACGCCGCGGAACACCAGCGCCAACAGCATCACGATCACCGGCAGGTAGAGCGCCGACATGATCGCCGCGTAAGCGCGCGGGAACGCGACCCACAGCCCGGCGCCGCCAAGCACCAGCCAGGTTTCGTTGCCGTCCCAGAACGGTGCGACCGAGCCGATCATCTGGTCGCGCTCTTGTTCGTCGCGGCTGAACGGGAACAGGATGCCGACGCCGAGATCGAACCCGTCAAGGATCACATACAGCGCGACCGCGATCCCGATCACCGCGGCCCAGATCAATGGCAGGTCCCACTCGGTCATGCCGCGTCCTCATCGCATCAGGAGCCGCGTGCCAATGCCTCGCGTCCGGCATCGTGCGCCGACGACAGCGGCCGCAGCGGCGAACCGCGCTCGGGCGCCTTGACCGCGACGCCCTGCGGCCCGCGTTCGATCAGGCGGTTGATGTAGTAGATGCCCATCGTGAACACGATGGCGTAGACGACCACGAACAGGATCAGCGTCGTGAGCACGGTCGATGCCGCCAGCGGGGTGGTCGCGTCGGCCGTCCGCAGAATGCCTTGCACCACCCAAGGCTGGCGGCCGCTCTCGGTCACCACCCAGCCGGCGATGACCGCCACAAATCCGGTCCACCAACTGTGCGCGACGATACGCAGATACCAGCGCGTTTCGAGCAGGATGCCCCGCCAAAGCAGCCAGGCGCCGATCAGCGCCGCCGCGATCATGAAGAATCCAATCGCCAGCATGATGCGGAAGGCGAAGAACACGGTCTTGACCGGCGGACGGTTCTGCGGCGCCACGTCCTTCAGCCCGACGATGAGGCCGTTGAGGCGGTGCGTCAGCACCAGCGATGCCGGCATTGGGGATCGACAGCGCCCAGCGATTGGTTTCGGCGGTCTCGTCCGGCCAGGCGAAGATATGGAAGTCGACCGGCTTGTCGCTCTCCCAGTGCGCTTCCATGGCCGCGACCTTGATCGGCTGGTGCTTGAGCGTGTTGAGCCCGTGCAGGTCGCCGATCAGCAATTGCAGCGGCGCAAGGACCGCCAGCAGCAGCACCGCCATCTTGATCATGACGCGGGCTTGCTCGGGATGGCGGTCGGCCAGCCAGTAGCGCGCGCCCACCGCCAGCACCACGAAGCCGGCGGTGAGGAACGACGCATTGAGCATATGCGGCAGCCGATAGGGAAAGCTCGGATTGAAGATGATCGCCCACCAGTCGAGCGGCATCGCGACGCCGTCGACGATCTCGTGGCCGGTCGGCGTGTGCATCCAGCTATTGGCGGCCAGCACCCAGAACGCGGAAATCATGGTGCCGACCGCGACCATCACCGCCGCGGTCACCTGCAGCCAGCGCGGCACCCGGCCCCAGCCGAACAGCATGATGCCGAGGAATGTCGCCTCCAGGAAGAACGCGGTCAGCACCTCGTAGCCGATCAGCGGGCCGACGATATTGCCGGCGAACACCGAGAACCGGCTCCAATTGGTGCCGAACTGGTACGACAGCACAATCCCCGACACGACGCCCATCGCGAAGGAGACTGCGAAAATCCGTGTCCAGAAACGCGCCAGGCGCTGATAGCGGTCCTGCCCGGTCTTGACCCACAACAGCAGCAAGGTCGCGATATAGGCGGATAGTCCGATGGTGAACGTCGGGAAGATGATGTGAAACATCACCGTGAATGCGAACTGCAAGCGTGCGATCAGGATCGGGTCGAGTTCCATCACCAGGCTCCGCCGCCGTCGCAGACATACATGAGTGAGGCGCTTTGCTTTGCCAATGCGGCAGAATGCACACCAGCCGATGCGACAAGGCGGGCATGCCGAATCGCCGACCGTTCCCCGCGGCGACAAGGCCGATGAGGCCATAAACCGCGGGGAGTGGGCGATTTCACGACGAGGTGCGGCGGAAAATCACACGCCGGGATTTTTGCTATGATGTCGCAAGGGGACATCGCGCGGGGGGACGTTATGGCCAATCACCACCAGCCGCAGGGCGGTCGCGCACGTGCGGCTCTGCTCGCCATCAAATTCGCGGTGGGCAACTGATGCGCACGTTGTCTCGCCGCGCCTTCGGCCATGGCGGAGCCGCACTGGCTGCGGCCGCCCTGGTGCCGTTCCGCGCCGGCGCTCAGGCCAATGGTTATGTGCGCCGCTCGATCGACGCGCCGGCACGCGATAACAGTCTCATCGAGTCGTATCGCCGTGCGGTCGAGGCGATGATGGAGCGCGACGCGAGCGACAAGACCAGTTGGCAGTTCCAGGCCAATATGGTGGGCGTCGCCGCCAGCGCGGTCACCGGCGAAGCGCGGCCGCCGGCGGCGTATTGGCGGCAGAACCCGCGCAAGAGCTATTTCTTCCTCGCCTGGCAGCGCATGCACCTTTATTGCTTCGAGCGCATCCTGCGCCGGGCCGCTGGCGATCCCGGTTTCGCCTTGCCGTATTGGGCCTACGACGATCCCAAGCAGCTATCCTTGCCGGTGCCGTTCCGGCCCGGCTCCGATCAGCTCGAGACGCCGGTCGCGAAGCGGCGCAATGCGCTGGCACGGGCGCAACGCGACCCCGCGTTCGAGCGCGGCGCGCGCCTGATCGCCGATATGGCCAAGGACGTCGACGCGGCGCTTTCGCTCGCGCATTTCATCGCCGCCGATCCGCTCGATCCGCGCGGCGGTATCGGCGGCGTTCGCGTCACCGACGCGCGGCAGTCGGCGTCGGCCGGCGCGCTCGAAGCGCTGCACGCGCGCTTTCATCTGTCGACCGGCCGCGACGGCGATCTCGCATCGCCGACGACGGCGGCGCGCGATCCGGTGTACTGGTTGCACGCCGCCAATATCGACCGGCTGTGGGCCAAGTGGAGCGCGCGCGGCGGCGCTGCGCCGATCGATGACGACGTCTGGATGACGACGTCGTTCACGTTTGTCGATGAGAACGGCGACGATCGGATCATGACCGGCGCCGACGTGCTCGATACCCAGTTCCAGCTCGGCTACCGCTATGACGACGAGGAGCGCCGTCCGCAGCGCCTGCCGATGACGCCGCGCGCGGCGGTGCCGTCGCCGCCGGAGCCGGTGGTGGTGGGACGCGCCAGCGAAATCGAGCTTTCGGCCCGCGAGACCGCCGTGGTGTTTGCCCCGGTGGCGCCGCCGCGCCGTCCGCCGCAAAAGGGCAGGGCGTCGAAGGCCGCGCCGGCGCCGCGCGCCCGCATCGTGCTGCGCGACGTGACGGCGCCGGACCGTGCGCCGGCCTACGACCTGTTCCTGGTGCTGGAGGGGCCGAACGTGTTCGAGCCGACCACCACATCGTTGCCGGTCGGGGCGCTGGAGCTGTTCGGCGGAACCGGTCGCGACGGCAGCCCGTCGCGCCGCGAGACCATCGCCTACGACGTGACCGAGGCGATGGCGAAACTCGGCAGGATGCGCGGCTTCAGCTTGCGCCACCTGCGGCTCACGATCGTGCGGCGGCCGGTCGCCGATGCGGCGGGAGGCGAGACCGTGCCGGGCGATCCGGTGCCGCCGGAGATCGGTATGATCGAGCTCGTCCGATAAGCGTCGCTCAGCTTTGCGCCAGCGCCTTTTTGAGCGCCAGGAAATCGCGCCAGGCGAGACGCTTCTGCAACGGGCTGCGCAGCAGGAACGCCGGATGGAAGGTCGCGAGCGCGCGGATCTCGCGGGTGCCGGTCTGGAACGGATACCAGCGCCCGCGCGATTTGGTGATGCCGTCCTTGATATTGAGCAGGGTCTGCGCCGAGGGACCGCCCAGGCAGACCAGGATGTCGGGATCGGCGAGCTCGATCTGGCGCTTGATGAACGGCAGGCAGATCGCGGATTCCTGCGGCGTCGGCGTGCGGTTGCCGGGCGGACGCCAGGGCACGATGTTGGCGATGTAGGCGTTGGTTTCGTCGAGGCCGATCGCCGCCATCATGGCGTCGAGCAGGTGGCCGGAGCGCCCGACGAACGGTTTGCCCGATTTGTCTTCGTCGTAGCCGGGCGCTTCGCCGACGAACATCACCCGCGAGCGCGGATTGCCGCGCCCAAACACCAGCTGGGTCGCGGTCGCGCGCAGCGCGCAGCCTTCGAACCCATCGACGATGGCGCGCAGCGCGTCGAGATCGGCGGCGGTGCGCGCCGCCTCGCGGGCGGCCATGATGGCGGTGTCCGGCGGCGGCGGCGCCGTGTGGGCGCCGGTGGCGAGGTCGCGCGAGGTGAGGGTGCGGACCGGCGGTGCCGGCGGCCGCGGTGCCGGCCGCTCGGGCGTCGCGACCGGCGCAGCCGGCGGTTCCTGCAAGGCGAGGTGGTCGACCGGGGTTTCCCCCACGGCCGCGTCAACGCCGGCCTCCCGATAGAAGGCCAAAAGTTCGCGCAGGACTGTCTCGCTCGCGATCATCATGGTGTATCCGTGCGAGGGCGACCATAGCATGCCGGCAGGCGATTGCCGCAGGGGCTGCAAACATGGAACATGGGGCACCAGAGCATGATCCCGAAAAGTGGGAACCGGTTTTCGGAAAAGATCATGCTCAACAAACAGCTAGACCATGATCTGATTCAACCAAATTGGATCATGGTCTAAGCCCCGCGAAGGTCCGCAATTCGAGGCGGTAGGAGGGGATCATGGCCGAACACGAACTGCCGCCGCGCGAGACCATGGAGTTCGACGTGGTGATCGTCGGCGCCGGACCGGCCGGCCTGGCGGCGGCGATCCGGCTCAAGCAGCGCGCCCCCGAGATTTCCGTCGTGGTGGTGGAGAAGGGCTCCGAGGTCGGCGCGCATATTCTGTCGGGCGCCGTGTTCGATCCGATCGCGCTCGATCGCCTGCTGCCGGACTGGCGGACCGAGGATGCGCCGATCAAGACCGCGGTGACCGACGACCGCTTCTATTGGCTGTCGGCGACGCGCGCGGTCCGGCTGCCGAATTTCATGATGCCGCCGCTGATGTCGAACCACGGCAACTTCGTCGTGTCGCTTGGCAATGTCTGCCGCTGGCTGGCGACCAAGGCGGAGGCGGCCGGCGTCGAAATCTATCCGGGCTTTGCCGCGGCCGAGGTGTTGTACGACGAGAACGGCGCGGTCGCCGGCGTCGCCACCGGCGACATGGGCATCGGCAAGGACGGCAAGCCGACCGACAATGTCACCCGCGGCATGGAGCTGCGCGCGAAATACACATTGTTCGCCGAAGGTGCGCGCGGCAGCCTCACCAAGATGCTGTGCAAGCGCTTCGGCCTCGATGCCGATCGCGAACCACAGAAGTTCGGTATCGGATTGAAGGAACTCTGGCAGGTCGCCCCGGACCGCCACCACCCCGGATTGGTGCAGCACTCGTTCGGCTGGCCGCTCGACAACCGCACCGGCGGCGGCTCGTTCCTCTACCACTTCGACGACAATCTGGTGTCGGTCGGCTTCGTCGTGCATCTCAATTATGAGAACCCCTACATCAGCCCGTTCGAAGAATTTCAGCGCTTCAAGACTCATCCGCTGGTGCGCGCGACCTTCGAGGGCGGCAAGCGGCTGAGCTACGGCGCCCGCGCCATCACCGAAGGCGGTTTCCAGTCGGTGCCGAAGCTGTCGTTTCCCGGCGGCGCGCTGATCGGCTGCAGCGCCGGCTTCGTCAACGTGCCGCGCATCAAGGGCAGTCACAACGCCATGCTCTCCGGCATGCTCGCGGCCGAGCACGTTGCCGATGCATTGTCCGAAAGCCGCGGCAACGACGAACTCAGCGCCTATGACGCCATCTGGCAAGAAGGCGACATCGGCAGCGATCTTTGGCGGGTGCGCAACGCCAAGCCGCTCTGGTCGCGGTTCGGCACCGTGCTCGGCGTCGCGCTCGGCGGCTTCGACATGTGGTGCAACACGTTTGGCTTTTCGCTGTTCGGCACCATGCGGCACGGCAAGCCGGACGCCAACACGTTGCGCGCGGCCTCGCAGTTCGCTCCCATTGCCTATCCCAAGCCGGACGGCAAGCTGACCTTCGATCGGCTCTCCTCGGTCTTTCTCTCCAATACCAATCACGAGGAGAACCAGCCGCCACATCTGAAGGTCGCCGACATGGCGCTGCAAAAATCGTCGGAGCACGACGTGTTCGGCGGCCCGTCGGCCCGCTACTGTCCGGCCGGCGTTTACGAGTGGGTCGAGGAGGGCGGTGGGGCGCGGTATGTGATTAACGCCCAGAACTGCGTCCACTGCAAAACGTGTGACATCAAGGACCCGAATCAGAACATTACCTGGGTTCCTCCCGAGGGCGGCGGGGGCCCCAATTATCCGAACATGTGAACGGCTCGGTCACGATGCTGCCACACCGTGACTTTCAAGGTGATGCCGCGCTTTTGGGGTGTCGAGGTTGCACGCGTTCTTGCGGGACGGACGCAAACAGGCCATTCTTGCCCCCAATGATGCGGCCGCGCCGTGGGCGTTCCGCCAGGATCGTGGGCGTCTACCAGGTCCTGGCATCAAGCAGGTCCTGAGCGCCCATCAGATGGAGTCGACCGAGCCGTGATCTCTCCGTTTTGGATGCTGCGGGCGGCCGTACCGGCGCTGGCGGTTGCGCTGGTGTGGCCGAGCATCGCCGGCGCGCAGGCGTCAAGCAATCAGCGGCCGAAGGCGAGCCTGACATTTCCGCGCGTCTCGGCGTCGGGCAGCTATCTCGCCGCGCGTCATGCCGGCATTGCTCGCGACGCGGCGGCGGCGGCCATTTACTACCGCCTCGCCTTGCGCGGCGATCCGCGTAATCCCGAGCTGCTGAGCCGCGCCTTCACCGCGGTTCTGCAAAACGGCGAGGTCGACGAGGCGGTTCGGCTGGCCGAACGTCTGCTGCAGGTCGAGAAGACCGATCGCCTGGCCAGGCTCGTGCTCGGCGTCCGCGGCATCAAGCAGAAGCAAAACGTGACGGCGCGCCAGCAGCTCGCGCAATCCGTGCGCGGCCCGGTGACCGATCTGGCGGCGGCGTTGCTCACCGGCTGGACCAATGTCGGGCCGAACGAGAGCAAGGCCGCGATCGAAGCGATCGACAAGCTCGCCGGGCCGGAGTCCTACGGCATCCTGAAGGACCTGCATGCCGGTTTGATCCTCGATCTGTCCGGGCAGCGGCGCGACGCGCTCAAGCGCCTGGAGCGCGCCCATGCGCAGGGTCCGAACGAACTGCGGGTGGCGCTGGCCTATGCCAGCCAGCTGTCGCGTGCGGGTAACCGCGACGAAGCCTTGAAAGTTCTCACCACGCTCAACGAGGCGTTGCCGCGCCATCCTTTGGTGACGGAGGCCAAGCGGGAGGTGGAAAGCGGGCGGCGGCTCGCGCCGCTGGTCGAACTCGGCGCAGGCCGGCGCCGGCGAGGCGCTCTACACCATCGGCGCGGCGCTCGGCCGTCGCGGCGAAGACGTCGGTATCGTCTACCTTCAGCTCGCATTGTATCTGTCGCCGAACCACGCCTTGGCGTTGGCGGCGCTGGCCGACATCTACGAAGGGATGCGCAAGCCGGAACTCGCGATCAAGACTTACGAGCGCGTTCCCGCCACGTCGCCGCTCAGCGTCAGCGTCCGGGTGCAGCGGGCGATCAATCTCGACCAGCTCGATCGCACCGATGAGGCGGTCGCCGAATTGGAGAGTATCGTCGCTGCCGACGGCACCGAGCGTGAGGCGGTCCTGGCACTCGGCAATGTGCTGCGCGCCCGCAAGAAGTTCGCCGAATGTGCCGATGTCTACAGCAAGGCGATCGACGGTGCCACGCGCGCCGACAAGCAGAATTGGGTGGTCTATTACTTCCGCGGCATTTGCTACGAGCGATCGAAGCAGTGGCCGAAGGCGGAAGTCGACATGAAAACCGCGCTCGAGCTCTCGCCTGATCAGGCGCTGGTGCTCAACTATCTCGGCTATTCGTGGGTCGACCAAGGCGTCAATCTCGATGAAGGCATGCGCATGATCAAGCGCGCCGTCGAGCAGCGTCCCGACGATGGCTACATCGTCAACTCGCTCGGCTGGGCCTACTACCGGATGGGCGACTTTGAGAATGCGGTGAAGCATCTCGAGCAGGCGGTCGAGCTCAAGCCCGAGGACCCGACCATCAACGATCATCTCGGCGATGCCTATTGGCGGATCGGTCGCCAGCTGGAAGCGCGGTTCCAATGGACTCATGCGCGCGATCTCAAGCCGGAGCCGGAAGACCTGCCGAAGATTCTGGAGAAGCTGAAGGTCGGTCTGTCCGGCGATCTTCCGCCGACCTCGGCCGCCGAATTCTCCGGCCAAGCCGGGCGGCGGCTAATAAAGTGCCGCCCGCGCGCGCCGAGCGGGCGCCCGCCAAGATCAATCTGACGCTGCGCATCGTCGGCCGTCGCGCCGACGGCTATCATGAGCTTGACAGCGTCGTGGCCTTCGCCGGCGTCGGCGACACGCTGACGTTCACGCCGGCGCGCGCGCTCGCGCTCACGGTCAGCGGTCCGACCGCTGCCGCTTCCGGATCGATCGACGACAATCTGGTGCTGAAGGCGGTGCGCGCGCTCACCGAGCGGGTCGAGGGGCTCAAGCTCGGGCGCTTCGGGCTGGCCAAGCGCTTGCCGGTGGCGGCCGGCGTGGGCGGCGGCTCGTCCGATGCCGCCGCGGCGCTGCGGCTCATCGCCCGCGCCAATCGGATCGCGCTCGACGATCCGCGGTTGCGCGAGGCGGCGCGGGTCACCGGCGCGGACGTGCCGGTGTGTCTCGATCCGCGCGCGCGCATCATGACCGGCATCGGCGAGATCCTGTCCGAGCCGCTTGGTTTGCCGAAGCTGCCGGCGCTCTTGGTCAATCCGCGGGTGGCGGTGCCGACCAAGGAGGTGTTCCAGGCGCTGCGCGGCCGGTTCAGCGGCAAGGAAACCGCGGCGCCTGCGCCGTGGCAATCGCGCGCAAAGCCGTCGCGCGCCCGCCCCAAGGCCGGCGCGGTGATCGATGCGCTCGCCGAACGCCCCAACGACCTGGAAGCGCCGGCGATCGAGATCGCGCCGGTGATTGCCGATGTGCTCGCCGGTCTGCGCGCGCTGAAAGGTTGCCGGCTGGCGCGCATGTCGGGATCGGGCGCGACCTGCTTCGCGCTGTTCACCACCGCACCCGCAGCCGCCGCGGCGGCGCGGACGCTGCGCCGACAGCATCCGGACTGGTGGATCCGGGCGACGACGCTCGGTTGACGATGTCTGGTGCACATGCGCGCGGCAAACGCATCGCGCCATGTCACGCCGGTACACGTCCCTTGATGGCGTTCGCGCGGGCGGAATATTCGATCTTGCCGTCGGGCCGAATTGGGAGTCGGGCCCGCACTGCCTCCATCACCCTGATGCGTTGGCTTTTTGTCATTGCGGCTATCATCTTGGCGGTGGGGCTATAGCTTGGCGTCTGTGCGACCCAGAAGGCTTCGAAATCGGGAAAGGACACCATCACGTCAAAGCAACCGGTGGCGACCCCCTCAAGGCCCGCACGCTCAAACAACAGATGAAGCGCGCTGAGGCCGGAGTCCTCGGTGCCTGGGAGCGCAGGTACATCAGCCACGGCCTCACGCAGCCCCAGGCGAAAAGGCCCGCTCGGGGAAAGCTCAGCCGTAAAGTCCCACACATAGCCGGCGACGATGCCACCTGGACGCGCAACGCGACGCATTTCGGACAATGCGCGCGGCCGGTCAGGGATGAAATTGATGACGAGGGCGGAGGCAACAACGTCGAATGTGGAGTCGGGAAACGGCAGCGCCTGCGCATCGGCGACGTTGGAAGCTCGCCTGCTGAGCCGCCGGCTTGCGGCGGGCGTGATCGACCTGTGCCTGCGCTTGATCGACCGCGAACACCATTGCGGGAGAGCACGTATCGAGAATCAGCTCGGTGAAAAGCCCGGTGCCGCAACCGACATCGAGCCAGCGCGCGCCGGCGGGTGGCGCCACCCAATCAAGAAAGATCGCCCCGGCGGCACGGCCCCAGCGCCCGACGAAACGTTCGTAAGCGGCGCTGTCATCAAAGCTGTGCGCAACGTCGGTCATGGTCGAGCCTGGGTCACCCGGTCCCTCGCAAACAAATCGCGTATCAAACGTCAATTCGGTTTGATCCCGGCCGCCTTAACCAGCTCTGCGTTGAGAGCGATTTCCTTTTGGACATGCGCATCGAAGTCGTTCGGCGTCATGACCATGGGATCGACGACCAGTGTGGCGAGCCTCTCCCGCACCTTGGGTGCCTGCAACGCTTTAAGCGTCTCGCGGTGCAGCCGGTCGATGACGTCGCGTGGTGTCTTTGACCGGAAGAAACAGGCCGTACCAGATCGGATACTCCGCCTCTTTGAAACCGGCCTCCCGCGTCGTCGGAACGTTCGGCAATGCCGCCGTGCGGCTGGTGCCATTCACCACCAGCGCAACGAGCTTGCCCTCTCGGACATGCGGGAGGACAAGCGCAGGCGGGCCGAAGAAAAAGTCGACGCGCCCGGCGATCACTTCGGACAGTGCCTCCGCGCCGCCTTTGAAAGGAACATGCACGGCCTGGATTCCCGCGCTGAAGCGGAACCGTTCCGCGCTTAAATGGGTCGCGGTCCCGATACCAACCGAGGAGAAATTGAATGTGCCCGGCTTGGCTTTCGCTGCGGCGACGAGATCGCCAACGGTCTTGAAGCCTTTCGCCGGTGAGACGACCAGCACATTCGGTGAAATTCCAAGCGGGACGACCGCCGCAAAATCGCGCGCCGGATGGTAGCTCAACTTGGAATAGAGCGACGGCGAGATCGTGTGCGCGGAGCCGCTGGCGAGAATGGTGTAGCCGTCCGGGTCCGACTTGGCGACAAAGGCGGCTCCGATTGTTCCCCCGGCACCTGTGCGATTTTCCACGACAATGGTCTGTCCGAGCTGTTGTGAGAGCTGATCGAGCACCACGCGAGGGATGATATCGGTACTGCTGCCCGCGGCGAAGGGCACGACCGCCCGCAGGGGTTTCGTCGGCCAGCTTTGTGCCTCGGCGTTTGTCGCGGTGAGAGCCAAGCCAAGCGCGAACACGGACAGTGAGCACATCGTCTTCATGGCTGGCTCCTGATACCTGGCGCAATTGAATACCTGGCGCAATTGAGACCCAGGTTTTGTCATTCGTCCAATATATTATTGCTCTAGACATCATGCCGAGCTGGCATAATGTTCCGATATGGATTTGCGCCACTTGCGAACGTTCGTCACCGTCGCCGAGCAGGGCACCGTCTCGAAGGCGGCCGCTCGGCTGGGAGTCGCGCAGCCAGCGCTATCCCGTCAGATCCAAGACCTTGAAGAAGACCTCGGGATCAAACTGTTCGATCGTATTCGTCGTCGGTTGGTCCTGACCAGCGAAGGCGAGCAGCTACTCGGTGATTGCCGCGGCATCCTTGGTGCCATCGGCGCACTCAAGGAGCGGGCGCACCTGTTGCGGCGACCCGACGCCGGCGTGTTGAAGGTGGCGGCCACGCCCCAAACCATCGATGGCGTCCTGTCCGGCTTTTTGTCCCACTACAGCAAAAATCGCCCGAACGTGCAGATCAAGCTGAGCGAGGCGTTTGGGGCTCCTCTTATCGAGAAGCTTGAACGAGGCGAGGCTCATCTCGTCATTAGTACGGCGGGAGCCATTCAGGCCAGCAGTCATAGCTTTGAGATGATTTGGCTGCCGTCGCTTGAGTTCGTTGCGGCCTGCAATCCCGCGCTTCAGTTGGGAAAAGCGGATGGCATCGATGTCCGCGGCCTGGGTTCGCATCCGCTCCTGCTCTTGGACCGCAGCTTCGCCGTTCGCACTGCGTTTGACGCAGCCTGCCGTGTCGCGGAATTCAAACCGAACGTTTCGTTCGAAAGCCGCACCCCGCATACCTTGCTTGCACTTGCTGAGGCTGGCCACGGCGTCGCGATCGTGCCGTCCGTGCTGCCCGTCCATCGTTACGATCTGCGCATTGTCCGCCTCATGTACCGGCGGAAGCCCCTGCGGGAGGCCTATGCCATCGTGAGCGACAAACGGCGGTCGTTGCCAGCCGCTGCGAACGATTTTTGCCAGTCACTTGTAGCCTATGTCCGTGACGGCTTTCCGATCTCGCGGCCATCCGAAGCCAAGACCGGAGCTGCGGCAAAGCGCGTGACTGCGCGCCGAGCGCGCAAATGATGCCACGCGGGCGTTGCCAGTCGCAAATTCGGGGCGTACCTCCCTTGATTTGGAGCAAAGGACGTTCTTGAATAGAATATTGCCATTCGTTGGAGGCCGCCCGCATGCATGTTCTCCCGACGATATTGCTCCGTTTGGGTGCGGCGACACTGGGCTTTGGTGCGTCGGCCGCCGCGGCGGAAAGTCTCCTTCCCAGCATCAACGTTGAAGCGTCGTGCCGGGCGTCAGCGAACGCTGTTTTTCAAGCAACCGGCGATAAGACCGTTGCGACGGTCGACAATTGCATGAGCCAGGAGAGTGCGGCTCGCGATCAAATCATGAAGAGCTGGGACACGTTTTTGTCCGCGGAGAGAGCGCAATGCATCAATCCGAAAGCCTACATGCCGAGCTATGTCGAATGGCTCACATGCCTTGAAACGCGACGGGACGTGAGGGGCCTCCCAAAAAACTAAGGCGGATCACGTTTCCCCAATCCGCCCTCTGCCGCGTGTCGTCTGGACTGCGTGCCGGCTAATTCGAGCGTGCGATGCAGAACTCGACGGATTCTTCCAGCGCTTCCTTCATCGGCGAGGCGGGGAACAGCGCGAGCGCATCCTTGGCGATGGCGCCGTAGTGGCGCGCGCGCTGAATCGTATCCTCCAGCGCCCGGTGCCTGACCATCAGCGCGATCGCCTGTTCGAGGTCGGCGTCGGTCGAGACGCCGTCTTCGAGGGCGCGCCGCCAGAACGCGCGTTCGCTGTCGGAGCCGCGGCGGAACGACAACACCACCGGCAGCGTGATCTTGCCTTCGCGAAAGTCGTCGCCGACGTTCTTGCCGAGCTTGGCGGCCTTGCCGCCGTAGTCGAGCGCGTCGTCCACCAACTGGAACGCGACGCCGAGGTTCATTCCGAACGAGCGGCAGGCCGATTGCTCGTCTTTCGAGCAGCCGTTGAGGGCGGGGCCGACCTCGCAGGCCGCCGCGAACAGCTCCGCGGTCTTGGCGCGGATCACCGAGAGATAGTCGTCCTCGGTGGTGGCGGTGTTCTTGGCGGCGTTGAGCTGCATCACCTCGCCCTCGGCGATGACCGCCGCCGCGGACGACAGGATCTCGAGCGAGCGCAGCGAGCCGACCTCGACCATCATCTTGAACGCCTGGCCGAGCAGGAAATCGCCGACCAGCACGCTCGCCTCGTTGCCCCACAACAGCCGGGCGGCGAGCTTGCCGCGTCGCATCTCACTCTCGTCCACCACGTCGTCGTGCAGGAGCGTCGCGGTGTGCATGAATTCGACCGCCGCCGCGAGCTTGACGTGGCCGTCGCCGCGATAGCCGGCGAGGCGCGACATCGCCAGCGTCAGCATCGGCCGCAGCCGCTTGCCGCCGGACGCGATCAGGTGGTTGGCCACCTCGGGGATCATCGTCACCTCCGACCCGGTCCGGGACAGGATGGTGGCGTTGACCCGCTCCATGTCGGCCGACACCAACTCGGTCAGCCGGTCGATCGATGCCGGCGAGGGGGTTTCAAACGGAACGACAACGGCCAAGGCCAGCTCCGGGTGAGGGTGCGGAGAGAAGGACGCAGGACAATAGAAACGCTATGGTTGAGGGGCAAGAGTACATCCGCCATACCCACTTGGAATTGATCTAGGACTATTCGATGACCGACGCAGGCCTGGACCGGCAGCGACTGGAGGGGCGGAGGGTGGACCAGCGGGTTGCGGTCCTGGTGCCCTGTTTCAACGAAGAGGCGGCTATCGCCCAGGTGGTCAAGGCATTCCGCGCGGCGTTGCCGCAGGCGACCATCTACGTCTACGACAACAATTCCACCGACCGAACGGTCGAGGCGGCCCGTGCCGCCGGCGCCGTGGTGCGGCGAGAGCTGCGCCAGGGCAAGGGCAATGTGGTGCGGCGGATGTTTTCCGACGTCGACGCCGACATTTATGTGCTGGTGGACGGCGATGCCACCTATCATGCGCCCAGCGCCCCGTTGATGGTGTCCCGGCTGGTGGACGAGCGGCTGGATATGGTGGTGGCGGCGCGTGATCACGTCGATGCCGCCGCTTATCGGCGCGGTCACGTGACCGGCAACCGCCTGTTGACCCGCTTCTTCGATGCGGTGTTCGGCGCCGCGTTTACCGACATCCTGTCCGGCTACCGGGCGTTTTCGCGCCGCTTCGTCAAGTCGTTCCCGGTGCTGTCGGGCGGCTTCGAGATCGAAACCGAGCTGACCGTGCATGCACTCGAGCTCGAATTGCCGGTCGCGGAAATCCGCACGCCGTATTATGCGCGCCCGGCGGGCTCGCAGTCCAAACTGTCCACGTGGAGCGACGGCTTTCGGATTCTGGGCACCATCTTCAAGCTCTATCGCTCGGAGCGGCCGTTGGCGTTCTTTTCGGTCATCGGTGTCGCGATGGCGATCGCGTCGATCGTTCTGGCGGTGCCGATCGTGATGACGTTCCTGGAGCGTGGTCTGGTGCCGCGGTTGCCGACCGCCATTCTGTCGACCGGTCTGATGCTGACGGCGGTCGTCGCGATCGCCGCCGGGCTGATCCTCGACACGGTGACGCGTGGACGGCGCGAGATGAAGCTCCTGGCCTATCTGCAACAGCGCGCGCCGGGCGAAAACTGGGAGCGGCGCGAGCTGAGCTGAAGCCGGTCCATGCGTGAAATCGTTCGCACCAACGATCCAGTCCTGCTGACCGCGATTGATGCGCTGCTGCAAGGCGCCAACATTCCGCATGTGGTGCTGGACCAGAACATGAGCGTGCTCGAAGGCTCGCTGGGCATGCTGCCGCGGCGGGTGATGGTCGCCGACGATCATGCGGCGGCGGCGCGCCGTCTGCTGACCGATGCGGGCCTTGCTCACGAGTTGCGTCCCGATGACGTCTGAACGCGCCGCCCGATGGCATCACCGAGGATGCGGTTCTCGGCGGCCGGCTGCGGTTGCGGCAACCGCGACGCGGGCATCGCGTCGGTCATGACGCGATCCTGCTGGCGGCGGCGTGTCCCGCGCGCAAGGCCGATCGGGTGGTCGAGCTTGGCGCCGGTGTCGGCGCCGCCGGGCTGGCGCTCGCCGCCCGCATGCCGCAGGCGGTGGTGACGCTGGTCGAGATCGATCCGCGTCTGGCTGGGCTCGCGGCCGATAATGCGCGGCTCAATCATCTGGAGTCGCGCGTGCGCGCGGTGACCCTCGATGTCGCGGCGCCGGCGCGCGCGTTCGCGGCGGCCGGTCTTAACGCCGATAGCGCCGCCCAGGTGATGATGAACCCGCCGTTCAACGATCCGGCACGGCAGCGCTCGTCGCCGGACGCCGCGCGCGCGCTGGCGCACATGGCGCCGCGCGCCACGCTGCTGCGCTGGGTGAAAACCGCGACGCGGCTGCTGCGCGGCGGCGGCACGCTCACGCTGATTTGGCGGGCGGACGGCCTTGCCGACGTGCTATCGGTGCTGGCGCCGGCATTCGGAGCGGTCACGATCGTGCCGGTGCATCCGGCGCCGGACAAGCCGGCGATCCGGTGCCTGCTGACGGCGGTGAAGGCGAGCCGCGCGCCGCTCGCGCTGATGCCGCCGCTGGTGCTGGCCGACGCCGCAGGCCGCCCGACGGATGCGGCCGAGGCGGTGCTCCGCCACGCGGCGGCGCTGCCGGGACGAACATTACCAGGACGAGAAACATCACGATCGCGTGGAGAGTGAGTATGGCCGACCAAGGCATGTCCGAACATGTGCGCCAGATGCTGGCCGCCCTGCGGGCGGCGGTCGCGCCGCTGCTGCCGAAGCGCTGGCGCGGCGGTGGCGCGATCGTTCCGGTGGTGCGGTTCTCGGGAGCGATCGGTCTCACCACGCCGCTGCGGCCCGGGCTCACGCTCGCCACGCTGGCGCGGCCGCTGGAACGCGCGTTCGCCACGCGCGGCGCAAAAGCGGTCGCACTGCTGATCAACTCGCCCGGCGGCTCGCCGGTGCAGTCGCATCTCGATCTATCAGCGCATCCGCCAGCTTGCGGCCGAGCACAAGGTTCCGGTCATCGCGTTCGCGGAAGATGTCGCCGCGTCGGGCGGCTACATGATCGCCTGCGCTGCCGACGAGATCATCTGCGACAAATCAACGATCATCGGCTCGATCGGCGTGATCGGCGGGTCGTTCGGCTTTTCCGGATTGCTGGAGAAGCTCGGCATCGAACGGCGGCTCTACACCTCGGGCGAACGCAAGGCGATGCTCGATCCGTTCCTGCCGGAGAAACCGGAAGACGTGGAGCGCCTGAAAGCCGTGCAGCGCGACATCCACGATGACTTCATCGCGCTGGTGAAGACGAGCCGCGGTGCGCGCCTCACCGGTCCGGAAACGGACTTGTTCTCCGGCGAATTCTGGACCGGGCGCAAGGCGGTGGCGTTCGGCGTTGCCGACGGCATCGGCGACCTGCGGACGGTGCTGCGCCAGCGATTCGGCGACGACGTGCGCACGCCGTTGGTCGGCGCCGAGCGCAGCCTGTTCGGGCGGGTCCGTCCCGGCGTTGCATCGTGGTTCGGCGACGCGCGCGTGGCCGAGGGCCTGATTTCGGCCATGGAAGAGCGGGCGCTGTGGTCGCGCTACGGTTTGTGAACCCAGTCGGGCCTTTGGACGACTAAGCGAGGCAACAGGAAGCGGGGCGCGAGGAGAAGAGACCTATGCCGTTCGTCATTCCACCGTTGGTGAAGTTGGCTGTGGCGCATGTTCGGCGGCGCTGCTGCGGCTCTATTGGTGCGGCGCAAGGAAATCCGCCGCGTCAATGAGGAGCTTGAACCGCGTCCGGGCGAGGCGCCGACGATGGATGCCGCGGCGCGCAAGTCGCTGCCGACGCTGCGGCGCGATCCCGCGACCGACGAGTGGCGGGTCGGCTAGTGTCCCAATTCCGAAGTTCGTCCTATTTCGCAGCGCCCTCGGATACGAACTTCGGAATTGAAGGACACTAGCAACTCATTGATTCTAGTGTGGCTTAGGTTCAGAAGTCCGCAACTCGGACTCGCCGCAATAGTATTGCGGACTTCTGAACCGCCACACTAGCTAGGCGGTCTGGTCTTCCGAGGTCAAAATCGCCTTCGCCACCATGACATGGCCGGCGACTGCGATCAGCACGAAGGCCGCGATGACCGTGATGAGCAGAATTTCCAGCATGACACCCTCCGTAAATTGTCCCATTGATTGGTCGTGGGACGCGGACGGTCGGTTCACGACCGGTCAAAAAATTTCAACAAATCGGCACGGCTGATTTAAGCGCGGAGTTCCAGAGGCTTAGGCCGGTCTTGCCGATGCGCTCGGTTGACTGTCCTGCGAACGGCCGTGGACCGCGCAGGACGGCTGCCGTGCCGGCAGGGCCGTTGCCTTGACCGGCCCGGGAGCCGCCGATAGGGTCCGCGCCCGTCGGAATCTTCCAAGAAAATCAAGAGCGATGGCCGATCTTCCCGCCCACATGCGCCCGGAGCGGTCGTTCCAGGGTTTGATCCTGGCGCTGCAGCGCTATTGGGCGGACTACGGCTGCGTGATCCTGCAGCCCTACGACATGGAAGTGGGGGCGGGCACCTTCCACCCCGCGACCACGCTGCGCGCGCTCGGGCCGAAGCCGTGGAACGCGGCCTATGTGCAGCCCTCGCGCCGCCCCAAGGACGGCCGCTATGGCGAGAACCCGAACCGGCTGCAGCACTACTACCAGTTCCAGGTGATCCTGAAGCCCAACCCGAGCGACCTGCAGGACCTCTATCTCAAGTCGCTCTATGCCATCGGCATCGATCCGACGCTGCACGACATCCGCTTTGTCGAGGACGATTGGGAATCGCCGACGCTCGGCGCCTGGGGGCTCGGCTGGGAGTGCTGGTGCGACGGCATGGAGGTCTCGCAGTTCACCTATTTCCAGCAGGTCGCGGGCTACGAATGCGCGCCGGTGTCGGGTGAATTGACCTACGGGCTCGAGCGGCTGGCGATGTATGTGCAAGGCGTCGAGCGCGTCTACGACCTCAACTTCAACGGCCGCGACGGCGCGCAGAAGGTCACCTATGGCGATGTGTTCCTGCAGGCCGAGCAGGAATATTCGCGGCACAATTTTGAATACGCCGACACCGACATGCTGTTTGCGCAGTTCAAGATGGCGGAAGAGGCCTGCAAGAAATATCTGGCCGCCGGCTGGTCGACGGTCGGCAACGAGCGGCGTCACCTGATGGCGCTGCCGGCCTACGACCAATGCATCAAGGCGAGCCACGTGTTCAATCTGCTCGACGCGCGCGGCGTGATTTCGGTGACCGAGCGGCAGAGCTACATCTTGCGCGTGCGCGACCTCGCCAAGGCCTGCGGCGAGGCGTGGCTCGCGACCGAAGCGGGAGGGGGAGCATGAGCATGAGCAACGAACCGGAGATCGGCGGCACCGAGCCGATCGATATCGACGTGGTCGCGGGCGAGACTTACTGGTGGTGCATGTGCGGCCGCTCCAAGAGCCAGCCGTTCTGCGACGGCTCGCACGCCGGCACATCGTTTTCGCCGATGGAATGGAAAGCCGAGCGCTCGCGCCCGATCAGCTTCTGCACCTGCAAGCGCACCAAGTCGCCGCCGTTCTGCGACGACAGCCACGACGAATTGTGAGGCTTGGCGGTCATTGATTTGCTCCAACACTGCGACAAACTCCGTCACCCTCCCCTGGAGGGGGAGGGTCGCCGCCGCAGGCGGCGGGGTGGGGTGGCTAGACCATGAAGCAGCGCCGGACCATTGCAAGCTTTCGTCGCGACGCCGCGCGACGTTTGCGCACAAACGCGACCGGTGCCGAAGCACGTCTGTGGCAATACCTTAGAAGGTCGCCGATGCTTGGTACCCACTTCCGCCGCCAGGTTCCGATCGGCCCCTACGTCGCCGATTTCGCCTGCATGGCTGCGCGCGTGGTGATTGAGGTGGACGGTTCGCAACACGGACTTCGCGCTGAAGCTTCGAGAGATGCGGAGCGCACGCGGTGGCTGGAGCGCGAGGGCTATCGCGCTATCCGCTTTTGGAACAATGAAGTGACAGAGAACATCGACTCCGTTTTGGAGGCAATCCATGTTGCATTGTATGGATCGCTAGATTCCGATGTCCTAAAATTGAAACATATAGGCCAGCCTCGCGTGTTCGATCACCCCACCCCGGCGCGCGTTGCGCGCCGACCCTCCCCCTCCAGGGGAGGGTGACGGAGCAAGCTGCGCGAGGTAGTAACCGTCATGCCCGATCTCTTGATCGAACTGTTCTCCGAGGAAATCCCCGCGCGCATGCAGCCGCGCGCGGCGGAGGATTTGCGCAAGCTCGTCACCGACCGGCTGGTGGCGGCCGGGCTGGCCTATGAAGGCGCCAAGGCGTTCGCCACGCCGCGCCGGCTCGCGCTCACCGTGCAGGGCGTGCCGGCGCGCCAGCCGGACGTGAAGGAAGAGCGCAAGGGTCCGCGGGTCGGCGCCAACGAGAATGCGATCAGCGGCTTCCTCAAGGCGGCGGGGCTCACCTCGATCGATCAGGCCAAGGTGCAGCCGGACAAGAAGGGCGATTTCTATGTCGCCGTGATCGACAAGCCGGGCCGCGCCGCGATCGAGGTGATCGGCGAGATCGTGCCGCAGGTGATCCGCGATTTCCCCTGGCCGAAGTCGATGCGCTGGGGCGAGCGATCGGCGAAGCCGGGCGCGCTCGGCTGGGTGCGGCCGCTGCATTCGATCATCGCCACCTTCGGGCCGGAGACCGAGGAGCCCGAGATCGTGCCGTTCGCGATCGACGGCATCGCGTCCGGCGACGTGACGCACGGCCACCGCTTCCTGGCGCCGGCGCCGATCAAGGTGCGCCGCTTCGACGACTACGTCGCCAAGCTCGCCACCGCCAAGGTCGTGCTCGATCCGGAGCGGCGCAAGCAGGCGATCCTCGCCGACGCCAAGAACCTCGCCTTCGCGCAGGGCTTCGAACTGGTCGAGGACGAGGGCCTGCTCACGAGGTCGCCGGGCTGGTCGAATGGCCGGTGGTGCTGATGGGCGCGTTCGATCAGGCGTTCCTGGCGATCCCAAGCGAGGTGATCCGCGCCACCATCCGCAACAATCAGAAGTGTTTCGTGCTGCGTGACCCGCAGACCGCCAAGCTCGTCAACCGCTTCATCCTGGTCGCCAACACCGAAGCCGCCGACGGCGGCAAGGCGATCGTCGCCGGCAACGAGCGCGTGATCCGGGCGCGGCTCTCCGACGCCAAGTTCTTCTACGACACCGATCTCAAGCTGAGCCTCGAAGACCGGCTGGAGAAGTTCAAGCAGATCGTGTTCCACGAAAAGCTCGGCACCCAGGCCGAACGGATCGCGCGCATCGAGCGGCTCGCCGCCAAGCTCGCGCCGATCGTCGGCGCCGACGTGGCGAAGACCGCGCGCGCCGCGCGATTGTGCAAGGCCGATCTGCTCACCGAAGTGGTCGGCGAATTCCCCGAGGTGCAGGGGTTGATGGGCCGCTACTACGCGGAAGCGCAGGGCGAGGACGAGGCGGTCGCCCACGCCATCGAGGATCACTACAAGCCGAAGGGCCCGGACGATCTGGTGCCGGCCGATCCGGTGTCGATTGCGGTGGCGCTCGCCGACAAGTTCGACATGCTGGTGAGCTTCTGGGCGATCGACGAGAAGCCGACCGGATCGAAGGATCCCTATGCGCTGCGCCGCGCCGCGCTGGGCGCGATCCGGCTCATTCTCGACAATGGGCTGCGGCTGCCTTTGGCAAAGATCGCGATCGACACCGACCTCTTGGCTTTCTTCGCCGACCGCCTGAAGGTGCAGCTTCGCGAGCAGGGCGCGCGCCACGATCTCGTTGATGCTGTCTTTGCGTCAGGCGCGCGGGGTGCCGCAGCCACGACAGGTTCCGACAATGTTCAGGACGACCTGCTGCTGGTGGTTCGCCGCGTCGACGCGCTGGCAAAATTCCTCGATACCGAAGACGGCAAGAACCTGCTCGCCGGCGCCAAGCGCGGCGCCAACATCCTGCGCATCGAGGAGAAGAAGGACGGCCGCGAATACGTCGGCAAGCCCAACGCCGCGCTCTATCGCCAGGACGAGGAGAAGGCGCTGGCGCGCGCCGTCGAATCCGCCAAGGAGGACGCGAGCCTCGCGGTCGTGCGCGAGGATTTCGCCGCGGCCATGGCGGCGATGGCGAAGTTGCGCCCGCACGTCGATGCGTTTTTCGACAAGGTGACGGTGAACGTCGACGACAAGCCGGTGCGCGAGAACCGGTTGCGGCTGCTCAACGAGATCCGCGAAGCGACGCGCGCGGTGGCGGATTTCTCGCGCATCGAAGGTTGATTGGAGTTTTTCTAATCTGCGTGCCGTAATTGCGGCCACAATTTCGAAGTCCGTTGTTGGCTCACGTAAGTATAGCGTTGACGAAATCTCCCGCGGACAAGTTCGTAAGTATCAATACTGATGTTTCCATTACATCGATGGTGGAGCCGCAGGGCACAGCGCGTGCCCTGGCGACCAACGACGGTCCCAGACCTCTTCGATGATTTCGATACCACGCTGAACGGCGATCACCTCGGCGAGGGTTGCCGCCGGCTGGGCGTCGAGCCGGTCGGTCCGATGCATTCCGGCTACAGCCGGCGATCGGTCGGCACGGTCGCGCTGGCGCGCGATGGCAGCCCGAGTTGGATCAAGCTCTCCGCCCTGCGCGGTTGCTCGACCCATTGGCTGCGCGACGGCGAATTGTCGATCGAACTGCGTGAAGGCGTGCCGCGGCCAACATTGCTGGCGACCGGCCAATGGTCCGACGGCATCAGGTACTTTGCCGCGACCCAATGGACGCTGGCCGCATCGCCGTCGCTGGAGCCGACGCCGTGGGCCGGAGCCAATGCGTCTCGGGTCAGCGATGCATGGATCGAGGACTTGAAAGGTGCGCTGTTGACGCTTGGTCGGGTTCAAACCGAGCGCGCGCGCTTCCAGCCGCAACAAGTCGAATGGATGATCCGGGATTGCTTCGGCGCCGGCGCGCCTTGCGTTGCCGACGAGTGGTGCGTTGCCCATGGCGATCTGCAGTGGTCGAATTTGACCGCCCCGAGCTTGACCTTGCTCGACTGGGAGTGCTGGGGCCACGCGCCGCGCGGCTACGACGCCGCCTATCTGATCGCGACGTCTTGTGCCGATGCGGATTTGGTGGCTCGCCTGGAGCACGCCTTTGCCGCCGATCTCGAGACCGCGTCTGGCCGGGTCGCGCGGCTGACCGCGCTCGCCAACCTGATCGGTCTGATCAAGGCGGGTTGGCTCGATCCGCGCTACCGGCGGCCGCTCAAGGCGATGAGCCGCAAGGTGCTGTCAGCCTGACGCTTAGCGCTGCTGCCCGGAACGATTCCGCGCCGGTTTTCGTTGCGTTGGACGAGATCGCGGGGCAAGACTCACGTGCCGCGCTGTGACGTGACTGCGGTAAAGTGGCTGCGGCAACGACGGAGTCTTCGGGTCTCGCGAGGAGAGCGTCATGAATTTCAACGATCCCCACATTCAACCGGCTATTGCCCTCGTGGCTGGTATTCTCGTGCTGCTGATGCCGCGGCTATTGAGCTATATCGTTGCATTGGCGCTGATCATCTATGGCCTGGTCGGGCTCAATGCGATCTATAAGTTCGTCGGCGGATAGGCCGCCGCTACCCGTCCACCATCGCGCTTGCGTCCGGGACCCTCGCCGTGGTCATTAGGAGGGCCGGGCGCAATCGAACTCGTGAGGCCATGGCTAAAGCGCGCACTACCTCTCTGAGACTAAAGTCGAAATCCACAAGATCAGTGCGCGCCAAGCGGGCTGAATCGGCGCGAAAACCGCCGGCGCGCAAGCCCGTCAAAAGCCGTGCCGCCAGCAAGTCCCATCGCTGGGCTTATGCCTTCGGCGGTGGCAAGGCGGCCGGCAAAGCCGGCATGCGCGAATTGCTGGGCGGCAAGGGCGCGGGCCTCGCCGAAATGGCCAATCTCGGGCTGCCGGTGCCGCCGGGCTTCACCATCACCACCGAGGTCTGCACGCATTACTATGCCAACGGCAACCGCTATCCGGCGGCGCTGGAAGGGCAGGTCGCTGCCGCGCTCGCCGATGTCGGCCGGCTGACCGGCAAGGTGTTCGGCGACAAGATCAACCCGTTGCTGGTGTCGGTGCGCTCGGGCGCGCGCGCCTCGATGCCGGGCATGATGGACACGGTGCTCAACCTCGGCCTCAACGACGAGACCGTCGAGGCGCTGGCGAACAAGTCCGGCGACCGCCGCTTCGCCTATGACAGCTACCGCCGCTTCATCACCATGTATTCCGATGTCGTGCTCGGCGTCGGCCACCATCACTTCGAGGAAATCCTCGACGATCACAAGGACCGCAACGGCTATTCGCTCGACACCGATCTCAGCGCCGAGGACTGGCAGCAACTGGTCGGCCGCTACAAGGAGCGGCTCGAAGAGGAACACGGCGAGCCGTTCCCGCAGGACCCGTTCAAGCAATTGTGGGGCGCCATCAGCGCCGTGTTCGGCTCGTGGATGAACCAGCGCGCCGTCACCTATCGCCGCCTGCACAGGATCCCGGAGAGCTGGGGCACCGCGGTCAACGTGCAGGCGATGGTGTTCGGCAACATGGGCGAGACCTCGGCGACCGGCGTCGCCTTCACGCGCAATCCCTCGACCGGCGAGAGGAAGCTCTACGGTGAATTCCTGATCAACGCCCAGGGCGAGGACGTCGTCGCCGGCATCCGCACGCCGCAGGAGATCAGCGAAGCCGCGCGCAAGGAGGCCGGTTCCGACAAGCCGTCGATGGAAGCGGCGATGCCGGCGGCGTTCAAGGAGCTCACGCGTATCTATCACGTGCTGGAGAAGCACTACCGCGACATGCAAGACCTCGAATTCACGGTCGAGCAGGGCAAGCTGTGGATGCTGCAGACGCGCTCCGGCAAGCGCACCGCCAAGGCGGCGCTGCGGATCGCGGTCGAACTCGCCAATGAGGGTCTGATCAGCCGCAAGGAAGCGGTGACGCGCGTCGATCCGGCCGCGCTCGATCAGTTGCTGCATCCGACCATCGATCCCGCCGCCGAACGCAAGATCGTCGCCACCGGGCTGCCGGCGTCGCCGGGCGCGGCGGCCGGCGAGATCGTGTTCTCGGCCGACGAGGCCGAGGCGCTGAAGGCGCAGGGCCGCAAGGTGATCCTGGTGCGGGTCGAGACCTCGCCGGAGGACATCCACGGCATGCACGCCGCCGAGGGCATCCTCACCACCCGCGGCGGCATGACCTCGCATGCGGCGGTGGTCGCGCGCGGCATGGGCAAGCCGTGCGTCTCCGGCGCCGGCTCGCTGCGGGTCGACTACGCCGCCGGCACCATGGCGGTCGCCGGGCAGACCTTCCGGAAGGGCGACCTGATCACGGTCGACGGCTCGACCGGCCAGGTGCTCGCCGGCCGGGTGGCGATGGTCGAGCCGGCGCTGTCGGGCGAATTCGCGACGCTGATCGGCTGGGCTGACGCGGTGCGCAAGCTCGGCGTGCGTGCCAATGCCGACACGCCCAACGACGCGCGGGTGGCGGTGAAGTTCGGCGCCGAGGGCATCGGCCTCTGCCGCACCGAGCACATGTTCTTCGACGCCGACCGCATCCGCGCAGTGCGCGAGATGATCCTGGCCGACGACGAAAAGCAGCGCCGCGTCGCGCTCGCCAAGCTTCTGCCGATGCAGCGCGACGATTTCATCGCGCTGTTCGAGATCATGAGCGGCCTGCCGGTCACGATCCGCTTGCTCGATCCGCCGCTGCACGAATTCCTGCCGCATAGCGACGGAGAGATCGCCGAGGTGGCGGAGGCGATGGGCGCCGATCCGCGCAAACTGGCGGATCGTGCGCGCGAGCTGCACGAGTTCAATCCGATGCTCGGCTTCCGCGGCTGCCGGCTGGCGATCGCCTATCCGGAGATTGCCGAGATGCAGGCGCGCGCGATCTTCGAGGCGGCGGTGACGGCGGCCAAGCGCACCGGCAAGCCGGTGGTGCCGGAGGTGATGGTGCCGCTGATCGCCACCAAGGCGGAGTTCGATCTGGTCAAGGCCCGCATCGACGCCATGGCGGCGGCGGTCGCCGAGGAGACCGGCGCCAAGCTCGTCTACCAGGTCGGCACCATGATCGAATTGCCGCGCGCCTCGCTGATGGCGGGGGAGATCGCGCAGACGGCGGAATTCTTTTCGTTCGGCACCAACGATCTGACGCAGACCACCTTCGGCATCAGCCGCGACGACGCCGCGAGCTTCCTCGGCCTTTACACGGCGCGCGGCATTCTCGCGATCGATCCGTTCGTGTCGATCGACCGCGAGGGCGTCGGCGAATTGATGCGGATCGGCGTCGAGCGTGGGCGCAAGACACGGGCCAAGCTCAAGGTCGGCATCTGCGGCGAGCATGGCGGCGATCCCGCCTCGGTCGCGTTCTGCCACCAGCTCGGGCTCGATTATGTGTCGTGCTCGCCGTTCCGGGTTCCTATTGCGCGCTTGGCGGCGGCGCAGGCCGCGATCGGCAAGGACGCGGCAAGCCAGGCGTGAACCGTTGCGCCCTCAAGGGGGATCAATTCGGCGCAACCTGAACGCCCCTGATGCCCGCTTGATCGATGGCCTTTTGCACGACGCCGGCTGTTTTAGCTTCGTTGACGATCTCCGCCAGCCTGGCTTGAGCGGCAGCCGATCGTCCTTTCGGCAGCGCAACTGCGGGCCGTTCTTTGTTGAATGCTCCGGGCACGATCTTCGCGCCGGGAAGGCCCGCTATGATCACGTCAGCTTGGGCCATATTCGATGCCCATAGATTCGCTTTGCCGCTGCGCAGAAGGTCGATCGCGTCTTGGGCACTCGGCGCGCGCACGAGCTCGGCGGCTTTCAGCGTTCGACTGAGGAACTGGTCTTGCGACGAGTTGAGTCCAACCCCGACCTTGACGCCGGGCCGGTCGACCTGAGCGGCATCGGCAAACGCCTGCCCGGGCGCGGCAATATAGACATGGTCGACCAACACCACGGCCGGCCCAAAGTCTGCCTGTTTCATGGCCAGCGGAGTTGGCGGCCCGAAGCCGATGTCCCAATCGTTTTTGCCGAGGCTTTGCACGAACACGTTCGCATCCGCACGCGCAACCAGCTCAAAGGGAACGCCGAGCTTGTCGGCGATGAATTTGCCGACTTCAAGGGCGACACCGCCAAGCACCTTTCCGTCAGGCGCGCGCTTGATGAAGATCGAGTTCCCGGCATTCGTTGCAAGGCGCAACTTCCCGAGTGGGGCGATTTCGGAACTGATCGCGGGCTGCGCTGACACGCCTCCAGGCATGATGGAGGCTGCGATCAATAGCATTGCCGACAATAAGATTTTTCGCATGACTTCCTCCTCTCGAAAGCGTTCTCATCATTTTCAAGTTAGACGGCGCTTTCGGTTTTGAAATAACTACTCAAATGCGCGATCCATGACGTTGATTTGCATCAACGGCTCGTTGGGAGTTGGTCAGGTTCCCTGACAAATTTTTCGGTGGCAGGGACATGCAATATGCGGCGAGCCAGGCGTAGCGCCGCTCGCTGGCCGCTCGGCCGCACGGTTTGCGGCCGTCCGGGGCCAAGGTCGTCATCGCGCGAACAACGGCGCCTGCACCGTCGGTATCCACGTGAGCCGCGCCGCTCGACAATCGATGACGGCCCGATGATACAATAGAATCGTGAGGGGATAGGCGAGGCCATGCGTCCCTTTGCTGGCAGCGGGGGGCGCCATGGATCATACGATCACAGCCATCGAGACCGTCGCGCTCCGTATTCCGCTCGACATCTGGGCTCCTCCGCCCATGTCACAAGGCGTGCCGCGAACGCATGTCGACAGCCTCTATATCCGCGTGACGACCAGCAGCGGTGTCGTGGGCTGGGGCGAATCGTTCGGCACCGGCCGTCCCATGGTCGAGGCGGCGTTCGCGCATTGGATTAGGCGGCTCGCCGTCGGACAGAGCGCGTTGGATGAGGGGCTGCTGCCGCGCATCGAACGCATGCTGGTGTCCTTGAGCCGATCCGGTCCGCTGGCGCATGCGCTCGCCGGTCTCGACATCGCACTGTGGGATATCCGCGGAAAGATTGCGGGCGTGCCGGTGGCGGCGCTGCTCGGCGGCGCCAAGCGAACGCGCGTCGAATGCTATGCCTCGTTGCTGCAATACTATGGAAAACCCGAATACATTAAGCGCAACACCGCGCGCGCTCTGGAGCGCGGCTATCGCCAGATCAAGCTGCATGAGCGCACCGCGGAGGCGGTCGCCGCCGCGCGCACGGAAATCGGGCCCGACATTCCTCTGATGGTCGACACCAATTGCGCTTGGACACCGGACGAGGCCGAGGCGGCGGTTCAGGCGATGACGCCGTACCGGCCGTTCTGGGTCGAGGAGCCGATCTATCCGCCCGACGACTTCGAGGCGCTCGCGCGCTTGCGCAGCGCCACCGGCGTGCCGATGGCGATCGGCGAGAACGCCACCAGCCTGCGCGATTTCCGCCGGATGGTCACTCTCGGCAAGGCCGACTACATCCAACCGAGCATCGTCAAGCTTGGCATCACCGCGATGGCGAAAGTCGCAGCCGAGGTCGAGCAGGCGGGTGCCCTCTGCGTCCCGAACGCGTTTTATCTCGGGCCGGCCTTTCTCGCGGTGCTGCATTGCCTGGCGGCGAAGGACAAGGAATCGCCGCTCGAGCGGATGTTCGCCGACTTCGGCGCGACGCCATACGCCAAAACCGTGCCGGTGGTCGACGGCGGCATTGAGGTGCCGCGAGGCAGCGGGCTCGGTGCCGATCCGGAAGACGAACTGATCGCGCAGTTCAGGGTATGAATCCCGCGCGTGATGCGCCGCGGGCGGCCGCCTGCCTGTCCCGGTGGCCGCGCGCCGCACCTGTTTCTGCCTGACCGAAGCTCGCTGTTCGATCGCTTGTTCGATCACTTCGGAACCGGGTTTTGCCTGCTTCATCTGCATGGCGACCACGGCACGGCGATAGCTGCGGCGGCGGCGCGCCCGTCAATCACGTCGACGCGGCGACGGACCTTCTTGGTCGCCGTCGACCCATTCCTGGTTGTCGGCAAGGTTGTTCCAGGCCTTCTCCATGCGCTTGAAGCGAGCCCGATTCTGCGGGGTGGTCGCAGCCTCGGCCTTTTCGGCGCAATCTTCAGCGTTCCTCCGAAGGTCATCCGATTTCTGCATCGTGCGGCCTCCCTGCCAACGAACCTGGCCAACTAAACAGTTAACCCGGGAACCGGTTCCAAGCGTCGGCGATGTGCATTGCGTCACCGGGCCGCACGCGCGGCAGGCAAAAACGTGCCGATTTTGCGATGTCCACGGGAACCGAAGACCCCGTTCGTCGTTGTAGCTGGGTCAAACTAAGCCTTCGGGTGGGTGGCCCGATCGCGTGGTCAGAGCACTGGGAATGGGGTGGGATGCTCGCGTCGCAAATGACTCAACGCCTCCTGGAAAATCGCACCTTCGAGGGGGCCGTTCGAACCATTCTGGACGACGTGATTGCGGTGCTCGGCGCAGAGTACGGCAACATCCAGCTATCGATTGGCGATGAATTGGCCATCGTCGCGCAGCGCGGCCTCTCGGCAGATTTTTTGAAAGCGTTTAAACGCGTCAAGAGGGACGACGGCTCGGCGTGTGGCCGGGCTCTGCGATTGGGCGGAACGGTTGTTATTCGTGATGTGGAAACCGATCTCGAGTTTGCCGCGTTTCGGCCGGACGCGGAGCGGGCTGGATTTCGTTCGGTCCAAAGTACGCCGTTCCTGACCAAGGATGGAAACTTGATGGGAATGGTGTCGACGCATTTTGCGCATGTCCACGAGCCAACCCAAATTGAGATGGGGACGTTGAAGACGTATAGCGGCGTCGCTGCCGAGCACCTGTATCAGCTGCTGGGCGACGTCCCGTTGGCGGTCAAGGCAAAACACATGAGCGACGAACTATATGCCCGCATTTTCGGGTCCGAGATCACAGCGATCGATTCCCACGCCTCGGATGCTTCCACCTCTCTTTAAACGCCTTCGTTCTTCAAACGCCACCGTCCTTCCCGCGTGTCTGCATTCGGCCGATTTTGTTGCAGAAGTCCGTTGCGGGCTCCTGCGACCAATGATTCTGTCGTTGTTACGCTAGATTCGGGCATCGGCGGAGGCGGCGATGATGGGGCGAAGCAGCCAGGATCAGGGGCAGCTGTTCTATTCGTTCAATCTCGAAGCGGTCGTTCCGGACGACCATCAGGTTCGCGCTATTGCTCGTGTCCTCGACCTGTCCTGGATCCGTGCTGAGCTTGCGCCGTACTATTCCCATACTGGACGACCATCGATCGATCCGGTGCTGATGACCCGGATGCTCATCGTCGGCTACGTGTTTGCCATCCGTTCGGAACGCGCGCTGTGCCGCGAGGTCCAGCTCAACCTCGCCTATCGCTGGTTCTGTGGCCTCGGCATCGAGGACAACATCCCCGATCATTCGGCATTCTCACGTGCCCGCAACGAGCGGTTCCGTGACAGCGACATCTTCCGCCGCGTGTTTGAGCGCGTCGTGGGGGCATGCATTGCAGCCGGTCTCGTCGGCGGGAAAGGCTTTGCCGTCGACGCGAGCCTGATCGCGGCGGACGCCAACAAGTGCCGCTCGACGCCGGGCAATGAATGGAGCCACGAGATTGATCCGGCAACGGCAAGGCGCGCCGTGCGGGACTATCTCGCCAATCTCGATGAGCCCGCCTGGGGTGCCGCGACTGACGTCGTGCCGAAGTTCGTTGCCCCCGCCGATCCCGCGGCACAATGGACCGGCGCTCTGCGCAACGCCGCGTTCTTCGCCTATGCCAACAACTATCTCATCGATGTGAAGTTCGGCATCATCATGGACGTCGAGGCGTCGCGGGCGATAAGGCAAGCAGAAGTCGGCGCCTCGCAGACGATGATCGAGCGCACCGAGGCGACCTTCGGCCTCAAGCCCGACTGGCTGGTCGCCGACACGGCCTACGGTTCGGCGCCCAATCTCCACTTTCTGGTCGATGAGAAGAGATCGCCCCGCACATCCCAGTGATCGATAAATCGCAGCGCGACGACGGAACGTTCAGCCGCGAGGACTTTGCTTACGACAAAGAGCGCGATTGTTACGTCTGCCTCAACGGCAAGGTTCTACCGCGCTCGAGCGGGTCACGTGGATCACGCGGCGATGACACGATCTCCTATTTCTCGCGCGTCGCCGATTGCCGCGACTGTGCGCTCAAGTCGAGATGCTGCCCGAACTCACCGAGCCGGAAGATCACGCGACACATTTACGAAGCCGCTCGCGATGTCGCCCGCGCGATCGCCAAGACGCCCGCCTACGAGCAGACCCGGCGTGATCGCAAGAAGGTCGAGATGCTGTTCGCACACTTGAAGCGCATTCTGCGGCTTGGCCGATTACGCCTTCGCGGTCCCAACGGGGCGCAGTTCGAGTTCACGATGGCGGCGATCGCGCAGAACCTGAGGCGCCTCGCCAAGCTTGTCGCTCGCCCTCCGCCGGTCACTTCCATCGAATGCGTTGCGTGAGCGTTGCGTTCAGCTTGTAGCGTCAGGGTTCTAAAGCGTCAGAGCAGCCGCTCCGCGCCGGGCTCCCGGGAAGCGGCGGTCTCGCACCAACCTCAAAATCCACCGGGCAGCCGATACGCCACTCAAACCCGACTTCTGCAACAAAATCGGCCCATAACGTCGCGTAGTAGTGGGGAGGAATTGGGTGACATCACTGTTGAAATTTATAGCGGGACTACCCCTCATAATTCGCAGTCCTGCTTCTAGCGGTGACTGAATCAGCCAAATTCAGGACAGGCGTCGCAACTGAAGACTATTTCAACAAAATCGGCCAAGGTCGCGTTTCGCCAGCGCTCGTCGTTATCCGCAGGCCAAACATTTCTGCGGATACGGCCGCGCCGACAAATAGCGCCGCCGTTGCGGCATTTCGCGTCGGTGCAATGGCAACGACGCGCCTGCTTGTCATCAGGATATGAACATTCCGAGCAGCGCGCGGCTTGACGCACGCGATCGCTCTGGCATCGTCGCGTCGTTCCGCCAGCTTGAGGGTGCTCTTCGCGAGGCATCGCCAGGGCAGGGCGGAAGCGGCGCCCGCGGGTTTGCCTTGCACGCAAGCACCCGGGAGGCTTCGGGACCCCGCCCTCCGCCACTAGGAGCGGACGCGAGGTGCTTGCATGGCGACCAGAAGAAACGTCAACGCCAGCGCGGGCCCGGAGACAGAAATCGCCGCAGTGGAGCGCCGAGAGGCGAGCGTCCGACGCGGACAGTTCGCACCTGTCTGCGTGGACGCGAGGCGCCGCGCAAAAGCGCACGAAAGCGCGTTTAGGCGCGTCTTCGACGCGCACGAAAGCGCGTTTACGCGCGTCTTCGACGCGCTATGGGCGCCTGCGGGCCTACGTCATTGGCCCGCGAACGGGTGCCGCTGCACCCCAGCGCCTGTCGGCGCTCCGCTCCCTCGTTCTTTGTGATGAGGGACGTCGGCAAACCTCGGAGGGTATTTTGCCTCGCGAGCACGATGACGCATGGGCAGAGACTTGCTCCGCCGTGCTAGACTTGCACAGACGGCGCCGGCAAGAGCGCCTGACACCGAGGGGAACCATGGCAGGGGACGGCAAGCCGCCGGGCGGGCAGAGCGCGCAATCGGATCATGCCGTGATCTTGGAGTCCGGCGTGTCTGCATCGACCGGGATTTCCAGCGAGGCGCTGCGCAAGGCGGAACAGTATATCGAGGCCGAGGAAGGCGCGACCAACCGGCTGGTCGGCTTCGCTGCGGCATTCACCACCGCGGTTGCGGTCGCGATGTCGCTGTTCCATCTCTACACCGCGATCGCCGGCGTGCCGCCGTTGTTCTCGGAATTCCCGATCGTGGCGACGCAGCCGTTGCGCTACACCCACGTCGCATTCGTCCTGGTGCTATGCTTCCTGTTGTTTCCGCTGGCGCGGCGTTTTCGCAATCGCATTCAATGGTTCGACGTCATCGTGGCGGCGGTCGCGGTCGCGATCCTGGTCTATGCCATCGTGGGCGGCGAGGACTTCACCGATCGCGCGACCATCCCGACCCAGACCGATATCATCGTCGGCATCGTGTTCATCGTGATCCTGTTGGAAGCGACCCGCCGCGCCATCGGCTGGGTGGTTCCGGTGGTCGCGATCCTGTTCATGGCTTACGCGATGGCGGGGCCGTATCTGCCGCCGCCCTGGAACCATCGCGGCTATGGCGTCGATCAGCTGGTCGGGCACCTGTTCATCACGCTCGAAGGCATTTTCGGCATTCCGGTCGACGTGTCGTCGTCGCTGATCATCCTGTTCACGATCTACGGCGCGTTCCTGCAACATTCCGGCGCCGGCAAGTTCTTCATCGATTTCTCGCTCAAGCTGATGGGCAACAAGCCGAACGCCGCCGGCCGCACGGTGGTGCTGTCGTCGTTCCTGCTCGGCGGTCCGTCCGGCTCCGGCGTCGCCACCACGGTGACGGTCGGCGCCGTCGCCTATCCGATGATGCAGAAGGCCGGCTTCGAGAAGAATGCCGCCGGCGGGCTGTTGGCGGCCGGCGGCCTCGGCGCCATCATTTCGCCGCCGGTGTTGGGCGCCGCCGCGTTCCTGATCGCCGAGTTCCTCAAGATCAACTATCTCGACGTGATCTGGATGGCGGTGATCCCGACCTGCCTCTACTACCTGTCGCTTCTGTTTATGGTCGAGCTCGACGGCCGCCGCTTCGGCGGCGCGGCCGGCGTGACGGTGGAGAATTTCTCCTGGTGGCAGTCGTTCCACTTCATCTCGCTGGTCGCGATCATCGTCTTCATGCTGCTCGGGCGTTCGCCGGCGCTGTCGGTGTTCTATGCGACGATGCTCGCGTTCGCGCTGAGCTTCCTCACCCGCGCGACCGCGCTGACGCCGCCGCGGCTGGTGCGCGCGCTGTCGGACGGCTCGACCAGCGTGCTGACGGCCGCGATCACCTGCGCCACCGCCGGCATCATCGTCGGCGTGGTGACGCTGACCGGCCTGGGCCAGAAGTTCGCCGACATCGTGATCGGCTATGCCGGTGGCAGCCTGCTCCTGACCGCGATCTTCACCGCGCTGGTGGTCTGGATCGTCGGTCTCGCGGTGCCGGTGACGGCGTCCTACATCATCTGCGCCGTCATCGCGGTGCCGGCGCTGACCAAGCTCGACGTGCCGCCGGTCGCCGCGCACATGTTCATCTTCTACTATTCGGTGCTGTCGGAGGTGTCGCCGCCGACCGCGCTGTCGCCGTTCGCCGCCGCCGCGATCACCGGCGGCGATCCCTATGCGACGACGTTGCAGGCCTGGAAATACACCTTGCCGGCGTTCCTGGTTCCGTTCGTGTTCGTGCTCGATCCGCAAGGCATCGGGCTGTTGATGCAAGTTCCCAAGGGCGGTTCCGGCATCGACATCGTGCTGATCACGCTCAAGACCGGGCTCGGCCTGGCGGCGCTGGCGTCGGCGGCGCAAGGCTGGGCGATCCGCAAGACCACGCGTGGCGAGCGGCTCGGCCTGCTGCTCGCCGGCCTCTTGATGGTGTTCCCGGGCTTGCTCGAGGCACTCATCGAGACCATCATTGGCCGCGACATCGGCTACACCGCGACGGCCGGGATGCTGATCGCCGCGGCGGTTCTGATCAAACAATGGCTCAAGCCTGCGCCGCTGGATGTGCAACCAGTCGGCCGACGTTAGGGAGGATCGATCGTCATGTCCCGCAGACTTTGCAACACCCTCGCGCTCTCCGCGCTGGCGCTGCTCGCCGTGTTCGGCGGCGCAGTGCTCGCGCAGACCTTGAACATCGCGATCGCCACCGGCGGCACCGGCGGCGTCTACTATCCGCTCGGCGGCGGCATGGCCAACGTGCTGTCGAAATACGTGCCGGGCGTGCAGGCGACGGCGCGCGTGACCGGCGGCTCGGTCGACAATCTGCGCCTCATCCATACCGGCCAGAGCGAGGTCGGGTTGGTGATGGTCGACGCCGCGCTCGATGCGCTCAAGGGCGAGGACAAGTTCAAGGGTGCGCCGGTCGCGGTGCGCACGCTGATGGTGCTCTATCCGAACCGCATGCACGTCGTGTCGGTCGAGGGCACCGGCGTCACCAGTATGGCGAGCCTGAAGGGCAAGCGCATCTCCACAGGCTCGCCCGGTAGCGCCACCGAAGTGATGGCGTTCCGCGTGATCGAAGGCGCCGGGCTTGATCGCGACAAGGACATGCGGCGCGAACGGCTTGGCGTTGCCGAGTTGGTCAACGCGCTCAAGGATCGCAGGATCGATGCGTTCTTCTGGGTCGGCGGGTTGCCGACCGCGGCGGTCACCGATCTCGGTGCGACGCCGGGCGTCAAGATCGCGATGATCGACCACGCCGAGGCGGTCGACGAAGATGAACGCCAAATACAGCGGCATTTATTCAAGTGGCGTGATCCCGGCCAAGACCTATCCCGGCCAGGTCAAGGACAACGCCATCGCGGTGGTGCAGAACATCCTGGTCGCCAATGCCAGCATGCCGGACAAGGTCGCCTACGACATCGTCAAGACCTTCATCGAGCGGCAGAAGGAATTGATTGCGGTTCATGGCGAGGCGGCGAGCATCACGCTCGACAACCAGCTGCGCCGGAACACGCCGATCCCGTGGCACCCGGGCGCGGAACGCTACATCAAGGAGCGCGGCGTCAAGATGTGAGCCGCGCGGACGCAGCGCTGGTATCATGCGCCGCATGGCGGGGCATGATTCGACGCGCAGCACGGCGCAGCTCTGGTGGCGGCTGCTGATGATCGCCGGCGGCTTTGGCTTCGGCCTGCTGGCCGATCTGCGCCCGTTCGGCGAGAGCGTGCTCGGCCATCCGGTGGTGGTTTTCGTCGGGCTTGCCGGCTTGGGGCTGATCATCCTGCGCATCGCGTTGCGCCGCCCGGTGCCGGAGGTGATCCCAGAGCGCGCGCTGATGATCGGATTTGCGGTCGGAATTGCCGCGTTCCTCGCCGGCAATTGGGTCGGCGTGCACCTGATCGCGTGGCGTTGACAGGTGGCGTTGACAGAACGTTTACCAACCATTGGTGCGGGAACCGCGATTCCAAAATTGGCGCGTCCTCCGTCGCGCAGTTAACGCGATTGCAACGTTAATCGGGCAATAAAAAACACCGTCGCATTTGCATCATCTCGGTGCGGGCGCCGGTTGTACCAGTTGCGTTTGTAGCGTTGCGTAAGAGTTGCGTTTGATGGCTGCGTTATGCCGTGGGCCGAAGGGCGGTTTATTCACCCCCTTCGGCCTTGGTCTTTTGACATTCATCCTGGCGCCGAACGCCATCGGCTCGCAGGAGCTCGCCGCGCTGATTGCGCGGCAGGCGGTGGTTGCCGAGCGGCCGTCGTCACGCTTCTCGCTGGTCGGAACCGCGCACGGCGCAACCTTCAATTTCAACATGCCGCGGCCGATCAGTGCGGCGATGCCGGCGTCGCTGAGCTATACGCTCGCCGGTCTCGACAGCAGCTATGCCGACCTGACGGGATCGATTCGCGAACGGCTGCTCGGCGATACGCTGCCGGACGAATTGGCGATGCCGGTTCCGGATCGCCGCCGCAAAGGCGACCGTCTGCCGCTGGTGCAGAACGCCGAGCCGCCGGCCGGCGAGGTGACCGAAGCGGAACCCGAAATTGAACCGAACACGCCGCATCCGATGGCGCTCGCGAGCATCGACCGCAATGCAGTGGTGCCGACGATGCCGAATCCGAGTGCGCTGGGGGCAGCCGAAATCCTCGCGCCACAAGACGAGCGCGGTGCCGCCGCCGAATTTCAGAGACCGCGTCACCGCCGGTTTCGGCTTCGCGCGCGAGGAGGACGATCCGGCCGCGTCGACGGCGCGGCTCTATTTCAACGGCGAGCCGATGAGCGAGACCCTCGAAGCGATCGAGCCGTGGCCGGAGGGCGAACAGCCGAAGGTCGAGACCTTGGTGGTTTCGGTTGATTCGCAGGTGGAGCCTGCGTCGCTCATGCCCGATGCGGCGTCACCCGCGCGACGTGCGGTTTCGCCCGATGCGGCGGCGAGCCAGACCGTGGCCAGCAAGGGCGAGGTGACCGGCGAAGGTCGGCGGCCGATGTCGCCGGTTGAGCGGCTCGGACTCACCACCGCAAGCCGCGTCAAGCAGGAGCGGTGTTTGGCCGAGGGCATCTATTTCGAATCGCGTGGCGAGCCGGTGCGCGGCCAGATCGCGGTGGCGCAGGTGATCGTGAACCGCGCGTTTTCCGGCCACTATCCGGCAAGCGTATGCGGCGTGGTCTATCAGAACGCGCACCGCTATCTCGCCTGCCAGTTCACGTTCGCCTGCGATCGTCACCGTGACGTGATCCGCGATCAGGCGGCGTGGGGACGCGCCAAGGAGGTCGCGACCGGCGTGCTTGACGGCAAGCTCTGGCTGCCGGAAGTCGGCAAGGCGACGCACTATCACGCGTACTGGGTGCGGCCGGCGTGGGTGCGGACGATGCAGAAGCTGCATCGCATCGGCGTGCATACGTTCTATCGGCCGCATCGCTGGGGCGACGGCGCCGACGCGCCGGAATGGGGCGACGCACAGCGACAGCGACAGCCGGGCTGTAGCGCTGTAGCGCCGGAGCGTCTTTGCGATCACGATCTCGATATCGAGCGCCACGTCGAGCGACGGCGCGGAATGGGTGATCCAGCCTGACGAGGCGTAGTCGACGCCGGTCGCGGCCACGTCCGCGATGGTGTCGAGCGTGATGCCGCCGGACGCTTCCAGCACCACGCGTCCATTCGCCAAGGCAACCGCCTTGCGCATGTCGGCGAGGCTCATGTTGTCGAGCAGCACCACTTCGGCGAGGCCGCAGTCGAGCACCTCGGCGAGTTGGTCCAGCGTGTCGACCTCGATCTCGATCTTCACCAGATGTCCGGCGTTCTGCCGCGCGCGTTCCAGCACCGCGCGCACGCCGCCTGCGACCGCGATGTGGTTGTCCTTGATCAGCATGGCGTCGTCGAGGCCGAAGCGGTGATTGAAGCCGCCGCCGCAGCGCACCGCGTATTTTTCGAGCGCGCGCAGTCCCGGCGTGGTCTTGCGGGTGCAGCAGAAGCGCGTCTTGGTGCCTTCGATCAGACGCACGAAGCTCGCGGTCGCGGTGGCGATGCCTGAGAGATGTCCGAGCAGGTTGAGCGCCGCGCGTTCGGCCGAGAGCACGGCGCGCGCGTCGCCGACAATGGTCATCAGCTCGGTTTTCGTGGCCACGCTGTCGCCGTCGCGGGCGGCGGGCTTGAGGTCGATGTCGGGGCGAGCCGCCGCAGCGCGGCCGCGACCAACGGCAGACCGGAGATCACGCCGGCCTTGCGCGCGACCACGACGGCGCGCGCTTGCGTGCCGGCGGGAATGGTCGCGATCGAGGTGACGTCGCCGGCGCGGCCGAGGTCTTCGGCCAGCGTGCGCTCGACCGCAGCGTCGATTTCAAGCGGCGACAGGAAGCCTTGCGGATAGAGCAGGGAGGTGGTCATGGCTTGCTTCCTTGTCTCGCAACCGACCCAGCGATGCGGACGGCCTTACGCCTTGAGGTTCACCATCCGCTCGACCGAGCGGCGGGCGCGCTCGGCAATCGCGGGGTCGATCACGACTTCCTCTTTGAGGTAGACGAGGCTGTCGAGAATGTTCGGCAACGTGATCCGCTTCATGTGCGGGCAGAAGTTGCACGGCCGCACGAACTCGACGTCGGGCAACTCGACCTTCACATTGTCGGCCATCGAGCATTCGGTGACCAGCACCACGCGCTTCGGGTTGTGCTTGCGCACCCAATCGATCATGCCGGCGGTCGAGCCGGTGTAATCGGCTTCGGCCAGCACGTCGGGCGGGCATTCCGGATGCGCGATGATCTGCACGCCGGGCTCGTTGCCGCGCACGCGGCGCAGTTCCTCGCCGGTGAAGCGCTCGTGCACTTCGCAGGCGCCTTTCCAGGCGATGATCTTCTTGTTGCTCTGCGAGGCGACGTATTTCGCCAGATATTGATCCGGCAGGAAGATCACGGTGTCGCTGTCGAGGCTCTCGACCACCTGCACGGCGTTCGATGAGGTGCAGCAGATGTCGACTTCGGCCTTCACCTCGGCCGAGGTGTTGACATAAGCGACCACCGGAACGCCCGGAAATTTCTTGCGCAACAGCCGCACGTCCTCGCCGGTGATGGAGGAGGCGAGCGAACAGCCGGCGCGCAGATCGGGGATCAGCACGGTCTTGTCGGGGTTCAGGATCTTCGAGGTTTCGGCCATGAAGTGCACGCCGCCTTGCACGATGATGTCGGCGTCGACCTTGGTGGCCTCGCGCGCGAGCTGCAGCAAATCGCCGACGAAGTCGGCGACGCAATTGTAGATCTCCGCGGTCTGGTAATTGTGCGCCAGGATGACGGCGTTGCGCTCTTTCTTCAGCGCGTTGATCGCCTTCACATAGGGCGCGAAGAACGGCCACTCGACCGGCGGGATCACCGCCTTGACGCGCTCGTAGAGATGCGCGGTCTCGCGCGCGACCTGTTCGTTCCACTCGAGCGACGGCATCGGCAGCACGCCATAGCGGCGCGCGGCGGCCGACAAGCCCGCGCTCGGCGGCGGCGCGGCAGGGGAAACGGAAGTCGGACCAAAGGCTTGCAGGATCGGCATGGCGCTTCTCCGAACAAATATGCTCAATATGAGCATATTTGGGGTACAAAAACATCCGGCGGGTTCGGCCGGTCAGCTCCACGATTATTCTCATTTGGAGCAAAACATATATAGCATGTCTCCAGCCGGTCGTGCCAGGGGCAGGCGCGGATTCCGGTTGAGAGCTGCTATGCGGCCCGCGGATGGTGCCCCTGACCAAGTATTGATTGGGAGCAATCGATCGTCGCCTTATGGTGCGCGCTGGCCGGAGATTCCCATGACCGCGACGACCACCAGCGCCGCCAAGATTCCGATGTGGCGCCTTCCCGTCATCATTGCGCTCGCCGGATGCACGATCTCGGTGCTGACGTTCGGGCCGCGTTCGACGCTCGGATTGTTTCTCACGCCATTGTCGCAGGCCAATGGCTGGGGACGCGATGTGTTCGCGTTCTCGCTGGCGATCCAGAATCTGATCTGGGGCATTGGCCAGCCGTTCGCGGGCGCGATCGCCGACAAATACGGCGCGCCGCGGGTGCTCAGCCTCGGCGTCGTCTTCTATTCGCTCGGGCTGTATTTGACCTCGATCGCGACGACGCCGGCGATGTCGCATCTCTCCGCTGGCGTGTTGATCGGTTTCGGACTGTCGGGCTGCGCGGTGCCGATGGTGATCGGCGCGCTCGGCAAGCTCGTGCCGGAGAGCTGGCGCTATATCGCGTTCGGCGCGGTCACCGCCGCGGGCTCGTTCGGCCAGTTCCTGTTTTCGCCGATCTCGGTGTACCTGATGGGCGCCTACGGCTGGCAGACAGACGCTGGTGATCTTTTCGCTCGTCATGCTGCTCGTCATTCCGTTGTCGATGATGTTGATCGTGCCGCGCAAGCCGAGCGGCGCGCAGCCGCGGCGCCGCCGCGCCGCCGCAGTCGTTCGCGCAGGCGCTGTCCGAGGCGTTCGGCCATCGCTCCTACGTGCTGCTGGTGCTCGGCTTCTTCACCTGCGGCTTCCAGCTTGCGTTCGTCACCGCGCATCTGCCGAGCTATCTCGTCGACCGCGGTCTGTCGGCGGAGATCGGCGGCTGGACGCTGGCGATCATCGGCTTGTTCAACATCGTCGGCTCGCTCGGCTCCGGCTGGCTCGCGACCTTCCTGCCCAAGCGCTACATCCTGTCGTTCATCTATTTCGCGCGTGCGCTGTCGATCGCTGGTGTTCATCATGCTGCCCGCGAGTCCGGCCGTCGACGCTGATCTTCGGCGCCGTCACCGGCCTGCTGTGGCTCTCGACCGTGCCGCCGACGTCCGGCCTGGTGGCGGTGATGTTCGGCACCCGCTGGCTGACGATGCTGTTCGGCTTTGCTTTCTTCAGCCATCAGGTCGGCGGCTTCCTCGGCGTGTGGCTCGGCGGGCTGGTGTTCGAGCGCACCGGCTCCTACGACGCGGTCTGGTGGCTGTCGGTCCTGTTCGGCGTGCTCTCCGCGCTCATCAACCTGCCGATCGTCGAGAAGCCGGTCGTGCGCGCCGCTGCTGCGCCGGCGTGACCGATCGATGACGACCGCGCCGGTCACCGACGTCCGACGCTGCTGCCTGGCGCACGCCCGCGGTCATCGTCATCTGCGGCTGCCTGATCGCCACGCTCGGCTTCGGACCGCGCTCGTCGTTCGGCTTCTTCATGACGCCGATGACCGCCGACAACGGCTGGGGCCGCGACGTGTTCGCGCTGGCGGTGGCGATGCAGAGCTTGATCTGGGGCGATGGTGCAGCCGTTCTCCGGCGCGCATCGCCGACAGTTCGGCACCATCCGGGTGGTGATCGCGCGGCGCGCTGCTCTATGCCGCCGGCGTCTACATGATGGCGCATGCCGACGACGCCCGGGCAGCTCTATCTGACGGCCGGCGTGCTGATCGGCTTCGGGCTCACCGGCTGCTCGTTCAATCTGATCATCTCCGTCGTTCGGCAAGCTGCTGCCGGAGAGCTGGCGCACGATTTCGTTCGGCGCCGGCACCGCGGCCGGCTCGTTCGGCCAGTTCCTGTTCTCGCCGCTCGGCGTCGAGCTTGATCGACAAGCTCGGCTGGCAGACGACGCTGCGAAATCTTCGCCGGCATCCTGCTGCTGATCATTCCGCTGTCGCTCGCGATCGCGACCTCGCGGCAGGATGCGCCGGCCGAAAGCTGGCGCCGGCCACGCGCCAATCGTCGTCCCCGGCCAGACCTGACAAGCAGGCGCTCGCGGAGGCCTTCGGGCATCGCTCCTTCGTCCTGCTGGTGCTCGGCTACTTCACTTGCGGCTTTCAGCTGCAATTCGTCACCGCTGCACCTGCCGTCCTATCTGATCGACCGCGGGCTTGTCGGCCGAAGTCGGCGGCTGGACGCTCGGGCATCATCGGCCTGTTCAACATCGTCGGCGCGCTGCTTGTCGGGCTATCTCGCCGAGCCGCATGCCCAAGCGCTACATCCTGTCGTTCATCTATTCGACGCGCGCGCTCGCCGTGATCTTCCTCATCACGCTGCCGGCATCACCGCGGTGACGCTGATCTATGGCGCGGTCACCGGCCTGCTGTGGCTGTCGTCGGTGCCGCCGACGTCGGGCTTGGTGGCGGTGATGTTCGGCACGCGCTGGCTCGCGATGCTGTTCGGCATCGCCTTCTTCAGCCATCAGGTCGGCGGCTTCCTCGGCGTCTGTCTCGGCGGCGTGCTGTACGAAGCGACCGGCTCCTACGACATCATCTGGTGGGCGCGGCGTGCTGTTCGGCGTCATGTCGGCGCTGATCAATCTGCCGATCGTCGAGAAGCCGGTGCCGCGGCCACGCGGCAGCCTGACAGCTTGCCGCGGCGTTGATACGCAGCTGCCATCTATCGCGAAGACGAGCGGGTACTCGGGAGGCCACGTGGCCACGTTCAAGGCGATCGTGATCGAGAAGGCCGACAGCGGGCCAGACCGTCGCGCTCACCGATTTCGACGAGGCCAAGCTGATGGACGGCGACGTCGACGGTGCGCGTCGAATGGTCGACGCGTCAACTACAAGGATGGCCTCGCGGTCACCGGCAAGGCGCCGGTGGTGCGGCGCTGGCCGATGATTCCCGGCATCGATTTCGCCGGCACGGTCGAGAGCTCCGTCGCATCCCGACTGGAAGCCGGGCGACAAGGTGATCCTCAACGGCTGGGGCTCGGCGAGACCCATCTCGGCGCCTACGGCGAGAAGGCGCGCGTGAAGGGCGAGTGGCTGGTGCGGCTGCCGGCGACCATGACGCGCGCGCGACGCGATGGCGATCGGCACCGCCGGCTACACCGCGATGCTGGCCGTGATGGCGCTGGAGACGCACGGCCTCACGCCCGACCAGCGGCCCGGTGGTGGTGACCGGCGCGGCCGGCGGCGTCGGCTCGGTCGCGATCGCGCTGCTGGCCAAGCTCGGCTTTCAGGTCATCGCCTCGACCGGCCGGCCGGAGGAGGCCGACTATCTCAAGCGCCTCGGCGCCGAGCGAGATCATCGAGCGCAAGGAACTGACCGGCCCGGCGCGGCCGCTGGCCAAGGAGCGCTGGGCGGGCGGTGTCAACTCGGTCGGTTCGACCACGCTCGCCAACGTGCTGTCGATGACGCGCTACGGCGGCGCGGTCGCGGCCTGCGGGCTGGCCGGCGGTATGGATCTGCCGACGTCGCGTCGCGCCGTTCATTTTGCGTGGGGTGTCGCTTTTGGGCATCAATTCCGTCTATCGGCCGCGTCGCCGACCGGCGAAGCGGCATGGAAACGGCTTGGAATTCGGACCTCGATCGTGCGAAACTGGCCGAAATGACCGCGGAAATCGGTCTTGCCGATGTGATGGAGGCGGGGCGACAGATCGTCGAGGGGCGCGTCCGCGGTCGCATCGTGGTCAAGATTGGGTAAAGACGTTCAGGATTTGGCGACGAATCGTCAGGCAGGATCGGTCAGATTCGCATGGTTAGCCGCGGGTAAACGCGTTAGTATTGTAGAGTTCGGGAGGGGGAATCCGATGTTCGTGCGTATTGTGATCGATTGCGACGGCCTTGCTTGCGGCGGGGTCGGCGCTTGCGGAGCCGCTGGGCGTCGGACGCTGCGCGGCGTTTCGTCGTTGGCAAGATATTCGCCTACAACTGCTTCGACGGCACACGCGGCGCCGGGCGGATCCAGAGCGATCTGCTCGGTGGCCGGCACCATCCAGATTCGCGGCAATGGACCGGTTCGGTTCGTGCAGCTTCCGCCCGGGACGCTGAAGGTCAAGGGCGAGGCGGTTTGCGCATCCGTGCGCGGCATGCCGTTCGAGCCCTGCTTCAACGTCGAACGCACCGACCAGCAGAGCTTCCGCGGTTCGGTTTCGGGCTTGTCGGCTTCGCCTATTGCGACTTCACCGCCGCAGGCTTCGGCGCACCACCGTCGGTGCGCACGACGTGGCAGCCGCAACAGCAGCAGCCGCTCGCAGCCGCTGGCGAGTCCAGCGCGACCGCGCTCTCGGCAGACTCGACCGTCAGTCGAAGGCCTTCCAAGATCGCTCGTCGCTTGACGACTTCGTCGGCGCAGAAGTCGAGGAACGCGCGCACCCGCGCCGTCGCTGCTCAGGTCAGGGTGAGTCACCAGCCAGAGCTCGCCTTCGAGCTCGGGCAGAGGCGGCGTCAGGCGGACAAGGCCGGGATCGATCGCCCGACGAAACACGGCAGCAACGCGAGTCCGACGCCGCCTGCGACCGCTTCGGCGAAGCCGAGCATGCGTGTTGACCTTGTAGACGATGCGACTCGTCGTCCGCGCGGTCCTTCAGCCACTTCGTGACGCTCGGTCAGGACCGAGGTGATCGCCAAAGCCGACCCAGTCGTGGTTGCGGGGCATTGCAGGGTCGAACGGCCTTGATGTTCGCCACGCGCCGCACCGAACACCGCCCATGCGATGCTTGAGACCCGCTGCGCGCTGAGCGTCTCCGGCGCGAGTAGGTGGCGCGCACCGCGACGTCGGCGTCGCGTCGGGACAGATTGAGCATGGTGTTCGACACCACGACGTCGAGCACGATTTCCGGATAGGTGCGGCGGAAGCCGACCAGCATGTCGGTCAGCAGATGCAGCAGGACCATGTCGTTGGTGGTGACGCGCAGTTCGCCCGACGGCCGCAGGTCCTGGCCGCGTGACCTTGCGCTCGAAGGAGACGATGTCGTCGCCGATGCCGCTCGGCGAGGCGCGACCATTTCCTCGCCGCACGGCGGTCAGCGCGTAGCCGGCGCGGCCGCGCTCGAACAGCCGCGAGCCGAGCTGCTCCTCGATCTGCCCAAGCCGGCGAAATACCGTCGAATGATTGACGCCGAGCGCCTGCGCCGCCCCGCTCAGGGAACGCGACTTCGGCAATGGCCTTGACGTAGCGGAAATCGTCCCAGGACAGCATGTGGCCGCACACCGATGCCACTTGCGCAGATTGCAAGTCGAACTGTCGGAATACGTCGAGCATGCTATTTGTAGCAGACCGCAAACGGGCAAGTAGGCGGTTGCTCAAGCACCGGTATGTCAACGCTCAGCGTCGCTACGCTGGTCGAGGCGGCACGGCGGCGCACGGCGCGGAAACAGCAGGCGCTGATAGAGCCAGCCGATGCCCAGCAGCACGACGCCGAGGCCGATGAACGAGAGCGCCTGGTAGATGCCGGTGAGGTCGCGCATGTCGATCAGGAACACCTTCAGCACGGTGAGGACCACGACCGCGGCGGACGCGAGCCGCACCGGCCTGCGAGCTTGCAGCAGCATGCCGACCGCCAGCAGCACCACGCCGAAGGCGAGCCAGACCGCCGAATAGGTGTATTGCTCGGCGTCGGTGGTCGGTCCGATCGGTCAGCACCGGGCCGTGGAAATAGCGTGCGGACCTGGAGCGACAGATAGGCGAGCGCCAGCGCCACCGCGACCACCGCCGCGAATTGGCTGTATGCCGTCGGCCGCGCGGCCGCGGGTGATGAGCGCGAGTGTCGCCGTCAGCACCGCCGGCAGGCCATAGCCGAGCAGGATCAGATTGAAGAAGCCGCCGCCGACGTTCGTCGGCCACATCATCGGATTGCCGACGATGCCGAGTCCGAACACGATCGCCGCCAGCGTCAGCGCCGCGATGACCAGCGCGCCGACATTGTGGACGATGCTGTCGGCTGCGCTCGCGCAGCCATTCGAGCCCGATGGTCATGGCGAGCCCGACGCTCACCTGCAGCGCGATCTCGGCGAGGCCGCTGGAGGCGCGATAGAGGTCGCCGCCGGTTGATGTAGTGGCGGATTTCGAGGAACACGAGCAGCACGCGTGAACAGCAGCGCGGCCGGCGTCGATCATGCGCGCCGGCACATCGTCGGCGCGCCGGCGCAGCAGATGGCCGCCGAGCCAGAACGCGGCGGCCGGAATGCCGTAGCCGTAGAGGAGCCAGTTGAAGATCGGCGTGGTGCCGATCGCTCGTGCCGACGATCGCGCGGCTCCCAGCCGACGCGCGCCAGCACGCCCGGCGACCAGCACGCCGACGAGCATGCGCAGCGCCGGCAACGGCCGCTTGTCGGCGACCCAGGCGATGCCCGGCACCATCAGCGCGAGCGCGACGGTGAGCCAGCCTTTCTCCAGCGCCATGGTCAGCGCGAGCGCCAGCGCGGCGACCGCGCCGGTCGCGAAGATCGCGCTCCGCCGCCGCACTGCCGGGACGCGGCTCGCGGCGGTTCAGCGTTTCGGTGGCGACCGCGAACAGTGCGGCCAGCAACAGCGCGAGCCCGGCGAACGGCAGCGATGGCTCGAACTCGGCGATGCGGTAGTAGAGCGCGACCAGGATCGCGACCGGCGCGAACACCGCCGATGCCGCCCAGAGCGCCGGCACCAGCGCTTGCGTCGAACGGCCCTGCGCGACGAAACCGGCGAACGCCGAACAGCGCCGCAAGCCCGGCGCCAAGCGCAAGATGCGGTTCCGTAGAACAGCGTGTTGCGGCTCCGGCACCGCGCCCGCCACCGGCCCGGACGGCAGCACGAGGTGTTCGAGGCTGACGCCGACCGAGTATTCGCAAGAACATCAGCGCGACCATCACGCCGCCGCCGGCACGGCCGGCGACCGCGGCCTCGCTGCGCCAGGCGATCGCGACCGTTGCCGCGGTGAGGGCGACGAACGCGATCAGCGCGAGCGGGTCGTGCCGGCTCGCCAGCACGATCAGCAGCGCGCCGAACAGATAGGCGGCGAGCGCCAGCCGATGAAACCGGATCGATCTTGCCCGGCTCGGCATCGGGTCCGAACAGCAGGCCCGACACGATCAATGTCGCGGCCAGCGCAAAGCCCACGACGACGTGGAAGGCATGCGCGCGCGACGCCGATCTGACGCTGAACTGCAGGCGCCGAGGCCCGGCAACGTCCAGAACACGCCGAACGCCGACCGCGGTGATGGCGAGCCAGCGCCACATCCGTACGCGCGCGAGCATGAAGGCGGCGGCGGTCACGACCGCGAGGTAGAGATAGAGCGCCCAGAAGTTCGGGCTGTCCGGTCGAGACGAGCAGCGGCGTGACATAGGCGCCGACCAGGCCGAGCCCCGCCAGCGCCGGGCCGTGCAGCAGCGCGGCGGCGAGCGTCGCGAGCGCGACCACGCCGAGCAGGATGAAGGCGCCGGCCGGCGCCGATGAAATGGTAGAGCGCGTACGCGGCGTAGACGTCGGCATAGGCGACGGCGGTGCCGGCGGCGGTCAGGATGCTCGGGATGTGTGCGGTCGGCAGGCCGGAGATGCCGGCGAGCTTTTCCTTGCGGCGCGCCCATTCGCCGGCGGCGATCAGCGCGAGCGCGAGCAGCGCGCCGAGGCACGACGCGCATCGCCGGGCCCGAACCAGCCCTGCTCGATCGAATAGCGCACCAGGAAGAAGCCGCCGAGCGCGAGCGCGAGGCCGCCGACCCAGACCGCCCATTGGGTGCCGAGGCGTTCTTCGAAGCCCATCGCCGGTGCGGTTGGGGCGGGCGCCGATGGTGGCGGGGGCGGGGACGGCGGCACTGACGTGGCGGCGGGCGCGGCGGACCGGCTCGCGCGGCAGCGCATCGTGCGGGAGCGCAGTGGCGGCCGGTTCGGCAGGCTGAGTCGGCGCGGGGGTACGGTATTGCGGCGGCCGGTGTTGCCGGCGTTTCCGGCAGCTCCGGAGCTCTCGAAGCGGCTGCGGCGATCGTCCGGCCCTTTTGAATTTCGGCGAAACGTTGTTCAAGAACACGTACTCGCTCACGCGCTCCGATTGCGATGACGAGGCCCGCGATGGCGATGATCGGAAACGACAGCACCAGCAGAACAGCCAGGGCAATTTCCATAGACTATATTCCCATCGCCGGCCTGTGGATGACTGCGGGACGCGTCCCGGTTCCGGCGGTCGTTGGTCGCGGCGGTTTAGGCGACGGTTCGAGCGATTTGAATGAACTCTTTTTAATGCGCCGTGGCCACCGGGGCATCCGGTCCGCCTGTGGATGATTTGTGCAGTGCTGTGGGCAACGTCCGGGCGTCCACTCGGGAACGCGGTGCGCGGCACCGATCAGCCCGGTTTTTCAGCACAACTGGGGGTCGTATGTGCCGTCGCACAATGATCAAGATCGTACCACATCCGGAACAAACTTATTGCCAAGCATCGACCTTGCCCGAGTAGCAAGCCGTGTGTTCAACGTCGCGGTGCGGGCAGGGGTAGGGTGGTGTTGCGTTGAGTAAGGGTCTGCCGCGCGTATGGTTCCGTTGCGTATGGTTCTGTTGCGTAGAGTAGACCCACTGCACGGGGGTGTAGCATGTGGGGAATGTTGCGGCGGCCCGTTGGGCCGGTCAACGTGGTTCGGATCTGGACGTCGACTTTCCGGGCCGTTGTCGTCTTCGTGTCACCAAATCCCGCGCACCAGGATAGGGAGCGCCGGTCGATTTGGGCAAGCTTCGGCCGCTAGGTGCGGATCTTCCAGCCTTTGATGTCTTCCCGGTCGCAGCGGTCCGCGCTGCGTGCGCTGATTTTCCACAAGCAGAATTCGCGCACGCCGCAAACGAGCCGCCCGGCCGATGAAGACAGTCCGCGCACCACAATGACGACAGGACCAATGTTTTTGTTTCGGAGATTCCGACCATGAGTATGTCACACGAAAGCACTGAACCGGATCGCAAGTGCCCGCTCGATATTGCGGAGCACATGGCTCGTTCGAATGCGTGGCCGTTCGAGCGCACGAATGAGAGCGAGGTCACCTTGCTGGTGCGCGGCAAGTGGACCGACTACCGGATATCGTTTTCTTGGATGCACGGTCTTGAGGCGCTGCATGTGGCGTGCGCATTCGACGTCAAGGTGCCGGAGCGATCGCAGGCCGAGGTCAACAAGTTGATCGCGCTGATCAACGCGCGGCTGTGGGTCGGGCATTTCGATCTCTGGCAGGACGAGGGGATGGTGCTGCATCGCCACTCCCTGGTGCTCGCCGGCGGCGTCGAGGCGTCAAAGAGCCAATGCGAAGTGCTGCTCTCCAGCGGGCTCGATGCCTGCGAGCGCTACTACCCAGCATTCCAATTCGTGCTGTGGGCGGGCGAGGGCGCGCGCGAGGCGATGGAAGCCGCGGCGTTCGAAACGGCGGGCCAAGCCTAGCCGCGCCTCGTCAAGTCAAGAGTGTGATTGCCTCAGGTTGAATTGCAATCAGGCTCTAACTTTTTTGATTGAGCATGATCCCTCGGGTCAAGCCCGAGGGCATGCTTTTCCGAAAACCGGTTCCCACTTTTCGGGATCATGCTCTAGCCGCGTCCGCCGAGCCGCAATCCGGCGGCCGGCCGTTCCGCCAGCACGTCGCGCCGGAACCGAAACAACGCGGCTGGCCGTCCGCCGGTGGCGGTGGACATCTCGCCGGTCGGCTCAACCAGCGCCGCGGTTTCCACCAGCCGGCGGAAGTTCTGCTTGTGCAGGCGCCGTCCGGAGACCGCTTCCACGGTCCGCTGCAATTCCGTCAGCGTGAACTCGTGCGCCATCAACTCGAACACCACCGGCCGATATTTGAGCTTGGCGCGTAGCCGCGCGATAGCGGTCGCCAGAATGCGGCGATGATCGAAGCGCATCGGCTCGCCCAGGAGCGGCAAGCGCTGCCTCGCCAGCGCGGCTTCGCGGCCGTCGCGGCGCGCTTCCTCGATCAACCCGGCTTCGTAGAGCAGCTCATAGCGCTCGAGCACGCGTTCCTCGTCCCACGGGCTGCTGCCGGTGTCGAACGTGAACCGTAGCCGCTCGCGCCGGCTGAGCACGCGCGTCGTTTCGGCGTCGGCGGGGCGTGCCGCCCATTCGTTCAGCAATGGCAGGATGGTGGTGTCGAGGATCGCCGGTCGCGCTTCGCGCCAGTCTTCCCACGGGAAGAAGCGGTACCATGGCTGAAACCCGGCGCCGGGAACGCGCAGCGTATTGTCCGACATGCGCGTGAGCGCGAGGTAGCCAACCGAGACCATATGCGCCCCGGTGTCGTCGCGGCGGGCGTGGCGGCCGCGGTCGCCGAAGGTGTAGAGCTGTTCGACATAGCCGACGGTCAGGCCGGTTTGCGCCTCGACCCAGGCGCGCAGACCGATCTCGAATGTGCGATGTGCCAGCGGATCAAACGGGCCGAACGGCAAGCCGGTGCCTTCGGCATGGGTCGTGCCGGCTTCCCCGGCCACCAGGATGGTCGGCTGTTCGTTCTCGACCGTCACGATCGCGGCGGTGAGGCCGATCTCAATGGGCGTGAGGGCGGTTTCGGACATCGCGGGCATGATAGCAAACCAACCGCCCGCGTGCGCGGCTTCGCTTATTCGTAAATCGCCCGCGCCTTCTTGAGCACCGCGGGCGCCGCGCCGGACATCTTGACGACGATCGCCGCCGCGGCTTCGCCGGGCAGCGGCTGGATCGGATGACCGAGCTTCTCCATGTCCGCCACGAAGGCTGGGTCCTTCACCGTCGCCATGAAGGCTTGGCGGATGATCGCCAGCCGATCGGCGGGGACCTGTTTCGACATGATGAAAGGCCGCCCGATCTCGTCGCCGCCGTTGAGCACGCCGAGCACCGCGCGCTGCTCGTCGGTCTTGGCGAAGGTGCCGATATAGACCGCGCTCTCCGGAATTTCGTCACCGCGTTTTTCCGAGAAGCGAACGAACGGGTGAACCCGTTTCTCGTTCAGCCAGGCGATCGGGATCGATGAGATCGAGCCGCAGTCACCGTCGAGCTCGCCGCGCTCGATCGCGATGCGCTGTTCGGCGCTGCCCGGGAAGCCGAGAATCTGCCGCACCGGGGCATTGAACACCTGGCGCAACGTTGCGCCATTGATGTAGTTGCCGGAGCTCTTGCCGGTGCCGCCGAGGATGAACTCCTTGCGGCCCATCATGTCGGCCCAGGTCCTGACCCCCTTGGGTCCGAAGCCGTAACAAATCCGATAGTCGGCGGCGACGACGCCAACCCAGCCCACATTGCGGAAGTCGACTTTCACCGATTCCGGCTGGACGATCGATTGCGTCACCAGGCCGGGATTGAACACCACGATCGCGGTGCCGTCGCGCGGCAGCGTGGCGTCGAGATTGCGCACCGCCGACAGCGAGCCGGCGCCTGGCGCATTCTGGACGACGATGTTCGGATTGCCCGGAATGTGGCGGCCGATGTGGCGCGCGATCGCACGGGCGTTGATGTCGTAGCCGCCGCCCGGCGTAAATCCGACGGTGATGGTGATGGTCTTGCCCTTGTAGAAATCCGCTTGCGCGTGGGCGGGCGCGGCAAGTCCGGTGGATAGGACGAGCGCGCATGCGGCGGACAGGCGACAGCGGATCGGCGTCAAGACGGCATCTCCCCAGATGGCGCCGGAATTCCGTTACGGAATCCACGGCAGGCGCGCGGACTGGCCGCGCCGCGGCTTGTCCACCACGCGTGAAACTAGGACGGGGGGTGCAAGCGAACAATAGGGCGCTTTGGCGCGGGTCGGCGCGGCAAGGCAGCGGCAGGGAAACGGCCGGTCAGGCCATATGCACCGAGGAGGTGCGCGAGCGCCGCTCGTCGATCTGCGCGGCGATCAGCACGGTGAACCCGCCGACCGCGCCGGCAAACAGGCCGACCGCGACGTCGCTATCCGACAAGCGCAGCAGGTTGGCGACGGCGAAGAAGCCGCACAGGAAGAACGACACGCCGATCGTAATGGTCACGGTTTGCTTCTTGACGTAGCTCAGCATGGCTGGCGATCCGTGGCGAACCGGGATCACCTTACGGGAAAACTTCTGAAGTCAGGATTAGCGAAAATATCGCAAGTTTAGGTGAAAACGGCAACAAAGCGCTAAGGATTTGAGCACGAAACCAGCGGCCGGTGCGCGCTATTCCAATTCCAGCTGGAACGGCACGGCTTCGTGCGCGGCAGCGCCAGAGCCGATTGCGCTGATCGCGTCGACCATGCGGCCGTTGCGGCCGAGCAGGTCGTCGGCGATTGAGACGATGCGACGATTGGGCGAGGCGGTCTGCGAGCGTCGCCGCAACTCCCGGGCGATGCTGGTTTCGGCCCGGCCCGGATTGAGGGCGCAGGCCGTCACGAAGGCGCCTGCGGTCGAGCGGCTGATTCCGGCGTAGCAGTGCACGACCAGCGGCGCCGAGCGGTCCCAGGCGCGCGCGAATGCGATCAGCTTGGCGACGTGGTCCTCGCCAGGTGCGACATAGCCATCGGCGGGTTCCGGAATGTCATCCATGCCGAGCACCAGATGCCGGTCCTCGGTGATGCTGATGGGCCGCTGCACAAGATGCACGTCGCGCAACAGCGTGACGACGTGGCGTGCGCCGGTCTCCTCGACCGTTCGATGCAGGCGGGATAGGGAGCAGACGTGAATCACCATGGCACTTGGTATAGCGCGCAATCCGTGTCGCGGAAATGTCAGGGTCGGAACAGCCGCGCAAATCGCTCAAGAAAGCGCGTCTCGGCGGTTTCGGCCGGCCATGGCGTCAGGTAGTCGCGCAACGTCACCATCGACACCGCCGGCGGCTTGCCGAAGAATTTGGTGGCTTCCGACACGCTGAAGCCCGCAAGTTTGGTCGCTTCCAGCCACGCCGCGGCTTGGTCGGCGATCTTGGTCACCTTGAGCAACTCGGCGTTGGGCTCCGCCGACAGGCCGAATCGCAGGCGAATGGCGGCCAGCAGTCGCGCCTCGACCTCTTTGTAGTTGTTGCCGATCACCGCTTTGAACGGCGAGATCATGTCGCCGATGACGTATTCGGGCGCATCGTGCAGCAACACCGCCAGACGGCCATGGCGATCGAGCTGCGCGCGATGGCGCGCGATGGTCTCGACCAGAAGCGAATGCTGCGCCACCGAGAAGATGTGCGCGCCCGCGGTTTGCCCGTTCCAACGCGCAACCCGCGCCAGGCCGTGGGCGATGTCCTCCATCTCGACGTCGAGCGGCGAGGGGTCCAGGAGATCGAGCCGGCGGCCCGACAGCATGCGCTGCCAGGCGCGGGGCTTGGTGCTTTGCCGCGTGGCGGGTTGCTTGGCTGATTTCGGCATGGCGTATCGACTTCGACGTTTCGTCCCGCGCCGAGACGCGTGGGTTTCGAGGAATTTGGTTTCCGGGAATTGGCCTTCTAGCGGCTTGATAGCCGGGACAAGATGGCCGTTACAAGGTGAACGTCGCCAGCTACGCGGCTAGTGGAGTGGATTTGACATTCGCCACCCACCAGGCAGCAAGCACGCGATGCGAATGTCAAATCCAAACTCCACTAGTGTGGCGGTTCAGAAGTCCGCATCATTCTCGCGGCGAGTTCGACTTGCGGACTTCTGAACCAAAGCCACACTAGATCAATAAGTTGCTAGTGTCCTTCGATTCCGAAGTTCGCAAACGAGGGTGCCGCGGAACCATGCGAACTTCGGAATCGGACACAGCAGCCTATACTTGCTAGCGGTCCTTTGATTTTAACATTCGCAAAATCGTCCGCGGAAATGGGATGCGAATGTTAAAATCGGACCACTAGCTTCTGGCACGCAGCATGGCGATGGCACGACACCAGATGGTCGTTGACCATCCCCACCGCCTGCATGAAAGCATAAACGATGGTCGGCCCGCAGAACTTGAAGCCGCGCGCCGCGAGATCCTTGGACATCGCGCGCGACACGGCGGTCTCGGCCGGCACCTGCTTGATGCTGCGGAAGTTGTTGATCTTGGGCGCGCCGTCGCAATAGTCCCAGAGCAGGCTTGAGAAGCCCGGTCCTTTGTCCATGATCGCGAGCCAAGCGCGTGCCGACAGGACGGCCCCCTCGATCTTCATGCGGTTGCGCACGATGCCGGCGTCCTGCATCAGCCGCTCGACCTTCTTCGGCGTGTAGCGCGCGATCTTCTCCGGCGCGAAGTCGTCGAACGCGCGGCGGAAGTTGTCGCGCTTGCGCAGGATCGTGATCCACGACAAGCCGGCCTGGAAACCGTCGAGCACGAGCTTTTCGAACAGCGCGCGGTCGTCAAACTCGGGAACGCCCCACTCGTTGTCGTGATAGGCGACGTAGAGCGGATCGTCTTTCGGCCAGGGGCAGCGCACGAGGCCGTCGGCGTGAGCGTGAGGTGTGGTCATTCCGCTGCCTTCGCTTCGCCGGGCCATTGGAATCGCACCCACTCCGGCCGGATCGGACGGATGACGATACCGCCCGCCATCAACGGCGTGGCGCTCGCCATCGCGTCGGTGACGCGATCGAGCCGCAAGGTAGCGAGCCCACGGCCGATCGTGCCGGAGCCCGAGCCCATCATGCCGAGCCGGCTCTCGCCCGCCGTCACCGCGACGCCCGCTTCGGGCGGAGGACCGTCGAAAGCGACCGGCACGACGCGGGTGCGCGCGGTGCCGCGGTGCTCCATGCGCGACACGACCTCCTGGCCGACGAAACAACCTTTGTCGAAATCGACGCCGGCGAGCTGGTCCATGTCGGCTTCGTGCGGAAAGGCATCGTCGTAAATGAAATCGCTGCCGCCGCGCGGTACGCCGAGCGCGATGCGATGGATATCGTACGCGGCGGCATCAACGAGGGTGGCGCCAAGTTCGGCTGCAACCTTGTCGGCGAGATGCGTCGCGATCATGCAGCGCCGCCCGAGCGCGGGCAGGCGAGGGTCGGCGTAGCTTAGACCGGGGCCGCCGGTGCCGGCGCCGTCCCAGAACGCCATGACGCTCAGCGTGTCCGACAGGTTCTCGACGATCACCTTGGCCCGCAACTTGTAGAAGTTGAGGCGTTGCACCAGCGTCGGCGCCAGGGCGAGCGGGCAATCCAGAAAATAGTGATCGTCTTCCTCGGGCCTGGCCACGATGAAATCGGCGATGATCTTGCCCTGTGGCGTGAGCAGCGCGCAGTAGCGGGCATTCGCCGGCCGTGACGGTCTCGATGCTGGCGGTCACGAGCCCATCGAGGAACCGACGGGCGTCGGCGCCCGCGACCTTCACCACGCCGCGGTCGGAAAGGAGCGCTGCCTTCATAGGTCGTACTTGCCAGACATGGCTAGTGTCCCGCTTCCGAAGTTCGTACGATTTCGCGGCGGGCTCCTATACGAACTTCGGGAGCGAAGGACACTAGCAGCTTATTGATTCCCGTGTGGCTTAGGTTCAGAAGTCCGCAATACGGATTTGCCGCAACCATGTTGCGGACTTCTGAACCGCCACACGGTGAAACGTAAGGCGCACAGGGGGCCGTCACAAGAGCGTGAGATTGGAATGGCGCAAAACTTCGACCTGATCCTCAAGGGCGGCACCGTCGTCAATCACGACGGCGAGGGCCTGCGTGATATCGGCATTGCCGGCTCGCGGATCGCCGTGCTCGGCGATCTGTCGCGCGCGTCGGCGGGTCAGGTCGTCGATTGCCGCGGCTTGCACATCCTGCCGGGTGTCATCGACACTCAGGTGCATTTCCGCGAGCCGGGACTGACCCACAAGGAGGATCTGGAGACCGGGTCGCGCAGCGCGGTGATGGGTGGCGTCACCGCGGTGTTCGAAATGCCGAACACCAACCCGACCACCACCAGCGCGTCGGCGATGGCCGACAAGGTCGCGCGCGCGCATCACCGCATGCATTGCGACTTCGCATTTTTCATCGGCGGTACGCGGGAGAACACCAGCGACCTGCCGGAGCTTGAACGGCTGCCCGGCTGCGCCGGCGTCAAGGTGTTCATGGGGTCTTCCACCGGTTCGCTGCTGGTCGAGGACGATGCCGGGGTCCGCGCCATCCTCAAGGTCATTCGGCGGCGCGCGTCGTTCCATTCGGAAGACGAATATCGCCTCAACGAGCGCAAGCACTTGCGCGTCGAAGGCGATGCGCGCTCGCATCCGGTCTGGCGCGACGAGATTGCAGCGTTGCAATGCACGCAGCGGCTGGTGCAGCTCGCCCGCGAAACCGGCAAGCGCGTGCACGTGCTACATATCTCCACCGCGCAGGAGATGGATTTCCTCCAGCATCACAAGGACGTCGCTTCGGTCGAGGCCACGCCGCATCACCTGACATTGGAAGCGCCCGATTGCTACCAGCGATTGGGGTCCCTGGCACAGATGAATCCGCCGGTGCGCGACCGCGCGCATCGCGACGGCATTTGGCGCGGGATCCAGCAGGGAATCGTCGACGTGCTCGGCTCCGACCATGCGCCGCACACGCTGGAGGAGAAGGCGAAGACCTATCCGGCGACGCCGTCGGGCATGACCGGGGTGCAGACGCTGGTGCCGATCATGCTCGACCATGTCCATGCCGGCCGCCTGTCGCTGTCGCGGCTGGTCGATCTCACCAGTGCCGGCCCGGCGCGCCTGTTCGGCATCGCCGGCAAGGGACGAATCGCGGCGGGCTACGACGCCGATCTCACGGTCGTCGATCTCAAACGGCAAAACATCATTACCAATCAATGGATTGCTTCGCGCGCCGGCTGGACCCCGTATGACGGGAAAGCCGTCACCGGATGGCCCGTCGGTACGCTGATACGTGGAGCGCGGGTGATGTGGGAGGGCGAATTGGTGACGCCGGCGGGCGGCCAGGCGGTCCGGTTCCTGGAGACCCTGGCCGCCGGCGGACCATCGCCGACCGGATAGGCAAGATTTTCTCGATTGGTTATCTTGATTTTCCACAGCTTGAATGGGCTGTGTTACTAGCTTAAGCGCCGATAATCGGACGATATGGCGAAAAAAAAGTCGTGTAAGCGGCAATCGGAGGGGACCCCTGACCGCGCTCAGCACGATCATCCATTTTGGCGCGATCTCCGGTGGTCGCGACCAGCGCAGCTGTCTTTGAATTCCGGCGGTATTGCATGATCGACATTCGCTTCTTGCTGTTGTTTGACTCGATGGAGAAACGCGACCTGATGCGGAAGGGCGCGGTCGCTTCCTCGATCCCGATCGACATCATGGAAACCGGAAGCGCGGCCTCGGTTCCGGAAATTCTGGCGAAAAATACGATCGACGTGATCTTGGCCGACGCCGCATTGCCGCCGTTGGAACGCTCAGCCGTTGTGGGCAGAGCCAAGTCGGGGGAACGCAAGGTATTCGTCATCCTGGTGGCGGCGAGCGAGGAGGCCGCGCGCGGCCTGACCGACAGCGGCGCTGACGACGTGATCGTCAAGCCGGACACCGTGGATCAGGCCCGCACGTTGGTCGAACGGTGCGCGCGGTTGCGACAGCCCAATCGTGTGCTGGTGGTCGACAATTCAAGCACGATGCGCAACATCGTGCGCAAGATCCTGACCGCGAGCCCGTTTGAACTCGAGATCTCCGACGCCCAGGAAGGCGTCGATGCGATCAAGCAGATCTCGGCCGGAAAAATCGATCTCGTCTTCCTCGACTACAATATGCCGGGTCTCAACGGCGTCGAAACGCTGCACGCGGTCAAGCGCCAGCATCCGTATCTCTACGTCGCGCTGATGACCTCCGCCGCCGACGAGGCGCTGGCGCAGCGGGCGCGTGCGCAGGGCGCTGACTTCTTCCTCAAGAAGCCGTTCTATCCCGCCGACATCAACGCCATCCTGCAACGCGCGTTCGGCGCCCGCGCGCAGGTGGCCTAGTAAAATCGGGACGCTCGAACTGGCGTCTTTGCCGAATATCGCGTTACTTCTGTTGCTGCTTCATCGACGCTCTGATCAGCGGTTCGAACCTCTCGTAGTCTGATTTTATGCGCGCGGTGAATGCTTCCGGCGTGCTCGACTCCAGGATGATGCCCTGCTCGTCGAGCTTGGCAATCAGGTCCTTCTGAGTCACCGCCTTGACGAACCACTCGTGGAGACTCCGGACGACAGGATCGGGCGTCTTTCTCGGGGCGGCGATCCCGAACCAGACGAAATTGGTATTGATGTCGGGATGGCCGAGCTCGGCGAAGGTTGGAATGTCCGGCAGCGCAGTCAGGCGTTTTTCCGCGGTCGCAGCCAGGGGCCGCAGCTTTCCCGCCTTGATATGAGGCATGGTGGGCAAGGTACCGATGAACATCATGTCCAGCCGGCCGGCGACAAGGTCGATCACGGCCTGCGACGCGCCCTTGTAGGGGACGTGGACCAGGTTGGCCCCGGTGGCCTTGGCGAACATCTCACCGAGAAGATGGCCCGCGGTCCCGACGCCCTGGGAGCCATAGGTGATGCCTGAGGGCCGCGACTTCGACAGCGCCACCAGCTCGGCCATGGATTTCGCGTTCACTTCCGCGGGAACCATCAGCATCAGCGGAAAGTTGAACAGCGTGGTGATCGGCCGGAAGTCGCTCGTCGGGTCGAACGGAAAATTCTGCGACATCGCCCGGCTGACCACGAACGGCGCATAGCTTGCAACGAACAGCGTGCGGCCGTCGGGGGGCGCATCCTTGACTCCGATGGCCGCAGGAATGCCGCCACCGCCGCCCGGTTCTCGATCACAAATCGGGGGCCGCCCATCTCCTCGATCTTTGCAGCGATGGCGCGCAGCGTGACGTCGGTCGAGCCGCCGGCGGCGACCCCGACCACGAGCGTGATCGGCGACTGGGGCACCTGGGCAGCCGCCTTGTCGCCGAACGCCAGTGCAACGGCCATGATCGCCGCGGCGCCGATTATTAGGATTGATCGCTTCGACATGACCTCCCCCTTATCGTCGTTGTTACAGACGCCACGTCCGATCGCCGTCTGATCTGAAGGCTCACGCGACACAGCGCGATTTGTCAACGCGGCAGAAAGTCCATAGATTGTGCGGCGAATTCCTTCTCCTTCCTCCCTTACTCACCTCAGTCATGCCATGCCTGACAAGATCGCGGTCGGATACGTGTCGCGCACGTTCTTCAGCGTGCCGCTCTGGGCTGCCGAGGAAAACGGATATTTCGCCGCCGAGGACCTCGAAGTCTCGACCACCGTGTTCGGCAGCGCGCCGCACGTTCCGATGCTGCTCGACGGCACTTTGCATTTTGTCATCGGCTCGCCCGAACTCGCGATCCAGAACACCGCCGAAGGCGGGCCGGTCCGCCTAGTTGCAGGCAATGCCGGCAAGCTCGTGCATTCGCTGATCACGCGCGCTCCGTTCAAGCGCATCGAGGATCTCCGCGGCGGCACGATCGGCATCGTCACCGAGAAGGAAGGGACGTTCTTTCACGTCAAGACCATGTTGGCGGCGCACGGTCTGCATTACCCGGCCGACTACAAGGTCAAAGAAACCGGCGGCGTGCCGCCGCGCCATAAGGCGTTGCTGGAAGGCAGCATCGACGCCGGCCTGCAGTCGGTGCCGTGGAATTTTGTCGCCGAAGATGCCGGAATGAACAACCTGGGAGACATCGTCGACTACGTGCCTGACTGGCAGTTCGTCTCGATCAATGCGAACCGCGACTGGATCGCGACGCATCGCGAGCTCGCGGTGCGATTCCTGCGTGCGGTGCTGCGCGGTACCGACTGGATGTACACGCACCGCGCCGAGGCGGCGCGCATTGCCGCGCGCGAGCTGCCGGCGCCGTTACATCATGCGGAACGCGCCTGGGATTACTTCACCGGCACGGGCGCGCTGCCGCGCGACATGTCGATCAACCTCAAGGGGCTTGCTGCCGTCGTCGCCAAGCTCAAGGAATCCGGGCTGTTGGCACAGGACGCGACCGACGATCTCGCTTTCTATATTGACGATGCGTGCTTGCGCGAGGCGCGCGGGGGATAGTCGCTGCCGACCGCATGCCAACGTTGGCGGCGCATACTAATCGCCGGCGACGAAGAATTGCCAGGTGCCATCGGGCGCGATGCCGAGCCGGTAGAACGAGTAGACGCCGAATTCCACCATGTCCTTGTAGTCGGCGCCGGTGATGATCCGGAACAGCTCCGCCTTCTGCTGCAGCGTCAAAACCTTCAGCGGGATGCGGGCGAAGTACGGCCACAGAAAAATCTCCTGCGGCGTGCCGACGTCGACGTGGACGAAGGGCGCTTCGAGCACGTTGAGCAGAATGGCGAGTGCTTCGACGCCGTCGGAGTCCGGATAGTTCGCTCGCCAGAACGCGACCGGGTCGCGATCCTCCGCGAAGGAAAAAACTGGCAGGGCGGGGGCTTCCTGCATCACCGCGAAGACTCTCGCGATTTCTCCGGATCGCGCGGCGGCGAGAATTCGTTCGCGGGTTTTCGCGACCGCCGGCGGCAGCCGTGCCGGGTTGGCGATGATCTCAGGCAGCTTGCCGATGGCGCCCGGTGCGGTGAGATGACCTTCATTGCGGAACGGCTGCTCGCCCGGAGCGGGCGGCCGGATCGTCTCGGTGCGCACCTTGTTTTGCGCAAGGTGCTGCGGGTTCTGCGCCAGCGCAACGCCTGCCGCGAGAACGGCCGTCAGCAGGATCGACAGGCAAAGACGCAGCATCATGGCTCGCCGGTTTCAACCGGCGGCGATTCTACTGGCTATTGTGGCGAGAAGCGAGGTGGTGGGAAGAAGGTCTGCTTATTGTCGCGCCAGTGCCAGCGAGAATTCGCCGTTGCGGATGCGTTTGGCGAGACCTTCCGCGAACTGGGCCGCGGCCTCTTCGCCGTAAGTCGAAACAAATTCAGCGAAGGCTTTGAACAGGCAGACTTGCGCCAGGCAATCGCCATCGATGCCCTCATGGCGCGCTTCGGCCCAGGCCTCGTGCAAATAGCCGAGGGCGGCGCGCTTCTGCTCATGGTCCGGTCCGTTGGCCGGTGCCTGAGAATTCTGCACAGTCATAAAACCACGCCCCCAAAAAAAGAGCCGATGTTTCGGCGTTAAGATCCCCTCGAATGCGCGGGACGTTATCACGCGGAACTTGACGGGCCAGCCAGACCTTTCAGAAAGGTTAATACCGTCGATTCAATTTTAACATTCGCATGCCATGTCGCCAGCTGCTTGCGAAACGCCAGAATCAAAGGACCATTCGCGCCGCGTTTGCCGCCAGATGGGTCGCGAAGCTAGTTACCGTAACGCGCCGTGACTTCGCGCGCGATACGCGAGCCCTCTTCGAGATAGCGGCGGATCACGATGTCGGCGGCCGGCGTGCAGGTCCGGTAGCTCTGCTGAAAGCCACGATATCCACGGTTAAAGCTGGCGATCATGCGGGAGCGCCGTTCGCCGGTCGGCGCTTCGGCCTCAATCAGGGCCTGCACCTCGGTGCGCCATTTCAGGCCGTCCTTGGCGCCGCAGAGACCGCGCAGATAGTGCAGCGCGCCCATGATCTCGGCGAGGCGCTGGAGGTTTGCGTCGTAGGGCGCGGGCAACTGCGCCCGCACCGGTGCGCTGGCGAGCGAAAGCGCCAGAAGGAACGTGACGAGTGCGGCAGTGAACGGTCGTTGCATGCGCCAATCGACATAAGCTCGCAGCGCGACGGCGGCAAGCGCTTGGCAAGATCGCGCGGCAAGTCGCCGGAATCATGACGGTTTCGCCGATCCGCCGGACTGCCCGGATTCGGCTACGGTGTCTTGAGCTGCTCGATCGCCTTGGCGACGATCTCGGCGAGCCCGGGCGTGGTCGGCATCGCGGCGATCTCGGCCGGGTCGACCCAGCGCCATTCGCTCAGCTCCTCATTGAGCTTCGGCTCGCCGGCGATCCAGCGGGCGGCGAACGGCAGGATCACGAAATGGCGCTCCACCTTGTCCTCGGCATCGCGCGTCACCACCTCGCGGTAACCGGCGAGCGCCACCGGCTCGATGACGAGCGCGGTCTCCTCATCGATCTCGCGCTTCACCGCTTCGGTGAGTGTCTCGCCGGCTTCGACCACGCCGCCAGGCAAGCTGTAGAGCCCACCCGCCGGGTTGCGCGCGCGGCGCACCACCAGCACCTTGCCATCGCGCAGGATGGCGGCGCTCACCGCGAGAAAGGGGCGGCTCGGATAGGTTCTGTCATCAGCCACGGCGGTCAGCTCTGCTCTGTTCAACGGATCGGATCTTATCCGAAAACCGGTTCCCACTTTTCGGGATCATGCGTACTTGCGCATGATCTTATCCGAAAACCGGTTCCCACTTTTCGGGATCATGCGTTAAAACCATAGCATGTGCGGACGCTATCTCATCACCTCGGCGCCGGAAGCGATCAGGCGGCTGTTCGACTATCCGGAACTGCCGAATTTCCCGCCACGCTACAATGTGGCGCCGACGCAGCCGATCCCGATCGTGCGGCTCAACGAGGGCCGCCGTCAGTTCACGCTGGTGCGTTGGGGGCTGATCCCGGCCTGGGTCAAGGACCCCAAGGCGTTCTCGCTGGTGCTGCAGGCGCGCAGCGATTCGGTGCTCGACAAGCCCTCGTTCAAGAACGCCATGAAGCGCCGGCGCTGCCTGATCCCGGCCGACGGCTTCTACGAGTGGAACGAGGACACCACGCCGCGGCGGCCCTATGTGGTGCGGCCGAAGCACGGCGGCCCGGTCGCTTTCGCCGGATTGTGGGAATGTTGGACCGGCCCGAACGGCGAGGAGATGGAAACCGCCGCCGTCATCACCACCGACGCCAACAAGACGCTGCACCCGATCCATCATCGCATGCCGGCGGTGATCCCGCCGGAAGCGTTCGATCTGTGGCTCGACTGCCTGAACGTCGACGACAAGACCGCGGCTGCCTTGCTGGTGCCGGCGCCGGAAGATCTGTTCGACGCCTATGAGATTTCGACCGCGGTCAATCGTGTGGCCAACGATCATCCCGGCGTGTTGGAGCCGGTGCGCGCGCGTCCGGCGGTGACCGCGACCGAACAGTCAGAAGGTATCGCGCCGGCAAAAAGCGAAGCCAACGCGGCCAAACGCGCGCGGAAACCCAAGAAAGACGAACGCCAGTCGTCGTTATTTTAGACCATAGCCGCGATGCGCTCCGTGCGGGTTCGCGCGCATTTGAATCAATTTGTCCACAAATGGCGATGGCCGCACCCATTGCCGGGGCGGTTCGGCCTCCCTACGTTTTTAGATGTGTTCCGCCATGGGAGCTGCCGATGGTCGCTCACAATACGATGACGTCGCAAGAGCGGTTTAGGCTCGCGCAGCGGCTGCATCGATGCGCGAAGGATCCCGCGCTCAGCCCGAAGGATCGTCGCGTCGCGCTCGATCACATCCGCAACCTGATGCGCATCAACATGGCGGTTGCGGTGCGCGAGGCATCGGCGACGCCTTCGCCCAAGCAGCCGCCGAAGGCGGCGTGAAAAAGCGCGCGGGCGTACGCGTTACAGCACCTTGCCGGGGTTCAAGATTCCCTGCGGGTCGAGCATGCGCTTGAGGCTGCACATCAGGTCGTAGGCGACCGGGTCTTTCACCGACGGCAACAGCGCGCGCTTCATCACGCCGATGCCGTGCTCGGCCGAGATCGAGCCGGCGTGCTTGGCGACCACCGCAAACACCGCGTCGTTGACCTCGTCCCAGCGCTTGATGAATTCCGCCTTGTCCATGCCGACCGGCTGCGACACGTTGTAATGGATATTGCCGTCGCCGAGATGGCCGAACGGCACCGGCCGGCAGCCCGGGACCATCGCCTCGACCTTGGCGGTCGCTTCGGCGATGAAATCCGGCACCACGTTCACCGGCACCGAGACGTCCTGCTTGATCGAGCCGCCCTCGTATTTCTGGGTGTCGGCGATGTGATGGCGCAACAGCCACAGCGCCTTGGTCTGGTCGAGGCTTTCGGCGATGGTGGCGTCCTCGATCAGGTTGCGCTCGGCGCCGGTGGAGAGGATGTCCTCCATGATCGCGCGCAGGCCCTCGCGCGCCTGGCTCGACAGCTCCATCAGCACGTACCAGCGATGCTGGCTGGCGAGCGGGTCGCGGCACGCCGGCGCGTGCTTGACCGCGAATTCGAGCGCGATGCGCGGGATCAGCTCGAAGCTCGTGACGCTGCCGCCGGCGCGCTCATAGGCGAGGTTGAGCAGCGCCAGCGCTTCGTCGGGCGAGGGCAGGCCGATGAAGGCGGTCTCCACCGCGCGCGGCCGCGGGAACAGCCGCAGCACCGCCGCGGTGATGATGCCGAGCGTGCCTTCGGCGCCGACAAAGATGTGGCGCAGGTCGTAGCCGGTGTTGTCCTTCTTGAGCTTGCGCAGGTTGTTGAGCACGCGCCCGTCGGCCAGCACGACTTCGAGCCCCATCACCAGTTCGCGCGCGACGCCATAGGCGAGCGCGCCGGTGCCGCCGGCATTGGTCGAGAGATTGCCGCCGATGGTGCAGCTGCCTTCCGCGCCGAGCGAGAGCGGGAACAGCCGGTTCTCGGCGGCCGCGGCTTCCTGCGCCTTGATCAGCACGACGCCGGCTTCGCAGGTCATGGTGTTGGAGGTCGCATCGACTTCGCGGATGCGATCGAGCCGCTTGAGCGAGATCAGGATCTCGCCGTGGTGCGGGGTCTGGCCGCCGACCAGGCCGGTATTCCCCCCTTGTGGGACAATGGGCGTGCCGGTCTCGTTGGCGAGCTTCAGGATCGCGGAGACTTCCGCCACCGTGCCCGGCCGCAGCACCATCGGCGCGCGGCCGCGATAGAGCCCGCGATCCTCGATCATGTAGGGCTCGATATCGTTGGCGTCGGTGAGCGCGTTGCGCGGACCGACGATGGCGGCGAAGCGCGCGAGCAGCTCCGGCGGCAGGACCTTGATGGGACGTTCGACGATATTCATGCGGCACTCACGATCTTTGATTGGGCAGTATAGCGCGTGCTAACCGGGGTTATCAGCGTGTCCGGCGGCAGCGATGTTGGCGAGCGTCTCGCTCTCGGCTACCAGAGGTCACGGCCGTGGCGCGGCGGCGCGGCGGAGCCGGTCATTGATCGCTTCGCCGAGCCCGTCCGGCGGAATCGGCATCACCGCGATCGCTGTTGCGCCGGCGGTGTCGAGCGCGCGCAGGTGCGAGAACAGGTTGGCGGCAGCCTCGATCAGGTCGCCGCGTGCCGAGAGGTTGAGCATGGGCGCGGCCCCCGCGGGCGGCGGCGGGCCGAAGGCGAGCAACGCCTCGCCCGGCGCCACCGTGGTCGCGTCGAGCCGCAGCGGACAGCGCGGCGCATAGTGCGACGCGAGCTGGCCGGGCGCGAGCGGCGCTTCGCCCTCGTCGGCGTCGGCTGGCGCCGGCGCGTCGCCAAGCGCGTGGCCAAGCACGCGCTCGATCGCGGCGCGCGGCACGCCGCCCGGCCGCATCAGCGCCGGTTCGCCGAGGCAGGCGACGATGGTGGACTCGACGCCGACCGGCGTCGCGCCGCCGTCGACGATCAGCTCGATGCGGCCGCGCAGGTCGGCCAGCACGTGCTGTGCGGTGGTGGGCGAGACATGGCCGGAGCGGTTGGCAGAGGGCGCCACCACCGGCCGGCCGAAGGCTGCGAGGATGTCGCGCGCCACCGGGTGGCTCGGCACCCGCACGGCGATGCTGTCGAGGCCGGCGGTGGCGAGCTCGGACACGGCGCAGCCCGAAGCTTTGGGCAGCACCAGGGTTAGCGGCCCCGGCCAGAGCGCGCTGGCGAGCCGCTCGGCCACCGGGTCGAATTGAGCAAGGCGTCGCGCCGCGGCCAGATCGGGCACATGGGCGATCAGCGGATTGAAGGCGGGGCGGCCCTTGGCGTCGTAGAGGCGCGCCACCGCGATCCCGTCCTGCGCGTCGGCGCCCAGCCCGTAGACGGTCTCGGTCGGGAAGGCGACCAGCCCGCCGGCCGCCAGGCAGCGCACGGCCTCCGCTGTGGCCTGGGAACCGGCCTGAATGACGCGCGTTGACGGTCCCGCAGTCACGTTCAACCTCTTGCAACCTCTTGCTTGCAGCCCCGGGGGGCCGTCGTTATAACCCGGCCAGTGTCGGAGTGTGGCTCAGCCTGGTAGAGCACCTCGTTCGGGACGAGGGGGTCGTAGGTTCAAATCCTATCACTCCGACCAGCCTTCGCTCTTCGAGCTTCGGCTCGGCGAGCCTTAGGCGAGCTGACCGAAGCGATGAGCGAAGGCTGTCACGCCGAAGCGCTCGCGCGGAGGCGGACTGTCAGAGATGTTGTACGTCTATATTCTTCAGAGCATTGCCGATCCCGAGCGTTTCTATATCGGTATCACTGAAGACTTGAAAACACGTTTCAAGAAGCACAATGCGGGTGAGGTCTTCCATACGGCGAAATTCAGGCCCTGGACGATCAAGAACTATTTTACCTTCTCCGATCCAAAGAAAGCACACGCTTTCGAGCGGTATTTGAAGTCAGGTTCCGGTAGAGCATTCGCCAAGCGGCATTTCTGATTGAGCCACTGCTGGCGCCTCAACCCATGAACATCGTCGATCCCGTCCTGTTCCAAGCCAAGCTCAACCCGGCGGCGCCGGCGATTTGCGTGCCCGGCGCGGCGCGGCCGCTGATCAGCTACGGCCGGCTGGCGCAGGCGATCCACAACATCAGCCGTGCCGCTTTGTCGTGCGGGCTCGCGCGCGGGCAGGTGGCGGCGATCCACGTGCAGGACAAGATCTTCCATGCCGCGCTGATCCTCGGCCTCGCGCGCATCGGCGTGGTCACGCTGTCGGCGCGCAGCCGCGTGTTCCCGCCGGAGATCGGCGTCGATGCGGTGATCGCCGACGCCAACGCCGTCTATCAGAACGCCAAGCGCGTCATTCTCGCGGACGCGACTGCGTGGATGCAGGCCGGCGACGGCGTGCCGCTCGACGATCCGCGGCTCATCTGCGCCGGCGGCGACGACGCTCTGCCGCATCACGCTGACCTCGGGCTCGACCGGTGACGCCCGGGGCATTCCGTTCACGCACCGGCTGGTGTTCGAACGCAACGCGCGGCTCGCCTTCACCCGCGACACCCGTTTCCAAACCTGCGCGCGGTTCTATTGCGATCTCGGCTTCGCCACCGATCCCGGTTTCCGCGATCTGTTGCGGCTCACCTACAAGGGCGGCACAATCTTCTACTACGGCGAGGATCCCGAAAGCCTGGTGCAGGGGCTCACGCTCTATCAGGTGCAGGGCATGATGGCGTCGCCGGAGGGGCTGTCGCAGTATCTGACGTTCTACGACGCCTATCCGAATGTCGCGTGCGGGCTCGATCACATCATCACGCAGGGCGCCGCCATGCCGCGCTCGCTGTCGGAGCGGGTGCGCGCGCGCATGTGCGCCAACCTGTCGTCGACCTACGGCGCGACCGAGACCGGCGGCATCACCATCGGCCCGGCGCATGTGATCGCGTCGACGCCCGGCGCCGCCGGCTTCATCACGCCGGGCGCCGAGGTCGAGATCGTCGACGACAACGACGACGTGCTGCCGCATGGGCGGGAAGGGCGCGTGCGGCTGCGCACCGCGCAGATGGTCGGCGGCTACTACGGCGATCCGCCGGAGGGGCGGCTCGCGTTCCGCGGCGGCTGGTTCTATCCCGGCGACGTCGCCTGCCTGCAGCCGGACGGCATGCTGATCATCCTCGGGCGCGAGCGCGCGCTGCTCAATCTCGGCGGCGACAAGGTGCGCGCGGAACGGCTCGAGGACGTGCTGATGTCGCATACGTCGGTGGCGCAGGCGGCGGTGTTCACCCATGACGACGCGCTCGGCGTCGCCAAGCTGTGGGCCGCGGTGGTGCCGCGTTCGCCGATCGACCAGGACGCGCTGCGCGGGCATTGCGCACAGGCGCTGGGACGCGCCTTCGCGCCCGCCCATTTCGTGGTGGTGCAGGCCCTGCCGATGACCGACGGCGGCAAGCTCGACCGCGCCCGGCTCGCCGCGCTGGCCGGCAAGTCCGCGCTTTAGCGCCTGATCTGCCTGCGACTGTCCCGGCCGCGCGCGTCCCCGAATATCTCGGATTCCTATCCGTTGTGGCCGTTCGGCAACAGCTTTTGCGAGGTCATCTCAGTATATTCGTGACATCGGAACCGGGACTTAGGGGTTACCCATGCGCGGCAAGAGCTACCTGCTGGCGACGGTATCGTCGCTGGCGTTGTTCGGCGCGGTGCACGTGGCCGCCGCGGCTGATCTGCCTGCGCGCGCCCCGGTCAAGGCGCCGTTGATGGCTGCGCCGTTCAATTGGACCGGCTTCTACATCGGCGTGCATGGCGGCGGCGCCTGGCTCGATCACAAACAGACGACGTTCCAAAGCAACGGCGCTTGCGGCGCGCCATTCGGCACCACCAGCGTCTGCGAGCTCGATCGGTTCGGCGGCGCCTTCGGCGGACTCGCCGGCTACAACCTCCAATCCGGCCGCGTGGTCTACGGCATCGAGGTCGATGGCAGCTGGCTCGGCGTCAAGACAAGCGCCAGTTATCCCGACATCGTCGCACTGAGCGGCACGACCCTCACGCTGACCGGAAATGTCGACTGGCTCGCCACCGTTCGGGGGCGCATCGGCCTGACCATGAGCCCGACGCTGCTCTATGTCACCGGCGGCGCGGCCTTCGGCGGCGTGAACTCAAGCTGGCTGACAGACGCGCCGGGAGAAGGCGTGACCGTCAAGAAGACCAAGGTGGGTTGGGTCGTGGGCGGCGGCATCGAGCATGCATTCGCCGCTCAATGGACGGCGCGCGTGGAAGCGTTGTTTCACGACCTCGGCAAGGTCTCCGGGAGCTTCATCAGCGCCGGTCAGACCTACAGCACCACCTTCCATCATCGGGTGACCACGGTGCGTGGCGCCTTGGCGCTGCGCTGGTAGCCGCGGCTACGGCTTGATCCGGGTCCGCAGATCGACCATGCCGCGGCGCTCAACGCCCGCGCGCTCGCAATCCTGATCCGTATAGCTCCCGCTCGCGCGCGTTGATCGGCGCCGCGGCGGCGAGCGTCCCGTCATCGGCGATGAACGCCATCGGACCGACGCGGCGCTCCTCGAACACGGCGGCGAACAGCGGGTGGCCGCTCCAGGCCAGCGTGTCGAGGTTGAGCCGGTTGTGGCGAAGCTCGGGCGATCCGGTTCCGGTCGGCGTATGGCCGTGCACGACATAGCGCCCGTGATCGCTGTCATCGGAGAGGAACGGTTCCCGAATCCACAGCATCACCTCTTTGCGCTGCTCGGCGAGCGGAACCCCCGGCATGATGCCGGCATGCACAAAGAAGCGCCGCTCGTCAGTCTCCGCGATCGGCAGGTTTGCAAACCAGCGAAGGTGCTCGGCGGGAATGTCGGTGGCGCGCTCCACGCCATAGCTTTCGAGCGTCGCCTCGCCGCCGTTGTGGAGCCACATCGCCTCGTCCTGCCGGTCCGCGGCGCTGAGCAGCATGTCCTCGTGATTGCCTCGCAGGCACACGATCTCGTCCGGCGTCTCGGCCTGCAATTCCATGAGCAGGTCGACGACCTCGCGACTGCGTTTGCCGCGGTCGACATAGTCGCCGAGAAAAATCAAGCGCGCGCGATTGATGCCGCTGTGATCGCGGCAGTGGCGCACCAGATTGGCGAGTTTGGTGTAGCTGCCATGGACGTCGCCGATCGCATAGGTAAGCACTGCCGTCATCGAATCTCCGCGCCGCTATCGGCAAATCAATCGTGGCGGCGCAAGTGGTCGAAAGTTCGGCGGCGGGCCGGAGGGCCGCGCCTGCGGGGCCTTGTGCCGCCCGGGCGTAGCCGCTTTACTTTGACGCAGCGGCTTCATTGCCGCGCCGACGGCGCGCGCTGACGTGCCCGGACCAAGGGAGGTTGCCATGATCTCAAGGCGGAAGCTGCTGCGGGCCGCGGCGCTGGGTTCCATCTCGTCCGTGGCTTGGACAGCGCTCGGAGCGCGTGCGTTTGCACAAACTTATCCGTCGCGGACGATGCGCTGGGTCGTTCCATATCCACCCGGCGGCGCCACCGACATCGTGGCGCGCATCGTCGGGGCGTATTTGAGCGAACACCTCGGTCAGCAGGTCATCATCGAGAACCGTCCCGGCGCCGGCAACAATATCGGCACCGAGGCGGTCGTGAACGCCGCGCCCGATGGTTACACGTTCCTGCTGGTCAATCCCGCCAACGCGATCAACGCGACGCTCTATCGGAAGCTCGCGTTCAACTATTTGCGCGATACGGTGCAGGTCGCAGGCATCATCCGGGTGCCGAACGTGATGGAAGTGAACCCGTCGTCGGCCCGCAGATGGCGATCGCAGTGGACGTGACCTTCGCCACCGATCATCCTGGCATTGAAAAGAAGGAAGTCGGCGAGCACAAACTCGGCGGCGGTCCGGTGCTCACTCGCGGCAGTGTGATCAACCCGGTGGTGTTCCGTCTGTTGCGCGACACCGCGGAATCACTCGAGATGCCGTATTCGCTGCTCGCAGCCGGGCGTGCGACGAGCACCGACGCCGATGCAATCCAACTGTCGCGCGACGGTGTTGCGACCGGGCTGGTGTCGATCCCGAACCGATACATGCACTCGCCGAATGAGATGGTGAGCCTTGTCGATCTCGATCGCGCGGCGACGCTGATCGCCGAAGTCTGCCGCCGCGTGGATTCAAAGACCGACTTCACGGACCGCTGACGCGACGCTCCCGGTGTTCCGCCGGGAGCGTCGTATCGCGCGTGTGACTCATGCCGCTGCACTGCTGGTCATCCCCGCGCTACGCGATCACGTTGCCGGCAGGGCATCGGTTCCCGATGGCGAAGTACGCAATGCTGCGAGACGGAGCGCTGGCAGAGGGGCTGGTCAGCGCCTCCCGCCTGCATGAGCCGGAGCGTGCCTCGCACGAAGATCTGCATCGCGTGCACACGCCCGGTTACGTCAACGGCGTTGAGCACGGGACCCTCGAACCAGCGCATCAACGACGCATAGGCCTGCCGTGGAGCGAGGCGTTTGTCGAGCGCGCGTTTCGCGTGGTGCGCGGCACGATCGAGGCAAGCGAGCATGCGCTGGGGCATGGCATTGCGATGAACCTGGCAGGCGGGACGCATCATGCGTTCGCCGATCGCGGCGAGGGCTTCTGCGTCTTCAATGATGTGGCGATTGCGGTTCGGCGGCTGCAGGCACTCGGCCGGATCAGGCGGGCCTGCATCGTCGACCTCGATGTCCATCAGGGCAATGGCACGAACGCGGTGTTCACCGGCGACGATTCGGTGTACACGTTCAACATGCACGGCGCGAAGAACTTTCCGTTCCACAAAGTGAGCGGCAGCCGCGATGAGGAGCTGGACGACGGTGTTGGTGACGACGAATACCTGACGCGGCTGCAGGCCGCACTGCCAGACGTGGTGCGCGACGCGCGTGCGGACCTCGTGGTCTACCTGGCTGGCGCTGATCCACACGAGGGCGACCGGCTCGGTCGACTGAAACTGACGTTCGATGGACTCGCGCAACGCGACGATCTGGTGTTGCGCACCTGTCACGAAATCGGCCTGCCAGTCTGCGTCACGATCGCGGGAGGCTACGGTGTGGACATCGCGACGACGGTGCGTGTCCATCTGCAGACGGTCGCGACGGCGGGGCGGTACGCGTGACGCGCTGACGTGTGATCCGGATGACGCGTTCACGGGGAGTCCGGCCAGGGTTCAGCTCGCGATTCCGCGTGTGCCCCGTTCCGCTGACGAGTGGACATCCGCTCGCATGTAGATTCGGGTGATGCCAATTCCGATTCCATCGCCGCGCGTCAGTGGCCTGACGCAAACGACCGCGTGCCACTGTACTGGTGCCGGTATGGTCAGGAGGGCGCACCGCCGCTGATCGTCTTGCATGGCGGACCGGGCGCGCATCACGACTACCTGCTGCCGCAGTTGCTGTCGCTCGCCACGCTCGGGCACGGCTTTGATCTGGTGTTCTATGACCAGCGTGGCGGCGGACGATCGAAGACGGACGATCCCACGCCAATCACGGTCGGCACGCATGTTGCGGATTGCGCGGCGGTCGCGAGCGAACTCGGGGTCGGGGGGCGCCGATCGTCGGGTACTCGTGGGGTGCATTGCTTGCCCTGCATGTGCTGGTTGCGGCCCGCGCGGGCACCATCGATTTCGCGATGCCGCCGTGGCTCGCGTTGATCTCACCAGCACCGTTTCTCCCGGCGGACCGGGCGGTGTTCGACGCCGAGTTGCAGCGCCGACAGCTTGCGCCAGCCATCGCAGCACTGCGCGCGGATTTGCAGGCGTCCGGATTGCGGGAGCAGGATCCTGAGGCGTATCGACAGCGCGCCTTCGAACTGAGCGTGGCGGGCTACTTCGCGCATCCCGAGCGATCAGCGAACCTGACGCCGTTTCGTGTCACCGGACGTGTGCAGCAATCCACCTGGGCCAGCGTCGACGGGCCTGGATTGCACGCTGCACTTGCGTCGGTTCGGGTCCGCGCCCTCGTCGTCCATGGCGAACAGGACCCGATCCCGATGTCGAGCGCCCGGGAGACCGCCGCAGTGCTCGGCGCCGGGATGGTGGAACTGGCCGACTGCGGCCATGTGCCGTACGTCGAGCAGCCGGCGGCATTGCAGGCTGCGCTGGCCGCTTTCGTGGCCGGGGGCGCATGATCCGGGAAGGGAGGGCCGCAGGAACAGCCGCTAGATTCCGCCGTATGGACTCCCGCGCCGCCGCACACGTTCTCGCTGAGATTGCCACGCTCCGCCAGCTGCGCGGCGAGGACGAGGCCGGGTCGGCGGAGTTCGAGAGCGCATCGAAGCAGCTCGGTGCGCATCCGACGCGGCCGTTGGCCGACGCGACTGCAGGCGGGCGAGTTCGCTGGCGACGTGCGCGCAGTGCTCGTCGAAATGCTCCGGGACGGCGACTCGAGTCTCCTGGACGATCTGCGCGAGGAAACGCCTGAGGGGCTGCAGGAAATGCTGCGAGTGCCCGGGCTTGGTCCGACGACCATTCAGCGCGTGCACGCCGGGCTGGGCATCGAGACGCTGCAGGAACTGGAAGACAGTGTGCGTGACGGTCGGCTCGCGGCGCTCCCGCGGTTCGGTCCGCGCCTGGTGGAGCGCGTGCGCAATGGTATCGCACAGCTCCGCGCGACTGGCGCCTCGGTGCTGCTTCCGCATGCCGATGCCGAGGCGCTCCGTCTGCTGCATGAAATCGCCGCGCATGATGGTGTCGCGCGTGTCGCCGTGAGCGGCACACTCCGTCGTCGAATGGAAACCGTCAACGAACTGTCGCTGGTCGTCGAATGCACGACACAGCCGATCGCAGTGGCGGCGTCGCTGACGCATCTGCGGGGAGTCGAGCGCGTTGTCGGCAGCGGCACTCGGGTCATTTCGCTGCACTTCGCTGATTCCACCACGGCCACCCTCCACTGCGTACACCCGACGCAGTTTGCGGTTACGCTCCTGCGGACAACCGGCGGCGCGGAGCACGTGCGCGAACTGATGCTGCGGCTTGCGGCCCGCCAATATCGTGTTGTCGATGACGAGGTCCGTGACCGCACCGGTGCACTGGTCCCGGTCGCAACTGAGGCAGCGCTCTACGGCCTGGCCGGTGTCGCGTTCATCGAACCGGAGCTGCGCGAGTCGATGGGCGAGCTGCGCGCCGCGAGCGAGGCGGCGCTGCCGGTCCTGCTCGAGACGCATGACATCCGGGGCGTGTTGCACTGCCATTCGCTCTACTCCGACGGCGGCTTCGGCATCAGCGATCTGGCACAGGCCGCGATGGCTCGCGGGTGGAGCTATCTCGGTATCAGCGATCACTCGCGATCTGCGCTCAATGCCCACGGAATGACTGCTGACGCCGTGCAACAGCAGCACGACGAGATCGACGCAGTGAATGCGACGCTCGCCGGGCAGTTTCGCGTGCTCAAGGGCGTCGAGGCGGACATCCTCCCATGCGGTACGGTCGATTTCGGCGCGCCGCTGCTCGATCGATTCGACTACGTCATCGCGTCGGTGCATACACGCTTCGGCATGAACAGCACGCAGATGACTGACCGCGTGCTGAAGGCGATGGAAGACCCGCACGTCACTATCATCGGTCACCCGACCGGACGACTGTTGCTGACGCGCGAGCCGTACGCCATTGATCTGGCGACGATTCTCGCCCGCGCGGCGCAGCTCGGCGTGGCGGTGGAACTGAACGCGGACCCGCATCGTCTGGACATGGACTGGCGCTGGTGCCGCGCCGCGCGCGAGGCCGGCGTGCAGGTGGAACTTGGGCCCGATGCGCACTCGATGGCCGGCCTTGATCATGTGGCACTTGGCGTGTCAATGGCACGAAAGGGGTGGCTGCGTGCATCGGATGTGCTGAACACGCGCAGCGCGGATGATGTGCTGACAGTCGCACGTCGCCGGCGCGATGCTGCACTGACGACCGCATGACAGCACCGAAGGCGAAACGCGCGTCGTCGGTGGCATCATCCGGCGGCGCGGCCAGGAAGCCAGCTGCCACCGCGAAAAAGACCGTACAGACGGCGACGCAACGCGGACTGTCGCCATCGACGACGAAGCGCCCCAAGGCGATCACCAAACGCATTGTCCTGCGCACGCGCTTCGTGCAGCAGAAAGGCGCGGCGCTGAAGGCGCATGCTTCGATGCTCTATGCAGCGCTGTCCCGCCTTTATCCGACGGCGCACTGCGAGCTGGACTTTCGCAATCCGTATGAATTGACCGTGGCGACGATTCTCAGTGCGCAGTGCACGGACAAGCGGGTGAACATGGTGACGCGGCCGTTTCGCCGCGTATCCGGACGCGACGGCGCTGGCCGATGCCGCGATCGAGGAATGTTGAGGCGTTGGTCGAGACCACGGGGTTCTTCCGGGCCAAGGCGAAGAGTCTGGTCGGGATGGCGCGCGCCGTCGTGGCGAAGCACGGGGCCGAGATCCCGGCGACGATGGAGGAACTCGTGGTCCTGCCTGGCGTGGGTCGAAAGACCGCCAACGTGGTGCTGGGCAACGCGTTCGGATCAATAACGGGGTGTCGTCGTCGACACACACGTTGGCCGGCTGGCAAACCG